>JBOGLA010000037.1:0-160621 GCA_050746185.1 Terriglobales bacterium | reverse complement strand
GTTCCGGCGGGTTCGGGCGGTCCGTTTACCTCGGTGTACGTGAAGTACGGTGCCATAGGCGCGATTGGCGGAGTCGGCGTCTGGCTCGCGCTCGATGACGACGACCCTCCCAGCCCCTGGAAACCCTGATTGGATTCTTCGAACAATCGGCGGCAGAATCTGACTCGGCTCAGGAAGTCTCGTCTCGTTCCCAACGCGTTCATCTTCATCGTACCTATTTATGTACTTTGGTTTCATCCTTCCCCTGGGCCTGATGCCATACAATAACTCCTATGGGTTCACGAATTTCTGAAAGTTGCATCTAATTACTAATCGTCCGTTCCCTTTAAGAGGATGTTATGAACTTCGTTAAGCTTTGCGCTGTTTCGTTGGTGTTCAATGCCGTCGCATGGTGCGCACCGCTTGGAACTTCGGCCCGCTCGGTTATTCCTTCTGAGCTGCAACAACTCATCTCAGTGGACTATCGGGCTCTGAAAAATTCCGACACTGCCATGGCGTTGCAGCAGCAGGTTCTTCCCGAAAGCCTCAAACAGTTTGAAGTGGCGCTCAAGGGAGTTGGAATTGATCCCGACAAAGATGTGGATCAGCTCACGTTTGTTTCATACCGGGCCGGGAAGCAGGGACTCAAAGTCGTGGGATTGGCAGAGGGCTCGTTCTACGAGAAAACAGTCTTAAAAAAACTCCTGCTGCATAAGATCAGGCCGGTGAAATATCGCGATTCCTCCTTATACAACATGTCCGGCGGCATGCAGATGATGTTTCTGGATGACAACACTTTGCTGTTCGGAGATAGCGGCGCTCTCCGGGGAGCTCTGGACGCGCGCGACGGATATAGTCCTACTCTCGACTCGAATCCGCAAATGGCAGACATGATTGGGTCGGTAGATTCTGGCGCGGTGTGGAGCATTCTCGATCAGCAGGGCACGCAAAACATGTTGCTGTCTGCGCTGGGCGATGCCAGCAAGCTGGCCGACTTCGACATGGTTAAAAAGCGGGTCCTCGGATCGCGCTACACCATGAATTTTACCGACGGCGTTACTTTTGACTTGGACGTCATCACTTCAGATTCCACCACGGCAATGACGCTCTCCTCATTGGTAAAGGCGGGAGTGCTCTACCGGCGCATGACGGCAACTCCGATTGAGAAGGCTGCGCTGCAGGATGTGAACGTGGATTCGGACAGCTCAAATCTGCAAATGCATTTCAAGGCCGACGACAAGCAATTTCAATCTTTAATTCACTCTCCATTGTTCGCGGCCGTATCGAAATAGCGCATTTCCGATTTTTCGAGGGAGCGATCGGCGTTTCGCCCGTCCGGACTTGTCACCTTTCCTGATTGCCCGCAGCAGCCGTTACCCGGCTTTTTCGTTTCTCTTTTGCCCAGCCATCCTTGATGACTTGCTTGGCGCGGCCGAGGGCGAGGGAATCCGCCGGTACGTTCTTCGTGATGCATGAGGACGCGGCCACATAAGATCCTTTTCCTATCGTGACCGGCGCAACCAGCGTGGAATCGCTTCCAACGAAAACGTCGTCTTCAATGATTGTCGTGTGCTTCTTCCCGCCGTCATAATTACAGGTAATAGTTCCAGCTCCAATGTTTACGTTCTTGCCGATTTCTGCGTCTCCGAGATATGTCAGGTGATTTGCCTTCGATCCTTTTCCCAGGCGAACTTTCTTGGTTTCGACGAAGTTTCCTACGTGCGCTCCCTCTCCGATTTCGCTGCCGGGACGCAGATGGGAGTATGGCCCAACCACTGCGCCGCTCTTTACTTTGGCCTCATGCAGAATGCATCCCTGACGAACCAGCACGCTATCCCCAATTTCGGAATCCTGGATCACCGAATAAGACCGCACGCGGCAATCGCCGCCGATGCGCGTGTTTCCCAGGATTTGAACAAACGGCTCGATGGTGGTGTCTGAACCGACCCGCGCATCACTATCAATCACGCATGTGTCGGGATAAAAAATAGTCACCCCCTCCGCCATCAACTGCCGCGCTTTGGCCCGGCGCATCAGCTGGTCAATGTCCGCCAATTCGGCGCGAGTATTACCGCCCAGTATTTCGGGGGTGTTCTCGGCCTCGATTGCAACGACGTTTTGCCCGGCTTTCACCAAAACCGCCGCCATATCCGTGAGGTAATACTCGCCATGAGCGTTGTTGGTCTGAAGTTGATTGATTTGTGTGAAGAGCGATTTCACGTTAAACGCATAGAATCCGGAGTTGATCTCGCGAATCTTTCGCTGCGCCGGCCTCGCGGATTTCTCTTCTATGATCGCGGTCACTTTCGCGCCGTTTTTGTTCTTTCGGATCACTCTTCCGTACCCGGCAGGATCTTCCAAGCAGGCGGAAAGTATAGTCATATCCGCTTTCTTGGAAGCGTGGAAGTCGCGCAGTCTTTCGATTGTCTCCGACCGAATGAGAGGTGCATCCCCGGAGAGCACGATGGCGGTGCCGTATTCTTTCAATGCATCCCGCGCAACCATCAAGGCATGCCCGGTGCCGCGTTGCTCGTCTTGCGACACAAACCGCACGCCCATGTGAACCACCGCATCGCGAACCCGTGCGGCTTCGTGTCCGATAATCACAAAGACATCATCTGCTGGAACGACCCGCGTCGCAGCGGCAATCACATGCGCCAGCAATGGCTTGCCGCCCACCTCGTGCAAAACTTTCGGGACTCGGGATTTGAGACGAGTGCCTTTTCCCGCCGCCATAATCGCGATGGCAATGCGATGATTCCCGGTGATCCTGGTGGATTTTGGCATTCGAGACAATATACAGCGAGAATGAGTATTTCGGTCTGCGTGGCCCTTAAATTTCGAGAGACTCACATTTGAGAATAGTATCCACCCGCAAGTAATCTGCCACTGTCGCTGAGGTTGAGGTAGCCTTTGTAAATTGTGGATGCTTCCGAGAACGGTCCGGAGGTGAATAGAAAACGCACCCCGATGTTCAGCATTCCGGCGGTGTGGAAGTGGTGCGCGCTCCTTGTGCTGCTGAGTGGTTCAATCGCATTGCGGTTTCGGAACCAACCCCATAAGCGTGCAGCGAACGGTCCTATTCACGTTAAGCTGTTAGCGCACCTGAATTCCACGCCCACGTGGGACGGAGCCTATCCGTACGTTGTGGTCTCTCTGCCCGACTCTGGATCGCACTCCCTGAAGTTCAAGACTTCCATCCTGTTCAAGCAGCCGACGCTGCGGCATGAATCGCCAATCAACCAGTTCGAAGTCGATCTGCATTCGGGAATGTTCGTGTTGCGCCAGACGGATCTCTTCGTTGCCGACGTCATGCCCTTGGTGCTCACGAGGACTTATCATACCTGGGACTACTACGCTGGAGCTTTCGGCTTGGCCCATGACCACCCTTATAACATTTGTCAGTCAGGCGATAATCATCCCTACACATATTCGGATTTGTACCTGGAGGACGGGCGCCAAATTCATTTTCCGCGCATCTCCGAAGGCACCGGTTACGCGGATGCAGTTTACCGTCATACTGAGACGTCATCAGAATTTTATGGAGCACAAATCACGTGGAACGGCGTTGGTTGGAGTTTCCACTTCGCCGATGGACGTGAGTTTCTCTTCCCCGATTCTTATCACGCAAAGGACTGCGCCCAGAAAGCGCCCCTGGAGATGCGCGATGGGGCAGACCACCGCATACAATTACAGCGCGACAAGGCCAGCGGTAACCTAGAAAAGCTAATTTCTACATCCGGACACACAATTAAATTCCGATACGATGGCGCTTCCCGAATCATCGAGGCAGGAGACGATTCCGGTAATATTCGGAAATACTCGTATGATTCCATTGGACATTTACAAACTGTCGCTGATGCTTCGCGGGTGCTGTATCGTTTTGAGTACGAGCGCCTTAATCGCTCTGCGAACAATCCGTATTTGATGACCGTAATCACGGATGGGGAATGGAGAATGATGTTGCGCAATAAGTACCGGGGCGGAAGGGTGTTAGCGCAAGAGCTCGCGAATGGGGAACAATATACCTATGACTACATCTTGGATAGGAACCGCAAGCAAGTTATTGAGACTGACGTAAAACTGCCGGATGGTAGAACGAGGAAGTTCTTCTTCGAGAACGGAATACCGAAACGAAGGCAGAACGCGCCCGATCCGCTACATTGATCCGCCGCCAGCGGACGCGGGATCCAGCTTCTTCTCCGATTTGGTGAACAACCGTAGAAGATCGCGGGCGACTCGGCCACTCGCGTGGCGGGCGACTTCGCCCTCTTCCAAATAGTCCCCGAGAACAGGAACTACTCCAAGTTTTTCGATCTCGCCCAAATCAGCGACTATTTGCGCGGCCCCTTCGAGGTTGTATTTTGCTTGTAGCGGGGCCGAGACAGGCGTGCGATTGATCATCGCGTAGTCGAAAATATTGCCTCCGGCATGGTCGTTTAAGGCGCGAATATGCTCCGCGGCGCTCAAGCCCAGACTTTCATTGGGCTGGGTCATTAAATTGCAAATGTACACCCTCATCGCCTTGGAAGCGGCGATTGCCCCGGCTATTCCGCGAACCAGCAAATTGGGAATCAGGCTGGTGAACAGCGATCCCGGACCGATGGTGATTATGTCGGCTCGCCGGATCGCCTCCAGAGTTTGCGGAAGGGGCTGAGGATCCGGTGGAACCAGAAACAGTTCTTTGATCTTGCCTTTGCTCGCGGTAATTTTTGTTTCGCCCCGCACCCGGCTGCCGTCTTCCATCGCCGCCTCGAGTTCGATGTTGCAGGTTGTGGCCGGAAAAATGCGTCCGCGGGTAACCAGAATCTCGGATGAAAGCCGTACTGCCTCCGCAAAATCACCGGTAATGGAAGTTAACGCCGCGAGAAAAAGATTTCCAAAGCTGTGTCCTTCGAGGCCGGGACCCTTCTCGAAGCGATGCTGGAACAGCCGGGAGAGGAGAGTCTCATCCTCCGACAGGGCGACTATGCAATTCCTTACGTCGCCCGGGGGAAGCATATTGAACTCTTTCCGCAAGCGGCCGCTGGATCCCCCGTCATCACTGACCGTAACGACCGCAGATAGTTCAGCAATTCTGCGTGGTTCTGTGGCAGCGGGCGCACCGCTCGGAATCACATAGTGCTTTAACCCGCGCAGCAGAGTGGAAAGGCCCGTGCCCCCGCCGATCGCTACAACCCTAAGCCCGGCTCCGTGGCCGGAACCATCTTCTAGTGACGGCTCTGCTTTCTGCTCAGGATCGCGCATGACAAGGGCTAGATAATCCTGTCATTCACCGCGGATGGGAATTCTTCGCCAGGGTCGGGATACAACAACTCCGTAAAGCGGGGATCTTCAACCAGATTCTGGAAGTCCGAATCGTTGCGGGCTTGGAATCGGAGTGCCGGATTCTGCCGTATTGCCTGACCCAGATTTTTTAATGCCTCTTCGCCGTGCCCGGTTAAACAATTCAGGGCGGCCAAGCCGTACGCGACATAGTCGGCTTTCGGCACCTGCCTGGAGAGGTTTTCCAAATGTTCGCGAGCGCCAACGTAATCGCCCAGGTTAAGTAACGAAACTGCGTAGTCGTAATGTTCTTCCGGGCTCTTGAATTGATTCGTGGTGCGCTCAAGTTGTTGATTGCACGCATTCAGGTGAACGGTCGCCCGGTCTGCCAGGTCTTTGGCCGTGCCCGCCATTACCTTCTGAAAATGCGTCTTTGCTTTATCGAATTTGTGTTCCTGCATGGCGCGCAAGCCGGCCTCATAGTTTTGCACAGCCTGTGTAAAAGACGGATCGTCTGTGCGCGAGTGTTTAGGGATAGTCTTCTGAGCCATTTGCAAAAGCTTTCCTGTTCTTGGTGTAAGCATCACTCTTTTCTTTGGTTTAGGAGATGAAGACATAAGTCCTGCTGTAAGTAACATTCTCTTCTGAGCCGATTCTCAATCCCATAATTCCCGGTGCTGCAATTCGGGACTGTGGAAAAGTCCCAGTTTCGAGCAAAAATTAAGATCCCTACGTTCTTAGCTACCTGATGTTCGTCGCCGTCGCCAGACGTACCTCTTTCCAATCGCCCGCGATGATTCCCTTGCGTATCTGCGCCGCCGACTTGCCCTTTTGATGCATTAAGTAGGAGTAATAGAGTTCTTTGAGACATATCGAGCATCGGGCGCCGTGGGTTGTTTCAAAGCAGCTGTGAAGGCTATTGTGGCCGATGCGGTCGCAATAGCAGTAGCAGGGCTGCTGGTGAAGGATTATGGGAATCTTGGCTGCTAACTCGTAAGCATGTGTCTGATAAGGATATTGCGCATCCTCTCCCCAAAGTTGATCTGCGGAAAGTATCGGCGGTAACTTGGTGCCCTTGGGTGGGGGAGCGGCGTTGTAAGCGGGCACACCGTCTTCCTGTGTCGTGGCCCAGGGAGCGGATAGAGTTAAGGTTACAAAAAAAAGAAAAAATAGGCCTAAACCGTGTTTTCGCATGAATAGCCTTCACCCGCTTTGCTATTGTAACCTGAATTTTAGATCGCCAGCGTATGCCGAAGGGGCGTCAAGTATAAGATTAAAGCCAATGACAGAGGAGCCAAAGCTCACTGGGGCCGGCCCAGCTTCCCCCGGCCGTGTTTCCGCAAAACCAGGTATCTTCGTTTGGCTGCGGGATCTGATTGTCTCGCTCGCGATATCGGCTTTTATCATCATCTTTTTGTACCAGCCCGTCAAAGTCGAAGGTACCAGCATGATGCCGGGCCTGGACGATCAGGAGCGCATCTTCGTCAACAAGTTCGTTTACCATATCGAATCCATCCAGCGCGGAGATATCGTAGTTTTTCGTTATCCGCGCGATCCTTCCAAGAGTTTCATTAAACGCGTGATCGGACTGTCAGGAGATCGCATTCGTATTGACGCGGGACAAGTTTATGTAAATGGACGAGCCCTCGATGAAGACTACGTTCCTCCCGCTTATGTTGACGAACGCTCCTACAAAACAATCGTTGTGCCGCCCGGCTGTTACTACGTATTGGGAGATCATAGAAGCCTGTCAAATGACAGCCGCGACTTCGGCCCCGTGGCGGCGACCTTCATCTATGGCAAAGCCGTATTCGGATACTGGCCAATGGATAAATTAGGAAGGCTCCGGTAGGGAGCGGGCCACTAACTTACTAATTCCAGCAGCGCGAAAATGTAGATCCACAGGACCAGCATGAAGTGCCAGTACCACGCGGTCACGTCCACCACAATGTGCCTGAATTCTACCGGCCGATGAAAGAAGGAAATCACCAGCGCGTAGAGCAAAACCAGAATTCCCCCGCTGAGGTGAACCGCGTGTGCCGCCGTCAGCAGATAGACAAAAGAACTGCTGGCGCCGGACGACAGATAAAAGCCCCTTGCCAGCAACTCGCGCCACGCCATTGCCTGTCCGCACAGAAATGCGATTCCGAGTAAAGCGGTAGCCGCCAGCCAGGAAAATCCCCGCTCTTTGCCCACCGAAATTCCGGGGATGGATCGCAAAGGAGACAACGCTACATCCCGAGCGAAGCGCCGCCGCGCGATTTCAACCGTGAGACTGCTGGCAAGAAGGATCACCGTGTTGATCAGCAACAGGCCCGTTGGCAGAGATACTTTCATCCATTCGCGCACGTAGGAATCATTTCGCCCGTCGAAGGTGGAAGTGCCATGCCTGATAATCAGGACGGTGGTAAGAACCGAGAACAACATGAAGATGGAGATGGTGACGCACAGCAAGCCAAGCCGCGCACGGCGCAGGCGGTGGTCATAGTCGGGTGCGCCCCACCCTCCCGAGTCGCCGCCGCCACCATCATTATGCGGCGGAAGGTCGAAACCTCCGCCCCGGTACCCCATCGCGGGTTTGTGATTCGTTAGAGGCGGCGAGGTTGGCATTCCACCTATTGTAATGAATTTGCGGGCAGAGGCGGCGACCGTTCAGCCAATCCGCCACCGATTCTCCTGATCGCGAATAACCCGAAATCTTAGACTGCCCGAAGCTAGTCATGGTTTATCTTATTACCGTGGCCGAATTGACGGGCCGAGGAAGACCAAGTCTATGACGCGTTTTCTGTTTTTTTGCAGGGTGGTTTCATGCAGTTCCTTCTTTGCTTTTGTTCTTACGGTTTCATCGTTTGCCGGGAACGACCCAAAAGCCGACGCTGGAGGAAACATCTTCAAGTCTCACTGCATTCTGTGCCACGGGCTTGACGCCACTGGCAAAACCACGTTGGGCAAACAATTAAAGGCAAAGAATCTTCGCTCTGCGGCCGTGCAGAGAAAAAGCGATGCGGAATTGAAGCAGATTATTACCGGCGGTGAAGGGAAGATGCCGACGTTCGCGGACCAATTATCAAGCTCGCAGATTGATGAACTCGTGGCTTACGTTCGCCAGCTCGGCAAAGCAAAGAAGTAAATGGGCTGCGTTGTAAAGCGGCCAGAGAGCATTTCTCCAAAGCAGTACAATATTTATCTCTTCAGAGGAAGTAAATTGCTTAACCTCACGATAGCCCGACGAGTTGTCATTGGGTGCCTTGTTTCGCTGTGTATGGCCGCGCCTCATGCGTTCGCGGGCACAAGCACGGAACCCGATGCTGCATACCGCGTCGCATTTCAAAAGTGGAAGGCCGAACTCTCGGACGATCTGAAGGAGAATTGGCTTCCCTTGGCCGGATTGTTCTGGCTAAAGCCCGGAACGAACACGTTCGGCAGCGATCCAGGAAATCAAGTCGTCCTTCCGCAAGGCCGCATTGCCGCTCGTGCCGGCTCGTTTGATCTGAACGATTCCATGGTGAAGCTGAGGATTCTTCCTGGAGTAGAGGCCGTCATCGCGGGCAAGCCGATAACTGGCGCCGAACTCAAATCCGACGCAACCGAACATCCGACCGTGCTTGAGATGGGCAGCCTGCGGATGCATGTAATCCAGCGTGGCAAGCGCATCGGCATTCGCGTGAAGGATCTCAAGAGCCCGGCGGTGCAGAATTATCGAGGGCCGGTTTTCTTTCCGCTCGATCTTAATTATCGGATCGTAGCGACCTGGGTTCCGTTCGACGGAAAGAAAACGGTTGACGTGCCGAACGTATTAGGCGATGTGACGCCTACTCCAGTAACCGGCGAAGTACGTTTCAAACTCAATGGCCAGAATGTTACTCTGACCGATCTGGGCGGCGATCCATCCAAAGGTTTATTTTTTGTATTCAACGACCTGACAAGCAAAACGGATACGTATCCGGGCGGTCGTTTTCTAGAAACTGATCCGGTGGTAAACGGCACCGTCGTGCTCGACTTCAATCGCGCCCACAGTCCTCCTTGCGCCGTGACTCCCTACGCTACGTGCCCGCTTGCGCCTAAAGAGAATCGTCTGACGGTTGCGATTGCAGCGGGCGAGAAATATGACCATACTCACGGGCACCACTGAGGAGATTAGATTCCTTGTTGGTTCCCGTCGTTTGATCCTCGCCCCGCGAACGGCGTTACAATAATGTTGTTGTGATCGCATCATTGCTCGAGCGAAAAATCGAGAGGCGCCCGGATCAGGTTCGTCTTCACGGTCGGATTTTGTTCCTTACTGAAGATCCAGCGTTGATTAGGCGGCAACTGGCGGGCGAAGACTTGCCGTGGGACACTAAGAATCCCGCCAACAATCCTAAGCTTCGCGACGACATTTCGACCGATGAAATTACCCCCGCGCATATTTGTTTTTTCTTCGATGAAACGCTGGGAGAATTTCCCTACACCGGTTTGAAGTGCGGCAATGAAACTCCCATCGGTCGCGGCGATGTTAAGCGCGGAGGCTTCGTAGCTGCAGTGAGCGGGAAGCGGCGCGGGAAGGGCTCCAGCCGCGAGCAATCTCCTTACGCCGAGTTATGCTCTGGGATTCAGATCGTCATCGCGGAAAATATTGAGCGTATTTACAAACAGAATTGCCAGAACCTCGGTGTGCTCACTTCCACGAACTTTTCGTTGATTGACAAGATTCGCGCCGGCTCAGAAATCCCGCTCTCCGAGTTTACCCTGGGAGAAGATGACATCACACGCCAGATCATCGAGCACGGCGGGCTTTTCAGCTTCAACGTTGCCCGGCTTCAAGGCAAGGTCTTTTTGCCTCCGATCGAACCTCAAGCCCGTCCGATGACCATCGCGGAGAAAATATTTGCCCGGCACATGAGGAGAGCCAACGTGGACGCGCCCGTCCGCCCGGCCGAGCAAGGCTCGGCAGTTTTCGTAAAGCCTGGCGACTCCGGCTTCGCCCGGACCGATCTTCGCTTCAGCCACGAGTACGTCACTCCCATGGCGGCAATTTTCTTCAATCAGTTGGTTGGGCGAGACGCGCCGGTCAACGATGCTTCGTCGATTCTTTTTTTTCGCGACCATCTGACTTTTCTCGATGAAGTGCTGTCCGAGCAGAAGCGCAAAATGGGATTGCTCGATCTGGCGACTCAGCTCAAGCTGAAGCAAGAGGAGTTCGCGAGACAGCAAGGGATCCGTCTGCACGGCGAGTTGACGGATCGCAAGGGTTCCGAGGGAATCTGCCACTCTGTGGTGCTGGAAAGCTACGCACTTCCGGGGCAGTTGATCGTCGGGTCAGATTCGCATACTCCACATTCCGGCGCGATCGGATGCGTTGCATTTGGAATCGGGACTACCGACGTTTTCAATTCCTGGATCACAAAAGATGTCCGAGTACGCGTTCCGGAATCGGTAAAGGTGATGATTCGTGGGCGCAAACATTCCAATGTGACGGCCAAAGATTTCATTCTCGCGCTGTTGCGAATGGAGTACATCAAGAGCGGTAAAGCCCTAGCGAAAGTGATCGAGTATTCCGGGGAAGCGATCGAGCAATTGAGCGTGGACGAACGCGCCACCATGACCAATATGGCGGCAGAAATCGGCGGGTTCACCGGGATCGTTGCTCCCGACGCCAAAGCGGTGGATTTTTTAGTTGACCGCCGCAAGCTGGATCGCACTCAAGCGGAATCCATGATCGAGGGCCTGTATAGCGACCCTGACGCCCACTACGCCCACGTAATCGAAATTGATGCCGCCGAGATCACCCCGATGGTGGCTACGCCGGGCGATCCGGGGAACGGCAAATTTATTCGCGAAATGAATGCGCCGGTTGCTGTCGAACTCGCCTATGGCGGCACCTGCACCGCAGGCAAAAACGAAGATATGGATATGTACGCCCGAGTTCTCTCCAGCGCATTGAAACGTGGCAAACGAATCGCGAATTCCGTGCAGTTCTACATTCAGTTCGGCTCGCAGGAGACGCGAGACTATTGCGTTCGGCAGGGCTATCTCGAGATTTTTAACAAAGCGGGCGCCCACATGATCGAGCCCAGTTGCGGCGCCTGCATCAATGCCGGACCAGGAGTAACTACGCGCCCGGATCAAGTCGTCATAAGCGCGCAGAACCGCAACTTTCCCGGACGTAGCGGCCCCGGACAAATGTATCTGGCAAGTCCGTTGACGGTGGCAGCCAGTGCCGTAGCAGGATATATCGTTGAATACGAACCGAGCGGCGACCGGGAACTAGTGGGTTCTTGAGCTCGAATTGATTCGATTCTTGATCCTTTCCTGCCCAACTATTGGTTCGGGTTCGAATCCAATCGTGGGCGGCCGGAATTCGGTCCCTCCGTGGTCTTGATCACCGTCAGCGGCGCTTGCAAGGTGAAGTTCAGCACCGTCTCCGACGGCAGGTTGATTTGCTTGCTCTTGGTTGCCGCCTGCACGCCACCGCCCAAGCCGGCGCCGGCTGCGGCTCCGATGCCTGCGCCTTTACCTCCGCCAGCCAAGCCTCCGATGATCGCGCCTAATACTGCGCCGCCGCCGACTTTCTCGGCGGTATTCTTGCTGCGGGACGATGCCTTCCGCTCGAACTCGTTCGTTTGTATGTCGTAGCGCTTGCCCCCGACTTTAATGCGATCCAGTTGCAGGACCAGGAGCGATTGTCCGGCGAACTTGCCCGCGCTGTGCGCGGTCACGATATGGCCTTCAACCTCGTAACCTGCCGGCACGGCGACGTCGCCTTCAGAGGTCAAAGGCGAGTTAAGGCTTGCCCTGAAAGTTTGCCCCTCTTGGGCGGTTTCCGAATTAATGGGATCAATCAAACGCACGGAAAGCGATGTGCCGGAAGGAATGGTGACTCTTTGCGGCGGCGGCGGTGGCGGAGGAGGTGGGGGCGGTGGCGGCGCAGCCTCGGCGTTGTTCATAGGCGGCGGAGTGTTCGATGCCATCGGCATGTTGTCCTGGTTGGGCGCCGGTTCTTTTATGTCAGAGGAATGTCTGTGATGCCGCCGGGAAGAGGCTGACGCTCTGGGGCTTTCTTCCACCGGAGGTGCCGCTTCTGGGGCGGGCTCCGGGGCCGGTTGCGCCGCTGCGGCTGCCGGAGCAACTTCCAGGTTGTTTACAACTTGTTTGACTCCAGGTTCCGAAGAGGCATACTTTGCCGCAGCGTCGCGCTCGGCGTCGTTGTCAACCGATCCTGAAAGAGTGACGGTTCCGTTCGCCGCCTGCACGCCGAGTTGCTTCCCTTGAAGCCCGGAATCGGCATTCAATTTGTTTTGGATGTCACTGGCAATCTGAGAATCGCTTGCCGCTTTGGTGCACGCGACCGTCGCGACCAAAATTGCCATCAGCATAATCGTGCTCAGGCAGAGGGAAGTTCTCTTTTTCATTGGAGGCACTCCTGTAGTTTTGCTTTCTTGTTAGATGCGCATTTAAGCGTCGTTATCCGCCACTATAACCATGCCGCCCGTCCTTTTCAATCAGGAAGGCCATCAAGCGTGGCCGGAGGGTCGAGCAAGACAATAGTTGCGGCTTTAATTGTGGCGGATAAATTTGTAGTCGAGAATGGTGACTGCGAGTTCAACTACATCGGGGCAGTCCTCGGCCGGCCTGCTGCGAATCACGCGGCCATGGCACAGTACGTTGCTATTTTTCTGCCCGGAAATTTCTTCCGGCATCTCGAAGATCATTTCCACCAGCGTGTTCGCCGGCAACTGGGAGGAGCCGTGCAAAAAGACTCCGGATTGACTGAGGTTTTCGATGGTTCCGTCGGCCCAATTTCCGACATTCCGCACTCGGTACCGCAGGGGAGCTACGAACTTCAGGCGGCGGGCCCGCGGCATCCAGGTTGATTTGTAGCTTCTCTTGACCGGAGGGACCGAGCCTTCGGTGGCCTGCTGTTCCAGGCGTTCGGTGCGGCGCATGGTTTCCCAGTCGTATCGGTACTCGGCCGCGCAAAGCATGCAAACCTGATAATAATGGCCATCTGGTGCCCGGCGGGGCCACGAAAATTCATGGGAGCAACTGCGAAGCATGAGGGCGTCCAGTAATTTCTGAGCCATGGTTTTGTTCCCGGGCCGGGAAAACGCCGGACCATCATCATCTAACGTAGCCATGGGGTTTGGGTAGGTTACTTTTGTGTATTGGAGGGAATGAATTCGAAGTTTCAACAACTTCCGTCAACCGCAAAATTTGCCTGAGCGACAGATGGCAACGTGCGCAACTGTGTGGGTGCAAAATTGAAACTCCGGCACACAGGCCATGTATGATCAGCGCGTGAACGATTTAACAGCTTTCGTTCTGGCGGGTGGCAAGAGCACTCGCATGGGCCGAGATAAAGCGTTTCTGAAGCTGGGAAATGAGATGCTTGTAGATCGCGCATTGAGCGTGGCGAGATCGGTTACAGAGAATGTATGGATCGTCGGCGATCCCGCGAAGTTTGGCGCGTACGGATCGGTGTTGGAGGATATCTATCCCGGTCGAGGTCCATTGGGCGGCATTCATGCCGCCCTCATACATTCACAAGCTGAATTCAATCTCATGATTGCGGTGGACACACCTTTTCTTGAGACGCGATTTCTCGAATTCCTCGTCGAGGAGGCTCATAGATCCAGCGCGATGGCAACGGTGCCGCGTACCGGCGGGCATTATCATTCCGTATGCGCGGTTTACCGGCGTGAGTTTGCAGCGGTGTGCGAAGAGGCGTTGATTCGCGAGCAGAACCGAATTGATGCGCTGTTTGCTAACGTCCGGGTAATCAGTGAAGAGGAAATCGCGCGCCTGGGATTTAACCCGGACATGTTCCGAAATTTGAATACTCCGGAAGAGTGGGAGCAGGCCAACGAATCGCTCCAGGAAATCAGAAAATGAAGGCTTGTAGTTAGCAGAGTCAGCAAAACAAAACAGATGACCGTCCCCGAACAAACGCCCAGCCCGTACATCGCCTTCAAGGATGTGTCGAAATCCTTTGGAGATCATAACGTCCTTGAGGACGTAAGCTTCGAGGTGCTGCCGGGAGAGACGGTGTGCATACTGGGCCGCAGCGGTGTGGGCAAGTCGGTCACGCTGCAAAACATTATGGGGTTTCTGAAGCCGGACTCGGGCCGGATTATCGTGGACCAGCAGGACATCACCGACTTTAACGAACTTGAAATGGAACAAATAAGAAAGAAAGTGACAATGGTTTTCCAAAATGGAGCGCTGTTTGATTCGCTCACGATCCGGGAAAACATTGCGTTCCCCCTCAGGGAGAGAAAGGGCGTGACCGAAGAGCAGATTTTTCAAATTGTGGACGGGCTGTTGGAGATGGTTGGAGTCAAGGATATGGGTGAATTGCTTCCGTCCGATTTATCCACGGGAATGAAGCGATCGGTGGCAATTGCGCGCGCGCTGGCGGCGCAGCCGGAATGCATTCTTTATGACGAGCCGACTACGATGGTTGATCCACTGATGGCGCAGCTTTTGGGAGATCTGATTAAGCGGCTGAAGACTCAGTTGCGCCTAACCAGCGTGGTGGTGACTCACGATATGCGCCTGGCGGAGAAGCTGGCGAATCGAATCGTATTTCTTCATGAAGCGAAAGTGCTGTTTTTTGGGACTTATGCCGAAATGGAAAAGTGCGACGAGCCTATCGTAAGAGAGTTTCTGGAACTGGATGAGTTGAAACTAGACGCGTAAGTTGTGATCGCTGAGACTTGGCCTTACAAAAGGGTGCTGTGTGAAGCGGGCGAGCTGTCAGAGTCAACTTACGGGTTGGTCGTGATCCGGGGTGTCATAGTGCGGGTATGATGGGGAGTACGATGTGTGAGGGGTGCTGGTCATCGTGGTAAATCGTATTCACCGCGATCATCCACCGGCGGTTGTTGTTTAGCGGCTCCCCTGTGTTCGGATTGACATCAAAACGCGGGAAATTGCTACTGGAGACGTCGAGGCGGATGCGGTGACCTTTCTTGAAGATCATTGCGGTAGGATACATGTCCATAGAAATTTGATAGACGTCTCCAGGCTTCATGAGTTCTGCGTGCTCCAGTGAATTGCGGTATCGTGCGCGAATGATCCCGTCCTGAACACCGAGGTCGAATCCCGCAGGAAAGTCCTTGCTTGGTGGATAAACGTCTACCAATTTGGCAGTGAAATCGGTGTCGGGCGCGGTCGACGATGCCCAGAGCTTCATCAATAGGGGCCCTGTGACTTCGATATCTTCCTTCAGAGGCTCAGTCTCGAAAACGAGCACATCGTTTCTGGCGGACAGCGGGCGCGTGTCGTCGCAGTTCCAGAGTTCGGCGCGGCAGCGTTGGTCGTAAGGTCCTTGTTCCATCAGGTTTCCTGAATCACCTGGACGCTCGATAGTGTTGTGGTGCGACGGCGGGCCATAATGTGCTGCAATATTGCCTCCGATGGTCGGAACAGGATGGGTTGGGTTGAACTCGTAGCTGTTGGAAGGTTCGTTCGAAGGCTTTTCGATGGAGAGCACTCCATTCGAGTGCAAGTAGTATGAAGTCTGTATGGCGCGTTTGAGCGGCCACTCCGACTCATCGCGCCACTGGCCCCCAACGAAGATGTGCCCGTCGGCGGTCTTGTGTCCATCACCTCCGCCCATGATAAAGATGCGGACAGGGGCCTCACGATCAACCGCATTGTCGATACCCTTAAGCCAGTGGTCGAACCAACGCGAAGTGAGCTGGTCAGGGTTGATACTGGCCGAGGGGCCAAACTCAGCTTCCCCCGCGGTTGTATGCCTTGCTCCGCCATGCCACCACGGTCCGATGATCAGCCTCTGATTGTGTTTCGCCTGGCTCAGTGCGATGTAATTCAAGCTCGTGCCCTGCAAGTTGGAGTCGAACCAGCCGGTGAGATGGTAGACGGGGATGTCCTTGTATTCAGCAACGTGATCGACCACGTCTATGCCGACGTCTTTCCAATATGTGTCATTGTCGCCATGAGACATGGCCTCGATGAGCCAATGCTCATAGCTGGGGACGAGGCGAAGCGGTGTTGTGTTAGGACGCAGCGGCAAACCTTTTACATATTCGCGCACCTGCTCTCCAAGCTTCGCCATGACCTCTTTATTCCTTGCTCCGTCACGATCACCTTCTGGCTCGAAGAGGTTAAAAATCCAGTTCATATATCGCAGTTCAAAGGCTCCGTTATGGCGCAACCCGACGCGTCCTGGGTCGGAAGTCGCATAGGCTGGAATCATCGCTTTCAGGCAGGGCGCGTTCGACAGAGCAAGTGCATGCTGTGTTCCGCCGGGATAGGATCCTCCTACGGTCCCAATGGCGCAATTGGACCAGGGTTGGGAGCCAATCCACTGGGCAGTGTCGTAGCCGTCCTTAATATCGTCGCGAAAAAATCGCCAGCTACCTTCTGAGTTGAATCGACCGCGTACGTCCTGGAGTATGACAACATACCCCTGCTTGACCCAGTGGTTGGCATAATAGACATCGTTGTCTTTCCCGTAGGGGGTGCGCTCCAGGATCACCGGAAACTTGCCCACCACAACCTTCCCGTTCTCCGCTGGACGATATACATTCGTTGCGAGGCGCACACCATCGCGCATAGGAACCATGATGTCGGAGAAAGTGGCGATGCCATAGTTTGACGACTCGGAAGCATCAGGAGTTTGGGCCGCGATGCAGGTTGTGAGGAGCGGAACCAGGAGGAAAAAAGCCAACGTATTCGGTTTCGTGGACATCGAGGCATGTATTATATGCCGCTCGCGCGGCTCGCAATAACGCTCCATCATTAGGTTTCTGATGGTTAGCGTATTGTCGGCAATATTGAAGTTAGGGCTTCCGCGAACTGGTTGGCGGGCAACTCGAGAGCGATTCAAGACACAAGGCCCAGCAGAAGCATGAACTGCCGGCTTATTTTTTTCAAAATCCCTGTCGCACTAATTTCTCGAGGGTGACGGTGTTGCTTGACGGTCGCGGCCTGGTCATGTTCTCCACGTACTTTGCGATGATGTCGGTTTCGAGGTTTACCGGGTCGCCGGGCTTCAGAGATTTCAGGTTGGTCATCTCGACGGTGTGTGGAATGATTGCGGCGGAAACCCTTCCACGTTCGATTTTGGCCACGGTAAGGCTGATTCCTTCTATGCCGATCGAGCCTTTCAAGACTACGTAGCGCGCCAGATCGTCGGGGATTTTGATGGACAGCCAGTAATCATCCGCATCCGCGATCTTATCCAGCGCGAGAAATGTCCCGACTCCGTCCACATGGCCTTGCAGGATGTGGCCTCCAAAACGTCCATCGGCGCGCAACGGAAGCTCGAGGTTTACCGCGGATCCCGACTTCATTCTAGAAAATGATGTGCGGCGCCAGGTTTCCTGGGCGAGATCGGCGCTGAAGGATGTTTTTGTAAGTTCAACGGCTGTGAGACAAACGCCGCTGACAGCTATGCTGTCGCCTTTTTTCAGTTGCGTGGCTGATCGCGAAGAGGCGACCGTCAGCCGGCGATTTTTCTTTTGTTGCGCAATCTTCTTAACCACTCCAACTTCCTCAATGATTCCCGTGAACAATGCTTCCTCCGCCGGATTTCAGCGCACTGATATGGCATTCTAATTTAACCACGAAGGGCACAAAGGTACACAAAGGAACTCCAAATTAGCACACGAGTGAGCTGATCACGATGGTGCAGGTTTAGGAGTCAGTCCGAGTAAGGATCACGCAGATAACCTTCCACGGCAAAATCTTCTCCGAGGCGATGCAATGACAAAGACTTCACGCAAGGAGCCTCCCGTAGACTGCGAAATCCGGAGCCGGCGGCAAATGGAATTGACGCCGTGCCGGCGAGTATCTTTGGCGCGTAATAAAAAAAAACTTTGTCAACCATATGCGATGCGAGTGCCGCCCAATTTACTTGCGCGCCTCCCTCGATTAAAACGCCGGTGATTTCCAGCTGGCCCAAGAAGTTCAAGATGCCCGGGATGTCCGGCCTTCCATCGCGTGTGCCCACGGGGATTTGCTCCACGCGGACCCCAAGCTTTCGCAATTTCTTCTTTTTTTTCTCTTCGGCAAAAAAACACAGAACAATGACGTCATCTTGAGCCGTCTGGACCACTCGCGCTTCCAGCGGCAAGCGGAGCCGGGAATCGAGGATCACTCGCAATAATGGGCGGCGACGTGGTTGACCGGTTCGATCGGTCAACAGAGGATCGTCTGCAATAACAGTTCCGACTCCGACAAGGATCGCATCGTTCTGATGGCGCAATTGTTGGCCATGGGCCCGCGCCGCCTCTCCGGTAATCCAGTTGTCGGATGTGGCGGCAATGCCGGGTGGTGCAGTTTTATTCGGCGTTCGCGGGGGAGGAGCGATCTTGCCGTCGAGGGTCATGGCTGCCTTCAGCGTGACCAGCGGGATGTGATGTCGAATGTATTTGGCGAAGCATTCATTCAACAATCGCGCTTCGGCTTCCAGTATCCCCGTCTCAACGGTTACGCCGGCAGCGCGAAGAAGGTCGAAACCCTTGCCACTAACCTCGGGATTTGGATCTTGCATTGAAGCAACGACGCGGCGAATCCCGGCTTTGACAATCGCCTCCGCGCATGGACCGGTTCTGCCCTGATGCGAGCACGGCTCAAGATTGATGTACAAAGCAGCGCCGCGTGCTCGTTCCGCGGCCTGTTCCAACGCGATGATTTCAGCGTGACGCACTCCATCGTGGGTGTGGAACCCTTCTCCCACGATCTGGCCGTTGCCGTCTACTACGACCGCGCCAACATTTGGATTCGGGGATGTTAACCCAATGCCCTTCCGCGCGAGGTCAAGCGCGCGGCGGACAAAATGTGCGCCAGTATTATGGTAGGACATTCAGATTTCAAAGCGATGAGTGTAAAGCTCGTGCCGATCAATTAAACAGCGATTCCACAAAATCCGCGGCATTAAAACGCAACAGATCGCCGGCCTTTTCGCCGACCCCAACGTAACGAACGGGAAGGCCAAGCTCGCGGCAGATCGCCACCACCACGCCACCCTTCGCAGTGCCGTCGAGCTTCGTCAGCACAATCCCTGTGACTCCGGCCGATTGCGTAAACAACCGAGCCTGCTGCAAACCGTTTTGCCCGGTAGTAGCGTCCATCACCAGCAGCGTCTCGTGCGGGGCGCCGGGGATGATTCGCTTCGCCGTGCGGCGCATTTTCTCGAGTTCTGCCATCAGGTTGGCCTTGGTGTGCAGACGGCCCGCGGTGTCCACGATGACATAATCAGTGTGTCTGGCAGAAGCAGCTTGCAGGGCGTCGAAAAGCACCGCTGCCGGGTCGCCGCCGGCCCTGGTCCGTATCACCTCAGTCCCGGTGCGGTCACCCCAGACCGCGAGTTGCTCTATGGCTGCCGCGCGAAAAGTATCCGCAGCACAAAGCAGAACGGTCTTTCCGTCGGCGCGGAGGACTTGCGCCAGCTTTCCAATGGTTGTTGTTTTGCCGGTGCCGTTGACTCCCACAACCAATATAACTTCGGGCGTACCATCCACTTTTGCCACGGGCTGTGTGTTCGCCGCATTGATAATCGCGAGCAGTTCTTCCTTCAGAAGACGCTTGAGTTCGTCCACGTTCTTAATCTGCTTGCGGTCTGCTTTTTCGCGCAGTTTTGCCAGAACCTCTTGCGTGGTTCCGCTTCCCAGGTCCGCGCCCAGCAGGATGCCTTCCAGGTCATCCAGGGTTCGGCGGTCAATCTCCTTGTTAAAAGAAACCGCGTCCTCGATGCGTTCGCTCAAATTCTCGCGCGTGCGAGTGACCGCTTCTTTCATGCGGTCAAATAGTCCAGGCTTCGGCTCGGTACTTCCAAAAAGAGTTTGAATCATAAAAAGGACGGTACGCAGGGACTGTTGAGCAGTAATTATATGGCCACATGGGTGGCATCGCCGAATCTGAAAGGGATTGCGTAGTGCCCACTACCGGGAATTAGGCGAACAGTCCGGAGAAAGACTCTCTTTCCTACGTGCGTGTTGCCTGAGCTAAAGCGAGTTTGTCTGCGGGAGGTGCGGCGGCAGACGCAGCCGCGGATGCGACATTTGCAACCAGCGGTTTTCGCTCTACGCGAATCTCGCCCCGTGTGTAGATTGCGTCTAGGGCGATCACCGCTATCGGATCCAGGCGTTTGCCAGACAGCGAATGGATGATTCTCAATGCCTCGTGCGGTTCATGAGCCTGCTGGTAGGGACGATTTGTAGTAAGGGCGTCGAAAGTGTCCGCCACAGCTATGATTCGCGGCAGTAATGGAATTGCGTCGCCCTTTAAGGCGCGGGGATAGCCACGGCCATCGAGTGATTCGTGGTGCAATTCAATGCCTGGAATCATGTCCTTGAGCTGGGCCACCGGACGAAGGATGTTGGCGCCCTTTGTGGTGTGGGTCTTCATGATGTCGAATTCTTCCGGAGTAAGCGCCCCAGGTTTCTTGAGGATGCGATCTTCGATTCCAATTTTTCCTACGTCGTGCAACTGGGCTGAGACCCGAACAATCTCGATAAAGTCTTCGTTCTGTCCCATCTCCTTCGCGATGAGAACGGAGTAACGGGTCACGCGGTCGGAATGTCCGCGAGTGTACGGATCTTTCTCGTCCACCGCGCCGGCCAGCATTTGGATTGACCCCATGAAGAGTTCGAGGTTTTCGTTGGCGGCGCGTTTCAAGTCGAGCACAAAACGCTCGAGCTCCTCCGACATGGTATTGAAGGTATCTGCCAATTCACCGATTTCCGTTCGGCTCTTGAGTTGAACTCGCTGGCTGAAATCGCCGCGAGCGATTGCGCGGCTGGATTCCGTTAAAATTTCCAGGGGGTTTGTGATCCGACGGGCGGCAATAGTGCTTACTCCGATACTCAGCGCGACCGCCATTATGGCTAACAACCTGCCGGTACGCTGCATCTCGTAAACGCCGCGATAGGCTTCGTCCCGCGGTTTTTGGACCACCACCGCCCAATCCAGATTTGAGACGGGGCTGTACGTTCCCAGCATTCTTACCCGCTTGTCGCCAATCGAGAATTCGCGAGTGGCAGCGACCATTTGCGCCTTGCTGCCCTGATCAACAAAATTGTGGACGATTTCCAGACTGCTCATGTCCTGTCCGGTGGCGTAGCCGGACGTTGCTCCTGCGACCAGCCGTCCCTGACTGTCAACCACGTAAGGGGTTAGGCCGCCGCGATTGATCTCCTGCAGGCGGCGAATCAGGAATTGCAAATCCACAACCGAGGCAATCATTCCGAGAAAGCGTCCCCCATAGGTCACGGGAGCGCTGACGAGCATTACCGTACGGGCAGACTTTCCGGTGCCGACTACCAGGGCCTGGCCGTTATAAGCTCGCCCATCCCGGGAGGCAATGAAGGCACGCTCAAGTTCCTTTTGCAGAAAAGCATCGGGGGCGATTCGTCCCGCCGATATACCCTTCGCATCTGAATTCAAGAGAGTGGCATAAGCGAGGTCGTCAGAGGACGAGACAAAGTTTTCCAGCAGGGCGCGCAGTTCGGGAGCTTCGACATGGTCGCCTGTAAGATCTCCGCCGCTCGTTACCTGGAGCGCTGAGGACAAGTTAGCCAGCATCATTCGCAACGATTCCTGGTGTTGGGAAATATCGTCGGCCAGCGACCTGGTGACGGTGTTTTGCAGGAGCCGTTCATTCGTGATCAGGCGGTCCCGATTGATGTCTTCCATCTGGACCGAGTAAAAATATACCGGCACAACGCTGATGAGCGTAAGAACGCCCAGGATGACGTAGAGGATGGGAATCCGAGTTGGAAGGTACCTTACGCGCAAAGTGGCCCGCTGTACCGCCACGCGACCGGTGGCGTTTTACAAATCTTACTGGCAAACCTGGGGGTGAGGATGCGGATGGGGGAAACAAACGATTACGAAAGTACCGATCAGAACTGAAAAATCGCCCGCAGACGGCCAGTGACAGTGTTGTGATTCAGGCCTCGCTCTTGACGGATCGAGTCATGAGCTCGTTCATGGCCTCAGTGGGTGACTTTCCCTGATGCAGGACCGCGTCAATCTGGCTGGTGATGGGCATCTCGACTCCGTGAATCCGCGCCAGGCCCATGGCCGCTTCGGTCGTGGAGATGCCTTCTGCGACCATGCCGTGCATTGAGGTAATGATGTCGGCCAGCTTCCGCCCGCGACCCAACTCCAACCCGACGCTACGATTACGCGAAAGCTCTCCGGTGCAGGTAAGCACAAGGTCGCCGAGGCCGGCTAGCCCGGACACGGTTTCTGATCGCCCGCCGCACGCGACGACCAGGCGGCGAATTTCGGCGAGTCCACGGGTAATCAGCGCCGCAACGGAGTTATGTCCAAAGCCAAGCCCGCTACAGGCGCCGGACGCCATTGCGACAATGTTCTTCAAGGCGCCGCACAGTTCCACGCCGGTAACGTCATCGTTGGTATATAAGCGAAATCGAGCGTTGCTGAATTCCCTTTGCACGATTCGCGAAAGCTCGCCGTCGCTGGACGCAATACTCAAGGCGGTGGGATCTCCACGGGCAGCCTCCATGGCAAAAGAAGGGCCGCTAAGTGCTCCAACGCGTGGAAGAAAACCGCCAGCCGAATTGACCACGTTGCGGATGACCTCGGTCATCCGCAGAAAGCTGCCCGATTCCAAGCCTTTGGTGGCGGTGACAAACAACATGCCGGAATGCAGATGAGGCTGCATTGCCGTAAACAGCGAGCGGCAGTGTTGAGATGGCATAACGCTGATAACAATCTCAGCTTCTTGCAAAGCTGACTGAAGGCTATTGGTCGCAGCGACGCATTCTGGAATCACCTGGGCCGGAAGGAATGGTTGATTGACTCGCGTGGCAGAAATGGAGTCGCAAACTTCTTTTTCGTGAGCCCATAGTTGAATCCGGTGCGAACCCTGCCGTCCGAGGATGATGGAGAGTCCCGTTCCCCAGGCCCCGGCCCCGATAATGGCGATTTTGCTCATCCCCGTTTCCACCGGAAGCGAGGCTCAGTCCCCGCGATCAAACGTCGAATGTTCGCGTGGTGCCTGGCGACAATGAGAAGGGAAGCGGCGGCCATCGCTGCGATTGAGGGCCTGTTGAGGTGCCGGTCAAATCGCAAAGCCAACAGCGGAAATAGCAATACTGCGATGATTGAGCCGAGGGAGATGTAGCGGAAAACAAGAACCAAAATCGCGAATATCGTTATCGCCAGCAAAACCGATTTGGGCGCGAGGAGGGCAAATGAACCCAATCCGGTTGCTACTCCTTTGCCCCCGCGAAACCGCAGCCAGATCGGAAACATATGGCCGACGATGGCAAATAAGGCGGCAGTGGCGGCCAGCGCAGGCCTTCCCGGAAACAGCAATTGAACCAGCATCACGGCTGCGAATCCTTTCAGCGCATCCAGAATCAGGGTAAATAGGCCCAGCCAGGGAGATGACCGTGCGACGTTGGTAGCGCCGATGTTTCCACTCCCGGCCCGGCGAATATCTTCGCCGCGAAATATGCGGACCAGTATGAATCCGAATGGAATGGACCCTAGAAAATATCCAATGACGATGGTCGTGAACATTGCCGGCACAAGTTTAGTTTAAGACGCCGAAAATCGGGCTGGTTCATCGCAATTTGTTCATCGCAATTCGATCATTGCAATCCGAAACGCGCGATCTTGAAATAGCGGGATCCGTCCGCGAAGAGCTTGCTCTCGTATAGAAAGAACTCGCGGGCCGTCATGGTACCAAATTCGGGAACCGGAAGTGCCGTCAATTTCCCCTGAAGATGATCGAAAGGGCCATTTGAATGAAGTTCCTTTCTGCGATCGTCTCTCTGGCGTAGTTTTGGTCGAGTGCTTCGGCCAGCCCGTGCCAGCGTGATATGGGGATTGAAGGGGTGAGTTTCTTTGAGAACGCCTAGCGGGAGCAATGTCCCGTCAATTGCGGCGGCGAGTGAAGCCAGTTTCGGGCCGGATTCAATGCCAACCCAAAAGATGCGAGGCAGCTTCGGATTAGGAAAAAATCCGCATCCGCGAAAACCGACTTCTATAGGCTGAGAACGGGCAGACGACAAAGCCGCCTTGATCGGTTCGACTGAATCATCCGGCTTCTCGCCGATAAATTTCAATGTGACGTGCAGCGTCTCGGGGCGGACCCAGCGTGCATCGGGGGCAAATCCGGATACTCCTTCCACGAAGCGCTGAATGCGTGCGCGGATATCATTAGCAATATCGAGGGCGACGAATAAGCGCATGGGGCTTCCGCTGCCTTACGGATAGAATCCATTCCGGAATCACAAGCCTGTTGGATTGCGCTCTTGAAGCTGTCATTCCCAGCGGCAGGCATCAGGTTTCAGCCAGCAGGCAGAAGCGCTCAGTTAGTCGAAATTGTGAAGTTTACAGTGATCCGGGCTTGAGTTTCGACCGCCTGCCCGTCCTGAAGGTAGGGCTTGAAATGCCATTGCAATACTGCCTGCCGGGCCGCTGCGGACAGAATCTCGGGTCCGCTGATCACGCGCAAGTCTTGAATGGTACCTTCCTTGCCGATCAGAGCTTGCAGAACCACCGCGCCTTCCACCTTCATCTGCCGGGCCAGCAGCGGATAATTCGGCCGAACCGGATGGGAAATGACTTCCGCCGCACTGGGCGAGATTTTCACCCGGTCAGCCGCAACAATGGTCGCTTGACGCGCGTTCCCGTTGGCAACCGCTGCGGGCGCGGAGATCGCCGGCGTCCCCTCCTGCATATCAACCTTTACTGAATTGCTTCCCGAGTGCACGGTTTGATGATGATCTCCGGCAACCACCTCCACCTGAAGCGGAGGCAGAACCGCCCGGCTGGTCGTGACAACAGGCCCCGACGCGGCATCTGCCTTCGCAGTCGCAGTCGCTGTTTGCTTGCGCGACTTGGCTTTGGTTCTGTGAGAACTTGGTGGGAGGGTTTGCGGAACTTTGGGCACTGCTTCGGTCGTAATTTCCGCCGAGCTGTCATCGGACGCGTCGGCCTGCGAGGCCGTGTCGGGTGGAAAGAGATACTGTGACCAGAACGTCCAGTTCTTGGCGGCTACGATGATTAGCGACGCCAATACGAGCGCGAGCGCAATAAGCATTCGCCGTCGTTGTTTGGGCTGTAAATCTTCTGGCGTAGGATTAGTTACTTCGGCTTCGACCTTACGTTCCAGCACTGGCATGTTGGAGCTCCCCGGCCACGGGGGATCGGGCCTGCTGGATAGTATGCCCTGAAATTGACGGAAATGCCAGAAAAACTTGCGTAACGACGGATGTCCCCTTTTGTCAAGCGGAGCGGAGCCCCCTTGCCGCCGGGCTTGCGCCCGGCCTGGACAGCCGAGGGCGGCTGGCTGTCCCTACGTGGTCCCCTGGAGATAGAGTGTGGCTGCTCCACGCGTTCTTGCAGCTAGCAGGCCAGTTGTTCCCGGGTAAGCGTTAATCCATTCAAGTTACCGAGGACGGTTACGGCAATCGAATCGGTCTGGAAAAACTGATTTGCCAATTCTTTCAATTCTTCCGACGTAACGGTTTCAATTTTCTCTATCAGCTCATCCAAACCGTAAAAATGATCAAAATACATTTCCTGACGCGCAAGATTCGACATCCGGGCCGTCGAGGATTCAAGGGAGAGCATGAGGCTACCCTTCAACTGGTCTTTTGCGCGCCGGAGCTCATCAGCAGGCACTTCCTCAACCTTCAGCTTGCGAAACTCCGAAACAATGGACTGCACCACTTTCGGTGCAGACTCGCGGGACGAGCCGGCGTACACCGAGAGGCAACCGGTATCGCGATAGGGAGTCAGATCGCTATAAATGGCGTAGGCCAAACCTTGCCGCTCCCGTATGTTCTGGAAGAGGCGAGAGCTCATCCCTCCGCCAAGCAATGTGTTCAAGATGTAAGAGGCGTGGCGCCGTTCGTGGGTGATGGGATGCGAGGGTACGCCCACGCAAATCTGCACCTGCTCCAAAGCCTTTTTGTTTCGCATGATGATTCGCGGAACAATCTTCGGCTGAGGGCTGTGAAAGCCATTCTTCAAGGGCTTCATCTGCTCAAAGTGCTGGGCGACCAGATCCACGAAATGCTGGTGCTTCAAGTGTCCTGCGGCGCAGATGATTAGATTGCCGGGAGCGAAGCGTTGTCCGTAGAAATCCATTACCGGGTCGCGCTCAAACTTCCTGACGGTATCCTTGGTGCCAAGGATAGGCTTGCCCAGAGGATGGTCTTTCCAGAAATTCTGGGTGAAAATCTCATGGACGAGGTAATCCGGGCTGTCTTCGTCCATCTTGATTTCTTCCAGAATCACGCCACGTTCGCGACCAATGTCATTGGCATCAAAGACAGGATTTAGAACCAGATCGCTCAGGACATCCATGGCAATGGGCAGATGCTCGTCGAGCACCTTTACATTGAAACTGATACATTCCTTGGCTGTGAAGGCGTCCATATTGCCGCCAATGGAGTCCACCTGGCGCGCGATGTCTTCTGCGGTACGGTGCTTGGTGCCTTTGAAGACCATGTGCTCCACGAAATGGGATATGCCATTCCATTGCAAGTCTTCATCCCGCGAGCCGGTCTTGATCCATATTCCGATTGAGACGGAGCGGATGTGCTCCATCTCCTCGGTGATGATGGAGAGGCCGTTGGGCAGGACCTCGCGGTGTATTTTTCGGACCTCTTCAACCATGAATTTTCACCGGAAGGCTTTGGCAGAAGAAGCCAAAAGCCCGCATACCGAATTCTATTGTTACACAGTGCCGGAGTGTTCGTTAATACCTATCTAAGTATTTTGTTTTTAGTAGATTACATAGGATAATGATGGTTTTACTTGCAATCAGCCGATCAAAATCCCCTGATTACGCTTATTAGATGCATGAGTGAGAGTGAACAGACCGTACTTTTGGGTTTGACCCTACAGGAGCTTTGCGACCTTAGCGATGGATGGGGCCAGCCGGCTTTCCGCGGCCGTCAACTTTTCGACGCCGTTTACCGCCAACGTCACGATTCCGTGGAATCAATCACGACACTTCCATCAACGCTGCGATCAACTTTACGTGGGTCCGGGGTTTCGATTGGATTGCCGGCCATCGAAAAGAAATTCGTTTCGCATGACGGAACCGTCCGGTATCTGATCTCCCTCGGCGACGGACAGACCGTCGAAACCGTCTGGATGCCGGAAGGGGATGACGGCGAGACTGGAGACGGCACGGATGCAGGCCAGAGGGGGGATGGACCTGGCCCGCGCGTTGACAGGGCGACAATTTGCGTTTCCAGCCAGGCCGGTTGTGCAGTGGCATGCCAGTTTTGCATGACCGCGCTGCTAGGCATCAAACGCAATCTTACCGCCGGCGAAATTGTGGGACAGGTATGCGCGGTGCTCAATGACCAATGTGTTTCGCCACCAAACGATCGGGTAAACCTGGTGTTTATGGGGATGGGCGAGCCGTTTCTGAACTACGACAACTTCATTAAGGCCGTGGCGCTTTTGCAGGAAGGTGTCGGGATTCCGGAATCGCGAATGACGGTCTCGACTGCTGGGATTGTTCCCGGGATTTACGCTCTTGGAGGGGAAGCCGTGCGGCCCAAACTGGCTATTTCGCTGAACGCTTCCAACGATGACTTGCGGACGCGGCTGATGCCGATTAACCGCAAATGGAATATCGAAAAACTGATTGCAGCGGCCAGAGATTTTCCGCTGCGTCCGCGCGAAAAGCTTACCTTCGAATACGTGCTGCTGAATGAGGTAAACGATTCGGAAGAAAACGCGCGCGAGGTTGTGGAGTTGATTCGCGGGATCCGCGCTAAAGTAAACCTGATCGCCCTGAATCCCGGCCCGGGAATTGATTTTGCCACGCCGAGCCACGAGCGCGTGTTGGGTTTTCAGGCAATATTGACCGCAGCCGGAGTCCCCGCATTTATTCGCCGTCCTCGAGGACGTGACATCTTTGCTGCATGTGGGCAATTGAAAAGAACCTTGCAGCCGACGTTGACTTGACTTGATTGCATGCACATGCATGTCGTGATATAATCCCTTATGCGAACCACCGTGGAAATGAAGCCGGAGCATCGCAGCGCCCTGCTTTCACTGGCGGCGCGACGCGGAGAGAAGGGTTTTTCCTCAGTTTTGGCGGAGGCAATTGATTCTTTCCTGGACGAGGAACGCTCGCGTTCTCTTCGCAGGAAAGAATTGCTCTCAGTTGCCGGGACTCTTCCCGCCCAAGAAGCAAGAAATCTTCGAAGCTCCACTCGGGCCGTTCGGGAGAACTGGCGGTGATTCTCGCCGATACCGACGTGCTCATTGATTTTCTATCGGGATCTCAGCCGATGGCAGATCAAGTCATGGAATATGTGCAGTCCGACCAGTTGCAGACCAGCGCCGTGAGCTGCTTCGAACTTTTGAGCGGGGCGCGGGAGGGGAAGCGAGGGAATAACATTCGTCGGCTCGTTGCAGCCGTTCCTGTTCTTCCGCTGGACCGGGATGCTGCCTCGCGGGCGGCTGTTGTGCGTCAGCAGTCAGCGCAAAAGGGATTTTCCATGGGCATGGCAGACAGCCTGATTGCCGGTATCGCCCTTGCGAACGGTCTTCCCCTTTTAACGCGCAATCGGAAACACTTTGAGGCGGTAGAAGGATTGTCGCTAATTCCCATCAGCCGACACGCTGGCTAGATGACCACCCTTTGGCTAGTCGCCTGCGCGGAGGCCATCCAATTGGGTTAGTACGCAATTTCCCATTGACAGCCTGCCCCCCCCCCCGCGTACCCTTTCTCCATTTTAAGAAGAGGATTACTTTATGAGGAATTCTGCCACCGTGATTTTGTCATTATTCGCACTCACAGCCGTTTTGGCCATTCCGTCGCTGGCCGACAGCACTGCCTTCACCGACCTTGGGGCTGGCGGTAGCTACGACACTATGGACGGCTTCGCTATTTGTGGCCTAAGCAGTGGGTGCGGTCATTATCAGAGCACGGCGGACGGATTCACTGCCGAGGTAGGGGGCGTGCTTTCCCAAATAAACGTCGCGTTGGGATACGTCTTAGGCACTAACAGCGCTGTAGTCAGCGTCTACACAGATGTGAGCGGAGGCTTGGGATCGCTGCTCTTCTCAGGGACCGTGGCTGGAACGACTAGCACAGGTCTTGCTACGTTGACTCCGAGTTCGGGATCATTAGTCGCCGGACATGATTACTTCCTAGTTATCACCCCAGGGGCTGCGGACACATTCGATGGGTGGGCCTACAATAACCAGAATGCCGTGGGGCCGGTTCTCATTGACAACGGACTCGGTTTTTCAAACGAAGGTAGCGAGACACTTGAGGCCTTCGATGTGAAAGTGAACGCTGCCACGGTTCCCGAGCCCTCCTCATGGCTGATGCTGGGAGCTGAACTGCTTTTGCTGTTAGGTGTATCGGCGGCGCACCGCAAGCTGTTTGCTTAAGCAGTTGGGCTGCTTTCTTGCAACAATCAGAAATTCCGTCCAATAAATGATCGTCTGTAGGGGCCTGAATCTCGAGCTTCGCTCGGCTGAGGCGGACCGTTATCAAGCCGAAAAGCAGGTCTCTCCACTCCTCAGTTGAGCCACTTCGCGGCTCAACTTACTCGGTTGAGATGACAGAGTTGGGTTGAAATTTAAGCGCTTTGTCATCTCGAGCGCGGACTCTTTCGCGCCGGCGCGAAAGAGTAGAGTCGAGAGACCCGCTGTACCCTCGCGCCGTATTCCGAAGGAAATTGCATAGCTTTCAATGGAGAGACGGGCGTCCTCGCCCGTCCTGTCGGGCTGGGACGCCCGACGCTCCATAAAACTTCAGAACGTTAACTGAAAACCGAGCTGCGCGGCGAACGGAATGCCAACGTTTGTCCCCGGACCAAAGAAATCCCCCAGAGTCCCCGCCGGCACTCGAAGTTGGTTGAGGCTGGTGATTGGCTGCATTACGCTGCACGAAGGAGGGTTCATGCACAATGCCGTAGCGTTCGCAAGATTGTTGACCGGGGTTGGCAGTGCGGCAATGTCGGTAACGTAGTTAGCGCCTGCGTTCGAGCGATTGAACAAATTAAAAAATTCGGCAAAGGGACGCAGCGTCACCCGTTCGCTAAATTTGATCGGACGGCTCACGCGCATGTCCACCTGCATGTAAGCTTTGCCTCGAAATTCATCCATCGAGGTCTGAACTCCATTGACGACCGCGCGGTCATTGAGCGAATTGCCGTCGCCGTTGATGTCCACCGGAGTGGTAAGTGTGAAAGGCCGCGCGCTCTCGAATTGCGAAAGAGTGCTGATCTCAAATCCGCGAGGTAAATTGAAGACGCCGCTGATCACCGCGCGATGGCGCGCGTCTTCGCCGGATGGCCCGTGCTCTCCCGGCCCAAAAGGATTATTCACGCTGCTGACGCCATTCACGTAATCGAACAACTCGCCCAGCGTTGCTCCCCACGTCGTTGCGCTCGAAAGCGTGTAATAAGCATTGAGCTCGAACCGGCTTGAGAACCGGCGCTCGACCTGAAAGGCGAGTCCGTTATAGCTGGAACGATTGCCGGATCGGAACACCGAGACATTGGGAGCGTTCGCCGGCAGCGTCACCCCCGCGACATATTCATAGCGCTGGTATTGGTGATTGCCTTCCTGGTGCTCGAACTGAACGTTGAGCAGCCAAGTGTCTCCGAACTTGTGCTCGACGGCGGCGCTGGTCTGTAGCGCATACGGGGTGCGGTAGTGCGGGTCAATCAGCGCGCCCTGATCGCTATAGGGTCCGCCGTTTACCTCCTGTAACGCGTTTACCCATCCATTCTGCGATAGATCGTTGTAATACATTCCGATGCCCGCGCGAATGACGGTATTGACCGATGCGCCCGGAGCGTAGGCAATTCCCAGACGCGGCGCGAACGCTTTGCGGTAGTCGTGCGGAATGCCGTTCACCAGTGAAATGCCGAGACCTTGTAATTGCTGCAATGCAACGTTCTGGGACTGATCATGTCCTTCAGCATTGAATAATCCAAAGGTTGTGTCATAACGCAATCCATAGTTCAGCGTGAAAGACGACGTGACCCGCCACGAGTCCTGCACATATGCTCCCAGCCGCTGAACGTTCTGGGAGAAGCTGCCGTTCATCGCGCCGGAAGTCCGGCAGAGCGTATTTGGAAGCGCGTTCGCGGCGCAGTTGTAATCCTCGGTGAACTGCGCCGGCTTCGCCAGATAGAAAGTTGGATCTTCGGTAAGGGCGTGCAAGTCTTCGGTAGCTCCGGCCAGCGCTCCGCCGAACACCGGTTCATGAATGAAATTAATTCCAAAGTGCGGCGCGTGGGCTTTCATGCTATGGCTCACGTCATATCGCAACTGGTATTTTTGCTGATCGCGGAGAACCGGGAAAGCTGTGATTGGGGTGACGAACTGGTTATCCCCGTAAGTTTCGAACCCTGAGATCGTTTGGCTGGTTGCGCTGAAGGGAAACGCAAGAGCTTGCCCGATATTGGAATTTCTAACCTTCGAATGGTCGAATCCATTGGCCTGCAAAGTCAAATTACCGACCCACGCCTGGGTGAATTGAAACTGGTTATCCAAAAGCACACTGTAATAATTCGAACGTGTAAGCGACCCGGTAGAAGGCAGCGTAGCCTGCTGAACCAGATCGTTTTCGGTGTGATTGCGATCCAGCGAGCCGCGCAGGAACCACTGCGATCTCGGAGATTGCATGTAATCGAATCGGGTGGTGAAGAGGGTGTCGCGAAAGGGAACCGCCACTGATGCAGGAACTGAGATCGAAGGGATTCCCGGAACCAACCCCTGGGACGCCAGTTGCGAAAGCGCATTAAACTCAGTCTGGGTGTTCGAACTGTAAGCGACGCTGGCGTCCTCGTTCACATATTCGAGCGACGAAAAAAACCACAACCTGTCGTGCTTAATCGGGCCTCCCAGGGCCACCACCCCGTCTTCGCGGGAATATGGCTGCTTGGGATCAGGCTCCGGATTGTCAATTGCATTCCTTGCGTTGAGTGCGGTGTTGCGGAGATAAAGCGAGGACAGTCCATGCCAATCATTATTTCCGCGGCGAGTACTGATAATCGCCGAACCGCCGTTGGTGCGGGATGTGTCGGCGTCCATTTGGGCGGTGCGCACGGAGAACTCCTCAATCGCCTCCGGAGAATAGTTCTGCAGGAAGCCGCCGATGTAGTCGTCATTGTTATCGCCGCCGTCCACCGAGAGATCAACATCGAGTCCCGAACTGCCGGCAAAGGACACCGCCGTGATGCGAGCCTTGGTCGGGTCAGAGGGTTCTACGGGCTCGGTCATCGGCGCAAGAAATGCGATGTTGGCGAAGCTGCGATGCGCCAGCGGAACCGATTCCAATTGTTTGGCGGTAATTACCGAGCTGATTTCGCTGCTGGTAGTGCCGACGGTCAGATCTTCGGGTGCTGGGAGCGGCACGCCCTTTACTTGGATCGCTTCTTTGACTGATTCTGGTCTCAATACAAGGGAAACAGAAGGGGCAGAACTTACCGTCACGTCAACTTCGATTTCAACATCGGCGAATCCAGGCGCGCTCGCTCGCACCTTATAACGTCCCGGCGGTAACGACTGAATTTCAAATTGTCCGTTCTGATTGGAGGTCGTCTGCCGCTCGAATGAGGTCTGCCGCTGGCCGACCGTAACGTGCGCGGCGGCAACCCCCGCGCCGGTTTGGTCAAGGACTATTCCGGCGAGCGTTCCCTGGGGATTCTGGGCTTCGAGATGAGATGAGGACAAAACCACCGCGACGACGTATAAGAAAACACCGCGTCGAAGAAAGCCATTCACGGTACTGGATGATCTGCACATCGGTGGTTCTGTACGTCTCGTAATCGCATCATCGGGCGCCCGCTACTCGCGGCCGATGGTACTTCATTATAAACAACCGCCGGCAGCGGCTAATTCGATCAAACCGGATGGTTTCCGATTGCGAGATAGCGAGTGAGCGCGGCGCCAAGGGCCTTGAAATGTTTTGTCAGCATTCCGTGGTGATCGCCGGGCACGGTTTCGACTTCGATACTTTCCGCGAGGCTGCCCCAAACCGCCGAAGGATCCTCGGGGAAGATAGTCGTGACTGCGGCCCTTACAAACCTTATCTTTCCCGGGTAAAACCGTGGCTCGTATCGGGTCCAGGCCAGGTGAGCGCGTTCATAGGCGTTCCGGATTGCATCCGGCATTTTCTCACTCGAACTGCTGTCGCCTTCGGACGCGAAAGCCCGGAAAATGGACAACCTGGAAAAACTTCTCACCCGCCGTGCTGTCAAGCGGACACGCTGCCCGACGGAAAGATGACTTCGGTGCGGATAACTATCCAGCAGCGCCAGCAACCCGATCTCTTCATTATTCGCAACTAAGCGCTGGGCTACTTCCAGCATCACCAGACCGCCGAGCGAGTAGCCGATCAGAGAATACGGCCCGGCGGGCTGTATTTTTCTGATGGCGTCGAGATGGTATTGGGCCAAATCCTCAATTCGATCAAACGGTTCCTCAAATCCGTCATTGCCTCTTGCTTCCAATCCGTAGACAGGTTGAGCCGAGCGGATAAACTCAACCAGGCCGGATAATTCCGCAACACTTCCTCCCATACCATGCGCAATAAATATGGGAGGAAATTCAGTCCTCGCTTTCAGCAGTGCGACTGGTTGTGATGCCGATGCTATGGGCTGTTCCATATCGAACTAATAAGTCTGCTCATCACGAAGAGCCGTGATCATGAATGGGCGAATGCCCAGTAGAGTTCACGGGCTTTTGTGTAAATCGGGCCAGGTTGGAGCGAGCGGTCATCAATCCGGATTACCGGAACCACTTTGGAATAATTTCCGGTCGAGAATATCTCATCCGCGGCTTGGAAATCGTTATAGGAGAGAGTCTTCTCAACCACCGTCAAGCCGCTCTCTCGCAACAGTGCAATCACGCGCCGCCGGGTGATGCCGGCCAGGAAGGTTCCGTTCGGCTCCGGAGTGAAAACCACGCCGTCCCGAGCCATAAAAATGTTTGAGGTCGCGAGCTCGGCAACATTCCCCAACATGTCACGCACCACCGCGTTGTCGAAATGCCTGGCGTGCGCTTCAAAGAGTGCGCGCGCGTTGTTGGGATAAAGGCACCCGGCTTTCGAATCCACCGGCATGGTTTCGAGCGTAGGGCGACGATACGGAGATAAGGTGATGGAGAAGCCAGAGGGTTTACGCATGGGTGCCTCATAAATCGAGAGGCACCAGCGGGTGGATTCAGGGTCATGGGCCTGAATCCACGGGCCATCTTTTTCCGCCCAGTACATCGGACGGATGTAGAGTGAAGCATCCTTATCGAAGCGGTTCATCCCCTCCCGGGTAAGTTTCATCCAGGTTTCTACCGAGACCGAAGGCTTCAAGAAAAGTTTCTTCGCGGAGTCATTCACGCGGGCACAATGCAGGTCAAGGTCAGGCGTAACGCCCTCAAAGGCGCGAGCGCCGTCGAATACTACCGAACAGAGCCACGACGCATGGGTGCGCGGCCCCATAATCGGCACGTTGCCCTCCTGCCAGTCGCCATCGAAGAACGTCCATGTTTTGGACCACCCATTCCCAAGGGTCACCTGTCCTGCTCCATAAGCCTTCTTAGGGATTAAAGTATCTATAGTTTACACATCGCCAGTCTATACCTGGTTCTGAGCCGCTTTTGGCGCGAAACTACAGGGTTTTATTGGACAACCGCTCTTCCCCGACCTAAACTGTTATAGCTCAAAGTAGGCGAAGAGGGCTCGCGAAAGGTGGCTTTTGGCTCTTTACCCGATTGACCCACTCACGGACGGCAGGTGGCAGGACTTTGTCAATGGCCATCCTAACTCCTCAGTGTTCCACACGGCCGGTTGGCTGAACGCCCTTACTCGCACCTACGGATACCAGCCCGTGGCCTACACGACTTCACCCGGGGGGAAGGAAATCAGAAGCGGCCAGGTGTTCTGTCATATCAACAGTTGGATGACAGGCCGACGACTCGTCTCGCTGCCATTTTCGGATCACGCCGCCCTTCTGTTGGAAAGCCAGGACGATTTTCAAGAGATGGCATCTCTTCTCCGCGAACGCGTAGATCGCAAGCGCTGTCGGTACATAGAAATGCGGCCGTTAGCGCCTTCGAGTCCGGTCGTGGAACCATTCGCTGGAAGCAAACTGTTTTATTACCATCGGCTTCCTCTGACGGGCGATCTCAATAGCTTATTTCGAAGCTTCCATCAAAGTTGCGTGCAACGAAAAGTGCGGCGCGCTGAACGGGAGAAGCTCGATTACACGGAAGGGCGTTCGGAGAAACTTGTTCAGCTATTTTACCGGCTGCTGCTTCATAGCCGCCGCCGCTACGGGCTGCCGCCGCAACCAGTGTCGTGGTTCCGTAATCTGGTGGCATGTATGGGCGCCGATCTGAAAATCCGCATGGCATCGCGGAACGGCACTCCCATCGCCGCGATCATGACTCTAACCCACAAGACTTCCATGGTTTACAAGTATGGATGTTCGGATCCCAGGCAGCACAAATTGGGAGGAATGGCGTTGTTATTCTGGAAGGCCATTCAAGAAGCAAATAACCTGGGAATGGAAGAATTCGATATGGGCCGGACCGACTGCGATGAGCCGGGACTGATCGCGTTCAAGGAGCACTGGGGCGCAACCCGGAGCCTGCTGACCTACTGGCGCTACCCCGTCTCCGCTCCGATGACGTCGGGAGATAGTTGGCAACTTAAGATGGCGAGAAAAGTATTCGGGGTAGTGCCCGTTCCCACTCTGGCGACTGCGGGAAAATTCTTGTACAAACACGTGGGGTAGTCCCGGAGAGCACCTCCCGGTGACTATCGTAAGAGAACAACCCGCGGGAGACGTTTCGCCGCTGTTAATATTGTGTTTTCGCCAGCCCGCCGATGCAGACCTCCGAGGCCAACGCAAGTTCTGTGCGTACCAAACTCATCCCGGCAAGGGATTTGCTGTTTTTTGCGCTGGTTGCCGCGCCGGTACTGGTTTGCTGGCGAGAAATTTTGACAGTTTTGCTTCTCGCATGGCACGTTGATGAATACACGCACATACTTTTGATTGTTCCGGTCAGCGTGGCGCTGATTTACTTGGAAAGAGGCAAACTGCGCCGGAATGCCGGGTATGCACCTATAGCGGGGATGCTTGTCGGATCACTTTCTATCGCAATCATGGTTGGGTTGAAGACGCATATGCTGGGTTCTGGTGAAGGTTCGCTGACAATCGCGATTTTTTCTCTGGTCCTGTTCTGGATGGCTGCGATCGTCGGCTGTTTCGGAATGGACGTCTTCCGGGCGTTAATGTTTCCTTTCCTTTTCCTCTTTTTATTGGTCCCACCTCCAATGTTTGTCCTGGATAAGGCAATTCTTTTTCTTCAGTCAGCATCTACCGTGGCGACATATGACGTCTTTAAACTGACAGGTTTGCCTGTCCTGAAAAGCGGCTTCATATTGACCTTTCCAACTCTTCAAATCGAGGTGGCAAAGGAATGTAGCGGTATCCGGTCGAGCATCATGCTGCTATTGACAGGCCTCATCCTGGCGCACCTATTTTTGCGCTCGTTCTGGAGCAAGGTTGTATTCGTCCTCCTTATTCTGCCGCTGTCCGTTATCAAGAACGCGATTCGGATCTTCACCCTGTCCATGCTGGGAATGTACGTTGATCCGGGATTTCTGCGCGGAAGACTTCATCACGAAGGGGGAATCGTATTTTTCCTCATTGCCCTGGCCGGATTGTTATTTTTTCTTTGGATACTGCAGAGGGCCGGAGGGACGCGTGCTCAACCCGACAGTTCTGTGACCCCGGCTTGAATTCTGCTTTTCCGCCACTCCAGGAATTGGCGGAACGCCGATCCCCGATGGCTATATCGCGCCTTTTCTTCGAGACTGAGTTCGGCGAACGTCTTGTGAATCTGAGGAAAATAAAACAGAGGGTCGTAACCGAACCCGTTGCAGCCGCGGGGATGATCCAGAATGATGCCTTCGGCGATGCCACGAAAAGTTGCCAGCGTTTTCCGGTTGCGGGCGGCGGCGATCACGCACACGAAACGGCCAGTTCGCTGATCCAAAGGAATCGCCTGGATGGCGCGGATTAGCTTTCGATTGTTGGCTTCGTCATCGGTATTGGTTCCAGATAACTCTGGGGCGACAGCGGCGTATCGCGCCGAGTGTACTCCTGGAGTTCCATTCAGGGCGTCCACTTCCAAACCGGAATCATCGGCGAGAACTAGTTCGTCCGGAGCGTAACCGCTATAACTTTCGGCTTTTTTGCGGGTGTTGGCTTCGAATGTCAGTCCATCCTCAACTACCGTAGGAAGTGCCGAAAAGTTCGGAACCGTGGCGATCGTTAAACCGTAAGGGGCCGCGGCTGCCTCAAAATCGCGCAGTTTGCCTTGGTTTGACGTAGCGATAAAAATACATGCGGACATTGCTTCAGTTGAGTGTGCCAAAACGTTGACTCCACAGCAGCGTAATGGAAATGAGCAGAGTTAGTAAGGAGACCAACATTCCGATCTTGCGATCCCACATCGTGGCAAACGTTATGCTCACCCGATTCATGCCGGGTTGAAGAGGGACGACCATCTGCCCCGTGACGTCGCGTGTCTCGGTTGCAATAGCGCGACCGTTGATCTCTACCTTCCACGCCGGATAGTTAAATAGCCGCAGGTAAATTTTAGCTGGAACCCGGGTCTGAGCAGTGAGGAGTTTCGAGCGCGCGTCCCATTCCTGAATGTGGATTTGCACGGGCGTGGCGTCTCCTGAAGTGGCTATAGGCGCATCTTGACCGATTTCGTATGGATCGGCGCCGGCGGGAACGTACTCTTCAGTCCCCTCGTATCCGTGCCCGGTTTGTTGGTCGTCCAGCAGTTCCGCAATGTCCGCGGAAGTGTCCCACCAGGGTGCCTGAACGCGATGCCACACCAAAACCAATACAAAAACGAGGGCTGAGCAAACCAGAAGTCGGCGCCACCAGCGACTCCACGCAAGCGTAACCAACACAGCAAGCGGCAGGTTCAAGCACAGCAACCAGCGCCAGGGAAACTGGACAAATTTGAATTCTGGAAGGTATTCCCATGCGGGAGAGGCAATCGCAAACATAACCACGGTACACCACAAGCTCCAGACGATCAGGGATGAAAGCGATGATTGCGGAAATCTGCGTCTCCGCGAAAAGAAAATGGCGACGGCGAGTGCTCCGATTTCGGAACATGCGACGAGTGACACTAAGAGATTGAAGCGATCATGGTCAGCATCGCCGGTTCGCGTGAACAAAAAATTGTCGGGAGGACGAAAGCCGGCCGTCAACACGCGCCCAATGCTGATCCATTTCTGCTCATAGATTGCCGGCAGCAAATAGAAACTGGCCAGTGCGGCGCCGACCGATATGGCAAAGATTCCCGCCCGTGCAATTCGCGGCGATCGTCTATTGATTGCCAGTCCCAGGGCCACCAGCACAAGCGAATATGTCGCCATTACTGCGGCGGGAATATTAATGAGCCAAATTGCAGCAACAATCAAAGCCAGGGGCAGCACTGCCTTTTGTCGTTTGCCCAGACGTAGCACGAAGATTACAAGCAGGGGCAGCAACGCTCCCGCAAGAAGTTCTGCGAACGCGCTTCGCCAATAAATGATTACGAGATAATACGGGTTAGCCGCGTAGAAGGTTGCGGCAAAAATCGCGTCTCCGCGACTGAGCCAGGTGCGGACTAATAAAAACATGCCGCATCCCGACAGCATGAGAGCGATCCATATGTAGGTCGCGGGGACGACCGGCCACGGCAACAGCGTCCCCAAGAGCGCTCCCAGAATCCATGAAATCGGCGGATAAAAAATAAATCTCGCTTCGCCGTAACCGTAATGAGCCAACCCGGCCCACGCCGGATAAATCACTCCCTGCTTCCACTGACTCAAAACCTCCATCCACGAGTTCATCTGAAATTCGAAGTCGTGGCCGGAAGGGTTTCCCCAAAAGATGAACGGCAATATCACCGCTAATGACACGCCCGTGATGACGAGCAACGGCAAGCCGAACAAGGGTGCAGGCGATGATCCAGTGGTCGGTTGCTCACCGGGATGAGTTGCCGAGTCGGTATGCTTCAGAGAATGTCACCTGAGTGAAGCGCCTTTCAGTATCGCGCAAAAGGGGCAAACCGGGGCGTTATACTGAATTTCCGCAGTAACACGGAGGGATAAATTTATGCAATGCGGGACGAGCCGCTACGTTGCCAATTTCTATGTTGTTTCCTTACTTCTGCTGGCAGTGCCATTCTGCGTTGCGCAGGGCTCCCCTGGTTCGCCCGAGAACAAATCATTCCCACCGCTCGACCAGTGGAAGGCGGCTGTCATCAATCACGACAGCGCTGCTCTAAAGGAGTTATATAGCTCCAATCCTCCGACGCGCATTGCCTCTCCCAAGGGCCAGCTCGATGCAACGTCGGAGGTTGCATTTTGGACGGGCCTCAACATCCATCATCTCAAAATAGATATTTCGCAGGCAGATTCTCCCGCTCCCGATCTCCGGCGCCTGGTCTTCAAGATGGAGTTCCAATCCGCCGCTAGCCCTCAAACTTTATATGTTTCCGCGGGCGAAGTCTGGCAACGCCAAGGGGAGAAATGGCGCCTGATCGCGACCCAACGCTCTGATGCTGGAAGGTTGGAGCAACCCCTCTCCGTGAGCAACGATATTTACCAGCCTGGAAGCGATGCGCACGCCAAGATCGCGGACGCGCTGGCAACGGCTTCTAAAGAGCATAAGCGAGTCATCATTGTGTTTGGCGCCAACTGGTGTTACGACTGCCACGTTCTCGATACCGCATTTCACCGGCCCGATCTGGCCGCGCTTCTGGCGCACAATTACGTGGTGGTGCATGTGGATGTTGGACGGGGCGACCAGAATCAAGACTTAATGAATAAATATGAAGTGCCCATGAAGAAGGGAATTCCAGGTTTGGCAGTTCTCGATTCCAGCGGCAACCTGCTTACCAGTCAGAAGAATGGCGAATTCGAAAATGCGCGGGCACTCGGCCCTCAGGATTTGCTGGCGTTCTTGAATAAGTGGGTTCCGCCGGCGCGGTGAAGGGGTAAGTCTTAGACGACAGCCGGCTCAGGGGAAGTGCGCTGTAGCTGGAGTTCCCGAAGAAACTCTTCTTGGCTGAATGATTCATGATTCCTCAAAAGCTGAAGCAATGCGTCGTCCAGCATGTCAGATTCTCGATTCTCGGCTCCGCAGAGCGCACGCGGCGCTACGGTTAATTTAGGAAGAGTACCGGGGCATGAAGTCAGCAGATTGAGAAGATTTTGGACTTGATCGCGCTGGGCTTCGGTCCGAGAGGCAAATTCGATTCCCATTCCCACGCCGGGATGCATGACCCGCACCGTGCCTTCGACGTGAACTTCAATCTCGTTGACAGCCAGACAGAGTTCCACGACCGAGCGCTCGGGAAATGGAGAGACGGTCTCCACATAACACGCCGCCAAACTGAGATCGGTGAGCTTGCATTCCGAGTCCAACCAGGGTTCTTCAGCCGGGAGTTCCGGAGGAGAATGCTTGTCTATGAATTCGACAAATGTATTGCGCAGTTCTTCGGACATATCAACAAAGCGCATTCCCGACTGGCCGCTCTGATTTGCCCATCTGATTTCGCCGCGAACTTCCACCCGACGCCGGTTCAAGGGCAGCGTGAAACGGACCACCGGCTTTGAAAACGGGCGAATCGGTGCAGGCGTGAGCAAGTCGAGACCATCCTCACTTAAGTCCAGAATGACGCCTTCTTTTTCCGAACCGTCTTCGCCTTCGAGCAGCACAGGGGCTTGCAGGGGAATCCGCAGGCAGCGACGCCGCTCGCGCTTGATCAGTGCGATGACTGCCCGTAGAGTGGCTCGGGCCTGGTCTTCAGAAAGTGGCTTAAAGAGCGCAAAACTTGCCCCGGCGGCGAAAGCATCGCGCAGAGAATCCTGATTTGTGAGAATTGCGACCACCAGCGGTGGGACCGGCACGCCGCGCGTACTCTGGACAATCGAGATGGCTCGATCAGCATCGTCAAAGTCAACGACAAGCGCATCCAGCTTATATTCCGGAACATAAAATGTCCCCGATGAATACCCGCACGACTGTGCCGCCACGCCGAATTCGGAAAGAACCGAGGTGAGAACACCAATAGCGTCGTCGTCAACGGAAACAAGGGTGGCACGGAGAACCATAAGTTTAGGGCGCCGATCCGGGTTGCGCGAAGCCTAAGGCCAGCGTGGAGCGCTGGAGCGAGATTTGCCATGGGCGCTCGGATTTGCGGAAGGGGAAGCCCCGGCTGATGCGGCCACGGCGCCTGGCTCATCCACTTCAGCGAGAACGCTGCTGTCGTCCTCGTCGCTCTCAGCCAGTAACGGAGCTATTTCTCGCAGCTTCTCCGCAGCTTGCTGCAACATCTCAATTTGCTTTCCTAATTGCGCGTATTTGGCTTGCTTGTTGCGCAAGACCTCGTGGATATCCTTCATGAGACCCCCTCGCGTGAATGTAAAGACGGCGGAGCGCAGGGTCAATCGCGATAGCGGTTGCGCGATTACGAGAGTAATCCTTGGGTGAGAAGAGGCGGTCGAAATTACGCTGAAAAATATCGGAGGATGAGTCCTGATTTCGCCGGGGATCGAGACAAGGAAAAGGACGGACTGCGTGTTCGGTTACGCGCTAACTTGACGAGCTGAACTATTCAATTTCGTTCTGCGTCGAACCAGCCATGCCATCCCCATAAGGCCGCTTCCCAACAATCCGAGAGTACCGGGTTCAGGAACAACCGTCGAGCCGCTGCCGGACGAACTACTGGTTCCGCCGCCAATGACCGAGCGGTTTCCACTTATTTTAGCTCCCATGATGTTGCTCAAGCCACCCTTGGCCAATAGGCCGCCGATGCTGATGCTGCCGTTGGACTGATTGGTTATCGTTCCACTTGTTACGCTGGAAGTGAAAAGAACCGCGTTGGAACCATCCGTAACCGTGACTGTGCCGGTAAAGCTGTAACTTCCGCCTCCCTGCGCGGTTAAGGTTCCAGTGCTAAGAGTCACCGTGCCCGCTGTGGCCGTGATCATGCCATTATCCGTAAACTGCGTAAGCGGCACGTTAAGCGTGTAGCTAGCCCCGCCCGAGATAGATCCGGTAAAACTAGCGGTTGCCCCCCCAGTGAGGGTACCGGTGCTGTTAAGGATGCCGCTGTCGCTGAATGAGATACTGTCAGCAAAAGCAGCCATTGGGAGCGCTAAAGCCAGTAAAGCCAGTAAAGTTAGTCGTCTCATAAGTCCCCCTAGTGTGGCGCGCCGCACAAGTGGTCACCTCATTCCCTCAAGGCTTGCCACCGAGTTACACAACAACCCGCACTCTTAAGTGCATTCCAGCAGCCAAAGCCGATCTTGCGGAGAACCTATCACGGGAAACGAGTTACACCGGATTTTCGAAAATACCCCGCCTTCTATATGTGAAAACCGCTGCACAGTATCAATAAGATTTTGCGCGACAGGGGAGACGGTACCTTTCGTCGTCGCTGCGAAGAGTTCCGGCGCTTTCTACAACCACAGGAAGTGGAAGATTGCAGAAGTCGCCAAGGCGAGCAATGACAGTGAGTAGGGATGGCCAATTAGTGCCATGGCATGGCACCATCGTGCAGTTTACAGCCTTGGCCGGTGCACGTATCTTTTGCATGAGCAGTTCTGGGGGAGGGCTGTTCGGGCGTCCCGCGACTCGCTAAGAGTCTGGGGCGCTTCTTAATTTTAGGGTGAATTCAACTGTTACCTGCGTTCAACGAAGCGGCGCCCAAATTCCAGCAGCTTCGGGTATGATGAGTCCAGTTAAGCATCCGAAGCGCGAGAGCCGAATGTTCACGCCGCACACAAACTTTAGCGATGAAATAAATCGCAACATTCTGCAATCTGAGATCGAGGGCGGGGTATTTTTGAAAGACCTGCCGCCCGCAACCGTGCTCCAGATTGATACGCGGCATCACAGCTACACGCTGGTTTTTCTGGGAGAAAGCAACGCGCTGATCTCGGGGCATCCCCAATATTGCCCGGATCCCGTTCCCGTTGCCATTGCGGGTTCCACCTGGGGCGGATCAATGTTGAAACTTCGCTTCGTGGGTCGTGGAATGCATCTGGAATTCCACCATCCCGAATACCGCACTCCGATTATTACGTCGGCGATCCAGGAAATCAGGGAGTGCATGAGTCTGCTTCCGGCCCGGGCTCTTCCGGTTTAGCTGATTCGACCTTAGTGAATGCTACCGTTTGAATTGTATTGAAGGCTTACTGTGCATTCACTACGCTGAATGAAAGTCTGAAAGCAGTTCAAACGCCCTCACTCCAGCGGGGCGTTTTCCTTTTGCAATTCTTTCCATTTTGGAACGACGGCCGGATTGAGGACTAGGCGGCGACGGCAGAGGGCGTCTTTGACGCAGCGCTTGGCTTGCGTGACGCTGCGGGCGCAGGCCGTAAACCAATTCTTTCCCCAGATAGAATTGGCCTGATCTGCACGATTGCATCTACGCTCTCGCGAAATTTGGCACGCGTGAGATTGCGAAGCGCAGCAACGAGCGCGGACTGTTTGACTCCGCCAAAAGCATCTTCCGCACGCTGAGTTAGGGTCAGCCAATCGTGCCACTCGCCGACTATGTCCTGCAATTTCTTCAGCTTCTCAATCGTGGCCTCGGATTCCTTGTCCTCTTCGGCAATTTCAATCAAGTAGCGGGCCCGTTTGCCGGCGATTCTGTACCGATGGACCAGTTTCTGGGTAAGCGGAGAACGATCACTCACTACTTCAGACAGCGTCCGCAACGCTAGCACCAGCGGCTCCATACCCTCCGCGATCTCGAGGGTGTCGCAAGACCGCTTCAAACGCTTGCGCAATCCGCGGATCGAATCCTTGTCGAGGACCGCGAACAACTTATTTTCTTTCCTGGCACGCTCAGCGGCCAGGGTCCGCAATAGTTGCGATTTTTGCAAGCCGTCCCTGGTTATTTTCAGATTCCTCAGCGAGGCGATTTGCACATCCAGATCGCGCACCTTTCCCGCTTTTTTTCGCAGGCGGTGCAGAGTCTTGAGCAGTTTTCTGGTGCTTCGATCCGGGTCGGGCACCAATTCTTCAATGACCGTTTCCACGCGTCGCGTGCCGGTGCGAAATTTGTGTACAGCTTCGGGCCCGGTATGTTTTGTGATTTTAGCGAGCTCCCGGCTCAACTTTCGAAAGACGACGCGACAATGTTTTTGATCAACCGGCATAGGTTCGCCACGGTGAAACAATGAACAAGGATTCTCAGCTCGGGTGCAGACTTAACAAAATACTGCCCTGAAGAAGCGCTATTTTAACATGGTTGTAACACTATTCTGGTAGCGTTCTCCGGGAATGGCTAATTCTGCCTTGGGAGCGCCCCTTTTGAAAGGTCCGCAACCAGTTGCAAAGCTGGAAGTTGCGCAAGACTCGGAACAACCGGGCCCGCTTGGGAATCCGGGTAGCAGTGAGGTCGCAGATCGCCTGTTTTACTGGGCCATGTTGGCGTGCGGCCTGTTTATTCTCGTCCTGGTTGGGCTGATTGTGTACGAGCTCATGACCAAGTCCGCGCTCTCCTGGCATGCTTTCGGATTGAGATTCTTCTTTCGAAGCGAATGGGATCCGGTCAACGACCAGTTCGGAGCATTGCCTTTTGTTTATGGAACGATCGTTTCTTCAATCCTTGCGCTTGTGATCTCCGTGCCCCTGGCCATCGGAGTGGCTGTGTTTGTTACGGAGATGTCTCCTCCCTGGTTGAAGGGACCGCTAGCGTTCACGACGGAGCTGCTGGCTGCGATTCCCAGCGTGATTTATGGACTGTGGGCGATTTTTGTTTTGGTGCCCCTCCTGCGGGAATATCTACAGCCGTGGCTCGCCAAGTATTTTGGATGGACAACTTTATTTGAAGGGCCGCCCTACGGCATCGGAATGCTGGCAGCCGGGATCATTCTGGCCATCATGGTGGTTCCGATCATTTCATCAATCACCCGCGAGGTTATGACCGCGGTGCCCCGACAGCAACGCGAAGCCGTTCTCGCCTTGGGAGCAACCCGCTGGGAAATGATTCGTACTGGCGTGTTGCGCAATGCGCGCGCTGGAATCATGGGCGGAGTGATCCTTGGCTTGGGGCGGGCGTTGGGAGAGACCATGGCGGTCACCATGGTGATTGGGAACCGGCCGGAAATCGCAAAGTCGCTGTTTGCTCCCGGATACACCATGGCCAGCGTCATTGCGAATGAATTCAGTGAAGCCACCGGCGATCTTTATCTTAGTTCACTGATCGAAGTGGGCTTGGCGTTATTCATCGTGACTATCATCGTGAACATTCTGGCCCAGATATTGGTTTGGAGCGTGACTCGGGGAAATCCAGCGAGGGCAAATGCCTGAAACCAATGCAGCGGTCCCCGATCGTTCTGCCGGGACAATTAGCCTCTGGCGCAAAGGCATGAATTTTGCAATAACGGCCGCAGCTGTTAGCTCGGTTGTCCTGGTGCTGCTGCCCCTGATCGCGATCTTTGGATATCTGGTCTATAAGGGAATCGGCTCAATTAACTTGGCGTTCCTCACCCAAACTCCCAAGCCGCCCGGCGAAGTTGGAGGCGGCATGGCGAACGCAATTGCAGGTTCGGCCCTGATTCTTTTTATCGCCAGCCTGGCAGGCGTTCCGCTAGGAATCGGAGCGGGCATATACCTTGCGGAATATGGCCGCAACCGTCTCGGCAATTTCATCCGGTTCACTTCGGACCTGCTCAACGGCGTACCTTCGATCATCATGGGCATCGTGGCTTACAGTGTGGTCGTGCTCACCGAAGGCCATTTCTCAGCCCTGGCGGGAAGCGTCGCGTTGGCGATTATGATGATCCCGACCATCGCGCGGACAACCGAAGAAATGTTGCTGCTGGTTCCGAATGCAGTTCGGGAAGCTGCGTACGGTTTGGGAGTCTCGCGATGGCGCACAACGTTATCAATCACACTGCGGACCGCAACGTCCGGAGTAATCACCGGCGTGATGCTGGCGTTTGCCCGGGTTGCGGGTGAGACGGCCCCCCTTCTTTTCACGGCTTTTGGAAACCAGTTTTGGAATTGGAAGTTGGATCAGCCGACGGCTGCCTTGCCGCTTCAGATTTATACCTATGCCATCGCGCCATACGATGACTGGCATCGGCAGGCGTGGGCGGGTTCGTTAATTTTGATCGTATTAATTGTCGCCTCCGTGAGTGCTGTACGATTGGTTGCAGGTCGCGGAATGATGACAGGAGCGAGCTAAGTCAATGGGCGTCGGAATCAAAGTCGAAAATCTGAATGCGTGGTATGGAAAGAGCCAGTCCCTCTTCGACATTACAATGGAAGCGCCTGCAAATCACGCCACTGCGCTCATCGGTCCTTCCGGTTGCGGCAAATCTACATTTGTCAGATGCCTGAACCGGATGCACGAGACGATCCCCGACGCGCGCGCTACGGGCAAGGTGGAAATTGGAACCGTAAATGTTTACAACGGAAGCTCGGCGGTGCAGATTCGCAGGCGTATCGGCATGGTGTTTCAGAAGCCCAATCCATTTCCCACCATGTCAATCTTCGACAACGTGGCCGCGGGTTTGAAGCTGAATGGCTATCACGATCGCAAACGATTGAATGAGATTGTGGAGCGGTCTTTAAAGTTGTCGGCGTTATGGGACGAGGTAAAGGATACACTGCGGAAGAAATCCGGCGCCAGCCTCTCCGGCGGCCAGCAGCAACGGCTTTGCATAGCTCGTGCCTTGGCGGTTGAGCCGCAGGTATTGCTTATGGACGAGCCCTGTTCCGCGCTGGACCCAATATCCACGGGCAAAATTGAAGAGCTCATTTTTCAGCTCAAGGAACGGTTTACCATTATCATCGTAACTCATAATATGCAGCAGGCTTCCCGGGTTGCCGAGTTCACTGGCTTCTTCCTCCTGGGCAAGCTGATTGAGTTCGACAAGACAGAAAAAATCTTTACCAATCCCTCCGACAAGCGTACGGAGGACTATATTACAGGCAGGTTTGGATAATGAGAACGCGTTTTCAGCAGGGGCTAGACGACCTTCGATCACGGTTGCTCCGCATGGGTGGCCTGGCAGAGCAGGCAGTAGACCGTGCCTCGCAAGCATATATTGATCGCGATCTGGCGCGTTGCCAGATGGTGCTCGAGGGCGAAACCATGATTAACGTCGCGGAACGAGAGATTGATGAGCTTGCCTTCGATCTTCTCGCCATGCAGCAGCCGATGGCCGTGGATTTGCGTTTTATTCTTGCCGTGACCAAGATCAACTCTGATCTGGAACGGGTGGGCGATCAGGCGGTCAATATCGCCGAACGGGTTATGGATCTTGCCGAATTACCGAAAGTGGATCTTCCAGTGGATATTCCCCGCATGTCATCGGCGGTGGCCGCCATGGTTCGGCGGGCGCTGGAGTCTTTCATCGAAGGCAAGGCCGAACTGGCTCAGGCGGTTCTGGAAATGGACAACGTGGTAGACCGCATGAAGGACGAAGCTTTCATCACCCTTGTCAAAGCTATGAATGGGCAGCCGAATGTCACCCGGCAGGCTTTGGATGTCCTGTTGATCGCCAGGAATCTGGAACGCGTCGCCGACCACGCCACCAATATCGCCGAAGATGTCATCTTCTGGGTGCGCGGCGCGGACGTGCGGCATATGGGTCCTGAAGCCGCCGTGGCTCACGAAGCTTCGGGCACGCCTTAACGACTCATATCGGGACAGCCGCATCGGCTGTCCGGCGGAGCGAAGCTCAGCAATTGAGATTGAAGTCAGACTGGCGAGCAAAACCTCGCCCGGACAGCCCAGGGCGGCTGTCCCCACGTGATTATCCCGAACCCAAATCTAGATGTCGTAGTACAGCATGAATTCGTGCGGATGGGGCCGCAGCCTCACCGCGTCCACTTCCTTCGTACGTTTGTAATCAATGTAAGTTTGCAACAACTCTTCGGTAAAGACGTCGCCCTTTAACAGGAATGAGTGATCTTTCTCCAAAGCGCTGAGCGCATCTTCGAGCGACCCCGGCATGGAGGGCACTTTGGCGAGCTCCTCTGGTCCCAGATCGTAGATGTCTTTATCCAGCGGCTGGCCGGGATCAATTTTGTTCTCGACTCCATCCAGCCCGGCCATCATCATTGCCGCGAAACCCATGTATGGATTGCAGCTTGGATCCGGCGGACGGAACTCCACCCGCTTCGCCTTCGGAGAAGCCGAATACATGGGAATACGGCATGCCGCCGAGCGATTGCGACGCGAATACGCGAGATTCACCGGGGCCTCGAAACCCGGCACTAGCCGTTTGTAGGAATTCGTAGTTGGAGCAATGATCGCCGCCAATGCCGGCCCATGTTTAATCAAGCCACCGATGTACCACAGAGCAAGTTGCGAGATTCCTGCATAACCGTCCCCGGCAAATAGCGGCTTTCCCCCTTTCCACAGCGACTGGTGAGTATGCATCCCGCTGCCGTTATCGCCGAAAATCGGCTTCGGCATAAAAGTCACAGTCTTGCCATATTGGTTTGCCACATTCTTGACGATGTACTTGTAGAGCATCATGTGATCGGCGGAACGCACCAGCGAATCGAACTTCAGGTCAATTTCAGTCTGGCCGCCGGTGGCTACTTCGTGATGGTGACATTCCACTTCCATGCCGCACCGTTGCATGGTCATGACCATCTCGCTGCGCAAGTCCTGGTAGTGATCGGTGGGAGGGACGGGGAAATATCCTTCCTTGTAGCGCGGGCGGTATCCCAGATTGTCTTCCACGCGGCCGGAATTCCACCGGCCTTCTTCGGCGTCTATAAAGTAAAACCCGTGCTGCTCGCGCTGGTCGAATCGGATATTGTCGAAGATAAAAAATTCGGCTTCGGCTCCGAAATATGCGGTATCTGCCAGCCCCGTGGAAGCCAGATACAACTCGGCTTTTTTGGCGATGTAACGCGGGTCACGGTCATAACGCTGCTTGGTAACGGGATCAATCACCTCGCAGGTCATCACCAGCGTGGGCGTCTCGGTGAAGGGATCGAGCATGTGCGTGGTAGGGTCCGGGATGAGCAACATGTCGCTCTCATGAATGGCGGCCCATCCACGGATGGATGACCCATCCATGCCGAAGCCCTCTTCAAATGAATCTTCAGATAATTGTTCGATCGGATAGGAAACGTGGTGCTGCAATCCTGGCAGGTCGGTGAAACGGAGATCGAGCATCTTGACCCCGTTCTTCTTTGCGAATTCGAGAGTACTTTTCGGGTCAGCCGGTTTTGAATCAGCCATGCATCCTCCTCGTAAGTTCCCGTGTCATTCCGACGCCCATTTTAGCGGCGAGAAATCTCCTTTGGCGCGGGAGCAGCAGATTGCTCTCGCATAGCCCGACGCAACGGAATGACAATATGTAAGCTCTTTCCAAACGTAATAGCGCCGAGAAATGCGGGTCGGATGGCCTAAAATTGTACACCTGCTACAATTCCGACGTTGAGCCGGACGTTAGTTTAATCGTGAAGCACTTGTTGAGGAAATTCATTGTTCTTATCGCGGAGATAAACGCTCCCTATGCCTCAGCGGCTGATGCCAATCGCGAAGCACCGCGCCTATGGATTTTGATCAATTAGAGACTTTTCTTGAAGTAGCGAGATTATCGAGCTTTTCTCGCGCGGCCGAGAAGCGCTTTCGCACGCAGCCGGCGATTTCTTCGCAAATCCGCTCCCTTGAGGAAGAGGTTGGAGCCAAGTTGCTGGACCGCTCCGGCGGCAAAGTATCAATCACGGCTTCCGGGAAGCTTTTCCAGAAATATGCGGAAGAGACTCTGGACGCCCGGCGTGCGGTACTCGTTGCAATTGCGGAAACAGAGCGGGTTCCACGCGGAGAGATTATTGTCGGGGCAAACGAGGGAACCTGTCTTCACATTCTTCCGGAAGTCTTCGCCGAATTTAAAAAACAATATCCGGACGTTGCGGTAAACATCAAGCGCGCCGACTACGGAAAGATTATGGAATCCATCATTGACAACTCGGTGGATTTTGGCGTGCTCTCGATGCCGGTCAGCGATCCCCGGCTGACGGTGGTACTGATCCATCGCGATGAATTGATGGTCATTTCTCCCCCGCGGCATCCTCTGGCGAAGCTGAAGTCGGCGACGGTTGCCGAGGTTGCGAACTACCCCCTGGTCATGCCCAAAGCCGGACACACCCGCGACGGCCTGGACAACCTATTCCACGAGCGTAAGTTAAAGCCGCGAATTGCCATGGAGCTCGACTCCAGCGAACTGCTGAAGCGTTTTGTGGCTGCGGATGTCGGAGTGGGATTCATTGCGCGGTCCAATGTGCAGGAAGACGTGCGGGCGAATGTTCTGGCGGCGATCGTCATGGCGGATGCAAAAATCCGCAGGGATCTGGCTTTGGTTTTCCGCAAAGATAAAGCGCTTAGCCGCGCGGCGTTGGCCTTCATTGATATCGCGGTGAAAATCAAGACCGCCGACGCGGCGACGGTAGAGCGCTGAAGGAGGTTTTGGCTTATCCTAATTCGGTGGGCAAAAAACAAGATATGAGGAGAAGCTGATGAAGTCTATTTTGCGAAATTGCGGAATTTTTCTTGCGGGTCTGCTATTTGTCGCGGGAACGGTCTCTACGTCGCTGGCAGCGAGTAAGACCTATACTGGAAAAGTCAGTGACGCAATGTGCGGCGCCCATCATATGGAACCCGGCGTCAGCGCTGCCGCCTGCACGCGCGCGTGCGTTGCAAAAGGCGTCAAGTATGCCCTGGTGGTGGGAAGCACGGTGTACACACTCGACGGCGAAGACAAAGCCTCGTTGGCGGAACTCGATAAGCTGGCTGGCGAAAATGCGAAGGTCACCGGCACGGCTGACGGAGACACCATCCAAGTGTCCTCGGTGGTGCCGGCGAAGTAGGCTCGACTCCGCGACTTAGTGGACCGTGGCGAAACGTTCGGCAATTGCCTCCAGTTGCCGAAGATGGTTGATGTCATGACCGGCCATGGTCTCCACGATGGTCTTGAACATCATTTCCCCGCGTTCCGGATGAGTGACTTTTTTCGCAAACGCTTCGCGGGGGAGATTCCGGATTAGAGACAAGTTCCATTGCCTGGTTGACGAAAACGTCGCCAGCGCCTCTGCGGACGTATACGACGAATACGGAGCGGCCCATTTATTCTGATCGAACGGTTGAATTGTGTGAGTCTCCTCGGCCAAAGTTTGCCGCAACCGGTAAGCGAACACCAGTTCGCAATCCGCCAAATGGCAAATGATCTCTCTCGCGTTCCACTTGCCCGGAGCGGGAGTGTGCTCCATTCGTTTGACCCCGAGCGTTTCAGAAAGCCGTGCGAGCTGTGCTGAAGTGGATGCCATCACTTCAAGCGGATCACGCTCACCCAAAAACGAAGCATAAGGATTCGAAGCCATAGGGGATGATAAATCGTCGGTGGCCATAGCTCAATCAATGAATGAGAAGAAAACAATGGAGCGATGGGCATCCCCGCCGGTCCAAGTAGAGTCACGGCCGCGACGCGATGGTATCCTAAGCCGTCCCTACAAGAAGAGGAGGGCGCTTTGCCGCCTGAGAAATATCGTGTCGGTCTGGTGCAAATGTCAGCCACGCCTGATCCGGACCAGAACCTCCAACGCGCCATGGAACGCGTGCGAAACGCCGCCCGGAACGGTGCGCAAATCGTGTGTCTGCCGGAGTTGTTTCAGACACAGTACTTTTGCCAGCGCGAAGACGCCGCATTATTCGATCTGGCGGAACCAATCCCCGGACCGGTGACGATGAAACTCGCGGCGCTGGCGAAAGAACTCGAAATTGTTCTGGTAGCCTCGTTGTTTGAAAAGCGCGCCGCCGGAATCTATCACAATACCGCAGTCATGTTTGATGCCAGCGGTGAACTGCGCGGAATCTACCGCAAAATGCATATCCCCGACGACCCCCTTTACTATGAAAAATATTATTTCACTCCCGGTGATCTGGGATTTCGCGCCTTCGACACCAACGTCGGCCGCGTCGGAACGCTGGTTTGCTGGGATCAATGGTATCCGGAGGGTGCGCGTCTGACCGCGCTGCAAGGGGCGCATTTGATCTTCTACCCGACCGCGATTGGCTGGCACCCCGCCGAGAAGGCGGAATTTGGAGCAGCTCAACACGACGCCTGGCGCACCATTCAACGCGCCCACGCGATCGCCAATGGCGTTTACGTCGCGGTGGTGAATCGCGTCGGCTTCGAGACCGGAGACATTCGCGGCAAGTCAGCGCCGGGGGCCGGCCTCGAATTCTGGGGAGGGTCTTTTCTGTGCGACGCCTTTGGGTGCGTGATCGCCGAAGCGTCGAGCGATAAGGAAGAGATTCTGATCGGCGAAGTTGACCTAAAGAGCTTGGAAGACATTCGCCGCAACTGGCCTTTCCTGCGAGACCGCCGCATTGACAGTTACGCGGGAATTACCAGCCGCATGATTGACTGAGTATAGAAATGTCTGCACGATCCCGCCAATCTTCAAGACAATTAAGAAATTACTCCCGCATGCCCGCCGAATGGGAGCCACACGCGGCCACCTGGATCGCATGGCCGCACAATCATGACGACTGGCCCGGTAAGTTCGAACCCATTCCCTGGGCCTATGCGGAGATTGTTCGCAATCTCTCCCGCTACGAGCGAGTTGAAATTATTGTGAGCGACGCCGCCGGCGAAAAGTCGGCGCGAAAAGTTTTGCAGCGGGCTGACGCCTTAAACGACAAAGTCCACTTTTGTTGCTGGCCAACCGATCGGGTATGGACGCGCGACTCGGGGTGCACATTTGTAAAGAACGAAGTCCGCGCAAATCAAAACGAGTCGAGTCAAGCTCGACCGGACAGCCCCTTCGACTCCGCTCAGGGCAGGCTTGGGGGGCTGTCCCCAGGTGGTCTCATTGGGGTCAAATGGCGCTTCAATGCATGGGCCAAATATTCGGATTGGCGCAAAGATGAAAAGATCGGCGGCCTCATGGCCAAAGCTGCGGGAGTGAATGCGGTGCTTGCGCAGTTTGCCGGCAAACGCGTTGTTTTGGAGGGCGGCGCAATTGACGTCAACGGACGCGGTACTCTGCTCACTACCGAAGAATGTCTGCTCGGAAAAACTCAGCAGCGTAATCCCAAGATGAAGCGTTCCGATTACGAAGAGATTTTTGCGCAGTATTTGGGAGTCACCAAATTTATCTGGCTTTCGTCCGGCATCGCCGGCGATGATACTCACGGCCACGTGGACGACATCACGCGCTTTGTCACTCCCGATACCGTGGTCAGCGTTATCGAATCCGATCCGCGCGATGCGAACTATGAGCCTTTGCGCGAGAATATCCGCCGCCTCCGCGCCGCCACTGATCAGGACGGACAAGAATTAGCCATCGTCGAACTGCCGATGCCCAGGCCCATCATTTTCGACGGCCGCCGCCTGCCCGCAAGCTACGCGAACTTTTATGTTGCTAACGGAATTGTTCTGGTCCCGGTCTTTAACGACCCCAATGATCGGATCGCATTAGACGCGCTGGCCGATGTTTTCCCCGACCGCGAAGTTGCCGGCATTTATTGCGGCGACCTCATCTGGGGATTCGGCGCGATCCACTGCATGACCCAGCAGCAACCTGCGTTTTATTGAGAATCGCGGATTATTGTGACGCAAACATTGTTCATGCAAACTTCACAAAACCGATGGTCATTCCGAGCCGTTTTGCAGCCGCGCAAGCGGCGAGAACGAGCGAGGAATCCGCATTTTTTCGAGGCCCCGGGAAATGCAGGTTCCTCGCTTTGCTCGGAATGACCATGTGGGAACCGTAACAATAGTTCTGCAATCCTCGACAGGACGATCCAGGAAGGGCCCACATTTTGTTATTCCAGTTCGGCTCTTCCCGCTTTGGCGATACAATCCAACTTCTCGTCAATTCAAGCCCGATCCTCGGAGGCCTAATGAAGCAACTGCTTTGGATCACGATATGTCTTGCAATCGGTGGAGTCGCCCAAGCTCAGGAACCCGCGGTGGATCAGGGTTCCGGGCGGATGTTTTTGCCCAGCGATACTTTCTGGGGATACGCGCAGTTCGATATCGCGCCTCCCCACAACGAGATTGATCCAGATCTGTGCCGCGCCGATGCGAGAACTGACGGCGGCGTCAACGCGCCATGCAGTGAATTCGCCCGCTACATGCTCTCCGGGTTACTGGAAGTGCGGCCGTTTGGCCGCGGGCAATTCCGCAGATTCATGCTTTGGGGAGAACCGAAATTCCTGTTTGGAAAGAATGTTCCGCAAGCTCTTTATACATGGTCTTTCGACGCCATCGGCATTGAGCACTCGTGGGGCGCGGGAATTTATCTGGGCAAAGGATTTGAGTTTCGCGTGACTCAGCACTTCTTATTTGACCGGCTCGGTGCAAGAAATAAAAATCTTGGCCCCGCGGACTTGGGAAATAATGGTCCGTGGGGACGATACAACACAATCGGGGTGAGAAAATATTTTGGCACCCGGCGCTGGTGATCGGGCCGTCGCTGTCGCGGGTCCAAGCGCATGCTATGCTGAATTCCCGAGCCAGCTTCCTTGAATTTTCTGGAGCCGCCAATTAGTCCAGCGCAACCGTCCGATCAGAATGAACGGCTTGATCCAAGCCGTAGCTGGTCGAAGTTGTCCTCCGGCATAGTTTCCGGACGCGTCGCAGGGATCACGTTCCAAAGTCCCGAGGCGGCGGTATCAATTTTTGTGCATGTGACAAAGCGGCTTTCTCCCGTACTGGCAGGCGCGCTGCCGGCATTGCTGGCTGAGTCCCCCGACCCAGATTCGGCGCTGATTTTGTTTGATCGCCTGGTCAGCGAGTCGCCCGCGGAAGTAACACGCCTGCTGGATCAGCACAATTTTCTTGCGCACTACGCCATCGTGATCTTTGGGCACAGCCGTTACCTGGGCGAAACTCTAATTAAGAATCCCGACATTCTTCAGTCGTTCCTGCGGGAACGAAATTTGGACCTTAGTTTTTCTCATGATCACTTTCAAGAAAACCTGTCACGTTTTCGCGCGCGTTCCCTCGAAACTGACGTCTCGTTACTTCTGGCGCGTTTCAAGCGCCGGGAATATTTGCGGATCATGCTGCGAGACGTGCTTAAGATCGCGCCCCTCGCAGAGACAACGGCAGAGATATCAGCCCTGGCGGATGTGCTCATTGCCGAAGCCTTGCGGGACGCGCAGAGCGCATTGCAGCGCCAGTACGGCACCGCGCGGCATCTGGATGCGGAAGACCGTCTCGTTGACACGCCTTTCTCGGTATTAGCGCTCGGGAAGCTTGGCGGCAGCGAACTGAACTACAGCTCTGACGTTGACTTGACACACATCTTCGGCGATGGCCGGGAATCGCCGGAAGCTTCCGTCAGCAATCGGGAATATTTTATTCGCTTGTCCCAGCATGTTACGGAAACGCTGTCTCGCGTTACGAGCGAGGGTCCGGTCTTTCGTATTGATCTGCGCCTGCGGCCTCAGGGAAATGAAGGGGAACTGGCAATCAGCATGGAGACCGCCCTGCGCTACTACGCTTCTACAGCACAGGATTGGGAGCGGCAGGCGCTGATCAAGCTACGGCATTGTGCGGGAAATATCTTGCTGGCTCGTGAGTTTATCCGCCGGGTACAGCCGCTGGTGTACCGGGTGAATCCTGCTTCGGGAAATACTCCACAATCGGATTCCGCAAAGCAGTCGAACGGACCTGCTGAGCGCCTCAACTTCGCGGCCATCAAGACTGCTCTGGTAGCGCGCGAAAGATTGGACAAGCGACGGCACAAGTCTCGGGCGCAAAGGATTTCCGGAGCAACGATTGATATAAAGCTCGATCACGGGGGAATCCGCGACATCGAATTTCTTGTCCAGTGCCTGCAACGAGTCTATGGAGGCACAGAGCCATGGCTTCGATCCGGCGGCACATTATTTTCCTTGCACAAACTACATGATAAAGGGCACATTAGCGGAAAAGAATTTCATGACCTGACCAACGCCTACGAGTTCCTGCGCCATCTGGAGCATCGCCTTCAATTGAGGCAGGGGCAACAGACACACCGACTGCCATTCGCTCAACCGGAATTGACGGCCTTGCAAAAATCCATGGAAGGTTATGCCCCGCAGGAATATCAGATCAAAGATTTAGTGGACACCGTGCGCAGGCGCATGGCGACGGTTTCCGAAATTTATCAGCATGTCATCTACCAACAACAGAGCCGCATTCAGATTCACTCGGCGGACGCCGGATTTAGTCTCAACGGGGCTCCCGACTTAAGCGGCGACCAGTCCAACCAACAGATATTGGACCGGCTGGCGCAAGATGCCCCGGAATTGCACCGAATCATAACGCGGGGGTTCCTGAACCCTCACGCCAGCAGAAATCTCTTTCGTTTCTTAAGCTCTGCCTTCACCACCTCGCAGCGTTACGCCGTGTTGGTCCAAAATCCGCAGGCAATGACCCGCGCCCTGGGCATATTTGTGGCCAGTGATTATCTGACCGACGTACTGGTGCGGCATCCCGAAGAGATCGCCACGCTGGCAGAGATTGGAGGAGCAATGCCTCGTGGCACAAGCGGATATTTATTCGCCAGCCCCCTGGGCCACGGACGCGCGGCGGCGGACCCGGTGTTCGAATATGTTGCGACTTCAACCAACTCCCATGGAGAAAAGCTGGCGCTCCTCCGCAAGCACTTTCGGCATTGTGTTTTTGCCATGGGAGCTCGGGACGTCGCTGGATTGTGCGGAGTATATGAGTCTCTGGACTCAATTACCGCCGTTGCCGAAGACGCCGTAGCAGCCGCCCTGGCCATCGCGGGCAATCCGGATGGTCTGGCGATCATGGCGGTGGGAAGGCTCGGCAGCAGGGAATTGGACGTGCTCTCCGATGCGGATCTGCTTTTTGTCGCCGAGCGCGATAGGGATAGGGAGCGGTTGACGAAAGCAGCGCACCGGGTCATGGATACATTGTCCGCCTACACGCAGGACGGCATGGTTTTTCCCGTGGACGCACGATTGCGGCCCCGGGGCGGAGCCGGCGAATTGATTATCACTCCGGCACAGCTCGCTGTTTATTTCGAGCAGGAGGCGCAGCCGTGGGAAGCTCTGATGTACACGAAACTTCGCTTTGTGGCGGGATCTTCCGCACTGAGTAATCAAGTGGTGCAGGCGACCGAGCGCCTGTATGACCGCTACTCGGGAAATCCGGGGTTTCTGGATGCGGTGCGAGCTATGCGGGAAAAACTCGCAACCGCGGATTCGTCTGAAAGAAGTTTTAAGACTTCGCCGGGCGGCACTTACGATATTGACTTCTTAACCGGATACCTGCTGATCAAACACGGAATACGCAACAAACAAGGCAGCCTGCGAGATCGTTTATGGAGGTGCGCCGCGGCCGGGTTGCTCCAAAATTCTCATGCGGCCCGCATGGACCACGCCGCTGAATTATTTCGCACCGTCGAACATGTGGCCAGACTATGTTTGGGTAGAGTCCAGAAATGGCTTCCCCGGATGGAGCACGCCCAGGAATATGTTGAAAGACTGACCTCTCAAATCATGAATACGCAGTTTGGCGAAGGCTTGGAAACGGAACTCTTGCGCACCTCCGCCGAAGTGAGGGATATTTACAACCGCGTGCTTGCGTAGCCGCAGGTTCTCCCGCGCTCACGTAGGGGCGGTGCCCTCACCTGCCGAACCAATTGTTCGCATAGGGCCACGTGTCCTCACCTGCCATAGTTAAGGGTGCTTCGATTCTAATGCGTAGTTTCGAGCGGCACCGAAGCCGGCTACACTGATGTGCCCAAGCGACATCCAGCGTTCAAGCTTGTGATGTCCGGTGCGATGCAATATGTAGCTCACGCCAATGGAGGCTGCAACCCCTGCCGCTTCCAGGCTGGCAAATCCTGGCGTATTGTAAACCACGTCGTCAGGAATGAGTTCCTCTTCGCGACCGCGCGCCAGCATATTGCGCGTAGATGTGTAGTCCAGCGCACGGGTGATTGCGATTCCGGAAAACAACAGAATATTGGTTCTATCGAAAAACGGATGCGAAGAATCGAAGTCCTCGGGCGCTCGATTTCCAACCTTCGAGGGTTCAACGTAACCTTCCGTTTGCCCGCCCGAAAGATGAGAAACCGGACTCGCCGTTTGCGCGCTCTCTTGGGCTTTTGCTGGACCGCTTCCAGCGATAACGATTGAAATGCAGATCAGCGAAATCCAAGTGAACTTGAAACGTGGCGACGCCAAAGCCATAGCTGGATTGTATTAGAGCTACGCCTAGGCGGAGAGTTTGCTCCCCGGATGCGGATGACTTTGGTTTAAACCATCTCCGGCGGTTTTGCCCAGTTGGAACTGAAACAGAGTTTGCTGAACGATTGTGCGTCAGCCCTTATAATGATCGTTCTCTTAACTGTTCCCAATAATTTCTGGAGGAAACTTGATGGCGGCTTCATACAACGGCGTGCCCGTTCCGGCAAACGGCGCCGGAATCACTTATGAGAGCGGGCGATACCGTGTTCCCGATAACCCAGTGATTCCCTTTATCGAGGGCGACGGCACAGGGCGCGATATCTGGAAGGCGTCGGTGAGGGTATTTGATGCGGCAGTCGAACGAGCATACGGCGGCAAGCGGCGCGTAGCGTGGTATGAGGTATTCGCGGGCGAAAAGGCCAAAGCGAAATTCAACAACTGGCTCCCCGATGACACCGTCAGCGCAGTTCGCGAATTTCGCGTCGCTATTAAGGGTCCTCTGACAACGCCCGTTGGAGGCGGCATCCGGTCGCTTAATGTCGCCTTGCGCCAGATTTTGGATCTCTATGCCTGTGTGCGTCCCGTGAAATATTACAAAGGCACGCCGTCTCCCGTGAAGCATCCGGAGCGCATGGATATTGTGATTTATCGCGAGAATACTGAGGACGTGTACGCCGGAATCGAATGGGAAGAGGGAACTCCCGAAGCCGCAAAGCTGATTGAATTCCTGAACAAAGACATGCTGAAGAGCGGCAAGAAGCAAGTCCGGCTCGATTCGGGCGTCGGCATCAAACCAATTTCCGTGACGGGAACCAAGCGCCTGGTGAAAATGGCAATCGACTATGCGCTGGCGAGTGCCCGCAAGAGCGTCACGCTGGTGCACAAAGGAAACATCCAGAAATTTACCGAGGGCGCTTTTCGCAAGTGGGGCTACGAGCTCGCGACGGAAGAGTTTCGCGACAAAGTTGTTACCGAACGCGAGAGTTGGATTCTCGACAATAGAGATAGGAATCCCAATCTTTCCGTCGAGGCGAATGCCGAATTGGTCGAACCCGGATTGGAATTCGCGACCGAGGATTTTCGCCAGTCGGTTTACAAGGAAGTCAAAGTTGTCTTGGATTCAATTTCAGCTTCCCACGGCAAGGGCGCTTGGAAGAAGAAGTTGATGATTAACGATCGCATCGCCGACTCCATTTTTCAACAGGTAGTGACGCGCGCCGATGAATACTCCGTGCTGGCAACCCCGAATCTCAACGGCGACTATATTTCTGACGCCTGCGCGGCCCAGGTGGGGGGACTCGGAATCGCACCGGGCGCCAATATCGGTGACGGCTTTGCCATCTTCGAAGCCACTCATGGAACCGCGCCAAAGTATGCCGACAAGGATGTGATTAATCCGGGATCTGTGATTTTGTCCGGCGTAATGATGTTCAGATTTTTACAATGGAATGAAGCTGCGGACCTGATCGAGCGTGGTCTCGAACGAACTATCGAGAACAAGACAGTGACATACGATTTCGAGCGGCTGATGGAAGGCGCCACAAAGGTTTCGACCAGTTCCTTCGCAAGTCACATCATCGAGAACATGCACTGAGAAATTGAGTAATTGGTAATTGGGTAATTTCGTAACCCTAAGAATCTTGTCATTCCGAGCGCAGCGAGGAATCTGCATTTGACTTGGAGCCTGAGAAAAGCAGATTCCTCGCTGCGCTCGGAATGACAAGAGGACAAGCGAACGAGTTTTTTAGGAACAGCGAGGATTCACCAATTACCAATTTCAAAGTTACCAAATTACAAAATTCTCCCCAAGGAAGCTCATGCTGAAAAGTGATCGCTGGATTCGCAAAATGTCGCAGGAACACGACATGATCAATCCCTTCTCCGAAAAGCAGGTGCGCGAGGGTGTGATTTCTTACGGCCTCTCTTCTTACGGCTACGACCTGCGCGTGGCCGACGAGTTCAAGATTTTTACCAACGTCAATTGCACCGTGGTTGATCCGAAGAATTTCGATGAGCGATCATTCGTCACCGTGCGTTCAGATTGCTGCATCGTTCCACCGAATTCCTTTGCCCTGGCGCGGTCAGTTGAATATTTCAAGATTCCTCGCGACGTGCTGACAATCTGCGTGGGGAAGTCCACCTATGCGCGCTGTGGAATTATTGTCAACGTCACTCCCTTTGAGCCGGAATGGCAGGGGTTTGTCACCCTCGAAATTTCGAACACCACGCCTCTACCGGCGAAAATCTACGCCAATGAGGGCTTGTGCCAGATCATTTTTTTCCAGGGAGATGAAGTCTGCGAAGTGAGCTACGCCGACAGAAAAGGCAAATACCAGTCGCAAAAGGGAATCGTCCTGCCTAAACTTTAAATATTGAACTGGGTGGGGCGGGCACTCCCTTCGACTTCGTTCAGGGCAGGCTCTGTCCGGCTTTTGAATTTGAATCACTCATCAGCTCGCGAGCTTGCGCAGAAACTCATTTTCATCGAGCCGGTATTTGAAGGCTTTTCGCCCGTCTATAAATACTACCGGAACTTCATCGGTGAATTGACGCCGTAGTTGCTCGTCGCTGTCCACGTCCACTTCCTGCCATGTAAATCCACCGCGCCGCTGAAGTTTACTCAAAGTCTCTTTCACGATCTCGCAGAGGTGGCATCCTTTGCGAGAATAGACGACTACCTGGCGTCCGTCCGGCATGTGCGAAGTCTAGCAATCAGTCTTGCACTTTTCCATACTTTCTTTGGACTAGACTACCGACCGGCTGGGCGTAAACGTTCTGGTTTTCTCTCAGTTAACTGCCGCCGTTGCGAAGAGTCCAAAAAAAGGCCAGACTCAGCACCGTCATGACTACCGTTGTGACCCAGGCGATGACGTTGTAACTTCTTGAATTTACATACTGTCCCATCAGGTCTTTCTTGTTTACCAACAGGAGCATGAAAACCAGAACTGGCGGAACCGCGATTCCGTTGACCACTTGGGAAAGGATAGAAATTTTGACCAGCGGAAGGTTCGGAATCAAAATCACCCCGGCTCCGGCCACGATCAGGATGGTATAAAGCCAGTAGAAAACCGGGGCTTCACCGAACTTCTTCCCCACACCCGACTCGAATCCCAAGCCCTCGCAAACTGTGTAAGCGGTGGAGAGGGGCAGAATTGAGGCCGCGAACAATGACGCATTAAACAATCCCATGGCAAAAAGAATATAGGCGTAGTCCCCCGCCAAAGGTCGAAGAGCCTGGGCGGCGTCCTTGGCGTCATCAATTTTGTGGTAGCCGTGTACGAACAATGTTGCCGCGCAGGCCACAATGATGAACCACGCCACCACGTCGGTGAAAATGCACCCCGCGATTACATCGAGGCGCGATGCCTTGTATTGGCGCGCCGTTACGCCTTTCTCTACGATGGAGGATTGCAGATAAAACTGCATCCACGGAGCAATGGTGGTGCCGATCACGCCGATGGACATGTAGAGATAGCCGTCCTGCATAAAGGTGCTTTTGGGCGGCAACTTCACGGTCGCGACCAGCGCATTCATCCATGCGGGCTTGGCGAAAAATCCGGCGAAAATATAGGTGACATAAAAAAAAGACGCAACCAGGAAGACCTTTTCCACGCTTTTGTATTGGCCTTTTACCACAATCAGCCAAACAATCACCGCGCAAATCGGCACCGTGATGAACTTTGACAGGCCAAAAAGCTCGAGGCTGCCGGCGATTCCGGCGAATTCTCCAACAATGTTGCCGAAGTTAATGACCAGGATTCCGACCATCATGAAAAACGTGATGCGGAAGCCGAACTCCTCTCTAATCAGATCGCTCAGACCCTTGCCGGTGACGGCGCCCATGCGGGCGCAAATTTCCTGCACCACGATCAGGGCGATCGTGACCGGAATCAGCGTCCATAGCAGCATGTGCCCGAACTGCGCCCCGGCAGCGGAATACGTGTAAATGCCATTGGCGTCGTTGTCCACGTTCGCGGTAATGAAGCCGGGCCCGATCACCGCGAAGAACAGCAGTATTTGGGTCTTCGATCGTTTGAAGAATTTCATGGACACATTTCGCGATCATGTACGGCTGGAATTTTTAGAGCGACGGGACAGGATAAATGGAGAACGCAAATCTGGATAGCAGTAAAACAGCACGTAGGCGCAGATGTCCCCATCTGCCCAAATCTTCGCGAATCACGCAGGGAAGACGTTCGCCATCTGCCCAAATTCCCGGGAACCACGTAGGGGCAGATATCTTCATCTGCCCAGGCAGATAGCCTATTCAAGCCTCGTGTTGGCTAGAGTAGCGGAGCATTTTGGTTGCGCAGTCATGCTAAAGCACGTCCACCAAGCGATCGGCGCTCAACTCAATTGTCAATCGAAACGCCGCCGAAATAGAGTTCCTGAGATGAATTCACTTTCCATAAAAAAAGTGTTCTGTGGGAGCGAAAGCAACGCCACGGAATACTTGACCCACGCCGGAGTTCTTCAAGGTTACGAAATGGTCGAATCTGCGGTAGTAGCGTTGGTCTTCGGCGCCGGATAAGGAAGTGGCGGAGATCCGGTCGGTGACGGTCACCAAGTTTGTGGGATCGGGTTCGCCGCCTGAGATGGAGCTGTATTGTGCGGTGATGGCATAGAGAGTTACCGTTCCATCCCAGTTGACCTCTCCGGTAAGGTTTCGTAGGCCATAAGTGTAAGTCGGGACAGGATATCCAGGAATGTTCACGGACTTTAAGAGATTCAGGCCGTCCTGGATGGTGTAATCCAACTGCCATTTGCCGCTAACCAGGCTCCACTTCTCAAGGCCCGCGAGAGGATCGGGAATGAGGTTTCCGTTGGAGTCGGTGTTGGGATAGCCTTCGTCAGCCACGTAAAGCGTGGTTGGGTTGGCGAAAAAGAAACCGAATGAAGTATAGGGCGACGCCGCGCCCGTAATGGGATCGGTGGCGGGCGCACCGAGGAGTTGCACGATAGTGTTTCCCGTGCCGATGGGCAGGCCGCTGCTGGTTCCGTTTTCCACTTGGAAGACGCCATCGTCGCCGTTGCCGCCGCTGCCCTTGGAGGTGTAGAGATTGCCGTCGTAAATGCCTACGCCGCGGAAGTTATTGTCCTTCACGTGCTGCTTCGTACTCTCGTCCGGCCGGTCGGAAGCGAAATACACGCCTAACTGATATGAAGTATTCGAACCGGGCGTGCCATAGCGAGCGCCGATAGTGGTGCCAGGCCCGGTTCCGTCCTTGGCGATGGTGGAATCTGAGTTACCGGCCATGTAAAACTGAGTGCCGTCCACCGAGATGACCGCGCGGGGATTATCCCCGCTGTATGCGTTCGACTCAGGCTGCAAGCTCACCGAGCCGTCGGCTGAAATCAGCGCGACTTCGCGATCGAAAAGCGGATTGGTATTTCCCGCAAGATTAGCGCCTGTGGTGTATGAGTTGGAAACTCCCTCAGCCCCGACGGGACCGTCATAGCCCATATACGTCAGATAGCGTCTATCCACGGAGCGCGTAAGAGCGCCTTCCGATTTCGAACTGAAGCTGGTGCGATGCCCTTCAGCGGCAGCGAAAAAAGGCGCGGTGAATTCGGGAACGGCAGGTAGAGGTCGAGGTGAATGCTGCCCTGGACACCGGAAACGTTCGGGTCGGAGAAGATGTAAGGATAGGTTTCAGTGCTGCCAAAAGTGTTGCCGTCATATTGCACGCGGCTGACTACGAGAAAAAAATCCTGCTGGGCTACCGCAGGCGCAGATAGGCAATTGAGCAGAACCACGCCAGCCAGCAAAGTGAAGGCAACGCGGGCTAAGGAGCCTTTACTTGCTTTTGAGACTGGATTCAGAATGCCGGCCGTAAGAGTGGGTCGAGACATTGTGGGAAGTCCTCCTGAACCCAGAACGATAATCGCCGAATGTTAATCCTTGATGAAACTGTCGGGAATTTTACTCACATTTTCGGGCGGAGGCTTACTTGGCCGGTAAAGGAACCTTAATGTAGCGGCTGGCGAATGTTAGAAACGTCGGCCAGTTTGGGCCGGGAGTATGTCCTCCGCTGTGTTGCCGAAAAGCGATCTCGCCGTCAATGAGCGGTGTTTCGATGGGCGGAAATTCCGTCGTTCCCATATCTTTCTTCCCCAGCAGGTGGTAAACCGGCCCGGCGCCGACCGCGGCCAGGAACATGCCTTTGGCGTCCACCCACCCATCGCCCTTAGCGAGTGACCCGGCGCTGATAAACACGGGTCGCGGCGCGCACAGAGCGATAAGCTCATGAGAATCCACCGGCAAATCATTCACCGTCAGCGGACCGTCATACTTAATAAAGTTGCCTGCCATCCAGTGGTATTCGCCGGTTCCAGCGAGATTGCCCAACTGTTCGCCAAAATTGCGCCGCCAGAGCTTCGCGCCGCCTTCCCCCGAAGAACTGATATAAGCAATGGAAAATCGCGTATCGAATGCCATCGCAATCAGCGCTGCCTTGCCGTAGCGCGAGTGGCCTTCAATGCCAACCTGTTTCGCGTCCACCGCTTTGTCCGTCTCGAAGTAATCCAGCGCGCGGCTCGCGCCCCACGCCCACGCCCGCAACACGCCCCAATCGTCCAGCTTGCGCGGTTGTCCTTTATTGGCCAGCCCGATAATTCCTTCTGTCAGGCCTTCGCCATTGTCGGCCTGAACCGAGGTAGGGATGTAGCTGGCATAGCCCCAGCCCTTAGCCAAAACTTGTTGCTGCCACGTCGGGCCGCTTCCGGCAAACGCAGCCAGTTGCTCCGCAGTGAAGCGTTTGCGCAGAGCTGCCATAAACTCAGGACTCAAGCTGAATTCCATCATTACCGGAACCGGCCCCGTCGCATTCGCCGGAGTGCTCAATGTCAACTGAATATCCACGTGAGTGAGCGGATAGGAAGAATTATCAACGTGGCCGAGTAGTTTCTTGGTGATGACCGGAACATCGCCATTCATCTCTTTGTTTGTGCTGACCACTTCCCAATTTACTTTTGGAGTGTTTTTCGGAACCCGTCCGTAAATATCCTCATTGAAATACTCCACGATTTCCGGGCGGCGTTTCTTCCACCACACTTTCGCGGTGGTGACCTTCTTGCCATTGTTCAACACCAGCGGGTCAGGCAAAGTGTAGGAACCGACCTTCGATTCATCGTAATTAGCGGCGTAGGGCGATTTGGAATCTCCATCTGCGCCGCGCCGAATGGACTTGATATGCAGGAGATCCATCATCCGCTGATGATCCTGCTCGGCGGTCATGTGCACCGGCGGAGTCAAATTGCCCGAAGCGGCTTGCGCCGCCAGATTGACGGCACATGAAAAAAGACACGCGGCCAACAGTGATGGGATCAGGCCGTTGAATTTGGACTTCGTCACGCATTCCCTCCGAGTTCTGCGATTTCCGAAACAAATGGCGGAGCTTCACTCCGCTGGGCAGATGAGGACACCCTGCCCCTACGTGCTGACAGATGCGGACATCTCTTCTACGCCCAAAATGGGAATTCTGCCCTAAGTATTTGTTTTCCAATGGCGCAATTTAAAATGTTCCACGTGGAACATTTTAAACGGTCACGGCCCGGCGTCGGTCAGACCTACGACGCGAGGATCTTACGCGCTTCTCTTATCAAAACTCTCGCGCATCGCGAAGAACGCCTCTTTAGGACGATAGCTATCGTCGAAAGGCAGCGGCCTTTGTCCGCGTTCGGGATGTTTCCGTTTCCGCATGGGATTGTTCAGCCACGTGTGGCGGTCGCTTACGCCCCACGTCAGCACGGCTTTCACGGCTGGCTCGGCAAGCACCGTGGTCAGATAGTCGCGATACACCTCCGCGATCGCATGATCGCACCGGCTTACATCGTCGTAGGGCAGGTCGTCGTCGTTCACGTCCATTTCTGTGATGAAGATTTGAAGGCCCATCTGTCGCGCACTTGCCATGAATTCGCGAAGCCCTTTGCCAAACGAGTATGGCGATCCGGCCCGGATGTGGGATTGGATTCCGACGGCATCGAGCGGCACGCCTGCGGCTTTCATTCGCTGAAGCAATTGCAGAGTGAAGGCACGCTTCTTGTCTTCCTGTTCATTATCGTATTCAATGCCGTATTCGTTGTAAGTCAGCAGCGCATCGGGGTCGGCCTGGCGCGCCGTCCGAAAGGCGATGTCAATATATTCGGGACCTATCATCTCAAACCATGGAGATACTCGAAGTCCATCCGGGCGTCCGTCCTTCACGTTGATCGCTTCGTTCACGACGTCCCAAGATTGCAGTTTGCCCTTGTAATGACCGGCTACGGTCATGATGTGATCGGTCAGAAGCTGCCGTGCGTTCTCTTTGGTCGCGGTAGTCGCGAACCAATCCGGCAAAGCCTCATGCCAGCAAAGATTATGTCCGCGAACTTTGATTGCATTCTGCTCGGCGAACGCCACCAGTTCATCCGCTTGATCGAATGAAAAACGATCGGGCGCGGGTCGAAGAGCCTTCCACTTCATCGCGTTTTCCGCGACCAAAATGCTGTACTGCTCCGACAAAATGCGCCGGTAATCCGGATCGGAGCGCAAAACCGGAATCGCCACCGCCGCGCCGGTAAGCAGCCCATGCGCGGCTGCATGCGCCTTCAGCGAGCCGGTACCGGTAATCTCGCCGCTAACTGCCGGTAGCGCCGCCGGGCCGTGAACTCGATGCGCGCACCCGGTAAGAAACGTGGCCGCCGAACCTGCCGCCAGCCCCGCTCCGCATCTCAGTGCGGTGGATGCAAATCTACGCCGCGTCAACATGTGTCAAACCTCGAAAAAAATACGATCATTCTATCCGGTGGTCGGCAAGTCTTTTTCGCGAATCAGAAAAGAAATCGACCTCACGGGGGCGAGCCGGTGTGCAACAGATGGCCCGAATCATTCATCTGATCTGCACCGAGGTGCTTCATGATTCAATTCGCTTGCGATTCCTGCGGAACGATAAAAGAACCCTCCGACGCGTGGATACTAGGTCTCGCTGCCGAGGCTGTCGGCGTTACCTCCGCTCGAAAGGAAGTTAATATCCTATCAGGATGGGATAGGCCAAATGCCGTCCATCCTCTTGCAGTTCATTTTTGTTCCCTGGAATGCAAAGACGACTATATGGCGCGGCTATTCGGGCCGGAGACTGCGATTGAGACCACCGTCGTCAAACGCACAATTCCGATAGAAGAAGGAGTTGTCGCAAAAACATCAGCAGGGAAGAGAAAAACCGCCCATCCCTCCCGAAAGAAAAAGACCGCATAGGGTGGCCGGCTTTTTCGCTGCTTTGGGAGATCGTTCTAACCCAAGGCTCGCCGTGTTGCGCGTTGGTCGCGCTTGCGCGGCAATCTGCCAACGCGGGTATTCTAGGTATAGTGATCTCCTTGAAAAGGCTTTCGCTTTGGGTGCCGGTGTGTCTCATTGGCTTGGCGAGCCTTCCGCTCAGAGCGCAGGTCGGCCGCGTCAATGGGATGGTATCGGGCACGGTGGCGGATACCAGCGGAGCGCACATAGCGGGCGCGAAGATAACGGTCACCGGAAGCAATGGCCTCGCTCGAAGTACAAGCTCGGACGAAGAAGGCAACTTCTCATTGCTCGATCTTCCTACCGCGACTTATCGGCTCGACGCGACAATTACAGGCTTCGCTCCATATGCGACTTCGGGCATCTCCGTTGTGGTGGGCAGGAACCTGCAACTCTCAATCGTGATGCGCCTGGCCGGAGCGAACGAAACTGTGACGGTCAGCGCGCACGAAAGTGCGTTTGACACTTCCCAGACCTCCTCGGTGACAAACATTGACAAGGATCGCGTGGAGGAGTTGCCCGTTCCTAACCGCAACTATCTCACTTTCGTGCTTCTTGCGCCCCAAGTTGCGCAGGCAAATCCCGCTATTGCACAAAAGACGTTGACGCATGGGAACAGCGGCTTCAGTTTTGGCGGACTGCGGCCCAACAGCAACGCCCTCTATATTGACGGGGTTGACGATGATGACGAATATACGGGCGCGAACAGAACGGAGCTGTCTCCGGAAGCCATCAGCGACTTTCAGATTGTCAATCATGGTTTTGCGGCGCAGTCGGGCGGCGCTGCAGGCGGCTCCATTGATGTCCAGACACGATCCGGGGCGAAGCTGCAGCACGGCGATGCCTTTATCTTTGTCCAGAACGGGGCCCTGAACGCAATTGCGCCGTTGGAGGTAGCGCCATATAAGCCGGACGAGAACCGTCTCCGCGCCGGCTTCTCTGCGGGCGGTGCTCTTTACGGCGGTAAAACGTTTTATTACATCGCTGCCGAGCAGGAATATGCGCGCGGCGAAGACGCAAACGACGTAAGCTCCTCGACTGTCGCCCTGATCAATCAGGCTCTAACGCGAGTGGGGCCGCTGCATTCGTTGACATTACGAAGCGGATTTATTCCGACCACTGAGCAAGAGACGGAGCTTTCGGGCAGACTGGATCGCACACTCACCTCTCGCGAATCTTTGATGTTTCGATATGCGCTTACCAACAATCGCAACGTGAACGATGCTTTCAATACAGATGATCTTTCTGACCAAAGCTCCCGAGGCTCGGCGTTCGTTGAGGACAACAGCCTCAACGGCACCCTCAGTTCGATATTTTCCGCTGGACTGGTGAACCGGCTGAGTTTCGAAGTGTCCCAACGCCGGGCGGTGGATCGCACAGCTCTTAGCGGTAGCCCTGGTGTTGTTGTCCCGGGAGTCGTCGAGTTCGGAACGCCTTTGGGGGGTAATGACCGTCGCTTCGAGACCCATTCCGAGTTCGACGAAAGTCTGCTGCGCCAACATGGCAAACATCTTTTTCAGGCCGGCGGCAGTGTTGATCATGTGGCCCTGCGGGCGCGGAACTTGGACGGCTTTTATGGTCTTTATGTCTTTCCGAATCTCGCCGCAGTCTCGAACGGCGCCGCCGACTTCTATACGCAGTCGTTTGGGAATCCTGATACCAATTTTGCTGAAGTCCGGAGCGCAGCATACGCCCAGGACCATTGGACACCAACCCATCGGCTCGCGCTCGACCTTGGACTGCGTTACGAAGACAACCGCCTGCCTGTATTTCTCCCCCAACATCCGCTCAATTTCAGCCCACGAGTAGGCATTGCGTACTCCCCCGATTCATCGTGGGTTATACGAAGCGGGTTCGGAATCTTCTATGATCGCTATCAACTTTCCACAATAAACCGCTTGCTGGAGTTGAATGGGACGCGCGCGTTTACGCAGGTAGCCGAGAACGCGGCTGCTGCAGCCCTCTACCGATCGGGAGCGGAATTTTCGCAACCGCAAGCTGGCATCGCTCCGGGCATCTGGCGGGCACAGCCGGGTTTGGCCAACCCCTATAGTGAAGTTGCGTCAGTCGGAACCGAGCATGCGCTGCCGCTTGGCTGGACGGCCAAAGCGGAATATCAATTCGTCCACGGGGTAAAACTCGGGCGCTCGACAAATGCAAATTTGCTGCCTCCTATGACGTTGACGGCGCAAAATGCCGCGGCCCTTGGCGTCAGCGCCCCCGTTCCGCAGCAAGTCAGGCGGCCCGTGTTTTCTCCAGGCAGAGCGACGGCCGGTTATGACGCCATTAATCAGTTCGCTACCGAAGGGGGATCGAACTACAACGGAGCCACATTCACGCTGAACCGGCAGTTCGACGAACAGTTCGAACTCATGGCCGGTTACACATATTCGAAGACGCTTGACGATGCATCCTTCGATCGGGAGCAGCCGCCAAATCCTTACGCTCTTGGCGCTGACCGTGCCCTATCGCTTCAGGATCAGCGGCATCGTTTCACGCTGAGCGGTCTCTGGGTGCTGGGTCCGGATTTGGATGACCCTAAGAATCGGGCGAAAGGAGCATCCAACCCTGTCATGCGCGCACTGACGGGTTTAGAAATAGCTCCCATTTTTACTGCTGCCTCCGGCTTCAGGGCAAATGCCACGACCGGCCAAGACAGTAATCTGGAACACGTCTATCCTTTCGTCGCCCGGCCTCTTGGCTATGTTCGTAATGCGCTACAGACGTCCCCGAACGTTGATTTCGATCTGCGTGTTCTCAAGATGGTTCCGATCTGGCGCGGCCATCTGGACATCGTTGCGGAGTCGTTCAACCTCCTCAACCGTACCAACGTTTCACTCCTCAATACGGCTTACGGGTCAAACAGCCAGCCGACATTGGGCTTTGGCGCGCCAATCGCAGCTTCAGCCGCAAGGCGCGTTCAGTTCTCTCTCGACTTCGAGTATTGAGCGGTTACCGCGTTTCCTCGAATTCAGAAACAAATGTAACGTCGCGGAAAACAGGTGGACGCCTGTCCCTACGCGGGCCGAGGCGAGGACTGAGACCCATCCTTGACAGCATTCGGCAGCCTCACTACCATTCTATAACTTGACCGACCGGTCGGATTTCGAACCGTCCTTTATTCCATCGCAATAAACAGGAGAAGCCGTGGCAACCGTTTTCTACGAGCGTGACGCAAATCAGGATGCCCTCAAGGGCAAGACAATTACGATTCTGGGATACGGAAGCCAGGGCCATGCCCAGGCGCTGAATCTTCGTGACAGCGGCTATAACGTGATCGTGGGACTCGATCTTGATCGTCCCAGCGCAAAAAAGGCAAAGGCCGACGGCATGGAAGTGGCGCCGCCGCCGGAAGCGGCGAAGCGAGCTGACTACATCCAGATGCTCACTCCCGATGAAACCCAGGGAGAATTTTACGAGTCGGCGATTAAACCAGCTTTGCGCCCGGGCAAGATTCTCGGCGTCTCGCATGGTTTTAGCATTCATTTCAAGACCGTCGTTCCTCCAAAAGAAGTGGATGTGGTGATGGTTGCCCCCAAAGGCCCCGGCCATTTGGTCCGGCGTGTTTACGTCGAAGGCCGCGGCGTCCCCGCACTGCTCGCGGTTTATCAGGATGCGAGTGGCCGCGCCCGTGAATACGGCCTCTGCTACGCTTATGGAATCGGCGCAACGCGAGCCGGAGTATTGCAAACCACCTTCAAAGAAGAAACCGAAAGCGATTTGTTCGGCGAGCAGGCTGTGTTGTGCGGCGGCCTGACTTCGCTGATGAAGAAGGGCTTCGAGACCCTCGTAGACGCCGGGTATGCTCCGGAAATGGCCTATTTCGAGTGCATCCATGAAGTAAAGCTAATTGTTGATCTGATCTATGAAGGCGGCTTGGCCCAGATGCGGGACTCAATATCCAACACCGCCGAATACGGAGATTTGACTCGCGGTCCCCAGGTCGTGGGCGACGAAACGCGGGCTGCGATGAAGAGGATTCTGGCGCAAATCCAGGACGGAACTTTCGCGCGCGAGTGGATCGCGGAAAACAAAAGCGGCGGCAAGAAGTTCGCGGCGCTGCGCGAGGCCGAGAAGTATCACCCCGTTGAGGAAGTGGGAGCGCGACTTCGAGGTCTAATGTCGTGGCTTCCGAAAGAAAAGCCCGCAGCTACGCCTTCCGAAACCAACGAAAAATCGAAACAGGTCGTGAACGCCTAGACTCGGTGTGAGATCTCACCTGCGAAGCAGTTAGTGAAACTTCATCACTGCAAACCCATCTCCGAAGGCGCGGCATAGCGTACCCCGCGACGTAAGTTCGGCGACCTTTTGGCCCGTGAAAAATAGCTTGGCTACGGCGTCACCGCCAGGCTGAATGTGGGCGCCGCTACGGGCAACGGAGGAGACGATACAGATGTGAGATCGCCATTGGGGTTGATCGCGAAGGTTGCCAGGTTGTTGTAGCATCCCACAGCGTAGAGGTAACGCCCCGATGCATCGGTGCGGATCGGACCGCCGCATGCGCTGAATTGCGGCGTATATTTCACGAAGCTAAGAGCTCCAGTGTTCTGGTTTACTGCGTAGATGGCATGTCGGTCGCTCCTGTGTTGACCGCATATAAATATAGTCCGCTGCCGCCGACAGCAATTGACTGTGGATTGTCAATGCAAGAGTCACATGGCGGAGGGCCATAATGACACCCGCCGACGTCTGGAAACGGCGACCCTGCGACCTGGCTCAGAGCTCCCGTCGCAGACTCCAAGGAAAATGCTGAGATGGATTGATCGAAAGCGTTTGCCGTGTAAACGGTCTTCCCAAAGTAGTCAATAAGATCGGTAGGGAATGCTTCGCAATTTGGGTTCGTTGTTGTCAGTTGATAAGGAGAGCCGGGGAGTGGCGTCAGCGCTCCTGAATTTGTATCGATCTCGAATGCGTCAATTGAATCCTTCAGAGTACTCGAGTATGAGGCGTTGGCCACATAGAGATACTTGCCGCCAGGGTCAACCGAAATGGCATCGGGGCCATTTTGTGTAGGAAACGGAGAACCCGGCACCTCTTTCAGCGAGCCATCGCTCTGAACTTCGAACACAGCTACTCCGTCGCCGGCAGATTCTTCGCTTGCGGCAGCGAATACAAACTTGCCCGAAGGATGCACCGCGACTGCGGTCACCGAACGATTCACCGGAAACGGAGACCCCGGCACCGGATAGATGTATCCGTAGCGGCGATCAATGAAGTACGCGAAAACGTCCCCGGAAGCGAAGTCTCCGACATACAATCGGTATCCACCGAGGTCGGACGCCACCGACATCGGGGCGACGTTGGCCTTCACTGGGCCTTGTCCGGTTGGCGCCAACGCTCCCGCCCCTTGCACGACCCGGAAGCCGTAAACGTTGTTTATATTGTTCGTGCCTCCCTTTGACCAGTCGGTTGCTGTAGTGAAAACAAAGCCTTGGGGCGGCGTCTGCCCGGTCACGATAATCGTCTGGCAGGCTTTGCCCACTCCGCCGCAGTTATCCCATGCCTGCACCACGGTGTTGTAGGTCCCATTTTGCAGAGTGATGTAGTTGTCAATGTTGAACTGCTGTGGCCTATAAGGTTGTACAGGTGAGTTTGCTGTGACAGTAAGCGCGCTCACCCCAGGAGCGCTATAGATGCGAATGGCGGCAATGCCGCCGGAGCAGCCGTTGCTGGTCGCTGTCGCCACGTAGTGGACCGGCGACGTTACGCTGACATTGTTTGATGGGGTCGAGACGCTAACTGTAGGATTAGCAGCAAGGGCTGCTGCGCTCAGCAGTAGCCACGCAGTATAGGAGAGCAGGCGACAGAGTGGCGTTTTCATTGCAATTAGAACCTCGCGCATTTGAATCCATCGTTTGTGTCTGTGGTTGCTTCGCTTTTTGGCCGTTGCTGTATCTGAAGTAAGTGTTTCACCCGATCCGGAGCCACGGTTAAATATAACTATGCTGATAGCCCCATAAATCGCGAAACGAAGCTGATGGTTTTACAATCGGCAAGGTGCTGGCGGATGCCCAAAGACTGCGTGTTGACAATAGTCGTTGTAACGAACATAATTAACCTCACCGATGAAAGACCGGCTCCAATCGAGAGGCAAGTCCCGCCGGCCAGTATGTGCCGAGGAGGTTGCTTTCCTCGACCTGGCGCGGACCTGTGACTTGCTCTCCCGTGGTCCCGGTCAGGTTCTCAAGACAGAAGACCTGTCGGCGACCCAATACAATGTGCTGCGCATTCTGCGGGGGACGCCGGAAGGTCTTCCATGTGGCGAGATTGCCAGCCGGATGATTACTCGCGATCCTGATATTACCCGGCTGCTCGACCGCCTCGAAAAGCGCGGCCTTATTTCACGCTGCCGGGAAACCAAGGACAGGCGAATGGTGATGGCGCGGATCACGCCCGAGGGACTTAAGTTGCTGGCCCGACTCGATGAACCGGTTCAGGAAGCTCATCGCCGGCAACTGGGGCACCTGAGGAAGGATCGGCTTCGGGAACTCGCAGAACTGCTCGAAGATGCCCGCGCTCGATTGAGTTGATTTGTTTTTGGCAGCAATATATGTTGAAACGATTATCGTTCTAACGCATCTAAGCAACTGAAAAGGAGAAACACTATGAGCACACTAGCCGCACCGAAAATATCCACCACAACCTGGAACATTGACCCAGCCCACTCTGTCGCGGAGTTCAAGGTCAGGCACATGATGATCTCGAATGTGAAGGGGCAGTTCGCCAAAGTCTCGGGGACCCTGACCTTGGACGAATCCGACTTGACGAAATCTCATGCCCAGGCCGTGATCGAAGCGTCTTCGATCGAAACGCGAGATGCCCAGCGCGATACGCACCTTAAGAGCGAGGACTTTTTCCACGTCGAGAAATTCCCAACGCTGTCCTTCAAATCCACCCGTATCACTCTTGTACGGGACGGAGAACTGGCCGTCGAGGGAGACTTGACCATTCGCGGCGTCACGCGCAGAGTGGTTTTTGACGTTGAAGGTCCTACGCCGCCTGCGAAAGATCCCTGGGGCAACACTAGAGTTGCGGTTTCGGCAACCACAAAGATCAACCGCAAGGACTTCGGCCTGACCTGGAATGCGGCGCTTGAGACTGGCGGCATTCTTGTTGGTGACGAGATAAACATCACCCTGGATGTCGAGTTCATAAAAGCCTAAACCATTCGCCGCCCGGCACAGCGAAACCGCCGCGCGGCGGGAAAAGAGAAGAAGTTATGTCATTACGCCCAGTAAGGCAGATCATCCAGCCTAAACCCACTATTGAGGGCGCAGGAGTCAAGTTGCAGCGCGCTTTCGGCTTCGGCAAGACCAAGGATTTCGATCCCTTTCTTCTGCTCGACGATTTCCGCAACGACAACCCGGGCGACTATCTGGCGGGATTCCCCTGGCACCCGCACCGCGGGATTGAAACGATTACATACGTTCTCGCCGGATCGGTTGAGCATGGCGACAGTTTGGGCAACAAAGGGAAAATGGCCGCCGGAGACGTGCAATGGATGACGGCGGGCAGCGGCATCCTGCACCAGGAGATGCCGAAAGGCGACAAGCAGGGGCGCATGCACGGGTTCCAGCTGTGGGCGAACCTGCCCTCAGCGCTGAAGATGACCGACCCTCGCTATCAGGACATTCCGGCCGTCGCCATCCCCGAAGTCACCGACGATGACGGAACCCGGGTCCGCGTCATTAGCGGCGAATTCTGGGGTAAGAGAGGGCCGGTGGAAGGCGTGGCCGCCGATCCCAATTACCTCGATATTTCCGTTGCTCCGGGTCAACGGAAGCACCTCAAAGTCGAGACTACGCGCAACGCCTTTGCCTACGTATTTGCAGGATCGGGTACGTTCCGCGACTCTTCGGAGCCTAGGGCGGTTCTTACCGAGCAGGTTGCGAAGCCAGAGGCGCCGCCGATTTATGACGTCAGCAATCACTCGCTGGTGCTTTTCGATCGTGGCGACGAAATCACCGTACAGGCCGGCGACGAGGGAATCCGGTTCTTGCTGGTTTCCGGGAAACCGATCGAAGAGCCGGTTGCGTGGTACGGTCCGATTGTGATGAACACGCAGGAGCAGTTACGGCAGGCGATGGCTGAATTGCAAACCGGCGATTTCATCAAGCATCGTTAAAGCGGGCCGGCTAATCGCCAACCGCCGCCGGGTTCGCTCGGTCTGTCTCCGGTTGGTTTACCGGTCGGTTAGCGCGCTACGGTACAATGACTTAACTTAACGACGATTAAAATGAGACAGGAACGAGTTCGCGTGGTGGCAAGTATTATCGAGGAACTGGGCGTCCGCCGCTCCACGCAAGCGGTGAGCGTAGCGGCGCAAGAACAGGCCGTTTAACAGTGCGTCGGCCTCTGAACCAATGGTCTCTCCGGTCCAAGGATAAGAAATGAAAATATCGGTAATCGGCGCCGGTTATGTTGGACTCACGACGGCCGCGTGCCTGGCCCAAATCGGGCACGAAGTCTTTTGCAGTGAAAGCGACTTACACAAGCTGGATAAGCTCAACCGTGGGGTGATGCCGATTTTCGAGCCTCATTTGGAAGAGATCGTTGCCCATGCGCGAAGGTCTGACCGCCTGTTTTTCGGTTCGACCGAGGAAGCGATTGATTGGGGTCAGGCGATCTTCATCTGCGTGGGGACGCCTCCTTTGGCTAACGGGGATGCGGACTTGTGCGCCATCGAAGGCGTCGCGCGAGCCATTGCGAAGCGTGCATCCGGCTATCGTTTAGTCATAGAAAAAAGTACCGTGCCGGTACAAACCGGATCCCAGCTACGCAAGCAGCTTTCGATGTACAGCACAAATGGCCTGGATTGTGATGTCGCTTCCAATCCTGAATTTTTACGGGAAGGATCGGCGGTCGAGGATTTCCTCCATCCCGACCGGATCGTGGTTGGAGTTGAATCGTCCCGCGCGGCGCAACTGCTGCAACAGATATACGCTCCAATCGTTGAACAGAAATTCGCATGTCCCTTGCACTCCAGCTGCCCAGAGCTTAAGCCACCGGTATTTCTGATGACCGACACCGGTTCGGCCGAGCTTATTAAACATGCGTCCAACTCTTTTTTGGCGATGAAGATTTCTTTCATCAACATGGTGGCGAACCTTTGCGAGGCGGTCGGTGCGGACGTGACCAAAGTCGCGGAAGGGATGGGACTGGACCCGCGAATCGGGCCCGCGTTTTTACAGCCGGGCATCGGCTTTGGAGGGTTCTGTTTTCCGAAGGATGTTCAGGCCTTCATCAGAATTGCCGAGAAGTCAGGCTGTGACTTTTCTTTACTGAAAGAAGTGGAAAAGATCAACCAGCGGCGGATCGTCGAATTTATTGAAAAGGTTCGCAAGGAGCTGTGGGTGCTGCGCGGCAAGAGAATCGCCGTATGGGGTCTGGCATTCAAGCCCAATACCGATGACATTCGGTTCGCTCCATCTATCGCACTGATTAAGTTGTTGCTGGAGGAGGGGGCTGCCATTGCTGCTTACGATCCACAAGCGATGGAGAAGGCCAAGCTAATTCTGCCAGACATCACTTACGCGGCTGACCCCTATTCGGCGGCGCAGAACTCCGACGCGATTTTAATCGTTACTGAATGGGATGAATTTCGGAAAGCCGATTGGAGCCGGCTGCGTCAGATGGTAGAACAACCAGTTGTGATTGACGGAAGGAACATGTTCGAACCAGGCGATCTCGAACGTCACGGCTTCCGCTACACAAGTATCGGCAGGCCGACGGAGACTCAAAGATCGCCCGACGGCCCGAAAAGAGAGACCCCGTCGCCGCAGTCCAACAAGGGTATTCGCGAGGTTATTGCCTAATTGAACGAGGAAGCGAACTATGAATGTTCCGTTGCTCGATCTTAAGGCACAGTACGCAACCATCAAGGCCGAAGTTGACGCGGCAATCGCGGAGGTGCTTGAGTCGCAGCATTTCATCTTGGGGCCGAAAGTAGAAGAGTGTGAGAAGGCCGTCGCAGCGTATTCGAACTGTTCCCATGGTGTCGGAGTCTCCTCGGGAAGCGACGCCCTGCTAGCCTGCCTGATGGCTGAAAACATCGGCCCGGGTGATGAAGTCATCACCACTCCATACACGTTTTTTGCCACCGCAGGTGCCATCGCCAGGCTGGGCGCGGTACCGGTCTTCGTGGATATCGAACCAGAAACCTACAATCTCGACACGCGGAAGATCGCGTCGAAAATCACGGGGAGAACGCGCGCGATTATCCCCGTCCATCTTTACGGACAGATGGCCGATATGGATGCGGTCATGCGCCTGGCAGATCAGCATGGCTTGGTGGTGATTGAAGACGCGGCCCAGGCAATCGGCGCCGAAGACAGCGGGCGGCGCGCCGGGTCCATCGGCCACTATGGATGTTTTTCGTTTTTCCCATCGAAGAACCTTGGCGGCGCCGGCGACGGCGGAATGGTGGTCACCAATGATGACAAGCGCGCAGAAAAGCTGAGGTGCCTTCGGAGTCACGGATCAAAACCAAAGTATTATCACAAAGTTGTGGGAGGAAATTTCCGCCTTGACGCCATTCAGGCGGCGATTGTTTCCGCCAAATTGCCGCACCTCGATGACTGGACCCTGGCCCGCCAGCGCAATGCCGAGAGGTACAATTCGCTGCTAGGCAGCGGCGTCCTGCGGATTGGGATCCCGGCAGTGGTGACGGATCGTCATATCTTTAACCAATATGTAATCCGGATCGCTGCCCGCGATGAATTACAGGCTTCTCTCAAGAAGCATGGGATTGGCACTGAGGTGTATTACCCTGTGCCGCTGCATCTGCAGGAGTGCTTTGCTTATCTCGGATATTCAACGGGCGATTTCCCGGAAAGCGAGCGCGCGGCGAACGAGACCTTGGCGCTTCCGATTCATCCGGAACTCACCGCGCCGCAAGCTGAGTTTGTGGTTGAGTGCCTTCGGGAATTTTTGGCTTCCGCTTCTTCCGCCAATTTTGACCCGGAATCTTCAGCGCTCGCCGGCACGCAGCCAGTCCGGCGGGGGTGATCTCGTGATCGAAGTCATGGGTTTCGACCACCACGCGTCGGTAGTCGAAGAGGACTTCTCACGGTGTCTTGAAGAGTTCAATAAAATCCTTGCGGATAGTACGCACTCAGATATTCACAGAGAGGGCCCACTTCTATTTCGTCTCGTTTCCCGGCAACCGGCGTGAATATCTTGTCGGCGAATGTCGTTGGTTCCGCGTGGCAGATTTATTGGGACCAACAGGACCACCCGAATTCGAGCCTGTCAACCGAAGGATGACAGGTCGTAAGCGCCAAATCGGCCCTCAACGATCGTTTGTGGGAGGGCCAGGAGCATGCAGATGATGCTTGCCTCTTCGCGCAACTATAAGAAGATTGGTCAATGGGAATCTCAACGAGGGGAGATTGCCGCGTGGAAATCAACAGATATCGAAAATTCTTGTTGGGACGAGTTTTTGAGGCTGACACCTTTAGGCCAATTTCAGCAGTCCTCGATCTGGGCGCGAGCCAAAGTCTCGGAAGGATGGAAACCGGTACGTGTGATCTTCACTATGGACGAAGCAATTGTAGGCGGCTTCCAATTGCTAGAACGATCATCATGGTGGGGAAAAATAGGCTATGTAAGTAAAGGACCTGTAGTCCTCCCTGGTGCCTTGCCTGCGCAATATGTAGCGGAGATGTTACAGGTGGTTGCGAGAAAGGAATGGCTATGGGCGCTAGTTGTCCAACCGCCCGACCTTTGTGAGCAGATGCCGGCCAGCCTGGTTGCTCAAGGTTTCATCTTGAATGTGCTAACCGGCGTCAACGAGGCGACATGGGTCAATGATGTGGGAGGCGACTTTGCAATGGTCGAAGGGCGGATGAACAAGACTTCGCGCTATCAGCTCCGGCAAGCCAGACTGCGAAACGTGAGGATACGTGACGGCACGCGAGAGGAGGTCGGCGCCTTTTTCGACCTCATGGTTTCCACGTGTCGGCGACAGGGCGTTAAACCGAATCCTCCAGATAGGAAAACCCTGTTGGCACTTTGGGATGCCGCGAGTCCAAGCGGAGCCATCCGGCTTACTTTCGCGGAGCACCAAGGACAAATTGTAGCCGGTCTGCTCTGTATTTGTTTTGGTCAAACGGTTTCGGTTTGGAAAAAGGGCTGGACTTCGTTGGATAGGAAGCTATTTGCGAATGATTTACTTACCTACGAGACATTGGAATGGGCGAATTACCGAGGTTATCAGATTGCGGATTTTGCTGCTTTTGATGTCGAAGTTGCGATTCGGTTAGGCAAGGGCGAGCCGCCGTCGCCGAAACCAGGGATCAGCCGACATATGTTTAATATGAGATTCGGCGGAAGAGCAGTCTTGCTTCCCGAGGCGCGAGTGTTTCTTCCGAACCCGGCAATCCGGTCAGCCTGTCACGTGGTATTCCACGGGAAACTCGCCCGTGCGCGTGAACGTTATCAGATTGTCAACGAGGTGCGGCGTACGGCCAGTGAGACTAGGCGTCCGGTTGACTGAAGTAAGTTCGCGATGGCATTCCGCTAAAATACGCACACTCCTTGTCGCGATGCACTTGCACCTTAGCCTTTTCAAATGGATGAGCGATGAGCCTCACCGAACTCCCGCCGTTATCTTCCTGGCCATCCATGAGCGTGGATAGATACGCTGGCTTTGAAGCAGCAACCGGCGTCAAGGTCGCTCGAATTGGGGGAATCTGGTGGCAGCAGGTGCGGCCATTTTTATTTCGCCCGCTATTGCCTTTCAAAAAGTACGATGTCGAGGCGGTTAAAAAAGGACTCGGTCGGATAGCTGTTTTTCAGAGCGCGGTAGAAGACGGACAGTCCTCGAACTCCCACTTGAATCCTGTTGTGTACGAAAAGCCCCAGAATTATGACTCTGAGAAATTGCACCGGATGGCGCGGCGAAGCCTCAAGAAGGCGTTCCAGAATTCCATTACTCTATCTTGCGCGGCTGATGAAGAAGAATTTTCCAAACTAGCCTACCCGGTTTACCTTTCTTTCTATAAACGTACCAGGTACAGATTCAACACAAGCCGGAGGGAGAGAGAGAAATTCGGCCGGTGGGCACACGCCTTGTTTCAGTTTCCTGAGGTGATCGTCCTTTGCGCATGTGTGGGTCAGGAGTTTATCGCTTTTGAGGTTGCCTGCCTGGTTGGAAACACTTTGATCTTGAAGACGCTCGTCACCTCTGATAGAGCTCTCAGACTGGGTGCTCCCGATCTTTTGCTTCATTGCTACCGCTCAGGCGCTCGCGATCACCCACAGATTAGGCTAATTTATGACAGCATGCTCTCCGCCAACAGCGGGCTGAACAACTACAAAGTCATGCGGGGGGCAACAGTGTTGGCTTTGCCTGCGTTCCTGAATATTCGACCGAGCGTTCTTTGGATGATCCGCAAGGCGAGCCCTTCTGTTTATGAAAAGTTACTCGGCCTTGACCTCCCTCGGCTGCAAGCTGAAGGTTTAGACAAATCGGTTGCTCCGAAGGATTTTGGCGCAGGGGGCGAAGCTGGACTATTGAATACGGCTCCCGAAAATATTAAGAACTAGCATTTGCATGTTGGCCAGCGGGAATTTGCGCTGTTGACTGCACCGGCTTCTTACCGTGTTCTGAAGCTAACTTCTGAGCTTCCAATATTTCTTCTGTTGTGAGTAATCCAGCCATTCTCCGCTTCTCCCCGCCGATTGCATCTTTCATTTCCAACATGGTCTTTTCGCAGATCAAATACCACGCATATGCCGCTCGTGGATCTTTCGCGACGCCTTTACCTTCTCCATACATCTTTGCCAGCGCCATTTGGGCCCGGGGTTTCCCTTGGTCCGCTGACGATTGAACAGCGGCAAAGCTCGATCCGTTTTCTGCATCGCTCCCTTCCGATGGCACAGAGTTCTTCGCCATGGAGTGATTCAACGTCAAAAACAACAGTTCAATTCGGCTGGACACACCTAATTTATCGAACACTCGAAACAGATAATTCTTAACGGTGTGCTGGCTCAAACCTAAACGGGCGGCGATCTCACGATTACTGAGCCCCTCAGCCAGACTGAATACCACGTCTAATTCTCTTTTTGAAAGCAGACTGAGTCCATTGGAGTCGGCGTTTCGAAGCACGGGCGACGCCGTGAGCGCGTCCAATGCGATGGCCATGTGTTCGACATTGGCCCAGACTTCTCCGGCATGAACCCTGAGAACACATTCCGAAAGAGCTTCGAGAGGGGCGTCGCGGGTAAATAACCCTCTGGCCCCGGCTCGAAATGCGCCCAGGATTATCTCTGGTTTTGAGCAGTCGAGAAGAATAACGCCGCGAACCTGCGGACGGAGCGTCCGTATTTTGCGCAACACCTCCACGCCGCCAAGAGGTTCCTCGGCCAGACGGGACGCGATAACCACTACATCCACTTTGTGGTGGACGGCCCTTCCTGCGAGATCGGTGGATTCGGGGGCGGGACAGAAGACTTCGAGCGCACGGTTACATCTGAGCGCATTGACCAGGAGTTCGGTGTGGATGCGGGTTCCATCCGCAACCATGACTTTTATTGGTTGTTCCCGCATCCGGCTGGTTTTCATGGAGCCCTCCCGAAATCGCTGCGCTTTCACCAACTCATCAACTAACGTGGACTATCAGAAAGCCCTCACAAACTTCTAATTCTCGGGGAGGAAAAATGGCACGGAAAAACACAGAAGTACGGAGCTGATTGTACCGTAGCGTAAAGGTGTACGCAACGTTTGAGTTGAAATCACTTGCAGCACCTGCGCTAGCATGAAAATGGATCAGAGTTTGCCATTATTATTTATAGTTGCTGTGTATATATGTCAATTAAAATGAATTGCTTGCAAGCATTACTTTGAGTTTAGCAATAAGCTGTGACGTTCGGGTTCCCCTTTGAGGGGGAGAGTAATTTATCTCTAGCCTAAACTACCCTTAAAATAAGCCTACTTGTCCTTACGGTAAGAGAGACAGTCACCGCAGAGAAAGATCGCCTCTTGCACGAGCTTGCACGTGTGATAGGGTAGTGCCTGTTTGCGGGCTTTCCCCAAGCCCGGTTCGCGGTTTCTCCCCTGTTCGAGCGCTTACCGCTGCGCACAAATTTGCTATGTCGCCCCGGGTCGAATTGTGACTGACGGGGCGGAGCCACATACGCAACCCAAAGTTGGGCGGGATTCGCGGACGACGGTTTACTCTGCAACCCACGCTCGAACCTCGAAGACGCTTGAAGCCAACCTGATCCGCGATTGTTAGGCGAGCCTTTCCTGAATTTTCCTACCCCCAAGGAATCTCCGATGGCACATGACGCAATGACACACGGTTTGCTGTTGATCGTAAGCAGAGATTCTTCTTCCCTGCTTCGGCAATGGGACGAAGAAGGCACCCAATTGCGAGTTGAGATTGCGGACAGCGGCTGGCAAGCGCTGGAGAGAGTGCAATCGAACAATAGTCCCGACATGATCCTTTTGGATCTCGGAGAAAACGCCGCCGACGGTCTGCATACTTTGAGATGGCTGCGACGGGTGCGTCCCGATATTCCGATCGTGCTGTTATCCCAATATGACGATGCGTCGCAGCGGACTGAGGCGTTGCGGCTTGGCGCGAAGGATTATTTGGTGAAACCGCTGAAAGCTGCTGATTTACGTGCAGCTGTAGAACGACATCTCGATCATCTGGAGAGCAATCCTGAATTTCCGGTTTCCAGCGAGAACGTAGAGCAGGTGGCGGACGACATTGTTTTCGTTTCTGCCAGTCCGGCGATGCGGGAATTGCGCGGTCAGGCGGAGCTCCTGGCGCAAATAGATGCTCCCGTACTGATGGTGGGCCCGGCCGACAGCGGAAAACACTCTGCGGCGAGACTGATTCACAAACTTTCGGTGCGGTCCGGATTTCAATTTCTTAAAGTGAACTGCTCCGCGCTGCCCGCAGATCTCCTGGAAAGTGAGCTCTTCGGGAAAGATCGCGCGGTCGTAGCCGGGCGCCCTAGCTCGCTTCCCGGCAAATTCGATCTTTGCCAAAAAGGCACGGTTTATTTTGAGGAAATCACTGCGTTACCCCTCCGGCTGCAGGAAAAATTAGTTCGCTTGCTCCAAGATAAGTCATTTTCACGGGTTGGCGGCGACGCGCGGGTCGAATCGGATTTCCGTGTCATCGCCGCCACCCAGGCGAACATTGAAGAAGCGCTCGCGGAAGGAAAGCTTCGGGAAGATCTTTATTTCCGGCTGAGCGCTTTCACCGTGTATGTGCCCCCGTTAAGGCAGCGGAGGGAGGACATTTCGCTGCTTCTGGCACAGGTAATGACGCAGTTGTCCCGCCATTACGATTTGCCGGCGCGACCTTTTTCGCCTGCGCTGTTGACCGCTTGCCAGCGCTATTCGTGGCCGGGAAATCTCAAAGAACTAGAGAGCTTCGCCAAGCGATTTCTGGTAGTGGGCGATGAAGAGCTGGCGTTAACGGAGTTGGCGCGTAAGTCGTCCATCCCATCCGAGGCCGCTCCCATCTCGGCTAAACTAGAACTGGTGTCGGCTCCGGCTAACCCTTTGCTCGAGTCAAAAGACACCAGCCCTGGTTTGAAGTCACTGGTGCAGAGTGTCAAAGGGGAAGCAGAAAGAAAGGCAATTGCGACTGCACTCGAGCAAACAAACTGGAATCGCAAAGCCGCGTCTAGAGTATTGCAGGTAAGTTACCGGACTTTGCTGTACAAGATTCAGCATTATCATCTGACGCCGCCGTCCGGCTATCTCTCCGAAGTTTTTGCCGGTCAGGCCGTAAAAACCAATGGGCAACGGCATTGAGGATAATCGAGCGTACAACCCAAACATGGAGCGACGAGTTGATATTTTCAAGAATTCTGTTTTCTAAACAGGCTTTTCTATTGTTGATCGTCCTGGAGCTGGCGTGGTGCCTGCAGCCTCAATCCGCTGCGGCACAAGCGAACGTTGGAGCGGCGGCTAACCCGGCATCCGCGACTCAGAACGCCGCCACAAAACCGCACGATGATACGTTTATCATCGGCGCTGACGATTTGCTTGCAATTAACGTCTGGAAGGAGCCTGACGTATCCCGGACAGTCCCGGTGCGGTCCGACGGAATGATTTCGTTGCCGCTGGTTGGAGAACTTCAAGCGGCGGGGAAGACGCCTCACCAGCTTGAAGTAGCAATTACGGAAAAGCTCAAGAATTACATCTCGGAGCCTGAAGTAACGGTCATAGTTCAAGAGATTCGCAGCCAGAAGTTCAATGTCCTGGGGCAAGTGGTGCGTCCCGGTTCGTATCCACTGACCAATTCAACGACTGTTCTCGATGCTATTGCGATTGCCGGTGGATTCCGCGATTTTGCCAAACAGAAAAATATTTACGTGTTGCGCCAAAACCCCAACGGTGGAGAATCGCGGCTTCCTTTTAACTACAAGGACGTAATCAAAGGTAAAGACACCGCGCAGAATATCCGGCTTCAACCGCGCGACACGATTGTGATTCCTTGATGAAAGCAACTTACTCTCCGGAACTGATAGTGCGTCGAGTTTTCATTATGTTGGCGGTTTGCGCTCTCGGCACGATCTGCCTGGCGCAAAACGACTCAAGCGGAGCGCAGCCGGCCGCGAACGGGCCTATGAGTCCAACTTCTGAACCGGCTACGACAAACACCGCAAGCGATGCCGATGCCACGAGCAACGCCACTGAAACTACGGCGATGACCACGCCGTCGGTAGTTGGCGGCATGGGATCGTCGCTTGCCTTTACTTCCGAGATGGAGCGCTCAAACTATTTGCGGGGTGGTGCGAGCGTGACTGCCGCGTACGTGGACAACGTCATCTCGTCTCTTGGCAATGTAGGCAGCGATGAGAGTTATACCATTGGCCCGTTCATCTCTCTGGATTTGAGCCGGCCCCGATATCGTTTGGATTTTTCTTACAGTCCGGGATTCACCTTCTACCAGCGGCATTCGTCCCTCGATCAGACGAGCCACGCCGCGGCGGTCAACTTTGCCTACAGGCTCAGTCCGCATGTCACCTTCACCGCGCAAGATAGCTTCGTAAAAAGCTCCGGCTTCTTTGGCCCAGTTGCTTTCAGCGGCGTGAATGTGTTGCCGAATCCGATTCAATCTGCCAATCTCACCCTGGTCGCGCCAGTGCAAGATACTCTGGTCAATACAGCCAGCGTGGGCGTGAGTTACCAATTCGGGCTGAACGATATGGTCGGAGTGACCGGCAATTCTTCGATTTTGCGGTATCTGAACCGGAGCCAGTCGTCGGGCCTGTTCGATTCAACCGGAGAAGGCGGGGGAGCCTATTACACTCACCGCTTCGCCAATCGCAACTATGTGGGCGTCAATTATCAATTCGAAACATTCCTTGCGGATACGACCTCGCTTTTGCCCGGAACCTCGCAACTCGAGACACGAACCCACAGTATTTACGGTTTCTATACTTTGTATTTGAAACCGAACTTCTCGGTGACCGCCTTCGGAGGGCCACAGTATTCCGATACTTTCGGAGGGACGGTGGTCCCCCAAACCATGTGGTCTCCTTCGGGCGGAGGCAGTCTAAGCTGGCAAGGGAAAGAAACCAGCTTTGCCGCCAGCTATTCCCGAAGAATCACGGACGGCGGAGGCTTGCCGGGAGCGGTTCGCGCCAACATCGCCGACGCCTCGTTTCGCGCGCAATTGACCAAGACTCTTACCGGGACGGTGGCGGCCGATTATGCGACGAACAAGGTGCTGGATTCCACATTTGTGGGGGGCTTCGGCGGGGGATTGAACGGCCATTCGGTTTCGGAAAGTGCATCTCTGGGGCGCACGTTTGGAGAGCACGTCAATGCGTCCGCGAGTTATACGCACTTGCACCAGAGTTATGCCAACATTGCTACGTTCAATATCGCGCCGAATGTGAATAGCGTTTTTGTCTCCGTCTCCTATCATTTTGAAAGACCGCTTGGAAGGTAAGAAGAGAATGATGCAGGAAGAGCTGGAAGAGAAAAATCCCGAGACTTTTGATCTCGAACGTTATTGGGCGATTGTCCGGCGGCGTCATTGGTACTTCCTCATTCCGCTGTTTCTGGGCTGGCTGGTGGTCTGGGGCGGAAGTTGGCTGGCGCCCTCTACATATCGCTCGGGAACTCTCATTCTCGTCGAACAGCCGACGGTGCCGCAGCAATACGTCACCCCCAACGTCAGTGACAATTTGCAGGATCGCCTGCAAAGCATCACGCAACAGATTCTAAGCAGGACACGTTTGCTGCAGATCATCCATCAGCTCAATCTCTACAGCGCCGACAGCCAGCGCTCGAATCCAGATCAACTAGTAGAACGGATGCGGAAAGACATTGAAATCGAATTGGTGCGTGCTTCGGATGGCGGCCAGCTTACAGCCTTCAATGTTTATTACTCTTCGAGGGACCCGCATATTGCCCAGGAAGTGACCCGGGAATTAACCGACTTCTTCATCAACCAGAACCTTGAAGTGCGGCAACAGGAATCGGAACAGACCACGAAGTTTCTTGAAAGCCAGCTGGAAGAAGCCAGGAAAACCCTGGCGGACCAGGAGCAGAAAGTCCGCGATTTCAAGGATCAGCATCTGGGAGAATTACCGGGCCAATTGCAGGGAAATCTACAAATCCTGGCGGGATTGCAGGCGCAGTTGCAGTCGGAAGAAGACGCGCTATTCAGCGCCAACCAGCAGAACTCCTATCTGCAATCGCTAATTCAGCAATTTCGCTCGTCGCAGCGTTCTGTCAGAGCCAGTGATGGCGCCCCCATGGGATTGCCGGCCATTGATCAGGAGCTGGAGAAATTGAGAGCCCAGTTGGCCGATCTCGAATCCCGTTACACGGACCGTCATCCGGATGTGCGCAAGGTGAAGGAACAGATCGCCCAAACCCAGAAAATGAAACAGCAACTGGAAGCGAACCTCAAGGCGAATGCATCGCACCCACAGAGTCCGACGCCCTCCGGGGGCGATCCCGCCGATGTCAGCGCGGGGTCCCCATTGTTGCAACTTCAGAATCAACTGGAAGCAAATAAGATTGAGATCGCCAACCGGCAGCGGGCGGTTGCCGAACTGAAGGCAAGAATCGGCGCCGGCCAGGCTCATCTCAATCAGGAGCCGGTCCGGGAACAACAGCTGTCCGAACTTACCCGTGGCTACGACCAATCCCAAGCCAACTACGATGATCTCCTGAAAAAGAAGAATGAATCTCAAATGGCTACGAGCATGGAATTGCGCGAGCAGGGCGAACATTTCCAGGTTCTAGACCCCCCCAGCCTGCCGGTATCTCCGTATTCGCCTAATCGGCTGAAACTCTGTGGAATCGGCTTATTTGCCGGAATCGTACTGGGAGCAGTGAGTACAGCGGGCGCGGAGTTGATGGATGACCGCCTGTACACTGAAAAGGACTTGAAACTGCTAATCAGCGCAGACGTAATCTCTGAAATTCCCAACATCGTCACTGAGGACGAGCAAAGTAAACGAAGAAGAATCCTCCGGCTACAATGGGTAAGTACGGCGCTGGTGTTTGCGATCATCGCCGCAGGCTGCGCCTTCAGCTACTTGCGCGGGTAAATGAATGTATAAGGCTTTTTACAATTTGCAACGGAACCCTTTTGAGATCAGCCCTGATCCTTCGTTCCTGTTTCCTACCCGACGACACAACGAAGCGCTAGCGGCACTCTATTATGGAGTCCGGCGTCACAAGGGCTTCGTAGTCATGACAGGAGAAGTGGGGACCGGCAAGACTCTGCTGGTGAGGTGCCTATTGCAGCTGTTGAACCGCAATGATGTGAGCTATGCATATGTCTTCAACAGCATTCTGTCTCCAGTGGAATTTCTACAATATATCGCGTCGGATTTCGGTTTGCGGGCAACCGGAAAGAATAAGAGCGAGCTGCTGTGGGAGCTTCACAATTACCTCATCACGCGCTACCAAAAGAAACTCACCACCGTGCTGGTGGTGGACGAAGCTCATCATGTTTCCGCGGAAGTACTGGAAGAAATCCGCTTGCTGACCAACCTTGAAACCGCGCAGGAAAAGTTGCTCCAGATTCTGCTGGTAGGACAGCCGGAACTCGACGACAAACTCGATTCTCCATCTTTGCGGCAGTTGAAGCAGCGAATCGTGCTGCGGTCGCGCCTTGAGGCGCTTGATTTAGAGGAGACGCGCGGGTACCTGCATCGCCGATTGGAGCTGGCCGGGTTGAGCTCGGAAGCCGAACCGATCTTCCCGCCGGAAACGGTGGCCGCGATCCATCGGCACTCTCGCGGAATTCCCCGGTTGATTAATACGATTTGCGAAAATGCTCTGATCGCAGGATTTGCCAAGCAGACCAAGAAAGTATCTCCGGCAATTATCGAGGAGGCCGCATCGGATCTGCGTTTGAACGTTGTCTCTTCGGCGGCACAACCTGAGCCGCTCCCCAAGGATGAAAAGAACAAGGGGTTAGCGGCGGTAAAAGCCCTGTTGCAATTGCAGGAATATCTGCAAAGCACCCAAGCGAACAATCTCGAAGAGGTTTCCTTGGCGCCTGGAGCCATCAAGCATGAGCCATATATTTGAAGCATTGCAAAAATCGGAGGCGGAGCGGTCGCGAAACCGCCAGGCGCCTTCGCTGCCGGCTGAACTTTTGCGCGCCGCCGAGCAGGAAGCGGAGCCGCCGGTTCCTGAACCGCGCGAGATAGAGGCTGATTTCGAGCACTTTCCCTCGCTCAAAGTCACTCCGTTGCCGAACAGCAAACTGCTTAGCTTGACTGACACAGAGAGTCTGGCCGCTGAGAAATTTCGGTTTTTTGGAGTCCGCCTGCGCCAGTTGCAGCAACTTCGCGCCTTCAAGAGAGTGCTGATCACCAGCACCATTCCGGAAGAGGGCAAAAGCATGATTTGCGCGAATCTGGGGGTGATATTGGCGCGGAAAAAGAAACAGCGCGTGCTGATTCTGGAAGGCGACCTGCGGAGGCCGGTATTGCCAGTGCGGTTCGGGTTGGGCAAAGTGGAGGGCCTGAGTGAATGGATGCAGCAGGAATCGCAACCACTACCCAATATTTATCGTCTGGAGGGCTTGAATCTCTGGCTGCTTCCCGCGGGCCGCGCCCCTGAAAATCCGCTCGAAATGATGCAATCGAGCCGTCTTGCCGGGTTAATGGACCAGTTAAGCAACTGGTTTGACTGGATTTTGATAGATTCTCCGCCAATTTTGCCTCTGGCCGATACCAGCGTCTGGATGAAGATGGCGGATGGCATTGTTCTGGTGACGCGCGAAGGGGTCACGGAAAAGCGTGAACTTAAGCGTGGGTTAGAGATATTGGAACCTTCAAAACTTCTGGGTGTGGTGCTGAACAGCTCCACCGAGACGGACCACAGCAACTATTACCAGCGTTATACATCGCAACCTGGAAGCAAACCCAGACAAGCGAATTCCTTGATCGAGTAGTTTTCACAGATTTCCTCCTCTTTAAGCCGGCAAAAGGCAAACTCATGGCGCAGTTCGCATCCAACCCGTTTCTTGCCGGGTTAGGCAAAAAGGAAGAAAGGGCAGGAGAACCAGCGGTGAAATCAAAGCAGCCGAAAAGCCATAGCAGGGCCCGTTCGGAAAAATCCAACTCCGACCAGAATGTTCTCGACGAAATATCCCTTCACCGGATGATTTCGCTGGAGCGCAAGCGGACCGAACGTTCCGGGAAACCATTCTTGCTGATGCTGGTGGATATGGGGGATGGCCTGGCGTCGGAAAAAAACGGCAAAAGTTTGCACAGAGTTTTTTCCGCGCTGGCCCAGAACACAAGGGAAACCGACGTAATGGGCTGGTACAGGACCAATGGCGTGGTGGGTGTTATGTTCACCGAATTGAACTTGGATGACCGGGATTTATTGCTGCGCACGATCATGAATAAATCCACGGCAAGCTTGCGGCAGAACCTGGAAACGGAACAGTTTGATCGCATCACGATTTCTTTCCATTTGTTTCCCGAGGAATGGGATCACGACCTGCCGAATCGTCCCAGCAATCCAGTGCTCTATCCTGACCTTGCGAGCCGCGATAAAGGCAATAAGTTCTTTAGCGCGGTCAAGCGGGTAATGGATCTGGTGGGTAGCGTTCTGGCTATTGTTATCTTCTCGCCCCTTTTTGCGGCCATTGCGCTGGCGATTAAATTGACGTCCAAGGGACCGATCCTTTTCCAGCAAAAGAGAATTGGCCGGCACGGCGTTCCTTTTATGTTTATGAAATTCAGGTCCATGTACGTGAATAACGATGCCCGCGTGCACCAAGAGTACGTTACGCAACTTATCGCTGGCCAGGTGGAACCGAAAGCCGCGAATGAAAACGGGAACGCAGTTTACAAGCTCACCGAAGACCGTCGCATCACGCGAGTTGGAAGGTTTATACGCCGGACCAGCCTCGACGAGCTTCCGCAATTTTTTCACGTGCTTAATGGCGAAATGTCGTTGGTAGGACCGCGCCCCCCGATTGCCTATGAGGTGGAAGCTTATGACATTTGGCACCGCCGCCGCGTATTGGAAGCGAAACCCGGAATTACCGGTTTGTGGCAGGTGAGCGGCCGCAGCCGGGTAAAGTTTGATGACATGGTTCGCCTGGACTTGCAATACGCGAACACCTGGTCGCCATGGATGGACCTGAAAATACTTCTTCGCACTCCTGCCGCCGTTCTCTTTGGAGAAGGCGCGCATTAACCGTTTTTTCACAGTTCTTACAACGTAAATCAACATTAATTCGCTAGCCTAACTCCCCTAGAGAGATCTCCTCCAATGAATCCAACGCTAGAAGCAAGTATCGCCGCGCGAAAGAGGGAGAGTTCCCAAGGGGAAAACAGCATGGTCAGATTTGGTGTAATTGGATACGGATATTGGGGTCCCAATGTAGTCAGAAATCTTAGCCAATTGGATGGATCTGACGTGGTTGCGGTCTGCGACAAGAGTCCCACCGCTCGAAAGAGAGTACAGAAAGCCCATCCGGGAATTCGGGTTGAGTCGGAGTGCGAAGAACTGACGTCTTCGCCAAATATTGATGCCATTGCCGTAGTCACTCCGGTATGGACTCACTACGAATTGGCGAAAGCCGCCCTCGAAAATGGTAAACATGTTTTCGTTGAGAAGCCGCTGACCAGCAATAGCGCACAGGCCGAAGAACTGATCAACTTGGCGGAGCGGAAGAATCTGAAGATCATGGTGGATCACACCTTCCTTTTCACCGGGGCGGTGAAGAAAATCGGACAACTTTTGGACGAAGGTGCTCTGGGCAAGCTTTATTACTATGATTCAACCCGGGTTAACCTCGGATTATTCCAGCACGATGTAAATGTCATTTGGGATCTAGCGCCGCACGATCTTTCCATCATTGATCATCTCATTAAAGAAACGCCCGAAGCGGTAGTTGCGACCGGTCAGACTCATCTTAACGGCCATGAAGATATTGCTTTCATTACGGTTTACTTTCCCAACAAAATCATCGCTCATATCAACGTCAATTGGCTTTCGCCGGTCAAAGTTCGTACCACCCTCATCGGCGGAGAGAAAAAGATGCTGGTTTGGAATGATTTGGTCCCCGACGAAAAGATCAAGATTTACGATAAAGGCGTGAACATTACCAGCCGCCAGGGCCTCTACGACCTGTTGGTGAATTACCGCTCCGGCGATATGTGGTCTCCACAGTTGGAGCAGGTGGAGGCGTTGCGTCAAGAGCTCAGTTATTTCGTGGAATGCATTACAGGTAACCAAAACCCAACCAATGATGGCGCAGCTGGGCTTCGGGTCATCAAGATGTTGGAGGCGGCCACAGAGTCGCTGAAGAAGCGCGGAGCTTTGGTTTACTTGTGAAGATTCCGGTTTCTGTGACTCGCCTGCCACTCCAAGTTCTCGCCATCTGAATGACTCCGATCCCCGCATCTACGCATTCCCACCAATGCATTGCTTCCGATGTGAAGCTGGGACGCGATGTGAAGCTTTCGAAATTCATCAATTTGTACGGATGTGAAATTGGTGACGAAACGAAAATTGGCGCCTTTGTGGAAGTGCAAAAAAATGCCAGCATCGGCAAACGCTGCAAGATTTCCAGCCATACTTTTATCTGCGAAGGCGTCCGCATTGAAGACAACGTATTCGTAGGTCATGGCGTGACATTTATTAATGACATGTATCCGCGCGCAACGACCGCGGAGGGGAACTTGCAAAGCGAGGCCGACTGGAAGGTCGAGCCAACCCTGGTGAAGAAAGGCGCCTCGATCGGTTCCGGCGCGACGATTCTTGCCGGAATCACAATCGGGGAACAAGCCATCGTAGGGGCTGGCAGCGTCGTTACTAAAGACGTTCCTCCCAAAAGCGTCGTTGCCGGTAACCCCGCTAAATTTCTACGTTCCATTGATTCAGCCACCTAAACCAAGGTCTGACCTCGGGAGGCAGTACTCATGAGCAACGCCAAGAGTGTTCCGTTCCTGGATCTGGTTACGCCGCACGCCGAACTCGCGACCGAACTGACCGCCGTATTTTACGAGGCGTTACGGACCGCCGGCTTTATTGGCGGGCCCATGGTCGAAAACTTCGAGCGCGAATTCGCCGCATTTTGCGAGACCAAATACTGTGTTGGCGTAGGCAGCGGAACCGATGCGTTGCGGTTCGCCCTAACCGCGGCCGGTGTCGGTAAAGGCGACGCGGTGATAACCGTTCCCAACACATTCATCGCAACCACTGAAGCCATCTCTCAGGCTGGAGCGCGCACCGTTTTTGTGGACATAGACGAAAAGACCTACAACATGGACGTTCTTAAACTTCGGCATTACCTCGAAGGTTGCGAATCAAAAGGCGCCACAATTCGCGATCGCCGAACCCATGCCGTCGTGAAAGCGATTGTTCCGGTCCATCTCTATGGTCAAATGGCTGACATGGATCCGATTCTGGAGATTGCCGAACGCTACAACCTGATTGTCATTGAAGACGCATGCCAGGCACACGGCGCGGAGTATTTTTCGAAAAAGGAGAATTGCTGGAAGAAGGCGGGTTCCATGGGGCACGCAGCTGCTTTCAGCTTTTATCCCGGCAAAAATCTTGGTGCTTGCGGAGAAGCCGGCGCGGTTACCACCAACAACGAGAAGCTGGCCACAACCGTAAAGATGATCCGTGACCACGGCCAGTCGCGCAAGTACTACCACGACATTGAGGGCTACAACGGGCGCCTCGATTCAATCCAGGCCGGAATCCTCTCCGTCAAACTTAGACATCTTTCCGAATGGAATACGAAGCGTCGGGCCCGTGCCGCGGCATATCGCGACCTCTTCGGAATCTCGACTGCGAACCTCGTACTACCCTATGAACTGCCAAACACTCGACCCGTCTATCACCTCTTCGTGATAAGAACCTCCGATCGCGAAGGTTTGAAGGCCGTGCTCGCCGAAGCCGGAATCGGCACCGCTATCCATTATCCAGTGCCTTTGCACCTGCAAGCCGCCTATTCTTGCATGGGCTACAAACTCGGAGACTTTCCAGTAGCCGAAAGAGTTGCATCCGAAATTCTCTCGCTGCCGATGTATCCAGGATTGAGCCACGAGGACCAAGTCCGAGTAGTGGCGAGCATCATCGAAGAGCTAGGTGTCCGCCGCTCCACCCACGGCGTCGGCGTTGGAGCCCAAGAACAGGCAGTTTAAAGTGCACGATTTTCGAGCCTCACCGGGAGAAGATCGTTGGTTTGCGCGAAGGTCTAACCGCCGATCCTGCGTTCGACCGAGTAAGCGATTCCACCGGGCGGCGGTGCGCCGAAGAGTTTTTCGAACTCTTCAAGACGCTTAGCGGACAGAAACGTCCACGAAGTCATCGCCCAGCTCGAATCACTCCGGGAACAGCTACTCTCTTGCTGAATGCCCTGCCTGTGCATCCCATTCATCAAACGCTTCGGCGGTCTTTATCGCGGGTTCCTTTCATTTATGGGCTCGGGCTGCGGGGAGACTGATATGGCTCAAGTTGAACTATTCCGGCGGAGATGTTATCTCGGCGATTTCTCTAAAAGGCTTGGAGATTAATGTGGATCTTGGTTTCAATGAGGAAGTGAAAGGAAGAAAAACCGAAGCACTAATTGAGGTGATCTCGGAATTCTTTCATGAGAAAATAGGCGACATCCTCGTCGTAGGATGCGGTTCAGGACGCGAAGCTGGCATGCTGGCGCGCGCTTTCAACGCAAATGCGACAGGTATTGACGTCGGCAATGATTTCACGTTTGACCATGAAGGATCGGCGCCCGCCAAGTTGCTCACGATGGATGCTAGAATTCTGGAGTTTCCCGATAATTCGTTCGATATGGTTTTTTCTTTTCATGCGCTTGAGCATATTCCTGAGCCTCAGCGCGCACTCGCGGAGATGGGTCGGGTTCTGCGACCAGGGGGCATGTACCTAATAGGCACACCGAATAAGGGCCGGCTTATAGGCGGTTTTACTACGCCGCACCCGCTTCGCTTAAAGATTTTATGGAACGCCCAGGATCTTTGGAAGCGATTCACGGGAAGGTGGAGCAACGAGGCTGGCGCTCACGCTGGTTTCACGATAGCGGAGCTAAGTAGTTTCTGTTCGACGGCTTTCGGTAATGTCACTGACATATCGGTGCGCTACTACCGCAGCCTGCATAGCCGCCATCATGCGGCGATCGGCGCAATCACGCGAAGCGGACTTAAAGAAATTATCTTTCCCTGCGTTTACGTTGCCGGAACTAAATCCCTTCATTGACTGATATCCCAGGGGACAACCCGTTTATTTTCAGTGCCTGGGGTGTCGCCAAAGTTACACAAGACCGACATTCTCGACTGAGGCCTGATGTACTACCGATACTAGCCTTCGTTTTCACATTGCCTCAGAATCTTATGAAACGCCGAAGATAGGACGTTTGCGCCGGACGTACTGCATGAAGCAGGAATCCCGCGCCTGTCGCGCCCAGTGGCGTGCAGCTCATCCCCCGGAGGAATGCATGACGGCTTTTCGTAAGTTTTTAGTTCTCATCGGATTCATTTCATTCATTGCCGCAACCATGGCTTTCGGCTCGGCTTCGAACATCTACATCACCCAAAATGGCAGTCCCAGCGGGAACTGCGCCACCAACGTGCAAACCCCGGCGTTTTTTAATTCGGCGTCAAATTGGGGATCCGGCGCAAATCAGATTGGCCCGGGCACCACAGTGCTCTTGTGCGGCACGTTTAACGTCACGCCCGGCGCATCTGGGTTCAGTGTCTTGGGCAGCGGAAGCAGTGGCAGCCCCCTAACGGTGTTACTTGACGCCGGCGCGGTTATCCAATCCACATATTTAGGGGGAACAGACCCTTTTAGCTCAGGTTGTGGTCCGGCGTCCGCCTGCCGGGCGGGGATTGCCGTTTTCAAACAAAACTACGTCACTATTGACGGCGGCGCCAACGGCGTCATCCAGAACACGGCTAACGGCACGAATCTGGCGAACCACCAAACCAGTACCGGCGTCTATCTGAGTGGCGACCACTTGATTGTCCGCGACCTCACGATTCAGAATATCTATCAGAACGCCGGAAGCTCGCCAAGCGCCACCGACGGGGCCGGCAGCGGGACGACGGATATTAGAGTTGACAGCGCTTCAACCAACATCGCGATCTACAACAACACTCTAAATAGTGCGCGTACCGGCATCTCATCGGGTACAAACGGCTCTACCGGACCTGCGAATTGTCCTGCGCCGACCGGCGCCACGGGCGTCACCACCAGCTCGCTGCCGGCGCCTTCAGGCAATTGGGGAATTTGCTATTTCAACAACTCCGTTTCCGATCATGACTGGTCAATTCTAACGGCCGGCCAGGGAACGGTGAATATTTATGGCAATGAAATCGGAGACATTGGCACCCTGCCCGGCTGGTTGAACTGGCAGTTTCCTACATCCGCATACCACCAGGATGGTATTTTCATATGGGGAACCAGCGGAAATGAGGTAGTCACCGCGAACGTATACAACAACTATATTCATGGCGATCTTGGCCAGGGTAGCCCCTCGGGGCTCATCTACTGCGCATCCGCAGAGGATGGCGTCAGTGGATGCGCTCTTACTGCCTTTAATAACGTGATCGTGCAGACAGCTTCCGCGCAATGGCCCAACGACGCCGCCAACGATCAGCTTGTCGCGGTTGACCTCAGCGCGTCCGTGGGGAGCATGGGGCCAATTGTGCTCTATAACAACACTTTCGTCGCGGGAGCGTATGCGATTGAAATTTATACCGCCGCTGGCGGAAAAAATGCGGCTTTCACCCTCCGCAACAACATTTTTAACGGCTCAGGCACTTACCTTAACCAGACTGATGCCGGCGCTCCCATCGCCAGCATGATGGCCTCGAATAATCTTTATTATCAGAGTACATCGAACACTTACAATGCATGGTCCTATCAAGGCGCGAATATTGGCAGCCTTGCCGCCTGGCAGACTGCTTGTCACTGTGACACCAGCCCGAGCACGGTGGCAAATCCCAACCTTCAAAGCGACCTTACGCCCGCGTCGGGGTCGCCGGCGATTGGCCGAGGATCAAACCTTAGCAGCCTGAGTCTTGCCCCGCTTGGCATGGACAAGAATGCCGTTACCCGCGGAGTGCCCTCCTGCTCCCCGGCGGTGGGTATCGCGGGATGTTGGGACGTGGGCGCGTATCAAGCCTCAAACGGGGCGATTCAGCCGCCCGCAAATCTCGCGGCGTCGGTGCAGTGAGAGTGATGCGGCGCAGCGCTCGGGAGTCGAGTCGCTAGAAACTCGTTCTTGCCACGGGCATTTACCTCTGTAACTTTCCGGTGGCCCCGTCAGCGAATGCGGTCAATAACGCTGGATTCCGTGAAAACTCTTGTCACAATAGCTAACTACGGCACGGGTAACGACCGCCATTTGTCCCGTGTCTTAGATGAATACCGGCGAATGAAGCCAGATGTTGATATCGTTGTTACTTCCAATATCCCCAAGAACCTCGGGGGGGATGTCGAGGTGATCGTAGGGCTTCCTGCCACGAATCCCCGCTCGCTTCCTTTCGCACACAAAAGGGTCTTTGCCGAGCGCTTGGAATCCTACCAGCTGTTTATTTACACCGAAGATGACATCCTGATTACCGGGCGTAATATTGACGCTTTTTTACGAGCTACGGAGATGCTTCCGGAAAATCAGATTGCCAGCTTTTTTCGTTCGGAAACGGATTCAGGCGGCGAACTCTATTTTCCTGAGGCCCACAAGCACTACCACTGGGACATCACCTCCGTCAATTTTGCGGGGGGCTACACCCTCGCCTCGTTTACCAATGAGCATGCGGGATGCTATGCCGTCACCCAGGCACAGCTTAGGCGCGCTATCGCCTCGGGCGGCTACTTGCTGCCCCCCCGCGAGGGTAAATACGGCATGCTTGAGACTGCGGCCACCGACATCTACACCCTATGCGGGCTGCGAAAGGTGATTTGTATCTCGCATTTTGAGGATTTCATCGTTCCCCATCTCTCGAACAAATATGCGGGCAAAGGAACCCTTGGGGCGACGGAGTTTTACTCGCAAATCGGCGTGTTATCAAAATTGGGCAAAAATGGACACCTGAAGGGCCTGAATCGGAATGAAGCCTCAAGCGCCACATTGATTCCCGTGGAGACCAGACTCTACCATCAGCATTACTCCAAGAGCTACTACGAGCCCCGGCAGGAGCATCTGCTGTCTCTGGTTCCATCAGGGACGCGGAGGGCTCTCTCATTCGGTTGCGGATGGGGCGAGACGGAGAAGGCTCTGATCGAGCGGGGCACGCGCGTGACGGCAATCCCCCTGGACCCTGTTGTTGCCGCCAATGCCGCGTCACGCGGCGTGGAGATTATTTATGGCGATCTCAGTTGGGCGCGACGACAACTCGCAGGACAGCGGTTCGACTGTTTAATCTTATCGAACGTTTTGCATCTCGTTCCTGACCCCGTGAAAGTGTTGTCTTCCCTGCTTGAATTGCTCACGCCTCAGGGATGCGTGGTGGCAAGTGTGCCGCATTTCCCTTTGGCTCGCAGAATATCGAGGCGGATACGGCTTCGCGGCCTCCAAGCCAATCCCGTGAGTTATGAATCGAGCGGGATGCATCCTGTGACGGGTCGAATCCTGCGGCGGTGGTTCCGGAAGGCCGGGCTCAAGCCACGCAAGGCTGTGTACGAAATCCCGCCGGAAAAAGAACTGGCCCACCGGCTTTCATTGGGACTGGCTGAGTCTACCTTTGGCTCAGAAGTATATCTCCTGGGGCGCCGCGTCGGAGCCGCGAGGCCGACGGCGAGGAAATGGGAAAGCGAAAACGAGGGAAGCGTTCAAGAAGAGCTGATCAGATGAGTTATAAAGACACGCCATCCATTTTGGAGAAGACGCCGCTATACCACCCATTGAGGGATGTTTACCTCTATGCCTTTCGGCATAAGTACTGGGAAGAGAACGTCAAGTTTCTGCGAACAATCTACAAGCCTTTTGTGAAGTCTGGGTCGCTGGTTTTCGACATTGGGGCCAACGTCGGCGAGCACACCCGCAGCTTCATTGGACTGGGAGCGCGAGTCATTGCCGTCGAGCCGCATCCCGGCTGCATTCCGAGGCTTCGCAGGATTTATCCGAAGAAAAGGGTGATGATCGAGGATTGTGTCGCAGGAGCCAAGATCGGTTGCGCGAATTTGCATTTCGGCGATGAGGACTGTTTGAGCAGCGTGTCGGACGAGTGGATCGGCGTGGCGCAACATTCGGATCGGTTTTAGGAATTCGCACTGGGAGAAAGAGGTCAAGGTACGGATGGTGACGCTTGATTCTCTGATTGCTAAATACGGGATGCCCGATTTCATAAAGATTGATGTCGAAGGTTTCGAATCGGACGTGTTAGATGGCCTCTCATCAATGCCACCTGCTTTGAGTTTTGAATTCAATACTGAGCTGCCTAAAGCGACCCTTGCCTGTCTGGGCAAGTCTGTCTTTAATAAATCTGCCCTGTTCAATTACCGGATAAGCACTAATCCGAATTTAGAGCTCCCGGGGTGGGTCTCGGCCGTCGAGATTTCCGAAATAGTTAAGAACGGAGTTAGCACGTGCGGGACCTTTGGAGACATCTTCGCGGTCGCGGAATATGGGTGCCGAGCCAGTGCAGGCCGTCCGGGAAATAAATGACCGAGCTTCTCACGTCCGAGGTTCGAGCCGCTGATGCTGAATTTAAAGCATCGCGCCTTGGACAATGTGTGGAGCGAGTCATGCGTCTCGTTCCGGGCCTCCATGGTACAGCAGTCACAAAGCGACTCGAGGTCGCAGTTCACGGCAGCGCATGGACGTTGGCAGGATATGGCACCAGCCAGGTCCTGAAGCTGATCTCAACTCTGCTGCTCGCGCATTTTCTACTTGACCCGAGAGCCTTCGGGTTGATGGCGCTGGTGAACGTATTCCTTTCCGGTTTGGAGATCCTTTCTGACATCGGTATCGGAATAGACGTTGTTCAAAATCCACGAGGCGAAGAACCGGCCTTTCTAGATACCGCCTACCTGATGCAGGTTGGCCGTGGCGTGCTGCTCTGCGGAATCGCAGTCGGCCTGGCGATACCGTTCGCGGCTTTTTACCATCAGCCGGAGGTGCGCTGGCTGGCCATTGTAGGGGCGCTTTCACTCGGCATACGAGGCTTCGCCAGCACGTCCATCTGGTTAATGATGAGGCGGGTTCAGCTGGGCAAACTCACAGCAGTGAGCGTCATCGGCGATGCCACCGGCCTGGTGGTAGCGGTGGGGTGGGCGTTGCTGTCACCGACGGCCTGGGCGCTCGTTGCCGGGAAGGTGGCGACGACCATGGCTTATGTGCTTGCGTCGCACCTTTTTTCTAATGGTCTGCCAAGGCTCCGTTGGGAGCGTAGCATCGCGAGAGAAATTCTGCTGTTCGGCACGGGCATGTTTTTGTCCTCCGCCACATATTTCCTTTCCGGCGAGGCGGAACGGCTGGTGGTCGGCAAATTCGCAACGGTGGCAGAGTTGGGCTGTTTCTCTCTTGCATTGAGCATTTCCTATGCGCCACAGGCGATTCTTCAAAGAGTTATTTCCAACGTGTTTTTCCCGATGATGGCGGACACGGCGCGCGAGGATACAGCGAAGGCGGCGAGACATTTTAAGAAATTCAGGATGGTTTTTCTGGTGGCGAGCGCCATCATGGGGGTGGGGTTTATTACCCTGAGTCACAGAGTGATTGGCTTGGTGTTGCGGCCGCAGTACGCGGCAACCGCCTGGATGCTTCAACTGCTCGGGTTTCGCTCGGCGTTGGAGCTGTTCGGGTCGGCAGCAGCCGGGATGCTGTTTGCTGTTGGAGTTTCGCGTTACGCTGCAATAGCAAATACGATCAAGCTGGGCTTTCTCGGGGTGGGCCTGACGATAGCCTTCAGCTTTTTTGGGTTGCGGGAGGCACTGTGGGTATTGGCGGTTGCCCCGATAGCACATTACGTCCCAACTTTGTTCGGGCTTCAGAAACGATTCAAACTGGTACTTCGCACCGAATTAGCCTCTTTCGCGGCCTTCATGGCGGTCATGGCCCTTACTGTTCTCGTGTATAGAGCCGTAGCCTAGACTAAACGCATGAACACAACCCCAATTTCCGATCTGCCGCAGAATTTGTATTACGGCGGGGGCGGGGCGACCTTCGTCACTCCGCTTGGGATCGCCATTCTTGTTGTCGCGGCTCTGCTGATCTTTCTAGTGCCGCGCAAATATGTGATTTGGCCCTTGCTGGCCGGGGCGTTGCTGGTTCCTCTGTCCGTTGAAGTGGTGGTCTTTGGGCTGCATTTGCAATCGTACCGCCTCACTCTATTGGCGGGCTGCCTCAGGATGGCGTGGGATGTGCTGGTCAAGCGCGATTTCTATCCGCGCCGGATGACTTCGTTGGACAAGGTGTTTATCGCCTGGGCCGTCGTCAGCACGGTGACCTTCTGCATCCTTTGGGGAGAATGGGCCGCGGTTGTTAATAAGATTGGATTTTTATACACCACGCTCGCTGCCTATGTCATCGTCCGGCATCTGATTCGCAACAAAGCGGATGTGCTACGGGCCATCAAAGTGATGGCGGTTGTTCTCGCTATCATTGCGCCGCTGATGCTGCGCGAACACATTACCGGCTCCAACCCATTCTCTCTTGCTGGCGCTAATCCGGAAACAGAACGGCGAAATGGGGAAGATCGGGCGGACGGCCCGTTTAGCCATCCCATTATTGCCGGCACGGTTGGCGCAATGACGCTGCCGCTGTTTGTGGGCCTGTGGTGGCAGCGGAACCGGCTGCTGGCGGCGACGGGAGTGATAGCGTCCACCATGATGGTGGTCGCATCGGTATCCGCCACGCCGGTAATGACCTATCTCGCGGCCGTGGGCGCGTTAATGCTCTGGCCGGCTCGAAGGTATTTGCGGTTCTTCCGGTGGGGACTGGTGGCGGGAATCATCGGGCTTCAGCTGGTGATGAAATCTCCCGTGTGGTTTGTTCTTTCCCACATTGGCAACCTCACCGGGGGAACGGGATGGCACCGGGCGTATCTGATTGACAACTTTGTGCGCCATTTCTGGGAATGGTGGCTGATCGGAACGCGGAATAACTCTCAGTGGGGATACTTCATGTGGGATTCGATCAATACTTACGTGAATGCCGGAGTTGAAGGCGGACTGATTACGTTCATCCTTTTCATCGCGATATTTGTTTATGCGTACAAAAGAGCGGGAGCCGCCAGAAAAATGGCGGAAGGGTCGGGGTCGCGCAGAGATGCGCTGCTGATTTGGGCGATCGGTGCCTGCATATTCGCCAACACGGTGGCGTTCTTTGGGATCTCATATTTTGACCAGAGCATGCTGCTTTGGTATTGCGTCCTCGCCATGGCATCCGTGACGACCAAATTCGTGGCTGATCCAAAGCGCAGCCAGGTGCAGTTGCAGGTCGCCGACGCGAGCGCGGAAATGCCCGCGCCCGACCCGGTCTTGGCAGGATCGCAGACGATGACGTCTTTGCTGCGCCAAGCGTAAACCGTAGCGAGCTGTTTCCACATCCATGCCGTAACAACGCGAGACTAAAAAGGGGACATTATCATGCGTTTTTTAATCACCGGCGGAGCAGGATTCATCGGATCTCATCTGGCCGAGGCGCTTCTCGGCAGAGGAGATGAAGTGCTTATTCTGGATAACCTCTCCACCGGAAGCATGGAGAACATTCGCCATCTAAAGGGACAGCCTGGCTTGCAATACTGGATTGACACTGTTATGAACAAGCGATTGCTGGCCGAACTAGTGGACGAAAGCGACATCATAATCCACCTGGCGGCGGCCGTCGGTGTGCGCCTGATCGTGGAGAGTCCGGTTCACACCATAGATACGAATGTTCGAGGCACTGAATTTGTGCTGCAAGCGGCCCAAAAGAAGAGAAAGACCGTATTCATTGCCTCGACGTCGGAAGTCTACGGAAAGAGCGCGCAAATACCCTTCGCGGAAGACGGGGATCTGGTTATGGGACCCACATGCAAGGGGCGCTGGAGCTACGCCGCATCGAAAGCTCTCGACGAATTCCTGGCGCTGGCATATTACAAAGAGAAGAAGTTGCCTGTGGTGGTTGGGCGCTTCTTCAACACTATCGGCCCGCGCCAGATTGGCCGCTACGGAATGGTTGTGCCGAATTTCGTGCGTCAGGCAATGGAAGACAAGCCTTTGACGGTTTTCGGAACTGGAAAGCAGAGCCGTTGCTTCTGCTATGTGGGTGACGTGGTGAAGGCCCTAATGAAATTGATGGACACTCCGAGCGCGATCGGAGAGGTGTTCAATATCGGAAGTTCCGAGGAAATTTCCATAGAAGGACTAGCTGAACTGATTAAGGTGAAACTCAACAGCGATTCGGAAATTCGCCATATCCCTTATGAAGAGGCCTACGAGGAGGGATTTGAAGATATGCTGCGACGGGTTCCCTCCACCGCAAAGATATGCAAGCACATCGGTTGGAAACCTTCAACTTCCTTGGATACAACCATTGACCTGATAGCGCGTCACTTTCAAGAAAAGCGCGAAGTTTTGGTCCCCGTGGCGGCAAGCTCAAATAAGTAGCTTCTATCGGTTTTTCACGGTATCGCTTTTGGCTCGCAGGTTGCCTCGTCAATCTTGCGCGTTTTAGGACATTCCGCAGTTCGCAACTCATTATGAATAACGATAAGCCACGGATTAGCGTCGTGGTCGTTAGTTGGAACACCAAGAAACTCGTAGCGGATTGCTTAGATTCGCTTAAGGGTGCCCATCTTAGCGCGGGTATGGAAATAGTCTTAGTTGACAATGCCTCGACAGATGGGACGGTGGAGCTCGTACGCCGAAAATTTCCTGATGTGAAGGTGATTCAAAATTCCGAGAATTTGGGCTTTGCCAGGGCCAACAACATCGGTATAGGCTTCACGTCCGGAGAATATATTTGCCTGATAAATTCCGACGTAGTCGTCCCGCCAGATTGTTTGCAGAAAATGGAAGCCTACCTGAGCGGGCAACCCAGGATTGGAATGTTAGGGCCGAAGATGATCCTGCCTGACGGAAGTATCGGGCAATCCTGCATGAGATTCCCCACTCCCTGGAACTGGTTTTGCAGAGCCCTGGCCCTGGATTCGCTGTTCAAGGGATCAAAGATTTTCGGCGATTTTATGATGTCTGGTTTTGCCTACGACAGAACCGAGGATGTGGAGGTGCTTACCGGATGGTTTTGGATGATTCGCAGAAGAGCCATGGAAGAAGTAGGGCTTTTAGAGGAGCAGTTTTTTATGTATGGCGAAGACATAGATTGGCCCAAACGCTTTCACACCCATGGCTGGAGAGTCGTGTTCTATCCGGAAGCCCAGGCAATCCACCATTGCGCCGGCAGTTCTTCAAGCGCCCCCACCCGGTTTTATGTGGAAATGTACCGTGCCGACATGGACTATTTTCGAAAGCATCATGGCCCGCTCGCTGTGGCGGCTTTCTGGATGACTACCTGGATCCATCAAGTAGTGCGAATTCTTGGGTATGGACTTCTATACGTTTTTAATCGTTCCATCCGCGCCAGCGCGGGATTCAAAGTGCGCCGCAGTGCGGCGTGTCTCATGTGGATGGCAGGTTTGGGCGCAAGAAAAAGCCAGTGAACACAATTTCAGTTAATTCAGCCAATAACGAAACCGTCCGAGCATACGTTCTTGCAACGGCCGCCTATAACGAGGAAAACTATATCGAGAAAACAATTCTCTCGGTAATTCACCAAACCGTATTACCCCAAAAGTGGGTTATAGTAAGTGACGGATCCACCGATCGCACGGATGAGATAGTTCGTCAGTATGCCGCGCAGCATCCCTTCATCCAGCTATATAGAATCACGGAAGATCATCCCAGAAATTTGACCGCGCAAGTCAATGCGATCAATGCCGGATTCTCTTTCCTTCACGGAACAAGCCACCAATTCATAGGAAATTTAGACTCCGACGTTTCCTTCGAGCCAACGTATTTCGAGCGGTTGTTGGAGGAGTTTGCAAGCGCTCCAAAGCTCGGTTTGGCCGGCGGATATATCTACGAAGAACAAAAAGGAAGGTTCCAAAACCGGCGGAGTAATACGATAACGTCTGTGGCCCATGCGGTTCAGCTATTTCGCCGTGAGTGCCTCGAATTGTTGGGCGGCGGATATAAGCCATTTACTTGGGCCGGCGCGGATTGGCATGCTGAGGTAAGCCTCCGAATGTCCGGCTGGCAGGCAAGGTCGTTCCCGGAATTGCACGTCTTCCATCATCGCCCAACCGGCGACGGGTTCGGGCGGCTGCGATATTTATATAGGGGCGGCGTGATGGATTTTTATCTTGGAACACACCCACTGTTCGAAGCGTTTCGCTTGGCGCGGCGTATACCTTCCAAGCCGTATTTATTTGGCGCACTGGTCAGGCTTGGAGCTTTTGCCTGGTGTTACTGCAAAGGGGAAAAACGGCAAGTCCCAGCTGAATTCGTCAAATTTCTGCGAACCGAACAAATGGATCGCTTGCGCCGGTACTGTCCCTGGCCTTCGTCGGCTGCAGGCCGGAAGCAGGTTTCTAGCCAGGGCATGAGATTTAGGGAAAGTAAATTGAAAAGGGGTGTCCAGCTTTCTATAAGTCTGCTTTTCTTCCCCCTGTCTTCCTTAGCCAGGATGCTTGCAACAATTGGAGGAAAATACGCCGCGCCTGGCTGTGTCGTGCTGTACTACCACGCCGTGCCCGAAACGCAGAGGGAGGCATTCGCGAGACAAATGGACGTTCTTCTGAAATGGACGACTCCGATCAGCCTTGTTTCCGCACCCACTTTAAGTCCCGCCGTTCGCTACTCTGCCATCACTTTCGACGATTTCTTTCAAAACGTCGTGTCAAACGCACTGCCCGAACTGAAAAAGAGAACCATCCCGGCAACAATATTCGTTACAACAGAGGTTTTGGGCAAGCGTGCGGATTGGTGGCCCGAGTCGGCTCCCGAGCGAAAAGAAGAAATCGGCTCCCTGGAGGAGCTGCAAGGACTTCCCCCTGATTTGATCGCCATCGGATCTCACACCTTGACCCACCCTAAATTGCCGTTATTGAACGAGAGGGACGCACACCGCGAGATCTTTACCTCTCGGCAAATCCTTGAAGAATGGCTGGGCAGGAAAATTGCCACTCTCAGTTTCCCGTTCGGCGCCTTCAATGACGAATTGGTTGAATGGTGCCGTCAGGCGAGGTACGAGCGAGTATTTACGACCCTGCCGACGATGGCATTCCAGCATCCGGGGGAATTTGTCACCGGGCGTGTAAAAGCTGATCCCACCGACTGGCCGTTGGAATTTAAACTCAAGCTCCTCGGCGCATATCGCTGGCTGCCCTATGCGTTTGCACTGAAACGACGAATTCTTGGGTTCCCGATTGCGAATCACCGGGGTGGCAGCAACTTCCGCGGTTAAGTAGCTTTCATTGGCGCTTCAAGTTCAGGGCACGGTTCAATCCCTCGAATGACCTACCTGCATAAAGCCAAATCCTGCAAAGTTCTCATGTTGATCGAGAACAACTCCTTCCCGTGGGATCGGCGCATGAGGAATCTCGCCATGGCGCTGCAACGGGATGGCTATGAAGTCAGCGTCATCTGCCCCAAAGGGAGCGAGCAGGCTCGCAAGAGCTTCGAAATTATCCAGGGGATCAAGGTTTACCGTTATCCCATGGGTTACCAGGCCAGCGGCGGCTTGGGATATTTATTCGAGTATATGTGGGGATTCGTGTGCGCGGTGTTTCTCTCCTTAGTGGTTCTGCTGCGCGATGGATTTGACATCATCCACTCCGCGAATCCCCCGGATATGTTTTTCTTGCTGGCATGGCCCTACAAATTACTCGGGAAAAAATTCGTCTATGACCAGCACGATATTTGTCCGGAACTGTTTGAATCCAAGTTTGGGAAGCGCGGCTGGTTTTACAAGCTGTTACTGTGGTTCGAGAAGAAATCTTATCGCTCGGCCGATTTGGTTATCGTCACCAACCAGTCTTATAAGGACATCGCGAAGGATCGGGGCGGTGTAACTGAAGAGCGCCTGGCAATCGTGAGAAATGGCGTGGATTCCGAATATTTCCGCCGCGTTGCGCCGCGTCCAGAACTCAAAGATGGTTTTGCGTATATGGCTTTGTATCTCGGAGTCATGGGAAAACAGGACGGCGTTGACCGTGTGGTCCAGGCTGCGGAGCATGTCGCTCATACCTACGGTAGAAAAGACGTGCTGTTTGTTATGGTGGGACGGGGGGAGTGCTGGGAAAAGTTGCAAGATCTGGCCCGCGCCCTGCAAGTGCAGGATGCGATGCGCTTTGTTGGCCGAATCTCCGATGAACTTCTGCTCGAATATTTGTCAACGGCGGACGTATGCCTGGCGCCCGATCCGCCCGACCGCATGAACCAACTCTCCACGATGACCAAGATCGTGGAATACATGGCACTCCAGCAGCCGATCGTGTCTTTTGATCTCCTGGAATCCCGGCGTTCGGCTGGAGACGCGGCGGTGTACATCGAGAGAGAAGACCCCAAACTTTTTGCTGAAGCAATTATTGAGTTGCTGAACGACCCGGCAAAACGACAAAAAATGGGGGAAATCGGCGTGGAGCGCACGCAGAGTCTAATCGGCTGGAACCGCTCGCGCTACGCACTTCTGGAAGCGTATTCGCGCATCAGCGGCAAGCTGCCACCGGCGGCGGTCGTGACAGGCTCAAAAATCGCCGGAGAACTGCGGTTATTCGAAGACTCAACTTCCACCGTCGCGGAAAATTATTTGTCGCAGTATTACCGTGGCGCAGACGGCTATTTGAAAGTTGCCGCGGTTGGACCTCTTTCGCAACGGAAAGGATTCTTTCGTTTTGGCTCAGAAGTGATCTGTTACGGCCAATGCTTGGGTGAGCCCGCAGACTCACCTTCGACCATGCTTTATGATGCCTCGCAAGCGACAGAGTTCCGTACAGAGACCATTATTCTTCCTTTCGAGCTGACGGAGGTCGTGGATAATCTTCGCGAAGAACGGTACAGAGAGGAAGGCGAGGGCGAATTTTCAGGGAAATCATTGTTGAACAGGTTTTACTATTTTTTGCGGCCGATTTTGCCGATCGAGATACGCAAGCATCTGCAAAAGATGCGCTTGAACGGTTGGCGGCAATTGAATTTCCCCCATTGGCCGGTAGACCGCTCGGTTGACAATTTGTTTGAGCAGTTGCTGGTTGGCTCGATTCAAGCATCGCAAGCGCAGAGCATTCCCTTCATCTGGTTCTGGCCGGATGACGCATCAAGCTGCGCAATTATGACTCATGACGTGGAGAGCAAATCAGGGAGGGACTTTTGCAGTACTTTGATGGACATTAACGACTCCTTTGGTGTGCCGGCGTCCTTCCAGATCGTGCCGGAGTCAAGATACCCGGTATCTGCTGCGTTCTTGAAGTCCATTCGAGAACGCGGATTCGTAGTGAACGTCCAGGACCTCAATCACGATGGACGTCTATTCCAGAGCCAGCGAGAATTCCTGGAACGAGCCGCCAAGATCAATGCCTACGCTCAAGAATACGGGGCGGAAGGATTTCGTGCGGCGATCTTGTATCGGAATGAGCGATGGTTTGAGGCCCTTAAGTTTTCTTACGATATGTCGGTGCCAAACGTTGCACACCTGGATCCGCAACGTGGAGGCTGCTGCACAGTGATGCCTTATTTCATTGGCGACATCCTGGAACTGCCGGTGACGATGACGCAGGATTACTCGTTGTTTCATATCCTGGGTGATTATTCCATTGACCTGTGGAAGGATCAAATCAGGTTGATTATGGAAAAGCATGGACTCATGAGCTTTATCGTTCATCCCGACTACGTCATTGGACATCGCGAACGCCGCGTGTACGAGACTCTACTTGCTTACTTGGTGACCCTGAGGAATGAACAAAACGTCTGGATAGCAACCTCATCGGAGGTAAATCTTTGGTGGAGGCAACGCAACGCGATGAAGCTCATTTCCGCTGGCAATGGTTGGAATATACACGGCGAGGGAAGCCAAAGGGCCCGGATTGCATATGCAACCGAAACGGACGGAAAGCTCACTTATTCATTCGGACCGAGGCAAAACGGTGCACAAAGAACCGTGGAAATTCGTAAGAAATAAGCGTTCAGAATACCTGAATTCGTTGTTTGCAATTCCTTCTGACTTTTAGCTCGTGTATCTGAATAGGTAGTAAGGCCTCAATTATGAGCAAAATCAATGGGACCGTGGTCGATGCGTCTTTTGCAGGCAAAGCTAGAACAGTATCGGACATTGAGGTTGCCGTGATCGGCGCCGGTCCCTATGGCCTCTCCGCCGGGGCGCACCTGAAGGCCAAAGGTTTACCGGTTCGCGTTTTTGGCGAGCCGATGGGATTTTGGGCGGAGAAAATGCCCGAGGGAATGTTGTTGAGGTCGCCACGTGAGGCTTCCAACATTTCCGATCCCGATCACGCCTTCACCTTGGATGCATACGAGGCGGCTTCCAGAACACAGCCAAGTGCTCCGGTTCCAATCGAAACCTTCGTCGAATATGGTCGCTGGTTTCGGCACCAGCTGAACTCCGATCTGGACAAGCGAAATGTGAGCCGGGTGGATCGCGAGGGGAACGGGTTCCGCCTCGCTCTGGCCGATGGGCTGGCGGTTCGTTGCAGCCGGGTTGTCATCGCGGCGGGCATCGGGTCGTTCTGCAGGAAGCCGGTTGAGTTTTCAAACCTTCCCTCGGACATGGTTTCGCATTGTTATGAGGGCCGGAAGTTAAGAGAGTTCAGCGGCAGGCAAGTGGTGGTGATTGGAGCGGGCCAGAGTGCTTTAGAGTCGGCCGCTCTGTTACACGAGGCTGGCGCATACGTAGAACTCATCGCCAAGATCTCAGAATTGCGGTGGATTGGCATGCATGGTTGGTTGCACAAAATGGGACCGATCTCATCGTTGCTTTATTCCAAACACGACGTAGGGCCTCTTGGAATAAGCCGGCTGGTTGCGGCACCCAGGCTGGTCAATAAAATTCCTCTGAAGATCAGGGACAAGATTCGAAAACGTGCGGTGCGGCCTGCCGGATCGCGCTGGCTTCCAGCCAGACTGGAGAAGGTGAAAGTGACGACCGGTTGTACCATAAGCTCCGCCTCGGTCTTCGGGAACGAAGTATCGCTGAAGCTGAATAGCGGCCGCGAGCTTCGAGTGGACCATGTACTTCTGGGTACCGGATATGACGTAAATATTGCCCGATATGATTTCCTATCTCCCGAAATAGTGAGAAACTTAGCGCATCTGGATGGTTATCCAAGGCTAACGGGGGGCTTTTGTTCTTCTGTGCCTGGACTTCACTTCATCGGCGCGACGGCGGCCAGAAGCTACGGACCGCTCTTATATTTCGTGGCCGGAACGGAATTCGCTTCGCGAGAGTTGATTTCTCATATTTCCCGAGGACGTACAAATGCCAAGTAGTGTCGCCGAGGCCATTGACATTGGCATGACACCGTTACACAACACTCCTGTCCGTGAAAACCGCGTTGGTGCGCTGGTCATAGGAGGCGAGCATCCTGGACTGGGAGTAGCTCGGAGCCTCGGGCGTAAAGGGATTCCGGTCGTTGTATTGGACGATCAGCATTCGGTATCCAGTTTTTCGAGGTACGTTACTCGTGTGGTGCGAACAAAAAACTTGCGGGACGCGCGAAGTACAGTTGACGCGGTGCTGGATGTGGGCCATCGTCTCGGACTGGAAGGCTGGGTGTTATTTCCGACGCGAGACGAAACGGTTGCAGCCGTCGCCCGTTACCGATCGGAACTAAAGGACTTTTTTCGGCTTACGACGCCTGAATGGGAAGTGGTGCGCTGGACCGGGAATAAGAAAAATACTTATGATCTGGCAGTTCAGCTTGGCGTCCCGACCCCCCGAACGTGGAATCCTCGAAGCGAGGCCGAACTTTCTGAATTGCATGTCCAGTTACCGCTGGCAATTAAGCCCGCCGTAAAAGAAAATTTCTTTTACGCAACGGGAGCGAAAGCCTGGCGCGCCAATACAGGAGAAGAACTTCATCGCTTGTATGCCAAGGCAGGCCGATATATCTCTCCGGAAGAAATCATTGTGCAGGAGATCATCCCGGGGGAGGGACGCCAGCAGTTTTCTTATTGCGCGTTCTTCCGCGATGGTGCGGCTCACAGCAGCGTTACGGCGCTGCGCAGGCGTCAGCATCCCCGCGAGTTTGGCCGTGCGGCGACTTATGTGGAAAGCGTCGAGCAGCCTGAGATCGAAGAACTGTCCGAGAGGCTGTTGCGCGCCATTGACTACTACGGTTTAGTCGAAATCGAATTCAAGCAGGACCCTCGCGATGGGCTCTACAAGTTACTTGATATCAACGCGCGGACATGGGGCTTCCACAGCCTCGGCTCCGCTGCGGGAGTTGATTTTCCATACCTGCTCTTTGCCGACCAGATTGGAATGCCCACAGAGCCGCACCGCGGGAAGGCAGGAATTGGATGGCTGCGCCTGGTGACGGATGTTCCAACCGTTTTGTCGGATCTTCTGTACGGTAAATTGAAGATCAGGTCATACCTCATGTCCTTAAAGCGTACTCATGTTGAATCGGTATTCTCGCGCGAGGACCCCCTTCCATCTCTCGGCGAGTTGCTGTTACTTCCTTATTCAATCACCAAAAAATATTTTTTGTAACGTCTGGCAGTTGACTCCGCATGAAACCCACAGTGTTGGTGGCAACGACTTGTCGTTGGTTTTCTACCACGCGTCTCGCGATCGCACTTGCCGACGCTGGCTTCGCCACCGAAGCAGTGTGTCCGCCAGGCCATCCAATTGCGAAAATAAGCTCTACAACTCGGGTAAACACTTACCGCGGATTGCGCCCGATAGAGTCTCTTAGACGCGCAATAGCGGCCGCAAAGCCCGATTTGATTGTGCCATCGGACGACCTCGCGACCCGGCATCTGTTTGACCTGTATGAGCGAGAGTGTTCCGCAAGGACGGGCGAATTTGACATCCGTGGCAGCATCGAGCGCTCCATAGGTGCGCCCGCCAATTTTAGTGGTCTGAAGTCCAGAACGCGATTGATTGAAATTGCCGAAAGAGAGCGTATCCGGGTTCCGAAAACGGCGGTGATTCAGAATTTAGGCGAGCTGAAAAGATGGACTGCGCAACAGGGTTTCCCCTCTGTCCTGAAAGCTGATGGCACCTCAGGTGGCACTGGGGTCAGAGTTGTGCAAACGTTCGAAGAGGCCGAACGCAACTTTCTGGAATTGCAGGCTCCGCCAAGTTTTGCGAAAATCGCGACACAGTTACGCGGGGAGCGCGACAGCACGCGGATTGTGCCTTGGCTTCGCCGGCAGCGGACCCTCGTGAACGCGCAGACATTTATATCGGGCCGCGAAGCGACCAGCACAATCGCGTGCTGGAAGGGAACTGTTATTGCAAGCCTGCACTTTGAGGTGTTGAAGACAGCGTATCCGGGAGGTCCGTCCACAGTTGTACGGTGGATCGAAAATGCGGACATGAGGGAGGCCGCGGAAAAGATGGTGCGCCGTCTGAACCTCTCTGGAATACACGGATTGGACTTCATATTCGACGGGGATAATGGAAGGCCATTCCTCATCGAAATTAATCATCGAGCAACCCAGGTGGGACATCTGGCTCTCGGTCCGGAGCGTGATTTGCCGGCAGCATTATTCGCCGCCGTGTCGGGCGGTTTGCCCCGTCCGGCTCCCAAAGTTACCGACAATCCTACGATTGCATTTTTTCCCCAGGAATGGATCAGAGATCCGGACAGTGAGTTCCTTTCTTCCGCCCACCACGACGTTCCCTGGGGAGAGCCCAAATTGATCCAGGCATGCGTCGCCGCCCTGCCCAGACCAACGGCGTTTCGACTGACCCAGTCTGGAATCGTGCCTTGCCTCCCCGCCCGGAACCGTAGCTGATCACCGCAGAAGCTTACAGATTGACGATGGAGCGGAGCCCGGTGCCAGCATGGAAATTCGAAGGCTGCAATAAGAACTGACTGACGCGACTAGTCGCACCACGTCGTTCCACTCTATTACTGCCTGATTACCAAAGTACTGTGTCGGAAACCTTAAACAAGATTTTTCCACTGTCATGCTTCGTGACTCGGGCTGTTGCAATCAGGCCGATTATGTTGAGTTATTAGGTTGTGCAGCAACTATCTCGTGGATAGCATATCCTTTTGCAACAGTCCTTTACAGATCGTGGCAATGGAGATTAGCTGAACCGGGAGACGATAAAACCAGGCATGTTACAATCGTGATTGTTGTCCCCTCCCCGGGTATACCGGCTGGTTTGGCTGGTTGCCGCCCAAGAACCACGGAAATCATCGGATTCGTGCATAAATGACTGATATCGCAATTATCGGCGCTGGTCCTTATGGGCTTTCCATAGCCGCGTACCTTCGACGCCGCGGCATCTCATTCCGCATTTTCGGTCGCGCGATGGACAGTTGGGTTTCGCACATGCCCAAGGGTATGTTGCTGAAGTCGGACGGTTTCTCTAGCAACCTTTACGATCCGGATGAGGGCCTTACACTAGGAAAATTCTGTGCCCAGCAGGGAATTGAATATGCTGACGCCGGAATCCCGGTTCACCTTGAAACTTTCACGTCCTATGGACTGGCCTTCAAGGACCGAATGGTTCCGGAACTGGAAGACTCCCTAGTGGTCGCCCTAAACCGGTCGCCGGATGGCTTTGTTCTGACGTTGGACAGCGGGGAAGTAGTTACCGTGAGCCGTGTTGTTCTCGCAGTCGGTATTACGCACTTTGGCTATGTGCCGGAGACTCTGGCTCATCTATCACCGGAATTTCTTTCGCACAGTTTCGACCATCATGATCTTGAGACGTTTCGGGGCCGCAGCGTGGTCGTGATCGGTGGCGGCGCGTCGGCAATTGATTTGGCCGGGCTGCTGCGTGACTCGGACGCAGACGTGCAACTGGTTGCCCGTAAACCCGGATTGCAATTCCACACGAAGGCCCCTGTGGGTGCCGAACGATCACTGTGGCAACGAATTCGAAATCCACAGTCAGGAATCGGCACGGGTTTCAAGTTGCGCTTCTTTGCGGATGCTCCGATCTGGTTTCACCGCTTGCCTGAGCGCGTCCGGCTTGATGCGGTTCGCAGCAGCCTGGGGCCGTCTGGCGGGTGGTTTGCCAAAGACAAGTTAATCGGCCGGGTGCCCCTGCGATTGGGATGTACCCCGGAGAGAGCGGAAGTTCAAGGAGGGCAAGTTCACCTTCATCTTCGGGCGGCGGACGGCATGCCGCAGGAAATCGTCACCGAACACATTATCGCGGCCACCGGGTATCGAGTGAATCTAAACCGGCTGAAGTTTATTGATTCCGAAATCATCTCCAGCCTCAAGACCGTAGAAGGAACGCCGGTCCTGTCGTCGGCCTTTGAATCGTCCGTTCCCGGGCTTCATTTTGTGGGAATGGCTGCCGCAAATAGCTTCGGGCCGGTGCTGCGATTCGCTTATGGCGCCGGATTTGCAGCGCGCAATCTTACGCGTAACATGGAAAGGCTACTAGCTCGAAGCCGGGCATCCGTTCTCGTGCCGGCGCTTTCAGAGGACAGGGAATTGACCAACGAGAAAAGCTTACCGTTGGGACTGAAGACTTCAGCGACCCACGCGACGGAAAAGAAAAGCTTAGTCTCACCAGGATATCCTGAGACGCATTCGCTACGCGCCTATTCCGCTGCCGGAGTCACCTTGTCGGATTCATCTGCTCGGGTCGGGGAGGAACAATAAATTCAAGGAGGTTGCGCGATTCTGGTTTCTAATAGCGAGCCCAAAGAATGAAGTTAGAAACAATTGCGATTCACGCAGGCTACGACACCGATCCAACGACGAAATCCGTTGCTGTTCCGATCTACCAGACCATCGCATTCGAGTTCGACAGCGCTGAGCACGGCGCGGCTTTATTTAATCTGGAAGTTCAGGGAAACATCTATACCCGGATAGGCAATCCCACCAATGGAGTGCTGGAAAAGCGCGTCGCCGCCCTGGAAGGCGGCGTGGATGCGCTCAGCGTTAGTTCCGGCATGGCCGCGCTTCACTATTCCTTCATCAACATCGCGGAAATGGGCAACAACATCGTTTCTCTTCCCCAGCTTTATGGAGCGACGTACACCCTGCTCGCCCATATTTTGCCGAAGCAGGGAATTACCGGACGTTTCGCCAAGAGCGACGATCCTGAAGATGTCGAGAAATTGATTGATGAAAATACTCGAGCCGTTTTTTGCGAAAGCATCGGCAATCCAGCGGGAAACGTCGCTGACATTGAGGGACTGGCTCGCGTCGCCCACAAGCATGGCGTTCCCTTGGTTGTGGACAACACAATCGCCACGCCAATTTTGTTGAGGCCGATTGAGTATGGCGCCGACGTAGTGGTGCATTCGATGACGAAATTTATGGGAGGACATGGTACTACGCTGGGAGGAATGATCGTGGATGGCGGGAAATTTCCGTGGCGCGATCATCCCGAAAAGTTTTACATGCTCAACCGGCCGGAAATTGCGTATCACGGCGTGGTTTACACCGAGCACTATGGAGACGCTGCATATGTGGCGCGCTGTCGAACTGTTGCCCAACGGAACACTGGTTCGACCCTGTCTCCATTTAACGGATTTTTGCTGCTGCAAGGCATTGAGACCCTCGCGCTTCGTGTCGAACGGCATGTGGAGAATGCACGCAAAGTGGCGGAATACCTTCGCGGTCATCCGGCGGTTGAATGGGTAAATTACGCCGGATTCACGGACAGCCCCTTATATTCAATGGCGCAACGGTATATGGGATCGCGGCGCTGCTCCATATTGACGTTCGGCGTCAAAGGCGGTTTTGAAGCGGGGACAAAATGCTTCAATTCATTGCGTCTATTCAAGCGGATGGTCAATCTGGGTGACGCCAAGTCATTGGCCTGCCACCCGGCTTCAACTACACATCGCCAACTCACTCCTGAAGAACAAAAGAAAGTCGGTGTGACGCCGGAGATGCTTCGACTGAGTGTTGGAATCGAGCATATTGACGACATTATCGAAGATCTGGACCAGGCGCTGAACCTGGCAGTCGGAAAAACAGCGAAGGCCCAGCAGCCGTAGTGGGAGGATGTTTTGCCAGTTGTAGTGGGAGGGAATGGTGCTGAATTTGGTCATCGGAAGTTGTCGGGGCCTTCATCCAAAATTACGGGAGACTGCGACGGTGACATCACCATAGCGCTCATCAACAACATGCCGGATGCGGCGCTCGAAGATACAGAGTCCCAGTTCCTTGCGCTGCTCAGGTCCGCAGCACCCAATACTCAAATTGACCTCAGGCTTTATTCGCTGCCGGGGATTCCGCGCAGCGATCGCGGACAGAAACGTTTAGCTGAATCGTACTTAGGCATTGACGATCTTCTAAATCGCCGCTTCGATGGCGTGATCATTACCGGCACCGAACCCTGCCAGCAAAATTTGCGGCTCGAGCCGTACTGGCCCATTCTTGTCAACGTTCTTGATTGGGCGGAAAACAATACAACCTCAACTATTCTGTCGTGTCTGGCGGCTCATGCGGGAGTGCTGCGCAGTGATGGAATCGAGCGCCAGCGGTTGAGCGACAAGCAATTTGGTGTCTTTGAGTATCAAAAGGGCAGCGATCATGAACTGACAAAAGGGCTTTCCACTTCGGTGCGCTTTCCGCATTCCCGATGGAACGGAGTGCCAGAGGATGCGCTAACGGCTTGCGGCTATTCGATTCTGACTAGGTCGGACGAGGCCGGGGTGGATTCCTTTATAAAACAGAAGGGAAGCAGTCTGTTTGTACACTTCCAGGGTCATCCTGAGTATGAAGCCGGAACCCTATTGAAGGAATACAAAAGAGACATCAGGAGATTTCTTCGGGGAGAGCGACCCACGTATCCAACAATGCCTTATGGATCCTTCAACAGCTCAACGGCTGAGCGTCTCCGCAATTTTCAGGAAATGGCGGTTTCCCGCGGCGGCGATGAAGTCTTTGCCGATTTTCCTGATGCGGCCGTCGCGGACACTCTAAGCAATAGCTGGGCATCTTCCGCAAACTGTATCTACCGGAATTGGATTGAATTATTAAGAGATGGAAAGGCCGATAGTAAGGTAATGCCGGCAAATCTGAATTCGGGATCACGTGAGCCGTAGAGTTTTTCAGGTCGCGACTTGGGAACGGGTGATAAGCAAATTTTGATAACGGAAGACCGCTTGCCGGCAATTTTGCAGAGCCTTCCTCAGCGCATAGGCGATGTTGTGAATCGCTGGGCTGAGCGCTCTCCGGATCGCAAAGCTCTGGTCGAATCGTCCGGTTACTGGACATATCAAACACTCGATGATGCAGTCTCGAAAACACAGACTTGGCTAAGTGATTTGGCGGTACGGCCGGGCGACCGGGTCATGATCGTTTGTGAGAATTGCCGGGCATTGGTTGCAATCCTGTTGGCTCTGACGAATCTCGACGCATGGCCGGTGCTGGTAAATGCCCGACTCTCGGCGCGTGAAGTTGACGAGATCAGAGATCATTGCGGTGCCCGTCGAATCATTTACACCACGAGCGTTTCTCCGCAGGCAACGCAGCATGCAAGACGACACAGCGCAGCAATCGAGAATATTTCAGAGCTCGGTCAACTCGGCATCAGCCCCGTAAATCGAGACGCCAAACCGGAACCGATTGACCGGAATATTACGCACCGTGTAGCGGCCCTGATCTACACATCCGGAACCACGGGTCTTCCCAAGGGAGTGATGCTGACTCACCGCAACTTGCTGTTCGTGGCCGCGGTCTCGGCCGACATACGAAACCTGACTCTTGATGACCGGCTTTACGGCGTCCTGCCAATTTCTCATGCCGTTGGGCTTTCGGTAGTCTTATTGGGCGCGCTTCTCAGTGGCGCGACACTTTATCTTGCGCCTCGGTTTGACCCAGTCGCGGCGCTGGCGACCATGAAAAACGATGCGCTTTCAGTGGTCCTGGGCGCGCCGGCAATGTTTAGTTTGCTGCTCGAATATACGAGCTTAAAGGGGATCAAATCCCTCCAGTTACCTGCGCTTCGGATCATTTCCTCTTCCAGCGCCCCTCTTCAACCCGCACTCAAGTCTCAGACAGAAAGTCTCTTCGGCCTGACGCTCCACAATGGTTACGGAGTTACCGAATGCTCTCCGAATATTGCTCAGACTCGCCTTGAAGCGCCGAGCGAAGACGTTTCCGTCGGGCGAATATTTCCGGGGGTCGATGTCAAATTGGTAGACACCGAGGGAAAATCGGTGCCGGAAGGCGAGATTGGCGAGTTACGTGTGCGCGGCCCCAATATTATGAAAGGGTACTATCGCGCGCCCGAGGAAACGTCCGCCGCCATTGATCAAGAGGGTTGGTTTAACACCGGCGATCTTGCCCGGCTCGAAGATGGAACTCTTTTCATTGTAGGGCGGACAAGAGAGGTCATCGTGCGCTTTGGGTACAATGTCTATCCGGCTGAAGTCGAAGCGGTAATCAACTCTCATCCGCAAGTTGTGAGATCTGCCGTAGTCGGAGGGTCTGCGAAGGGCGTTGAAGGAGGCGAGGACGTCGTTGCCTACGTCCAACTGTCGCCAGGCTCAAACCTGACTCTCTCCGAATTAGAGAACTACGCGTCGCAATACCTTGCTCCCTACAAGCGGCCGTCGCATGTAGTGCTTTTGCCCGACATGCCGCTTAGTCCGACAGGTAAAGTAATCAAACATGAGCTTGCGAAGATAGTGGAGCGGATTTAGCCGGTTGGGCGTGCATAGAAGTCCCCCAACCCACCGACTTCCTAAAGGCAGCTTGACAAAGCGCTCGATAAACGCCTGCAGGCGGTTCCGTTCCTTTAACGAAGAATCATGATTAAGCGAGCTTGTCGGGAATGCAATGCACGACTTGACTCTACCAGCAGATTCCCTGATAAGAGGCAGCGCTGTTCGGGCGCCGGGCAGCATCGAGGTTGATGAGGTCAATCACAATATGATCGGAACGTAACAGAGAAGACAATTGCGCCTGATCCGCCGCCCGAGTGCCGATAATCACCACCTCCGAATTCTTGATGACTCCTCCGAGATCCGTGCTCAGCAACGACCCAATGTGCGGAATTACTTCTTCAATATATTGCCGGTTAGATCCGGCAAGCCGGCCGAGCGAAACGTCCTGGTCCCAGATACGTACCTGACATCCCTCGCCCAGAAGGCGTTTTATCACCTGCACCTGCGGACTCTCTCTCAGATCGTCCGTTCCAGCCTTAAAGCTTAATCCCAACAGCGCAATTTTCTTTTTCCCGGTGTGCAGCACAAGGTCAATCGCGCGCTCAATGTGTTCGGCATTGCTGGGCATCAGAGCCTGCAACACCGGCAAATCCAGATCTAGCTCCTTCGCGCGATAGGTAATGGCGCGCAAGTCTTTCGGCAAGCACGACCCGCCAAACGCGAATCCGGGGGATAAGTACGCGGGGGAAATGTTTAGCTTCGTATCCGAAGTAAAAATCTGCGTCACCACTTGCGTATCCACGCCCAAATGCTTGCAGAGCGTGCCCATTTCATTGGCAAAGCCCACTTTGACCGCGTGAAACAAATTGGAGGTGTATTTCGCCATCTCCGCCACTGCAATCGAAGTTTCAAACGCAGGACAAGGAATGTCTTTATACAACTCCCGGACATCCGCCAGATCCGCTGGATCACGAGATCCGAGAATCGTATAAGGAGGCTGCTGAAAATCAGCGACCGCGCTGCCTTCGCGCATGAACTCGGGATTGTAGACAACATGGAAGTCGAGGCCGGCCTTGCGCCCACTCTCGCTTTCGAGTATTGGAATCACCACCGATTCAGTCGTTCCCGGCAGCACGGTGCTGCGGAGGACAAATGTGTGACGGCCCTTCTTTTCGCGAAGCGCCCCCCCAATTTCGCGCGAAACGTGTTCGATGTGGCTCAAATCCAGTTTCCCGGTACGAAGGCTGGGAGTGCCCACGCACACAAAAGAAATGTCGGTTTGCACTACGGCGGCTTTTGCTTCGCAAGTTGCACTAATTAGGGCCGCCGAATGTCCCTCGGCGATGAGCTCACTGACGCCGGCTTCAACAATCGGACTCTTCCCCGAACCTAACATTTCAACTTTGTGGTGGTTAACATCAACCCCCACAACTCTATGTCCGGCACGAGCGAAGCACGCGGCGCTCACCGAGCCTACGTATCCCAAGCCAAAAAGACTGATGGACAGGCTCAAACTCTGGCTCCCTTGATGAAATGGTGAACGGCCGATTCTCTGAGTATTACATAACAGCCCGGTCTAGTTGTTTCGCAATTCCTACCTGGGATTACTTCTGGGATATTGACAGCTATGAAATCGGCCTCCGTTCGAAAGGAAGTTGAAATCGCCCGTGTTCACCCAATTATTGCTATATCGTTACTGAGAGCGGTTTGTGGTTGGCGCTAGTTCACTCTCGGGGGGCGAATTTCATGCATGTTCTTCACGTCGTCGGTGCTCGTCCTAATTTTGTGAAGGCTGCACCGGTGCTGCGAGCGCTCAAGAAGAATGGTTTCGAGCAAACCCTGGTCCACACCGGGCAGCATTACGACCGGAACATGTCGGATATATTTTTCAGTCAGCTTGAGATGCCCAAGCCCGATGTGAACCTCGGAGTCGGATCCGGCAGTCATGGGTCCCAAACCGCGGAGGTCATGTGTCGTTTCGAGCCGGTCGCGCTGGAGCGCAAACCAGATATCGTGCTGGTTTATGGGGATGTGAATTCAACGGTTGCCGCGGCTCTGGTTTGCTCAAAGCTTCTAATTCAAGTAGGACACGTCGAAGCGGGTTTGCGATCTTTTGATCGGACGATGCCGGAGGAGATTAATCGCATCGTAACAGACAGGTTATCTGACCTGCTATTCACGCCCTTTCAAGATGGAGATTTCAATCTCAAGCGCGAAGGGGTGCCCCAGGAGAGAATTCATTGCGTGGGCAACGTCATGATTGATTCACTTATTCGATTGTTGCCGCTTGCTGCGAATTGCTCCATCGAGTCGCCCGACCGATTTGCTCTTGTGACTTTGCACCGGCCCTCAAACGTCGACGATTCGCAAGCGTTGAAGAATATTCTGGACGCGCTTGTCGAAGCCAGCGACGAATTGGAAATCATTTTTCCAGTTCATCCGCGAACCCGCCAACGGATCGAGCAGTTCGCATTTCAAACACGACGCCTACATCTTCTGGAACCGCTTCCGTATATCGAGTTCCTTGCCCTCCAGTCCCGCGCCGCGGTTGTGATCACCGATTCCGGAGGTATACAGGAAGAAACGACATACCTTGGAATTCCATGTCTGACGATTCGGCCGAACACGGAGCGGCCCATTACGGTGACAATTGGAACCAATATTCTGGTGGGAGAAGATCGAAATCAATTGAGCCAGGAACTCAAGGCGATATTAGAGGGCAGGGCAAAAAAAGGCCAGATTCCGCCACTTTGGGATGGCCATGCCGCGGAACGTATCGCAAATATCTTGCATGGGGCTCCTACTGGGATTTCTGGATAATCTCATCGCGCCTCATGCTGTCATCAATAGACTTCCTGAGGGCGACCGCCAGGTGCTTGACGAATGGCTCGACAAGCATCCCAGCCGGATAGACAGGTAGAACTACAATTTCCTCTCCATTACCGGCCAAGGCTTGCCATTTCGCATCGAGTCTATTGTATCGGCGATACTGCTTTCGGGGTCGAAAGTCGGTGATTGTGCCCGCGAAGACTCTCGGCACGTATACCGAGCACGCCCGGTCATTTATTTGCCAAATCCTGGCTAATGACTGTGATTCCGGGAGGGTCCTTCGCAAGTGTTTCGCGTCCGACTTGGCCAGCATGATGCCAATCCACACCGGCAATCGGTCACCAAGATCTTCAAGCTTTTCCAGGGAAAACTTAATCATTCCAGCAAAATCAAGGCAGAGAAAATTTGCTATATGGAAGGCTAATCGTTGAAGAATATGGTAGCCTCTCCCCCAAATCGAAGCCCGTGCAATATTCGACCAGTTCATGGTGTCGAACAGCGCCAGCATGGCAATCTCTTCACCCTGCGCTTGGATTTGTTGAGCCACTTCAAAGGCGACCGTTCCGCCCATGCAGTAGCCACCTATAAAGTAGGGCCCGTGCGGGGATACTTTGCGGATCTCACGTGCGTAGAGTGCCGCCATTTCTTCGATTGTTTCAAGCGGTGCGGCAACGCCGTCCAGGCCTTGAGTTTGCAGGCCGTAGAAGGGCTGGTCTGCCCCCAGATTCTTCGAGAGATCTCGATAGATCAGGACATTTCCGCCGGCTCCATGAATGCAAAAAAATGGAGGCCGCGACCCAAGGGGTTGAATAGAAACTAGTGGAGACCAATCGAGCGGCGCAACTTGTTGATGAAGAACCTCGGCAAGTTCCCGGATCGTTGGGGTCTCAAAAAGCGTTGCCAGGGGTAGCCTGACCCTGAATACTTCTTCAATCCTGGCGAACATGCGTACTGCAAGAGAAGAATCCCCACCCAGATCAAAGTAATTCTGATCAGGCCCAATTGGCCCCACTCCCAGCAGTTCCTGCCAAATACGAGTGAGTTTTGTAGTCTCGTCCGCAGTAACAGCATTAGCGGCTTTCGACAGGTCACGTGCGGCAATTGGCATCAAGTTCCTTCTCAGACCGTGGAGCATCGTCCCCATTTCAACAGCTCCGATCCAATAATTTTACACTTCAGCGGGAAGCTGTGTTCTCGGGGAGGGGCTGTAGAGGAAATATTTGTGCACCCCGGATGCCAAATCCAGGTGGCTAAGTCGAAGGATTCAGTCCGTAGTGCGAACAACGTCTGCAATTCGGCGGCTGCATGTGAAAAGATTTTCCTAAGGTTGTTGGTAGCGTTAGGCTCTCCCCAGAGCTGCTGACTATCAGCATTGTGCAAGGCGGCATTGGTTTTTGGGTTAGCGATGAACGCGTTGTGACATGCGTTGCAAAGTGTACTCGGGTTCTGTCCAGCCGACTTCAGCTTTTCTCGCGACCCCGCAAACCGTCTTTCCAGAAAGTCATCTAAAGACGTCACCTTTTTCCACACAAACCTCGACACAGATAGCTTCCTCACTCCACGAATTTTCCAGTTGGCTCCGGTTTTTCTCCCTTGTTCCCACGCCAGAATCTCATCGCGACCTTGGTGAGAACGGGATTAGGAATGGACTGACCGCAGTCCACTCCATCGGCACCGCTTTGTCTGAGCCTGTACTTGCCGGAAGGAAACTTCCGAGCCGGAATAACTGCGAATCTGCAGAGGTAACTATTACTCCAAAGGGACGTTACAATTGAGCATGTTCAGCAGACAAGGAGTTTCCTCAGCCATGCCTAAATTTACCCGACTTAATGCTTCGGGGACTGCGCTGTTATTATTGAGTGCTTTGATCATCCCTGTAGCGATCGCTATTTATCCCATCAATCCGGCGTTCGCGGCCGTTGCCGGTGATTTTGGCCCCTCGAATCCGTTTTTTGCGCCGAGCACACTGCCCTTCCATGCTCCGCCTTTCGACAAGATAAAGAACGAAGACTTCCAACCAGCGATTGAAGCCGGCATGGCACGGCAGCGCGCAGAAATCGAGCGTATCGCCGATAATACCGACGCCGCCACCTTCGAGAACACGATGGCCGCCATGGAGAGGAGCGGCCAGATGCTTGACCGTGTCATGGCGGCCTTCGACGGAGTCACGGGCGCAAATACCAACGACACTCTTCAGAAGGTCAAGACCATCGAAGCCCCTAAACTCGCCGCTCACAGGGACTTCATTTACCTCAATTCGAAACTGTTCGCGCGCGTAGAAACGATATATAAGGAGCGCGCGACGCTCAAACTCGATCCTGAATCTCTCCGCCTGGTTGAGCGCTATCACGACGATTTCGTACACGCCGGCGCGAATCTCTCCGAGGCCGACAAGACTGAACTGCGACAGCTGAACGAAGAAATTTCTTCGCTTTCGACCGCTTTCAGCAACAAACTTCTCGCTGCCACTAAAGAAGGCGCCTACGTCACCGCGGACAAAGGGGCGCTCGCCGGACTCTCCGACGCTCGTATTGCGGCCGCCGCGGAAGCCGCCAGGAACCGCAAACTAGAAGGCTTCGTTATTCCGCTTCAGAACACCACCCAGCAGCCCGATCTGGCTCTGCTCAGCGATCGCGCGACGCGTCAGGCGATCTTCGAGAACTCGTGGAACCGCGCCGAGCGCGGCGACGCCAACGATACTCGTGACACGATCGCGCATATCGCCCAGCTTCGCGCTCAAAAGGCGAAACTGCTCGGCTATCCGAATTTCGCGGCGTGGAAGCTCGAAGATCAGATGGCTAAAACACCTGAAGCGGCTTTGCAGTTCATGGATGCCATTGTTCCCGCGGCGACCGGAAGAGCGGCCGTAGAAGCCAGAGACATCCAACACGTCATTGACGCCCAGAAAGGTGGCTTCCAACTCCAGCCTTGGGACTGGGAATTTTATGCCGAGCAAGTCCGCAAGGCTCGCTACAATCTCGACGATGCGCAGGTCAAACCCTACTTCGAGCTCAACAATGTGCTGGAGAACGGAGTTTTCTACGCTGCCAATCAGCTGTATGGGATCACGTTCAAAGAGCGACATGACATCCCTGTTTACCAACCGGATGTGCGCGTCTTCGAAGTGTTCGACGCCAACGGTCAACACCTCGCGCTCTTCTACTGTGACTACTTCAAACGTGATAACAAGAACGGCGGGGCCTGGATGTCGGAGTTTGTCGGCCAATCCCATCTGTTGGGGACCTCTCCGGTCGTGTACAACGTGGCCAACTTTTCGAAGCCGGCGGAAGGCGAACCCGCGTTGATCAGTTTCAATGACGTCATTACGATGTTCCACGAGTTTGGGCACGCCCTCAACGGCATGTTCTCGAATGCCGAGTACCCAACTCTGTCCGGGACCTCAACCGCTCGTGACTTCGTCGAATTTCCTTCGCAGTTCAATGAGCACTGGGCACTTTACCCTTCCATCCTTGCTCACTACGCTAAGAACTACAAAACGGGAGCTCCCATGCCGGAGGAACTCGCCGCGCGGCTCAGGAACAGCCAGACTTTCAACAAGGGTTACGACATGACCGAACTGCTGGCAGCCGCCGAACTCGACATGCAGTGGCACTTTCTGTCTCCCCAGGCGCCGCTCCAGAATCCTGACGAATTTGAGAAGCAGGCGCTCGAAAAGACCCATCTCGATATCCGCTATGTACCGCCCCGTTATCGGTCAACCTACTTCAGCCACATCTGGCAAAACGGCTACAGCGCAGGTTACTACGCGTATTTGTGGACGCAGATGCTCGCCGACGATGGCTATGAGTGGTTCGCCGAACACGGCGGACTCACCCGTGCTAACGGCGATCGCTTCCGCCAGATGGTCCTGTCACGCGGCAACACCGAGGATCTCGCCAAGATGTACGAGGCGTGGCGTGGGGCTCCCCCCAATACGAAGGCGATGTTGAAATATCGCGGCCTCGAGGGGTCGGCCACCAAATAACCTGCTGCAAAGGAGTCCCAGCATCGCGAAAAGCCCCATGCAAGTTACGACACACTTATTCAATGGACGTTCTCAAGAAACTCTTTGAAGCGCATTTCCAGACTTCAGCCGTGCGGGTGCAGCCGCTCCAGGGCGAGCTGGGAGGATCGGGGCGCCGTATTATCCGGCTTTGTGCCGACGATCTCAGCGCCATCGGTGTCTTGTACGACGTGCGGGAAGAGAACGTAGCGTTCCTCGAGTTCTCGAGACACTTTCGTCGGCACGGCCTTCCTGTACCTGAAATCTACGGGGAAGACCTGAACCACGGCGCCTACCTGGAAGAGGACTTGGGGGACACAACGCTGTTCGAATTTCTCTCGCAAAATCGCATGGGAGAAGAAATTGCGCCCGCTGTTCTGGAAACCTACCGAAAAACGTTGGCCATCTTGCCGCGGTTCCAGATCGAGGCCGGACGCGATTTGAATTACAAAGTTTGTTATCCGCGGGCGAGCTTCGATCGCCAATCCATCGCCTGGGATCTGAACTACTTCAAATATTACTTTCTTCGCCTCGCTGGAATCCCTTTCAACGAACAGGCTCTGGAGCGGGATTTCGGCCATCTTTCGAAGTTTCTGCTCAATGCTGAACGCGAGTACTTTCTCTACCGCGACTTTCAGTCCCGCAACATCATGCTACGAGATGGCCAGCCGTTCTTCGTGGATTACCAGGGAGGCCGCAAAGGCGCCCTCCAATATGACGTTGCATCGCTCTTGTTTGATGCGAAGGCTGATCTGCCGCCGGCGGTGCGCCAGCATTTGCTGGATTACTACCTCGACCAGCTCGCGGGCTTCATCAGTCTTGATCGCGGTATTTTCATGCGTCATTACTACGCGTATGTCTATGTGCGCGTTATGCAAGCATTGGGTGCGTATGGGTTTCGTGGATTTTACGAGCGTAAGCCCCATTTTTTGCAGAGCGTACCGTTTGCCTTGAAAAACGTGCGCTGGCTGCTTCACAACGTCGAACTGCCTATCGAGCTGCCCACATTGCTCGATGCGTTTAGAGGCATACTAGATTCCGAGAAACTACGGAACATAACGTCCGACTCAGATTTGTCGAAATCGCAGGCTGCTACTTCCAAAACGGAAGACCTTGTCGTGCGAATTTTTAGCTTTTCTTTTCATCGTGAGGGCTTGCCAAAGGACGAAAGTGGAAACGGCGGCGGTTTCGTGTTCGATGCCCGATCCGTCCCCAATCCCGGCCGTGAAGAACGATTTAAGGCGCTCACCGGCAAAGACTCCTCTGTGATTGACTATCTGAATCAGCAGAAGGGGGTACCCGAGTTCCTAGCGCATGCCGCGTCGCTGGTGGATGCAAGCGTCGGCAACTATAAGGATCGTGGATTCAGAAATCTTATGATTTCGTTCGGATGCACGGGTGGGCAACACCGCTCCGTTTACTTCGCCGAACAATTGGCGAAGCACTTGTCCGACAAAAACCGGGTAAGGGTGATTGTGCGGCATCTTGAGTTGGAGAAGCTGGGCAAATGAAAGCCATGATTCTGGCCGCAGGCTTAGGTACACGGCTCCGTCCACTTACTGAGAATCGCCCCAAAGCGCTGGTGGAAGTCGGCGGTCGTACCTTGCTTGAGATAGTCCTAGTCAAGATGTGCGAGGCGGGGATCAGGGACGTAATCATTAACGCGCACCATTTTGCCGGGATGATTCTGGATTACCTGAAAAGCAATCAGAATTTTGGAATGAATATTGAAGTTTCCGTCGAGGATGTCTTGCTCGATACAGGGGGCGGCTTGAAGCAGGCCGCTTATTTTCTCTTAAACTCTCGCGGAGAGCCTTTCCTCCTGCACAATGTGGACGTCATAAGTACCATTGACCTTCAACGCATGGTGCGATTCCATACCGAACGGCAAGCCCTTGCGACGCTGGCGGTTCAAGGCCGGAAAACTTCGAGGTATCTGCTCTTCGATGACGATTCCCAGCTTTGCGGAAGGCACTTCGAACAGGATTCTACGGCTGATTTGGTACGCCCCACTGAACGCGTGCAAGGTCTCGCTTTTTGCGGCGTCCATGTAATTTCTCCTCATCTTTTTGAGATGATCAGCGAACAGGGCGCGTTTTCGATCATCACCACTTACCTTCGCCTCGCTGCAAGCGGCGAGAAGATTCTTGGCTTCCTCGCGGATGAATACTACTGGCGCGATCTCGGGAGTCAGAATGACTTGACGCAAGCCGCTGAGGACGTGGAGCAAAGCAAGATTGTGTTGTAATCCAATTCCTTCTTCGCGGTTTGAAGCTTTAGAATTGGAAGCGACTTCGCCAGATCAACTGTTGTTCCCAGTAACCAACCAGGAGATGGATCATGTCTGAAGGGACCGGAAAAGAAATCACACGACGTAGATTCATGGCAAAAATGGGAAAGGGCTTGGTTGTCGCCAATGTTGCCGGGTCGTTGCTGAAGGATGCAACCGCGCAGCTGGTCGTACCCGATCCTCCGGGCAAGAAGATGGGTTGGGCGGTTGTCGGTCTGGGCAATCTCGCTATCAACCAGATATTGCCGGCCTTCGCAAAGTGCGAAAAATCCAGAGTGGTCGCTTTCGTCAGCGGTCATCCTGTCAAAGCGAACAAACTTGCTCTTCGCTATGGGGTCAATCCAAAAAATATCTACAACTACCAGAACTACGATTCAATCAAGGACAATCCCGAGGTAGACGTCATTTATATCGTCCTGCCAAACGGCATGCACGCCGAATACACGATTCGCGGGCATCAGGCGGGGAAACATGTGCTGTCCGAGAAGCCGATGGCCAACTCTCCCGAAGAGTGCCGGCAGATGATTGATGCGGCGCGAAAGGCGGACCGCAAGCTGATGGTTGCGTACCGCTGTCGTTATGAACCCTATAACCAGGAGGCGATCCGCATCGCGCGCTCTCAGGAACTTGGCCCCACGCAAATGATTGTGGCCGATACCGGCTTCAAGATTGGCGACCCGACACAGTGGAGGTTGACAAAGGCACTCGGAGGCGGAGGGTCAATGATGGACATCGGCATCTATTCGCTGAACGCATCACGCTATCTTTCCGGCGAGGAACCGGTTGAGGTGAATGCCATGATGTACAGTACCCCCGGAGATCCGCGTTTTAGGGAAGTGGAGGAAAACGTTAATTTTCAGCTGCGTTTTCCCAGCGGCATATTAGCGAACTGCACGTCAAGTTATGGATACTTCCACCAGAGTCACTACCGAGTGTGCGGTACCGAGGGGCGACTGCAAATGGACCCAGCCACCTGGTACAACGGGCTGCACATGAAAATAGAGCGGGACAACAGAATCGAGGAAGTCGAGCTTCCTGAGCGAGATCATTTTGCCGCGGAGATGGACCACATGTCCGACTGCGTGATGCAGAACAAAGAACCTCTCACCCCGGGTGAAGAAGGCTTGCGGGATCTGACAATTATTACGGCAGTCTACGAAGCGGCGAAAAGTGGAAAGACCGTAAGGCTGTAAGATTCCCCACAGCGTGCTGGCGGCGACACAACCGCGACTCCGCCTCGTTTCCGCATGCAGGTCTGGAAACCAGCGATTACTCTACGATGGATGCGTGAGCTTCGGTAGCGGAGGTGCCTGAAAGGCTTGCCCAACCCCGCCGCGAGAGATCCCAGAAAATCAGGTAGCCTGCTATTGCGGCGATAAGCAGAAGCACAAACCCCGAGAGCCACTGCTGAAACACCAGTTTGCCGATTCCGAAAAGACATCCGTATACCAGAATCACGCCCATTAACCAGTTGAACGAATTACTTGCCACATCGCGGATCTCGGGGAATTCCGGAACAAGTTTTGCAATCCTCTTCCACCCGTACACGGTGGGATGAACCCGCTTATAAAAAGAGATGAGCGTTGTATCGGATTCCGGTCGCGACACGAATGTCGCGATTACCCAGGCAAGGGTTGTAATTCCGCCCGTGATGAGCGCGGACTTGGCATAGACAGTGGCGCTATTTCCGCTGAATGCGACTCCATGCAGTCCAATCGTTACCGCGGCGGCGGCGATCATAGCGACGATCTCGCTCCATGCATTGATGCGCCACCAATACCAGCGCAAAATGTAGACGGCTCCGGTGCCGAAGCCAATGTTCAAAACCAGATCCCATCCTTGTTTAATGGAGGTCAGTTGCATCGCGGTGTATCCGCTTGCCAACACCAATAGCACCGTGAATAACTTGCTGACGAAAACGTAATGCCGTTCAGTCGCGTCCCGGACCATGAATCGCTTGTAGAGATCGTTGACGAGGTAGGAGCATCCCCAGTTCAATTGCGTCCCAACTGTAGACATAAAAGCCGCGAGGAATGCGGCTACCATGAGTCCCCGCAATGCCGGAGGCAAGTAGTCTCTCAGGATCATCACGTAACCTTGCTCCGGATTCGCCGCAAAAGCCGCACTGGGGTGCATGCCTCCGTTTGGCGAATAGACAACAATCGCGACCAAAGCGGTTACGATCCACGGCCACGGACGCAGCGCATAATGCGCAATGTTGAACCAGAGAGTTGCTCCGAGAGAGTTCTTTTCATCTTTGGCGCTGAACATTCGTTGCGCCACGTAGCCTCCGCCGCCGGGTTCGGCGCCCGGATACCAGGCCAGCCACCACTGCATGCAGAGATATACAAAAAAGGTAAGCAGTGGAAGAGTCCAAAGCGCGTTGCTGGTAAGACCCAAATGAAAGTCCGGCAGGAATGCGACGGGATTCGCGGTGTGCACCCCGGTTTGCTGCACATTGTTTTCTATAGCCAGAAGATGAACCTGCAATGCCTGCATTCCGCCGATTTTGGCCACGGCGACCCACGCCAGAACGATGATCATTGCCATCTTCAATACAAATTGAAACAGATCGGTAACCAAAACCCCCCAGAGCCCGCCGATGAAGGTGTAAATGCCGGTAAAAGGAATGATTACGAAAATGCAGATCAACAATGACGTTGTGTGGGGCGCGCCTAGCGCGTACTGGAAAACGTGCCCGCCGATAGCAAACTGCACGATTCGGCCCTCGGCAATCGCAGGCCCGAGCAGCACAGTAATAATATTGATCATCGCCTGTGTAACCCATCCGAGAATGAAGCAGTTCATGAACAGGCCCAGATAAACTGCTTTGAAGCCGCGCAAGAATGCGGCGGGTTTACCACCGTAGCGAATTTCTACAAATTGAACATCGGTTAATATCTCCGCCCGCCTCCAATATCGTGCGAAGAAAAATACGGTAAGCATTCCGCCAAAGCAGAATCCCCACCAGATCCAGTTTCCGGCGATGCCGGATTTGGCCACAAGGCCGCAAACTAAGAGTGGTGTATCCGCGGCGAATGTCGTCGCTACCATGGAAGTTCCTGCAAGCCACCAAGAGACATCGCGCCCAGAAACAAAGAATTCCTCGGTGCTTCCGCTGGCGCGTCGCCGATAGTAAATGCTGATCAGCAGATTGATCAGCAGATATCCGGCGATGACGAACCAATCAGTCGAGGTGAGAGGCATGGATTTTTTGCGCTAGCGAAATCTTCGAATCAGCAGAGTATGTCTATCGGAACGGTACAGTCCTAACGCGTACATGGTCGCCTTGGCCTTGGTTGAATAAATCAGCTGGCGGATTCGAAGCAAAGGAAGTCCGCGAGGAATATTTAGGAGTTGCGCAGTCTTGGAATCGCTCGCGGTGGCGTCTACCTCTTCATCCGCGTACGAAAGTTGGACCCCGTAGTCGTTCTGCAAAATGGAAAATAACGAACCACTGGCCAGCGCACTTCGATTCAGTCCGGGAACATCCGCCGCCGAAAGATAACAGGTCTCCAGGGCAAAAGGCTCATCCGATCCCATCCGCAGCCGCTCTATTTTGATGAGCCGCGCGCCCGCCGCCAGAGCGAGTCTCGCATTGACATCCGGCTCGTCATTGACCGTGCCGAAAGCCAGAACTTTGGAAAACGATACCAGGCTTCGCCCCGTCATCAACTCCGTAAAGCTGGTCAGTTTGTTGAAGTGGATCATCGGGGGGGCAACGAAGGTTCCGGCGCCGCGGCGGCGCTGCACTCTGCCTTCTCTCTCGAGCGCAACAAGCGCATGGCGAGCGGTCATGAGACTGACGGCATGAAGTTTTGCCAATTCACGTTCAGATTCGACCGCGTCGCCGGGTCTGAGTTCACCCGTTTCTATGCGGTTCAGAATCGCGGTCTGAATCCTCTTGTAGGCCGGCGTCCCATTCTGTCCGTTTCCCGATCTGCCGTTTACTTTCATCAGCACTCCGTGTCCGACCTTAGTCATGCGAACTATTTGAAGCGTTCACAACAATGTGAATTGCCAAAACAATTCGTATGCTATAGAGCTTGACCGATCTCGCTCCAAACGAAGCCCACAAGCCATTCGCTAATGCTATATAGATGAAGCTTGGCGTCAGCCAACGACCATAAGTTAGCTGCTGAATCCCAGTTTGTAAAGCCGATAAACGGGAACGCCCATTATTTCCTGCGTTACTCGTGTTTTTAGTCTATCGCCCAGGTTTGCTCGTTGCGGTCACTCCGCCAGCGGTAGCACGGCATAGAAAAGATCCCCACAGGAGCTATAGAGCAATAAGTTCCTAACTATTTAAATACTAGCATTTTTTCGCTTGACGATGCATGCGAAAGTACTATATAGCATTTCTCTGTGGCAAACGATGCGGGGAAGACGGATGGAAATCGCAACACTGAGGAAATCTGACTTTGAGTGCTTATTGAGCGGCGAGGCTTGATGAACCTGCAAATATTTTCTGATGTCCGTTCGCTCGCTGAAGCCGCAGCGGCGCAGGCCGCTTCAACCATTCGCAAGTCAATCCATGACCGCGGGCTCGCCCGAGTCGTTGCGGCCACGGGGACATCCCAGTTTGAATTTCTCGATCTGCTCATCCAAGCTCCCGAAATTGACTGGAAGCGCGTCGAACTATTCCATCTTGACGAATATATAGGCCTGCCGGCAACGCATCCGGCCAGCTTCAACAAGTTTCTTCTCGACAGGCTGATTAATAGAGTTGGGATAACCCGCTGTCATTTGCTTAGCGGCGAAATGAATCCGCAAAGAGTCATAGCCGATGTGACTGCCGAAATTAGAAGGGCGCCCGTTGACGTCGCGTTCGTCGGAGTCGGCGAAAATGGCCATCTTGCGTTCAATGACCCTCCCGCCGACTTCGAGACGGACGAAGCCTACATCGTTGTCGAACTCGACGAAGTTTCCCGCAGGCAGCAACTCAGCGAAGGGTGGTTTCGTAATCTCGATGAAGTTCCGCGCCGCGCAATTTCAATGACGATCCGGCAGATATTGAAGTCGGAGGAAATTGTTTGCCTGGCATTCGGTGCGAGGAAGGCTGAGGCAGTCGCGAAGTGTTTTGACGGAGACGTGACGCCGCTTGCGCCCGCGTCCGCCCTCCAGACCCACGGCAATACCTTCATCTACCTCGATGGAAGTTCGGCTGCTTTACTGAAGAGTCAGCTTGCTGAAGAGAGTCGAATCCGGTAGGGTCGGCGGGAATTAATCGCTACTTCGGCGAGAAGCCCTAGGCTACCGAATTCTGAAATGCAGGAACCTCGTCGCTTGCGACCTGGAAGCTTAACAACTTTGCTCTTCCAAAAGATGTGGTGATCGCGCAATCGGTGGCGTCGCGTCCGGTGGCCATCAGGACACGCCCAATGCGTCGCACGTTATGCCGGGCATCGAAAGTCCACCAGCGATTTTCCAGGTACACCTCGAACCATGCGCTGAAGTCCATGGGGCTGGGAGCCACGGTCACGCCGATATCGCCGAGGTAACCGGTCGCATAACGCGCAGGAATATTCAGAGCCCGGCAAAAAGTAATGGCGAGATGCTGAAAGTCTCTGCAAACTCCAACCCGGTCAATGTACACACCGAGAGCGGTTCGAGTGGGGTGGGCAAATTCGTATCCAAAAGTGACTTTGCCATGCACCCAGTCGCAAACGGCTTGAACACGCTGCCATCCGCGGGGAGCGCCGGCAAAAAGTTCGGACGCTGTATTGGACAAAAGATCAACTTCGCAATAACGGCTGTTCATCAGATACGGCAAGACATCGAACGGCAGTTCGTCAACGGGGACCTCGCGCGCATTCAAGTCAACTGCGTCTGGCAATCCGGAATCTTCAATCAGAGTCGAATTCAGAAATCGAATCGTGCCCGCAGGAGCAACCAGGCGGCAACTATGATTGCCGAAGCTGTCTGTGTAATTTTCAATTCGTACGGCTGGCTCGCAGCGCAGTTCGTCGGGCTCGCGCAAATCCGGTTTGCGTGATGGATGAACGTTGAGAAGAGTGACGATTGGAACGTCCCCCACGGTTTGAAATTGTATGTCGTATCCGAGTCGAATCAGCATATTTCAGTTTCCCCCTGCGTTTGCGCTCCGAACCTGGATGCAGAAAACTATCATGTTTCTTGTGCCAGTTGGATGTTCTTTCTTTCTGAGCCAGATCATAATTTCGATATAAAAAATCATGTATCATGCGGGGTTGGTTTAATTTTTTCTGCATCGGGGATAATAGTGACGTATTGCCTGGGCATCATGACGCGAGAAGGCCTGGTATTGGCATCGGATTCGCGGACCAACGCGGGCTTCGATCAGGTAAATGTCTGCCGGAAAATGTACCGCTTTGTTCAGACCGGAGAACGCGTATTTGTAATTTTGACCAGTGGCGGTCTATCTATCAGCCAGTCAGTAATTACTTTGCTGACCGATGATTTCGAATCGGGACGCGGCTTGGCCCAAGCCAATTCACTCTATGACGCCGCCCGCATCGTTGGCGATTGCGTGCGCCGCGTTTCGGATATGGATCGCTCCTCACTCGAGCGCGATTCTTTCAGCTTTAACGTTCATCTTCTGCTCGGAGGGCAGGTCCGTGGCCAGGAGCCGAACCTCTATCTGATCTATCCTCAGGGAAACCCCCTCGCGGCTACCGAAGATTCGTTGTACTTACAGCTTGGCGAGTGCAAATATGGCAGGCCAATTCTCGATCGTGGCATCCAGGCCTCTACATCGCTGGAAGTCGCGGCGAAATATGCGCTGCTCTCTCTCGACGCCACCATGCGTTCCAACGTCACGGTTGGGCCGCCGTTCGACTTATTGCTGTATAAGAAGGACAGTCTGGAAATCACTCGCTACCGTCGCATTTCCGCCGGGGATCGCGACCTCAATCTGATTCACTCCAGCTGGGAGCAGTCTCTACGGCGCGCGGTGGAGCAATTACCAGATATCGAATTCCAACAGTCAAGCAATGGAAATCGTGCCGAGAGTGTCGGCGATGCGCATCCATCCAGAGTCTAGCTGGCAGATAGATAATCAGCGTTTGTTCAATAGCCTGAATCGTTTTTCCCAATCGTCAGCGGCCACCCAATGCGCTATCCTGACGGGGAACCAGGCACGGGTACGGCCATGATTACAGAAACCGGTCCATCTGATCAGAGCGCCGCGGAAGCGTTCCGCCGCTACCAATTTAATGGGGCTTACGATGAAATGTTCCGCAGCGTGGATCATCCGCGCAAGCAGTACCGCCAACTCTACACTCATCTTTTAAATCTCGGGCGCGACGAGTTGCGGCGCAGCAAACACGAGGCTGACCAGTCATTCTTCAATCAGGGCATCACCTTTACCGTCTATGGAGGCGATAAGGGGACAGAACGGATTTTTCCGCACGACCTGCTGCCGAGAATTATTACCGCCCCGGAATGGGAAACGATCGAGCGCGGCTTGACTCAGCGCATCACGGCGCTCAACCTCTTCCTTAAAGATGTTTATCACGACGGCAAGATCATTGCAGATGGCATCGTGCCGGGAAATATTATTTACACCTGCAAGCATTATCGGCGGGAGATGCGAGGCATCAAAGTTCCTCGCGACGTTTATGTAACTGTAGTAGGGACAGATCTAATACGAGATCCTGACGGAACCTTCGTTGTCCTCGAGGACAATCTGCGGGTCCCCAGCGGCGTTTCTTATATGCTCACGAGCCGCCGGGTGATGAAGCAAATATTTCCGGGATTGTTTCGAAAGTGCAGAGTTCGGCCGATTGAGCAATATAGCCAGGCGCTTCTTTCTACCCTGCGGTCACTCGCGCCTGAAGGTCGTTCCGAGCCTACCGTAGTCCTGTTAACGCCCGGCGCCTACAATTCAGCCTATTTTGAACACACTTATTTGGCGCGGCAGATGGGTATTGAACTGGTTGAAGGCCGTGATCTGCTGGTCCACGACAATATCGTTTACATGCGCACGACATTCGGATTGCAGCGGGTGGACGTGATCTACCGCCGAATTGATGACGACTATCTCGATCCGCTGGTTTTCGAAAGCGGTTCGGCGCTGGGCGCCGTCGGCCTGTTTAATGCTTATCGCGTCGGGAACATCGCTTTCGCCAATGCCCTGGGTACCGGTGTCGCGGATGACAAGGCTATCTACGCATACGTTCCGAAGATTATTCGTTACTATCTCGACCAGGATCCAATTCTGGAAAACGTTGAGACACTGCTGATGTCCGATCCGGCTCAACGTCAGCACGTTTGCGGGAGGATGGACGAGTATGTCGTCAAGGCAGTGGGCGAGTCGGGCGGCTACGGCATGCTTATCGGTCCCCACAGCTCGGAACAACAACGTACGGAATTCCGGGAGAGAATCCTGGCCGAGCCCCGAAATTATATCGCGCAGCCAACCATCAATCTTTCCACCGCACCGTGTTTTGTTGATGGAACCATTGAGCCCCGCCATATTGATCTTCGTCCGTATGTGCTTTACGGAGAGAACATAACCATCATTCCCGGCGGCCTTACCCGAGTGGCTCTGCGCAAAGGTTCTTTGGTGGTGAACTCCTCCCAGGGTGGGGGCTCGAAGGATACCTGGGTCTTGCAGAACTAGAATGTTCGTGAAGTTCAGGATTCCTGGCGCGAATCCGATCCAGGAATGTGGATCAGTGGAGTGTTGGACCTCAAGGTGATTGACCAAGCCCTATGCTTTCGCGCGTAGCCGATAGTCTCTACTGGATGAGCCGCTATTTCGAGCGTGCCAACAATGCCTCTCGGGTTTTAGAGGCCACTTACGCATTGATTCTCAATCCGGCAAAATTTTCCACGGAGGAACGCTGGTACCGCGCTGTTTCTTCGCTGGCGCCGGGCGTTGCATCCGCCAACCTTGATCCGCAAAGCGCTTTGTTTATGCTGGTCGCGAATCCCGAGGGCGCCTTTTCGATCGTCAAGTGCGTGGGTTATGCGCGCGAGAATGCCCGGCAGGTGCGCGAAGAAATCAGCTCAGAAATGTGGGAACATCTCAATCGCCTTTTTCACGATGTGACAGGTGCAGAACTTTCACCGGACGACGACGCCGGCGCTATGCGCCTGGTAAGGTCGGTCCGGGAAGGATCCTATCGGTTTAGCGGGGTCACTTCCGCGACCCTGAATCATGGCGAGGGCTGGCATTTTATCCAACTGGGAAAATACATTGAGAGAGCGTGCAATCTTTCTATTCTCATGGATGCTTACTTTTCCATTGACCGGCCTGCCGACGATCTCGACTGGGTTGGATTACTGACCAGTTGCGCCGCATTTGAAGCCTACTGCAAAGCTTTCACGGCGGAACTGAAGCCCGAACGAATTGCGGATTTCATTTTATTGCAGCCCGACTTTCCTTATTCCGTTCGATATTCGTTGGACCGCATGCATAAGGCGCTGACCTCCATCGGGGCCCTTTCGTTGAGCCGTAGAACAGGGAAAATTGAAAGGTTAATGGGGCGCTTGCGCTCTGAAGTGGCCTATGTGCAGATTGGAGATGTTATCCTCAGCGACCTGCACAAATACCTGGCCGGCATTATTGAACAGTGCCGCAATCTGCACGCGGCAGTGCATGAAGTTTATATCGAATACCCGATCGAGGTCGCCTTCGAGACTTAATGTTTTACGCCATTCGACATTTTACGCGCTATCGCTATAGCCACCCGGTCTGGCAAAGCATGATGGAGGTTCGCATGCATCCCAGAAGCGAGGGCAATCAGCGCTGTTTCGTCTTCCAGTTGTCGGTGAATCCGCGCGCCCGCATTTTTTCCTATACCGACTCTCGCGGCAATCTGGTTCACCATTTCGACCTGCCCGCGCGCCACGAACAGCTTACTATTATCTCCGATGCGCTGGTAAATATCGAGCCGCAGGCGCCTGTGCCCGAAACCATGGATTACGCGGCCTGGAATGAATTGGAACAACTGATCGAGCAAAAAGATTATTGGGACACCCTGCTGCCAAGCCGTTTTGCCCGCTCTTCACCCGCACTCGATGAGTTGGCGGAAGAGATCGGTGTAACTCAACGCGAGGGGCGAAACCCTTTGGCATTCCTCCGCGACGTTGCATCCGGGGTCCATCGCAGCTTTACTTACGTGAAGAAAAGCACCAGAGTGAATTCACCGATCGAGCATGCGCTCCAGTCACGGCAGGGCGTGTGCCAGGATTTCGCTCATGTCATGATTACACTGGTTCGCAAAGCTCAAATTCCGTGCCGCTACGTTAGCGGGTATCTTTACCATAACCATGGCGGCGAGAGTCCCGAACATCCAGCCGACGGCGCGACTCACGCCTGGGTGGAGGCGTTGCTGCCAAACCTGGGCTGGATTGGCCTTGATCCTACGATTAATCGTCTTGTCGGGGGAAAACACATTCGCACCGCCGTAGGCCGCGATTATGCCGACGTTCCCCCGACCATGGGGACGATGAAAGGAAAGGCCGGCACGGAGCTTCAGGTAAGAGTGCGGGTAACGCCTTCGCAAGCCGTCCTTCCTCCCGATGAAGAATTTGCCGCCGACGCGGAATGGTCCCAATTTCTGGAAGAAGATCAGGAGTCGCAAGCGGCAAATGCTCAGCAGGACCAGCAATAGGTGCAGCGATGGTCTTCTTTCTGTTGAGAGACCGCAGCTGCGCCCCCAATTTAGGAACTGAGCTATACGCAATCAGCCGGCCAGGGACTCAATCCCGCGAACATCTTCGGGAGACAAGGTCAGCCGAGAGCTGGCCAGATCCTGCTTCATGTGCTCGGAGCTGGAGGTCCCGGTCAAGGCGATCATTTCAACTGATCGGCAAAAAGCAAACACAATCTGTGCTGGAGTGACGTTTTCGCGCGCGGCAAGCCTGGTTACAAAGGGATGAGTTAAAACTCCCACATTCGCCGTCAGAAGGGAGAAGCCCTGATAAACGGTCTTGTTTGTCTTGCAGAACATGCGCACTTCACGGTCCCAGCCAGTCCGGGCAAAGCAGCGGTTCTGCACAAATGCAGGAATTTCGGCGTGGGTCGCCGCCAATTGCTCAAGATGTCGAAGAGAGACATTGCTCACACCGACGAGACGCGTGCGCCCAGCATTTTTCTCCTTTATCATCGTTCTCCAAACTTCGCCGTCTGCACCCGTCCAGTCGGCGGAGGACGGTCCATGCAACAGGTAGCTGTCAACATACTCAGTCCCCAGTTGTTCCAGCGATTTGGCCAAAGACTGAGCGACCTGTACGGAGAGGGCGGCCCGAGAATCGTAAGGAAGCCGATGATCCTGACCAGCCTGATAAGTGAATTTCGTTTGCAGAAATAACTCGCCGCGTTCAACGATCCCGGCGCGATAAGCAGCCGCCAACCCTTCGCCTACTTCCGCCTCGAAATAATGCCGCCGCTGGTTGGCCGTATCAATGCCTCGAAAACCCATGCGGAGGGCGAGTTCAGTCAAATCGGCAGTCAGATTCTCTTTCCACGCGGTGCCATAGAGGAAATGGGGAACCGTGGGCATTGAATTTCTATCAGCAGATGTCCTGATAAGAGGCAGCGCTCTTCGGGGGCCGGGCAGCCTCGAGGTTGATGAGGTCAATCACAATCTGATCAGAACGCAGCAGAGAAGACATTTGCACTCGATCCGCTGACCGGGTGCCGATAATCACTACTTCCGAATTCTTCATGAGATCTCCGAGATCCGTGCTCAGCAGCGACCCAATGTGCTGAATTACTTCTTCAATATACTGCCGATTAGATCCCAGATGCTCACCTGATACCCCTCGCCCAGAAGGGGTTTTATCACCTGTACCTGCGGACTCTCTCTAATCATCCGTTCCCGCCTTACAGCTTTTTTTCGCGAAGCGTCCCTTTAAAGCCCGTTTCACTACTGCGATTTTTTCCGCAATCTAATAGATTGCCGGAGAAATGCTTCAGGGTGGTATTCTTGCCCGGGAAATACCTTTGGAGGAGCTAATGCGGGTTCACAGTGCATCCATTGTTCGACTAAGCTTGGCCCTGGTAACGCTGATCTCGTTCACGTTTAGCGGACAAGCTATTGCGCAGGCCGATTGGTCTGTCGAAAAGACATTTCACGTTGGTGGCGACGGCGGCTGGGACTACGTTACCTTTGACGCAAAGACGAACCGTCTCTACGTTCCCAGAAGCACGCACACCATGGTGATTGACGCCGCATCGGGCAAGACGCTCGCCGACATCCCCGGCCAGAAACACAATCACGGAGTGGCTCTGGTGCACAAAGCCGGACGCGGATTCATTAGCGATGGCGCCGGCTCAGTCGTGATCTTCGATCTCAAGACGAATGCTGTTCTGGGCACGATTGCCGCGCAACCCGATGCCGATGGCATTATTTTCGACCAAGCCAGCGGGCTGGTGCTCGTCGTTTCCGGGGACAACGGTGTGCTTATGACGCTCAAGCCGGATGTGGACCCCAAGACTGGAAGCATTGACCCGCCAATTGAATTGGGCGGCAAACCCGAATTCCTCGCTTCCGACGGAGCGGGAAAGGTCTACATAAATCTGGTGGATAAAGACCAGGTTGCGGTCGTTGATATCAAAGCCCGAAAAGTGCTGGCGCGCTGGCCTGTCGCTCCCGGCGGCGCTCCCGTCGGAATGGCAATGGACACAAAGAATCGGCGGCTCTTTATCGGATGTCGAAATCCGCAGAAACTCGTCGTGATGAGCGCTGACGACGGCAAGATTCTCGCCGATCTGCCGATCGGCGCCGGCGTGGATGCTACAAGATTCGACGGCACCCAGGCGTTCGCGAGCTGTCGCGACGGCAAGCTCGTGGTTGCCGGTGAGAACGCGTCGTCCGGCAAGTTCGAGATCGTGCAAACTGTAACGACCCCCGTGGGGGCCAGGACAATGGACATAAACTCGAAGGCGCATAAGGTGTATCTGCCCACCGCCGAATTTGAGGAGCAAACACCGGGCGCGAAAGGGCGTCCGAGGGCAAAGCCGGGAACGTTCATGATCATTGTTGTCTCGCGCCATTAAGAGTGCAGGAATGTTTTAGGCCGCTTGTTTTTGAAGGGACACGCTTTCCTTTGAATTCGATCATCGGCGCGGCTGAACGCCCCATCAAAACTTCGTTCCACGCAAGCCAAAAGACGGTTTGAATAAGCCACCGACGGTCAGGAAGCGGGCATCCACTGCGAAGTTCAGGAAGAACGCGTCCAGTCTAGTGGGAACCCATTGGATTATCTATGAGTCTCGCCGAGGTATCGTTGCTGCGAGTCTGGACCTGATTGGTGGCTTCGCGCGTGCCGAGGCCTACTACCATGGACATATCTTTAGGATAAACAACGTCGCGGCCCCGGGCCAAAAAATGCGAGTAGATCGAAAGTCCCGCACCGTAGAAACCGAGACTCGAATTTACGGCGCGGGAGTGCGCCAGCGCTCCCACCAGCATGCCGACTAATTTGAATCCGGAAGCGCCCGTCGCGGCGCCTTTGCCGGCGCCGCCTCCGTCGCGGCCAACGTCTCCAGCATCATGGTCTCCTTCGGATACCGAAGAGGCGGCCAGCATCACCGCAATTCCGGTTGTCAGATAGCGGGTGCGAGGCGCAGTGACCTGAGCGCCGCCTTCCGCATCCAGGGCCAGGTGCTCGCCCTTCGCGACCTCGACGCCTTCAAGACTGGCTTCAATCTTTTGTTCCAATCCATCGGGTGGGACGACCTTGTGAAAGACAATCCGCAGCTGCCCGTTTCGTTCTAGCCTGCGAGCGCGCTGAACCTGCAGAACTTCGCCCTGAAGATGACTGCCCTCCGGCAGAATCAATTTGTCGGAGACGACCAATGGCTGGCTGATGACCGCGTCCACCAGGTCGCCTTTCTTGCTGGTTGCGGAGCTCAGGGGCGTAATGAGCAGCGCATGAATTACGCTCCCGGAAGGAAGCGGTTCTCCGATGGCCGAAACCATCTCCGGCCTTAAGGACTCAGAGCCAAACTTCAAGGGACGCTGCAAGTCCGCATTGAAGCCAGTGCCGGCGTCTATATATTGCGGGCGATAGGGAAGTTGAGCGATTGCCATGCGCTTGATGCGATGCATCTTGCCCGGATCATGCAACTGCTTCTTGATCATCTGCACTTGATCGTGAGCCTGTTTGCGGGCCTCGCTTATCTTGCGCGACGCCAGGCCACTGGGCGTAGGGCCGGTTGCCTTATTGCCGGCGGGAACAAACTCCAACACACCCTGTGACCCCGGCGAAACGACGGTCTGCAATGGAATCTTGCGGCCATCCGGGAGCGTCAGTTCGGTAAACTCGATCTCTACCCGCCGTGTGGGTGAGAAATCGGCGTCAAGCGCCGCCATGGTGCGCCGCATCTTGGGAACGTCACCCAGCGAGGAAATCTTGCCTGAAACCTCGCTGCCGGCCGGGATCACGAGCTTGTTGAACGAGTACACCGGCTCGGTCAGTCGCCCATGCACAACCTGACCGAGCTCGCGCACGCGTACTTCCTGATCAAGCGCGACTTTCAACGGGGTCCCCACCGGAACCGCGAGTTCGATGCTGGGTAAAGACGCGGGCTCAGGGGTAGGAGTCGCCTGGATGTGGGCGGCCCCATGAGGGCGGTCAGAAAGTGTTTGGCCGTCAGCCGACACCGCCAGGGCAGCCAATAGCAAAACTATAAAAACAACGGGGATTCGGGACGGATTTGTCACAGAGGCACTCTACTTCGGAGATTGGAGAAAATATTAGAATCAATGATACCGGAAAAACCGCCAAATGGGCGGGAAAGAAATAAAACTTGCGAGATCTATCCGGCAATTATGCCTGCTTTACACGACGGCTTGGATGGGTTCGATGCCAGTGTCTTGGTCCGCAGCGTTTAGCGGAGCCGGGATAGTTGCCGAGACCCGCGTCCCTGAGTCATTGGATTCGATGTGCAGCTCTCCGTTAAGCTGGCGCAGCCGTTCTCGCATGCCTCCAATTCCAACCCCGGCTCCTCGCGATTGAATGTCCGACAGTTTATCGCCGGATATACCCTTGCCCTGATCCTGCACCTCGACCGTCACGATATTTTTTGCGCGCGCAATCCGGATTGAAGCCGTTTTGCTGCCTGCATGGCGGTGAATGTTGGTCAGGCATTCCTGTACGACGCGGAAAACTACCAATTCCATGTCGCGGGGAAGTCTTCCGACATCCTCCGAAATGTTGAGGCTCACGTCAAGACCGCTGCGGTCATGAAGCCCCTGGGTGTACCAGCTGAGAGCCGAAGATAATCCGCTCTCGTCCAAAAGCGGCGGATGCAGCAGATAGGACGCCGTGCGTATCTCCCGGTTTAATTGCTGAACCAGGGCCTGAATGTTTTCAGCATCGGCGGCCAGTTCCGGTGACTTGCGACCTGCCTTCTGCACCAGCATAGATAGATTCATGCCCAGTACCGCCAAAGTTTGACCAGCGCTGTCGTGCAGTTCCCGCGCGATGTGCCGTCGCTCATCGTCCTGAGTTCTTAACACGCGTCCCGAGATCTGTCGAAGCTGTTCCGACTGCCTTAATACGTCGGCGTTCCGCTCCTCCAGCTCTCTCGTGCGCGCACGCACCTCCGCGTCAAGGCTTTCGGCGAGCTTGCGATAATCTTCCTGTATCCGCTTAAGCTCTGTAATGTCGCGCGCCACTTTGGATGCCCCGATCACGCATCCCGATAAGTCCTTTACCGGAGAGATGGTAAGAGAAACATTTAGCGTGGTGCCGTCTTTCCTTTTTCGGACAGTTTGAAAATGATCCACTCTTTCGCTGCGCCGTATGCGTTCAATAATATGTGCTTCTTCATCCAGGCGCTCTTCTGGAATAATGAGCGTGATGTGTTTGCCGATGGCTTCCTGGGCTGTGTAGCCGAATATCCGCTCCGCACTCTTGTTCCAACTGGTGATAACACCATGCAGATTCTTGCTGATGATGGCGTCGTCAGAGGAAGCTACGATCGCGGCCAGCAATTCGGCGTCGAGTCGAAGCTTGCGTTCCAGCTCCGAAGCTTCATGGTCCGCCAGACTGTTCTCCCCACCCGGATTAAGATTCTTGTGCAAGCCTCCGTTTCCACTGACCAGCTTCTCAATGGTGGGAATCAAATCTCGAGAGACTTGGCTCTTTGTAACATAGGCTAGGGCACCAATCTCCGCGGTCTGTCCGGCCATAATTTCCGGATCATTCTGGCTGACCAGGATTACTTTCGATTCAGGGACCTCCCGGGCAAGAATGCGGGTTGCCTTGATGCCATCCATCCCGGGCATCGAGATGTCCATAAGCACAAACTGGGGCCGCAGTTCCCTCGTCTTCTCGACGGCTTCGATCCCATTGGCGGCCTCGCCGCATACGTGCCACTGCGAGCGGGATTCAAGCAGCGCGCGCAAGCCTCGCCTGAACAACTCGTGGTCATCGGCTATTAAGATATTGATCGCTGTCATAATGTCCTCTTCGGTCAGGTTGCTATCTGCCGTCAGAGGCCACAATCAATTAGAATGCCTCATTGCTTAACCTTTCCGATATACAGTGTTTGCTGTATTGACGCTGCTTCGGGTGAAACGGACCTTAACACAATCCCACTCTAAAAAATATTCAAACGATGGAGCATTATCCATCTTTCCTCATTTCTCACTATTATGACTATGTTGATGGAGGTTTCCTCTTATGTTCACTTCGCGGCCAGTCGGATCTATAAATAGCCCTTACAAAAGCACGAGCGAAATTCCCAAAGGTCTTGGCGCGAAACACGAGGCAGAGGGATCGCTTAAAATCCTGCCTGAGTTTGAGCAGGGGCTCACCGACATCGAGGGCTTCTCTCACCTGATCGTGTTATGGGAGTTCGACCGCTCCAGTGGATTCGAATTGCTCGGAAAGCCGCCATCCGATAACCGCCCGCATGGGGTGTTTGCGACCCGCTCTCCGCGCCGTCCAAACCCGATTGGTTTGACAATCGTAGAGTTGCTTCGCCGTGACGGCCCAGAGCTGCATGTGCGAGGCGTGGATATGCTGGATGGGACGCCTATTCTCGATATCAAACCCTACCTCTCAAGCGTTCCGCCTGAAAAGCTGCGCCGTGGATGGCTGGCCGAAGCCGAGGCACGGCAGCCCAGATGATGCTGTAGCAGGCGTTTCATCCCGTCGGAAACAATTCGGCGCCATCTGAGACCGGCGAAAATATCTTTGACCCACCAATATTAACGACCAGTCATGTCGAATCCCGTATTCCTCATTCGACGAGTAAGTAGAGCAGAAAATGTCTGCGGGAGTCGGATATGACCGGACCGGATGTAAATTCCTGGCGCTCGAAATCAATTGCCGGCGCTGCGCTTGCGGGACTCGGAGTCTTTCTTCTTTACGTGAATTTGGCTGCGGCAATTGGCCTGGCGAAGCACCTCTTTTGCGATCATGGTTATGGAGAACTAGGTGTACTGCCGAGTATTGTCCTGTTCGTGTCGCATGTGTTGCGGTCTTATGCAAGCAATCCACACGGGTTCGTGCAGGGGTTCATTCTGCAGGCAGTCGTTTCGTTCTGGCCATTGGTGCTCGTCATTGTCGGAACGGCGTTGTCGCGGAATACCTCCGCAGGTAACGCCAAAATGCTTTCCAAGATAGATTGCAGAATTGTCGAACTGACCGGGGGTCATTCGACGCTAGAGTAGGGGTCAAGCGATCTCAAACCAATAAGGAGACATAACGATGAGAGTCATGGTGATAGTCAAGGCGAACAAAGACTCGGAAGCGGGAGTCATGCCAAGCACGGAACTTCTTACCGCAATGGGCAAGTTCAACGAAGAATTGGTGAAAGCCGGCGTATTGCTTGCCATGGACGGGCTCCAGCCCACCTCGAAAGGAAAGCGCGTCCGCTTCGCGGGAAAGACCCGAGCTGTAATTGACGGGCCATTCACAGAGACCAAAGAACTGATCGCGGGCTTCTGGCTGTGGCAGGTCCGATCAATGGAAGAGGCCGTGGAGTGGGTGAAGCGCTGCCCCTGTCCCCATGAGAATGAAGGCGAGATCGAAATTCGGCCTGTGTTCGAAGCCGAAAACTTCGGGGCACAGCTGACTCCCGAGCTCAAGGACAGCGAGGAACGCCTGCGCGCTAAGTTGGCAGCAAATAAAAGATAATTGTGGTTCAGCAAAAGTGCCCTTGTCCGTGTCGATTTTGTTGCTTGTGGTTCGACGTTCAAATAGAGAGCTGGTTCATCCGGTTGACGCCATCCGAAACAGGCTCCCAACCAATTTAATAAGGAGATAGGACGATGAAATTCATGATGATCGTGAAGTCTGGTGCCCCAGGCTCGGCCCGACAGATAAGGACATCCGTCCCTACGTGATCATCGCATGGACGAGGGACGCAAGGGAATCGTCTCTGCTCTAGGCTGGGTGGGAGGGACCGGAAGTTCGTTCGGCGGCCTGGTTGCGATCGGAAGGCGGGATTCGATCGGCCGCGGTTCGGGCGGGGCCGAGGGTAAAATAAAAAGTGGCGCCCTTTTCGACCGCGCCTTCAGCGGAAACTTCGCCTCCGTGCCGTTGAATGACTCGCCGTACCGTGGCCAGGCCAATGCCGTTACCGGGAAACTCGGATGCAGTATGGAGGCGGCTGAAAGGCTGAAAGAGGCGGTCCGCGGATCTCGGATCGAATCCGCTGCCGTCGTCTTTTACGAAGTAGACGATATGGCCATCGCGGTTTTCAAAGCCAAATTCGATGCGGGCGTGATCATGATGGGAGGTGTACTTCCATGCGTTCTGCAACAGATTCTCCATCACGATTCGCGCCAAGCGCGCGTCGGCATAGGCGTCAGCCACGGGCGGCGCCACAAATTCCACGTGTCTCTGAGGAGCGGTGCGGCACAAGTCTTCCATGATGGAGCGCGCGAACGAACTTAAGTCAACTTCTTCGCGATGCAGCATGCTGGTTGTGACCCGGGAAAGATTCAACAGGTCGTCAATGAGTTCGGACATGCGCCGGGCCGCGGCTCGAATGCTTTGCAGGGATTCTTTGGCGGCGGGATCAAGTTTTTCAGCATAGTTCTTCAGGAGCACGTAACTGAATCCGTTCATGACCTCCAGCGGCCCGCGCAAGTCGTGCGAGACGGAATAAGAAAAAGCTTCGAGCTCGCGGTTCGAAGACACCAGTTCACGGGTGCGTTCCTCGACTCGCTGCTCAAGTTCGTCGTGGGCCTGGCGGAGGTCGTCGTCGCGGCGTTGAATCTGGTCCAACATATTGTTGAAAGCGCCAATGAGCAGGGCAACCTCGTCGTGAGCCATGGTTGGCGGGGCGCGCATTGAGTAGTTGTTATCCTGGGATACCACGCGGGCGACTTCGGCCAACTGAACGATGGGTTCGGCCACGGATTTCCGGAAAATACCGGAAGAAAGCAACGCCGCGAGCAGCGACAATAACAAGACGACGGCCGCGATGGCGACATATCTCTTTAGCCGTTGGGTGAGCTCGCGCAAATCCGCCCGCAAGTAAACAAATCCAACTGTCTTGCCTTGAAAAACAATGGAGTGAACCAGAATCACGTGGTCGGACCCGAAGTGATATGCCTCGGCCTTTCCGGGGGCAAGTTCCGGAATAGCCAGAAGCTCGTCGTTGGAATTGGGCGCATACTGCGCGAAGGGATGGTGGTCGGTGGTGAACACGCCTGCGGAGACAACACGCGGAGAGCTTTTCAGCGCGGACAAGGTGTTGGCGGCGGCCTGCGGATCATTGAAGGTGAGAGCGGATACGCTATTGGAGCCTATGATTTGCGCTTGAGCGGAAAGGGTGCGAACCAGGCCTTGCCGGAAAGTAAACTGATCGTATGCCAGGAAGGCGGCGCAGGCGAGGAGCAGCGCGGTGGCGCTCACCAGCATGTTCATGAGCGTCAGCTTCCTCGAAATTGACCGGCTATATCGCAGTGGCATTATTCAATTTCCTATTTGCCTATCACCCTGGTCGCAACCTTGAGCAATTCTGAACTGAGGGTTAAGCCAGCCTCTTCCGTGGCTGGAAGATTCACTTCAAATCGAATTCTGTCTTCCTGCGGCACAAACTGGATCATTCCGCCTTTTTCAATAAAGCGCGGCATATCGCTGACGGTCAACGTGCCGCGGGTTCGGGCTGCGGCAAGAATGTCTTTCAACCTGCCTTGTTCGGATGAACTGATGAATAAGACGCGGCAATTTTCCGAATCCTGAAGGCTGGAAACTTTTCTAGCGGTTACTTTCCGATCGTTAATCGTCTCTCCGCTGACGGTGGAGTCAAGAACCACGCCGAATGGATCTTTTCCGAGCACGCAGATTTCAAAAGAGTCACCCTTGTCTGCGACCGGGGCCTGCCAGGTAACGAATTTTCCGAAATTGTAGAGGTATGCGGCTTTGACTTGAGACTCCGTCGCATGGGGCTGTTGGCCGTGAAGAGGAATACCGAGAAGCGACAAAAAAAACAGAAGGATAAGACACGCTTCACGCGGGCAGGGATGAATCGGGCGGCGCAATTGCAGAGCTGGAGATTGGGAGGACGCGATTTTGGACAGGCCGCTCAAGATTAATTCTGCCAGGTAATCTTTGCGTAGGCGCTGCGCTTAATTTGAACCAGGGGTCCCGGGTCGCCGCCGTCCTCGGCATGCTGCGGCTGGAAGAGATTGTTTCCCACCAGCGACAAACGGAAATGTTCGCTGAGCCGCCATCCGAACACGGCATCTCCCGTCGAATAAGCCTGAACTTTTTGGCCGGGCAAGGCGCTGATGTACCGGTAGGCCAGATCTAAAGTGAAGTCTTTCGAAATGTCGAATCCGGATTGAACCATTGCCTCATGTTTTGGACTGGACCCGTTAATGCCCGGCGCAGAGCCGACGTCGAGGGAATTGCGAGACGGCTTGATATCCATTTGCAGATAGGAATACGAGCCGCGCAGGCGCCAGAAGTGAGTGGGGCGCCATTCGGGAGCGATCTCAAAGCCTTTGGTAGTTCCGAGAAGGCCGTTGCCAAACTCGGCGGGAAGCAGGATGTGGGTGGGAGGCGGATTATCCTCGAGGAAAGGACCTCCGGTGATGTCTTCGCTGAGGAGGTCGCTATAGTGGTTGTAAAAACCAGCGATATCCACATAAACGGTTTTGGTGATGAGACGACGGTAACCGAGTTCGTAGCCATTCATTTGCTCGGAGCGAAAATCGCGATTGGCATTAAAACGCGCGAAGAATTGTAGTCCGCCGGGACCGGGGCCGATATAACCGGAAAGGAAGAAATCCCTTTCAACATCAGATGGAGTGCGAACAGCGTGAGTGAAAGCTGCCCAAAAGGTCTGCGTGTCGGACGGAGTATAGAGCAGCCTGACGCTCGGTTCCAACTGTATAGGACTGAAATTAGTGCGAAGCAATTTCGAGCCCAGAGATATAGACAGGCGATTTTTCACCAGGGCGATCTCATCCTGAAAAAACGCGGTCCAAAGGTAGTCGGTTCTTTTGGCGGGCTGGAAGGTGAGACCGGAGACTACTTCCAAATCCGTGGCGGGTACGATGCGCGCGCCCAGGCCCCATGAGATCTGTTGCCGCACCAGGCGAAATCGCTGCAACAAATCTACGTCGAATGTATCCCGGAGATCGCCCAGGTTCGCCTCGTAGCGGTTAACCCGGTCATAGTAAGCCTGAATCTGGATGTCTTTGCCCTCGCCTTCAGTTCTGGTCCAGCGGCCCATGATATTGCCGCCGGAGAGACGAGCATCACGCTCCAGGATTTGAGAGTAGGGTGGAGTGTAGCTGGTGGCCTGCACACTCTCCCCGGCGGCAATGTCATAGACGTCACCCTGCAAGGTGAAATTGTCTTTCGTATTCCTGGACCAATCCACACGAAAACCGGCCTGGCCGCCGCGCCAGTCATCGAAGTTCTGATGGTCAGAATGGTATTCAGGTCCGCGATTGAAGCCTTTGCCGTAAACCCTATAGTCGAGATTTTTGCCGTTGCCGCCTCCGTGACGGAGGTTGGCGAAACCTTGTTTTATGTTGCCGCCGCCGACGGACGCGAGAGTGCCATGCGTATCCTTAGCTTGCTTGGTAATAATGTTGATCACGCCGTTCACCGCGTTGGGTCCCCAGATCGTGCCTCCGGGTCCCCGGATTACCTCGATGCGGTCAACGTCGTCAATGAGGGTATCCTGCACCTCCCAATAGGTTCCGGCGAACAAGGTTGTATAAACCGTGCGCCCGTCAATCAGAACCAAAACCGACCGTGCCAGCCTGCTTCCGAAGCCGCGAATTCCGATGGACCACTTATCGCCATCTATGCGAGCGACCTCGATGCCCGGGGCCAATCTTAAGGCTTCGGGAATATTCGTTGCCCCCGAGCGCTCAATATCCTCGTGAGTAATAACGTAGATTGCCGCCGGAGTCTTCCATACTTCCTCGGGGGCTTTGGAGGCGGTGGTGACTTGAATGTTGCCAAGTTGCTCCAGAGTCAATTGCTTCAGGGGATTCTCGGATCCCACGTCGGCTTGCAGGGTTTGTGCGAGGATGGACCTTTGAAAAAAGGAAAGGAGCAGAGGCGCCAGAACAAAAATAAAAAGAGGAATGGAGAAAACAGGTCGAGTCGAATTCTTCATTGGTAAGGATATTCTCCGGCTGCCGGTAAAACCTCACCACCCCTGAACCAAAGTTAGAAAATTAATCGGACCGCTTGCTCAGGCCCCGCGTTTGCTCCACCAACCGGGTCGTCTCGCCAAGAAGCTCCTCAGGCTGAACTTGCGCTTTCTGGAACCAGGCATCCACCAATCCGATGGTTTCTCCCGGCAACGATGTCCATCCCGACAACACGATAATGGGAGTAGAAGGGCGCAGTTGCTTTAATTCTGTGGCGACTGCCAGACCATTCATTCCCGCCATCCAATAATCGAGAACAACCACGTCAACGCTATTGGCGCGGAACAATTCCAGCGCCTCCGCGCCGGTGCGAGCGGTAAGGACCGCAAAGCCGGCGGACTCAAACAACGCCCGTCGAAGCTTCAGCTGTGATTCTTCGTCTTCGACGCACAGGACAGTCATTCGTGTTGGCAAGTCCATCGCTGACGCGGTTCCTGTGGACAAAGTTTTAGAAGACATGTGGCCCCGAACGGGGGATTTTGGGGCCAGATCGGTGAAAGCGTGATTTTATGGTTTCCGACCTGTCTCCTCAATACAGTGGTTACTGTATGTACCTTCAATGCAATCAATTCGAAATCATTGCTGGGGCGGGGGCGGTGCTATGACGGGCGAGGGCGCCCATCGCTCCGTCGCGACTGATCCACGGCAGTTATCAGTTGCTAGTTCCGAGTTATCAGTTACCAGTTCCGTGCTAAAGGCGTCTCAAAAGGCGCTTGGCGCTTTCGATCTCCGGAAATAATTTCTCTTCCGCCTGGAACTCCATGGAATGCACGCAGCGGCGGCTGCCGCGCAACTTTACCGGATGTTTCAGGTGCAGCATTTCGTGGTGGACGATGTATTCCACTGCGGCTCTCGGAACGCGGAGGTTGTCGAAAACTCTGCTGATGACGATGGCGTTGTGCGCGGGATCGTAGTGGCCGAGGCGGCTGCGGGATTCATCGCGGCTCCATGTCATACGTGGCCGCGCCAGCAGCCCGTAAAAAAATCTGGAATTCAGATCGTCGAAAATGACTTCCAGATCGTAGACCTGCCCCTTCGCCGATTCGATTCGTTTCCGTCCGCGGAGTTGCCGCAACAGGTGCACTTTTTCTGTAATGGCATGACTGGCGACATATCGCCGGTATCGGGTTGAATATTCGCGCTCAATATTTTTTCGGTACATCTTGGCCAGCAATATGTGAGCGATGGCTCGCAGCACCGTGTCTGGAGCGCCTTCGAGAATGTCAGAGAGGCGAACTCTCAGCTTGCCGCCGCGCAGCCGAATGGTGTTATTGATGTTGGCGAAAGGGAAGAACTCGATGGTTAACTCCGGAATCGGCGCAAGAGGGCGAAGTTCGCGATAATGCTGGCGAAAAATCTGGAGAAGCGTGTCCGCCACTGTGGTGCAAGACTACCATGGGAAGTCATGTTGAGGGCGGCGCCCGAACCGACGGAGGCAAGAGGCTCTCACTTACGATTGGATTTTTTCTTGTGCTTAGCGGCTTCCTCCTGTTCGACGAGAATGTCTCGATGATCCTTGGCGCTGTCGTCAACGGTTTCCACCGCAGTTTGCAGGACGAATTCATAGACCTTGGCGTCATTCTTGCTTGAGTCGGCTGAATTTTGCAGGGCTCGCAGTTTAGCGTCGAACTCCACATCTGCCTCGATGATCAGTTTGAGGGCTTTGCGAAAATCTTGCTTCTCATCGTCAAACGAATCCACGTTATCGTTCATTTCATCGTAAACATCGAGAAAGTTCTGGAGCGCGTCGTGAATTCCGGCGCCGCGATCGGTGGCTTTTGGATCGGTGCGAAGTTTTTCGATTGCATCGAGCCGCTGCCTGGCGAACTGGACAAATAACTTGAGGCGAAGATCGGGATCCTGTGCCTGATCGCGGAGTTGGGCAACTTCACCCGAGCTGAGGGGATCACGTTCCCGCTGGCCTACAACGGCAGATATGCAAATGAGGCCCGACAAAAAAACTGCGACGACTGCCCGCGCGCGCTTCATTTCTTCTTCTTGAACATGCGCGCCAGCAGATCGGTGCGCAACGTTTCGAGATGGTCGGAGGCATTCTGTAACGGCGCCTGATCGTTGAAAGTCACTTCACGTTTTATGTCACGCAACTTGAAGGACATTTTACGTATTGCGATCTCAGTATTCTTGAGGTGCTTGCCTGATTGAATTGCGGCATTGCTGGCCTTGTCGGAATAAGTAAGGACTTCCGCAAGCAGAGCACGAGCTTTCCCTGTCTCTCCAGCCGAATATAACTCATCGGCCCGTTTTAATTGGCGTTCCGCAATATTGGCATAGAGGCCAGGCTGTTGACGTAGCGGAGCGGACTGGGCGCGCTCAATGAGCCCGGGAATCTTATCCTCCTGATCGCCCTTGAAGCCAATCGCCGGAAGCGACAGCGCGACAAGGAGCGCGGTAATTGGGATTCGTCGAAACATGGGCAGTTGTTACCGTTGCGGTTCAATCGCCTTCAGCCGCTGACGGGCTTGCCACTCCTGATCGGGAAACTGTCCTTTTGCAGCGTCCAGAAACCTATGATAATTCAGGACGGCGTCCTTCCTGTCACGCAAGTGGTCGTAGGCAGTGGCCCGCAAGAAATAGGAAATGGGAATTTCGGGGAGGAATTTGGCGCGGGCGTCCGCCGCCTTAATGGCAAGCTCATAGTTCTTGTTCTCGTTCGCAGCGACCGCGAGGTCACCATAGGCCGCGCCGAAATCCGGCTTCAATCGCACGGCAGCCATGAACTGCTGCTGCGCGTCCGGAAACTTATGCAGCTTCAACAATGCTTTTCCGAGACTGTCGTGCAGATCAGGATCTTCCGGCGCTTTTTCGAGCAGCGAACGGTACAGACCCTCCGCCTTGTCGTATTTCGCGGAATCGAAATAGAGGCGCGCGAGTTCCCGTTGGGCTTCGGCGTCGCTCGGGGCGGGACTTAATCCAGCTTGCAGTTCGGTAGCGGCCTCATCGTTTTTTCCTTCCGCGGCCAGCACTCTACCCAATTGAATGCGAGCGTGGCTATCATTGGGGCGGGCAACCACAAGTTTTCGCAGCATCTCCTCGGCTTGCGGATATTGGCGCTCACGCATGTAGGCATTTGCCAGGCCGGTCACGGCATCCGTGGACGAGGGGTCTAAAGCCAGCGCTTGTTTGTATTCCTGAATTGCATCTTGAAGACGATTCTGCTTTTCGAGAAGCAAACCTGCCGAAAGATGAGGTTCCGGGTCGGCGGGCTGAAGAGTCGCAGCTTCGCGATAATCGTCCAGGGCTTCGGACGGCTTGTCCCCCTCGATGACGTGTGCCAGCGAAAGCCATGCGCGGGCAAGACCTGCTTCGGGCTGCGCGGTGGGCGTCAATTTGGTCGCGGCTCGGAGAAATTGTTCCGCTTCCGGATTCCTGGATTGTGCCAGGGTGAGTCCAAGATTGAGGTTGGCCTCGAAAACGTTGGGATTGGCTGCGACCGATTTGCGATAGGCTGCGATGGACTCGTCGGTCTTTCCGAGCGCGTGGCAAACGAATCCGAGATCGAACCACGCCTGATAACTATTGGGGTTTGCCTCAACGACTTTTCTCAGGAGCGGCTCGGCAGTAACGTAGTCGCGCTTTTCGATTGCACTCTCCGCGTGAACAAGCTGAGCGGAAGAGTCCGCCTCCACGACGCGATGGTGAGTTATTGTCGTCTTCGTTTGGCCAATCGCCGATGCCAGTAAGAGATCGAGCGTGAAGAAAAGAAAAAAACAAAATCTGTTCATGCTTCCTTGAGGGAACGCGGCTTGCTTCCATTCAGCGCATGCGCCAGGTAATGGCCAGTGTAAGAGCCTGGCAGGGCGGCAATTGCTTCCGGCGGACCGGCGCCCACGACGTAGCCACCGCGCTCTCCGCCCTCGGGGCCCAGATCTATGACCCAATCGGCGGTTTTAATTACCTCCAGATTGTGCTCGATCACCAGGATTGAACCGCCCGCATCAATCAAGCGGCGAAACGAGGATAGCAATTTACTGACATCATCGAAATGCAACCCGGTAGTGGGCTCGTCAAAAATATAAAGCACCCGCAAACGCCGCTTGTTGGGAAGGGCTGCGGGACGCCCGATTCCCCTGGCTACGGGCTGCAAGTGAGCCGCAAGCTTCATCCGCTGGGCTTCGCCACCGGATAAAGTGGTGGCGGACTGGCCGAGGCGTAAATAGCCGAGACCCACTTCTTCCAGAACCCGCAACTTGTCCACAATCTTGGGAACGCCGCCGAAAAACTGCAATGCTTCTTTCACCGTCAGATTTAAAACCTCATGGATGTTTTTCCCGCGATAGCGCACTTCCAGGACTTGTGGTTTGTAGCGAGTACCTTTACATTCCTCGCACACCAGCTCGACATCGGCAAGAAATTGCATCTCTACCGTGACCGTGCCGTCGCCCTGGCAGACTTCGCAGCGTCCGCCCGCAATGTTGAATGAAAAATGTCCGGCGGTGAATCCTCGTTTGTGGGCTTCGGGAAGGGAAGCGAACAAGTCACGAATGGCGTCGAAGGCTTTAATGTAGGTCACGGGATTCGACCGCGGCGTGCGTCCGATTGGGGATTGGTCCACCAGGACAACGTCGTCAATGAACTCATCGCCTTCGACGCGATCCCATCCGCCGACGGACGGAAAAGTGCCGAGCGGCTGATGTTTTGCGGCCGCCAACGCTTTGTACAAAACGTCATGCAGCAGGGTGGACTTGCCCGAGCCCGAAACGCCGGTCAGGGCAACCAGCATCCCCAAAGGAATGGTGATGTCAATGTTTTTCAGATTGTGGGTTCGCGCGCCGAAAAGTTTGATTTGCTCCCGGGTGGACTTCCGCCGGGTCGGCGGGACTTGAATTCGCAGGTCATGCGCGAGATAACGGCCAGTAAGCGATGCCGGCATCTGCTGAATCTGTTCGTATGTTCCAGAGGCTATGACCTTGCCACCATGTTCGCCCGCGCCGGGGCCGAGATCAAGAATTGTGTCCGAGGCCCGCATCACATCCGGATCGTGCTCAACTACGAGGATGGTGTTTCCCAGATCGCGCAAATTATGAAGGATGTTGATGAGCCGGTGCGTGTCGCGAGTGTGAAGGCCGATGGAAGGCTCGTCGAGAACATAGAGGGTGCCGACCAGACGAGATCCTAAAGAAGTGGCGAGTTGAATTCTCTGCGCTTCGCCGCCGGATAAGGTGGACGAAAGCCGGTCCAGCGTAAGGTACTCGAGGCCAACGTCTTGCAGGAATTTCAATCGTTCGCGGATTTCGTCGAGGAGTTTTTCGGCGATTCCCGTTTCCTGCGCGCTCAAGTTCAGGTGGTCGAAAAACTGCGCCGCCTGCTCGATGGTCATGCAACAGAGCTGGCAGATATTTTTGCCGCCAATTTTCACCTGGCGAGCCTCGGTGCGCAGGCGCGTTCCTTCACACTCTGAACACAGTGAGTATCCTCGGTAGCGGCTCAAAAACACGCGTACGTGCAGCTTGTATTTTTTACGCTCGAGATGACGAAAGAAGCCGCGGACTCCGGGAAACTTTCCATCGCCGTCTCCTTCCATGACCATTCTCTGTTGTTCTGGTTCGAGATCGGCCCAGGGCACGTTCAAAGGAATGTTCTCCTGCCGCGCGAAACGTTTTAGCTCGGTAAAGAGTGGCCGGTACTTTGGCTTGGTCCAGGGCTCGATGGCATCTTCGTTCAAGGTTTTTGAACTGTCTGGAATCACCAGGCTGAGGTCGAAATCAATGGTGTTGCCGAATCCCTGGCAGCGGGGACATGCGCCAAAGGGATTATTGAACGAAAACAAATGCGGCTCGGGCTCGTCGTAGCGGATGTTGCACTGCTTACATTCGAAGCGTTGCGAGAAGCGCAGGCGTTCCGGGGGCTGCCCGTCGCGGGGAGCGCTCTCGAAGATGACTTCACCGGCCTCGCGATACGCGATCTCCACCGCGTCCACGATCCGCGCGCGGGCCTCCGAGGAAACGACAAGGCGATCCACCAACAGGAACACTGGTTCGGCGAAGTTTACGTCGAGCAAAGACTCGGGAGATGAGAACTCGAAAATCCGTCCATTCTGATAAAGACGATTGAATCCCCGCTGGCGCACTTCAAAAAGTTGAGCTTTAAGCAGATCGGCCTTTGGGCCTGCGGCTGTATCTTTCTTCCTGGAGCTTCGAGCCTTCTTTTTCGCGCCAGACGCGTCGCGGGCAGGCGCCGGCTCAGAAGCCCGCAACGGAAATAAAACATTCAGGCGGGCGCCCTCGCCGAGAGCCAAGATCGAAGATGCAACCTCATCCACGGTATCTTTCTTGACCTCAGCGCCGCAACGCAGGCAGTAGGTCCGGCCAATGCGGGCGTAAAGCAAACGCAAATAGTCATAAATCTCGGTGGCAGTGCCGACGGTTGATCGCGGATTGCGGGTGGAATTTTTCTGCCGGATGGCAACAGCGGGCGCGATGCCGTCAATTAAGTCAGCATCGGGCTTCTCAATACGTTCCAGAAATTGGCGCGCGTAGGCCGACAGTGACTCGACATAGCGGCGTTGTCCTTCGGCGTAAATAGTGTCAAAGGCGAGCGAAGATTTCCCGGAACCGGAGACTCCAGTTACAACCGTGAGCGCATTGTGCGGGATCTCAAAATCTATGTTTTTAAGATTGTGAACCCGGGCGCCGCGAACCACGATGGCTTCTGTTGACATTAGGCAAGAGCATTGTCAACCATGTCCCTTACCGCCGCGACGGCGAGGACCGCACGGAAGAAGATCAGGGGTGGTTGAGAATCTTCTATTATAAAACAGAGGGGGCAGTCGGGTTGTGATGGGAAAGCCCCTGCCTCGCGAAGTTTCGAATCCTTCCTTGTGGGTCAATTCCGTTGATCGTAACGTAAATAGCTTGAACTGCGATGGCCTGTCTGGATGATTCTGTGAGTAACCCTGGAGTTAGAACCGAATTGTTCGGATTTTGTAACAAAACTACGTTTCCGGAATATCCACAGGCCGCTTGATTTAAAAGTTCGGCCGGTTGCAATCAGGCCCTCTTTCAGCCTTCGAGGCCGCTATGAATTACAGGTCGCTGCCCTTCGCGCTTTCGGTGATTCTTCTTCTCGCCCCGCCTCTTTCGCTTTTCGGACAATCTCCCGCCGCACCTCCCGCCCCGCATAGGCAAAAGGTCATGGCGCCGCACCGGCCCATTGCCCCGAAGGTGGCACATCCGAAGAGCTTTGCCGGAGCCGCCACTTTGAGGTCAATGGTTGGCGGACTGTGGATGACCGACGCCAACTTCAAATCGGCCATCTATCTTAGGAATATCGTAGAGACTGATCCAATCACAACCTCGTAGTCAATGGCGGGCTGGAAGATCAGGCTGTGGGCTATTCCGCAACACTGCATTTCAGCGGGGGCACAACAGATTCGTCTCCGGCTGCTTCATCCACGATAGCGGAACTGGGATTGATGGCGGGTCCGGCGGATCCCATGATGGCGTTCCCCGCAGGGACCACTTTCACTCCGTATTCGGTCTTGCGGAACATTTCGGAATCGCTGATTTCTGTAACGCCGACGATTTGGTGGATGGCGGGAGGAGTCCCTCAGTCCGCACAGCTGCCCCAGATCAACCTGCCGCCTTACCAGACTCAAAGCCTGGACGTAAGGTCGTTGCTGACGCTGGCGGGGCTCGCCTCTTCTACCAAGACGTTCAACGGAAGTTTCAATCTGGTTTTCGACGCCAATATAAAGCCGGGCGACCTTCTACTGACTGCGGGGAGCGTGGATCAGACCAACACCTATGTTTTTGAAGTGGTGCCGAGGGGAGTGGGCGAGAGCGGATCGAAATCACTGCAATACTGGAGTACCGGCAATGGCGATGACACCATGGTGACTCTGTGGAATCCCGCAGATGAAGCCCAGGACTTCGTTCTGACGTTGTTTTTCCTGCTCCCCGATGGATCGCGCGGCCATTATCTGTGGCCTGTCCATCTAAATCCCAGGGCATCGCGGACATTCAACGTATCGGAAATCATTCAGACTCAAATCCCCGACGCTGAGGGAAATATCATTCCCGCGGTCGTGCACGAAGGCGGCATGAAAATCGCTGGCAGCATAGCCGAAAACCAACTTATTCGTATCGCTGTCGACTCAGGAATCTACAACGTAAAGAAGGCGACCTGTACAAATAATTGTCAGGAGTGCGACGGCTACAGTGCGGCGGTTGAAATTGACGGCCTGTTCACCGTGATACCCAATGGCACCCACCAGCAAAAGTTTATAGCTACGTGGGGTTCCGGAACGCAGTACGATCTAACGGGAAGCGCGACGTGGAGCGGCAACAATACAAGCGTAGCTACAGTAAGCGCTGGTCTCGTTCGCGGGGTTAATGGGGGGACGGCGGAGCTGTCATCGAGCGGGGTTAACCTGCCCGTTCAGGCAGGGTACATATGCACTGGGCCTCAGGGTTGCCCAACTTCAACATTTGCTCAGAGCTCGTCGGGAACTGCTTGCACGTTCTCGATTGCGCCGGCCTCCGCAACTGCAAACGACTGCACCACTGGGACGTTGAATTCGCTGCATTTTGTGGCCACGCCCTACCCTAGTTCCTGTTCGCTCAATGAATCGCAGTCTACCTGCACAACTCCGACTACCTCCACCGGGGCGATCGATCTTGAATTCCCCCAGGCTCCTGAATGCAGCATGGCAGTTAACCAAGGGAGCGCTATCGTCGGGTACTATGCGGGCCCTCCAGGGCAAAATAAGAGTGCCGGTACTATCACGCAGGGCTTCACTTTAGATTTTAACGGACAGAATGTAACCAAAAGCATCACGGCGCAAATTCAGTGCCCCTGAGCTGAACATTCCGAGTAAGGAGACCTATGATTACGGAATATAGACCTGACATGGCCTGCAAATTGCTTTCGGCATTTTTATTCGCCCTATTATGGACCTTTCTCTGCCCGTTATCAGCCGGTCAGGATGTCACAGATGAGACGTTAGACTTTGCGATCAACGATGCAACCCTAGGAGGGAGCCCACTTGAAGTCCACGGAAACGCTCTTATCCACGAGGTAATTTCAGGTCGGCAAATTGAGTCGGCATGGGGAGCAAATGTGGTCGTGAGGAACGTCTCGAGTAAACCAATCACGCTCCTCTTTGCTACTCTGACAGAGCTGGGGCGCCATCCTAAGGGTGGACACACTGGTGGTTTGGATGATGGGCCCACATACATCATTGTCGAGGATAGGTTCTTTAGCGCGGATATCGAGCCGAGCGATTCAGTTGTGCTGCGAGACACCAAGCCCGGTGCCCTATCACCGGTTTGCTGTGTAGAGTCTACTGACGAGGTTCGCAGTCCGGAAGCTAAGTTCACAGTTATCTTCGTCCAATATGCTGACGGTTCGATCTTCGGTGATCCCACTGCTGCAACCGACGTATTTGCGAGGCGTAAGGCGAGCGTGGGTGCGCTAAGTCAGCTGGCGGAGTCCCAGGCGGATGGCGAGAAGAGTTTTGGGGAGAGAATCGATCGGCAGTGTGCTTTGCTAGGTTCCATTTGTCCGCAGATCAGTCAGGTATTTGAAAGAAACGGGGAACGAGAGGCTTTGATGGAGATTCGACGCCTCCTTGGCATTTCCCAGAAGCGCGCGGGGTTGCTTAGATCATATTCCGCGAATTAAGGGTCGTGGCCCAGCAGTTCGCGTTCTTTGCGAAGGCTGGGAAGGCCCGATTCTCAAACGAGAGGATGATCACGCAGGTTTTTTGCCCGGATTTCGTTCCGCCGCGCCAAGTCCCCCGCGTGGCGCTCAGGGCCGGCATGAGATTTTTCCTCGCCATCGCCGCCGTCTCGCTGCCAATACCCAGCATTGCGATCGCGGCCTCGCCGCCCCAGCCCGGTGCCCCAGGTTCGCGCCGTTTTTCGGCGCTAACCTGGGATACGCGCACCTTCAAGCAGGATTGGCGGCGACTGGCCGCTTTTTTCGCTATGCATTGGGGGAAGTCGGCATCGTCGAAAATC
>JBOGLA010000036.1:0-21994 GCA_050746185.1 Terriglobales bacterium | reverse complement strand
GCTGAAAGCCGCGCCCCTTCGAAACCTTTCATACATCCGCAACTCTTTCTGCAGCCTGTTAAAGCGTGTACTGATTGCCGGGGCGGTTCGGCTTTTATCTGGCGTCCGGTTTTGATCCGGGCGGTGTGATCGCAGAAGCATTACCAGGCGACGGAACGCCAGCTTGCTCCAGAGCCTTATCGAATATGTTCCGTATATCTTCCGCGGAGAGCGCACCGTCCACTTCCTGGCCGTTCACGAACAACGTTGGGGTGGCAGACATTCCCAGCGATTCGCCTTCTTTTACCGAAGCTTTCACTGCGTCGTCGTTTTGCGTCTTGACGCACACCTGGAGCCGGGCATTATCCAGGCTAAATTTTTGCCCCTCTTTCAGGGTAATGCGATCGAGCGCGGCGAACTGATTGTTACGAGTGCTCTCGGAATTCACTTCGCGCTGATTCGCGTGAATATAGTCGGCAAAATCCCAGTAGGCGTCGTTGTTTTCGGAGGCCAGGCAACCGGCATCCACGGCGGCGTGCATCGCCCAGGGATGAATTTCTGAGAGCGGAAAATCCTTGTAAACAAACAGCACGCGATCCCCGTATTCCTTCAGGAGTCCAGGGAAAAGAGTTTCGTGCATACGCGTGCAGAAGGGACATTCGAGGTCATCGTAGCTGACAACCACAACTTTTGCATCCTTGTTTCCTCGCGTAGGACGACCCTTGATATCAATCTTCTTCATGACTTCCGCGTAGGGATCTTTGGTGAGATCCAACTTCGTCATCCGGATCAGAGTCTTGCGGTCCTTGGAAAGCAAAAAGTCGTAGGTCTGAGACTTGTCGCCGCCATCGAAAGTGATCGTCAAGGCATCGTATTCCGGGAACTGGCTGGGCTTGAGCGGGCTAAACGCAATCTTTACGTGAGCCGGAATCGAATAGTAAATTCGCACCTGACGTTCCATCCGCTGGACGACGTCAGGCGGAGCAGATTGGGCCGAACAGCCGAGACATATCAAGAGAAAGGCAAGGACCGAGGACCGGAACAACATAGTAAGAAACCGCCTGTATTTTGGGGGACCTATGCAGCGATTATCTCACAGAGCGGAGGCGCGGGGCCCTGCGGCGAAGGGTTTAAGCACCCACATCTGCCAACGGCAGGCAGATATGGGGCGCCAGCAATGGGATATGCCCTAGTGGAATCGCGACAGTACGGTTCGATCTGGATCCAGCAGGAGTCTGCGGGTTCCATGGGGGACGGTCAGATGAAAGGACGTCTCCTGCCCGTCGGCGAAAATACGACCCGCAAACACAGTTCGGCCATTGAGAGATGCGTATAGCGGTACGGAGGTCACCAAGGTTTCAGAAGCGTCTTTTTGTTTGATGATTCCAGTCACGATGGTGGAATGGGCGTTATCCGCATACTTGAGGCTGTGCAGTTCAAGCTCAGGGATTTCGGTTTCATTGACCCAACCCTGGTAAAACCAATCGAGCGATCTCCGGCCTTCGTGCCAGGCGGAAGGAGGAAGGTGTTCCGCAAAAATCTGCATTAACTCCGCCGTCGAAATGGGTTTTGTCTGGTACCGTTCTCTCAGACTGTGGAGAGCCTGCATAAATGGGTCATCGGGCGGGTTATCGCGTCCGCGCGGCGCACTTTTCTGCTGGGCGTCCCGCATCATGCAACGCAACATGTGGAACAGCCATGTGCCGCGCTCGTAAGCGATGGTTTCGTAGCCGTCCGGGAATTTTGAGGAGTTAAGTCGAGTCCCCAACGTGACCGGCCCAGCATCCATAAATCGCAAACCATCGCGGTTTTTCTGCAACAGGTCGTCGCGATATTTCTGCATGACGGCGCGAAACTGCAACGGCTTCTGAGATTCCAGCAGCAATAGGGCACTGTAATTGGCCAGGGCCTCAGATATCCATTGATCGCGGTAGCCGCTCCAGGTCACCAAATCTCCCCACCATTGATGCGCGGTTTCATGTGCCGTCACATCGTCGCTGACGATTTTCTGGACTGGCGTCATGTGGAGAGCTGTTTTCTGATTCTCAGATAGAAAAGAATAACTGGTCAGGAAAATCAGTCCGGGCCAGCCCTGACTTACGGAGCCTGGCATTTGGGTCACGGAGAGGCCGCTGTAAGGATATGGCCCGAAATTGGCCGAGAAAAATGAGAGAGCGCGAACCGCCTCTTCCGCGACGGCGCCAGCGTTACCGGCGGGCGACGGCGGAAGCGGTGGAATCAACATCGGAACCACAGGCTGCCCGGGGCGGGCGGGTGGCTGCGGCAAAGCTTCAGGTTCGCCTACCTGCGGGAAACTGTTCTCCATGGCGGAGGCTGCGTACACGTCCACTGCCACGGGCCCTGCGTGTCTGGTCACGCGCGCATATTTCCCAAGATTGAATCCAGCCACTGGAATCGGCCTTTCGGAGACCCAGCGACTCACACGCATCGGGCGAGTATCAGGGGACGCGTCGCGCGACAGTTGTCCCGCAGTTGCAACCCCACCTTCTGTTCTCTTGCCGGTGGCGACGAGGGTCCACGGCGCCGGATAGTGAAACTCAATATCAAATGCCGACTTTGAGAACCCACGGCTCGGGTACCATGTGCCGCGCGCCCCAACGTAGAGGAGCCCTCCTCCGGCATCAGAGAGCACGGCGCCTCCATAGGAAAAGTGAAGGTCAATCCGCCTGCCATGCTGCAATGGCTCGGGGAATACGACTGCGACAAAATCGTTGCCGCGACGATCGAGTTGAGTGCCTTCGAGGGCGGGATTGTGAATGAATTCCAGCGGCCTGCCATCCATCTCCACCTCTCGGATTCGCAGGTGACGCGATAATTCAAACAGAACAGCACGGTCGCCTCCGTGGCGAACCAACATCTCCAGGCTAGCTTCGGCCTCAAGCTCAGTCGGAGGTTTTATCTCCGCGACAATCTTGTAGCGCGAAACTTCGATGTTTCCGTAATCTTCCCCTTCGCCCGCGACCTGGGAAGAGGGCTTCCCTGGAGGCTCCTTTCTGAAAGCGAAGGATGTCCATACGTTGTAATAATTCTCGCCGCCCTTCTTGCGCAGTTGTCCAACCGAGATTTGCTCTTTGGCGGCGAGGTCGAAGAACAGATCAAATGTCCCAAGTTTTCGGCCCTCGATTCTTAAATGAAGCATTCGATCTTCGGGATCAAGAGCATTCGGCGCATCCTGGCTGGGAATAGTCTTCTCTACTGGCAACAAGCGGCTAAAAGTGGTGAACAGCCGAAGGGCATCTTCCTCGGCTAAAGCTCGAGCACCGTCATTCCACTCGGCGACGAAGGCTTGAGGGTCGTCGGCGGGCCGTAGAAACGGCTTCAATTCTTGAAACGTGTCATCGTTAAAGCGCAGGTATGCGGAGACGAACCGTTCTTCCAGAATCGCGGCGCCGGTGAAGAGCGCCATCGAAGATCTTTCGATCTGGTCGGGAGGAGACAGTAGAACCTCGCCATCCCCTGCGAAAAACGCGCCCGTCACTTTTCCCTCTACATCTTGAGTGAACGCAATCGTGCCATCATCCAGATCTATGTGAAGGGAGGCTCGATCGAGAGAAGCTTCCCGGACCCGGTAAACCCGCGAACTGTCAAGGCCCACCGTCCGGAGTTGTTCATACAAGGTTTCCGCCGGGCCTGCCTTGTTGGAGGCGCCAGTCTCCGTGCCGGCCTGGGCGGCGCTCCGCAAAACGCAGCCAACCGTCATGAGAATCAGACAGCTGCAAACACGAATTGCACCGGTTACCTTTGGCATCTGCGGCCGTATCCCCCAATCTTTTAGAATGCGCTTGCGTGCGTGTATTTGTCACCTTCTTCCTGCCGGGAATCATTTGCCTTCTGGCGGCGCTGCCAACTCAGGCTCCGGCGGAGATCATCCACCTGAAGAATGGCCGCACAATTTCCGCCGACCACGTCGAACAGAACGGGGCGCACCTCGAATATGAAATCGGCGAAGAATCTTTCGCGATCCCGAGCTCCTCGGTAGATCATGTTGAAGCGGGAGGCGCGCCCGGACGGGCAACAACGACTCCGCCCGAGTCTGTCCCAAATGTCGCGTCCTTTAGCCCACCGGCAGGCATCGGTAACGCCGCTGACCTCTCACACAGGGTGATCGTTCATGGCACTGTTGATTCTGACGCGTTAGCTCAATTGGAAAATGGGGATCCGAGTGTTGCCGCCGCGGGTTACTACATTGCGGGAAAGAATGAATTTGAGCACGGGAATTTCGGCAAGTCCCGCAGCGACTTTGAACGGGCCTTGCACTTCGATCCGCAGAATCCCGCAATCCTGAATTATTACGCCGCCGTACTGATACGAACCGGAAACGCTTCTCAGGCATTGACGTTTGCCGAGCGAGCCACTCGTTATGCTTCTGATTCGCCGGATGCATGGGCGGTGCTTGGGTACGCGCAATTCGCCACGGATCGCGGCAAGGAAGCCATCATTTCATGGAAACGATCTCTGTCGCTTCGACCCGACGCGAGATTGCAGGAATATCTTCAGAAGGCGGAACGTGAATCAAGTGTTGAAGCCGACTATTCGGAGCGAGAAACCAGCCACTTTACATTGCGATACGAAGGTACGCAAACGTCAGAATCACTTCGCGCGGAACTCATCAGCACTCTGGAATCCGAATATAACGATCTGGTGCGGGAATTTGGAGTCGCCCCGCGAAACAGCATTCCGGTGATCTTATACACCGATCAGGCATTCTTCGACGTGACGCAGGCTCCGTCCTGGAGCGGCGCGGTGAATGACGGAAAGCTCCGGATTCCGGTCCATGGGATCACTTCGGTCACGCCGGAATTGGCGCGGGTTCTGAAGCACGAATTGGCACATTCATTTATCAACCAACTTTCCGAAGGTCGTTGCCCGCAATGGCTGAACGAAGGTCTTGCGCAGGCAATGGAGCCCAAGTCGCTCTCCTCGAATGGAAGCCGGTTGGCGCGGCTCTTTCAGTCGGAGCGCGAAATACCCTTCAATTCGCTCGAAGGAAGTTTTATGGGATTTTCGCCTCCCGAGGCGGCGCTAGCCTACGATGAATCTCTGGCGGCGGTGCAGTACATCAATCAAACCTACGGAATGAGCGACCTGCAACGCATACTCGCCCGGATAGGCGATGGGAGTTCGCCGGAAGCGGCGCTTCGCGCCACCATCCATTCAGACTATGGAGACCTGGAAGTTGAAGTTGGGAAGTACCTGACCGCCACCTACGGAAATTAACTATTACACTGCAAGTCAGGCGGCATGGCGATCCGTCAGCCGGGAAATCCTGTTATTTCGAATGCGGGTAAACGACGATACGTAGAGCCGCCGATAGCAATCAGCGCAGCGTAGCGGCTGAAGCAGTACCAAAGGAAGAAGATATTTCTCGGCGGCGTTCTGAGGATGCGAGCGGTAACCTTCCTTGCTGCCGCAATCGGGGCATCGAAATTGTTTGCGCATCATGGCTTTACCCTCCAAAGCCAGAAGCGTCCTCACCAAGAAATAGACCACTTCACCTGGCTGGGGTAATCCGGCTGCTGCTTCTACCACAAACGATCACTTAGATGCCGGAATGAACCATGAGGTAGGATACCGGTCTGGACTTGTATCTGGAGCAATGCACGTGCTAATGTGCGCAATCGTCCATCAGGGGATTCTTACTCCATGAACACTCCGAGCGCGCCGAGCGCAGGCGCGAGCCCCAGGAAGCATCAGCCCTACGTCCCAGAGCACTCCGAGATGAGGGAATTGACCCTCCGAGCGGTGTTGCTCGGGTTGTGCATGACGGTCGTTCTTGGGGCCGCGAATGCCTATCTTGGCCTGCGGGCGGGCATCACCATCGCCGCAACTTACCCCGCGGCAGTGATCGCCATGGCAGCGATGCGGGCCTGGAAAGGGTCGCTGCTGGAAGAGAATATCGCCCGGACCTCCGGCTCGATCGGCGAGGGCATCGCTGCGGGAGCGATTTTCACGATTCCTGCATTTCTCATCGCGAAGGCGTGGCCTTCTTTTCGTCCAGCGGATGCCTACTGGAAGTCCACCGCGCTCATCATGGTTGGCAGCGTGCTCGGCGTGCTTTTCATTTCGTTGGTTCGGCGCGGGATGGTGGAGGATCCGGAATTGCCCTTCCCCGAGTCTGTGGCGGCTTCGGAGATTCATAAGGCAGGACAGCGTGGGGCGGAGGCGGCGAAATATCTCTTTTGGAATATTGGCGTGGGTGGATTGGTGTACCTGCTCGGGCGTTTCGGATTATTTGCCGCAGATCAGGATTTCCACTTTCAGATAGGGCAGCTTGGCCGCAGCCAAGTCAGGCTTGGCCAGGCTGGAAGCACACAAATCGTGGCCACGGGCGGCACCGCAATGTTTTCGGCGCCGAGCGTCAGTCCAGCGTACATCGGCGTGGGCTACATCATCGGGATTCGGCTGGCGGCATTGCAGTTCTCAGGCGGAGTGCTGGCCTGGGGCTTGATGGTGCCGCTCATGATCTACTTCCTTGGACCCCAGCTCCAGCACTACCTGCCGGCGAATACCCCGGAGAATTGGTCGGGAATGGCGACGGCGGTGTGGACGTTCATCATCCGCCCGATTGCCGTGGGCGGGATGCTGGTGGGCGCTGCTTATACGTTATGGGGGATGCGGAAGAGCCTCACTGCTGGACTTGGAAGGGCGCTTAGCGACCTTCGCCAGACCGCCGACGAGCGGGCGAAATTAGTGCGTACCGAGCGTTATATGAGCTCGAAGATCGTTTTTGGCCTGATTGCTTTAATGTTCGTGCTCATGTGCCTGCTTTATATCCGCATTTCAGGCCTGGTTTGGCCGGCAATATTGGCTGCGGTCGTGATGCTGATCGTTGGATTCTTCTTTGCCACCGTTTCGGGCAGCCTGGTCGGAATGATCGGCTCGTCCAATAATCCGGTCTCGGGCCTGACGCTTTCAACTTTGCTGATAGCTGCTCTTCTGATGGTTTTCCTTGGAGTATCCGGAATCTCCGGAGTAGCCGCAGTGCTGGGCGTTGCCGCGGTGGTTTGTGTTTCAGCTTCGGTCGCAGGGGAATTGTTGCAGGACTTCAAGGTTGGCTACATCCTGGGAGGCACTCCGGGAAAGATTCAGATCGCCGAGTTGATCGCCGTGGTCGTTGCGAGCTTGATGATGTATTGGCCTTTAATGTTGCTGAACACGGCGTTTGGGTTTGGCAGCCGTCAACTGCCGGCGCCCCAAGCGGGACTAATGGCGACGCTGGCCATGGGAATCGTAGGCGGCGACATGCCGTGGCCGCTGGTTGTGGTGGGAATTTTCTTTGGCATTGCGATGATCATGATGCGGGTGCGCAGCCCCATGCTGGTTGCGGTCGGCATGTACCTGCCATTTGAAACCACGTTTGCGATTTTCATTGGAGGAGCGATTCGGTCGCTTGGCGATTGGATGGCCAAGCGTCGCGGATTCGATGACGCGCAGATGGCGCGCGTGGACAATACGGGGGTCCTGGTAGCATCGGGATTCATTGCCGGCGAATCGGTTTTTGGGCTGGTCTGGGCCGGCGTGATTGCCCTGTCGTATGTCCGAACTCCGTGGCTCCGGTCGGGCGCAGAGTGGATCAAATCAAGGCAGATTTTTGAGCATCCTTCTTATTTCGCGGGCATTGCCGTCTTGCTCGTTTTGACTGCTTTGCTGGTCCGGCTATCCCTGGGAAGCGCGGGCGATCCGACCGAACCGGCGCCTCCAACGGCCATGATGTGACTTCGTGGAAGGCATTAACCACGAAGGACACAAAGGTACACGAAGGAAAACGCTGGACGATGCTCCCTCCAACTGAGTCATAATTTCTTTGATGTCCATCGCAGCAAGCATTGCAAATATCAAAGAGCGAATTTCTGCTGTCGCGCGGAAAGCCGGGCGCAATCCCGACAGCATTTCCCTGATGGCGGTTAGCAAGACAGCTGCACCAGGGCTCATTCACGAGGCTTACGACGCGGGATTACGACTCTTCGGCGAGAGCCGCGTGCAGGAATTTGCGGGCAAGGCCGATGCGCTTAGAGATTTGGACGGCGCGGAGTGGCACATGATCGGTCATTTGCAAACAAACAAGGCGGTGAGGGCTGTCGAACTTTTCTCGGCCGTGGATTCCGTGGATTCTTTACGCCTGGCGGAAAAGCTCGATGCGGCTGCGAGGGGTTTGGGGAAAAAGATATCCGTTCTGATCGAAATCGACGTCGGAGGCGAAGTGGCGAAGAGCGGCGTGACGTCCGGTTCAGCGGAGTTGGAAGAACTTCTTCGCTCAGCGCCGAATTTCGAAGGGTTGGAGTTTCGCGGCCTGTTGACCGTCCCGCCGTTTGCGGATGATCCCGAACAGGCGCGGCCATATTTTCGTCAGCTGAGGGAATTGCGGGACGGCATTGCCGCGCGCCGCTTGCCGGGACTTGATATGAAGGTTCTATCCATGGGGATGTCGCACGACTTCGAGGTCGCGATCGAAGAAGGATCCACTTGCGTGCGGGTGGGAACGGCAATCTTTGGAGGGCGGGAAGCAGGACAATGAGATATCTCGATTACTTCTTCGCTTCGGCAATTCTGGCTACGGCTGTTGTCTTCATCCTGGCAACTGAGATTTCCCACCTTCGCGGGGCTATCTTGGATATTCCATTTCTGTGGATTGTGATCGCGATATTGAATTTCTTGCGTCTACGTAATTCTGACGCCGACGTGAAAGGGCTAAGGATTTCTTGCATTGGGGCTAATCTTGTCGGGTTGACGCTGGAGGGAGTGCGGTTAAAGCTATTCGGTTCCCACCTATTGCAAGGATGGGGGCCCTACACTCTAATCGCATTACTGGCTATTCTTGCCGAAACCATATTTTCTGTGGTGGGAAAGCATGATTCCAAGTCGCCGATCTGAACTTCCCAGAATATCAGATCGCCGAACCGAATCTGGTGCGACCCCAACCCGAGGCAGGTCCGCAGCGACCTGTCGCGATGGCATCTCCGCATTCTACGTTGCCCGCGAAGATGGTCGCTGCATCATGGCTGATGGGCGATGCCGCCATGAACTCTCGTAACTCGCGGCCGTTCCCATCTCGGAACTACGATGGGCTGTATGCGAGCGAAGTCCCCCCTTCTCCGCAAACGTCCCATTGCTCCGGCACGCGCCGCCGCACTGCGCTACGGCGTCGCTGTTCTCAGCACCATCCTGGCCATCATTCCTGCGTTTCTAGTCTCTGACCTCGTCGAAAGCCGCCTCGTCGTCTTCGCAGTAGCCATTATGGTGAGCGCGTGGTATGGGGGCTGGAAACCCGGACTGGTTGCCACCTCTTTTGCCCTCACGGTCAGCTCATATTTTTTCTTCGTCGGAGTCAGGTCACAAGAGGACTTCCGCAAAGCCATTATTCATCTGACGCTGTTTGTCTTTGTTGCGCTGCTTATCTGTTCGTTCAATGGCGCGTTGCGTTCGGCGCAGGAAGGGCTGAGGCGATCAGAGTCCAATTTCCGCTCCCTGGTGATGAATGCTCCTTACGGAATCTGCCGCTGCAACTCGGACGCGATCATTCTCGAAGCCAATCCCGCGCTCGTCGCAATGCTGGGGCGCGATTCGGCGGCTGAACTGGTGGGTCTGAATGTGGCAAATCTCTACGCTGACTCGCAGGAATGGTTCAAGGTCGCGGACTACTTCAAGTCTCTGGAATCTTTCAACGGAATGCTCGCTGAATGGAAGAAAGGAGATGGATCTGCCACCAGCCTGCGTCTTTCCGGCAGAGCGATTCGCGGCGAGCGCGATGCCATCTACTTCGAGCTATTCGCCGAGGATGTCACAGAACGCTATTCACTGGAACGGCAACTCCGGCAGTCGCAGAAGATGGAAGCGATTGGAAGGCTGGCGGGCGGGATTGCCCATGATTTCAATAATCTTCTCATGGTGATCTCCGGATACTCGGAATTCCTGCTGGAAAAAATCGGTGGCAATACCGAACTTCGTTCACCGGCTCAGGAAATCGCCAATGCCGCAAAACGCGCGACCGCTCTAACCCGGCAACTTCTGGCCTTTAGCCGCAAACAGATGCTCATGCCGAGGGTGCTTGATTTGAACCATCTGGTCAGCGAAAACCTGAAGATGTTAACCCGGGTCATCGGGGAAGACATTGACCTAGTAATGGCTCCCGCGGCTGATCTGGGAGCGGTGAAGGCGGACCCGGGGCAGATTGAGCAAGTCATCATGAACCTCGCGGTGAACGCGCGAGACGCCATGCCACAGGGCGGCAAGCTCATCATCGAAACCGCCAACGTGACGCTGGACGAAACCTACACTCGGTTCCATGCCTCCGCGACTCCGGGCCCATACGTCATGCTTGCAATCAGTGACAGTGGAACCGGAATGGATCAGGAAATTCAGTCGCACATTTTCGAGCCATTCTTCAGCACCAAAGGCGCGAAGGGAACCGGGCTGGGACTTTCGACGGTTTACGGAATTATCAAGCAAAGCGGAGGATTTATCTGGGTTTATAGCGAACCCGGAAAAGGCACCACGTTCAAAACCTATTTGCCGCAGGCGGCCCCCGAGCGAGACGCCAAAATTGCATATGCAGCAGATTCGGACGCGAGAGTTGGCAAGGGGTCAGAGACAATTCTCCTGGTGGAAGACGAAACCAACCTGCGCCGATTAACCAGCGATTACTTGCGGGGGCAAGGATACATCGTGCTCGAAGCGCCGGATGGCGACGCGGCTATTCGCATCTCCGAATCTTTTCCGGACTTCATCCATCTTCTTTTGACGGACGTCATCATGCCCGGGATGAACGGGCGGGAACTGGCTCTCCGCCTTGCGAAAGAAAGGCGAGAGATGAGAGTGCTTTACATGTCCGGTTATACGGAAAATGCAATCGGGCACAACGGCACCCTGGATCCCGGAATTACTCTTCTTCAGAAACCTTTTACGCTCCCCGACCTGAAGGCGAAGGTCCGGGAGATGCTCGATACTCCAATCGCTCAGGAGGTTGCCATGTCAGCTCGCGCAGTTTCAGAAGTACGTCTCAGTCAGGATCACGGAAGAGATAAACTTTCCAGCTCTCGCGCCCAACGGTTCACCCTCCACCTGCCATTAAAATACCGCCCATTAGGAGAGCAGGGCTGGCACAGCGGCACCACCGAAAATATCAGCCGCTCCGGGATGTTATTTCGCGCCGAGGAGTGGATCTCGCCGAACGTTCAACTTGAAATCAACCTGGTATTGCCGCGCGAGATCGCCGGACTCTCTGCCGCCGAAGTTGTCTGCCGAGGAGAAATCGTTCGCGCCGTCGAAGGTCCGGAAACTACCGCGAGCCCTGCGATAGCCGCGAAGATATTGCAATATCACTTCCAACACGGATCGAAGCTGGCTTCAGCATAATGGAACAGGAAGGCGTCGCCAAACAAGCTCACTCAGGCGCGATTTTCTTTTGCCGCCGCCGGATCCAGCCCGGGTCGCGCACGTGCTCATCTTCTAGTCGCCGCATGCGCGCCGCCATGATTTCGGGCCGTCCTAAGTATCCCACTATCGTTTGAGGATCGCGGCGATCAACTACGGGCAGGCGGCCGATTTTGTTGCGCAGCATTTTAGCGGAAGCATCGTGCAGCGCTTCGTCTGGATACGTAACGACGACCTGGCGGGTTCCCGCATCAAGTACCGTCATTTGACCGGCGGGATCCTTCTCCAGGGCTCGAAACAAATCTCCCCGGGTAAAAACTCCAGCCAATTTGCCTTCGCCGTCCACGATGATCATTCCCTGATGGCGGCTTACTTCAGGATCATGCTTCGCAATGCGGTCAGCCAGGTCGCGAATTCTCGTGTCACTTGGCAGAGTTGGCGGCTCACGGTCCATGGTTTCCGCAACGACCATCTGCTGCAACACATCAGTTTCGTAATTTTGATCAATTCTCAGTCCGCGCCGGGCCAACTTCTCCGTCATAATCGAAGCGCGCGGCATCAGCAGCATGGCAATGCCATCGGCGATCACGCACACCAGCATGAGCGGCAGAACAGAGTTGTAATCGCGGGTAATCTCAAAAGCGAAAATGATAAATGTAAACGTGGCCCGGGAAGCTGCTCCGAAGACCGCGCCCATCGCGACTAGCGCAAAAGCTCCTGGGGAGAGATGCGCAGCGGGGAAAATCTTGTCTATCCCCATTGCAAACAGGCCGCCGAGCGCCGCGCTCGACATGAACATCGGGGCCAGCAACCCTCCGGAGGTGCCCGATCCGAGGGAAATCACCAAGGCTGCAGCCTTCGCAATCATCACCACAATCAGCAGCTTCAGTGCCAGATTCGCATTCAGAATGTCGCCGATTGTGTCATACCCCACCCCAAATACTCGGGGAACGAAATAGCCGATGATTCCGAGACCTAATGCGCCGATGGCCGGCCACCAGAGATCGTTAATCGGAAGTTTTTCGAATTGGTCCTCGGTCCAATAGAGCAATTTGGTGAACGCAACGGCGGCCAGCCCGCAAATGAGCCCAAGGATCAAGTAAAACGGCAGGGCGCGCGGAACTCCGAAATCCATTGGCGCAACCCGAAACATTGGCCCGGCGCCCAATAGGCGCATGTGTACGGCGGTTGCAAGCACGCTGGCGATAACGAGCGGAATGAAGGAACGCGCTTTAAATTCAAAAAGTAAAAGTTCGATGGCAAGAATCACGCCGGCGATCGGAGTGTTGAAAGTGGCGGACATCCCAGCTGCCGCGCCACAGGCGAGCAAGACCTTCCGTTCCGATGCGGTGGTATGAAATATCTGCCCAACCAGCGAACCCATCGCGCCGCCGGTCTGGATGATTGGCCCCTCGGCGCCGAATGGTCCGCCGGTGCCAATCGCGATTGCTGCCGATAATGGCTTAAGAATCGCCACCCGCGGCTCGATGCGGCTGCGATTGACGATGACCGCTTCCATGGCTTCTGGAATGCCGTGGCCCTTGATTTTTGGCGTTCCATATTTCGCCATGAAGCCGACGATAATGCCGCCAAGTACGGGCATCAGAATTGCCCATAGCCCAAGCTGATTGTGGCGAGCACTGGTAAAGTCGGCAACAAACCGGTGATAGAAGACAATATTGGTGATCAGCCCGATCAGCCGGTAAAGCAGGAACGCGACAAGACCTGCAAGCAATCCGATGCCGGAGGCGAGGAACGAAATCAGTACCATGCGAAACTGGGCTGGTTCCGCGACACTCACATCCCCGACCTGTGTTCCGGTTACCCCAATCGTAGCGGGCGACGATTCGAAGTCGCCCTTGCCTGACTCTCCCGTGGATCCCTCGCTAATTCCCGCCATTTCTTACCTATTCCCCTTTTTCGTTTTCCCGGAGCTCTGGTGCGAGACCATCTCGCCTTTCGCATGGGTTGATCCAGCCGGGTAAATCACTTGTTTCAACGCGGCAAGCAACGCCGGCCCTTCAGTCAGCAACTCAGATTGGTGATGGAGGGATAGTGCGCCAAGAATGCGAGCGCCCTTGGCGGTCAAAGACAGATGAATCTCCCTCCGGTCGAGTTCTCCACGCTGTCGCCGCACGTAACCCCTGGCCGCCAGCCGGTTTACCAGCTCGACTGCACTGTGGTGCTGAATCAGGAGCCGTTTGGCTAATTCGCCAATTGTGGGCTGAACATCGTTCTGCAAACCTTTCAGCGCAAGCAACAGTTGGTGCTGTCGCGGTTCAAGCCCTCTATTTCGCGATGCCTGCTCGCTGAAGTGAAGAAAGCGCCGCACCTGATAGCGCATTTCTGCCAGGGCGCGGTAATCCGTTATCGTGAGTTGCTTCCTCATGCTATCGGGTTGATCAGTATTATATGTATCGTATCACGATATATATACATAGACGAGACGCCGTCGAGTTCCATCCTGTTATTTAGCGTGTCGCGTTTATCCGGATGCCACGCACTTTTGTCTTTGGCGCGGCGCTGCATATAGAATCCGTAGTTATCACTTTTCGACCTGAATAATGAGGAGACCGTGATTCAACGCTATACCCGGCCTGAGATGGGCCAGATTTGGAGCGATGAGAACCGTTTCCGTAAGTGGCTGGCGGTTGAAGTGGCGGCCACGCAGACATTGGCTGAATCCGGACTGGTTCCCAAAAGGGCCGCGAAGGTTATACGGGAACGCGCCGACTTCAGGTTGCAACGGATCCACGAGATCGAGGCGGAGGTGCATCATGACGTTATTGCCTTCACCACCGCGGTCGCGGAGATGGTCGGCCCCGAGTCCCGCTGGTTTCACTATGGCCTGACGTCGAATGATGTTGTAGATACCGCCCAGGCGCTTTTGATCAGGGAAGCGTCCGCAGCGATCGCGGGGGATTTGCGAGCTTTGGCCCAGGTGCTAGAGCGCCGCTCCTGGGAATTCAAAGATACACCCATGGTGGGTCGTACCCACGGAATGCATGCCGAGCCGATCACCTTCGGTTTCAAGCTGGCCAACTGGTATGCAGAGGTACAGCGTGACATAACGCGCTTCGAGAGCGCTGCTGAGGATATGCGGGTAGGAAAGTTTTCAGGGGCGGTGGGAACTTTCGCGCATCTGAGCCCGGAGCTTGAGGAAAAGATCTGCCGCCGTCTGGATCTAAACGCCGCGCCCATTTCCTCTCAGGTCATTCAACGTGACCGGCATGCTTATTACATGGCGACCCTGGCGGTCATTGCTTGTACCCTGGATAAAATCGCGGTTGAAATCCGCCACTTGCAGCGCACGGAAGTGCGGGAGGCAGAGGAATACTTCAGTGAAAAGCAGAAGGGTTCGTCGGCGATGCCGCACAAGCGTAATCCTGTAACCAGCGAACAGATCAGCGGACTGGCCCGGGTTGTGCGCTCGAACGCGCAGGCCGCATTCGAAAATGTCGCGCTGTGGCATGAACGGGACATCTCGCATTCCTCGGTGGAGAGAATCATCATTCCCGACTCCACCACTCTTGTAGATTACATGCTGCAAAAGACGACGAACCTCATAGACACGATGATTGTCTATCCCGAGCGAATGAAACTGAACCTCGAGAGTACCGGTGGCCTTGTCTTCAGCGGTCAACTTCTGCTCGATCTGGTGGAAGAGGGATTGTCCCGCGAAGATGCTTACCGGCTAGTACAGTCGCACGCGATGCGGGCCTGGAAGGAAGGGCTGGACCTGCGCGAACTGGTTTCCAAAGATAAAGAGATCTCCGGCCGTATTTCGCAATCTCGACTGGATCGGGCTTTCGACTTAAAGCGGCAACTCAAGAACATTGATAAGGTTTTTGCCCGCGTCTTCAAGAATAGCCTCAAGGGAAAGAAGCGACATCTAAAGCGACCGATGCAAGGGGCGTGATTCTTGAGACCAGGAAGGCGAAGCTATTTCGTCAATGGTTCTAAATTGTCAACCGGTTGGTGGATAGTCCCGTTTGTCGTATGCTCCTTCATCAGCGCGCAGACCACAGCTCCGGTTACCCCCAGTCACGCACAGGCTGTGCCGCTTCCCGTCCAGGCATGGAAACTCTTGCGGAGTGGCGCACACGAAAAAGGAACTGAACACCGGGCTGCGGCCATCCGCTCGCTTTCTTTGTTGCGAGGGGAGAAGAGGGCCGGAGCCCTCGCGATCGGTGCACTCGGTGATCCCAAGCCCGAAGTGAGGACCGCTGCCGCGACCGCTCTGGGAGAATTGCGAGACCATTCAGCAATTCCTGCGCTAAAGGACGCTTTATCGGATAAGGAGCTTACCGTCGTACTGGCTGCGGCACATTCATTGCTTGCTCTCAAAGACACAAGCCCGTACGACACGTACTACGCGATTCTGACGGGAGATCGAAAGGGCAGCGGCGTGATTTCCAGCCAAATGGAAATCCTGAAAGATCCCAAAAAAATGGCGCTTTTGGGGTTTCGCGAAGGAATAGGGTATGTTCCGTTCGGGGACATCGGATACACCGCTATAAGAACAGTTACCAGGGACAGCAGCGCGCCGGTACGCGCAGCGGCGGCCAAAGTGCTTGCCAGCGACCCTGATCCTGTAACCCAAAATATGCTGGCGCAGGAGGCTCTGACCGACAGGAGCGAGTTGGTTCGAATCGCTGCCCTGGAAGCGGTTTCGAGGCACGGCGACCCAGTCGCAATTGCCAAGATCGGGAGCGCCCTCAGCGATCCCAAATATTCGGTCCGGTACGCGGCCGCCGCGACCATCCTGCACCTGAACGATATTTCCCGACGAAAAAGAAAGCGCGAAAGTAGAGCGCCAATGACCAATGACTAATGAACTAACGATCAGGCTCTGCTGCCGAGGAACCATTCCACCGATAGCGCGCCGGAACCCGCCAGCATGAGGCATACACTTGCCGCCAGCAAAGTCAACGGAAGTTCGACCCCGCCCCCTTGAGCAAAGAAGCCATGTTTTGCATGAACAAGAAGGATGGCCACAGTCATATCAGTCGCCAGCAATGCCGCAGCGACTCGGGTGCCCAACCCGAGGATGAGAGCGATCCCGCCCAGAAATTCCACCAGGGTCACGACGACTGCGAATACCGCCGGAAGCGGTACGCCCATATGGGCAAACATTCCAGCCACCCCGTGAAAGCCAAAAGTAAAAAGCTTTTGGCTGCCGTGCATCAGAAAAACAATACCGACAATGATCCGAAGTATAGCGAGGCCCCAAGGCCGCATGCTTGATGCTTCCATTCGTTCTCCTTTGCATCAGATTTCGGAAATCAAGTTAATGGGTGGTTATCGCATGAATCCTCGAAAACATCAACCAGGCCAGGGCGGAGACGCTCCTCGGCAATGCGCCGCGCATTACAACCGGTTGATTAGAGATGCCACGTAGCCGGCGCCGAAACCGTTGTCAATATTGACGACGCTGACATTGGATGCGCATGAGTTCATCATTCCCAGGAGCGCTGCCAGGCCGTTGAAGGCCGCCCCGTAGCCGACGCTGGTTGGCACCGCGATCACAGGCACCCCAACCAAACCGCCAACCACGCTGGGAAGCGCGCCCTCCATTCCTGCGCATACGATTATCACCCGCGCTTCAGTTAAAGTGGTTCGGTTGGCCAGGAGACGATGAATGCCCGCGACGCCCACGTCAAAAAGCCGCTGGACTTCGTTCCCCATGATTTCCGCCGTTACCGCGGCTTCCTCGGCAACGGGAATGTCGCTGGTTCCCGCCGAGACTACCGCAATAATCCCCTTGCCGTAGACGGCTTTATCCCGGCACAGCACAATGGCTCGCGCGGTCTTGTAATATCGGGCAGCCCGCACTCTCTTCTTTACCGCGGCAAATTGCTTCTCGTCGGCCCGTGTTGCGAGGATATTGCCCCCCTGCCTCGCCAGGCTTGCAAAAATTTGTGCCAATTGGATGGCAGTTTTTCCTGGGCCGAAGATGACTTCCGGCATACCAGTTCTAAGTTTCCGGTGATGATCAACCTTGGCGAATCCCAAATCCTCGAAGGGCAGATGACGCAATCGCTCCACCGCATCATCCGGCGAGATGTCACCACGGCGAACCTGCCGAAGCAATCTTTGAAGGGACTGGGAATTCAAATCGAATCGGCCTTAAATGAGATGCCCGGATTTTACAGCACTCCGCGTGCGTCGAAGCTAGCTGAAGGGTAATGAAGTAAAACCAATGTCGTCCAGAGCGAATATAAGCTCGCCAAGGGTCCAACCTCAGAGGGCCGATCGAAGTCTTCTGCTGAGTTGTGAGCAGAGTTCCGCCGCCTTGCCGGAATCTTTGACGGAAAAGAGGAACAATCGCTTGAGGTCCGTCCGGCTCACGTTACCCCGCTCAAATTCCCGAAACAATGCCGCACCGAGCAGGGCGCCGGGCGTGAACTGCTCGGCGGATCGTTCACCACCAAAGCCCAGCCCGTCTGTATGCTTCATTGACGACCCTTTCATCGTGGGCCGGCACAAAATCCGGGATCCCAGCTCCGCCAGCATCTCTTCCAGCATGTTGAGTTGAGCTCGATCCCCCCGGGTTTGCCAAACATTATTCGCCGGCGCAACGCAGAAATTCTGGCAGGCATGATGCACGAAGCGTGAAGCTTCCCGTGCGGCCACTGCAATGCGGAATTCCCGGACGACGAATGCATTGAATCGAGACAGGTAGGCGCATCCCTGCCGGTCGATTTGCCCAAAGATTGCCTTCGATTCGTCTTCACTTGCTTTCCGGCGGGCGAGCAGTTTTTCGAGACGATTTCTGGAAGGCCCATATATTTCGGGCAGGGAATCAATCAGGGATTTCGGCTGAGTCCCATTATTCGGGGAATACCGGTTGATGTCGAGGAATCGGAGCAACTTGTCTATCAAATCGTAAATTGCCGGCGCGAAGTCCATGTCTTGGTCTTGGTATTGCTCTTTTCCCCATCGTTCGAGGCAGCGACGATAACTCTCATACTTTTCGAGCGGCGTCGAATTGAATACACAGATCGTGTGATCGTTTACGCGGACCGCTCGCACATCGTCTTCTTTTTCTGACGCGGTCCAGTAAAGCGCGTCAACGTTCTGGAGAATGCTGAGCACGCTTTCTCGCGGCAGTTGCTTTGCTATTAGAGCAGGCAAGTGAGTAGGAGCGAGGTGAGATTCGCCGACCAGGGCAATGATTGTTGCCCGAGGATGGCACTGCCGAATCTCGGCCAACTTGTGCGCTGCATGGCGATCGCGTATGGCAATTTTGCGAAGATCTTCGCGCGGCATGCAGTCGAGGCCGAAAACCTCGTGCCCATGCAATCGGGCGGCTGATAATAATTCGTAGAAGGGATCCCAATCGTAGCCCCAGTCCAAGTCAAAGCGTACGCGTTGGCGCAGTTCGCGTTCGCAAATGTTTCCTTGCCACCATTCGTCCAGGATGTGCTGATCGCGCGAGAAGATCGTTTCCACTGCGAGTACGACGGGGCGATCTCCGCTTTCTGCGCGAGCTTTCAACAAATCCGCGGCGAAAAGCTGACAGGCGGGGAGTGCATGATAGTCGCCCACCAGGATTAAGCTGGCGCCGGAGACGATTGTTTGGAGTTCAGCCGGATGAAGAACACTTTCATATGAACGGAAGGCTTGATGGTAGTCCTGGAGATATTTGCGCCGCCACGTCGGATCGAACGCGCGAATTTCCGGCTCAATGGCAGCCAGCCCCTGAATTTGGAGTGCATTTTGCCGCGATCGCGAGCGGGTGATGGTAGCCATTGGTTTCGATACAAGATCCGTGAAATACCGGCGTGGCAAGCTTCAAAACGCTATTGCCAGCGCCGCTCCTTGACTTCTTCTCTTCCGCGTCCCTATGCTCAGGACTTCCGAATCCTCACGGCTCCCGCCGATGGAGAATCAATTGCTTAACAAGCCGCCCTCCAATTTGACGGTTGCCACCACGGGCGCCAGCGGATCGCTTTTCCTGAAACACTTTCTGATCACCGCAGAAGCTGACAGGCGGATCAAGAACATAAATTTCATTGCCTCTGACAGTGCTTTGCGGGTCATGGTCGAAGAACTCAAACTGCGCGGCCGTGACAAGCTGGTTGCTCAACTCGCCGGAAAGCGCTCCCGCAAGGTTCACCAGCAATCGAACGCCGACATTGCTGCAAACGTCGCCAGCGGTTCCTACCCCGCCGATGCGATGGTCGTAATCCCTTGCAGTGTCGGGACTTTAGCCCGCATCGCCAACGGCATCGCCTCACGATTGATCGAGCGCGCCGCCGATGTAAGCCTCAAAGAAAAACGACCCCTCATCCTTTGTATTCGCGAGACTCCGCTCAATAAAATCCATATCCGCAACATGTATCGCGCCGCGGATGCAGGCGCGACCGTGTTTCCCTTGATCCCGGCCTTCTATAACCACCCCGCCACCGCGGATGACATGGCCCGCGAATTCGCCAATCGGGTGCTGGCGCATATCGGGCTGCCCCAACCGGGCGCTTATCGCTGGAAGGGCCAGCAGTAATCAGGAGAAGGTGGTTAGTTGCGGGGAGACTTCAAGTGTAGAGGCGGTCGAGCGAAGCTATGTAGATTCCGACCGGACATGTACCACGGGAGGGGACCATGGACGCTTGTGAGTTCCGAGTGCAGCCCGGTGCCCGGTGCCAGATTCAACATAGTGGGCGTCGCCTATTGCCGAATAAGTTCTTTCAGCTCACGAAGGTCAGTAGCGGAAGCGTCAGAAACCAGACAGAACTCCATTTCACCCGACTGCCATCGCAACCAGTTATAACCCTGGTACGAGCCTGAGCTGACCAGACTGGGTTCTCTTCCTCGGTAAGGCCAAACAAAGACACTAACGAGGTGCTTGCGGCGGCCGTATACCAGGGCCGCCACATTGTGGCCATTGACGATATCGAGCCTTCCGCCCACGAGTGGAAATCCTTGTTGAGAAAAGTCTGAAACCGGAGGAATGAAGTCGAGCTTGCCATCGAACCATGGCTTTACTGTGTGCTGGTCAGTCGAAAGCACGTCCGTGAGATGACCGGGTTGCAATGAGCGTACATGCGCATCGATCAATTCAGCTGTAATTCGTGTCGCCTGATTATGCGACTGCAATACCAAGAACACGATTGCGACGGACGCGGCAGCGGCAGCCAGAGCGCCGAACGCCGGAATCAGAAAATGTTTAGGGGCGCTGAAAACCTTGACGCGGCTTTTATTTGTCTCTTGCGCGATCTGTTTGCTGATCCGATTAAGGAGTTGGGGGGATGCTTGCTCGAAGAGATCACTCTCCTGAATCCGCTTGCGCAAGGTGCCAATCGCTTTCAGTTCAGATTGGCATTCCACACAAATCTCCGCGTGAGCCTCAAAGTCCGCTGAACGAACAGCGTCGAGCTCACCGTCGAAATAAGCGTGAACTGTGGTTCGGGCAAATTCGCAGTTCATAACGCCTCCTTCGCAGTTCTTGTTGTCAGGATTTTCTGCAAACGCTCGCGCGCCCGCGCCAAGGTTGACATAACCGTGCCAATAGGAATTGCGGCGATCTCCGCGATCTCCTTATAAGAGCAGCCTTCCAGTTCTCGCAGGACGAGCACCTCTCTTGTACGTGCAGGAAGGGACTCAAGCGCCCGCGTTAATCGTTGGCGACCGTCGGCCTGGGTTGCGAGCGTCTCGGGACTGATCGAGGGCTGCTGGTGCACTTCTTCATTGAATTCCGTCATCAATTCCGCCGGGCGATTCTTTTCCAGCCACGTATAGCAGGTGTTGCGAACAATCTGCAGGAGCCAGGCACGGGGATCACCTCCGTGAAAACCGTGGAAAAAGCGGCAGGCGCGCAGCATAGCCTCCTGCACCACGTCCTCCGAATCGGCACGGTTCCGTAGCAACCAGCGCGCCAGGTTGGCGGCGCTGTTCAGATGCGGCAATATGATTTGCTCAAACCGAATTCTGTCCTGCGGCTCTAGCACGTCCTGTTCCTAGGCCTCTCGTGTATTAACTGTCGCAGCCGGCATTTTATTCCCTCCCTTTGTGACTCGATAGAAATAAATCACGATGGAATAAAAACCAGCCGGTCCCGGTTTAGGCAGGTGTAACACGTCCTGACAGGCGGCGCTGGCCGGTCGAACCTGACTCATCAAAGGCTTGCGTCGCCTGGATCCACTACATGTGGCGGACGATTTCTCTAGTGGAGGAACAATGGCACGAAAGAACCTCTTGGATTTGAAGGCAAGCGGCTTTATTGAACATGACCATAACAACGACGGCATTGACCGCCGCGGATTCCTGAAATGCATGGCATGGGCCGGCGCCGGCACGCTGCTCGTATTGGACGGCGGCATTGTCAAATCATTTGCGCTCTCTGGCCTCGACAAGCACTCAGCCCACGATCTCAAGGGCCAGCTCAGCTTCGTACAGATCAGTGACAGTCATATCGGGTTCAACAAGGCCGCAAATACTGACGTGGTCAGCACCCTGCGCGCGGCTATCGACATGATCAACGCGCTGCCCACGCCGCCCGCATTCATCCTCCATACCGGCGACGTGACGCATCTCTCGCGGGAGACTGAATTCGATACCCTCGAGCAGAACCTACGCGACATCAAGACTGAACGCATCTTCTATGTTCCCGGCGAACATGATG
>JBOGLA010000035.1:0-57455 GCA_050746185.1 Terriglobales bacterium | reverse complement strand
TCGCCGGCACGGGCTTTGCCGACACTAATGTCAAGTGGTCCATCAACGGATACATTTACGGCAACATGCCCATGATGGTGATGCACAAAGACGATCACGTGCGCTGGTACGTGGCCACTCTCGGCGACTTCAACAACGCGCACACGCCGCACTGGCACGGCAACACCGTCCTGGTCAGCGGCCAGCGCACCGATGTGTTGTCCATTGTCTCCGCGCAGATGATCACCGCCGACATGGTACCCGACGCGGTAGGCATCTGGCTCTATCACTGCCACATCTCAGACCACATGCTGGCTGGCATGACCGCCCGCTATGAAGTCAAGGATCGCTAACAAGACCCCGCCTGAAACAGAAGGCCCTCCGCATCGCGGAGGGTTTCTTTCGTTTTCTTTGAACCCAGCTGCACCGGAAAAGCCCAATAAACCGGGAAAGCCCAATAAGATGATGGGAATGAAGTTCGAAGGCTGCCCGCTGACTTTTGTTGAGCAGGGTCCGCATCGCATCGGCAAGGTTTATCGCAAAGCGATTTATCAGGAGTGCAACAGACGAAACTTTCAGCCATCTAAAGCCTTGCACTTCGGAGTGGGCACATGCAGGAATTCTCGGGCCAATTATTCGCGCCGAAGTGCATTGCTCTCAGCCGGGGAAAGCGGTTAATGCAACGCTTCGCCGGGGCTGATGGGAGTGGAGCTTTCAGCGGCCTCTATCGAGTGGCTTCTTCCTCTTTATACATATACTTAATAGAAGGTTTATAAACCATTAGATTAGAGGCGCCCTGGCGGTTCACCTTCAGGCAAGATTTGTCGTACCATTCGATGGTTCCCCGAATTTCCTCGCCATCGCGAAGCACAATCACCATGGGCGTTTTCGATTGCATCTGCTTCTGATAATAGAAATTTTCCGCGTTGGTTTGCTCGGGCGGAGATGGCTTCCTGGTCGCACCGTTTGACCGCTCGCCGTGTCCGTTGCGATCCCGTTCTCGCTCGGAGCGATCCCGGTGTTCTCCGGAGGGTGGTGAGATGTGGTTGTGGTCGGTCCGGTTCAGGGAAGGGCGGATCAGCTTGCGATTGGCAAATCCCTCCGGTTGCAGGGGTTGGTCTGCGACGAGTGGCTCGATCCCGTCTTTCATAATTTCACCCACATGATTTCACCTGTTGACACGCTCTTGGAGGACCAGAGCACGGCGCGTTGTGTCTGGGGACTGGAGGCGTGAATTGTCAATACGGTAGCACAGGCGGGAAGGGGTGACAATCGGGAATTCCGGGGAAGGGAGCGACTGTGGTTTTGTATCGCGGAGCCCGGCTCCGCTGGACAGCCGAGGCCGGCTGTCACTAGGTGGGCTTGGTCTTTCTTGGAACTATACGAACATCCGGCAGATTGCGGTATTGTTCGGCATAGTCCATTCCGTATCCGACGACGAATTCGTCCGGAATGGAAAATCCAACATAATCGGCCTCGACGGCCTGTTTTCTTTGCGACGGCTTATCTAAAAGAGTCGCGACCCGGAGCGATTTGGGATTGCGCGCCTGCAAGATATTCTTCAAGAACGTGAGTGTTAGCCCAGTGTCGAGTATGTCCTCGACGAGAATGACGTTTCTGCCGGAAAGAGACTGGTCGACGTCGCGGGTTAGCCGGACTTCTCCGGTGGAATCCCAGCCGCAGGCGAGCTCCTGAGCGGGAGAGGGGCGGTTGCCATAGCTGGAGACGCCGATAAAGTCGAAAGAAGCGTCGAGTTGCACCTCTCGAACCAAGTCGCTTAGAAAAATCGCCGCGCCTTTTAATACTCCTACGAAGATAATGGGCTGGGCGGAATAATCACGGGCGATCTCGGAGGCAATTGCGGCCACGCGTTCGGCAATTTGCGCGCGGGATATTAGAATGTCGAGTTGGGGCACGGCTGCATCTTATACTCATTCCTGGCGGGCGGACGCGACGGCGCTTTTTGCATTAGAGGATGTTGACGGACGAGGACGCCCGCGGGTCCATCGAGGAAGGGTTTCCTGACGGGAGGAGATCCGCCTCTCCATTGAGGATCGGAATTATGAAACTAAATGGAATCAAGCTTACCTGGTTGGGACACGCGACGTTTCGAATCGAGACCCCTGGCGGTCAGACGATTCTGATTGATCCGTTCATCACCAATAACCCGAAATGTCCGGAGAGTGAGAAAGCCCAGAAGAAGGTTGACGTTTTGCTCTGCACACATGGCCATGGCGACCACATCGGTGATGCAGTGGAGATTGCCAGTAAGCTTAATCCGAAACTTGTGGGCATGCCAGAGTTGCTTACTTGGCTGAAGAACAAGGGCGCGAAACAGATTCTGCCGATGAATAAGGGCGGAACGCAGACGGTTGGGGACATTAAAGTCACCATGGTGGACGCGCGGCATTCATCCGGCATTCAGGATGGCGACGATTTCGCGTACGGCGGCGAGGCTTGCGGATATGTGATTGAGTTCGAGAACGGGGTGAAGATTTATCATGCGGGAGACACTTGCGTGTTCGGGGACATGTTCATTATCCGTGAGCTCTATTCGCCGGATATTGCGCTGCTTCCGATCGGCGACCATTACACGATGGGGCCGCGGGAAGCTGCCTATGCGTGTAGTTTATTGAAGGTGAAGACGGTGATCCCGATGCATTTCGGAACGTTTCCGATGCTGACCGGGACGCCGGCGGAGCTGCGAAAGCTGGCGCCGAATGTTGAAGTGTTGGAGATGAAACCCGGCCAGACGATTTCCTAATTTTTTATTTCAGGGGACCACTTTGCCAAATCAGATCGAGAGCAAGCCACCATGGCGCCACCACGGAATAACCGTTGACGGCGTGGAAGATTATCTCTATTCGATCATTCCTCCACGCGACGAAGTCCTGACGGAGATGGAGTCACAGGCGTCGGCCCGCAACATCCCAATTGTCGGCCCTGTTGTCGGCAGAGTTCTTCACCAATTGGCGACGATGATTCAGGCGAAGAGTATTTTTGAGATGGGCTCAGCCATCGGGTATTCGACGATATGGTGGGCGCGGGCCGTGGGGAATGGGGGCCGGGTGTTTTACACCGACGGCGACCGAAAGAATGCTGACGAGGCCCGCGGTTATTTCGAGCGAGCCGGGGTTGCGTCGCGGATCACGGTAAGGACCGGTGACGCGCTGGAGTTGCTTTCGGAACAGAATGGGGAGTTCGACATTATTTTTAATGACATAGATAAAGAGGATTATCCGCGAGTTTTTAGGCTGGCGATTCCGCGATTGCGCAAAGGCGGCCTTTTCGTGACCGATAACGTGCTATGGAGCGGAAAGGTGGCGGAGAAGAATCCTGCGGAGCCAACAACGAAGGCGATTTTGGAATTTAATCGTCTGCTGTATGGGTCTTCGGAGTTGTTCACGACAATCCTGCCGATTCGCGATGGAGTGGCGGTGGCGGTTAAGAAGTGACTCCATCGGAGACCAGGTTGCCTGTTGTGATCGTTCGGCGCACGCCAGATTCCTCGCCCCGCTGGCGCAAGCGCGGGCACTTCGGAGATTCTTTATTTTGAGTAATGCTTCCAATCGCAAGTTGTCCATGCACTCTCGAATGATTGCGCTGATTCGAAAAATTCCGCGCGGCAAGGTTTCAACCTACGGTGCGGTCGCGCGGGCGGCAGGATATCCCGGCTATGCGCGGCAGGTGGCGTGGACCTTGCACCATTCTCAGGGCTTGCCTTGGCATCGTGTGCTGGGTGCCGGCGGCGAGATCAAAGTGCCGCGAGAGTATGCGTTCGATCAGCGCTTCCGCCTGGAAAGTGAAGGCGTAATCTTTCGCGGCAGGCGCGTGAATATGACGGAGCATGAATTCAAGTTTGAGAAGTCAAAGGGCGGTCGGCGTTATTATTGAGATTCGCGTAATACACCTACAAGGGGAAGAGGTTAACTGGAGCTGCTCCAGAGTAAGGCAATGATCGTATGGGCTGTTACCCTGGGAGCGACCGGCAGAAAACAGAAAGGCCGCCAGAAGGGCGGCTCCACGACAGCATCTGCGGCTTCATTCACTGATGACGTGGTCGGCCCATTCCACTAGCGAAACGTAGATCGGAACCGTGCCCCATCGCGCGTTCCAACTTCTCAAGTCCGCCTCCGTGACCCCACGGGCCCGGGAGCAGGCTCCTCAAGAAAATACCGGGATGCGTTTGGCTACAACCTTCGCCATGGTTTCGCTCAGGGGAGGCCATCCGATGGGTTTGACCATATCAACCGTCGCCTTGCGCATCAGGTACGTAGCGTCATGAGTGAGAAATATCTGCACGTCATGTCCAGCGTCGGCCAGTGCGAGCCCGTGGCCAAAGACGAAGGATGCTCGGGTCGGCTCGTCGGTTCCCCAAGAACTCCTCATCAAAATGTGCAGCTTCTTCTTGGGTGCCTGAGGTTGCTGAGTCTGCGCCTCGCTGGTGGAAGCGGTAATGGTCCCGGCGGCGAGCGCGCCAGCAGCCAATTGCGTCCATTTTTCAAGAAAGTTTCGGCGGGTTGCCATACCCACCTCCCGCAATGGGCGGAGTTTACACGAGGCGGCGGCTGATTACAAACTGGGCTCGCATAAATACACTTAAAAGGGAAAGGGTTATGCTCCCAGAACGCCAGGAGCAGCGTGGGTCGGCGCCGCATGTGGCACAGAGCAGGTCGGTCGTGGTTGCTCAGTTGCGCGAAACTATCGCTGGCTGGCCTCTCTCGCCTGCACCTTCTGATTGAACTCAGCCGACTTTCCACGGGGGATGGTTAAAGCGCTCCATTGGTTCGCACCGAAGTGTTTTGCCAGGAAAACGATTTGGCCGCAGTGATAGGAGTAGTGGGCGATCTGGCGATTGATGGCCTGCATGACAGAATGTCTTTCGCCCCGAATGGTGACCTCGCGACTGAGATCAGATTCGGTGAGTGGTCCGAGGGCGTTGAAGAGGTATTCCCAACCTTGGTCCCACAAAAGTTTTAATGCCGCGCGGGTGGGTGGCGGATCTTTAAATTCGCCGTCGCGGTTGCGGTCCGGCTTTTCGCCGTCGGTGGTCAGGAAGTCAGTCCATCGCGAACGCATGTTGCCGGCCATATGCTTCACGATAAGGGCAATGCTATTGGATTCCTGGTCTAGCGCGACGAACAGATCGGCATCGTGAACCTGATCCATGGCACGCTCGGCAAGCTTCTTGTAATAGTGGAAAAGGCTGAGTGAGTCTTCGATATACGCAGTGGTGAAGGTGTGCGGCATTGGAGTCTATTTTAAACCTTGAACTGATCGTCAATTTCGATTTGATAACCGGCGCTCAGGCGGTTTGTCTCGTTGGCCATGCCGACCACGGCCATTAATTCTTTGAACATTTCGCCGGTCATGCCTTTCTTGCGCGCCGATGCAGTGTGGGAAGCGATACAGTATCCGCATTGGTTGCTCACGCTCACGGCAACGTAGATCAGTTCCTTGACCAGCGGATCGAGCGCGCCCGGGGCCATGATCTGTTTAATGTCCTCCCAGGTGCGCTTCAGCGTCGCAGGGTCGTGGGCGAGAGCCTTCCAGAAATTATTGATCCAGTCCACGTTGCGGGTGGCCATGATGTCGTCGTAAACGGCGCGGACTTCGGGGCTCGCGTCTTTGTATTCGATGAATCCGAGGGTGGGCATGAGTGCTCCGTGATGCTCTACAAGATGAGACGTAGCAAGCTGCGTCTCTACGCTATCAGATCAAAGCAAAAGCCCCGGATCAGCACGCCGGGGCTGTGTTTGCGATGTCAGTGGGTACAACGGCCTGTCAGAGGTATCGTCGCGCGGATGATTCAGTATGTCAATGGGTGGCTCGGCGGCGGCGGCCACTGTGTTAGCGTACCCAGATTGAACTCACAGCCATGAAAGCCGTTCGCATACACGAGTTTGGAGGGCCGGAAGTTCTTCAGTATGAAGACGTGGCCGATGCGAAGCCTCGCAAGGATCAGGTTCTTATTCGCGTGCGGGCATGCGCGCTGAATCATCTGGATTTGTGGGTTCGCAAAGGGACCGGCAAGGTAAGCCTTCCGCATATATTGGGCAGCGATGTCGCGGGCGAGATTGCGGAGGTCGGCGAATATGTCACCGGCTTCCGGGCGGGACAACGCGTGTTGCTGGCTCCGATGATTTTTTGTAATCGCTGCGAGTATTGCACTTCGGGGCGGCAGAATAAGTGCCGGGAATTTACCGTCCTTGGCAATCGGGTGGACGGCGGCGATTGCGAACTGATCGCGGTTCCGGCGGTGAATGTCATTCCCATTCCTGACGATTTGGATTTTGTCCATGCCGCCAGCGTGCCTCTGGTTTTTACGACAGCGTGGCACATGCTGGTGGGACGGGCGAATATTGTTCCGGGTCAGACGGTGCTGGTGCTGGCAGCAAGTTCGGGCGTGGGAATTGCAGCGATTCAGGTTGCGAAGTTGTTTCACGCGCGGGTCATCACTACGGCCGGAGACGAGCACAAGCTTGAACGGGCAGCCGAACTGGGCGCGGATTACGGGATCAATCACTACAAGCAAAAGATTTCAGAAGCAGTGAGAAAGATCACAAATAAAGAAGGAGTGGATATAGTCATTGAGCACGTGGGCGTGGCGACTTGGGACGAAAGCGTGAAGTGCCTTAAAACCGGAGGCACGCTGGTCACATGCGGAGCTACGACCGGGTACGACGCAGCTTTGGATTTGAGATTTTTGTTTTCGCGGCAGTTGTCAATTCTGGGAAGTTTCATGGGAACCATGGGCGAATTGCACAGCGTGCTGGGTCACATTTTTGCGGGAAGGCTGAAGCCAATCGTGGATCGGACTTTTTCGTTGGAAGAAATTCGAGGCGCGCATGAGTACATGGAGAAGAGCCGGATGTTTGGGAAGATCGTGATGGAAGTCTAGTTAATTCATAACAATTGAGGTCGCTCAATGGGACAGCCGGGGGCGGCTGTCTCTACGTGACGATTCCGGGGCGGCGGTAACGGCCATGGGATCATTTACAATAAATATATGGAAAGCAATCATAATTTTGGCCCCTATGTTTCGGTAGAAAACGGAAAGCGCGTCGTTCACGACCTCACTTACGGAAATTCCACGCCCGAGGGCGTCGTGCTTACCACGCTGGATAACACGGTCAACTGGATGCGCAAGAATTCGATATGGCCAATGACGTTCGGATTGGCTTGCTGCGCAATTGAAATGATGTCCATGGGGGCATCGCGATTTGATATCGCGCGTTTTGGTGCTGAAGTGTTCAGGCCGTCGCCGCGGCAATCGGATCTCATGATTATTGCGGGGCGGGTATCGAACAAAATGGCTCCGGTGATTCGTCAATTGTGGGAGCAGATGCCGGAGCCGAAGTGGGTGATCTCGATGGGAGCTTGCGCTACTTCCGGCGGCGTGTTTCAAAATTATGCGTTGGTGCAAAGCGTGAATCAAGTCATTCCGGTGGATATATACGTCCCCGGATGCCCGCCGAGGCCGGAGCAGTTGATTTATTCCATCACCTTGTTGCAGGACAAGATTCAAAAGGAGCGCGGGACCATCAAGCGCGCGCTGAACCTTTCGTAATTTATCACCGCTACGTTTTGTCCGTCCCGTTTGAATCAAATACTGACCTTGAATCGTTCTCCCCGCGCGGAGCTGGCGCCGACTACGCCGACTACGAAGATTCGGCTAAGTGATTAACCTTAGATATTGCGCCTTCATGCACTTTCGAGTGTGACAATACCGTATTTCCTGTATTTTTTTGTTGAAGCCAATCCAGCATCTCCGTAGAATCCCTTTACTTTCTTATTAATTTGTACCGCGCCGCTTCGCAATCACTTAAGGCTGGAGACGAAAGGTAAATGAGAGTTCAGACCCCCTATGTACTCTTTTGCATCATTGTTTTGTTCACTTCCACTTGGGCGGCGGCCTGGGTCGGCGTATCAACTCCGGGAAGCGGTGCAACCGTTTCATCGCCGGTTCATTTCGTTGCGACTGCGACGTCCTCGTGTTCCAAAGGCGTAGCTGCGATGGGCATCTACCCCACTGCAAATTCTTTGGCATACGTGGTGAACGGCGCCAAACTCGATACGAATTTAAATTTCAGTCCCGGTACTTACCATGTGATTGTTACAGAATGGGACAACTGCAACGGATCCACAACTTCGCCCATCACCATAACGGTTGGGGGATCGGCCTCCGGGGTGCAAGTTGCACAACCGGTAAGCAATACTACCGTTGCGTCGCCCGCGCATTATGTGGCGTCGGCGGCTACCAGTTGCCCTTCGGGTGTAGCGGCAATGGGAATCTATTCAGGGCCGAATCAACTTGCCTACAAGGTCAACGGATCAAACCTGGATGCTAACGTCAATCTCAACCCGGGGACTTACAATACGGTCGTCCAGGCGTGGGACAACTGCGGTTCGTCATCCACAATGCCGGTGAATGTGACGGTTAAGGCCGGCGGAGGCCAGCCCGGAGTGCAGGTGAGTTCGCCGGCGGCGAACAGCACGGTATCGAGTCCGGCGCACTTCGTCGCGAGCGCAAGTACGTCGTGCGCGCAGGGCGTGGCTGCGATGGGGATTTACACTGCCGACAACGCTCTCGCCTATTCGGCAAACGGCTCGACGCTCGACACCAACATCAACCTGAATCCAGGAACTTACAATACTATCGTTCAGGAGTGGGATAAGTGCGGGGGGTCCGCGTCAACGCCGGTGCGAGTTACGGTTTCCGGAGGAACCGGCGGCGGCACGACATTCTACAACTTACAAAAGTCCGGAGGCTGGACTGGATACGCTCTGCTGCCCTCCCTCAACTACAATATTTGCGGCGGATGCAAATCCACCGGCCCGGAAGAGACGTGGTGGTGGAATCCCGGCGTAGGTTCTCCCTCGTTGAGTGGAAGCGCGACGCAAACAAACATTGGCGGCACGGCAAGTTCACAGAAGTTTTCCGACGTCCTGTGGAATAATCACCTCATCGGAGATTATTCAACCCAAGGCCTTCCCGACTACAATAAGACCCTGGTTCCCAGTCTTCACAATTTTACTTACGACGTGTATTTCTGGGTTGGAAATGTCGAAGTTTCTCAAGCCTTGGAATTCGATATCAACCAGTTTGTGGACGGGCTGCAATTCACATGGGGACATGAATGCCGAGTCGCGGGCGGACATGAATGGGATACCTGGAGTAATCCCGCCCAAAAATGGGTGCCGAGCGGGATACCGTGTAATCCCGTCAGCAACGCCTGGAATCACCTTATTCTTCATGCGCAGCGGACCTCGGATAATCATCTGCTTTTTCAATCCATCACTTTGAACGGCGTGACTGCCACCTTAAACCGATACGACAGCCCCTACACAGGGAATCCTTCCTGGTACGGGGTCACCATCAATTACCAGATTGATGGCAATCGCAATCAAGATGCGTATGCGGTCTTTTTGGACAATCTGAATTTCACCTACCAATAACCGCGAATACGGTGCTGAAAAGGCCCATCTCAGGATGGGCCTTTTTCTTGTCTGACGACTAAAATCCCGGAACGCGCTCCCGAAAACCGACTATAATCAGGGTAATCGGGCTGGTGGTTTATGAAGTTCCGCAACATCTCGCCTGCGATCGTTCTTCTTTTCTTCGCGGCATCTTTGCTCACAGCTGACTCGAAGCAGCCACCCGCGCCGCACATGTCAAAGCAGACCCGGATGGATTTGATCAGCGCTTTCACGGCTGATCCGGTATACATTCGCACGGCTTTTCCCATGGGTAAAATGGGACTGACCTTGAAGGATGGAGCAATTTCTCCCAGCGGAGAGCAACTGCGCCAGTTGATCGCAATGTGGGGTCCATCGGTCAAAGCGGGCGACCGCGCACTGATTTCGCATATTGAAATTCGGGGTGACCGGATACGTTTCGAAATCAATGGCGGACCGGTAAAGAAGCTAAAGTGGTATCAGCATATTACAGTGGGAACGGGAGGCGGAGAGATGCCTATCGCTCCCGGAGATCCCCAGAACAACCCGCGTGGCACTTATGTGGACCTTTTGTTTGATCACTACGTTCCAGATATGAATCCCCGCCAACTGAAAAACCTCCTGGCGCCGGTCTTCGACTTCGACTCCAAGACAGCCCTGCAAGCCTACCTTGAGACTGTTCCGCCGAAAGTGAAGGAAGCAATCGAAGCCCATCGGGTGCTGGTAGGGATGGATCGCGAGATGGTGATTTATTCGAAGGGCAGAGCCGCGCACAAGACACGGGAGAAGGATGGAGAGACGGAATACGAGGAATGGATTTACGGCCAGCCTCCGGAGGACGTGGACTTCGTGCGGTTCGTAGGCGACGAAGTGGTGCGCGTGGAAACCATGACGGTGACCGGAGAGAAAGTTGTGCGAACAGAAAAAGAAGTGAACCTCGATACCAGCGTGGCGAAGGCGGGCGCCGGACCCGCAACCCGTCCTGCCACTGCGCCTACCTTGCGCCGGCCTGGTGAGGAAGAGCCCGATACTCCGGGACGAAGCGCGCCTTCGCCCCTGCCCCCGATGTCTGCGCCGCCGACAACCGGGCCGGATCTGCACTCCAGTTCTTAGCCGCCGGCATCGCGACAAAAATCAAACACCGCAGCCGGGGGCGGCTGCGCCACGCGTACTTCTTTGCTCGCATTGGCTTTCCGCCTTTACACTTGAGTGGTGAAGATCGCGCTGGGACAAATTAATCCTACGGTCGGCGACTTTGGCGGCAACGCTGCAAAGATCACCGAACTTTCAATGCGCGCGAAGGCATCGGCGGCGGAGGTGATTTTATTTCCCGAACTTTCGATCTGCGGATACCCTCCACGAGACCTGGTGGAGCGGCCCACATTTGTTCAGCACAATCGCCAGACGGCAGAGAGGATTGCCAAAGAAACACGAGGGATCGTCGTCATTTGCGGACTGGTTACCGCTGCCAAGGCGGGAACCGGCAAATCTGTCATGAACTCGGCGGCGCTGCTGAAGGACGGCGAGATTGCGTTCGTCCAGTCGAAGATGCTGCTTCCAACATACGACGTGTTTGACGAAATGCGGAACTTCGCTCCCGCCAACAGCCAGAGTCTGTTTCCTCTCTCTGGAAACCGGATCGCGCTTACCATTTGCGAGGACGCGTGGAATGACAAACAGTTTTGGAATAAGAGGCTCTATACGGTTGATCCCGTCGAGACACTGTTAAAGGGGGGAGGAAATACTCTTTTGAACATTTCGGCTTCGCCATTTTGGATGGGAAAACGCGAGCTGCGACGCGAGATGCTCGCGGCGTTGGCGCGTCATTATAAGGTTCCCGTCGTCATGGTGAATCAGGTGGGCGGCAATGACAGCCTGGTTTTTGACGGGTCCAGCATGGCATTGGATGGTTCGGGAAAGGTCATCGCCCAGTGCAAGTCATTCGAGGAAGACCTGGTATTTGTCGATTCGGAAAAATTGACCGGGGAAGTCCACGAGCAAGTTGACGGAGATGAGGCAAGCGTTTATGCGGCGCTGGTTCTCGGAACTCGCGACTATGTGCGCAAGTGCGGATTCCAGCGGGTGATTGTCGGCCTGAGCGGAGGAATTGATTCCGCTTTAACGGCTGTGATCGCGGCGGATGCGGTTGGTCCTGACAACGTGATTGGCGTCGGCATGCCGGGGCCCTATTCTTCTCAAGGATCCATCGAGGATGCAAAGACTCTGGCGAAAAATCTCGGCATTCGTTTCGAACTGTTCTGCATCACCGATATTTTCGAGGATTACCGGAAGACGCTGGCGAAAGTGTTCTCCGGCTACCGCGAGGATGAGACGGAAGAAAATATCCAGTCGCGGGCTCGTGGAACGTTGTTGATGGCATTGTCAAATAAGTTCGGAGCGATTGTGCTGAGCACCGGCAACAAGAGTGAGTTAGGCGTCGGATACTGTACGCTGTACGGCGATATGGCGGGAGGGCTCGGCGTGATTTCGGACGTCCCCAAGACATTGGTTTACCGGCTGAGCCGCTATGTCAATTCACGGCGGCCCGTAATTCCCCAGGCGACGATTGAAAAGCCTCCATCTGCCGAGTTGCGCCCCGGGCAAAAGGACAGCGACAGCCTGCCGCTCTACGAAGTGCTGGATACGGTGCTGGAAGAATATGTGGAGGACTCGCGATCTCCGGAAGAGATTGCGGCGGGACACAGCTTCGATATAGATCTGGTGCGCAAGTTGATTCGAATGGTGGAGCGCAGTGAATACAAGCGGCAACAGGCGGCGCCGGGGTTAAAGATTTCAGCCAAAGCTTTCGGTTCTGGACGCCGCTTTCCGATTGCCGCCAAGTCCGACATCTAGCAGCCGAACCCTCTTTTTATAAAGGAAAGCCCCTCGCTTCGCCGGGATGACAGTTCAGGGAACGCAGTTCACGTAAGGCGGTATATATGATGGCGCGACTGCGGCCACAGGCTGCCGGGAAACTTCAGGTAAGATATCCAGTTGCGACAAGAGCGACTTCTTTCCGCTTTATCTGCCGAAATCTTTTAGGAGCTGTTTAGAAAGAGAAGGAACCCATGCAACGCACGTTGATTTCTTGCCTGCTATTCCTCGCGTTAATAACGGCTTCCCGAGCACAGCAGACGACAGCAGGCAAACCTGCCAGGAGTGAGTCATCCCATTCTACGACGACTGGTACGCATGGGAGGGAAGCGCGTTTGCCGTCGGAAGAAACGGTCAATGCGTTCCTGCATGAAACGTTTGGATATAACCCGGATTTGAGCTGGAAGGTTTCTGACATCAAGCCGTCGGAAGCCGAGGGCCTGGCGGAGGTCGTAGTCGTGATCACTACACCGCAAGGCTTGCAAACCAATCAGTTTTATGTGACGGAAGACGGCAAGCATGCCATCACCGGAGATATCATTCCGTTCGGAAGTCATCCCTTCGCGGCGGCCCGCATCAAGCTGGAGAAAGAAGCGAGCGGGGTTGCACGCGGACCTGCCCGCGCGCCGGTGACGATCGTGGAGTTCGGCGATCTGCAATGTCCCCACTGCAAAGAAGCGCAGCCGGAGATTGAACGACTATTGTCTGAGGAGAAGGACACAAAACTGATTTTTCAAAACTTTCCGCTACAGTCGCACGATTGGGCTGAGAAGGGCGCGGATTACGCGGACTGCGTTGGCCACAGTTCGAATGCAGCCTTCTGGAAATTCATTCAGAGCGTTTATGATGCGCAGTCTGATATTACGGCTGCGAACGCTGACGACAAATTGAAGGCCCTGGCGGATGCGGCCGGAGTGGACGGCACGAAGATTGCCGCGTGCGCTGCCGAAACTGCGACCGCAGGCCGCGTGGAACGATCCGTCGAACTGGGGAATTCACTGGACGTCACCGGAACACCAACGTTATTCATCAATGGCAGAAGTATCAGCAATCTTGGAAATCTTCCCTATGCAGTGCTCAAACAGCTGGTGGAATTTGCGGCGCAAGAGGGAAGCAAGGCCGAATCAACAGCGAAATAAAGCTACTTCGCGATCCAAATCTCGGAGCTTTCGTTCTGGCTCGGCGCCCGGACAATGCGGGGTGTAATGACGACCATCAGTTCGTCGTCGTCCACTTCCTTGGTGTTCGAGGTCGCAACTTTGTTGAGGCCAGGGATGAAGCCCAATCCAGGCAAGCCACTCATGGTTCGAGTCTCATTGCGCGAGACCGTTCCCGCCACAACCGCGGGCTGGCCGTCTACAAGCGTGATGCTACCTTTATATTCCCGGTTGGCAATGATTGGCACGCCATTCACCGCCTGACCGGCAAGCGACCGCAGTTGCATTTCCAGGTCAAGACTTACCTTTGAATCGCTGTTTATGATGGGCTTCGCTTTCATGCTCAACCCAATATCTTCATAGCTGAACGAAGGGAACGGCGCCTGAAAGCTGTTATTTTGCAGTACCTGGGAAATTGCGGGCGTGTTATAAATCGGCGCAAAAGTCGCGTTCAAAATCGGATACCTCTCGCCCAGGTGGAACGTGGCATTGTCGCCTTGCGACACCCGCAACGTGGCATGCTGCAAATTCTTAACCCAGCTTTCATTCAGTGAGGCTTGCGCAGTGAGCGTTCCAAGGCTGAGGCCTTCGAAGGTGAGCCCGCCTCCGAATGTGGCAAGCGGCTGGCTGAAAATTGAATTCCCTTGTCCCTGCAATTGTGCGAGCAAGCCCTGAATACTCTGGCTGTTTGCCTGATTGATGCCGCCGCTGGCGATGAGTTGATTGATGAGGGTCTGGATGTTTTGACCCGCGAGTCCTGCCAACGCGGCGGCCGGAATGTTAAAAAGTTTGAATTCAGTGGGAATCCCCAATCCGATGTCCCGCATAAAGGTGTGGCTGATCTGGAAAATCTCGACATCCAGCATCACCTCTGGACGGGAATCATCGAGATGCTCGATGAACTCGCTGGCTGCGTCCAGAGTATTTTGGGGAGCGCGCAGAGTGAGGATGTCGGACGTGGTGTTCTGGGAAATCAATCTGATATCGAAAATGTTGCGCAGGACGTTGCTGACGTTGGTGAGATCGGTGGGAGAAGAAATTCCGGGAATGTAAAACGACCGCATCGCCATGCGATCGTATTGGCGATGATTATCGGGAGTGTCCGCCGCAATCAGAATTTGGGTGCGGCTCATCGGGGTCCAAAATGTGTGCGTGACCGCTGAAGCAGCCGACATCGCGGTGTAAAAATCTACATTCGTAATATCGAAGCGCACCTGCCGCGAAACCACCGAATCTTCCATCTGGACCGAAACCCGGAATCCCTGGGCGACCTGCGTGAGCAGCCCGCGCGAATCGCCTTTGTAGTGAAAATCAAGCCTGTCATGGTCGGGCATAACATGGATTTCCGGCGATTCTTCGACGAGGTGAATGGATCCGGTGATGGCCGGAGATGATTGACGGAGAGCGGCGCGCACTCTCTGCTGCGCGAACACATTTTTGGGATCAAGCTGGAGAGCTGCTCGAAAATCGTCCAAAGATTGCGCTTGCTTACTGTCCAGCAATTCTGCGTTTCCCGCCTGGAGATGTTCAAAAACTAACTGCTGGCGAGCGAGCTCGCGCGCGGTGATGTAATTCACGTTCCTCGGCGCCAGACGCGCGGCGGTTTCAAATTGCTCGTACGCTTCCTCCGGCTGTTTCTGGTTTTGCAGCTTGAGCCCTTTGCGGAAGGCGTTTTTGGCTTCCTTCAGGTCCTTCTTCGACGGATTGCAATCCGTCGTGTTGAGCGCTGGATTGCCTGAAATTGAAGAACGGCAGGGAAGCAGCGGCTGGCTCGATGAGACGTCTGCCCCGAACGCGCATGTTGCCAAACCCAGGATAATGAGCCCGAAACAGCTCCGCATTTCAAGATTGTACCTTCGGAGGGCGGAAAAACAGAGGATTTCCGAAGGTGGGTGAACCTTCGGCTACAGCCAGTTAAAGGCCCTTGCTTAGGCTGCGGAAGCTGCATCCCATTTTGGCTTCATCTCACGGCCCCATTTTTTGGGATCTTCGTTATGCATCTTTTCCATCACCTTGGCGGTATCTGGATGCTTCTCCATCACCACGCCTGATTGTGGGCAGATCGCTGCAAAAGAGGTTGGCCGCCCTGCTTTCTTATTGCTCGACGATCTCTCGTGACATCACGGGTTGTATACCTTTCAGTACAGATATTGAATCTCCGAAGTGAGAGCGGCATCTTAGAATAAATACTTGGATGGTGAATGATGTTCAAGATGAGACAATCGGCAGCCATTTTAGGCTCCGTCCTGTTGGGTTTGAGCGTTTTGATGACCTCCGGATGCGGCAAGACAGAAGCGAAAAAGGCTCCTGCGCCGCAACCGCTTCCGGTAAAGACGCAGACGGTGACGCTGGCTCCGGTGCCTCGATCGGACGAGTATGTGGCTACGGTGAAGTCGCGACGGTCGGCGAGCATACAGCCGCAGGTGGACGGCACACTTACGAGGATTCTCGTGAAGTCCGGCGATCACGTGCGGGCCGGACAGACCCTCATGATTATTGATCCCCTGAAACAAGAGGCGACGGTTAATCAGCAGGTGAGTACGGAAACGCAAAAGAAGGCTCTTTACGATTACTACGCGTTGGAAGTGCAGAGGCAGCGGGCTCTTTTCAAGGAAGGCGTGACCAGCAAACAGAGCCTCGATATCGCGGAACAGGACTACCAGAATTCGAAGGCTGACTGGGAGTCTGCCAAGGCTGCCAGCACGACGGCGCGCCGTCAACTGGCTTATTACACCTTGACGGCGCCGTTTGCGGGCGTGGTCGGCGACATTCCAGTTCATATTGGAGATTACGTTTCGGCGCAGACTCTATTGACGACGGTGGATGAGAACAAAGACCTGGAAGCTTACGTATACATTCCGACCGAGAAGGCGTCGGATATCCGCATGGGCCTTCCCGTGGAGATTGTCACCACTGACGGAAAGCCGATTGAAAAAACGAAGATTGATTTCATTTCACCGCAGGTGGACAACGGGCTTCAGGGAATTCTGGTGAAAGCGCCTCTGCATAGTCCGCTGGATAGATTCAGGAACCAACAACTGGTCAAGGCGAGAGTCATATGGAGTACAGCACCGGCGCCGACGGTTCCGGTGCTGGCCGTGACTCGCATTGGCGGCCAGTCGTTCGTTTACGTGGCTACAGCATCCGGCAATGGGACGGTGGCCAAGCAACGCGCAGTCACGCTGGGAGACACCATCGGCAATGATTATGCCGTTATCGCGGGCTTGAACGCCGGGGACAAAGTCATAGTCTCCGGCACGCAGTTCCTGATTGACGGCGCGCCGGTCAAACCACTTAGCTAACGGAGAAGGTTTTGGTTGATTTCTTCATAGAGCGGCCGATTTTTGCGACGGTATGCGCGCTGCTGATTATTCTCGCGGGCGCGGTTTCCATCCCTTTGTTGCCGATCTCTCTCTATCCGGCTCTGGCGCCGCCGCAAGTTACCGTCACCAGCAATTATGTTGGCGCGAACGCGCAGACAGTGGAGTCTGCGGTCACGATCCCGCTGGAACAGCAGATTAATGGCGTCCAGGGAATGCACTATATTTCGTCCACCAGCTCGAACGACGGTACCAGCAATATCATCGTTACATTCCGCACCGGGTATGACCTGAATATAGCCGCCGTTGACGTTCAGAATCGCGTAGCCACGGCTCAAGGCCGGCTGCCGCAGGAAATAAAGAATACGGGCGTGACCATCACCAAGGCAAACCCGAATTTTGTATTTGCCGCTGGTTTTTATTCACCCGACAACAGTCTTTCTAACCAATACATCTCCAATTACCTGGACGTATATGTCAAGGACGCGTTGAAGCGCATTCCGGGCGTTGGCGACGTGATCATCTTCGGCGAGCGAAAGTATGCCATGCGCATCTGGCTCGATCCGACGAAGCTTGCCGCACGGCAATTGACCGCGGCCGACGTGGTCTCTGCTTTGCAGGAGCAGAACGTCGAAATTCCCGCCGGCCAATTAGGCAGACCGCCCGCCGATCCCAAACAGACTTTTCAGATCACCTTGCGCGTGGTGGGACGGCTGTCGGATCCGAAAGAATTCGAAAATATCATTCTTAAGAACACTCCGAATGGGATTGTTCAGCTCAAAGACGTGGGCCGGGCCGAAATCGGAGCGGAGAATTACGACACCAATCTTTTGTATAGCGGTCATCTCGCGGTCGGCGTTGGCGTCCAGCAGCTTTCGAATGCCAACGCGCTGGAAGTTGATAAGGCTGCCAAAGCGGAGCTGGTAGAGCTGTCAAAGTCGTTTCCTCCAGGCATCAAGTACGTAGTGGCGTTCGACACCACGACCGTGGTCGGCGACTCGGTGAGAGAAGTAATTTACACGCTGATCGAAGCGGTAATCATCGTCATTATTGTGATCTTCCTGTTCCTGCTGGACTGGCGCGCGACGATTATTCCGGCGGTCACCATCCCGGTATCGCTGATCGGCACCTTCGCCTTTATCAATGCGTTCCACTTTTCCATCAATTCGTTAACGCTTTTTGGGATTACCCTTGCGACGGGTTTGGTGGTAGATGACGCCATCGTTGTCATCGAAAATGCCCAACGGCATATAACGCAAGACGGTACCGATTCTCATACCGCAACTTCCGTTGCCATGAAAGAGGTTGCCAGCGCCGTGGTCGCGACTTCATTGGTGCTGATTTCTGTGTTTGTGCCGGTGTCATTCTTTCCGGGCACTACGGGAATTCTGTATCGCCAATTCTCGTTGACCATCGCGTTCTCAATTGCCATCTCGCTTTTTAATGCGCTGACCTTGTCTCCTGCTCTGGCTGCACTTCTGCTGCGAGGCGAAGAGCATAAATATACGGTGCTGGACTGGACCCATATTTCATTTCTTTCCCGTGGATACCGTGCGTTTGCGCATGGTCTTGATAACGCCATTCACGGCGTCGGGCGTTACTACGGTCGAGTGATATCGATAGTATTGAAGTTGCGGTACCTGATGATTGTCTTGTTCCTTGCAGGGCTGGCCGCTACCGGCTATATGTACGTCCATGTGCCGACCGGGTTTGTGCCGCAGGAGGATCAGAACTATTTCATTGTTGTGGTGCAGGCGCCGCCGGGGGCGTCGCTGGCGTACACGACAGAAGTCTGCAATCGAGCTGAAAAAGTCTTGCGGGCCGATCCGGATGTATTTGGGACCTTCGCGGTTCCCGGATTTTCGCTTTCCGGCGGCAGCGCGCCGAATTACGGCCTCATATTCGCGCCTTTGAAGCCCATTGATGAACGCAAGGGCAAAGGCCACGCGGCGAGCGATATTGTCGCCCGGGTTTCACCCAAGCTGTTCGGCGTGCCCGGCGCCATCGTCGTGGCTTTTGAGCCTCCTGCTATTCAAGGCATTGGAAGTTTTGGCGGATTCCAGTTTGAGCTGCAAGATCTCGGACGCAACACCCTTCAAGACCTGGACGCCGTCGCCCACAAGATTGTGGGGGCCAGCCATCAGCGTCCCGACCTGCGTGGACTATTCACCAGCTTCACCGCCAATGATCCACAGGAGCTGGTGCAAATTGATCGCGAAAAGGCCAAGGCGATGGGAGTGCCGATCAGCCAGGTGACCCAGGCGCTCGGTGTTTACATGGGCTCGGAGTACGTGAATGATTTCGACTTTAATAATCGGTCGTACCGGGTTTATGTGCAGGCCGATCAGCCATTTCGCATGAACGCCGGCGATTTGAGGCAATACTACGTTCGTTCCGACAACAATGGCCTGGTGCCTCTGGGAAACATTGTGTCTCTGAAAGAAACTTCAGGGCCGCAGGTAATCAATCATTACAATCTCTTCCGCTCGGCCGAAATTGATGGAGCGGCAGCCCCGGGATACAGCTCGTCGCAAGGCCTCAAGGCGATGGAGGAACTGGCCAAGCAGAACATGCTGCAAGGCATGTCCTACAGTTGGACGGGCTTGGCACAGGAGGAAGTGGAAGCGGGAGGCAAGGCGATCATCATTTTCGCTCTCGGTCTGCTGGTGGTGTATCTGACTCTGTCGGCGCAATACGAGAGCTTCGTGCTGCCCTTCATTATATTGCTGGCGGTTCCGATGGCGGTGCTGGGCGCTCTGTCATTCATCTCGATGCGCGGACTGGTGGATGACGTCTATGTACAAATCGGCCTGGTAATGTTGATCGGACTCTCGGCGAAGAACTCAATTCTGATCGTGGAATTTGCGGAGCAGCTGATCGAGCGGGGGCGCTCGATAACGGACGCGGCGATTGAAGCGGCTGAGTTGCGACTACGCCCCATTCTGATGACTTCTTTTGCATTCATCCTGGGCGTCTTGCCACTCTATTTCGCCACGGGCGCGGGCAAGCTGGGCCGACACTCGGTGGGAACGGCGATTGTTGGCGGCATGTTGTTCTCCACCATCCTTAACCTAATTTTTATTCCTGTGCTATACGTCATCGTCAAAGGTGCTTTGGCTTCGTTCTCGTCCAGGAAGGGAACTGAACAGTCCAGACATGAAGAGATTGCGGTCGGTTAATTTTCATCGTCGCATCGCCGAAGACAAAGAAGACAAACTTGATTTGCCCGCGCTCATAGGAGAGCGATGAATGTTTGAGAGCATTCTCTGCCAGGTAAGCCAGTACGATGCCGGAGTTCTGGAGTCGCTGCTTGAGCTGGCGGTCGAAATTGCCCGCGAGGGTCGAGAGGGAAGGCGCGTGGGTACGCTTTTCATGCTTGGCGATGAGAATGAAGTGCTGGCCAGATCGAGGCCGCTCATTTTGGACCCGCTGTCGGGGCACCCGGAGTCCTCGCGGCACATCACTAACCCCAGCCTTCGCGGGACGATCAAGGAATTATCGCAACTGGATGGCGGGTTCGTCGTGCATCGCAACGGAATCGTGATTTCCGCCTGCCGCTACCTTGATGCCGTCGCTGCGCAGGTGGACGTTCCGCTCGGACTTGGAAGCCGTCACATTGCCGCTGCGAACATGAGCGCGGTGACCAACGCGGTTGGCATTGTGGTTTCCGAGAGTTCGGTGGTGCGCTTATTCTGCCATGGTCACCTGGTCGGCGAAATCATTCCGGAAATTTGGATGATGGAGCATGCGACGCACCTGCGCGGTAAGGTCAAGCGGGAACAAGTCGGCGAGTTGACGGTGCTGACGCCGAGTGGGCCGCCCGCGGTTGCCGCAGGGTGAGGTTGCCAGCAGGAATATTTAGAAACAAACAATGACCACCCTCCAGGAATTTCGCTGCGAAGTTTGCGGAATCGTAACCAGCGATCCCCTTCACTGGTTCGTGATTCGATGTGGAGATTCTGATCTTACCGTTCACCGCTGGAGCTCGGAAGCCGCAAGCGCCGCTGGGGCGCGGCACTACTGCGGCGAAGCGCACGCCGAAGTGTATATAAGCCGCTGGTTTGACTCGTCCTGCACCCCGGCGCAGCAAAACTTTAGTCGTGCGACAACCATTAAGTGACGTAGACAAGTTTCTGGCGGTCCGGTACTCTCCGTACCGCCAGAGGCAACGTATCACGATTCTTTCGGAATCATGAGCCACGCCACCGCAGTGCTGGCCAGAGAAAGGCCCGCGCAAATCAACATGACGATTCTGAATCCGAATACGAATGCTATCCCAATGGATTTCCTGATGGTGATTTCAGCAGTGGGGCCGAGGCCCGAGGGCGGCTGCAAGCCTGCGAGTTTGATCTCGCCTGCGTGGAGCTCCTGCTGGACGGCGGTTGGCAGCGAGAGATGAGACAAGGCGTCGCTTAGGCTCGAATCAAAAGCCTTTACCATCACAATCCCGAGAACCGCAATTGCAAGTACACCCGCTACGCGTGCCACCGCGTTGTTGACTCCAGAAGCCACGCCGACCCGGTCTTGATTTACCGAATTCATAACGACCGTGGTGAGAGGAGCTACGGTGACCGTCATGCCAAACCCCAGAACAATCACCGCGGGGAAAAATGCCTTCCAGTAGTTGTCAGTGATGGAGGGCACGGCGAACAGAACGAAACCCAATGCGGCAATGAGGGGGCCAACGATCAGTGGGCGTCTTGGGCCATAGCGGGCGACAAGTCCGCCAGACCAGCGGGAGAGAAAGAACATAAGCAAAATCAAGGGAAGGACGGCGGCACCGGCCGCGGTCGGAGAGTATCCCTGCACCTGAATCAGGTTCAATGGGAACAGGAAAAAGAAAATTCCAATAGCGGCATAGAGAAATAATGTAAGCAGGTTCGCGCCGCTGAAGCTGTGAGACTCGAAGAGCGTAAGCGGGACCATCGGCCCCCTGATGCGGTATTCGGCGAATCCGAATGTGGCGAGGCAGATGAAGCCGGCGATTAAGCTACCGAAAACCAAAGGATCTCTCCACCCCAGACTGACCGATTCGAGAAATCCATAAACCAGAGCTCCCAGCCCGACGGTGGCGAGGAGCGCTCCCAGCCAATCCACGCGACTTGTAGCGTTGCCGCGGCTCTCGGGGATTCGCCAAACTGAAATGGCTATCACGGTGGCGGCCAGCGGAAGATTGATGAAGAATACCCACCTCCAGGAAGCATGCTGAACCAGCCAGCCGCCAAGGATGGGACCGATGGCGGTAGTAATGGCGGTAAAGCCTGACCAGGTGCCGATAGCCTGTCCGCGGCTCCTTTGGTCGAAGGAGGTACTGATAATTGAAAGGCTGCCCGGCACCAGGAGTGCAGCCCCGAACCCTTGAATGCTTCTAGCGATAATCAAGTGAGTAATGTTCGAGGCTCCGCCGCAGCCCGCGGACGCGGCCGCGAAAATCGCCACCCCAACCATGAATATCAAACGGCGGCCGAACAGGTCGCCGAGCGAGCCGCCGACCAGAATCAACGCACCCAGACAGAGTCCGTATGATTCGACCACCCATTGCACATCCACCATGGTTGCGTGAAAGGCAGCCTGGAGCGCGGGGAGCGCGACATTGACCACCGTGCTATCAATGAACGCCATGCTGGAGCCGAGAATGGTCGCAATGAGAATCCACACTCTCGCCTCCTGCCTGCACGGAACCTCGGCACGTGCCGACCGCACCACACCTTCATCGCAAGGCGTTCTCACGGAGGTTATGGATGCGAGTCAAGGTGTTTTCGGTTCTGGAGATCTGCTGCAACAAGTGGTGACGTTTTTATCAGGCACAGCTCTGAATTGGCATGCGCCAATCTTCTGCGCCGTTTCCAGTGCGTATAATCAAGTTCAGAGCGCCTTCCGATCTCGCCATGGTGGCTATCCCTCCTACCTTGCCGGTGCGTAAGCAGATTCGGGTGACCGGAATCGTGCAGGGAGTGGGCTTTCGTCCTTTCGTATATAACCTCGCGCAGAACCTTCACCTTTCCGGCTATGTACTGAATTCTTCAGCAGGTGTCACGATTGAGGTTGAGGGTTCAGACCAGGACATTCAGCAGTTCCTTCACTCATTGCGGACGAAAGCACCGCCTCTCTCCGACATTCAAACAATTGACATCGCGGATGTGGATTCATGTGGCGCTATTGATTTCTCCATCCGCGAAAGCCATGAAGACCCGCGAGAGTTTTCTCTGGTATCGCCCGACGTGGCGACTTGCGCGGATTGCCAACGGGAATTCGGCGATGCGCGGAACCGGCGGTTCCTCTATCCATTTACGAATTGCACTAATTGCGGCCCGCGCTACACGATAGTGAAAGACATTCCGTATGACCGTCCGAAAACAACCATGGCGGTGTTTGAAATGTGTGAACCTTGCCGCCGGGAATACGAAGATCCCGCCAACCGCCGCTTTCATGCCCAACCGAACGCCTGTGCGGACTGCGGCCCGTCATTGGCGCTGGTGAGAAGCGGGGATTCCGCGACGCCCGATTTCGATGCCGCGTGCTCGGCCGAAATTCTTCGCCGGGTCCGCGAGCTTTTGCATCAGGGAATGATCGTCGCCATAAAGGGATTGGGCGGCTTCTTTCTCGCATGCGATGCCGAGAATGATGAGGCAGTGGAGCGGTTGCGGGAGCGGAAGCGCAGGAGCGACAAGCCTTTCGCATTGATGGCGAGAGACGTTGACGCGGTCGAAAAGTTTTGCGAAGTCTCCAAGGGAGACCGCGCCGCCCTTCACGATTTGCGTCGGCCGATTGTTGTGCTCCCACGGGGTGCGAACAGTTCGATTTCCGATAGAGTATCTCCGGGAAATAACACCATCGGCGTGATGCTGCCATACACGCCACTTCATTATTTGTTATTTGGAGAGTCAGCGGACAAAGCCCCCGCGTTTTCGGCGCTGGTAATGACCAGCGGAAATATCAGCGAAGAGCCAATCGTTACATCCAACGAGGAAGCACTGCGGCAGTTGAAGCCCGTGGCCGACTGGTTCGTTCTTCATAATCGCGATATTTACATGCGCGTGGACGACTCCGTCGTGCGCACCTTTGAGGGACGAGAGCGCGTATTGCGCCGGTCTCGCGGATATGTTCCTCAGCCGGTTGACCTGGGAATTGCATTGCAGGAAGTTCTGGCTTGCGGGGCGGAGTTAAAAAACACATTTTGCCTCACCAAGAGCCATTACGCCATTCTCAGCCAGCACATTGGCGATCTTGAGAATTATGAAACGCTACAATTTTTTCAGGAGACTCTGGAAAACTTAAAAAAACTGTTTCGGGTTGAGCCGCAGGCAGTTGCATATGATCTCCACCCCCGTTATATGAGCTCGCGGCTTGCCCAGACCCTGCCTATCCAGCGCAAAATTGGGGTTCAACATCACCACGCGCACGTCGCGAGTTGCATGGCGGAAAACCATCTGCAAGGGAGAGTTATTGGCGTCGCCTTTGACGGAACCGGGTACGGCACCGATGGGCAGATTTGGGGAGGAGAGTTCCTGGTGGCTGATTTCACCGATTTCACCCGCCACGCGCACTTCCGGTATATTCCGCTCCCCGGCGGAGACGCCGCCGTGCGCCAGCCCTGGCGGGCAGCTATGAGCTATCTCAGAGAAACGTTTGGCTCTTCCTACTTGCCTCAAGCGTCAGGTCTTTTGAAATCCATCCCCGAAAAACAATTTGCCGTGGTAGACGCTATGCTCTCTCGCGGCATCAATAGCATTGGTACATCTTCTTGCGGCCGGTTGTTTGACGCTGTCGCGTCCATCATCGGCTTGCGGCATCAGGTCAATTTCGAGGGACAAGCGGCCATTGAACTTGAGGCGATTGCGGCCGGCGGCGTGAATCAGGAGTATCCTTTTGATGTCAGCAGCGGTGATCCGGCGCAGATTGATTTTCGGCCGGTGATCGAAGGCATTGTGCAAGACCTGAAGCAGTCGAAAATGCCGTCGTATATATCCTCTCGTTTTCACAACACTGTCGCTAGAGGGATCGTAGAAGTGTGCCGTCGTATTCGTCATCAGGAGAAACTGAACCGGATTTGCCTGAGCGGCGGAACTTTTCAGAATGTTTATTTATTGGATCGCTCCGTGCGTTGGCTGCGTGAAACAGGGTTTGAAGTCTTTCTGCACTCGACCGTTCCGGCGAACGACGGAGGCATTTCTTTGGGGCAAGCGGTGATAGCAAACGAAATTCTGCGGAACGGAGATTCCAATGTGCCTGGCAATTCCCGGTAAAGTTGTCGAGTCATTTGACAAAGGCGGGATGAAGATGGCTAAGGTGCAGTTTGGCGGCATCGTCCGCGAGGCCTGCCTCGAATATGTGCCGGACACAAAAATCGGCGAATACGTTCTGGTGCATGTGGGCTTTGCCATCAGCAAGGTAGATGAAGAAGAAGCGCACCGAACCTACGACCTGTTAAAGGAAATGGATCAACTCACGGAACTCGAAGCTCCCGTGGTAGAGGAGATCGGGTCGCGGAAGGAGGAACCGTGAAATATCTTGATGAATATCGCGACGGAAACATCGCGCGCAAATTGGTGGATGAAATACACCGCATACAAACGAAGCCCTGGGTCATCATGGAAGTTTGTGGCGGGCAGACCCACTCGATCGTGAAACATGGCGTTGACCACCTGCTTCCCGAAGGGGTTGAGCTGGTCCATGGCCCGGGATGCCCGGTTTGTGTCACTCCGCTTGAAATGATTGATAAGGCGCATGCGATCGCTCAACGTTCAGACGTAATTTTTTGTTCGTTCGGCGACATGCTTCGGGTGCCGGGCTCGAATGGCGATCTGTTTGCCATCAAATCGCAAGGCGGTGATGTACGCGTCGTTTACTCCCCGCTGGACTGCCTCAAAATCGCCCGCGGAAATCCTGACAAAAGAGTCGTTTTCTTTGCCATCGGTTTTGAGACTACCGCTCCCGCCAATGCCATGCTGGTGTGGCGCGCCCGTCAGGAAGGCGTGAAGAACGTTTCGATTTTAGTTTCACATGTGCTGGTGCCGCCTGCGATTGCCGCGATTCTGCAATCTCCTCTCAATCGAGTCCAAGGATTCCTAGGTCCGGGGCACGTATGCGCCATCATGGGCTATCGCGAGTATGAGCCGCTCAGCGCGCGCTTCAAGGTCCCAATCGTGATCACGGGGTTTGAACCGCTGGACATTCTACAGGGAACTTTGATGACAATTCGTCAGCTCGAAACTGGGCGCGCAGAGGTGGAGAATCAGTATTCGCGAATTCTGCATCGAGATGGCAATATTCCCGCACAAAAACTGGTCTCGAGCGTTTTTGAAATTGGAGACAGAAGGTGGCGCGGGGTGGGCACGATTCCCAAGAGCGGTTACAAGCTGCGCTGGGAATTCAAAGATCACGATGCCGAAAAACTATTCGACGTAAAAGAGATTGATACGCAGGAACCGGAGATATGCATAAGCGGCCAGATCCTGAGAGGCATCAAGAAGCCGCACGATTGTGCGGCGTTTGGGACGCTGTGCACTCCGCAGCGGCCGCTGGGAGCGACGATGGTTTCCGCGGAAGGTGCGTGCGCAGCGTATTACGCTTACGGCCGGCATCTGAAAAAAGAAAAAGAAAAGAGCAAAGAAAAAGAAGAAGAAGCCGCGATGGCGATATCGCTGGGGGGTGCGGCATGAGTTATGTCGGTGCTCCGGCGGCAAGCCAAATTAGCGATTCTGTAATCGATCCGGCATGGCGCGAGAAAGTAATGCGCAAGTGCAAGGAATCGGTCGAGATCAAGCAGCTTTTCTTTGAGAAGTACGCGGACATCATTGGTGTCCTGAGCCAAAAGATGGCGGAGCGATTTCGCGACGGCCGCCGCCTCTGGGTAATGGGCAATGGAGGCAGCGCATGTGACGCGCAGCATATTGCCGTGGAATTTGTTCATCCCATCATCGAGAAGAGACGCGCTCTACCGGCTTTCGATTTGGTAAGCCAAATTCCGGTCCTTACCGCAATCTCGAATGATAAAGATTTTGCGCGTGTATTCGTGGATCAGATTGACCTTTGGGGCCAGAGCGGCGACATGGCAGTCGCCATTTCGACCAGCGGAAATTCTCCCAACCTTATTTATGCGCTGGAATCGGCGCGGCGCAAGGGCATGCTGACGATTGCTTTCTCCGGTCGGGACGGTGGCCGCATGAAGGATGCTGCCGAGTATTGCTTCACCGTGCCCAGCTACAGCATTCACAGGATTCAAGAGTCACACGTGGCGTTGCTCCACATCCTGTGGGATTTGACGCACGTAGCGTTGGGCGAAGAGGACGTCATTTGAGGCGTATCGAAGGAGAAAGACTTGAAAGGGCATACGGATGCCTGAAGGCGTACGAAGGAGCGCATAAGTAGTGGGCGAATCAACTTTAGTATTCGGCTCGTGCCCAATCCCAATTTTTGAGCACAAGAACATTGTGCTGGGACATGGCAGCGGCGGCAAGCTGACGGCCGAGTTGATTGACAAAATATTCCTTCCCGCATTCGCGAATCCAATTCTCGACAAACTTGACGATCAGGCGGTTTTGCAAATCAATGGATCGAGATTGGCGTTTACTACAGACTCCTTCGTAGTCACTCCAATCTTTTTCCCCGGCGGCGACATCGGCCGCCTCGCGGTGAATGGGACGGTGAATGATTTGGCCATGAGCGGCGCGCGTCCGCTTTATCTCGCCGCAGCGTTCATTCTGGAAGAGGGACTGCCCTCCGATGAATTGCGGCGGGTGGTGGAATCCATGCGCGATGCCGCGCAAGAGGCCGCCGTCCAGCTTGTCACCGGCGACACCAAAGTAGTGAACCGCGGCAAAGGCGACAAGATTTTCATTACCACCACCGGCATCGGGGTTGTCGAAGGCCGCGTCAATATTTCCGCCGACCGGGCCATTCCTGGCGACAAGATTATCGTCAGCGGGTTCATCGGCGATCATGGAATGGCGATCATGTCCCAACGCGAGAACCTGGAGTTTGAAGGGACGATTGAAAGCGATTGCGCCCCCTTGCACGGTCTGGTCGCGGCAATGATGAATGGGGGTTCCGAAAATATCCATTGTCTCCGCGATCCAACTCGTGGAGGAGTTGCCACCACGCTGAACGAAATCGCGGGCCGCTCCCAGGTGGGCATGAAACTTGTTGAGCAGTCCATTCCTTTTCGTGAAACCGTGAAAGGCGCCTGCGAGATTCTCGGCCTCGATCCTCTTTATGTGGCGAATGAAGGAAAGCTCGTCGCCATTGTCGCTACTGAGGCAGCTGAAGAAATACTACGGGACATGCGGCAGCACGCCCTGGGGCGCGATGCTGCAATTATCGGCGAAGTGGTTGGCGAGCACCAGGGAATGGTATTGATGAAGACTGAAATTGGCGGTACGAGGGTTCTGGATGTGATGTTCGGCGAACAACTACCCAGAATTTGCTGACATACAGTCAATACTGTATTTCCGGAATGGTTGATACTGCATTTTCGATCTAAGGGGACGTTTTCCTCAGACACGGCAGTATAGACTCCTTGAGTTACGAGCTTGAAATCTGGTCGTCAATGTTTGCAAGACCTTTGACGCAGTTCTCCAATGATCGTCCCCAAGTAAGATGTAGCGCAATCCCTTTCTGCTTCTTCTTTCAATTCCAGCAAGCAATGAGCCAAAACGCACGTTGCAGTCGAAGGAGTGCGTCCAAACAGTTGCGAGCACAAACCTTTGTCATCATAGAAAGGTAAGGAGGTCATCACTCATGCCTGCCGAAGCAACTCCCATTTCGAAAGTCGCGCGGCCGTCGCCCGTGAAAGAAGTTCACATTGTCTGGATTACCGCTGGTCTGGGTTGCGACGGCGACTCTGTCTCAGTGACTGCCGCGGAACAGCCCAGCATCGAAGATGTTCTGCTGGGCGCGATTCCGGGACTGCCGAAGGTTCATTTACATAATCCCGTTCTTGCCTATGAAGTGGGCGACGACTTCATGAAATATTTCTATCAGGCGGAGGAAGGGAAGCTTGATCCATTTGTTTTGGTGGTTGAGGGCTCCATCCCCAACGAGAAGATCAAACGCGAGGGCTACTGGGCCGCGATGGGTACGAACCCAGTCACGGGCCAGCCTATCACCACGTGTGAATGGATTGATCGCCTGGCGCCGAAGGCAATCGCCGTTATCGGCGCGGGCACGTGCGCGACGTATGGCGGCATCCACGCTATGGCGGGAAATCCTACGGGCTGCATGGGACTGGCCGATTATCTGGGATGGAAATGGCGCTCCAAAGCTGGTCTCCCGATCATCAACGTACCGGGATGCCCGGTACAACCTGATAACTTCATGGAAACAGTTTTATATCTTCTCTATCAGGTCGCGGGGCTCGCGCCAATGATTCCGCTCGACGATCAACTTCGTCCCACGTGGCTGTTCGGAAAAACCGTGCACGAAGGTTGCGACCGGGGTTCGTATTACGAACAGGGCGATTTCGCCCTCGAATACGGTTCCCCCAAGTGCCTGGTAAAAATGGGCTGCTGGGGTCCGGTCGTCAATTGCAACGTCACCAAGCGAGGGTGGATGCGCGGCATAGGAGGATGCCCCAATGTTGGAGGCATCTGTATCGGATGCACGATGCCAGGCTTCCCCGACAAATTCATGCCGTTCATGGATGAGCCGCCGGGGGCAAGGTTGTCAACTTTTGCGATAGGGAAATATGGCAGCATGATTCGCGCCCTGCGCAGCATTACTAACACTACGGTCAATAAAGAACCCAAGTGGCGGCATCGCGGTCCGGCCCTCACCACCGGTTATCAACCCGAAATACATTAATCGAAAGGATCAATTTCAATGGGCACGACAACTCAAGCAATGCCGCACACTCCCACCAAGAAGCGGAATCTCGTCGAGATGAATTGGGATCCAATCACCCGGATTGTAGGCAGCCTCGGAATCTTTACCAAAATTGATTTTGAAAATCACGAAGTAGCGGAATGTTACAGCACGTCGTCCATCTTCCGCGGCTACAGCATTTTTATGAAGGGCAAAGATCCGAGAGATGCTCATTTCATTACCAGCCGTATTTGCGGAATCTGCGGCGACAATCACGCTACTTGCGCTTGCTACGCGCAGAATATGGCGTTTGGCGTGAGGCCGCCGGCATTGGGCGAATGGATCGTCAATCTCGGCGAGGCTGCCGAGTACATGTTCGACCACAACATATTTCAGGACAATCTGGTCGGCGTTGATTTCTGCGAGCAGATGGTAAAAGAGACCAACCCGGGCGTGTGGGAGAAAGCACAAAAAAAGGCGTGCCCGAACGCCGGCAAACATGGGTACAAGACTATCGCCGACATCATGAAGGCGCTCAATCCGTTTACCGGCGAATTCTATCGTGAGACTTTGGCTATGAGCCGAATGACGCGCGAAATGTTTTGCCTCATGGAGGGCCGTCACGTCCATCCTTCTACGTTGTACCCGGGCGGAGTCGGCACGGTGGCGACCATTCAGCTCTTCACCGATTATCTTGTGCGCTTGATGAAATACGTCGAGTTCATGAAGAAGGTGGTTCCGCTGCACGACGATCTTTTTGATTTCTTCTACGAGGCGCTGCCAGGTTACGAAAAGGTTGGGCAGCGGCGAATCCTGCTTGGCTGCTGGGGATCTTACAATGACCCCGATCATTGCGACTACGATTACCGGCACATGTCGGAGTGGGGACGAAAGATGTTTGTGACCCCGGGCGTGGTGGTTGACGGCAAACTCGTCACCAATGATCTGGTTGACATCAACCTCAACATCCGAATTCTGCTTGGGAGTTCGTACTATAACGACTGGCAGGATTCCGAAATTTTCGTTAAGAGAGACCCGCTCGGCAATCCGGTGGACCGGAAACACCCATGGAATCAAACCACGCTTCCGCGTCCGCAGAAACGCGATTTCAAGGGCAACTACACGTGGGTCATGTCGCCACGCTGGCTCGATAAGCGCACCGGCGACCACCTCGCGCTCGATACCGGCGGCGGCCCAATTGCCAGGCTTTGGTCCACGGCATTGTCGGGACTGGTGGACATTGGGTACGTCAAGGCCACTGGGACGAGCGTAAAAATCAATCTTCCGAAAACCGCGCTTCTACCCGAAGCCGAATTTGAATGGAAGATTCCCAAGTGGAGTAATGCCATCGAACGCGACCGCGCTCGAACTTATTTCCAGGCATACGCCGCTGCGACCGCATTGCATTTTGTTGAGAAGGCATTGGGAGAATTGCGCGCCGGACGTACCAAGACGTGGTCCGATTTCACCGTGCCGGAAGAGGCGATCGGCTGCGGATTCCACGAGGCAGTTCGCGGCGTGCTCTCGCATCACGTGGTCATTCGCGAGGGTAAGATCGCGAACTATCACCCATATCCGCCGACTCCGTGGAACGCGAATCCCCGCGACATCTACGGCACGCCTGGCCCATACGAAGATGCGGTGCAAAATACGCCAATCTTCGAGGAGAATGGTCCCGACAAATTCAAGGGAATTGATATTATGCGAACCGTGCGCAGTTTCGATCCTTGCCTGCCTTGCGGCGTGCACATGTTCTTGGGAAATGGCAAAGTGCTCGAGACCCGCCATTCCCCGATGTTCGGGGTTGCGGGACACTAGGAGCGCATCGGCGAATGTCTCAAAAACTCGAATTCCAGGCGCGCACGGAGCGAATTGAAGAGCTGGTTCGCACACTGGAGCGCGCCGACGATCCTCACCTGCACGCCATCGCCGTCGAGCTAATGCAATCAGTCATGGAGCTTCACGGCGCAGGTTTGCAAAAGTTGCTGGAGATTACTTCGCACAGCCCGGACGGCGACCGTCTGGTGGAGGAATTTCTTCAGGATGATCTGGTTTCCAGTTTGCTCTTGTTGCATGAGCTCCATCCTGATGACATGGAAACTCGAGTGTTGCATGCGGTGGAGAAAATGCGTCCCGCTCTTCAGCAGCAGAGCGCCGACGCAGAACTGCTCGGCATAGAGGACGGAGTGATCCGACTGAGAGTCCACGGCGCCAGCGGCGGCGGTTGTCACTCTGCGTCGCCGTCAGCATTGAGAAAAGAAGTTGAAGAGGCAATTTACCAGGCTGCGCCGGATGCTTTGGAAATCACTATTGAGGAAGTGGAGCACTCGCGTCCCGCGCAGCTGGTCACGTTGAAATAATTCGAGGAGGAATTATGGCCATTCAAGATACAACTCCGGATTCTCCGTCGCACACGCCGGGAACGCACCGCGGAGAAGACTGGTGCAAGCATGATACAGAGCCCGGTCGCAAAGGAACCGGCCGAACGTCGCGAGATTCCACCGGAATCAATCCCGATAGTCGAAGGCCGATTGACCCGCGAATGCCGGAGATGCCGCCGGCGTAGAGTCAATCTCCGATGAGCAATGGGCCCACGAACGGGTTGGAGCGCGAGAGTGCGTTTGCCGTGCTGCGCAAATTCGCCCGTCCCCGGACAAACGCCGAACGTTGCGAATTGTGCAGCGCAATATTGGCGGAAGAGCATCCGCATCTGCTGGAACTTTCCACGCGCCGGATTCAATGCGCATGCGATCCTTGCGCGATTCTCTTCAGCGGCCAGTCGGATGGCCGTTATCGCCGGGTGCCGCGACGCTGCCGGTTGCTCGCCAACTTTCAAATAACGGACGAGCAATGGGAATCGCTCATGCTTCCCATCAATCTGGCGTTTTTCTTTCGCGATAGCCCCAGCGGCCATGTCATTGCCATGTACCCCAGCCCAGCCGGCGCTACCGAATCGCTTCTCAGTCTCGATGCCTGGTCGGATCTCCAGGCTGAGAATCCCGCGTTGCAAAAAATGGAATCGGATGTCGAGGCTCTTTTGGTAAACCGGGTTGGAGCTTCCGCCGACTATTTTCTGGTCCCCATTGATGAATGTTACCGCCTGGTGGGTCTCATCCGCTCCAATTGGCGCGGACTCTCGGGGGGAACCGAGGTCTGGAAAGAAATTAAGAACTTTTTCACCGCGCTCAAAAGAAAATGCGGCGTGGCGACGGAGGTCGTGAGTGCCTGACCTCCAATTTAAAATCGAATCATCCGAAGCGGTGATGTATTCGGCGACGCCCTTACTCGCGCTCAAGTTGAAGATTTCCAACCAGCCTGCCGAACAGAAGATTCATTCACTGAGCCTGCGCTGTCAGGTGCAGATTGAGCCCGGCCGCCGCCGTTACGAATCAGAAGAAAAGGAAGACCTGAAAGACCTCTTCGGAGAGCCCGAGCGTTGGGGACGTACTGTACGTCCGTTTCTCTGGATGAATACCGGTTTCTCGGTGCCGGGTTTTTCAGGGAGCACGTTGATTGATCTTCAGTTGCCCTGCACCTTTGATTTTAACGTGGCTGCTACGAAATATTTTCATGCGCTCGAAGCCGGCGAGGTTCCATTGTGTTTAATGTTCAGCGGAACAGTTTTTTACAGCGATAGTGACGGTGCTTTACAGGCCACGCAAATTCCATGGGACCGGGAAGCGAACTATCGTCTGCCGGTCGCCACCTGGCGCAAGATGATGGATATGCATTACCCGAACTCTGCCTGGCTTTGCCTGCAACGGGAAGCCTTTGAGCGCCTCTACCGGTACAAAGTTCAGCATGGTTTGCCCACATGGGAAGAAGCGATTGAGCGCTTAATCGCCGCCGAAGAAGAGGTGAAGGTATGAACTTCGCCTCGGTCGAGAAAATTGCAAAAGCGGTTTTGTACGAGGGATATATTCTGTATCCTTACCGGCCGTGTTCCACCAAGAATCAACAGCGATGGAATTTCGGAACCCTTTACCCTCGCGAGTGGGCGGAATCGCAACGGCCCATCGAACCCTGCCGGATGGTGACTGAGTGCCTGGTGCGCGGGAATAGTGAAACGAAGCTCGACATTCGCGTGAACTTCTTGCAATTCATACCGACGCACGAGAGTTGGGAGCAGGGCGTTGAACGCTGGTCCGATCAAAGTGATATGGCTTTAGACCGCCTCGGCGACATAACCTCCCTGAATTTGGCGCTTCGGGATGCGCACAACGTCGCCGGCCTGGAAGTTCTTCAAGCCAGTCTTTCAATACATGCGGACCTGGTGAGCGATGGAATCTACAAACTGCATTTAGAACTTCTGAATACCACTCCTGTATCCAGTTCCGATGGCGCAGTGCGAAGCGCGATGCTTTTGCGATCCATGGTTTCGGCGCATATGCTTCTCGGTGTTCGAGACGGCGAATTCCTATCGCTGCTCGACCCTCCGGAAGAATTACGAGCCGCCGCTGCCTCATGTAAAAACGCCGGAGCATTTCCCGTGCTGGTTGGCGAAGAAGGCGCGCGTTCGATGATGTTGTCATCGCCCATCATTCTGTATGACTATCCGCAGATCGCTCCTGAAAGCGCCGGCGATTTCTTCGATGGCACCGAAATGGACGAAATGCTGGCCTTGCGAGTGATGACTTTGAGCGACGAAGAAAAAGAAGTAATGCGTAACGGCGATGAGCATGCGCGCCAAATCCTGGAGCGCACCGAAGTCTTGCCCGAAGATCACTGGATGAAGATTCACGGCGCTATTCGCGGCATGCGTCGAGTCCAGGAAGACGAAACGCGGGAAGAATCATGAACGGCGAATGGGATCCGCTTGCCGAGAAGATTGCGCCGGAAAGCGTTAGAGTTTTCGGAGTCGAACTCCGCGCGGGAAGCCGCGTCCGGCTATGGCCGCAAAAGACCGCGGATATAATGGACATGGCCCTCGAAGGGAAAGTGGCCGTCATCGAAGCCATCGAGCAGGATTTCGACGATCAAATTCATTTCGCGGTTGTTGTTGAAGATGACCCGGGCCGCGAGTTCGGTATGATGCGCCAGCCCGGACACCGTTTTTTCTTTTCTCCCGAAGAAGTCGAGCCAGTTGACGCCGATGACGGAGCTTCGGCATGACCGTAACGGCCTCGCGAATTCTTGTGGCCGGCATAGGCAACATCTTTCTCGGTGACGATGCTTTCGGGGTCGAAGTGGTTCGCGCCCTGGAGAACCGGAAAATGCCGGAAGGCGTAGTGGTCAAAGATTTCGGAATTCGCTCCTTTGACCTGGCTTACGCTCTTCTTGATCCGTGGAAAGCGGTGATCCTGGTTGATGCCTTGCCTCGCGGAGAAGAGCCGGGCACGCTCTACAAGCTCGAAGTAAATCCCGGCGACTTTGGAAATAGTGAAGACGTACCCGATGCGCATAGCATGAATCCTGTTAAAGTTCTGGAATTAGCGCAAGCAACCGGACAGGTGACCGCAAGAATCTACGTGATTGGCTGCGAGCCGGGAGATTGCGGCGGAGATGAAGGCAGAATGGGGTTGACCCCGCCGATACAGGCCTCAGTCGCAGCCGGCGCGCAAATGGTGAGCGATCTGGTACAGCAGCTTTGCGTTGAAAAGACGCTCATTGCAGTACCGTAAAAAGTCGAAAGGATAAACATGAAAAGCAAATTGATTTGGACGGCTCTTTCGCTGATAGTAGTTGGGGCATTGATTTCCGCGGCGCCGGATCTCAGGCGATATTACAAAATCAGCACCATGTAACGGCGTCGAATGCATGAACTCTCTATCGCATTAAGCATGATTGATGGAGTGCTGGAAGAGGCCGGGAAGCGCGGCGGAGCGAAGGTCGAAGCCGTCCATCTGAAACTCGGTGTTTTCTCCGGCGTCAATCAGGATGCGCTCCTGTTTTCTTACGGGCTCGCCTGCGAAGGAACATTGCTGGAAGGCTCCAGACTTTTGATTGAAGACGTTCCACTCCTTATTTATTGCCCGGCGTGCGAGACCGAACGCGCCGCCAGGTCCGAACAAGAGCTTTGCTGCTCGATCTGTTCAACCCCCGCGGCACGAATTGTCCGCGGCCAGGAATTAGAGGTCACCGCCCTGGAGATCGCAGCGTGAGCACGCGACTGGTCGAAGTCCGGCAAAAGGTTTTGAAGCAGAACGATCTGCTGGCTCATGCTCTGCGCCGCCAATTTCTCGACGCAGGAGTCTATGTCGCCAGCCTGGTATCGAGCCCGGGCTCGGGCAAGACGGCTTTTCTGGAACAGTTACTGCGGATTTTTGCGGAACGGTTCCGGGTTGCTGCGCTGGTGGGCGATTTGGCGACCGAAAATGACGCAGCGCGACTGTCGAGGGCCGCGTCGCAAGTCCGGCAAATCACGACCGGAACCATCTGCCACCTCGATGCCCAGATGATCCAGAAATCCCTGGAGGGTTGGAATTTGAACGATCTGGATTTCTTGTTTATAGAGAATGTCGGAAATCTCGTGTGCCCGTCCAGCTATGACTTAGGAGAAAATATACGAATGGTGCTTCTCTCCACAACCGAAGGAGAAGACAAACCGTTGAAGTATCCCACCATTTTCAACACCGCCGACGTGGCCGTCATTACAAAAATGGACATAGCCGCTGCCGTTGACTTCGATCTGGAGCGCTCCCGCCGCAATATTCAGAGTGTTCGCCCGGGGATGCGTATATTCGAAGTTTCGGCGAAAACCCTCCAGGGCATGGATGACGTAGCAAATTTTCTAATGGCCGAACGGGATGTTCCAAGATTTGCGTCAGTGAAATGATTTGTTGTGGAACGTCAATCGAGGCTCAAGGGCCCACTCACGACTTGTCAAGCCTGTACGTAAGGTGATGCTGCCGGCAGCACTCGGAAATCAACTCGGACGCCGCCGGCTTGATGCCCGCACAATCAGCTTCGCTTCCATCAGTAAGTTCTTCGGTGCAGCTTCAGACTTGCGGTTGATGAGAGTAATCGCCAGTTTGGCGGCGTTCAATCCCAGCCCGTTGCTATCCTGATCTATGCTGCTCAGCGGTATGAGCAGGAGATCATCGTAATGTACGTTCCCACAACCTACGATCGCGATGTCATCGGGTATTCGAAGACCAGCTTCGAGTATCGCCCTCATCGCGCCCATGGCAATTGGATCGTTGCAGCAAAATATTCCGTCCGGGCGGGTTTTCAAACCTAACATCTGCTTCATTCCGTTGTAGCCCGCGGCGTCACCCGAATCGTCACCGCTGCCGTACTTTACGATGTATTCCGAAGGAAGGGTCAGCCCGTGTCGGGCCAGTGCCAGGGAATATCCTTTCTGACGGTCCACCGCTGTACTCACATTGGAGCCACCCAGATGCGCGATCGTCTTGCACCCCATTTCCACTAGATGATTGGTGGCCATTGAACCGACCTTTACGTCATCAACCCCAACGAAATTAGACGATGCGCCGCGGGTCTTCCGGTCAAGCAGTACGTATGGGACCTTGCTCTGCATGATCCGATCAACGTTTTCACCCGTCCACTGCGTGGAAGCTAATATGATTGCATCAACCCGCCGCGCCAGCATTTGATCAATCTCATGAAGCTCAAGACTTGGATCGTCTTCCGACGAAGAGATAATCAGGCTGTATCCTTGAGAGCGCAATTTCGCAGAGATTTCCTTCGCGACCTGAGCGAAAAACGGATGCACCAGGTCCGGCACCACCAGGCCAATCAAACTCGTCCGCCCTGTGACCAGAGCCCGCGCCGCCGGATTAGGCTGATAATTCACTTCCTTCATGCGCTGCAACACCCGCTTGCGGGTTTCAGCGCTAATGTCGGAATGATTGCGCAGAACCTTGGAAACGGTCACCACGGATACTCCCAAGTCCTGCGCAATGTCTTTCATTGTTGTCGCCATAGAGGCAATTATCGCACTTTCAATTCCGCTCGCACATCACTCAAACCGGCTTTCGCAAAACACTCGAATACAAATCAACTCATTTCCCGCAACACGCGGGCCAGATCCCCTGCTTCATATAGAACTTCGCGCTGCCGTGGTCCCGTACAGATTATTTTCCGCCAGCGCCGCGTCGTAGGTTTTCGCCAGCAGCGTTGCAACCAGGCCGCAGATTGCCGCGAATGACAACCAGACTCCGGGGATTGCACGGTTTCCGGTAACGTGAATAAGGTAGGTGCTGATAGCTGGAGTAAATCCGCCGAAAATTGCGGTCGCGGCGCTATAGGCCAGGGCGAACGCCGTCGTTCGCACTGCGACCGGCATGATCTCAGTCAGGAACACGACCATGGCCGCATTGTAACTTCCAAATAAAAAGGACAGCCAGAGTTCGACCGTCAACAGCCTCGAAAATGACGGCTCGCGAACCAGCCATAACATCACCGGATAAGATGTCATTAACATCAGGATTGTGCACGCGTAGAGCAGCGGCTTGCGCCCAATACGGTCGGAAAGGGCTCCCATCACGGGAAGCCAGAACAGATTGGACGCTCCTACGCATAGAGTCACGATGAGGCTGTCTATGGCAGCCAGGTGCAGCACCGATTTGCCGAACGTAGGCGTGTAGGCCGTGATCATATAGAAAGACACGGTGGTCATTGTCACCATCATTACCCCGACCAGCACAATGCGCCGGTGCGTGATGAGTGAATGGAGGATTTCCCGGGTATTCGGCCTATGTTTGCGGGCGGTGAACTCGTCCGTCTCCTGCAAGGACCTTCTTAGCCTGAACAGGAATGGAATAATGACGCAACCGAGCAGCAAAGGGACGCGCCATCCCCACGCAGCCATTTTCTGCGGCGGCAGGACGGAACCGAGAACGACGCCGACCAGGGCTGCGAACATCACAGCCACTTGTTGGCTCCCCGATTGCCAGCTGACGTAGAAGCCTTTGTGTCCCGGCGTCGCGATCTCCGACAAGTAGACCGAGACGCCGCCCAGTTCCATGCCCGCCGAAAAACCCTGAAGCAAGCGGCCTGTCAGGACCAGCAGGGGAGCCAACAGACCAATGGTCGCGTATCCTGGAACGAAGGCTATGGAAATTATCCCAACGGACATAAACCCTAACGTCAGCAGCAGGCCCGCCCGGCGTCCATGACGGTCGGTGTATGCCCCCAGGACAATCGCTCCGAGGGGACGCATGAGGAAACCCGCTCCAAACGTCATTAACGACAACATTAACGATACAAACGCACTGCCGTTGGGGAAGAATGCCGCTCCAATGTAGGAAGCGTAATAACCAAAAACCATGAAATCGTACATCTCCAGAAAATTTCCGCTGGAGACTCGAATCACCGACCTTATTTTTAGATTTCGCTCAGAAGGCGTGATCATAGTTGCTGCTTGCGCTCAATTATCCGATATCGAAGCGCGCCAATGAGGGAAGTGCAAAGGTCCTTACGAACACAGTTTTGAGCGAAGAATTTGACATGACGCGCGGTGAACATGCTCCATTGAAGCCGATGCCGGATTGGGTTTACCAGTTACCTGGTTCCCATACACTCGGCGGATGCCAACTGCTACTGCTCGAATAGGCGCGCCTTCGATGGTATCTGTGCTTTTAGCTCGTCGCGGACCCGCTCGGCGTCTCTGGCCAGCTTCTCTTTATCGTCTCCAGGTTTGTAGTTGAACACCACGCCCAAAGCCCCGATTGTGTGGCCAGCCCTGTCTTGCAGTGTGAGCTCATCCTCGAAATGGTTACCTGCTTTATTTATTTCAAGGTTGCTCTTTCCGGTGTTGATACAACGAAGATCATCTTCATCAGCCTTTTTGCCGATACGGCCAATGTTCGAAGCGATGATGATATTGTCGGAGCCTTGGGGCGGCGTAACGTGCATGGCCATGATGACCACCTCGGGATGCTTGGCGAGGGCGTCGTTTAGCAATTTTTGAGCGTAGGGTGCAGGCTGTTGTGGCGCCGACTGCGCGCTGGCCGAGAGCAAAGCAGCCGCCACCACCAATCCTGAAAACAAAATCATGTTCTTCATATTTCCTCCAAGTGTCTCCGATTAGGGAAGCTGGTAAGTCAAAACTTTCGCGACAGCCTTCGTGTCTCCGGGCGAGGCGGCCAGCACCAGCTTCTTCATGTCTGAAAGCAATAGGCCGGTCTTGGCTCCCTCGGCGGTTGTAACTCGACTGACAAGCAGCAGATGGTCCGGATCGCTGGTGTCATAAATACTCATGAAGCCCTCGCCGCCCGGCACATAAAGCCTCCTTAACCCGGAATCGTACATCGCATCGTCGGCTCGCAACGGTGCGGGCAGCGCATTCGTCACCACTCCGGTGTCAGAGTTCATTACCACTACCATGCCGGGTTTACGGCAAACCACAAATAACCGGTGACGGGGCTCATCGAACGCCACCATGGCGTTCTGCTGCGCCGGGGAGACTTTCCATGTCGCGACTATTTTCATCATTTTGCGTTCTACGACGGCAATCTGATTAGTCTGGGCAAGATTGATGAAAAGACGGTCGCCCTGCTTTTCTAGCGCCATCGCCTCGACGTGGTTGTCGTTGAAGCTGACCGAACGAAGTTTCTCTCCCGTGTCTGGATTTACCGCCGCCAATTCCGAAGTGGCCATGCCAACATCCTTGCCGCCCGTCACTATGTAGAGAATATTCTCCGCGGCATCGTAGGCCGAGGAGTCGGCTCCGGGCATAAGCGTCACCGTAGCCCTCTTCGCGTAGGTATCGGCGTCCAGCAATTTGGACATTGATTTACCGCTGTCTGTTACCAGAATGGTTGGGGAAGCTTTGCGCACAAGAATGCTGTGCGGGGTATCGAAACCTGTGACCGATCTCAAATGCTTGCCGGTGTCCAAGTCGAAGACTTCGAGGGTCGCATGATCCTCGGCCGCCAGCAGGATGCGGTGGCGTACTCGGTCAACCGCAAAGTGATCGAAGTCTCCGGAATATCCGGGAAGGGTGACGGTATTGACCAGCCTTGGCGGAGGCGCCTGGCGGGCCTTAACCGTTGCGAAATCCCATATCGCAAGCACCATCAACACTACCGCTAAGGCCAGCGCGCTTGTTCGATTTCTCATCCCGTCACTCCGATGACTGTTCGACTACCAGATTATTTTCAAGGCAAATTGCATCTGCCGGGAAAAAGTTGAGGTTGGGCCGCTTAACACTCCAGCCGTGGCAGTGTTTAACCCTCCCGCCGAGGTGAAGATCTGGCGCGCCGCGGGAGCCGGTGGCCCGAAGTTCGCATGATTCAGAATGTTGAAAACCTCCCAACGGAATTGGACGTTAAATGTTTCCGAGATACGGCGAATGGGATTGTTTTTGAAGAGCGAAAAATCGAAATCCTTAAGACCGGGCCCAATCAGAGAATTACGCCCGCCATTGCCTAGCAGGTTCGCGCAAGTGCCCGCAATTGAGCCGAACGTGCGGCACTGCGCGGCAATCGCCGGAGTCGCGACCGGTAGAGTAAAACAGTTGGGATTGAGATAGTGCAATTTACCGCTTTTAAAATTTGAATTGATCGGATTGCAGCCAGCCACGAAGTCAGGGAATGCATAATTATCCGCGCTCTTTAAACCCAGAGGATCCCCGGCTATGGTGGGCGTAAACGGCAACCCGCTGGACAAGCTGAAAATACCTCCCAGCTGCCATCCGCTGGTAGCCCACTCCGCCGGGCCGTTCCAGCCTTTAGGTCCGGGAATCAGCCACAAGCCGTTAAGAGCGAGCACGTTTCGAACGTCGAAGTCCGATAGTCCGCGCCGCAATCGCTGGTCGAAAAATGGAAGGCTGGAAACGGAATTTCCGAACGTATCGCCGGCAATCCCGGAGGAACTGGTGTCAATGCTCTTGGAGAAAGTGTAGGAACCTTGAAATTGAAGTCCATGGCTCAACCGTTTGATGGCTTCGACGTTCAACCCATGGTAGATGGACTCCGCGTTCCAGGTGTTGGCGCTCACCTGCCCTTGAATGTTGGGGCTGGTGAAGAGCCGCACGCCATTTCCGGCCACGGTCGGCCAAATGTAGCCTGCTGAAGTCTTTCCTACGGGCTGGATGTCGTTAATGTCATCGTTATGTTCCGGCAGATGCACCCCGTGCGAACCGATATAGCCGACGGTTACCGTAAAAGTCGGGAACAACTGCTGCTGTACGTTAAAACTCCATTGCTGTACATAGCTTCGCCGCGGATGCTGCTCGACATATCCGTAGCGCAGATTTACGGGATTCTGTGCGTTGGGGTAGCCCCCGGTGGGAAAGCATGTGATCCCGGGCGCGTTGCACGCTTGCGGACCGCTGGTCGGAAAGGCGTAGCTGCCGCCTTCAGTAAAAGGCGCGGACAACAGAGTCAACAGCTGAAACTGATAGGGCAGCGGCAATACGTCATAAATTCCGTAAGCTCCGCGCACTGAAGTTTTACCGCTTCCGAAAGGATCCCATGCGAAGCCCACGCGCGGCGCAAAATTCCTCAGTGTTGGATTTGAAAAGTAAGGCGAGCCAAGCCTGGGCGCGGAGTCGGTAAAGTTCACCATGGTCGAGAGCTGGTTGGACGTCTCGATCGGCACTGTGGCCATCTCGTATCGAAGGCCAAGATTCAAAGTCAGATTGGGTTTTAGTTTGTAATCATCCTGTATGTAACCTCCATACACGGTCTGCCGGAGATCGCGCGGGGTAAAGACAGCGCCCAACCGGGTCTGGAATGTGGTCGGCTGATTCTGCAAGAACGAGGCCAGGCTGCCAAAAATATAAAAGCCGGTAGGGCTCGCTCCCCGCGTGAATTGATTCGATTGAATGCGCTCTACCGAAAAGCCAACCTTCACCGAGTGCTTGCCACGGGTCCAATAAAGGTCGTCATAGCCCTGGAAGGAGTTGTAATGGAAATCGTATTCGCCGATTGCTCCGATTCCGCCTGAGAGTTGGGTTACGCCGGAACCGACTGTGATAATGCCTACGGGACGCCCCGGGTCGAAACTGAATGCCAGGTCCGACGCTGCCGAATTGATTGCGCTCAAAGTGCTGAATGCGATCACCACATTGCGATTGAATCCAAACCGGGCAGTATTCACCACCGCCGGAGTGATGACGTGGGATTCCTGGAGGGCGAAAGTTTGCCGGCGGGACCGGTTGCCAACTTCCTTCAGATTGTAGGCGTCGGGATTTGAAATTTGGCCTCTATCGAACACGTACGTGCCGAACAGCGTGTCGCTCTGCGACAGCTTGTGGTCTATCCGGGCGGTGACAAAATCCTCGCTGGTAGGTTGACTTCCCACAAAGCTGTAAATGCCGGTGTCCCCATTCACAGCTCCATTGGGCAGCGGAAACAGGCAACTGCTGGAGCTGCACGCCAGGAACGGCGCGACAGCGGAGTTCACGGTCACGGGTCCGCTCACAAGTTGGCCGGCCCGAGCGTCGGCGGAAGGAACAGTGATCGTGTTTGTCGTGCTCAGGCTCTGCCGCAAGCCCTCGTAATCGGCGAAGAAGAACGTGCGGTCCTTGATAATTGGCCCGCCGGCCGAGCCGCCGAACTGATTTCTCTTAAACGACGGGACTACGAGCTTGCCCGAGGAATTTTTGGCGGTATCGAAGTAATTTCTGGCGTCGAGGGCGCTATTGCGGAGAAATTCGTACACATCGCCGTGAAAATCATTTGTGCCGGTTCGCGAAGCTGCGTTGATCACGCCGCCGGAATTCTTGCCGTAGTCGGCGGGCGCGTTGCTCGTGACCACTGAGAATTCCTGCACCGCGTCCACGCCGAGGACTGCTCCCGTAATACTCCCGGGCGCGCCCGAACTGTAGTCGTTGACGCTCACTCCGTCGAGGGTGTAGTTATTGCCCTGAGGACGATTGCCTCCAATCGTGATATCCACGCCCAAGCCCCGATTCGGGCGGTCATTACTGATGCCAAGAGCTTTTTGCGTGCGGACTTGCGCGACCCCAGGTTCCAGAAGCGCCAGGGAAGTCCAGTCCCGGCCGTTGAGTGGCAAATCAACGACGGTGTGGGAGTCCACGACATTGCCGACCGCCGACGAAGTTAGCTGCACGTCTGAAATTGCCGAGTCTGCAACCACTACTTTCTCGCTGACCTGCCCCATCTGGAGGTGGATATTGATCTCACGGCTCTCGCCCACCGTCAGCACCACCCCGCTCACCACTGTGCGGGAAAAGCCCGCCGCCGCTGCTACCCGCACTTCGTAGTTTCCCGGCACCAGGTCGGGCGCAACGTAAAGTCCATCGGCATTGCTGGGAACAACTCGTTCCGTGCCCTTATCAATGTTCGCGATTGTGATCATTACATTCGCAACGGCGCCCCCGCTCGGGTCCGTCACAACCCCAGTGACCGTTCCTGTCGCTTGCTGCGCGACCACCAGCGACATTGGAAGCAGCACAGTGGCAAATGCGATCAGCAATAATTTCGTAGTGGTGGAATTCAAGTTTGGTCTCCTCTCTGAACCTTCCAGCAAGCCATTACCTGCGCATGAAGCTGAAGCCGCAGGCTTCCATGCCCGTCCATATCTCGATCTTTGATCAGTGTCCAAATGAAGATCCTTCCCGTTTACGAACAAGAAAGGCGATCCCGCCGACGGCGAATTTTGAATTGGAAACAACAAAATTATTGATTTGCCGGACGTGCGCGAGTGTGCGACCCAAGGATTAAGAACAAATGAATTCTTCATAAAAAAATGCTTAAGCTGGAACGGATCTGATTTCATCCCACATGCGGGTCAGGGTGCGTCTTTTGTGAAATCGAGCTGCATTGCAGCTAAAATGGGCGCGGAGCAAGCATTCTGTCCGGTCGGGCTATCTTGAGCCGCGCCGTATTCTGAATGTTTTTTCATCTTCTCTTCATCGGCGTTTTAAATGGTACAACCTAAATGTTCAGGTAGACCTTTATGCGCGTTCTCTTAGTTGAAGACGAACGGAAAGTCTCCGCTTTTGTTGAGCGGGGGCTTGTGGCCGAGCGCTACGCAGTTGACGTCGAAGCCGACGGCCGCCGCGGTGCTGAATTGGCAGAGGCTTACTCTTACGACCTCATCATTCTTGACTTAATGCTGCCCGGAATGGATGGGCGCGAAGTGCTTCAGCGAATTCGCAAGAAGAACACGAGTGTTCCCGTGCTAATCCTGACCGCTCGCGATGCGGTTGATGACAAAGTAAAACTCTTTGAGGCGGGCGCGGACGACTACCTGACCAAGCCGTTCGCTTTTGCCGAGTTGATGGTGCGCACCAAGGCCCTGCTTCGCCGCGGTCCCGTTAATCGCGCCAGCACCGTAGTGGTGGGGGACCTGGAACTCGACCGCCTGACTCAGCAGTTCAAGCGAGCCGGAAAACGACTTGAGTTAACCGCGAAGGAGCATGCCCTGCTCGAATACTTGATGTTGAACGCGGGCCGGGTACTCTCGCGGAATATGATCATCGAGCACGTGTGGGACCAGAGCTTTGACGGCATCACGAACATTGTGGACGTGTATGTTGGACATCTGCGCTCCAAGCTTGACGACTCGCACGACTTCAAAATGATTCGCACCGTGCGTGGCGCAGGCTACCTGTTGCGTGGCGCTGGTGAGCCGTGAAGATATGCGCTGGTGAGCCGTGAAGATATGAAGATAAGCTCTCTGCGTTTCCGGGTCACAGCCTGGTATGTCGGGCTGCTTGCGGGCGCCTTGCTCCTATTCGGCTTCTCCGTTTACATCGGCCTGAGGCAATATCTACGCTCAAGTTTGGAGCGATCCCTTTCAGCAGAAGCCCGCGCGATTGGGCACAACTTTGTAGAATTCGCGAACAGCAAAGGCGCCGACTGGATCGCGAATGAGGTGGCAGAATCCTATGCCCCTGAGACCGTTGGCGGATTCATACGCATCACGCGAGTGGACAGGGATCAATCGGTCATCTACCGGTCGGGAGCCGCGAAGAATTCAACCCTTGATGGAAGCAGCATCCAGCCCTTGCCTCAAATGCCGGAGGCGGCTTTCTATCGCAATCAAAGCATCGGTCGCCAAAGTGGAGATCGCCTGGAGATTTACTCTCTGCCCTTCACTTCAGAAGACGGTGGGCGTTTTCTCATTGAGGTAGGCGCTTCCACTTCGCCTCTCGACCGAATTCTACGCAGCCTGCTGCTCACATTGCTGCTCCCCATTCCCGTCATTCTCGTAGTGGCCGCCGTTGGTGGTTATCTGCTCATGAGCCGTCCGTTGCGGCCAGTAGTAGCCCTGACCGAGCAAGCCGAACTGATTGGGGCGGAGGGTCGCAGCGGGCGCCTGCCCATTATTGCTACGGGCGACGAACTGGAAAAACTGTCCTTATCTTTGAACCGCATGCTTGCACGATTGGAAGATGCGCTGAATCACATCCATCGCTTCACCGCGGATGTTTCTCACGAGCTGCGCACTCCGCTCACCATCCTGCGCGGCGAGCTTGAACATGTGGTCCAAAGAAAAGGGCTTGATCCTATAGTGGCAGATGCGACAGGAAGCGCGCTGGAGGAAATCGAGCGCATGTCGAAAATCGTGGACAACCTATTGGTAATTTCCAGGCTCGATTCCGGAGACGCGAAGATCGAACCCGTAGTGGTTGACTTGCAGCAGATGGCTTGCGCAACCATGGACCAGCTCCGCATTTTGGCCGAAGATAAGAACCTGCAAATGACCTGTCAGCAGGGTGCGGCGGTCAACGTTTTCGGCGATGCCATGCGATTAAAGCAGGTCGTTGTGAACCTTCTCGACAATGCCATCAAATATACTCCGGAGGGAGGCACGGTAGAGATTCGAACCGGCTCTTCGGGGGAAAACGGAATTTTGCAGGTTCGTGATTCGGGCATCGGCATTCCGGCCGACGCGCTCCCATTCGTGTTTGAGCGCTTCTTCCGGGCTGACAAGGCTAGGTCGCGCGGTTCGGGCGGCGCCGGTCTTGGTTTGTCAATTGTCAAAGCCATCTGTTCCGCTCATGGAGGCACGATTTCACTATCGAGTGTGGAAGGCGCAGGTACGACCGTGCTGGTCGAGTTGCCGCTTTACCAATCACTCGCAGGCCGAGCGTCAAAAGTGCCCACCGCTCATGCCAAGCTTCTTATAGGCAGGCAGGCCTCCAAGGGCGTCGCGGACGACGAAACATTTCCAGCTCAGGTCAGCTCTTTCGAGCCGCGAGAGCTTTAGACTGTCCAAAAGTTTGGAATACTCGAAGTGACAGTCCGAGTGCTACCGTAGGCCCTCTGCAATCCGTCCCACCTCGGCTGACGGACAATTGCGCCACTTCCGATGTGCTGTACATCTGTCGTTTCGGATCTCGCATCACCGCACCGACCTGATTGTGGGAAAGGCATCGCCGATTACGCGCAACCCCCACTGTTTCGCCGGCATCGAACTCGCACGATAAGGTCGCGCCAATGAGGAAGGATGAGAGGAAGCTCTCTGGTGCTAAGTTCGTTGCTGAATTCCGGCGTCACAGGCTGTCTCCACCGGCTTGGCGAACTCCTCATCTGGCCTGTCATCGTGCTCATAGTTTTGTCTGGAAGTCTGTTCTCTCAAACGGCGCTGGAAGATCCGTCCACTCAGTTGCAGCACTGCAACGTCATTGATTTTCGTCATCTGCCTGCCGGGCCTGCGAAGCCGGATTCGGGGTCAATCGGATCACCCGAGCTTTCCTGTTTTCGCCTTCGGGAGAATCCAAACGATCAGCAGACGGGACTCGGCACCTGGCCCGGAACTACGTCACCGGGCGGAGTTGCTCTCTGGTCCGAGGCGTCTCCGCGATCCGGAACTGGCATAGTTTTGCTCGCCCAAAATCAGCCGGGTTCCTCTACAGAAAGGAAACCGAAACCGGCGCCTAGTCCACCCGCAACCAGCGGTTCACCCGGACATATCTTCTGGGTGATCCCAGCTTTCAAGGTGGACTATGGAAAAGGCTTCCAGCCGCTCACTCCCAAGGAAAAATTCAGAGAGTGGGCGCGCGGATCATACGATCCGTTGGGCCTTGGCGCGGGAGCGGTTGAAGCAGCAACCCTCGAACACTCTTCCACCGACGGTTTCTGCGGCTACGGAGGCGGTTTTACCGGCTATGGAAAGTGCTTTGGGGCGCTCGAATTGGACGCAAATGTCTCCAGCTTTATCGGCGATTACGCTTTAACTGTCCTGTTGCACCAGGATCCACGGTACTTCCGGTTGGGAAAAGGGTCATTTCCTAAACGCGTCGGATACGCGATTCTGCACGTCTTTGTTACCTACAACGACTCGGGACACACAGTGTTCTTTACGTCGGCGCTGTCGGGGACCGTCGCTGCCGCCGGCATTTCGAATCTGTACTATCCTTCACAAGACCGCGGTCTCAGCCACACAATATCCCGCATTGGCATTGATCTCGGCAATACCGCCCTTTACAACGCAGCGGCTGAATTTTGGCCCGACATCCACGGCTGGTTTCATCCCAGGTAACAGGCGGCGCCATCCCGCGCCAAAGCCAACCGCCCAGAGATCGCAACCTCGTTCTCGGCAGTTTGTCTTTCGAAGCTAACAAATGATGGTCATCTTGAATTCGCAGTCATGGACGCGCGATGTCCGGTTGTTACAGCCCAATAGTAAATCCACTGCTCACGAATGCCGTTGGCGTGCTCCATCAGTTCACGACTCGGCTTTTTCCCATGTTCGACGACGACCACGATGCCAGTATTGAAACGCCTCTGCGAATGTTGAACATCGGGCAGGCGGGGGCCTTCGCTGGCGATGACGTCCTGGATGGTCACCTTGGTGCGGTCGGCTTTGAATATGGGATGACCGTTCAGGTCCTTGCCATCCCGCACAAGGTTTTTCAGGATGAAAAAGTCCGGCACTTCAGCCGCCGTGATCAATCCCATCAGATACAGGTCGAGGTACGAATATCCTGTCGCCGGAACATAGTAGTCGTCATCGAGCTGAGTGTAAGTTCCGTCGAAGTTGTCCTGCCAGACGCCGCCGCCCATAGCGGATGCCTCTGTGGGCCGTTGATAAGGGAATGCCACGCGAGCTTGCAATCCGCGCGCCCAGTGTGTGGGACCGAGTTGAATCTTCTCATCATGCACCTTCGCGGAAACAAACGCCGCCCAGCGATGGCCCATCTCGTGCCCAATCTGCGACATGGCATAGTTGTACGGAAGCATCTTGCCGTCCGGCGAGATCTCGCCGAGTTGATGCGCGTAGAAAGTTATGTCGCGATCGCCTCCGACAGGCGCCCCTTCGGGCGGCCACTCTTGCATTTGGTTTGCGCCGGCGTACACCGGTTGTATGAATTCCCACTGAAATCTTCCCTGAGTGCAGTAGTTTTGAAGATCGTGTTGCAGGGCTGCAATCCCGGTCACATTGCCTCCCTCTGGTCCGTCACTGGGAGTACCGGCCTCCTGGTTATCAATGCGAAAATCCGAGTAATAAGCCAGGAAATCGAACTTGTCGCCGAGAGTATTGATTACCGTGCACGACAAATCTTCCGGGCGCGGCAAAGACAGGTAGTGGAACGATTCATAAGCAATCGCAAATGGCCCGTCCTTGGGCGTGAGTGAAGAGAACTTGACTTCGGGGTTGCGAATTAAGGGCAAGGAAACAGTGTGAGGTAATAAACGTTCTACAATCTGCTCGTTATCTCCACCCGCGGCTACCTCCGCACGCACGGCAACCTGGGTGACGCCACGAAGCCCGGGTGGAAGAGTTCCTTCCAACGAGATGGTGTTGCCGGCCGCCCGCACCGTTTGCGAGGCGCCCGGTCCGAATGCAAAGTACCGCGATCCCAGGTTTGGTCGCGCAAAGCCACGCGCAGTCCAAACCACCCTTTGGTCAACCGCGCCGGAGTGTGGCGAGGACTGCGGTTCAAGAGACACCCGATACCTGATCCCTTCCACGGCCGGATCGCCTTCGGGCAAAACTGGTCCGCGGGTCTCGAACGTAATTTTGAGAACAAGGTCATCAATCACGGAAACCTTGAGGCTTCGCACATCCAGGTGCGCGGCAACATCTGGATGCGGCGCGTTGACGATGGTCGTGATTGGCTTCTCCACGCCTGCGAGCATTGGATACAGACCAACAATGGCATCCTTCGCAGCTAATTGCTCATAAGACATCTCGATTGAACCGTCAGAATGCAGCACCGCCTGGAACCGGTTCACCGTCTTAAACCACGTGAAATCCTGTATGTTTCCGAATGGTTCGGTGAGGTCCCACGTGATTACCACGCGATCTGCCAGTTCCTTGGCGTATCGCGTTCCGCTCATCCGCGGTTTGAGGAAAACGCAGATTGCGGGAATGGTATTGACCAGTGCCCCGGCCGCTTCCGCCAATTCGTCGAATCTACCGATTGAAATTCCTTCACGCCGTCCGCGAAGAGGCGGAGCGCCAGGTACGTATGTATGTATGGCGTCGCCGAAACTGATAAATCCGGTTGTGCCTACAACGAATGAATCCCACTGCTTACCAGAAAACGGAAACGAGAAATTATGGAGTCTAACATCCGGGCCCTCGAGAGCTGGTCCAAACTCCCGATCCCACTGCAAAGAGGTGTTCGCGACCCGATACTTTGATCCTTCAGGAGTGAAGCGCAGCGTACGGCCCGCCAAATCGTGAAGATTTGCCCTTCCAAGCGCACCATCATTCAACTCCAGAATGATGAGGTTCCCATCAGTCGAGATGCTGCCGATGGGGTGCCCGACGTATTCCGATTGTGCCGTTGCGTGGTTAGAGATCAGCACCAGCCCGCATATAAAACAGAACTCCAAAACCCAACAGATTCTCTTCATGCCACCCCGCGTATAAATGGGCTGACCATCGCGAAGCCCAGGAGCGGAAATCATACTCTTCGCCCATTCGCGGCGATCATGAACGAAAAATATCGCTTGTGTCAGCACCGGCAACGGATTTTCCGAAGAGGCAGAGATATCCGGCTGTGTGGAACTATGGATCTTCACTATTCCGAATGCACAAACCTGTCTTCGTACAACTATCGTACAATTTTCTTATTGAAGAGTCGGCAAATAGTTGCGGAGCGAGTCATCCGGGTTTCGCGAGATTCCCCGCAATTCCTCGGCTATCAGGTGTTCAACTCCGGTATCGAGGGGGATTACCTCGTCCGTGTGCTGACGATGAAAGAAGCCATCACCGAGACGCGGCGACGCTTACCCGAGTATCCTAAATTCGGCGGACGAGTATCCGGGGTACTGGGAGAACAATGAAAGTTCTATTCCTTAAAATTTCCAGCTTTATTTTTACGCTAGCCATAATTTCAGGAGTGGCCAACGCCCGATCAGAAAAGCCGGCCCTTCCACGTGCGTTCCAACTCAGCGGTGACATTGAGTTCACTCATGATCCGTCCATAATTAAAGATGGAGACACCTGGTATTTGTTTTCGACTGCTAACGGGCCGGACCGGAAGGGCGAGCTGCCGATTCGCTGCTCCACAAATTTGAAGGAGTGGAAACACTGCGGATACGTTTTTGACAGTATTCCTGAGTGGATCAAGAAAGAGAGTCCGAGCACAAGAGAGCTTTGGGCTCCGGATATTTCCTATTTTGACGGCGAGTATCATCTTTATTATGCATTTTCGGTGTTTGGGAAAAACACATCCGGCATTGCCTTACTAACAAATAAAACGCTGAATCCGAAGAGCCCTGATTTTCATTGGGACGATCAGGGGTTGGTGTTGGAGTCGCACGCGGAAGATGACTTCAACGCCATAGATCCCAATCTCAGCATTGATGCGAAGGGGCGCACATGGCTGGCGTTTGGAAGCTTTTGGAGCGGAATTAAATTGCGACGGATTGATCGAAAGACCGGAAAACTCTCAACCGAAGACACGAAATTGTATTCATTGGCGAGTCGCAAGCGTCCGGACAATCCGCTACCGAACCCGCCGGGGCTGCCTGGGAACTGGCAGGCGATAGAAGCGCCCTTCCTGGTTCATCACGATGGCTATTATTATTTGTTTGTTTCTTTTGATCTGTGTTGCCGGGGCGCCAAGAGCAATTACAAGACGATGGTTGGACGTTCTCGAAATATAACTGGGCCCTACGTGGATGCGAAAGGCACACCGATGTTGGAGGGCGGAGGGACGCCGCTGCTGGTGGGCAATGACCGTTGGGCGGGACCCGGAGGAGAGTCCATCCGGCAACGGAAGAATGGCGACATTATTGTTTTCCATGCGTACGATCGAAAGACGGGGCACGCGTTTCTGCAAATTTCGTCCATCGCGTGGGTGAACGGCTGGCCGCACTCCGCACTGGAAGGTGAAGGCAAATAGGAGCATCAGGGCTTCGCGGATGGGGGAACAGTTTGTTCGTCCGGGGTTAAAAGTTTCATGACGTGTTGCTGCTTTTGGACCTCTTCGCGGTCGAGTTGGCTGGCGGTCTGAAGTTCTCTTTGCGAGTCGTCTTTTTTCCCTAACCGCGCATAGGCCATGCCCAGATAATAGTGAGCTTCGCGCAGGGAAGGATCCGACGAGATCGCTTTTTGCAGCAGATCAGTGGCATCTAGGTACTCTTTTTTTCTGAAAGGCCATCCGTCCGAGTCCGGTTAATGCCCCGGCCACGCCTGAGCCCATAGTTTCGAGCAAATATTTCTTTGAGGTGGGCGAAGCTTCGTCTTTGAAATGGATACCGAGCTTGGAAGTGACGTCAAGAAATCGGCCGGGAGGAACGGGATAGCGGGATCGGTGTCGAGCTTTGATTGAGCAAGCGCCACCGCGGCCAGAAACAGACCCAGTTTTTCGAGGCAATAAGAGATGGTCCTTAGCAGTTCGGCCTGTACCGGAACACGCCCCGGGTCGGGAGGCACGCCAAACGCAATACCGCACAGAATCGTCGAAATGAAGATGGATAGTTCGTGAGAGCGCTGACCCATGGCTGATTGCATCATGCCACAGGCTTCCAAGGTGCGGAAGGACTTTTACAATTGTCCCAGTTCAGCGCGTCTTCGTCCTCGATAGACGATTGGAAATTGCAGTGGATTTTCCACGATTGTCTCGACTGCCGCCTCAACCGCAAGAGCGAAGCGTTCGCCTGGCTTGATGTGCGCCAATTCCTGAGGCAGACCAAGCTGCCAAAACCTTATTTAATGATGATGACCATCATCATCCTTGACCACCAATGATGATATCCGTCATTATTGTGAGGCGACCCCGACCCTTTTTAATGAAATGGAGCGTAACCCTTGCGTTTAACTAAGGAAAGAGCTGAACACAATCGGCAGCTCATTGTCGAAACTGCATCCCGGATGTTCAGGCTGCACGGCATGGAAAATGTTTCCGTCGCCCACATTATGAAGGAATCCGGCTTTACGCATGGCGGATTCTATAACCACTTTAAATCCAAAGATGAATTGGCGACTGAAGCGATTAACTCTGCGTTCGATGTTGTCGGTACTACGCTATCGGAAAAGTTCGCGTCCGGAGAAAATCCACAACAATCGCTTTCATCGTTCATCGCGCGATACCTTAGTCCTCCACATCGCGACGCCGATACCGGAGGGTGCCCAGCGCCAGCCTTGTCCCTCGATGCCGCTCGAAACGGAAAGACGGTTCAAACTGCTTTCGGCAAAGGTATTGAATCCTACCTCGATCTCATCGCCGCTCAAATGAATGGTGCCAAGCATGAAGTGAGGCAACGAGCGATTGCTTTGTTTAGTGGTTTAGTTGGCGCAATGGTGCTGTCCCGTGCTGTGAGAAAAAGCGATCCGAAACTTTCCGATGAAATACTCAGCTCAGCACGGAAATATTTTTCAAATAGCGTAAGTCAGGAGCTTTTATGACAGAGGCGAGGAAGGAGCAACGAAACCATGCATATATAAAGGACAAATATGAAGACTCCCTAGAAGTGCAAAAATATCCAACTGCCGCCGCTGTGGTCACTGCTCTTAATGTTTTGATAGCCAGTGGATTTACCATTCAGGGCTTTGTCAGTCCAAAATCGTTTTTAGGTCCAGAAGCAGTTGTGACAGATGCTGCGGTCATTTTTTCTATGTATGCAGTCGCGAGAATAGTCCCACTGGCATTGGTCACTTTGGGAGTAATTTATAAACGCTCGCGACCGGGACTCTTTGTTCTTGGTCTTGTTGCTGGATTGATACAACTTATCGATGCTCCAATAGGCATTTATGAACACGATGCAGGAAAATCCGTTGGTCCTCTCGTTCTCGGCATCCTCCAATTCGCAGTTCTATACAAAGCGCGAAAATCATCCCAGTTATGATTAGTACCAACACTACATCCGCGCTGAGGAGATTCTCGCCGATGTATCGCGGGAATTCACTACCGGCAGGCGACCTAAAGGCGGCTGCCTTGAGTCCCCGGAGCTACCTTTAAACAATCCTATGCCGTTAAGCCTAGAAATTGAAAGGAGGTACAGAGAGGTATAAAGATGCAGACCGAATTTAAGACCATCGTTCAAACCCGATATGGTGATCGGAAAAGGTTTTGAGAATATCGAAGCGGCCTTTGAAGAGCGAGAAGCCTGGGAGGGATGAAGCTTCTCATCGTGATCAGCCGCCTGGTCCATCCCTGGCCTGCTTTCAACAGGCCGGAGCCCCACTCGCAGGTCGAGATCTTTTTGAAAGAGGAGAACACTAAAGTGAAAGCGATTCATCTTACTGCATACGGTAATCCGGTTGAGAACCTGAAATTAGTGGACGCCCCCGAGCCAAAGGCGCCTGCTTCAGGCGAGGCGCTGATCCGTGTGGAATACGCCCCAGTTAATCCCAGTGACCTTTACCTGGCGAAAGGTATTTACCTTCTAAGGCCTGCGCTTCCGTCCGTTATTGGTGGAGAAGGCGCGGGAATTGTCGAAGCCGTGGGCTCTGGGGTGACTCAGGTTAAGGTTGGCGATCGCGTAACCGTCCCGTTCAAGACTTTTTCCTGGGCAGAAAAGGTTTTGGCTCCGGCCCCAGAGCTCCTCGTTGTCCCTAAGTTGATCGATGCGAAAACGGCGTCCATGCTTAACATTAATCCGACGACGGCTGTCCTTCTTCTCAATGAGTTTGCCAAGCTCAAGCCAAAAGACTGGGTCGTTTTAAACGCAGCAAATTCAAGAGTAGCGGGCTGTATCATTGCGATTGCCAAGGCTCGCGGCATCAACGTCGCCGCCATCGTCAGAAGCCCGGAAGCGGTTTCAGAAGTAAGGCAACTTGGAGCCGATTTCGTTGGTATTGAATCACCGGACCTTCCGAAACAGATTCAGGCGGCAACAAACGGAACGCCCATCCCCCTCGGACTTGATGCCGTGGGCGGACCGGCAACGGCAACGATTGCTAGCGTTCTCGCTCCGAAAGCCCACCTTGTTGTTTACGCTTGGCTGGGTCAACTTCCGATCCAAATTTCGCAAGCTGACATGATAGTGAAGGGACTTCAGGTACACGGGTTTTGGATGTACTACGACCAATTTCTGCCGAAGCTTCAGGCGGCTACGCTCGAGGCGATGGAAGTGATTGGCTCCGGTAAACTGAAATTATCCGCCACGGCAGTCTATAAGCCCTCTCAGATTCGAGAAGCAATCGAGCACACTCAAAAAGGCGGGAAGGCATTGCTGGATTTCATCAAATAAACTCACAAGAAATCGGGAAGAAATCGGGGGCGGACGGGACGTCCCCGTTTACCACTCAAAAAATCTACCCCGAACGCCGCCGCGTCCCTCTTACTCCAATCCGGTTGCCTCCGGATTTACGCGATCTCCGCCGTACCGCTTTCCGGTTCGACTGGATCAAGACGTCCGCAGGGATCCGCAGTTTGCTGTGCAGCTCACGAATCATGTTGAGCGATAGTGGGCGCGCCCGCCGCATGACCTCATATACGCGCGTCCTTTGGCCAATCACTCCGACCAGGGCGCGGTAGTCTTTGCCCTCCTGTTCCAGCCGGAATTTGATGGCTTCAATCGGATCGGGAAGGTCAATAGCGTAGTGTTCGTTTTCGTAGGACTCAACCAGAGTGGCCAGCACGTCCAGTTCGTCGCCTTCCGAAGATGCCGGGGATGCACCCCATAAAGCCTCAATACGGTGCAAGGCTGTCTGGTAATCGGTTTCCGTACGGATCGGCTTAATTTCCATATTTCACTGAGGGTCATCGCACTTCATACAAATAGGCATCGTCGATGTAGATTCCACCCAATTGAGTATTGCCGAGCCTCGCTCCTTCGACGGACGCGGTTTGGCCGAAGACCGAACGCATCGCCTGATACATGGGAAGCTTGGGGCTTATGAGCTGAATCTTCAAAAGTTGTGTAGAGTCCGCAGGAATTTGGCGCGTGACCTCCGTCAACTTTCCATAAGCACAGCGTTCGCCTCCGGTATCCAGACGACCGGAAGGTTCATGGCTCCTTAAACTGGCCTGTCCTGACTTTCTCCCAAGGAATCACATTGGAGGGATTTTTCTCGTGCCGCGCGATACGAGAATCCAGCTCGGCTCGTTGGGCTTCATTTAACGGCAGCAAATCTGCTTCAAGGCTCTCCCATACCGCGTCCAGCAAGTCAACTTTTTCGGGGGAAAGGTTTTCGATCTGGCTTCGTAAGTCGCTCATTCGGGTATTTGCTTCCTGATTAATCGTAGCCCAGGGAAGCAGGATGTCAAGCTGCGGAATCGAGTTAAGCGCAGGCCGCGGAAATTGAGCTTGAGGGCCTTAGGAAGCGTGAGCGCGGCGAGAACCTGCTGAATCCCTGAGCCAAGCCTAGAGCCCCAATCGGCGTTCAACCCCAGTTAGTAACATCAAAAATATCCACAAAAGGACTTGTCACATGTTGGTCTTCGAGCTTCGTCAAAAACTTTAGCCACTCGCGCTGTTTTCTGCCGACTCTCTCGGACACTGCGTGGATCTCGGGGAGGCAGTGCTTGCCGTCTGGCTTGCACTTCAGTGAGCTGTACTTGGCTGTGTAGCCTTCTGCATATAGGCGAATCATGAGCATGACGTTCGCTACCGCTTCCCATTTGTTTCGACCTGACGCATATACTACGGCCGAGTACTCCTCTTCAAAGTTAAACGCTCGAGAATGAGTTTCCTTTCTCCAATGCTGGAATGTCGACAAATAACCGTAATACCTACCAACATATGGGAAATAGGTCTTGACCCCTGAGACAGCTTTTTCCGGCAAGAATTTAAATGGGTCTTTTCCGTCAGGCAAATCGAATATCGAAAAGGCCCACATGATCATTTCCAACGATGATCTACAAAGCGCCAAAACTTCATGGATTAAACCCTTAGAACACAGGTCTAAGGCCACCCGTAGCGTCCAGAGACTTCGCAACAACGTCATATCGCATATTTGTTGAATCTCCGAATAGATAAGATTATGGGAATTCCTTATTAAGAGTCTCTGCAGTTCGCGAATGCAAGAGTCTAAGAAGCGGATCATCTCTAAGTCGAACGCGTTCGGGTCGAGCTCCGCGTTACGCTCCCAATCCTTCAAGTACGTTTTTCTGGCATAGTCCAGCGACTTCAATCCCAGACGATCGGCGATGACCGCTGCTTTGAGATCTTTCAAGAACGCGTCAGAATAGGTGAACTTGATTCCAATTCCCGACAGTTCATCTAGCGTGCTGTCGTATAGCTCCAATGGACAAATGCTTAGCCGTATCTTCTCTGACCTGATTTTGCTCATATGATGCCTTCTGCAATCAGACGATGTTCGATACCGGAACTGAAATGAGACTCTGATGTTTGGGGGGCCACCTTGAGTTTTATCGACCGACCCAAAGGTGGCTCTTCACCCTTTTGCGATTTTAAAAAGGGGACAGCCTTACTGTTTTCTCCAAAATAGGCACATACGGATCGGGACGTTTTGCTGAAGAGTGACAGCCGAGTGCCTAACAATTTTTGGTGGAGGCGGCGGGAGTCGAACCCGCGTCCGAAAATGTTACTGGTCAAGAGACTACATGCTTATTCCAGTTCATGCTTCCGGCCTTCACCGGAAACGTTCGCGGCCCACGCTCAGAACGGACAAG
>JBOGLA010000034.1:0-2534 GCA_050746185.1 Terriglobales bacterium | reverse complement strand
AAATACGGGTTCGATTCCCGTTAGCGCTACCAACCTTCCAATAACTTACCCCCCAGTTTCTTAATTCCCTTCCCGCCTCAAATCGCCTCCAGCCGTGAGTTTTCTTATAATATGCCGTGACACGTATATTCCTGTAAGCGTATATAATGCACATGGAACAATCCGCCTTCGAAGTCATCGCCGAGCCAAACCGCCGCGCAATCCTTAGCCTCCTGGTTGTGTCACAGCAGTCGGTGGGCGCTATCGAGCGCCAACTCCGCATGCCCCAGCCCACCGTTTCCAAACATCTCCGCGTTCTGCGCGACGCCGGTTTCGTGGAGTCTACCGTGGATGCACAACGCCGCCTTTATCGGCTCAAGCCACAGCGATTTCAGGAGGTGGACGCGTGGCTGGCACAGTTCCGCCGGTTCTGGTCCGCTCACGTGGATGCGCTGGAACGCCACCTCGACCGGATGAATCAATCAACACCAATTCGAAGGACGACACAGAGACGGGCCAAAGCTGTACGGCCTCGGAACTGATGGCACTAAGGAGAGAAGAAATGCCTGTAAAAAATTCGAGGGAAGTCGTCTTGGCCTTTGTGGATGCCCTGAATCGTGCGGATTTCCAAGCGGCTAGAGAGTGCGTCACTGACGATTTGAATTTCGTAGGCGCTTTAGGTTCCCGCGAAGGTGCCGATGCTTATTTCCGTGATATGGAGCGCATGCGCTTGAAGTATGACGTCAAGAAAGCTTTCGCAGAGGACGACGATGTGTGCCTTTTCTACGACGTAACGATGTCCGGTATCACCGCATTTTGCGCCGGATGGTACCGGTTATCACAGGGCAAAATCCGATCGTTTCGCGTGGTTTTCGATCCGCGGCCTGTTTTGGAAGCGGCGCAAAAAAATAAATAAACATTTTCCTATCGGTGAAAGGGGCAGGTTTTCGCGAGCTGCATGTAATCATGCGTGCCGGGCGCAAGTGAACGCGTCTATCAAGCTGCGTCCGGCGCAGGCCAGATGATCGTAGCTTGCCCGCGACAAAGGAGATGGCATGAATGTTTGAGTTTCTGAGGCGGTAGGCTTCCGGGAGCTGGGAACAGTTCCCGGAGTAGACAGGTTACAGGCTGGATTTTTCGAATGAGGCTTCGACCTCGTAAAGGAGATTGGTCAGACCTGTAGCCGGGTGCCACCGTAAGGCTCGGCAAGAGACCTTGGATAGGAGAATGGGGCCGCCGCAGAACAAGTCTACTCCGCCTGTTGAGGAAGAGAACCACAGGAGGAGAGATGAAGCGCTACATCGGAGTGGATTTGCACCGGAGAGTGTTCACGTGCTGTATGCGATTGGAAAGTGGCCGGCAATGGGTAAGCGAATGGCGGCTGGAGCAGTTGCCGCAATTCGTTAAAAAGCTGCGCGCGAGCGATGAAGTGGCAGTGGAAGTCACGGGCAACACGCGTCTGTTTTACAACGCCGTGGCACCACACGTAGCGCGCGTGGTGGTGGTCGACTCGAACCAGTTTCGCGTGATCAGCCAGTCGGTGAAGAAGACCGACCCCAATGACGCGCGGAATTTGGCGCTGTACCTGGCGAAAGGGCTTTTGCCGGAGGTGCGCATGAAAGATAAACAGCACGCGGCGGTTGCCAGTCTCACGCAAACGCGCGACCGGCTGGTGAAGCTGCGCACGGCGCTCAAGAACAAGGTGAACAATCTGCTATCGGCGCGGGGGACGGAGTTGCGCACCGAAGAACTTTCCAGCGAGAAGGGGCTCCGGCGAGTCCTGACCATCGAAGTCGAAGAACTCACTCGATTCGAGTTGCAGATCATCGTGGATCAGATTCGCAGCCTGAACCGCGGCATCGCGGAACTGGAAACGGGGATCGGACGGGAAGGCCGGAAACTCAAGGGTCACGAAAATCTAACCAGCATCAAGGGGATCGGCCCGCTGGGAGCGGGCATTCTGCTTTCCGTCATTGGAGATGTGCGCGATTTTCCCGATGAGGGAAAGCTGGCGTCATACTTCGGGATCGTGCCGCGCGTACGCAACTCGAACGAGACCGAGCATTTCGGCCACATCACCAAACGGGGAAACAAGCTCGGGCGAACGGCCTTGGTGCAGTGCGCGCTCATCGCCAAACGTTTTAGTCCGTACCTGGCTCACTATTACGAGGGTATTCGCAGCCGACGAGGAACCGGCCGCGCCATCATCGCCCTGGCACGCAAATTCCTCGGGATCATCTATCGCACGTTGAAAAACAACTGGGTCTTTGAAGATTTCCCGAATTTCGTGCTGAAGGAAGTCGCAGCATGAACCAAACTTCCGAAACATCGGAGTAGACAAACATCATAGGAGAATTCAAAATGAATGTTAAAGAAATGGCTGCCCGAGAATTATCCGTTGACCATTCGCATTCTCGGTGCGGCGTAGCAGAGCCTGTCGAGAACAATATCTCGCCCTTCAAAAACGCAACGCGCCTGCAAGAAAGCATCACCGCCGCGCCCGAACGCAAGGCATTGCTCTGGCTCGCGGCACGCATGCCCGCGCGAATCAATTC
>JBOGLA010000033.1:0-56794 GCA_050746185.1 Terriglobales bacterium | reverse complement strand
GGGACTGCCCAGATTCGTGAAAACGTAGCAGACCGCTCGGCATGAAAAACCGTACACCCCTCAGGGCCGAAAGTATAGGATTCCCAGGTTAGCGCCAAAGAACGGCGCGAACCTGGGGCACCAGGCTTGTCAACTTAGAGACAGCCCACGAAAAATCGCTTGCCAAAGTGCAGCCTCGGGAAGAGCTATTAGGATCGCGATCCCTAGATGGGGAAATGGGAGAGAACGTCTAAAAACACGATTCGATTTCAGAAGGAGAGGATTCCCAGGTTAGCGCCAAGGAGCGGCGCGAACCTGGGGCACCAGGCATTGGATGACTTCAGTTCCCAGTTGTCAGACTTGAGTTCCCAGTTGGTACTGAGATGTGGGCGCCATTGAGGTCTATTAAAGCGCTACTGACGGGGCCTGCTCACGACCGATTCCAGGACTTCGGCAAACTTTGCCGCCACAACTGACCAGTCGCACTTACCTGCGGTTTCGAAGGCGGAGTGTTCGTAGCGGCGTCGAAGTTCGCGATCCTTGAGAAGGGATACAACTGCCTCGGCAAAGGCCCGGGGATCATCGGCGATCATAATATCGCGACCGGGAGAGACATCGAGTCCCTCGGCGCCGACGGTGGTTGAGACCACGGCTTTGCCTGCAGCCATCGCTTCATAAATCTTCAACCTCGTTCCGCCGCCGATTCGCAGGGGGACGACAACGACTGTGGCCTTCCGGAAATAATCCGCTACAGATTCGACACGGCCGGTGATCTCGATCGAACTGGATGCAAGTTTGCGCACGCGGCGATCAGGATTCCGGCCCACAATGAACCATCGAGCATCGGGAATTTCGGCCAAGACCAAACCCCAAATTTCGTCGCGGAAGAATTCCACTCCATCAATATTCGGCTCCCAATCCATCGCGCCGACGAACATGACGACGTGGCCCGTTTCGCGATCGTCCGCTCGCGGACGATACTGCTCGACGTCAACCCCTGTCGGCACGACTGTGAGGCGGGAGGCGTCAATCCAGGGCAACATTAACTGGCGGTCGTGTTGGGAGACGGCGATCACATGTTGAAACTTTTGGATCGCTGTTTGCTCATATTGCAACATCTTCTTGAATTCGAATTGATATACCAGGCGCTTCGCGCGGTTCGATTCGGTCGCGGCATGACGACGCCAAATCTCACTCTCGACGTTATGCTGAAATAGCACGACGGGGATTGTGATGTTATCCGGCAGATTGATTGCCGCGTCGAGAAAGTCAGCTACGATGACATCAAAGCCGCCATTCCGCAAAAGCGTGCTGATTTTTTCTTTTACTCGAGGCGAAGCAAATCGGCCGACGGCATGGGGAACAGGCGATGGAAGACCGCGCAAGTAGCTAAAGCCGCGCGAAAGTAGATGATGGGGCTTTCCAGTGCACACCGCGACCGAAGCCGGGAAATGCGTCTTCAGTTCGGCGCGGTATTTTTCGTCTTCGGCGCCGTCGTAGTACGAGAGAAAGGTGACTTGATGGCGGGAAGACAGATGCCTAAGGATTTGGAACGAGCGGATGTCTCCTCCGCTGTGGAGGGGCAACAATTTATTTGCTTTGATCCAGAGAATTTTCACTTTTTTTCAGGATCCTTGCGACCTGTACGTCGTTGACAAACAGCAGATTCCTCCGGGCTGTGCCCGTTCGGAATGACAAGGTCCAGAGGAGTCGGTTTGGGCAAGTGGGGACACCTGTCCCTACGCCAGCTAACGGATCCAGACGGCTTTCTTTCCGGTGACGAAATTCGTAAATGCGACAAGGGCGGCGGTGTTTAGCATCACGAAAGTGAGCGAGGCATCCGCGAGCCGAGCGATGGGGCCGCGCTTGATTCGGGCAATCGCCAGCAGGCTCAGGGTGTAGAACCCCAATTGCAGAATGAAGGCGATGCGATAGACCGGTTGGGGCAGAAGCATGGACGAAAACAACACCCCCGCCAGCGCAAGCGGCGCTGCCAGCCGGAGCAACTTATGGCTCACGAATTCAAAGCGCAGAGGATTGGAAGCAGTAAGTATCCAGGGCGCCAACTGGATGAGTTGATAGTTGCCGCTTAGAGTCCTTACTTTTCGCGCAAACTCGCGACTAGCGCCCAAATCCGGCAAGTCCCAGGCTACGGCGCGGGAGTCCAAAATCACCCGCAATCCCTGGCGAGCCACATGCATGGGAATGTAAACATCGTCGAGAATGGTCTCGGGCGGCAGCGCGACGATCAAACTGCGTCTCGCGGCATAGAGTGCTCCGGTCGCTCCGACAACCGATCCCGATGAGGATTCCAGTTCGCGGATGTTTTTTTCGATGCGCCAATACAATCCCATTCCTTTAACGCTCTCGCCGGATTCGGGATCGCCCAGCATGAGTTCACCGCTGGCGCAACCGACATATGGATCTGCAAAGTTTTCCACCAGCAAGCGTAGGGAATCGCGCTCTATCCGTTGACGCGCATCCGTGAAGACAACGATCTCGCCGGTCGCTGCGGCGACGGCATCATTCACACATGCTGCTTTTCCGCGAGCATCCGGGCGAAGAAGTTCACGAAATTCAAAATTTGTTATGGCCTGATCTGAAGCGTGCTGACCGGACCAGGCGGAGAGAATATCGTTGGTCGCGTCCGTGGAGCCGTCGGAGACCACAATGATTTCGAGCAAGTCTTGCGGATAATTCAGCTGCATCAAATTTTGCAGCTTACGTTCGACAATTTCGGCTTCATTGCGAACCACCATGACGAGGGAAACGCGGGGAGTGAAGGGGGCGCGCCGTACGGGACGGAGACGCCAATGCTTGCACAACCACAACCATCCTGCGTAACCCGCGTAGGTGTAGGCAACAACCGCGGCAGATCCCCAGAAAATCCATTTCACTGAGCGCCCCGGCCGAGCAAAACGATCTTGAGAGTTTGGAACATGATGAAGACGTCCAAACCGAGAGAGGCGTTCTTGATATAGAAAAGATCGTATTGAAGTTTTTCCCTGGCGTCTTCAATGGTATTGCCGTACTTGTAGCGGACCTGGGCCCAACCGGTGATGCCGGGGCGCACCATGTGACGAACGCCGTAATAAGGAAGCTGCTGAGTGAGCCATTCGACGAACTCGGGACGCTCCGGGCGAGGTCCGACAAAGGCCATGTCACCCTTCAATACGCACCATAACTGCGGGATTTCATCCAGCCTCGAAGTGCGCAGGAATTTTCCGATGCGGGTGATTCGTGGATCGTCATCCAATGCCCAGGTTGGACCGGTGTCGGCTTCAGCGTCCTGGCGCATGGTGCGGAACTTATAGCAATAAAAAGTTTCGCCGCCGAGGCCGACGCGTTTCTGGCGATACAGCACGGGTCCGGGAGAATCCAATTTGATGGCCAGCAGAACGAATGGAATCAGGGGCAATGTCAGGAGCAGGCCGATCAGTGATACGGAAAATGCCAGCATCCGGCGAAAGAAGCGGAATGTGCTGCTGAAGCGGAATCCCTGGGCGAAAATAATCCAGCTGGGGTACAGGTTTTCGACTTCAATCCTCCCGGAAATTTTCTCCAGCCAGGTGGTGGCTTCCTCGATGTGCACGCCGCGGAGGCGAAGTTTCAGAAGCTCTTCCATCGGCGCGGCCTCGCGGCGGTCCTGCACGGCGACGATCACGCGATGCAGGTTGGTCTGCTGAACCGTTTCCATCAGCGCCGCGGCCATGGTCTGCCGGTTTAATGCGCCTTGCAGATTGCCGCTCCAGCCAACGACGTCGGCGCCAAGTTCCGATCTTGCGCGCAATCCCTGAACCAGTCGTTGGGCGCGTTCTCCGCCTCCGAGGACGTAGACCTGTTCGCGGAGGAATGGCTGTTTCGCCATCCAATTGTAAATAGTCCGCCAGCCCAGGAGGGCGACAGTCAGAAAAATCAGCCCCACAAAAATGGAGGACTTGCCAAGCATGAGCTGAGGAAAAAAAAGTTCGGCGCCAGCCATTGCGAAGGAAAGGAGTCCGGGAACCAGCAACAGCCGGAAATAAAGTTCTCCCTTGGCGTCAAAATGAACCGGGTCGTAAAGATCGCACCAGTGAGAGATGATTAGGACGAGTGCGGTGAGACCAATGATTTTGAAATAGCCGCCCTCATAGTTCAGCAGGACGTAACTATCGTCCGGGTGCTGGAGAACCGTGGCCAGGAGGAACGAACTCCAGACGATCACCGCTTCGCCCAGGAGCAGGACAAGAGTGCGAGCGGGATAATAGACTCTAAAGATGCGGATCACGGCTATTTCGAGGCTCCGCTTCTGGTTTCGTGGCCGTAGGCGGCGTAATAATATTTGCTGTAAGAAGTTGCACCATCCACGCAGTTCAGAACGACTCCAACCAGCGCCGTGTCTTTAAACTCCGTTCGCGCTTTGCGAGCGACGTCGGAAGGCGTGGCATTGGAGCGGACGACCATGAGCACGCCATCGCAGCACGCGCTTAACAGGGCGGCATCGGAAATCGGCACCGCCGGGGGCGCATCCACGATGATCCAATCAAAGAGCGCCTCCAGGCGGCTGAGCAGCAACTTGAAGCGGCCATTGCCGAGAAGTTCGGCTGGATTCGAAGCCATCCGGCCCGCCGGAATGAAAAATAAATTTTCCATCTGGCCGCGCTGCATGATGGAGAGTTCGTCACACTCGCCGAGTAGATATTCAGCGAGTCCGGGCGTGGCGTGAGTACCCAGGGTGCGGTGCAGGTTCGAGGCGCGCAGGTCGGCGTCAATCAACAGCGTCTTGCGTCCCTGCTGCTGCACCATGACTTGCGCGAGGTTGGAAGAGACAAATGATTTCCCTTCCTGCGGAAGAGCGCTGCTGACGAGCAGCTTTCTTAGAGGCTGCCTCTCGCGAACCTGATAAAGCCGCGAACGCAGAGTGCGGAACTCCTCGGTCCCATAGGCATGTTCGTCGCCATCGAAAAACAGCATGGTTCCGATTTCAGGCGACCATGTCATTTGCGGCGTACTGGCCACTAACGCGTCATAAGTAAGGGCAGCGTGGAATGGGGCCGGCGCAGGGTTTGCAGTCCAGGTTGGCTGGACGGGCGGGACTGGATCTGGCGACAGTAGGGCAGAGCCAACTTCTGCATAATTCGGCTGCGAGTTACCGCGCTCTGCTTCTGCTTTTTTTAAGGCTTCATGAATCCTGCTCATATTTTCCTTTCCTTCGGGACATCCTGGTCCGGCTCGCGCAAACGGTCGGCGAGATTGGCGAGAGTGTTCAATGCATCCACCAAATCAAATCTTTCCGTAGAAGTGGTTTCGGGCTGCGATGGGGTCTCGCGAGACGGGGAAGGCAAACCGGGTTCGCGCGACGAATCTCGAGGCGATGACGACCGGTCGGGTATTGAAGACGTTGCCGCGGATTCTGCCGCGTGAGAATGATCAACTGATCCAGGAGCGGATTTCAGGGACGCCTCGGTGTAATGAGAAACCGGTTCCGAAGATGGGGACGTCTCTGGAACGTTGCCGTTTTTCCTGGAGGAAGGAGTCGCGGCGAAAGACGGCGGCGGAGCATCGAGAGCGGAATCCAAAGACAAAGAGGAGTCGTGGTCGTCCGGCACAGCGATTCCGGAAACCGGGTTGTCAACCAAATCGAAGTCGCGGGCTACGACCTCGACGACGCCGGCGGTGACTATTCTTTGCTGGTCCACAAATGCGCTTACCAGGCAATGCTCGCAAATCAGGTTCACAACCCGGGGAATGCCAGAGGAGTAACGGTGAATCGCCAACAGCGACTCGGGATCAAAAATCGTCTGCCCATTCCAGCCGGCGATGCGAAGCCTTTGGGCTACGTATGATTTGGTTTCGTCCTCGGTCAGAGGATAGGTCTTTGCGCGCAGAGTTAGGCGTTGGCGCAATTGCCGGAGGTTGGGTTGCTTCAACTTGAGTTCCAGTTCCGGTTGGCCGACCAGAACGATCTGCAAGAGTTTCTCGGTGAAAGTCTCGAGATTGGTCATCATGCGGATCTCTTCAAGCAGCTCGTCGGAGAGTCCTTGCGCTTCGTCCACAATCAGGACGGCCGTTTCACCGGCCCGATAACGATCCAGAAGCCAGTTGTAGAGGCGCAGAAGAATCTGGCTCTTCGATCTGGAATCGGAGGGAATACCGAAATCGGCCATCATGTAGTCAAGGAATTGGGGAACATTCAATCTAGAATTGAAAACGAAAGCCGTTGGCACCTGCTGCGTCCGCAACCATTCGAGCAATTTATTGATCAGCGTGGTCTTGCCGGTGCCAACCTCGCCGGTCAGCAAGACGAAGCCTTTGCGGCTTTGGATACCGTACGTGAGACATGCGAGCGCCTCTTCGGTGTGCCGCGTGAGGAATAAATAGCGGGGATCGGGATTGACGTTAAATGGATTGGCTCGTAATTTAAAAAATTCCTTATACATATGGGCCTAGACCTCGACGGCAACTTTTTCACCCACGACTGGCTTCTGGCGAAGGCCGTTCTTGCCATGAAGATTCTTGTCTTGTTGATCGGGATCGATCCAGGGGATGGAAGCTATCACCGGAAGTTCCAATACGGCAACTGCGTCTTCTTCCGTTCTAATTGAGTTGTCGGTAAATTCCATCCAGATGGCCAATGCAAAGCCAATGGCGAGACCTGCACCCAGGCCGCCGGCGGCGACTAGAAGCCGGTTAGGGAAGCTTGGCTGGTCCGGGAGGCCGGCAGGGTTCAGCAAACGCATCTGTTCTCCCTGTTGGCGGCTCTCCATATCGGTCTGCATCTGGGACTCGCTCTTTTTGGACAGCAAATCGGTATAGAACTTTTGCGCGGTGTCGTAATCGCGGGTCAGTGCTTTGTATTGCTCTTCAATAACGGGACTGAGCGAGAGACGGCTCTGGTAAGTCCGAATCTGATCTTGCAGATGTTTCTGTTGGACCGTGGCCTGGGCGATGGCGTCATCGTATTGATGTATCTGCACGCGCATTTGGCGGATCTCAGCAGGTTCCGCGGCGGTGGCTTTTTCATCGGCGGTAGTGGCATTGGCCGAGGCCGTTTTTGCCGCTTTTAATTGCTGCTCGACATCCGCGATGTCGGTTTTCATCTTAATGACATCGGGATAATCGTCGGTGTAGCGTGACTGCAGGGTTGTGAGTTGTCCCTGCAACGAAGTAAGCCGTTCCTGTAAAGTTTGCGGATTGGCGGTGACCTGCATGGCCCTCCACGCCGCGAGTTGCTGCGCCAGCATAGATTGGGTGTAGGCCTTGTCTTGCTGGGCCCGGTTCAACGCTTGGGTGCTTGCATCCAGCTGTGAATTTAGTGTTGAAAGAAGTTTCAGATTGTTATCTTCGTCCCCGGGCAATTGCCCGATGTGTTGCCTCTTAAAATCTGCCAGCCTGGCATCCTGCTGATCGAGACTTTGTTTGGCCTCATCCACCTGGCGGGAAAGGAAATCAGTGGTGCTCTGAGCAGTCTCTTCTCTGACCTGCAAGTTCTGCTCGAGCATCATGGAAGTCAGTTCGCTGCAAACCTGCTGAGCGGTCTTGGGATTGTCCGCCGTGTATTCCACCGTGAAACCTGGGACATCGCTGCTCTGTCCAGGCTTGTGGCTGGGAGGCTTACTTCCCGGCAGGCTGCCGGGGGCTACGTCCGGGACGACGGTTTCAATTGAAAGATTGGCGCGAATGTCCGCGATCACGTCGTCCGCGGTCTTACCCCTGGCCAGGCCCAATCTGTCAATCATGGGAATCAATCGGGTGCGGGTGAGCACTTGTTCCTGTATGGTGGCGATGCGCTGGACGATGTCTTCGGTGACAACCGGCTTGACGTATCCTTCAGGAACTTTCTGTCCTTCGACCAAAATTAGAGCTTGCGAGGTGTACTTGGGGATGAAGGCATAGGAAACGAGGAAAGCCGCCAGAGGCGCGAGCAACGCCGGAATCAGAATCAGCTTCAGGCGCCTGCGCAGCATCGCCAGATAGTCGTCCACGCCCAGTTCGCGGTTCGCAATCATCTTCGTATACCCATTCTGGCCGCCTTGCGGCGGGCCGTAAAAATCAATCAAGCCTGACGGGACGCGGATACCATTCGATTCCAAGGGCGCCCATATGGCGAGTGGAGATTCGGCCGGAACCCGTGACTTGAGAAATTGATTCGTCGAACGAAAGCCTGTTGTACTGATAACTCAGGAATAACCGGTAACGACGCCCGATATGGCGATGAACGGCGCCGCCGGCGTAAAGGTAAAGGTCCGAAGTGGCTGGAACTGTAGTCGCAGCGGACACAATCCTTTTATTATTTGCAACTCCGATGTCGCTGCTGGTTTCCCACACCCTTCCGAGAGGCCGCAAAATTGAAATGGCGCCGGAATCGGTATCTGAACCGAGAAAATAACCTGAGCCATTCGTATTGTGATGCTTGTATTCCAACTGCAATGATGCTCGCTGGAAGCGGTAGCGCAATTTAGCATTTCCGTTCGCCGAGATCCGGTGGCTCGAGCCAAATAGTGGACTGTAAATGGCGGTGAATTGCGGACCAGCGGCCAGGACAACGTCTATTCTTCCGGTAATTCGATGTCCGTATATTAAGTTAACTGTATTGGTCCTAACTGAACTGGCGGCAATCTGGGGGAAGCTAAAATTCTGGAAACCGTAGGACACCGCAAGCTGGTCCGTGCGATTGATCTGATGGTCGTATCCAAATTCAGCAACAGTTTGATTGCTGTCAATCAGGCCTTCCGGATTATCGGTGAAATGCACAAACCCGTAGCTACCTGCGAGGGTGAACGAAGATCGCGGCGTCACCGCCTCCACCAAATCGGCGGTGGCGCTATTCGTAAGCCGCGGCCTATGACTAATGGATCCGAACTGGTCAGCGCTGAAGTTGCCACCGAGAGCGCTTCCTGGGCCAGCTGAAATTCCGCCCGCAGCTATGTGCAGTCCCGTCAAGCTGGATTGCAAAGCACCGGAACCGCCATACGAACCCGATCCGAAAGCCCCTTCGGGCAGGTAACTGACGCTGTCTCGAAATACCAACTGGCCAGTGCGCCAGATAGCGCGCTGAGCGAATTCGGCTTGGTGAAGCTGGTCCGCATTGTGATTCACGGCCTCATAAAAAGCGCCGCCGCCGATGTATTGCAAATCGGTCTCGTAGCGGCTCCAAATCTTTTGGAGCGAGACGGTTCCCATGGCACGGGTAACCCCTCCGGGGCCTAACCTGCCGGAGCCAAAGCTGCCTTCAATATTAGAATCTCCTGACTCGCTGAGGATGGCGCCTGCCGCAAGAAAGCTTCGGGTAATGGCCCCGGGCTCAAGGGAGGGTTGATCCAGGCCGGAGACAGGTGGGTTTTCGTTAGGCGAAGTTACTGCGGCGCCCATGCCAAAAGCCGGCGGGGGTGTTGTTTGCTCCGCCGGCTGGCTTTCTCCGGTTGTTTGGTCCACGGCGCCGGTGCTCTGTGGCGGAGGAGCAGGGGCGTTATCCGCCTGTGCCCAGCCGGCCAACGGAGTCAGCGCGATCAGCAGCAATCCGCACGTCCACGGCTTTTGGATACGATGCTTAAGGTACGACAATTGTGTCTCCCGGTTTCAAAATGATGTTGCTGGTGGCGTCGCCGCGAAGCAGGTTCTTATAATTCACCGGAAGCTTTTCCTGTTTGCCATTTTCGGATCGCAGCACATAAATCTTCCTGGTATTGGCAAATTCGGTGAAACCGGCGCTGGCCAAGGCCTGGAGCACGGTCATATTGGGCATCAGGGTAACCGCTCCACTATGAAGCACTTCGCCGGTTACGTAGACTTTCTTGCTGTTGATGGCGGTAACAACCACGGTCACGCGCGGGTCGGCCAGATACTTTTTCAACTTTGTGGTGATGGAAGCGGCAAGTTCCATCGGCGTGAGCCCGGCAGCCCGAACGTCGTTCAGCAACGGCAGAGAAATCATGCCGTCAGGACGCACTGGCAGCGTGGTGGTCAGGTCGGACTCTTTCCACACCGATACATGGACAGTATCTTCGGGTCCAATCACGTAACTGGGAAAAGCCGACGGATGTGGTTCAGAGTTGTCGGCGGCGGCCGGGGGAGAGATCTTCTCATTTTTACTGGCATCCTGGCTCGCCGTATTCTGCCCCCAGGTCGTAGCTGCAATGAAGCAGAGGCATAACAAGAAGGCGGTTGTGATTGCGGTACGGACTTTCATGCTTTCTCCACTGACGATGCTTCATATTCGCTGTAACCAATTTGCTTCAGTTTGTACAGGAGAGCCTTATAACTGATCTGCAGTTCCTCGGCAGCTCTGCGACGGTTCCAGCGTGTTCGGGTCAAGGCCTTCAGGATTAATTCCTTTTCTGCCTCTCTCGACGCGGCCCGGGCTACGGTCTTCAACGAAACTTGCGCTGCTTCGCCCAGAGAGTCAGGCTTGGTTAATAGAGCGCGGAGGCCGCGCATAGCCAAGGACTCGTTCCCCATGGCTGCCAGAGCCTTAGCGGCATCAGCCAACTCAGGGATATTCCCCGGCCACACGTATTCATTAAACAAGTGTTGAGTTTGCGGGCTCACGATGGGGATGGGCCGTCTGAAATCCGCGGCATATTTTCCCAGGAAAAGCTTGGTCAGAGCAGGGATATCTTCTTTTCGCTGCCGCAATGGAGGCAGGCGAAGGCAGATGCCGCTGATGCGGTAGTAGAGATCCTCCCGCACCCGCCCCTCCCTAACTTCCGCGGAAAGATCGCGGGCACTGCCAAAGATCAGGCGAGCCCTCGATCCCTGGTCTTTTTCAACATTGGAAAAACTCTTAAACAATCTTGCCTGGCAGGGTGGTTCCAAGTCGGCAAGTTCTTGTAAAAAGATTGTGCCGGCGGCAAAGTAACCCGCCTCATCCAGTTCTTTGAAATGATCGTTACGCAAATCGGCACAATTCAATATTTCAAACTTTTCTTCGCTGCGGCGTGAATTTTCGTGGATACGGGAGGCAATGGTCCGTTTACCGGTGCCAGACTCTCCCAACAAGAGAACGGGCACATCGCTTTGGGCGAGCTCCTGGATAACAATTTCGACGGCTCGCATGCTCGGGCTTAAGGCTTCCAGGAACACCGGGTCTCCCATTCTGAAATCTTTTAAATTCTGCGCTTCCGGCCCTCGCGGAAGTCTCTCTGCTCGACGGCTTCAGTTCAGGGGAGGTTTGCGGATAAAAAGGCTATTTGAAATCGTAGTTGCAGGACAGCTGCCACTTCAAATTCAGTCCGGTCCGGCACAACCAACGAAGCCGTTTTAACCCTGTTTTCTGTCTCTTAGCCCGGATGGCAGAACTTTCCGGAGTCCCATTCCGGTTGCTTAAACCCTACATCCGAACGGGACAAAATGGAAAGTCTTTTCCCAAACCGCTGGTAACCTGCGGTAGTAACTTTTGCCCGAGACTATAGTTACCGGTCTAACTAATTGCAATTAAAGGTAGGATCACGGCTCAGGGAGCGGGAATATTGGGGAAAAACTTTTCCACTGGAATGGTGCTTTGGAACCGAGAAAGCGGCAAGAAGGTTCCGCATAGGCCCGACGAGGGCCGTGTCATCTTTTCCATTACTTTTGGGTCAGGACATCGCATTGCGCATGCCCTTGAGTTGTCTTATTCTCCGTCAATCGTGGATTATGTTGCCAAAGCGGCGCCTTTGCCGGAACGGGCACTGCCGGTGAGGGCCCGCCGGTGGTGGCAGGGCGCGGCATTGGTTCTTCTGACCGGCGGTCTGTATTTCAATGTCCTGTGGCGCCTGGTTGAGCAGTGGTCAAAAGATCCAAATTTCTCGCACGGCTTTTTTGTGCCGCTATTTTCTCTATTTCTTCTCTGGCAGGACCGCGAACGGCTGTCGAACCTTCCTGCCGCGCCATCGTTTTGGGGATTGCCGATTCTCTTGTTCGGAGTGGTAGTTCTGCTGTTGGGAGTGCTCGGCGCTGAACTGTTCTTATCGCGAGCATCCTTGCTATTAGTAATTGCCGGGTTGGTGATTTTCTTTCAGGGATGGGCTTGCTTTCGGGCGGTATTGTTTCCCTGGGCTTTTTTGCTGCTTATGATCCCGCTCCCTGCGATTGTATTTAACCAGATTACTTTCCCACTGCAACTCCTGGCTTCGAAGGTTGCCGCTGCGGTGTTGCCGCTGGCGGGCGTTCCGGTTCTGCGCGAAGGAAATATTATTAATTTGCCGGCGATGCCTTTGGAAGTCGCGGAAGCGTGCAGCGGAATCCGTTCATTACTTTCTTTGACGACCCTCTCCATTATCTATGGATACATGATGGAAAAGCGGATCTGGCTGCGGGTAGTGCTTGCGCTTGCCTCAATTCCCATTGCCGTGGCGGCAAACAGCTTTCGCATCGTGGGAACCGGGCTGCTGGTTCAGTACTGGGATCCGGAAAAGGCACAGGGATTTTTTCACGAGTTCTCCGGATGGCTGGTATTTGTTGCATCCCTGTTGATGCTTTACATGGTGCATCAAGGACTCCGATTGTGGCTTCGAAACTCGGAGGGCGGCACTTGAACACGAATTACAGATTTGCCATAGCAGCCGTCATTCTGATCGCGGCTTCGGTGTTTTTGCATGCGCGAGGCGGCTCTGAAACGTTGCCTGCGCATCTTCCGTTATCGTCATTCCCGGCTACTTTAAAGGATTGGGATGGCACGGATATGACGATCCCGAAAAACTCGCTTGATGTACTGGGCCCTGGCGATTTTCTATTGCGGGATTATCAGAATAAATCTTCTGCCGTCCCGGACGTTACGTTGTTTGTGGCATTCTTCCCATCGCAACAGGCTGGGGATACGATTCATTCTCCGAAGAACTGCCTGCCGGGATCAGGCTGGTATCCGCTCGAATCCAGCAAAATGAATCTTTCGGTGCCGGGGCACGAACCGTTTCCGGTAAATCGCTACATCATCGCCAAGGGAACAGATAGGGAACTGGTGCTGTACTGGTATTGGGCGCACAATCGCGGCGTGGCCAGTGAATATTGGGCCAAGTTTTATCTGGTGAGCGATTCCATTCGCCTGCACAGGAGCGATGGGTCCCTGGTGAGATTGACAACTCCTATCACGCCGGACGAAGGCGCCGCCCATGCGCAACGACGCCTGGTGACTTTCGCGGAAACTTTCGTCCCAGTTCTCAATCAATATATCCCGCGTTGATTGGGATAACGGTGACGCGGGTAACCTTTCCAGAGTACCTACGATTGCAGTACCTTTAAAATGGTAGAGGGCGCCCCGTCTGGTGGTGTGCGCCTGGTAGTTTGTGGAGACATGTAAAATGACGCACTCTTCTATGTTTCGTGGGGCCGTTGCTTTAGCAGTCATCGCCACTCTGTTCACGGGGTGTTCTCGCGATCCCAATGTACGAAAGCGAAAGTATTTCGAAAGTGGGCAGCGCTATTACGAGAAGGGCGAATATCGGGATGCTGCCATTCAGTTCAGCAACGCGATTCAGCAGGACCCGCAATATGCCGAAGCCCACTTTCGCTTGGGCGAGACCTATCTGAAGCTCCAGGATTGGATGCGCGGGTATCAGGAACTCAGCCGGACAGTTGAGCTGCAGCCTGATAACTATCAGGCTCACGTTGATCTTGCCAATGTACTGATCGCGGCCCACGACTTGAAGCAGGCGCAGGAGCATACCGACCTGCTCTTGCAGAAGGCGCCTAATAACGCGGCGGGACATGTAGCGGCGGCAAATCTTCTGGCTGCGAAGAATGACTTGCAGGGCGCGATTCGCGAGGCGCAGAAAGCGATTCACTTGAATCCCGGCAATTGGGAGCCCTACCTGAATCTTGCGGTATTTCAGAGTCGGGCCGATCAACCGGAAGCGGCTGAAACGAACTTCAAGAAAGCGATCGAACTGAATCCGAAGGCGATGACCGCGGAACTGGCGCTGGGCGGCTATTACCAGGCGCGCGGCCGGTTTAGCGAGGCCGAACAACAATTCAGTAAAGCGATCTCCACTGATCCAAAAGATCCCGAACCTCGGGCCGCTATGGCTCGTCTGTATATGGCGGAAGGAAAGAAGGGTGAGGCGGAGGATTTTCTGAGGAAGGCAAAGGCTGACTTTCCTGATAATTCCACCGGGTACAGAATGCTGGGAGATTTTTATTTCGCCACAGGGGATTTGGATAAAGCACTTTCCGAATACGCTTCGCTTTATCAGGAGCACCCCAAAGATATTCAGTTGAAAAAGAACTATATCCAGTTGCTGATCCTAAAGGGGCGGTTGGACGATGCACGGAAATTGAATGATCAGATTCTGAAAGACAATGACGGTGATGAAGAGGCTTTGATCTACCGGGGACAAATTCAAATCGGCGAGGGCCACGATAACGAGGCATCGCAGACCCTGCAAACCGCGATCAAGAATGATCCGGAGAACGCGGTGGCACATTATCACCTGGGAGTGGCATTCGAAGGTTTGGGGGACTCGGCGCGCGCGGAAAGTGAATGGCAAAATGCGGTGCGGTTGCGTCCGCAGTTGATCGAGGCTCAGCGGGCGCTCGCCGCGCTGGAGTTGCACAAGAGGGACATGCCGGCGCTCGAGCAAACCTGCGATGAAATTATCAAGATCGAACCGGGATCGCCGGAAGGATACGCGTTGCGGGCCTTGTCATATATCAATCGGCAGCAATTCGCATCCGGGGAACAGGATGCGCGCAAGGCAATTGAAGTGGCCCCGCAATCTCCGGCGGGATACGTTCAAATGGGAAATTTGCATTTGGCGCAGAGGCAATTCAGCGCCGCAGAAACATTTTTTCAGCAGGCTCTGGACCGGGATCCGAATTCCTCAGACGCGTTGGCCGGCTTGATGAATACTCTTGTTTCGGAAAAGCAAAATGAAAAAGCCGTCGCTGCCGCAAGGACGCAAATCGCAAAATCGCCGAATAACAGCGTGTTTTACGATTTGCTGGGGACGGCTCTCTCCGTCAATAAGAAGGATATGGACGAAGCAGAAGCCGCATTCAAAAAAGCTGTGGAATTGGATAAGAAGAATGGCGATGCGCTGGTAAAGCTCGGTCGAGCGGAAATGGCCAAAGGATCAAGGGACGAAGCCATCGAAACTTATAAGCAGGCAACAAAAGATAACCCGAGGGAGCCAGGCTTTTACATTCTGCTGGGGGAGTTGTACGAAATGAAGCAGGACTGGACTGACGCGAAAGATGCATATCAGCACGCTTTGGATATCAAGCCTGACAACCCGATGGCATCGAATAACCTGGCATACGTGATGTTGCAGACCGGCGGAAACGTTGACGTGGCGCTATCTCTGGCACAGACCGCCCGCCGCGAGATGCCCGATTCACCGAACGCGGCCGATACTCTGGGATGGGTGCTCTATCAGAAGGGCGCTTACAAATCAGCCATTGATTTGTTCCAGGAATCCTTAAAGCTTGCAGAGAAGGGGAAAGCTCCCGATAACGCTACCGTTCACTATCACCTCGGATTGGCTTATGCAAAGACCGATCAGACCGGTTTGGCGCGGCAGCAATTAGAGCGGGTGCTCCAGATCAATCCAAATTACTCAGACGCCGCCGACGTAAAAAAACAGCTTGCGCAGTTGAAGTCGTAGCGGTGTGAATAGGGAATTCGGAAGCGAAAGATTTAAAATAGTTCTCAGAAGTCAGTTCGCGGAAATCAGTTCTCAGGCGGTGCTGCAAATCAATCCAAATTACTCCGACGCTGCCGACGTAAAGAAGCAGTTGGCGCAGTTGAAGTCGTAGTGGTGTGATGGGGAGATGCGAAGCGAAGATTTAAAACAGTTCTCAGAAGTCAGTTCTCGGAAATTGGTTCCTGGGAATCAGTTAGGCGGCGGTATGGTTGGGCAATGGCTCGGCCGGCTTGCGAACAGAGCGGTTTGGGGGCAGTCCAGCATCGCGGATCTTGTAGAGTAATGCCCGGTAACTGATGTTCAGAGCCCGGGCCGCTCGCTTCCGGTTCCAGTGATGGTTCTGCAGGACTTTCAAAATAATCTTCCGTTCCAGGTCCCGCGTCGCCTCCCGGGTGACCTTTTTCAAGGAAATCGGTCCATCCAGGTTCAGCTCAGGCATGACGTGCTGTGGCTCGCGCGCCATTAAATCACCTGTGATCGCGTCCTCGCTGCCGAGGATTACATAACGCTTGATTAAATTTTCCAGCTCGCGAATGTTGCCGGGCCAGTGATATTTCTGGAGAAGCGAGAATAGATCAGAGGACAAAGTTTTGGCACGGCAGTTGTACTTGCGATTGTAATATTCGAGAAAATAGTTGCTCAAGTCTTCGATGTCGGCGCGGCGCTCGCGCAGCGGAGGCATTTGGAGGTTCACGACATTGATGCGATAAAAAAGATCCTGGCGAAAGGCGCCGTTTTCGATTTCTGTCTCCAATTTGCGGTTGGTAGCGCAGACAACGCGAACTTCAACTTTCTTATCCTCCTGGGCGCCAATGCGGCAGAACTGCCCGTCCTGCAACAACTGCAAAAGCTTGGATTGAAGCCCGAGATCGAGCTCGGAAATCTCATCGAGAAATAACGTTCCGCGGTGAGCCATTTCCACCCTACCCGGCTTGGCGCCATAGGCGCCTGTGAACGCTCCCTTCTCATATCCAAAAAGTTCACTTTCGAGGAGGGTGCCGGGGATGGCAGGGCAATTGACTTTAACGTAGGGTCCGGTTCTCCAGGGAGAGCCGGTGTGGATCATTCGAGCGACGATATCCTTGCCGGTACCGCTTTCTCCCTCGATCAGGATTGGGACGTTGGCGCTCGCCACCTTTTCCAGCCGGTTACGGAGGGTCTGCATTGCGTCTGACTTTCCAAAGACAACGGCATCGGGCGGAATCTCACCCAACGACTGGACCAACGAATTCACAGAATTTGGTGTAATGGCCATTCTTCGCCGGCGGCTCCTTTGCCCTGCCTTCACAGAGCACCCCGAGAGCCAAACCAACATAAGACTGACGCGTTCCATAGAAAATGCGGGTAAGCATCTCAGTTTGAAAGTGCTATCGGGACTCGGCAGGAAGTTGACTACGGCCTCTGCGCGCTCCGGGTAAGGGCATGTTGCCCCGATCCTCCTGGGGAAAAGATTTTCATACCGAAGAACGGGCCTTCCGCCTTTTCAGGAGCGAAGTACGAGAGTCAGAGGGAAGGGGGGTCGAGAATTTGAAGGCTATGAGGTAATAATTGTCGGTTCGATTGTTTCTTACGGCTTTAGCCCGTATCGTTCGCGAATCGGCAGTTGAGGGCGCTGCTGCGACGGGCGGGGCGCTGGGTATTTCGAGAAAAACCGTCGCGGATGGCGGCACCGGGCGGGAGATGGCGACAAGAGCTCCGCCGGCGGAGATATTCACAACGGAGGCGAACTCCAGAGACTGCCTCCCGTTGCCGCTGGTGCTGCCGACAAACACGGGAATCGCGAGTGGCAGACGGGGCCACTTTCGACGTTCGGTTTCCAGTTTACTTCGGCTCAAACAGGTCCTCGGGGGGTTGGACTCCGCTTGTATCTATCGCACCTGAGGGGCCAAACTCTTAATAAGACGAAATTCTTGGAAAGAAACCCTTCGTGACCAATCCCTCAAATGCAATAAAGCCATGATAACCCCATATTAATCGGAAGAATCGTGGCAAGAAACCCCAATAAAGGCATACCCACCGAAGATCGCGGCTCTGGGAGAGTCACACGGCTGTGCACTGAAGCTCAATCGCCCAAGGAAATTCTTTTCCCTTTTGTGACCATCTATTTCCATTTTTCGTTGACACTCCTTGAGCCGTGACATAGCATTTTCAGACAGACCTTTGACGGCATCATAAGGCAGTTCCCCTCCCCCCGGTAAAAATCGCGAGTGTGTTTATTCATGGCTCCAGCACCGGAAAATTCGTGTGCCCCGACCGCACATACTGTTAAGAGAGCGAGTGCGAAAACCTCATCGCCTGCATTGCCCGCGAGCGCATCGGGCACGAAACCCTGCACCAATAACGCGTGTACCGAATTGCAGCAGCAGCATCACCAACTGCAAGAGCGTTTCTTGAGAACCAATAATGCATTGGCTTCGGCGGCTCACGACCTGAAGACTCCTCTGGCAATCCTCAACGGATATGTGGAACTTCTCCAAAGCGAAAAACTGGGTGCGCTGAATGACCGGCAACTGGAAGTGATAGCGGACATGCGATCGAACGGCCAGCGCTTGCAGCATTTTATTGATGACTTTTTGAGTTTCAGCGTGCTCGAAACCAGGCAGATGAAACTGCGTTACGAACCGGCCGACATCAATGCCTGCTTGTCAGAAGTGTGCCGGTTGTGGTCGCCGCGATTTAACGAGAAAAAGCTGGCGTTGTATTTTCTGGCGAATGACAAGGTGAAAGAGTTCTCCTTCGACGTTCCCAAGATTGAACGGGTCGTCTCGAATCTGCTTGAGAATGCTTCGAAGTTTACGCCTTCGGGAGGGACAGTCTGGTTGCATGCTGAACCCTACATGTGGGACCGCCGCGTGGAAAGAAGGCCCGAAGTGCAAAATGACCGCCGCCGGCGGAACAATCCGCAGCCCAACTCGGTGAAGGTCAGCGTTTCCGACACGGGACCGGGGATTCCCGCCGAATATCACATTGAAGTGTTCGACGATTTCTTCCGCTTGCGGCAGGCGGGGAACCAACTGGAAGGCACAGGTTTGGGTCTTGCAACGGCACGAAGATTAGTCAATACCATGGGCGGCAAAATATGGGTCGAAAGCGAAGCGGGAGCAGGTTGCAAGTTTTCTTTTATCATCCCGCTCACCCCGTTGAAGGCTCCAAAGGAAAAATCGAATGAGTGAACCGGCTAACATTTTACTAGTGGATGACGAGCCCGGAATGCAGCGCTATATCCGAACTCTGCTGGAAGTGGACAATTACAGAGTTGCAACCGCAAGCACCGGCGAAGAAGCGGTCGAATTGGTGAAGAAAGGTTTGCGTCCCGATCTGGTATTGCTCGATTTATTGATGCCTGGCATTGACGGGCTACAGACCCTGGAAGAACTCCGCAAGCTTCATGCCGGGCTGAAAGTCGTAATGCTTTCCTGCGTGAGCGACACGCGCAAAGTCGTGCAAGCCATCCGGCTGGGCGCTCACGATTATCTGACCAAACCGTTCCAGAAAGCCGATTTGAACCGGTTGATTGATCAGTGCCTCGAAACCAACCAGCAAAATTATCCGGGAGAAGTCGAGGAGCTTGCGGAGGATGTATTTTTTGTCGCGGCCAGTCCGGTCATGCGCAAGCTCAGGTCGCAAGCGGCCCTGGTCGCGGTTGTTGATATTCCGGTGCTGATGCTCGGAGAGAGCGGAACGGGCAAAGAAGTTATGGCGCGGCTTATTCACAAGCTGTCGCCCAGAGCGCATCGGACCTTTCTGAAGGTCAACTGTGCGGCAGTGCCTGCTGATCTGCTCGAGAGCGAACTTTTCGGCTACGAACCGGGAGCCTTTACCGGCGCGACCCATTCCAAGCCGGGCAAGTTCGAGCTTTGCAATAAAGGGACGATTCTGCTGGACGAAATCGGAGAAATGCCGCCCGGCCTTCAGGCAAAATTGCTTCATGTGCTGCAAGATCAGCAATTTTCCCGACTCGGCGGCCGTTCCGTGATCAAGGCGGACGTGCGAATTCTCGCCGCGACCAATATCAATATTCCTGAGGCTCTGGCCAACAAGCGCCTTCGCGAGGACCTATATTATCGTCTGAATGCATTCACATTGCAGATTCCGCCTTTACGTGAGCGGAAAGAGGAAATTCCGATCTTGTTGAAACATTTTATGTCCCGCATGTCGGAGCAGTACGCGCGGGCGCCCTTGCCGTTCAGTCCTGAACTCATGCAAGCTTGCTTGTCCTATTCGTGGCCGGGAAACCTTCGCGAACTGAATAACTTTATAAAGCGCTACCTGGTTCTTGGAGACGAAAAGCTGGCGATTCACGAATTGCGCCCCCACTCCGGAGACGCGGGAACAGCGCAATCCGAGGCCGCCTCGCGGACTAACGCAGACGCGGCTGGAGGATTGAAGTCTTTGTCTCGAACCGCCAAAGACGGGGCGGAAGCGGAAGCAATCGCGCGCGCACTGGAAGAAACAAACTGGAATCGCAAGCAGGCAGCCGCGATGTTGCAGATCAGTTATAAAGCGCTGCTTTATAAGATTCGGCAATACGGCATCGCACAGACTACAAGCCATCACAAGCTTTCGGCGGGCGCGTAGAATTCCGCCAGCCGCGCAATCGTCACAATAACAGGGGCTCAAATCTGGACGCCAAACCTGATCATTAACTTACGAACTTACGGACGCCTCTTTTACTTTTCGGCAGCGGCGGCGGGTTAATTTGTAGGCTTATGGGCTTTTCCCGACCCGTTTCGATCCAAGAAAAGAATAGAAAGCGATGTAGATGTAGCACACCACTGGGACCGCGTAGGCCAAAGCGATTTGATGCGAAGCTTCTGAAATGAAGCCCATCAGCGGAGTTAGAATCGCTCCGCCAATGATCGCCATAACGATGAGAGATCCGCCAATCTTTGTATTGGGACCCAATCCTTTGAGTCCCAGGGCGAAGATGGTCGGGAACATCAGCGACATGAAGAAACTGCTGAGGAATACACACCACACCCCGAACCAACTCGGATGGAGTACTCCAATGGAGACCAACAGGATATTTATGGCGCTGTAGGTTCCCATTAACCGGTTCGGGGCAATCCGACGCATCAAATATGCGGAAGCAAATCTTCCTATTCCAAACGCGGCTAACGTTCCGGTCAGGAAATAGCCGGCGATTTTTTCCGGCTGATGAGCGTATTCCTGCACGTATTGAATGAAATAACTCCAGGTTCCAACTTGCGCTCCGACGTATAAAAACTGGGCAACTACCGCCAGAAGAAAATGGCGATAACGAAAAAGTTCTCTGAAATGTCCATGATCGCCGGAGTCCTGCTCGTGTTCGCTTTGTATCGCGGGAAACCTTGTGCGCGAAATAATCAGGGCCCAGATGACACACACGGCTCCGAGGACCAAGTAAGGCTTGATTACACGTAGCGTTTCGGTTCTTAAGTAGAGCTGATAGACGCCCTGCGCCTTTCGGACTGCGATCTGATCGGGAGTGAGTTCCACTCCTGAAAAAATGAAAATAGTTCCGATCAAAGCGCCGGTGATCGCCCCGAACGGATTGAATGCCTGCGAGAAATTCAGGCGTTGCTCGGAGGTGTCGGGGTCGCCTAACTGCGCGATAAAAGGGTTAGAGGCGGTTTCCAGAAACGAAAGGCCGCTGGCAATCACGAACAGCGCGAACAAAAAGAAAGCGTAGCGTCCGACTAACGCGGCTGGCCAGAAGAGGAAGCATCCGCTTGCGAAGAGAAACAGGCCGGTTACGAATCCGAACTTATACCCAAACTTTCTCATCAGCAGCGCCGCGGGCATCGCCAAAACAAAGTAGCCCAGGTAGAACGCGGATTGCACCAGTCCGGCTTGAATCCGGTTGATGGCGAATGACTTCATGAACTGGCGGATCAGGACGTCGTTCAGATTGTTGGGAATTCCCCAGAGAAAAAACAGAAAGGTAACGAGGATGAAGGGAACGAGTTGTCCGACAGGAAACAGGCTGTGGCGTGGACGGTCAGGGCCAGCTTTCACGAATGGCCCGGAATTCGAGACCTTCATTTGGGAGTCCTCACTCATGATTTGCTTTCGTTGATCGGCGCCCGCGCGAGCGCATCAGCACAAATTCACCATAATCTTTGTGAAGCGAGCGGGTTCTTCACTCCACTCCCTTAGTATTTGCGGAGCTTCTTCTAATTGAATAATCGTTGTCACCGCGTCTTCAACCGGAAAGAGCCCGCGCTCAAGCATGCTGATGACACTGCGGAAATCTTCCGGCAGGGCATTACGCGAACCGAGAATATCAAGTTCCTTTTGGACAAAGAGGCGAGTTTCGTAGGTAACAAGGTCTTTGGGATAGCCGATGTAAACGACCCTTCCGGTGAATGCAACTTCTTCGACCGCGGCACGGAAGGTTTCGGGAAGGCCGATTGCCTCAATGACAACGTCTGGTCCGCGGTCTTCGGTAAGACGAAGCAATTCCCGGTGCACCGAATTGTTTTTCGAATTGATGACGTCCGACGCGCCCGCTTTGCGCGCTATTTCAAGCTTTGCGTCGTCAACGTCAATAGCAATCGTTCGCCCGCCCAGGAAATGCGAGCCTGAAATTGCCCCCAGCCCGACTCCGCCGCATCCGAAGACTGCCACCGTATCATCCCTGGTAACTTGCCCGCGATTTGCGGCATGGAAGCCCACGGTTAGCGGTTCGACGAGGCACAGTTCTTTAATGCTGAGCGACGCAGGGTAGAGCTTGTCCGCGGGCATGGTGATGAGTTCGGTCATTGCTCCGTCGCGCTGGACCCCCAGAGTCTGATTGAACTGACATGCGTTAGGACGCCCGCGGCGGCAGGATGCGCATTTTCCGCAACTGGTGTAGGGCGACATGGTCACATTCACCCCCGCGGTCAATCGGGGGTCTTGCTTGCTCCCCTCGACGATCGTTGCCGACACCTCGTGGCCCGGAATGCGAGGAAAGGTCACCATGGGATTCTTGCCGCGAAAAGAATTGAGATCACTTCCGCAAAGGCCTACCATCTGCACTTTCAGAAGCAATTCTTCGGGGCGGCCCGGGTTTGGCGGCTCGGCGATTCCCTCGATTACCGCTTCTCCCGGCCTCTTAATAACCAACGCTTTCAACTTGTCACTTTCCTGACAACTTTCCAGTCGCAATTCCCTGGCCAGCCCCGATTCGTACAGAGGCTTGAGCTGCGAGGCGAGCTATCCAGAAGTTATTCAACATCGGGAATCACGCCGTAAAGAACGCTTGCGTGAGATTGCAAATTAACGGTCAGCGAGTCTGCCGAGCCCAGGTCATTATGAGTCCACAGATCGCGAAGGCGGTATTTCGCCGGCTTTAATCCAAGATCTTTCCAATCGTAGTGCACGGTCCGGCTGGATTCCCCGATGTTGAAGACCGCGAGGTAATGACCATGTTCCGAGTCGGCGCGCCATACAATCGTCTTGTCCGTGGTGATGACAGGGCGGTTTCCGGTCGAGTGCTGGTCAACCGACAGAACCTCGGGATTGGTTAAGAGGGAAAGCGTCCAATCGTCGGCAGAAGGCAATCTGCCTCCGACCATAAGCGGGGAAGGAAAAATGCACCACAGAGTCATCAGCGTTCGCTGTTCATCGCGGGAAAGTCTGGTTTCCCGCGGCTGGCCCCATCCAGGCGCTGGACCCAAATACCCGAGGGGCAGCATATCGGAATCAGGCCAGTGTCCGGACTCCGCTTGTGCCGCCCATTTGGCAACGTACCCGAACTGATCGCCGAGTCCCTGCGGGTAAGGAACAGTACTGTGCCAGATATCCCAGATATCGTCGGAAATTCGCCACATTTGAGCGTACTTTCTCATCTCATCGAGCTTGTCGAGCGGCGCCGGACCCGGCGAGAGGCTGAGGACGATGGGACGCCCGGTTTTTTTTAACGCCTGGCTCAAGAGGCGTATTTCGCCGCCCTTATAGGGATGGCTCGAGATGCAATCTACTTTAATGAGATCTACTCCCCAACTTGCATAGAGTCGCGCGATGGAATCGTAATAGGCTTGCGCGGCGGGACTGGCTACGTTCATTCCATAGTTATCGAAGTTCCAGGGGCAGGTATCTGAAGTGTTGGCGGCATTGGCAGCGTGAAAAGAAGAGCCTTCAATTGGCAGATTCTTTTCGACTGCCTGCTTTGGAATACCTCGCAAAATATGAATTCCAAATTTCAATCCGAGAGAGTGCACATAATCCGCCAGTGGTTTGAATCCGACGTTGTCCGCAGCGGAGGGAAAACGGTTTGAGGGGGGAATGTATCGCCCGTAATTATCCATGCTGTAGTGAAATGTCCTGGAATTACCCTCGGCTTTGGGATTGGTTACGAACCATTCCATGTCAATGGTCACGTATTTCCAGCCGGACGGCTTGAGGTGCTTTGCAAACCACTCCACGTTGGCTTTGAACTCATCTTCATTAATGGTGGTGCCGTAACCGTCCCAGCTATTCCAACCCATGGGAGGAGTAGCGGCAAGAATGGTTCGCTTCTGCTGTCCCCGAAGGGCGAATGGCGACGCCAGTAAAATGAGCGACAGCAGACAACTGGTCTTAACCCGTCCCATGTTTTAATCCCTTTCTAAAAATGCGTCCGTTTAGCGCACGGAAATTATCGGCAGAGTGAGCGCCGACGGATGACCCGCATCGTGATAGATCGCATTTGTGGCCGAGACATATCTTTGCGCGAAAGCGATGTCTTCGCCGGTATTCAAGTTCCGATCGAAGCGGGGAAAATTGCTGCTGGAAATCTCCAGCCGCAAACTATCGCCTTTCAGGAAAACATTGCTGGTTGACCACAAATCAATAATGAACTTGTAAATCTGCCCGGGATTCATGAGTTCGGGTTTTTCCTGGGAGTCGCGATAGCGCGCCCGGACGATGCCTTCCGTCAGATTTCTGGCGAATCCGTCCGGGCCGACGTCCACTAATTTTGCGGTGAAGTCTGTATCCACCGCAGAGGACTTGGCATAAAGCTCCAGCGTCACGGGTCCAGTGACCTCGGTGTCCTGAGTAAATGGAGGAGTGCTGTAAATCAAAACATCGTCGCGAGCCTCAACTGAACGCTGATCGCGTGGGCCCGGCGGTAAATGCCAACCATCGCAACAAAGGGGCCCGCCAACTGTCGGCACCGGGTTCGATGGGTCATAAACAAAGTGGTCGGCGAGTTCTGTTCGCGGAGAGGTCACACTGAGGGTGCCGTCCCCGCGCAGCGAGTTCGCTCCTTTAGCGGAATGCAGGAAATATTTCGTGGCCTGGGCGCGGGACAACGGCCAGTCATCTTCCTCGCGCCACTGATTGGTTCCCATCACAAAAATCTTCACCGGCTTGCCTGCGAATTCGTTTTGGACACCTTTGAAAAGATAGTCGTACCACTTCAAGGTAATGTCACCCTCATCGTATTGGGCGGCGGCTGGACCAAAGTCAACGTCGCCGATTTTTCTGCCGCCGCCGGCGTGACCGCCAATCGTGATCAAGAGGTGCTGGCCATTTCGTGCGGCTTCCGATCCACCGTGTGTCTTCATGCCGATGTAATTGCGCAGCGATCCCCCTTGAAAAATGTCGTACCAGGCGGCTATGGTGAGCGCCGGTACGGTTATGTCGGCATAGTGTTCCTCAATGGATATTTTCTTCCAGTAATCGTCGTAGCCGGGATGCTCCAGCCAGTCAATATAGTAGGGAGCCAATGTTGAGCTCGCCGGCGAGAACGAGTTGTCGGGAAAATTAAATAGCGGATAATTGACCAGAGGGAGTTTCCATTCTCCAGTGAGCGCGTTCGTATTTTTTGACACTTGGCGGCTTAATGTGTCCTGGGCTAAGCCGGAGGTCCATGACTGGTTAAACCATTGCTCGAAAGCCCCACCCTGGTATGTCCAGCCGTTGTGATAATTGCTCGCCGTCACTACAGGACAAATTCCGGCAAGGTGCGGAGGATGGGCGATGGCTGCCAGCATCTGGGTCGCGCCGACGTATGATCCGCCAAACATCCCTACTTTGCCGTTCGAATTCGGCAGAGCGGCCGCCCATTCCACGGTGTCGTAGCCGTCATCCGATTCATGCTTGAATGTGTAAAAGTCTCCATCCGACGTGTACCGGCCGCGAACGTCCTGAATGATGACGACGTACCCCGTGGCGGCAGCTTTGAGGCCGAAGCCGGAGCCGCCGCTTTTGTTGTACGGAGTTCGCTGAAGCAGAACCGGAAATTTGCCGTCAGCCTTGGGACGATAAATATCCGCGCGTAAAATGACGCCATCACGCATCGTAGCGCTGACGCCATGTTCCACAGTCACTTCGTAGATTTCGGCCGCCTGAAGAAGGGAAGCAGCGAATAGCAGGCCGAGCGTCGCAGCCCAAAGGGATATCTTCCTGCAAGACATGGAGTGATTCCTCATTGAAATGAGCATGTAACTTCTAACACACCCGGATATAGTTTTACCGGCTCCGGGAATCTTTATACGTGGAGGTTGATTTCAAATGCAACTATTTACTTTACCGATTACTTATTGGATAACCAGCGAAATAAATTAAAACTTATTTGTAGAAGAACTGACATTATGAGGCTTAGAATCGGACGTTCCATACAAATTACAACCTTTGATAGATGAGGCTTAAATGTCCCTGCTGACTCGCCGTCAGTTAATACGCTCTGGGGTCGCTGTTTCCGCATCTTCCCTAATCGCGGGTTCAACCCTGTCTCGCGCGCACGCTTTACTGGGAGGATATCCCGGCGTGGCCTCTTCTGAGGCAGTCTCGGCGGTCGCGCCTCGTGAGCATCTGCTCTTCGATTTTGACTGGCGCTTTCAGTTCGGCAATGGTTGCGATCCGGCTCTGGACTTGGGTTTTGGCAACAAGCAGGACGATTTTGCCAAATCCGGCTCGTTTGAGTTCGCTACCCAGAAATTTGACGATTCAAAGTGGCGCCCTCTGAATCTGCCGCACGATTGGGCGGTCGAGTTGCCGTTTGTCCACGATGAGCGGCTCCAGAGTCACGGTTACAAGCCTCTTGGACGCCACTATCCGGAGACAAGTGTGGGGTGGTACCGCCGCAGCTTTGACATCGCGGCGAGCGATCAAGGCAGACGGGTCGTGCTGGAATTCGATGGCGCCTTTCGTGACGCTCTGGTTTTCGTAAACGGCTATTTTCTGGGACGAAACAATAACGGTTATGCGCCCTTTCGTTTTGACCTCACCGACTTTCTGAACTATGGCGGCAAAAATTATGTCGTCGTACGGATGGACGCGAGCTTTGGCGATGGTTGGTTCTACGAGGGCGCCGGCATTTATCGCCATGTTTGGCTTACCAAAACCGACGCGCTTCACCTCGGGCAATGGGAGAGCTACATTCGCTGCGATGTGAAAGGAAATTCCGCCGCGCTTAATCTTGGAACTGTGGTGCAGAACCAGGGTACGAAAGCGGAGAGCTGCCGCGTGCGCTGGACGATCATGAACCCTGCGGGAAAGACTGTCGGCACGGCGGAGTCGCCGTCGCAGCAGATCGCCGCTGATAGTTCGGCCACGTTCCTGGCAATGACGAAGCTGGCTAATCCGGCACTATGGTCGCCGGAGACGCCAAATCTTTATTCCGCGATTGTGACGCTTGAATCCGACAGTAAACCCCGAGACGCCGAGCGAGTGAGCTTCGGGGTGCGAACTGTCGCATTCGACGTAGACAAGGGTTTCTTTCTGAACGGGAAGCCGGTCAAGCTCAAAGGCACCTGTAACCATCAAGACCATGCCGGCGTCGGGGCGGCGTTACCCGATCATTTGCAATGGTACCGGGTCGGCGTGCTGAAGGATATGGGATCGAACGCGGTACGCACATCACACAATATGCCCACGCCGGAGTGGGTGGAGGCTTGCGATCAACTGGGCATGATGATGATGTGCGAAACCCGCCTGATGAGTTCAAATCCCGAAGGCATGGCGCAACTGGAATTGATGATTAAGCGTTACCGCAACTCCCCGTGCGTCATCATCTGGTCTATGGGCAATGAAGAGTGGGTGATGATGCCACAACACCAAGGGGTGCTAGTTATTGACGACATGATCGCGAGGTCGCACGAGCTCGATCCCACGCGGCTGTGCACTGCGGCGGTGAACGCCGACTTCCAAACCCGCTTTCCGGAGCAGTTGGATGTCATGGGCTTGAACTATAACCTGAAGGTTCTGGACGGATGGCACAACGCGCATTTGAAAACGCCCTGCGTAGGATCGGAGACTGCAAGTACAGTCTCCACGCGGGGCATATACGAAACCGACAAGCTGCGTAACTGGGTCAGCGCCTATGATTTGAATCATACTTCGTGGTCCGAACTGGCAGAGGAGTGGTGGAAGTTCTACGCCGCGCGCGAATGGCTTGCCGGAGGCTTTGCCTGGACTGGATTTGATTATCGCGGCGAGCCGACTCCATACGGTTGGCCTTCCGTCAACTCGCAATTCGGCATCGTTGACATGTGCGGATTCCCCAAAGACAATTTTTACTATTACAAAGCCTGGTGGGGACAGGAGCCGGTGCTGCACCTGTTTCCACACTGGAACTGGGATGAGCGGGAAGGGGAAATTGTCAGGGTGTGGGTGCATTCGAATCTCGACGAGGTCGAGCTTTTCCTGAACGGACAGAGCCAGGGCAGCCAGAAGGTGCAGCCGCTCACCCATCTCGAGTGGAAGGTTAAATACGAACCCGGCGCGATTGAAGCGCGGGGAAGCAAGGAGGGTAAGGTTGTGCTAACCGAGAAGCGCGAGACCACCGGTCAAGCCGCAACCATTAAACTGACTGCCGACAGAACTGAGATTGACGCTGATGGGCAGGATCTTTCAGTGGTGCGGGTGGAGGTGTTGGACAGCGATGGCCGCCATGTCCCCACTGCAGACAATCAGATCAGTTTCAAGGTGAGCGGAGAGGGGACGCTAATTGGGGTGGGCAATGGCGATCCGAATTGCCAGGAGTCTGACAAAGAACCCAAACGAAGTCTATTCAACGGCCTCGCGCAAGTCATTCTACAGGCGAGCAAGACCCCAGGGACGATCACTCTGGAGGCGTACACGGAATCCCGGCCGGGACCAAAGCTGCCCTCTTCAACCCTTACCATTACCGCCAGGAAAGTAGATTCCCGGCCGTCGGTCTGAACCGGGGCAGGTACTTCATGTGAATCGGGATCGTAAGATTCTGGAGACAGCCATCAATGACGTTCGAAATCTGCGATCTTCATGGATGAAGCAGGTCCGGCGCCTGCTCTTTGAGGGCGGTGCCGGTTATTTTTCTCACACGGGCTTCTTTGAGATACCAGAGCAGACGCGCCGATGCTTCTGTGGGACTCAAACCGCCGTTGCGGATATTCGAGATGCAGTTCCTATCCGCATCGGTGCGTCCTGGCTGGGGATGCCACGTAATGTATGCACCCAAGCTGTCGTGCGAAGAAAGTCCCGGCCGCTCGCCAATGAGCACGACGGAGAGAGACGCTTTAAGCAACGAGCCGATCTGATCGCCAATGGCAACTCTTGCGTGCTTCACGACGCACACCGGCCCGCATGCCGATCCTACTGCCGACAGGCTCGACAAGACTCCACCCACCAACGCGATTGCATTGTGTTCAGGCGCGAGCGCAGATAGACCGTCTGCGATAACGAAAACCACGTCGCATGAACAAGCCTTCAGGCAAGCGGCCGAGTCCGGTTCGAGTATGCGGCCAAGGTCAGGCCGCCGGACATATATCTCACGATCCGGCGCCGCGCTCTTGAGTATGACCACGGGAACGTTGAACCGCTTCAGGCACGGCAATTCTTGGCGAAGCCGCTGCGCGAAATGATCGGCGTCGAATTCAGATTTGACCGCATCACGCGCTTGCGCGTGCGCCAGTTGAAAGTCCAGGACATCCGAGGTGGCGATGCTGGTCCCGGCGCGTCCAAGGGCGACGCGGGCGGATGTGTAATCCCGCAATTTCCTGAGCGGTGGATTCGGGCGGGAATCTGATGCTGCTGTCGAAGGCGATTTCGTCTCCGGCAAAACCGTGTGGTCATTTGATTGGTTCGATTCTTTCATGCGGGAAGCATGGCTGGGACGGCCAGCCGAAATGGCGCATCGCTGGCGAGCCAGGCCTCAAACTCTGGAGCCGGCCGCAATCCCAACACTGATCTCAGATAAAGAGCATCGTGAAAAGAAGTGCTCTGGTACTGAAGCATCACGTCGTCCGCGCCCGGGACGCCCATGATGTAGTTCACGCCGGCAACGCCGAGCATGGTGAGCAATGCGTCCATATCGTTCTGGTCCGCCTCGGCGTGGTTGGTGTAACAAACGTCGCAGCCCATGGGCAGCCCGAGCAACTTGCCGCAGAAGTGATCCTCTAGTCCGGCGCGAATGATCTGCTTGCCGTCATAAAGATATTCCGGACCAATGAAGCCGACCACGGTATTGACCAACATGGGGAAAAAATGGCGCGCTACCGCATAGGCGCGCGCTTCGCAAGTCTGCTGGTCCATGCCATGATGCGCATTTGCCGAAAGCGCGCTGCCCTGGCCGGTCTCAAAATACATTACGTTTTCGCCGATTGTCCCGCGCTTTAACTCGCGACCAGCTTGATGCGCCTCATTCAACACATTTAAGTTGATTCCGAAAGATTGGTTCGCCAGTTCGGTTCCCGCAACGGACTGAAAGATCAGGTCAATTGGCGCTCCCTGGCGCAAGGCTTCCATCTGCGTGGTGATGTGCGCGAGAACGCAGCTCTGAGTGGGAATTGAATAGCGTTCGCGACCGCAGTCAATCAGGCGGAGCAACTTCATCACGGTCGCGACGTTATCGGAAGCAGGATTGATTCCAATCACCGCGTCCCCGGATCCGAGCATCAATCCGTCAATTACCGCAGCAGCAATTCCCGCAGGATCATCCACAGGGTGATTCGGTTGCAGGCGCGTGGAGAGCCGTCCTGCCAGCCCGACCGTGGTGCGGAAACGGGTGACTACGCGCACCTTCCGCGCTACCGCGATCAAATCCTGCAAGCGCATGATCTTCGAAACAGCGGCCGCCATTTCCGGCGTTATTCCGGGGGCAACCTCAGCGAGCGTTTTAGCAGGAGCATCTTCGGAAAGAAGCCAATCGCGGAAGCCGCCGACGGTCATGCCGGAAATTTTGGCGAATGCAGCCGGGTCATGAGAATCCACGATGAGGCGCGTCACTTCGTCGGCCTCATATGGAATGACTGCTTCGCTGAGAAACGTATTGAGGGGCAGATCTGCAAGCGTCATCTGGGCCGCGACTCGCTCGACCGCACTTTGGGCGGCAATTCCTGCCAGCTCGTCTCCTGAGCGCGAGGGAGTGGCCTTCGCGAGGAGGTCTTTCAGGTCACGAAAGCGGTAGGTGACGCCGTGGATGGTATGGCTTAGGCGCACTGTTTGGCCGCGATGCGATCAGTGTAGTCCAGAGTGGAAGAGATGTAACCGGAGCAGTATTCACGCTTATTCTATTTCTGAAGCCCGCGAGGTCTCGGTTTTTTTTCCAATTTCCGTACACTTACGTGTGCCCCCGGCGCCCGGCAGCCCGAAAATAAGCTCCGGCGCGGGCCGGGGGCTTCCACTTCACCAGAGAGGTCAGGACAATGCGATCGAGATCAAGATCAGTCGTCGTTATTTTAGGTATGGCCATGGTTGCCGCATCTGCAACGTGCCAGATGAAAAACGCCACTGCGGCCAGTGCGTCGTCTGAAAGTTCGGAAGTAAGAGTATTCCCGAAGGACGCGGTGATGGCCTCTTTCGCCACTGGAGGCACGCTGGTCAATGGCAGCAACTACAAGGTGATGACCGCCCGAAGGAGCGAAGAGGGATCGGTTGAGGTGCATACGAAATTCACCGATGTCTTTTATATCGTGCAGGGCGGCACGACCATCATCACCGGAGGCAAAGTCATTGGCGAGAAGTTCACAAATCCTGAGGAGCCACGAGGCGTTTCCATAGAAGGCGGCGACACGCATGAATTGGCGGCCGGGGATGTCATCGTGATTCCCGCAGGCGTGCCACACTGGATGAGAAACGTGAAAGGCACAATGCTCTACTTTGTGGTGAAAGTTCAGAAGGCCGACTAATCCGTCTCAAGAGTCGTCAGCGGTCTTTAGGACAGATGGATAAGCGAAATCTATTTCACCAGCAAGAACGTCGTCGGAATACCCTTCGCGGAGATGCTTACTTCTGACTTGCCGCCGTTCCGCAGAACCGTGATCTGCGAGCGGCCGTTATAAAGCTCCACGACGCGGGCGGCAGTATCGGTTCCGAGATCGTCAATCAGAGTGCCGTCGCCGGCGATGCCGAACGTGATGGCATTGCGCGCGTCGAGGCAAAGCACTCGGCTAGCATCGAAGAGGCGCCCTTCAAGCGTGACGCGATCTCCGTTCCGCGAAATTTCTCTCAACACTAGCCGGGCGGGCGTGCTCCACTTCTCGGTCTGATAGTGGAAATGGACCTCGTCTTCGACAGTTGCGCCGCGCCTTTGCCCGACGGCGCGAATGTGGTTTTCCGGCGCCAGCTTCACCAGCCACCGTAAACCTGCCGCTGGAAAATCGTGACTGTTGCGCTTCTTCGATCCGTGCGACTCGCCGTTGAGAAACAGTTCTACAATTTCACAGTTGGAGTAAACCTTAACCAGCTTTGGTTCGTCCGCATCGCCCCAGCGCACTGGCCAGTTATGACCGTGGATGTGAATCATAGGTTTCTTCGCCCAGTAGGACTGAAAGACGTAGTAGCCCTCCTTCGGCGTCAGATCGCGCTCGGCGACTCCCTTTTGATTTACTTTCGGGATGGGATTGCCGGGCCGAAGCGGAGTCGAGAAATCTTTGAATATCCATTGCGCCGAACCGGTCAAATTCGGCATCGTTTCCTGCTCCTTCAAATGCCAGTCGAATAAATTGCAGATATAACTCTCAGACCAGTCGCCATCTTTCGAAGCCCGAGTTTGGCCGCCACTAAGCAGGTAATCGAGGCCGCGTTCATCGGTGCCATGTCCCGTAGCGATCTGCGCAATGATCTTGTCTGGATCTTCGGAATAGCGCCGGGCATGGCTATCTCCCCCCCATTCGATGTGGATGAAGTGATTGACCTGCGGCATCTCCTGCTCTACCGAACTTTTGTATTCCGTGTATCGTCCGCGATACCAGCCCGCCCAAATGGACGGGGAATAAACATCGGGAATGTCTTTTGCAAAATCACACCGGCGGATGCCTGTCACGCGCGAGGGATCAAGCTGATGGGCTTCTGTATTCAGAAGGGTCAGGAAACTGCGAATCGCCTGCTGGTCTTCGGAAGGGAACTCACCCGGCCAATCGTCTTCGTTGCCCAATCCCCAGATAATGACTGACGGATGGTTGTAATGCTGGCCGATCATGTTGCGCAACATGCGATGCGCCTGGTGCTGCCATTTCTCGTTGCCGATTCCGCTGCGGCACCAGGGAATCTCCTCCCACACCAGCAATCCCAGCTCGTCACAAAGATCCAGCACGATTCGCGACTGCTGGTAATGAGCGAGCCGGATAAAGTTGGCACCCATATCTTTGATCATTAGCATCTCTTTGCGAATGAGGTCCTCCGGCATCGCCGCGCCGAGGCCGGCATGATCCTCGTGGCGATGGGTTCCCTTGAGCAGCACTCTTTCTCCATTCAATTTGAAGGGGCCATGAGTGAGGAACTCATAGGCTCGCACTCCAAAGCGCTCCGAAATAGACGTTTGCCCGTGAGGGCTGCTCAGGCTCACGTTGCACCGGTAGAGCGCTGGGTTATCCGGCGACCATATTCCAGGCTTCGATATGACGAAATTCGCGATTTCACGTTCGCCGCTCCAGGCAGGAAGCGCCTGCGATGAGGAATGAACCGCAGCGTTGTCAGGTCCTGCCACCTCAACTGACACTTTGACTGGTTCGGCCAAAGTTTTTGGATTGTAAAGCTGGGCGCGCACGGAAATATTCGCCGACCCGTCGTTTTGAAGAGTCGCAATAATACGCAGGCGCTCAATGGAGATCGCCGGTACATACAGAAGATTGACGTAGCGGTAAAGCCCTCCGTATAGATTGAAGTCGCTGAAGTCGGAGGGAATCATCTCCAGATCACGAGAGTTGTCGCAAACGATTGCCAGCGGAACTTTTCCTTTGTTTTGTAGATCGTTCGTCGCCTTGGCCGCCGCTTCCGTAATATCCACTACCCACTCGTCGTAACCGCCAACATGTTCCCCGGCCTTTTCGAGATCAACAAAGACCTCGCTCCTCTGGCCTGCGCCTTCAAAGTGGAGAATCGTGCGGCCCTGCTCGAATGGATTCGCGAGTGTAAGACTCGTGCGATACCAACCCTGGCCTCGAAAGTACGTTTGATCGGGATCTACCGCGTCGCGGGCATTGAAACAATGCGGCATGTCCACTCCAACCCAGGCGACGGGATCACTGGCTTTAGCTCCGCGCCAGACCTCCCAGGGTCCGCCCAAAGAGCCGCGATAGTGTTGCCAATCTGGCAACAACCGGCCGCCGGATTGAGTTCCCGCTAGCTTGGGCACTCCCGTGAGCGGCGGGGATAACAACGCTGCCGCAGCAAAAGAAGCAGAGGTTTTTACAAATTGGCGGCGTGTCCATCTTTCGAAAGGGGTCATAATTCAGCGAGAAACAAGATAACTCAAAATTGTGCTTGACAACAGACATTTGTTCATATGATGATGCGGCGTGTCGCATAGTAAGACAAACGGGAAATCAGAGTCTCCTTATCAGATTCAGGTAGTGGATAGGGCGCTGGCGGTGCTGGACGCGCTATCTGAGCGGGGACCGGACCTCACGCTGGCACAGCTCTCGGAGTTACTGAAGCTGCATAAGAGCACGAGTCATAGGCTGGTTATGGTATTAGAGCGGCATCGCCTGATTGAGAAGAATCCCACTAATGGAAAGTACCGCCTCGGTCTAAAGCTCTTCGAGTTGGGAACCAAGGCGATTGGACAACTCGATCTGCGGGAGCGGGCGCGCCCGTTCCTGGAGCGGGCAGTTCTGGAAACAGGCGAGACGGTTCATTTGTGTGTTTACGATGAAGGCGAAGTCGTCTATCTCGATAAGCTGGAGCCCGAGCGAAGCGTCCGCCTGACCTCCAGCGTGGGCCGCCGCAATCCTGCGTATTGCACCTCGGTTGGCAAGGCAATCATGGCCTTCCTGCCATTGCCTGAGGTGGAGATCGCGGTGAAAAGGCATGGCTTCCCCCATCTCACCCGCAAAACGATCAGCAACATGCTGGAACTAAAAGCGGACCTGATTAAAGTGCGCAAGCTGGGGTACGCGGTTGACGATGAAGAACACGAAGAGGGCGTGATCTGCGTGGGGGCTCCGGTATGGGATTTCGGACGCCATCCCATTGCGGCCATAAGCGTATCAGGTCCGGCATTTCGCATGACGCCGGAGAAGCTTCCCGTGGTGGCGCAGTCGGTAATCGCGGTGGCAAACGCGCTCTCCAGGCAGATTGGCATGCGAGCGGTTCCACCGAGGGTAAAGGAGCCCGAGGACAAAGATTCTCTAGTAGGGGCATAAGTAAGATTGAAACGCTCGGCGCGAGCCGAGTTTTATTTGGCCGTTTGTATAAATGGTACGTAATACCGTAATGCGGTACTACGCGTGATCCAAGGAGGCTCTCCATGCGTTCAACTTTGAAGCTATGCGTGCTGGCGATGATGATGGCGATAACGGCAACTTTTGCGGTTGGGCAGATTACAACCTCAATCATCGTGGGCACAGTTACCGATGCCAGTGGGGCGGCGATCCCATCCGCGGAAGTAACTGCCCTTAACACAGCGACGGACTTCTCGCGTACCGCGGCGACGAACGCGGAGGGCGAATACCGCATTGACTTCCTGCCGGTGGGAAACTACACCGTCACAGTGAGTTCCCCCGGATTCAAAAAGGTTGCGCGTACCGGCGTTGTCCTGACGGTGGCGGGGACGACCCGTGTGGATACCCAGTTGCAAGTAGGCCAAGTCAACCAAACGGTCGAAGTAAGCACTGAAGTCCCATTGATCAACACAACGAATCCGGAGATCGGCCGCACCATCGAAACCGCGGAAATCGAAAATCTGCCGGTAGTCAATCGCAATGTGTACACGCTGCTTTCGATTACTCCCGGCGTGCAATCGAACTCAGCTGCGGGCGGAGGCAGCAGTATCGTGCTCGGATATCCTGAAGAGCGTGTGTTTATCAACGGCGGCGTGGATGTGGGCGCCGGCTCCGTGAACTACTATCTCGACGGCGGGAACAACATGACCGGAATCCGCAATACCGGGAACCTTCTGCCTAATCCGGATGCGATTCAGGAGTTCCGCGTCCAGACCAACAACTACAACGCGCAATACGGCCGGTTTCAAAATGGGATCGTAAACGTGCTTACCAAATCAGGCACAAATGGTATTCACGGTTCGGCCTTTGAGTTCGTGCGCAACACGATCTTTGATGCGAATGACTGGGGGTCAACACTTGCCACTCCTTCGCTGCACCGCAACCAGTTCGGTGGAACGGTCGGCGGACCGATTGTCAAGGACAAGACTTTCTTCTTCTTCAGTTATGGCGGCTTGAGGCAAAACACGAGCACATTTGAACACAGCGCAATCATTCCCAGCGCGGCCGAACTCGGGGGGAACTTTTCGGGGGCGGCAGGCGGGATTATACCGGTCAATCCGGCCACCGGAAAGCCGTTCGCCAATAACACCATTCCTATTGATCCGGTTGCTCTTGCGATTATTCAACAGAACATTCCGGCGGCTTCAAACGCCCCAGGCGGCCTGTTTCAGGCGTTCGTTCCCAATCCTTACAACACGGACGAATTCCTGGGAAAGATTGACGAAAATCTCAGCGACACGCAACGCCTGACCTTGAGTTACTTTGAGACCAGCGGCAACAATAGTATTGTTCCGTCCGGCTCAAATCTGCCCTGGTCGCTTCAGGAGTTCAACTGGCGCCAGCACAATGCCAATGTCAGTGATACCTGGACCATCAGCCCAACCCTGATCAATCAGGTTTGGCTCACTTATACCCGCAATTTCGGCGGGCGTTTGAACACTCCCGGAACCTCGCTGGCCAGCTTCGGCTCGGCTTTTACGCCGGACGGACCGCCGTCGTTGCCGGACATTAGCGTCAGCAATTTTTTTCGCCTGGCCGACGCCATTGATGGCCCCGTGACCGGAACGAACTTTTATTCCGTGCGCGATGTGGTGAACTGGAATCATGGGCGCCACTCCATCTCGTTTGGAGCTGAAGAGTCGTTAGATAAGGACATCCAGGAGGCATTGCTTAACAACTACGGCGTCTTCCAGTTCAATGGGTCAGCCACGACGCCTAAAGGGGTCAAGAGTTGTCCGGATTGCCCTCTGGCCGACTTTGAATTGGGGATTCCGAGTAAGATCCAGCAGGATGCGCCGAGCTACGGGTTCACCAACAGCTGGTACTCCGGGTTTTTCGTCCAGGACGACTTCAGGCTGAAGCCGCGATTCACGCTGAATCTCGGACTGCGCTGGGACATCCAGACTCCGCCCACCGATCCACAGAACAAAGAATCCACTTTCGTGCCCGGAGTTCAATCTACGGTGAGGCCAAGCGCTCCGGCTGGAATACTATTCCCGGGCGATCCAGGAATTACGCGCGGCATCGTTCCGGTGAGGTGGAACCATATATCGCCCCGCATAGGATTTGCGTTTGATCCTTTCGGTAACGGCAAGACTTCCATTCGCGCGGGCGCCGGCCTTTTCTGGGGCAGTGTTTCCGGCAACGAGTGGAACTCGACCGCTAATTTTGAACCGTTTGCCATTCGGATCAACCCATTCCCAAACGTCAGCAAAACAGGGAACGGCGCAACCCTGGATAATCCCTACAAGGGATATGTGGGCGGCGATCCATTTCCATACTCCGGGCAATTTGTGAACGGCGCCACCATTTTTGGCCCCGCCACCAATTTCCAATGGCCCTATACCTACCAGTTCAATGCCTCGGTGCAGCAACAACTCACGAATAGTTTAAGTATCGAGGTCGCCTATGTGGGATCGCTTAGTCATGACGAACCCTTCGGCACCGACGTCAACTATCCACTGGCTAGCACGTCATTGGCTCCCATTCCTTCATCATCAAACTTCGGGCTGAGACGTCCAGACCAATCGTTTGGAACTATCTTCAGTTTGCGGTCGAACCAGACTGCCTCCTACAACGGATTGCAAGTCAGCGCAGTGGAGAGGCTCTCGCATCACCTCTCCTTCAACGCCTGGTACACGTGGAGCCATACATTCGATAGCGTCCAACTCGACAACAATACCGCCCAGGGGCTTGTAGAAGACTTCAATAATTTCCAACTGGACCGCGGCCCCGGGGACTTCGACCTGCGGCACCAAGCTGTGATTTCACTGATCTATCAGCCCGATTATTACAGCGGGGAGAATAGACTTATCAGAAATACTGCCAATGGTTGGTCCATCGCTCCGATATTCAGCATCCACACCGGCATCCCGTTTTCGGTGACCAACAACAACATAGACGCGAACCTTGACGGCAATACCAACGACCGGGCCGCGTTAGTCGGCGATCCGGGTCTTTCGCACCCCAATGTTGGAGAGTGGTTCAATACGGCAGCTTTTGCGCAAATTCCAGCGACCACGGGGAAGATTGTGGATGGAAGCTCTCCGCGCAACTATCTTAGAGCGCCCGGCTTCAGGAACGTTGATCTGGCGGTCTTCCGGACCTTCGGATTGACGGAACGATTCAAGCTGGAGTTTCGCGCCGAAGGCCAAAATGTTCTCAATATCGCCAACTACAACTCGCCGGTTAACACCGTCGGCTCCAAGACATTTGGTGAGATACTAGCCGCCACCGGCAACGGTACTGGCACCATGCGCGAGCTTCAACTTGGCTTGCGACTAACATTTTGAAGGTTTGATGGGAGATTATTTTCGGTTATGTTGGAGTGAGGATGGGAACTCAAATTTCCATCTTTGTCCCGGTCCATGCTTGCCCGGAACTTGTGTCCTTAGGGAGTAAGGGAAATGGCTACGGCATCATCTGTCTCAAATGAACCCGTCACCCGCGACGGCAACATCTTTCGAGGAACTAACACGCACAAAGGCCGGAAGGTCTTCATCACCCCGCAGAACAGCACCATGAAACACTTGTGCTACGCGCGGATAATTCTCGATAAATCCACTCCTCAAGTGGAGTTCGAGAATAAGGATCACGAAACTGCTCTGATCTGCCTTTCTGGAGACGCCACCGTGGAGGCGGGCGGTCAACGCTTCAATCTTGCGGAACGCGATTCCATATATATCCCCCGCGACTCCAGAATTCGGCTGGAGACGCATTCGGCAATAGACATCGCTGAATTCTCGGCGAAGGTGGAAGAAAAGTATCCGCTGCAAGTTGTGCGCTACGCGGAGATCAAGAACGACAAATCTCTCCATTTCATCGCAGGAGGAGCCGCAACGACGCGCGATCTGAACATCATGATCGGGGAAAATGTGCAGGCCGGTCGGCTGCTGGCCGGGCTAACAGTCTCGGAGCCGGGTAATTGGACGAGCTGGCCGCCGCACGAGCACGCGGCCATGCTCGAAGAAATGTATGTCTATATCTATATGCCGGCTCCAGCATTCGGCATCCAGTTCGTGTACACCAACACCAAGGAACCCGAACTGGCGACGATCGTTCGTGACGGCGATGCAGTACTGATGCCCCGCGGATTTCATCCCAACGTCGCAGCACCGGGACATCGCATTGGATTCCTATGGGCAATGGCTGCGCACCGCGAGAAGGAAGACCGGCAGTTTGGCGTTGTAAACATCCAGCCGGGGTTCAGCCAGAGCGGTTCGGGACTCGAGGCAAGCAGGAAATAGGTGATCATTGACCGCTTCCAGTCAAAGAACAAAACCGCACTCGTTACCGGAGCCTCCGCCGGACTCGGTGCGGCGATGGCGGTTGCGTTGGGCGAAGCCGGCGCCGATGTTGTCTGTCATGGAAATGGCCGGTCCGCGGAGCGGACGTGCGAGAAGATCAAGCAGATTGGCCGCCGCGCGGCAGCACTACAAGCGGATCTTTCGCAAGACGGCGCCGCCCAGGATCTTTTCTCGCGCGCCGAGAAGTTCGCCCCGATTGATGTCGTTATTAATAATGCAGGCATGCTGCGCCGAGCCCCGGCGGCCGAATACTCAGATCAAGATTGGACGACTGTGCTCCAGGTGAATTTGAATTCTCTCTGGAAGCTCAGCCAATGCGCGGGAAAGTCATGGATCGAGAAGAAGCGGGGGGGAAAGATTATTAACATCGCCTCCGTGCTTGCCTTCCAGGGCGGAATTAACGTTGCAGCTTACGCCGCATCGAAGGGTGCGGTCGCTCAGCTCACCAAGGCGCTTGCCAATGAATGGGCTGTACTGGGAATCAATGTTAATGCGATCGCGCCGGGATACATGCGAACCGATAACACGGCGAGCCTGCAACAGGATGAGGCGCGGAATCGCCAGATTCTGGAACGAATTCCCGCGGGGCGATGGGGTGAACCGGACGATCTCTGCGGAGCTGTCGTGTTCCTTGCTTCGCCGGCAAGTGACTACGTGCAGGGACACACACTGGTCGTGGATGGCGGATGGTTGGGGAGATAATTGAATTGAGCGGGGTTGGTTTCGCAAATGGGTGAAACGGCGGCGGGAAGAAATCAAACTGCCAGGGCTCCGGTCTCGCCCGATCCTCAGGCCACCCAAGCGGAAGGCCCAATTGGCCATTACCGCTGGATCATCTGCGCTCTTCTGTTCTTTGCGACCACCATCAATTACATGGACCGCCAGGTGCTGGGAATTCTGGCGCCGTTCCTGCAAAAGTCAATTGGCTGGAACGAACTTCAGTATGGATACATTGTTACAGCCTTCCAGGCCGCGTATGCGCTGGGTTTGCTATTTGTTGGCCGCCTGATTGATCGTGTCGGTACTCGAATCGGCTATGCCCTGGCAATCGGAGTGTGGAGTTTGTCCGCCATGGGACACGCTCTCGCCAACTCCGTGATTGGGTTCGGTACGGCCCGGTTCATGCTCGGGTTGGGCGAATCGGGAAACTTTCCGGCGGCAATCAAGACTGTGTCCGAATGGTTCCCGAAAAAAGAACGGGCGCTGGCGACCGGGATATTCAACTCGGGCTCGAACATCGGCGCCGTCGTCGCCCCGCTCACGGTGCCATGGATCGCGGTTCACCTCGGTTGGCGCTGGGCGTTTTTGTTTACCGGATTCTTCAGCGCGACCTGGCTGGTGGCGTGGTTGTTGGTTTATCGGCGGCCCGAGCAGCATCCGCGACTTTCTCCAGCCGAGTTGAATTACATTCAAATGGATCGGGTGGAAACGGGGGCGCAGATTCCCTGGGCAAGGCTCTTGCCGCATCGTCAAACCTGGGCATTTGTCCTGGGGAAATTCATGACCGACCCCATCTGGTGGTTCTATCTGTTTTGGTTGCCGAAGTTCCTACATTCAACCCGCGGGTTGACGCTGACGGAGATCGGACCGCCGTTAGTGGCAATCTATGTAGCCGCCGATCTTGGAAGCATTGGCGGAGGATGGCTCTCCGGCTCGTTTTTAAAGCACGGATGGACGGTGAATCGGGCGCGTAAAACGGCGATGCTGATCTGCGCACTTGCAGTCACTCCGGTGATGTTTGCGTCCCGAGTAGGGCAACTCTGGACGGCGGTGGCAATTATCGGGTTGGCTACCGCCGCGCACCAGGGCTGGTCATGCAATCTGTTTACTCTGACGTCAGATATGTTCCCGAAACGTACGATAGCTTCGGTCGTGGGTATCGGCGGATTCGGAGGCGCGGTTGGGGGTATGTGTTTCTCCAGCTTCATCGGCTTGCTGCTGCAAAAGACGCATCAATACGGCTTAATCTTCTTTATTGCGGGTTCTGCTTATTTGCTGGCCTTGTTGGTGATTCATCTCCTCGTGCCGAGGCTGGAGCCGGCACACATTGATGTGGCGGAGGCCACGCAGTAGAGATGAAGAGGAAAAGTGCGCAAGCTGTTCGGGAGCGCCGAGGGTGTCTCCTATGAAAAAACTTTACGCGCTCACTTGGTGCGGAGCTTTGGCGTGTCTGCTTCAACTCAGCGCCGCTGCCCAGCCGCATCTCAAGTGTATCAAGCTCGCCATCACGAATCCGACGGATCAGAACCGTCCCGCCGAGGACATTGTCATCTCGATTCCGGATCTGAAGAAGATCGCTCCGGATTTTTATGCCGGATCGCAGATTGTGACCACTAGTGACGCGGCTTCACGAGAAGAGGACGCCGCGGTCCTGAAGACAACCGAACTTCCCTCGCAGATTGATGCTTTGGAGGGGGACTTGCAGCCCGACGAGCTGGCGTTCCAGATTGATCTCAAGCCGCGCCAGACGAGAATTGTGACCATTACGTGGGGTCCGCCGGACCGCATCTTTCGCCTGCGCGGCGATTATCCTCCGCGAACGGATGCGCTGTTTACCAGGAAGATTGACGGAATGGGCTGGGAATCCGAGCGAAACGCCTTTCGTCTCTATTTCGACAAACGCAACGCCATTGACCTCTACGGAAAAACGCGCCCCAGTCTTCAGTTAAAGAGATACGCAACACCTGGGTATATCTATCACAATGCCTCGCCCGATGGACGCGACATCTACCTGGTCGCCGACGCTTTGGGTATCGGTGCCGTGGCGGGTTGGGTGAACGGAACAGCGGTCCACGTTTCTGACGTGGATAGCCGCGATTGGCGAATTATTTCGACGGGTCCGGTGCGCGCGATCGTCGAATTAACTTATAAGGGCTGGAAGGTGGACGGCAAGAGCGTCAATCTGACATCGCGCATTACCCAGTGGGCAGGCGAGCGTGGCTTTACACAGACGATTACATCCGACGACGCGGCGGATCTTGTTTTCGCGACCGGGCTGACGAATCAACAAAATATTCCCGCGCTCCGCTCGACTGCCAGCGACGATGCGCCATGGCTGGCGATGTGGGGCGAGCAGGTCGTCGAGGGCGGAAACAAAGCGACTTCCCCGATCATGAAGGGCACGAATTTGGGCCTTGCGGTAATCATGGCGCCGGGAACGACAGCAACTCCGAATCAGGATGCAAAAGATTACCTCCTCACCTTTACACTTAAGAACGAAACTGCAAGCTGGTATGCCCTGGCCGCATGGGACCAGGAAGGAACCAACGATCCCGTGCCGGTCGGCACCGCCCCAGAGATGCGTGACTATGTGGCGAGGGTCGCGGGCAATGACGCGATCACATCGCAGAATCGGCTGATCAGTTACGTGAAGCAGATCGCCTCGCGCATGAAGACTCCGATTGAAGTGAAGATTCTCTCGACTGAACCCGAAGTGCAGTCAGCGCCTCCAGACACCGTGCATCCGGCCAACTCGCGCACTTACAAGCAGGCGATTGATCTGCTGCAAGACCAAATTGACCGCACCGCAACGAAATGGGAGCCGGTCATTTCCGCCGAACCTGTTGGCAGCGTTACGGCCCATAGTGGCTCCGGCTTCTTCACTGACGGGAGCAACGAAACCGGCGAGTGGCATGAGCAGAAGGGCTTCTTCTGGACCGGCGGCTTTTGGACCGGCGAATTATGGAAGATGTACGCGCGCACTCACGACGAGAAATATCGCCGATGGGCAGAGTTGTGGACGTCGCGGATGCTTGGGGCGGAATCTTGGCAGAATCACGATGCGGGCTTCCTTTATTTCTACTCATCGGTCGCCGGATTCGAGCAGACGCACTATCCCAAGCTACGGGAAAGCGGAATACGGGCTGCGGACAGGCTCGTCAGCATGTTCAATCCCACAACGCAATTGATCCCTGCGTGGGGACCTGGCGGAGACGACAGCATTATTGACACCATGATGAACCTGCAGATCCTATGGTGGGCGGCCCGCGACAGCGGCGATGCCAAGTACCGCGACATTGCAACGAAGCACGCTTTACGCTCGGCGGAATGGCTGGTACGTCCAGATGGATCGGTCATTCAATCGGTTCACTACAACCCGGGTGATAACCGTCAGGTATTCGACCTGCATGGTGGCAGCCCAAACAATGAGCCGTTTCATTTCTCCAACGCTGCCAAGCCCGGAGAGCGCGTCTTTTTCCATACACACCAGGGTTATTCATGGCAGACAAGCTGGTCTCGAGGCACGGCCTGGGCGCTATACGGATTTACGGTCGCATATCGCGAGACTCATGACCCGAGATTTTTGCAAACATCACAGAAGGTTGCCGACTTTGTGATTCGGGAATTGCCGGACGACGGTGTTCCCTGGTACGACTTTGCCGATGAAGGCGTGATGTACCGGAATCGCGATACTTCGGCTGCGGCGATCATCGCGGACGGACTGCTTCAGCTTTCCGCCCTGGAGAATGACCCGAAGAAGGCGCAAGCTTACCGGGAGCAATCGGAACGGATCATCCATTCGCTGATTGACCGGTACTTAAGTCCCAGCTACGCAGGCGACAACTCTCCCCCGGGAATCCTGCGGCATGGCTGTGGAACCCGGCCGCAAGATGGAATGCTGACCTATGGCCAGTACTACCTGCTGGAGACCCTGATGGCGTTGCAGCCCAGATAGTCAGCTCTTCGTCAACCACAGCAGCGGCTGACGGATGGGATTATTGCGAATAACTTCTTCCACCTGCGGTTCCGGAGGCAAGCTCCGCCATACTTTGAGATAGTCGGGCCGCGACAGGGCCAGGCCGGCAAACAGCAGAGTCGGCTGCCGGATGGGCCAGTACTGGAAATATTCGACGTCAGGCGCATACGGCCACGACGCTTTATTCGCGATGAACGGAAACATGAAAGCGACTGCCTTGCGGAAACCTCGTCCGTCCGCAAGCCGGAACGTAAAGAGGTCGTCGTTGACGTTCGCAAGGGTCTGGCAAATCGTTGCCATGGCGTCGAGATTGAACAAACAATAGTTGTAACGTTTGGTGCGCCTTAATTCCTGAGGGAAGCTGCCGTCTTGAGCAATCTGATTCGGTACGAGGACGCTCTTGAATCGGGCGCGGCAGAAGTCAAGCACGTTCTGATTTTCTGTGTATTGCGCGAACTCGGCAACCTGCATGACCCAACAGGTCCCATGATTATTTTTAGCGTCTCTTTCGTCCCGGCCATTCTTCGAAGTAGTCATCCAGTCAAGGTAATCGGCGAACCATTTCTTCAGTTGCTGCTGTTCCGATATGGAGAGAGATTGCGGCTTTGCGAGAAACGGTATGGAACGCACGACTTCCACCAGGTGGATAGTGTCAATGACGCCAATGCCGCGGCCGGTCGTGCGGCCGTGAATCGCCTGCGCATACTCCAGATTAGGATTCATCAATGTAGCGGGATTCAGAAACCACGCGCGCAGGTGATCGGCGGCGTGATCGGCATAGCGCCGGTTACGGGTAAGCACCCAGGCTGCCGTCAAGGCGGGAACCTGGACACTGAGCCGGATCAGGGTCTCGCGGTGCTGGACAAAGTTGTCGGGGTTCGACATTCCATCGCGTTGAATGTATGGGCCGTTTGGGTTCTTCGGATCAGGCCACCAATAGTCTCCCTCAGAGAAATAATCGTGCTTGCCTCCCGCACTGCGCGGGCTGGAGTACGCAGTGATTGTGACCGGAAGTTCGCCGACGTATTTGCGTGCCGCTTCGAGAATGCGTGAACGGTCCAGTCTGATAATTTCCGGGATGATCGCGGGCGAAGGAGACCGCTCTGCCCCCCAGATCGGATGCGAGAACGCAACCGCACCCGCGGTTAGAGCTGCATAGCGGCAGAATTCCCGGCGTGAATGCGGGTGCGACACGGCATTTCTATTTCTGAAGGCCAACTCCTTCGGTTGAACCGCCCCAGCCGTCATGGAAGGTGCATTTCCTGACCGTTCACTTTGTCTAAACTTGTATCTTTCACGCGCCGGCTTCCGAACACACGAAAGTTCTGGACGTCTTTAAGAAGAAACGCCGCGGTCGCTCCGGCGCGTGGTGTTTTGACGCGGAAAAAATCGGGACCGTCCACATCGTCGAGCCAGAAAGCAGGACGCTCATCGGGCTGCTCGGTCGCAATTTCGATGTTCGAGAATTCAATATTCTTGCAATGACGGATGAAGAGTCCGCTGGCGGGTAAAGGGCCAAACATCGTCGGCTCCGGATAGCCGTCTTCTTTCTCGGGAGGATGAAGTTCGGCCATTGCTTGTGTTCCGCCGCCGATCTGATGCAAATAGACGTCGCTTATTTTTAGGTCCTCGATGTAGTGGCCGGGAATGCCGCTGATAATGGACGGCATCTCGGGCAGAGCTCCGTAGCTGGTCACGTTGCTGATCAGCACTCGTTTCAAAGTGCCGACCGCCGCGTCTTTCGGACCGCGCATGCGCGCTCCCAGTCGAAAAAATAGGGGCGAATTCTTCAGCCCGCGCATGGTGACGCCGGTGAATGTGATGTCTTCGCACAATGCGCCGTCCACCGTCTCCAGCGCAAAGCCACGACAGTTGTCGAATACACAATTCGAGATGGTAATGTTCTTGAAGCCTCCGTTGGATTCGGTGCCGCACTTGATCCGCCCGGTGTTGTGATTCTTGAAATCGGGTCCGAACTCTTTAAATGTGCCGTCGAGCATGGCGCCCAACCGATAATTGCCGGTTACGTAGCAGTTCGTGATGGTCAAATTCTCGGTGGCTCGCGGATATCCCAACGCAAACGAGCTTTTGGGACAAATGGCATCGTCCCAGGGAGAATTCACGCTACAGTTCGACACCCGGACATTTTTGCAGCAGTCAATATCCATTCCATCACGATTGGTATCGAGCTTGAGGTTGTCAATGGTCAGGTTATCCACGCCAGTTGCCAGAATGCCGAACCATCCGCCTTGAAGGATTGAAAAATCGCGCAGGATGACGTTGTGGCAATTTTTTAATGCAATGGTCTTGTTGGCAACGCCCGGCTTCGTGGTTTGGGGCAGGTCCTTGTCGCGTCCAAGCCCGCGGCTGAGCCCCTTTCCCCAGAGCAATCCCGGACCAAGAATCGCAAAGTCATGTATGTTTTCTCCCCAGATCAGGCTGTTGTGCCAGTGATTGTGGCCGTAGTCCTGAAAAGGCTCCCATGGCCCTTGCGGTTCGGCAGCGTCATAGCCACCGCTCGTGGCGCCTTCGAGCGGCGTCGCTGCCGCCAGAATTGTGGCGCCCGATTCCAGGTAGAGCGTTACAAAACTCTTGAGGCGAATGGAGTAGCTGGCGTAAGTGCCGGGCGGGAAAACTACCGAGCCGCCGCGCGCTGCGGCGGCAGCCGCGATCGCATTGTTGATAGCGGACGTGTCGAGGGTAGTGCCTTTCGCGCCAAACTGGCGAACGTCGAAGAGGGCCCGCGCGCCAGTGGCCGAGTTCCCTTCGGTCGGTTGAGCCATTGCGGCGTCCGCGAAAGCCCCGGCCGCCGCCGCAGCTACGCCCGTTCCCGCCAGCTTGAGAAAGTTCCGTCGTGGTCCGGCTATTGGAAATTTCATTCACTCGCTCCTATGTTCCTTTGTTCTTGTGCGTCGGAACCGCAGGGGTCCGGGAGGGCCGCCGCGAGGCAATTGTAAACGCCTTTCACGGAGTTTCTATCGGGGTGGCAATTGCCGCCGAACAGAATGTGAGTTTAGACTGGATGCGGAGAGGATATGGCAATGGAAAATGCAAAGCTTCACGTTGTGAAAGAGCGCTCAACTGCTATAGCGGAATTGTTGGCTCCGGGCACCGAAGCGCCGGATTTCAGCTTGCATGTCACTCCGGACCAAACGATTTCTCTAAGGGAGTTGCGTGGAAAGCCTGTGATTCTTGCTTTTTATCCGGCGGACTGGAGTCCGGTATGCGGCGATCAGATGCAGCTCTATAACGAAGTTCTTGCCGAGTTCCAGAAATTCGGGGCGGAGTTGCTTGGGGTGTCGGTGGATGGAGCGTGGTGCCACCGCGCGTTCGCGGAGGCGCGTAATCTGCACTTCCCATTGTTGGCGGATTTTGAGCCCAAAGGAGCGGTCGCGCGAATGTATGGCGCTTATCGAACTGAAGATGGCTTTTCGGAGCGCGCTCTGTTTGTCATAGATAAATCCGGGACCATCGCGTGGAGCTACCGCTCGCCGGTGGCCGTCAATCCCGGGGCTGACGGCATTCTGCAGGCCCTGGAAAATTTACGCACATGAAGAGGAGAGATTCTATGGCTACTCTCAAAACGCCGGTCACGTCCCAAGATCATATTCAGGGGCCGGAAAACGCACCCGCAACCCTGCTGGAATATGGCGACTACGAATGTCCTCATTGCGGTCATGCTCATTCTGTCGTCAGGCGAGTGCAGAAACATTTTGGAGAAGGGCTGCGTTTTGTATTCCGGAATTTTCCGTTACGCCAGTCTCATCCTCATGCCGAATCAGCCGCGGAGGCAGCTGAATTCGCGGGCGCGAATGGAAAATTTTGGGAGATGCATGATGGCCTGTTTGAAAACCAGCAGCGGCTCGGCATGCCGCTCTTTTTGGAATTGGCCCAGGGGTTGGCTTTGCCCGGAGCCGGCCTTCAAGAGGCACTGCGAGAGGGTACATATAAAGAGCGAGTTCGGACCGACTTCAGCAGCGGTGTCCGCAGCGGAGTCAACGGCACGCCCACGTTCTTCATCAACGGCAAACGTCACGACGGGCCCGCTGATTACGAGAGCCTGATTCTGGCGATTGAGGAAGCGAGCGGCGAATCGGGGAAAGCGATCAGCGCATAATGCGGAAGCGTGTCGGCGCTACACGGTTTGGGAATCACAGTCTTAAACACCCACATCTGCCAAAATCGGGCGGATGTGGAATTACCGCCGGCCGTCAAAGGAAGAGGTCGCGAAGACAAATCAGCACGCGAAGCCACGCTTCCAATCCGCAGTCTACGGCAACAGCAATAATTTTCCTGTGGTCTTGCGGCCCTCGAGGTCTCGATGCGCCTGGGCTGCTTCGGCCAGCGGATATGTGTGTTGTATGCGAAGTTTGAGCTTTCCCGCGGCAATCATTGCGAAAACTGCGGCGGCTCGTTTTCGCAATTCATCAGTGGTGATGATGTAGTGGAACAGCGTAGGGCGAGTGACGAAGAGCGAGCCTTTTTGCGACAGCTGAATCAGATCAAATGGAGGAACCGCGCCGCTCGACCCTCCGAAGAGCACCATGTATCCCCGGGGGCGTAGTACGTTCAGCCCCTTCTCGAAGGTGGTCTTTCCCACGCTGTCGTAAACGACGTCCACGTTCTTCCCATCGGCGAGCCGAATGGCCTCGGTTTCAAAATCAACCTGTGTGTAGAGGATTACGTCGTCCGCGCCGGCATCCCGAGCCAGGGCAGCTTTCTCTTCGGTTGAGGCGGTTCCGATCACGCGGGCGCCGATGTTGTGAGCCATCTGCACCAGAAGCAAACCCACCCCTCCCGCGGCGGCGTGGATCAGAGCGGTCTCCCCGCGTTTCAGCGGATAGGCATCGTGAGTGAGATAGTGGGCTGTCATGCCTTGAAGCATTACCGCGGCTGCGGTGCGATCATCCACCGCAGCAGGGATAGGGACGAGGCGGTCGGCGGGGGCGGATAAATATTCCGCGTAGGAACCTTGAATTCCTGCCCACGCGACCCGATCTCCGGTCTTGATACCACTGACCTTCGATCCAATGGACATTACGGTTCCAGATCCTTCCTGGCCCGCGATGAACGGGAGCGGCAGCTTGTAGCGTCCTTCACGTTGGTAAATGTCAATGAAGTTCACGCCGGAAGCCGAAATTTTTACGACGGCCTCATCTTCTTTCGGGTCAGGGATGGGCAGGTCCGCTAGTTCGAGTGCGTCTTCGTTGCCCGGTTGCTTTACTTGAATTGCTTTCATAATTACTGGGGTGTCCTCCGTGATCGGTATCGCAAAGTGCGCTTGGGACGGCACGGTAGCTGAAATGCCTGTACAGCCGGTTCCCCATCGAACTGTTCACTCTAACAGGCTGCCGAAAAACGGCGCTAGGGACTTAGCTTTGAAGGGGCGCGGGTTCAGCCGCGCCCCTTCGAAGCTTTCCGACACTGCACCGTTTTTTTCGCAACTTGCTCTAGGCTGCTTCTGCGCGACGATTCGTCGAGCTGAGTGCTTGAGCAAGCTTCTGGGAGGCTGTTTCAACTGTGACCCTGGTAGCGGGAGTGTCCGCCAGAGCATTCAACATGGCGAAATCGTGAAGGGTGGCAAGAACCCGCACAGCGGTCACTTCAACGCCAGCCTGCATAAGCTTTCTGGCATACTGTTCGCCCTCCTCGCGCAAAATATCATTCTCATCCACTATGATGAGAGCGGGAGGCAAACCCTTCAGCTGTTCCACTGTGGCCGCGAGAGGAGATGCCGCAGCTTTCTTCCGGTCTTCCTTGTTAGGAGCGTAGGCGTTCCACATCCAGATCATGGTCTTCTTTGTAAGCCAGAGGCCTTCGCCGAACTCTTCATACGTTTTCTGAGAAAGGCTGCCATCGGTCACTGGATATAAGAGAACCTGGTATTGAATCTTCGGTCCGTTGCGTTCCTTGGCGAGTTGAGCAACCACGGCGGTCATGCTGCCTCCGGCACTATCACCGGCTATGGCAAGCCGGGTGGAGTCGAGGCCCAGTTCTTCGCCATGCTCTGCGACGAACTTGGTTGCGGCATAAGCTTGCTCATTCGGCACCGGGAATTGGGCTTCCGGGGATGGAGTGTAATTCACGAATACAAAGGCGGCATTCGTGGCATTGACTAGATCGCGCAATAAGCGGTCGTGGGTATTCTTGCTTCCCAGTATCCAGCCGCCCCCGTGGAAATACATCACGACGGGTAACAGGCCTTTTGCATCCTTGGGACGATAGATTCGAACGGACACTTCTCCGGTCGGGCCAGCTGGAAAGACCTCTTCTTCAACGTCGGCCGGTAATTTTCTGACTGGCTTTGCCTGTTCGTCTTCCAGGATTTTGCGTGCGTTCGCATACGGAAGTTCATACAGCGGAGTTCCTCCCTGCCCATTTACAGCCTCAATAAAAGCCCGGGTTTTTGCTTCGAGAACTGGTCTCTTTTCATCGGTCATAAGCTCTCCTTCTGAAATCTGCTTGCCTTCGGGTCATGGCCTCATCGAATCTTGAATCTCGCTGGGAGCTCTGGCGGTTCCAGAGATGTGCTTGTCGCAGCGCTCAAGCAAGTTATTCAAACTGAAGCGCTGGTGAAGTATAAGCTTCAATTCGCCTGAGGGGAAGGCGCAGAAAAACTCAGATGTGGAAGTTTCGACATTAGCGCCGTATATCAGACCGCATTTGAAAGGACAGGCGCCGTGATCTTCGGCATGACCACATCCACATACACGCTAATTACACGTATTGATCAGCCTGGTAGGAATTGGTTCGGGGTTCGTGATGATGTTCGGGTTGCTCAATGGGAGCGGTTGGACGGTTGGACTGCTCTCTTTTTGGTGAAAACGGTGGCGACGAGCGTTACCGGTTTTGGTTTTCCGTTCCATCACCTGTTACCGTCCCATAAGGTCGGGATTATATCGCTGGTTGTGCCCTTAGTTGCGATCCTCGCGCGATAAGCTTTTCATCTTGCGGGCGCGTGGCGGTGGATTTACGTCGTCGGCGCTGTGATTGCGCTGTACCTGAATGTCTTCGTGGCGATCGTGCAGGCGTTTGAGAAAGTGCCGGCGCTAAAGGCCCTGGCTCCAACGCAGTCAGAGCCGCCGTTTTTGGTCACGCAACTGGTCGCTCGGGCGCTCTTCATCACGCTCGCCCTTTTTGCCGTTAAAAAGTTTCACCCGGTGCGGATTGCCTGATCCCTTCGTTCCGGCAAGGCGAGGACTTTGTAACTTCCTTGGCGCTGGTCGGGAAGAACCCAGGAAAAGCAGTTCCCAGTTCTCAGGCAGCCGAGATCCCTCGCTGGCTGTCCGCGCACTGAGCAGGGCGAAGTCGCCACACTATAAATCAGGCTGCTTTCGCAGCGCTCTTGCAGCCCGGATGCCCGCACGAGCATTTGCTCTGAACATCCACTTCGTTGTTCTTTGCTGACGAGGCACAATTCTGGCTGCAATACTCCTGTCCCTCAGAAATTGGACAGGTACACTGAGGATGTGCGCATTTCGATTGAGCCGCCGTTGTCATGTTCTCTGCTCCAGTGGCTTTGATGTAGGAAAGGTTGATCGCGTTTCCAAGTCCCTGAAAATATGGATACGTACAATTTACGTTCCGACCCGAAAGTAACCGAGGCTAACAGGAATCGGCCGTTGACCCATCAAAAGTTGGAATAGTACGATTTGCTAACCGTTCTTGCGTGCAGTCAGCAAGTGATAGAGGGACATGGGGATTCGAAGAATCTATCCAATCTTGGCGGTTTGCGCGATGGCCCTGGCGGGGTGTAGTTCCCATCGCCAGGTAGTAGCCAAGGTCCCTATCCAGTCGCCGTCTGTCACCCCGCAGCTCTCCGCCAAACCCAATCCTTCTGTACAAGCTAGAGCGGATTCCGAGAAGATAGCGGCGCCGCCCGCGCAGAACTCCGATCCAGTCGCCGACGTGATAGCTGAAGCAGAGAAGGAGTATCTGGCCGGACAAAAGGACCTCAAGGCTGGAAACACAGATCCTGCCAAAGCAAGCTTTGATCGGGCGCTTACCATTCTGAACGGGGCACCTGCCGAGACTCAATCCGATCCGCGTTTGAAAGCGGAGGCTGCGCGTGTTCAGGATGCGATGAATGCCTTGAACCTGGAGGCTGCGAAGCCCTCAGAGGTAGTACCGGAGCAGAAAAGCGAGCCCGCTCCTATTGATGAGGCGAACGAAGTTACGTATCCCGTGGATCCCAATATAAAGGCAAAGGCCGCCGCGGAGATTAAGGCGACCCATTCGGATTTGCCTTTAATGCTGACCGATCCGGTTGCAAGCTATATCAATTACTTTTCGACGCGAGGGCGCGGCACTCTGGAGCATTCCTTGATTCGTAGCGGACGGTATCAAGCGATGATTCAGCAAGTCTTGAAGGACGAAGGCGTGCCGCAGGACTTGATTTATCTCGCACAGGCAGAATCAGGGTTTCATCCATTGGCGCTCTCGCGCGCCGGAGCTCGCGGGATCTGGCAATTCATGGGTAGTCGCGCCAAGGGATATGGTTTAGAGCGAAACATGTGGGTGGACGAGCGGCAAGATCCGGAGAAATCAACCCGGGCTGCGGCGCACCACTTGAAGGATCTATACAACCAGTTCGGCGACTGGTACCTGGCCATGGCCGCATATAACTCAGGACCGGGAACCGTACAGAGCGCAGTGAAACGAACGGGCTACGCTGATTTCTGGGAGCTATATAAAAGAAACGTCCTGCCAAAGGAAACCCGAAATTATGTTCCGATCATTTTGGCGGAAACGATAATGGCGAAAAATCCGGCTCAGTACGGGCTCGACAGCCTGGTTCCCGACGCGCCCATTCCGTATGACACGGTGAAGGTTCACTACGCCGTAGATCTGCGACTGGTGGCGGAGTGTGTGGATGCTCCCGCGGCGACGTTAGAAGATTTGAATCCGAGCCTGCTGCGATTGGTGACACCCAAGGATGAAGATTTTAACCTGCGCGTGCCATCGGGCACAAAATCGCAATATCTCGAGGCTATCAATGCTATCCCTAAAGATATGCGGGTGTGGTGGCGCTACCATGAAGTGGAACCGGGAGAAACTTTGTCTTCCCTAGCCCGTACGTATCGCACAACCGCGAGCGCAATTGCCAGGGCCAACAAAATAGATACTCGGTCAGGCCTGCAAGTGGAGAGTAAAGTCATTATTCCTGTAACTCCCGGGCGGCATGCATCGGGTGCGGGCGTGCAGACCTATGCAAGGCACCTGACGGTATACAAGGTACGTCGGGGAGATACCGTACAATCCGTCGCGGATAATTTTGGGCTTTCCCCGGTGATGGTGCGGCGGTGGAACCGACTGAAGGGCAATGGCTTGGGGAATCGCAGGATCTTGTATGTGCACTTGCCGGTGAGCCCAAATGCGGTCGAAATGGGTCCCAAAGCTGTGCGGCACAATAGCTTACGGGAGGCCAAGCGAAGCCGCCAGGTACTCCACGAAGTCAAACCGGGCGAGACGCTTTATTCCATTGCCAACTCCTATAACACCACGATAGAAGCGATAAAGCTGAGCAACCGGAACGTGGCCACCCTGCGCCCCGGCATGGTCCTGCTGATTCGGCAAGATTACTGAAAGTTTCGTTGGGACTTGCCGCTCGAACAACCTCTGCCGCGATGAAGCGATTCCAAGCACTTTGAGGATTCAAGCGGTCGTTAGGAGTTGATCGCAGGCGCCTAACACTTGCTATTCGTCTCCGGTTGGGATATGGCGCGACCGCCATGCTATAATCGCGCCCCGTTCAAGTTTTTAGTTGTCTTTTTATTTTCACCAGCGCAAGGTAATCATTTGCGCAGCACCGGTGCCGCACAGCAGCCGGAAATCAGGAGGAGAAATGACTTTCGAAGAGAGATTTATTTTGCGCGACGACGAAGGCGATGAGTTTAGCGACCCTGGATCGTACGGCGACACGGCGGAAGAAGACTACGAAGAGGAAGAGGAGGAAGAGGAAGCGGAACTTCCGTCGGCGATGGATTCAGTGATGGAACCGGTCTCCTCAGAATCGGGCGAGGGGGCGGGAGATTCGGGTTTGCCGAAGCCGGCATCGCCACGAAGGAAGTCCGCAGGCGCCGGACCCCGCACAAAATCGGGCGGAGGCGGCGGATCTTCAAGCGGCAAAAGCAGGAAACCGGCCAAGAAAAAGCCTTCTCAAAAAAAATCGGCAAAGAAGAAGGGCTCCAGGAAGAAATCTTCGAGCGCTTCGAAGAAGAAATCTTCCAAAAAGAAGGCAACGAAAAAGAAGGTCACGAAAAAGAAGTCAGCAAGGAAGAAGGGTGGACGCCGCCGTTAATTGGTCATTGGGATTCCCAAGCCAGCCGCAGCCAACGCTGCGGCTTTTTCCTGGCGCCATCAGAGGACTCGATGAGCGGGAATAAAATTTCGCTCAGCGAATGAATGCATGGGTTTCGAAATAAGCAATAAGTAGATCAAGGGCGTTTCGCCAACAGTGGCCACTAGGATGGCAGGCCGAACCGGTGCCTATTCTTTCTCATTTGCTTGCGCGGACGGCGGCCAGACACTTTTCGTAGAGTTCAAGCAGATGTCCCGCATATTCCTCCGGCTTGGTAGCCGCACCGGTTCCCTGGAACCCCACTCCTGAAGATGTTGTGCGTCCATAGCCGGTCGTCATAGCGACAAACTTCATCAGATCAAGAGCGATGTCTTCGTTGCGGCGTGAACCTGCGGCAAGGCTGGGCACTTCGTCCATGAATTCCTCCGTCCATAAAGGATACTGGAATCGCGGGATCGAGGCCAGAATGGTTTGCTGAGGGGTTTGGACTGGCGAGTCTTATTATGCGAGGGGCACCTCGCTCATCAGGGCCAGAAGGTTATTTTCAGTGTCACGAAAGAATGTCATCCAAAGATCATGATCGGTCATTTTTGCTATGAGGTGGGGTTTGTCCTCGCAGGTAGCGCCGAGGGGCAAAAGTCGCTCGCGCGACACAGCAATATCGGCTACGGAGAAATATAGGATCGAACTGCGAATTTCCTGATTAGTCGTGATTTCCGCTTTTCACAGCCACGACGGCTACCGATCTCGGGTTCCATTCCAAATGGCGCGACGACACAACCTTTGGTTACATTCTTAAATGGCTTGACACGAGGTCATCTTGCCCTCCCGGAATGGAGTGAAGGCACTCTTGAGGCGATTGATTTGAGGTTTATTGAGATGGCCTCAGTACTTCCGGGCGGCATCGCGTCAGGGAATATTCACGACCGTGCCCACGCCGGCGTAAATGTAGTGCTCGCCAAACGTCTTTTGTAACGTCGCAAATGTCGGCTCTCCCGTGCAATGGCCAACGGCGACGTAATCCAGCTTCCATTGATCGTGCAAAGCTGCGGAAATTCTCTGAATGTCGGCATCCGGAGCCCCCACAAGATGGAGCCCTCCAAACAGGACGCGCACGTGCGGGTCTATTTTGGCCGCCGCTTCGAGGATCTTTTCCACGCCCGCGTGAGAACATCCATCCACAATGATCAGTCCTTGCGGCCCGCGAATCGCCATCGAAATTTCGCGGAGTTCCAGCGTGCCGGCGACCTGCGAGATGGTTGGCACAAGAAAAATGCCCGGGGCGATCTCCGTCGTCGCATCCACCCGGGTGAAGTTCGCCTGCGGCCAGGGCGTACCCGCCGAAAGCGTATTGGGCGGATTCCCGTCAAAGTAGCGCATGTTCGCCGCCAGCGATTCGTCTTTGCGATAGAAACTGCTCGGCACTCCCCACCCGAACGGCCCCCACGGTTCCGCCGGAGTGTAAATCTTCACTGTCGGATTGACCCGCAGTAGATAATTCAGACCGCTGATGTGATCGCTGTGCCGGTGGGACAGTACGACAAAGTCCAGCTTGCTGATATCCACTCCCATCGCCTTGACGTTATGCTCGAAGATCTCGGCATTCCCGCCCGTGTCGAACAGGATCCGCTTGCCACCGTACTCCACCAGCGCCGAAAATCCCCAAGCTTTCGTCATCGCCGGGGACTTTCCAAACGCGTCGTAGAGAATCGTGACGCGATTTCCCGCTTCATCTTTATCTTTATCTTTGCAAAGCCCCGCAAACGGAAAAACCCAAAGCGCAAAAAACACAATGGGAACAACTGCAAGCAATAGACGATGCGAAAGCCGGAATCTCATGGCCGTCCTCCTTCCCGCAGCGCAGAATTCACTCTGTGCGTCTTGCTCTTTCCCCCCATGGCAGCGCCGACGGGAATTTATCCCGAGCCAAACATCGGGAGGTCGGCAACTTCTTTACTCTTTCCCCCGGTAGCACAGAAGTTTAATTTTAGAGGCCTCCCGAGGAGAGAGCATCACCCGCAGGCCTGCGCAATTAAAGAATGACAACGCGCCGGTTGTGAAAAGAAACGGCAGGCCGAGTACATCGCGGTAAAAAGCAGTGGCTCTTCCCAAATCATGAACATTGATTGCCACCTGCTTTGCGCCTGAAATTCCAAGATACGCAGTCGTCGCAGGCATTAGGCAAGCTCCTTGTTGAGCAGAAGCGAACAATCTTGCGGAGTCGAGAAACCCTTCGGCTTCGCTCAGGGCAGGCTCTGCTGTTTTGTCGCCCGGCGGAACAGCAGGTTCCTCGACTGTGTTTCCTCAGTCGCGCCGCGTCT
>JBOGLA010000032.1:0-63171 GCA_050746185.1 Terriglobales bacterium | reverse complement strand
AAAAGAAGCGAATCGAGAAGTTGCGCTACATGCATCGAAATCCGGTAACGAGAGGATTAGTCCTCGAACCCCATCAGTGGAAGTGGAGCAGCTTTCGTCATTACGCGGATGACGAGCGAGGGCCCGTACTTGTAGATGAACGGCAGAAGGCTCAACTTCGGATGGGAAAAACCTCCTGATACAATCGCCACGAATCCCCACCCGTCGAAAATCGCGACGGATGGGGCAGCCGTCATGGTTGTGATGTTTGAGGAAACCAAAATCGAACTAGGGTCAGCCAGCCTTCTCCCCAGCGGCTAAAGCCGCTCACTCTGATTGCTGAACCGCAGCGCTAAAGCGCTGCGCCACCCAAGAATCAAAGATCTGAGTGACAGACCTGGGCTTGTCATCAGTCAGTTCTTGCGGAAAGGAGCTTGGCTACTAGGAGGTCAGTTTCCTCCATCGGCGATTTTAAATGGGTGCGAATGAATGCACGTTGGCCTGGTGCCCCAGGTTCGCGTCCGTTCTTTGGCGCTAACCTGGGATGAGGAACACTCGCGCTGGGCCGCCTGATGCTTTGATTTCTCGATCTCTTGCTGTCCATTCAGATTCGACTTCGACGATACCGATTTCCCTCAATGCATAATGAGGAAAGCTGCTCCAAGGCCAGTCTCCCGCCGCCTTTACCAATCCGCGAGTCATTGGATCGCGATGCAGGTAGCGTAACTTTACTGTGAACTCCCGGTCATCGCGAATGTTTCGGTCGTAATATCGCTTCTGCCAGAGGGAACCCTTTGGCCTGCCTTCTACCCGGTTATGCACCCGTTTTGCGGATGACAATTTCAGATAGTGAATCACCTCCGCCAACGTGGCTTGCTTCGGCTCGTTGAGTACAAGGTGAACGTGCTCCGGCATGATCACATATCCGTAAACGCACATCGCGAAGCGCCGCCGCATGTCCTCTAAACATTGAACAAACAGGTCACAAATTTCCGGAGAAGTGAAATTCGCTTGGCGGTGGTAACAACTAAAGGTGACGAAGTGGGACTGTCTGGATTCGTGAAAACGCGGCAGACCGCTCCGCATCGAAAAAACCTACACCCTCGTGTCCGAAAGTATAGGATTCCCAGGTTAGCGCCAAAGAACGGCGCGAACCTGGGGCACCGGCTGCCCCATCCGCCATTCCTCCCTGATCAAACGCTACCCTGCTATCCCGCAGGACAGTCGCGGGTTCAAATAAGCGCGGCTCCCCCGGCGATTCCCGAATCCACTCCGTAGGAGGCCGGAAGAATTGGAATTTCCTGGCACCGCGTATTTACGCAGCAGGCGGGAATGCGCTCGCGGATCTCTCCCAGCAATGGCCTGAGGATTGACGCTACACCGCCTCCAACGATAATGACGTCCGGTTCCAGGACATCCACCATATTTCCCAGCCACACTGAGAGCAGCTCTATCGTTTCTCTCAGCACATCCAAAGCGATCCTGTCGCCGGCGCTGTAAGCCTTGCCAACTATTTCGCTGGTGATGCCGGAAATGTTTCCATTGACGTAATGACGGATTGCCGAGTCGAGAGCGGGATTTTCCCGGAATTTATCCTGAGCTCTTCGCGCGATCGCCGGGCCCGACGCCAAAACTTCTATGCATCCCCGTTTGCCACACACGCAGCGCGGGCCGCGATAATCAATGGTGACGTGGCCCCCTTCCCCCGCAGCCCCGGTGCGCCCGTGATAAATCTGTCCATCGAATACGATGCCGGTCCCGATGCCGGTCCCAATCGTGACATAGAACACGTTCCGGTAATCGCGCCCAGAACCCCAGAGCGCCTCTGCCAATGCAGCGGCGTTCGCATCATTGTCCAGTTTTACCGGCAAGGAATAGACTCGGGAAATTTCCGCTGCCAGGGGAAAATTTCGCCAGCACGGCAAATTAGGAGGATTAATCACCACCCCCGTCTTAGGGTCGAGCGGGCCAGGACTGCAAATCCCAATCCCCCTGACCGCGCCATCGTCACCTGACATTTCCTTGATTTTCGCCGCTACCTGGTCAATTGCCGAGACGACCGCAGCCATGGCGGTTGCGGCGTCTGCGTGGCAATTCATCGGCGCGCGGACCTGGTGTTCGATCTTTCCGTTGCGACCCACCATGCCGGCAGCGATTTTGGTGCCGCCAATGTCCACCCCAATCGCGCCATTGTTGTTGACCTGCGCCATCCCCTAAAAGCCTCTGAGCAAACTTTACAAATCTAACAGACCACCCGCGTTCGTGTGGGGCACTCCACGCTAGTTCTGATTGGAAAGCAGGAGAAGAAAATTATCGCAAAGTACGGTTTTTAGAGAAGAGGATTGGAACGTCCGGAAACGCGGGTCTTTCAGCCGTCACTCGATATTTAATTCGCGTGTACTACAAAATATAGCGGAAGATATTGCGAAGGCGACTGGCAGCTTTCATGTCGGCATGCGGCTAGATTCGACTGCCCAGCTGCGTGTGCTCGGAAATTGCGTGTAGCTTTGACAGTTTTGCCGGCTCCGCCTCGCCGTCGCTGAATTGAAGCAGGCCATCGGAGATAGCCTCCAGGCTCGCATTCGACCTCTCCAGCACCATCAGCAGGTACTTTTTCGCAATGGGGCGATCCGCGGGATGTACCAACTTCCACCATCGCTTAACCGAGTCTTGAACATCACCCTGGGTCTTGGCATCTTCTACCAAGGCGTCAATCAGTTTGTAGACTTTGCTTTTTACCGCCTGATACGAAACTGAAACTTCCTGACCCATAGTTTGTCCCCAAACCTCTATGGCAATATGGGGGCCAAACTCTTTGCCCAATCTTGCCAACACTTAGAGCTTTCCAAGGAGGGTATCAATTCAAGTTATTGGAGGAATGAAAACCAGTAATATGGATTAATGTAGAGGAGCGACAGGTGTCCTGGTGTGGCGAATGGATGACCATTGGATGGAAGAAGCCCTGCGTGCGGCCCAACATGCCCTTGACGGGGGAGAAGTTCCCGTCGGCGCAGTCATCGTTCTTGACGACAAGCTCGTGGGCTGCGGCTGGAACCGCAACATCGCAGATTCCGATCCCAGCGCCCATGCCGAGATCATCGCCATTCGCGAAGCCGGAAAAGCCATCGGAAACCATCGTCTGATCGGCTGCGAACTGTTTGCTACAATTGAACCATGCGCGATGTGTGCAGGCGCAATAGTTCATGCCCGGTTGAAGCGGCTGGTTTACGGCGCCGACGATCCTAAAGCCGGCGCGATTCGCTCGGTGATGCAGGTGTTAAACCATCCCCAGTTGAACCACCGCGCGGAAGTCGTCGGTGGGGTGCTTGCTGATCGGTGCGCCGACATAATGCAGCAGTTTTTTAGGGAAAGACGCTGATGGATTCCTACTGGATGGTACGAGCAGAGAACTGGGAACTAAATAACTGGTAGCTCCCTTTTCAGCCCAAAGCCATTAGGAATGACTAAGTTCTGTGAGAATTGTCGCCCCGAGCATAGCGAGTGATCTGCATTCACTTGTGAATTAGCTGGTGGATCTCTCGCTGACCAGTAAGCGGACAACTACGGCGGTTTTTTCGGGAAAGGCGGTGATGCGGATCCCCGATGGCTGCCAGGAGCAGAGAACCGGGAACTAGGAGCCGATAACTGTCTTCCTCCTGCCCAAAGCCATTAGGAATGACAAAGCTCTAGGAATTGTCATCCCGAGCCTGGCGAGAGATCTGCATTTCTTTGGTGAACGTGGCGAATAGAGTTTCCCAATGCGGAGAGGTGCGTGAGTGGTTGAAGTCCTGAGCCTGTCGAAGGATCCGCCTCGAAAGTTGGGGTGCCGCGAATAGAGTTTCCCAATGCGGAGAGGGGCGTGAGCGAGAGTTTCCCAATGCGGAGAGGTGCGTGAGTGGTTGAAACGATCCGCCTCGAAAGCGGACATACCTTAACGGGTATCGGGGGTTCAAATCCCCCCCTCTCCGCCAGTCTTTTTGTGATCTCGCATTTGCGCACCGGGTTAATCGCGGATTCCCGGCTGAATCGCCACTGATCCGCATGCGGCTAAGATAGGCTCCAGCTTGAATCCGCCGAATCACACGACCGTGGCTTCCGCAGGAGCAGAACGGCCTGTCCGGCGTCGCCGCATAGAAATTGTTTTGGGCCTGCTCCTCACTCTGGGAGTCGCGAACCTTCCAATTGGGGCGTGGGGCGAGCGCTTGCTCCCGCGCGCACCTTTGGTCGGGCGTGAGATACCGTGGTGGTTCGCTGTCGCCGTAATCCTTTTATATGTGAAGCTGGTCGAGCGGCGGCCCCTTTCGTCAATCGGATTCCGGAGGCCTCGTCTGTGGGACATTCCCATCGCGATCATGGCCGGCATTCTAATGGTCGTAGCGGTCGTATTCATCTATAACGTGGTTTTTCCTGCGCTCCACCTGGTGATGAATACGGGCGAAATGAATGCTCTGATCGCCACCCCGTTCTGGTACCGTTTTATGCTGGTGACCCGTGCCGCGGTGGCGGAGGAAACGCTTTTTCGCGGCTATCCCATCGAGCGCCTGGAGGAACTGTCGGGAAGCCGTTTCCTGGCGGGCGCCATCTCATGGGCGGCTTTCACGATTGCTCACTTGAGCGCGTGGGGCGGGGCACAACTGCTGATTGCCGGAACCGGCGGCGTCATTTTGACCGTCCTTTATCTGTGGCGGCGAAACTTGCCGGCAAACATGGTTGCTCACTGGATTGCAGACGGAGCGGGATTTCTCATGCCCCGCTAAGCGCCCATTCATTTTGGCGGCCCAATTCGTTACCATATTGATCGTATAAACGCTAATAGAATTGAACAATCGCAGGTAAGAAATGAGGCAGATCATCAGGCTTTCAAAATTAAGGAGTTCCCGCTGGGCCGGTTGTTTCCCGGCATTGATTCTAGCGCTCCTTGCTTCCAACAGCGTCGCGCAGACTCCCGCTATCGTTCTCGATTTTCTTCCGTCCCAAACCACCATTACATTCAAGCTCGGCGATACCCTCCATACGGTTCACGGTGCTTTCAGCTTGAAACGCGGCACAGTCACCTACGATCCTGCGACCGGAGAAATGAGCGGAGAAATTGTAGCCGACACGGCCAGCGGCCATACCGGCAATGGCATGCGTGACAGGAAAATGCACAAAGAAGTTTTGGAGAGCGCAAAATACCCGGATATGATTTTTCGCCCTGACCACGTGGATGGAAAGGTTGGAATGCACGGAAAGTCAAACGTGCAGGTGCATGGCGTCTTCACGGTGCACGGGAGCGACCATGAAATGACCATACCGATCGAGCTCGATATGACGCCCGGCCACTGGGAAGCCACCGCGCACTTTATTGTGCCGTATGCGAAGTGGGGAATGAAGAATCCCAGCACCTTTATCCTTAGGGTAAGCGAGTCGGTAGAGGTTGACGTACATGCGACGGGAGAGAGGCCCGCAAATGGCAATGCCACCCAGCAGTAAATAGCGCACGCCCTGCCCAAAGCCTGATCAACCCGCCCGGAACTTCAGCCACGTCAAAAAATCGCTTAGTTAATACGAAGTAGCCGCGGCCCCGAAACTTGACAATGACGCCTCTGGAGTGTCAAACTCCCCGTCCTGCGCGCCGTTCACAGGATATTGTCGAAGCGCCAGATGTCCCTCCCAAGGAGAACGCCTATGTCATTTCCCGGAAGTATTTTGAAGTTTTCGACCCTGCTCGCTATTACACTCACCTTCGCACAAATACAAGCTGCCAGCGCTGCATCGAATCAATCCGTTCAACAACTGAACCGCGTCGGAACCACTATCATCAAAGCCGGGCCACTTGGGAGTGGCGCGTTTCAGCTCCCCGAAATTTTCAATGAGGACGATACCGTCGGCCTTAAGGGGAATGCGGCCGTTGCCCCTGGCGCAACCGGCGTGTCGTTTTTGAACCGTCGTTCTAACCTGGCAATTCCAAGCAAAGTGGCCGGCAAGCAGTCGTTGATATCCAACACTGCGCTCGCATCTCCGGCAGCGGCTGCGAGCAAGCTCCCGCTGAAAGAGCCAACGGCTCACAGCAGCGCGGTGGTTGACGATTTTCAAAGTCCCGGCTTTATCGGCTTCGATGGCCTGAACAACATTGATCAACGGACCGCTAATAACGGCGACCAGTACAGTCTTGAGCCGCCAGACCAGGGCCTCTGCGCCGGCAACGGCTTCGTAGTAGAAACCGTCAACGACGTAATTCAGGTTTACGATCAGGTGGGAAATCCGCTAACCGGAGCTGAAGATATGAATTCTTTCTTCGGACTCGCTCCACAAGTCATTCGAGGAAATCCCACTATTATCGGACCTTTCCTCAGCGACCCTCGTTGCTATTACGACACCCAAACCAAAAGGTGGTTCGTGACGGAATTGGAAGAAGACAACGGCAACAACACCGGCGCAACCGGCCGCGACTATAACTTGATCGCGGTTAGCCAGACCAGCGACCCAACCGCTGGGTTCGCGATTTTTCAATATGACGTTACCGATGATGGTTTGAACGGAACTCCAAATCACGGCGGCTGCCCGTGCTTCGGCGATCAACCTCTGCTTGGCGCGGACAAGTACGGCATCTATCAAACCACGAATGAATTTGGCGCGACGACCTTCAATGGCGCCCAGATTTATGCCATTTCAAAGTCCCAACTGGTAGCTGCAGCCGTTTCATTGAATCCAGTAGCCGTCGTTCAGGTTGATGCTTCCTTGGAACTCGTTCCTTTCGGCGGAGAATCCTATTCCATCGAACCGGCGGAGTCTCCATCACCAACCGCTTGGGAGGCCGCGGATAACGGCGTCGAGTATTTCCTGAGCGCCTTGCAATTCGGCAACCCCGGATATGAGGAATATGACAATCGGATTGCGGTTTGGGCCCTCACCAACACCAAGACCCTGAACAGTAATTTCCCCGTGCTGAACCTGAGTTTCAACATCGTACACACTGAAACCTATGGACAGCCTGATCCGGCAGTCCAGAAGCCGGGTCCGACACCGCTGGCAACATCCCTGGGCGATCCGGAGGAACTGATCAACACCAATGATGACCGCATGAACCAGGTCATTCTTTCCAATGGCGTTTTGTATGGCGAACTGAATTCCAAATTGAAAGTGGGCGGCGCCAGCCAAACCGGCGCAGCCTGGTTTGCCGTGCAACCCAGCTTTTCCGGTCCAAACCTGACCGGGAGCGTGGTCCAACAGGGCTATATCGCCGTTTCGAACAATAATGTCATCTTCCCGGCCATAGGAGTTGACCGCGACGGGGATAGCGCGGCCGTCTTCACTTTGGTTGGCCCAGACTATTTCCCCAGCGTCGCATATACGTCGCTGACTGACTCGACAGTAGCTCCGTTGATATACGTCGCCGGCGAGGGAGTTGCGCCAGATGACGGATTCACGGGCTATAAACAATACGGAGGGAACGGAGTCGCGCGGTGGGGCGATTATTCTGCCGCGACGTGGGACGGTGAGCGGATCTGGTTCGCCAGTGAATACATTCCACAGGATTGCGGCGTCAACGCTCCTCCTTGCCGCGAAGTGCTCTTCAACTGGGGTACTTTTGTGGGGTCAATAAAACCGTAGTTCGACCTGACTTTCTGACCTAAGCCTGAGGGCAGCGACAACGTCACTGTCCTCATTTTTTGACGCTCGTACTTGGCTTAACAGGCTGCGGAAAAAAGGCACAATTCAAGGAAAAAAGGATTTGAAGGGATGCGGCTTTCAGAGTCTGTGTGAGAACTCGAATTTGTGAAACCACGATGGAACGTGCTGCCCGATTTCAGCCGCGAAGCGGCGGCAGAATGCAGCCCCGGGCGCAAGCCCGGCGTAGAGAGTGGGGAACGGTCAAGCCCCAACGGGGCGAAAGAATCGTTCTCGCACAGACTCCGATGACTTATATATGTCGCCGCTGAGGGGCTTCTGCTGATTCGGCTCATTTCTCAGGATTAAATCAAGTTGCAACACGGACTTGCCTCAGGTCGCAAATTCATCCAGACGGTATAATCGCTGCTTTACTCCAATGGCGTCCTCCACCCAACCCAATCGGCCCCCGGCGTCAGCGCGGCATGAGATTTTTAGCCAGCTTGACCGGTTCTGGCAGCGCGTCACGGAAGGACTGGAGCTCAGTCAACTCTGGAAGCAGTTCCATGCCGATGCCCGAACCAGCTACTGGCTTTACCGGCGGGACTTTGACGCCAAGTCGCCCCGCGAAAGCAGGCGCCATAATTTTTTTCATACCGCGCAGGAGTTCGCCTGGGCCGTCCTCGAGAAACTCACTCCGGCGCGCCGCGTCCTGCTGCTGCTCGGGGTAGTGCTCTTGATTTTTCCGGCGGGAGGTTTCAGCTATCACGGCAAGGCGGGCGAAGTTGAGGTTCAGGAATTCGATTTCCATTTCTTTGGGGGTGCACTGCTTTTTATTTTGCTGATGCTGGAGGTCGCCGACCGCGTGGTGATGAAGCGCGATCTGGAAATTGCGCGCGACATTCAAAGATGGCTGTTGCCGGCAAGTCCGCCGGTTGTCCCAGGATTGACCATTGCGTTTGCGACCCGGCCGGCCAATACGGTCGCGGGAGATTTCTACGATGTTTTTCCGCGTCAGCCCGAAGATCTCCCAGATCAGCCCGATGCAAGCAATTTTCTGCTCACCGTTGCGGATGTGGCGGGAAAGAGCATTCCCGCTGCCCTGCTGATGGCTACATTCCAAGCCAGTCTCAAAACACTTTCAGCGACGCGCTGCACGCTGGCGGAACTGGTTGAAGGCATGAACCGGTACGCTTGTTCCAACAGCCAGAACGGATTGCGCTTCACTACCGCATTTTTCGGCGAATTTCAGCCCGCATCGCACCGTCTGATTTACATAAACGCTGGACACAATGCGCCGATCATGTTGCGCAGTTCCAACCATGCGACCGAGTTCCTTTCGAATGGAGGGCTCCCTTTAGGCATTAAGGCCGATGCCCCGTACGAATCGGGAGAAGTTGTTCTTAGCCCCGGCGATTGGCTCGTCATATTTACTGATGGATTGGTTGAGGCAATGAATGGACCGGGCGAGGAATACGGCCAGCATCGGGTGTTGAGCGTGTTAAATGCTGGGTTACCGGCGACTCCGGATGAAATGCTTCGCCGGTTGATGAGCGATCTTGACGCTTTTGTTGGATCTACGCCGCAGCACGACGATGTCACGTGCATGCTGGTGAAGGCCTCGTAAGGGGTTTGCGTCCCTCTATTGTTGCCCCTTGGAACTCCCCCTTTAAGGTCCAAAATGGGACTTTTTCTCGTTTTGAGCCTGCAAGGTCTCAGATGCCTGGCGTTCAATTTTTGTAGGGCATGGGTGTCTCATCGGCTTCTTAAATTGACATGGATTGTCAGGCAAATGCCAAAATATGACACAGGAAAGCTGGGAATGAGTGGCTTGGTAAGAATGTTCTAACCACAGTAAGATTAGAAACTATTAAGAAATAAGGGAGATTACCACCTGCGCGATGCTCCCCTGACAAGCGGAAAGAATGGCTGATTGAGTGCGAAGTAATCGTCAACTGGGTCACTTAGACCAACACATCTAAATTACTGGAAGAGGGGAAACTAAATGCGGAAACAGAAGGGCTTCTCGCTTATCGAACTTTTAATCGTGGTTGCGATCATTTTGATCATCGCCGCCATCGCCATTCCAAACTTACTGAGAGCGCGTATGGCTGCCAACGAGTCTGCTGCTGCCGCGTCCATTCGTACCATCAACACCGCTGAAGTGAGCTACATCACGGCATTCCCCGCAACAGGGTATTCTGCGGCTCTGATCAACCTCGGCGGCGCTTCACCCTGCGTCACGTCAACTGCTGCGAGCGCCTGTCTCATTGACAACAACCTGGCCAACGCCACAGCAGCCCAGCCGAAAAGCGGCTACATTTTCGCTGAAACCGTTGGAGCTACGGCGAACCAGTATGAAACGGCGGGTCAACCGGTTACCTTGAACTCGTCCGGCACTAAGAGCTTCTGCTCCGTTGAAGATGCTGTGGTTCGCGTCGATCCGGGAGTTGCGGCAGATCCGGGCTACGGCGGTTGCCAAGGCCTGCTCGGCCTCCAGAACTAGTTGACTTGGGCCGAAGTTTCAAAAGCGAGGGCGGCGGATTCGCCGCTGCCCTTTCTTTTTTGAGCACTGTTGCCGCGGGGTGGTCAGTCGAGGTCCTCCTCCTTTGTTCGTCCGGCCTGGTGTAAGGATCTGCATTGACAGAATTCCTCATTTTCGGGCGAAAGCCCGTCCACGTTGCGTCATGAGAAAACCAGCGTCCTGGCCAGCCATTTCCACAGACACCGTCTATTTACTTGAAAGCGAGCCGCTACCCCCTTTGCAGCACCTCGCGCGGGAGGAATGCTTCGAGTTTGGATGCAGACATGCTCCCCCATGCAGTATCCGGAAATCTGTACCGCCCTGCTTCGAAATGGCTATCAATGTGCTGGAATAACTGCGGGGTGCCCTTTCACGGGCTAGGGGAACTTATGGGAAGCAGGGATGGATTTTCGCTGATTGAGTTACTCATTGTGGTAGCGATCATTCTGATCATCGCCGCCATAGCAATTCCAAACTTGTTGCGCGCGAGGATAGCCGCCAATGAGTCCGCCGCGACTACGTCGATCCGGACCATTGACACGGCGGAACTGTCATATCTCAACTCGTATCCCGCGGCGGGGTATGCCTCCCTGGCTGCGCTTGGCGAGGGAGGGGCAAGTCCTTGTGTCGCCTCTCCCGTTAGCGCCTGCCTGATCTCCGACAATCTGGCGACCGCGACATCCGCGCCCGGCAAGAGCGGGTACATCTACGCTGGTAACGGCAACGCGTCCACCTATTTCGCGTCGGCCGTGCCAACGACCAAATACGTCACCGGAGTACGCAGCTTTTGCTCTATTGAGGATGGTGTTGTTCGCGTAGACACGAATGGTGCGGCCATTGCTTCCCATGGGGCCTGCGTCGCATTACCAGGGTTGCAATAGCGGGTCGCAGGCTTTCGCCGCCGAGACACTCCGTTTACTTATCATTGAGATCCAATCCAAGGGACCCCGAAAGAAATTCGGCGGTCCCTTCGTTATTCGGCCTGCGCATCCGTAAAATCCTTCTCCGTTTGATATCGGGGCAAATCGAGCCTAAACCCCTCGCGCGATATCGGTTCCGCTCCGCAAACAACATTAATTCCTTCTAATGAATGACATAGGGGCAATCCAGGTGCGGAAGTGATCCCCAAGTAGGTCAAATCACTGTAGTCACTTGGGAACAGGAGAATTTAATGCGGAAACAGAAGGGCTTCTCACTTATTGAACTCTTAATCGTGGTTGCGATCATTCTGATCATCGCTGCCATCGCCATTCCTAACTTACTGAGAGCGCGCATGGCCGCCAACGAATCGGCTGCTGTCGGTTCCGTACGCACCATCAACACGGCGCAGGTTAGCTACATCACCGCGTATCCGGCAACCGGCTACGGCGTTGCACTGAGCAACCTGGCTGGAGCGTCGCCTTGCACTGCATCTCTTACGACCGCCTGCTTGATTGACAACAACCTGGCCACGGCCACCGCTGCGCCCGGTAAGAGCGGTTACAAGTACAACATGACAGGAACTGCATCAACTTATTTTGTTGCTGCCGTGCCTGTAACGGTGAACAGCACGGGCACAAAGAGCTTCTGCTCGGTAGATGATGCGGTGATCCGTTTCGACGTCGCCGGCGGAGCAGTCGCTGCTTATGCGACTTGTCAGGGTCTCCCAGGAATTGCTAACTAAATTGATAGTAGTCTGGGCGATTCAGTAGTAAGCGGGGGCATTGGGTCACTCCAATACTCCCGTTTTTCTTCCCCGTGAATCGAAGCGTTGGCTTGTAAAAAATTCATTGGAGAACTTGAAGGGGGATGCTGTGAGGAAGCAACGTGGCTTTTCTTTAATTGAACTCTTAATCGTGGTTGCGATCATCCTGATTATCGCCGCCATCGCCATTCCTAACTTACTGAGAGCGCGCATGGCGGCCAACGAATCGGCTGCTGTCGGTTCGGTACGCACCATCAACACGGCGCAGGTTAGCTATATCACCGCGTATCCGGCAACCGGCTACGGTGTTGCGCTGAGCAACCTGGCTGGAGCGTCGCCTTGCACTGCATCTCTTACGACCGCCTGCTTGATTGACAACAACCTGGCTACGGCTACGGCTGCGCCCGGCAAGAGCGGTTACAAGTACAACATGACAGGAACTGCATCAACTTATTTTGTTGCTGCCGTGCCGGTAACGTTGAACCGTACGGGCACCAAGAGCTTCTGCTCGGTAAATGATGCTGTAATCCGCTACAATGCCGCCGGCGGAGCAGTCGCCGCTTATGCGACTTGTCAGGCTCTCCCAGGAATTGCTAACTAATTGATAGTGGCCCGGGCGATTAAGTAGTACGCGGGAGCGATATCTTTGGCTGGTATCCCCGGCCGCGGGAACATCTCGGATTCTCGGAACGGGTCTCGTTGATCCGGAATCGAGGCGACAAATCACGTAAGGACAGCCGCCATCGGCTGTCCGGCGGAGCGAAGCTCCGCGACTGAGATTGTATGCGGCCAGAATGATCGCGGACAGGCCGATAAGTAAATAAGTGCGACGTGCGTTCCGTTTTGGCAACTTGATGCAGGCAAGGCCCGGCGCTTGCCTGGACAGCCCCTTCGACTACGCTCAGGGCAGGCTCCGGGCGGGCTGTCCCCTCGTGATCAGGCGCGAATTTACTTTGGTAATGCGATGGCCATGGTTGCTGCCTTCCAGCCCATTTCATCTTTGCATATAATTTTCTATAGCCGATGAGAGAGGGAATTTAGAAAGACACATGGCCGCAATTGAAATACTCGGACTGGAAAAAACCTACAACGTAGGCTTCTGGCGGAAGAAGGCCCGGCACGCTTTAAAGCCGCTTCACTTGAACGTGGAGGAAGGCGAAATTTTCGGATTTCTGGGTCCGAATGGCGCGGGCAAGACCACCACGCTCAAATTGCTGATGGGGTTGGTATTCCCAACTTCCGGCACGGCACGGATTCAAGGCATGGAACTTGACGATCCGCGTATGAAGGCGCAGATCGGGTTCCTTCCCGAGCAGCCTTACTTTTACGACTACTTGACCGCGCACGAGCTCCTGGAATATTACGCGCAACTCTCAGGCGTACCCGCGAAAGAACGGTCGCGCAGAGCCGCTGAAGTCCTGGCGAGAGTCGGACTGCCCAACGTTGCAGGATTGCAATTGCGAAAATTTTCCAAGGGCATGTTACAGCGGGTGGGAATTGCCCAGGCCATTCTTCACGACCCCAAACTGCTTTTTTTCGACGAGCCGATGTCGGGCCTCGATCCATTGGGACGCCGGGACGTCCGCGATCTGATGGAGCAGCTCAAGCAGGAAGGCAAGACGGTCTTCTTTTCGACGCACATTCTGCCGGATGCCGAGACTTTGTGCGACCGCGTGGCAGTTATTCACAACGGCGAATTGAAGGGTGTTGGAGCGGTCGCCGACCTGACCTCCGGCGTGCGCGGCAAGCTGGAAATCGTGTGGCAGGGAAAGACGATCCCGGCGGCGTTGAAGGGTTTGGGAGCGGAATGTCACGTCACCGGAGAAACGGTTCGCGCCATCGTCTCCGAAGAGTGCCAGGACGCGGCACTGGAGGCGCTGCGAAGCGCGCGCCTGCGCCTGATTTCGCTGACCCCTGTGCGCAACTCGCTGGAAGCTTATTACGTCAGCAAACTCCAGCCGACGAAAGCGGTTGCGGAGGTGCGCCCATGAATCGCGTTTGGCATATTGCGCTGAATACGTTCCGTGAGGCGGTTCGCGATCGTGTGCTGTACAACCTGGTTGCTTTCGCCGTCCTCATGTCCGGCGCCGCGATTCTGGTGGGCCAGATCTCGGTTGGAATTGAGAAACTGGTGGTGATTAATCTCGGGCTCACTGCCGTTTCGCTTTTCGGCGTAGTGATTTCGATCTTCATCGGTATTGGATTGGTTTCCAAAGAGATTGAGAAGCGAACTCTGTATACCATTCTTTCCCGCCCGGTACGACGGTGGGAATTCGTTGTCGGCAAATTCCTTGGCTTGGTCGGGACGCTGGTCTTGAATACGTTTTTCATGGCCATCGGCGTGTTCGGAGCTTTACTATTCGTCGCGCACCACTTCAGCAAACCGGATGGATGGGTCCTCGTTGCCTTGTATTTCATCATTCTTCAGTTTGCTATTGTTACCGGCCTGGCTTTGCTGTTCAGTTCGTTCTCTTCGCCCTTGATGTCGGCCGTGTTTGCGTTCGCGTTGTTTATCGTGGGCGCTTTCGCCGAAGACCTCCGGGGATTCGCTGCCATGGCCAAAGGCATCACGCGCTGGATTGCCACAGGCGCGGCATATCTGGTGCCAAACTTTTCCGCCCTCAACGTGATCACTTCGGTGGCGCACGGGCAGCCTGTCTCGGGGCAACTGATCTTCTACAACACGGCCTACGCCGTCATCTATGCCACTATGACGATTTGCGGGGCGGTACTGATCTTCGAGCGCCGGAATCTGAAATGAAGCGATCGCACATTTCAATGGTTGCAGGGACCTTGCTGGTTCTGTGCCTTGTTGGCTCGGTTCTCGCCTTGCGCCAGGTAGACCGTGTAAGGGGTCACGCGACCCTTGAAGAAGTCTTATATGTGTCGTCGCCGAAAGCGCTGAAGCGGCTCAGCCTCGGATACAGCGGCTTGCTGGCGGATATCTACTGGACCCGCGCCGTTCAATATTTCGGAAGTAAGCAGGTTCAGGGCGCGGACGAATATAAGCTGCTCGGCCCATTGCTCGAGATCACGACCACGCTTGATCCCAAGCTGCTGGTGGCCTACGAATATGGTTCCAATTTTCTGACGGCGAAGCCTCCCCAGGGAGCTGGCATGCCGGATCAAGCCATTGCGCTGGTGAAGCAAGGCATAAAGAATAATCCCGACGAATGGCACCTTTACTACGACCTGGGATTTATCTACTACCTCGAACTCAAAGACTATCGCGATGCGGCGGATGCTTTCGCGCGTGGCTCCCGCCTGCCGAACGCGCATCCGTGGCTTAAGGTCATGGCGGCACGCGCCGCCCAGGAAGGCGGAGAGGCCCAGATGGCGCGCATGTTATGGACTACGACGTTCGAAACCACGCCAAATAAGGACGTCAAAGCCAACGCCGCCGCTCATCTCCGGGCGCTGAAAGTGGATGCGGACGTAACAAGTCTCGAAGCGTTGCAGTCTCAATTTAAGGAGAAGACCGGACACTTCGCTTCATCGTTTGCCGAACTTGCGGCGGCGGGAATGCTGCGCGGGGTTCCCGTGGATCCCCTGGGTGTTCCGTACAAACTGGTCGCGGAAGGGAAAGTTGAAGTACAGGACCCCGACGACCTGCCGTTTATACAAAAGGGTCTGTCAATCGGCTATATCCCGCCACGAAAAATTAAGTTGCTTCCGGTTGACTGATCTTTCGCGTGGGGCTGTTACAATCATTTGCGGCGATGGAGTTCGCCATAACCGCCCGCCGCTATACCTAAGAATGCGACTGGCTGATAACTCCTACAAAGCCTTTTGTAGGGGGAATTCCATCGTGGCATTTGCCGATCTGCCGGTTGCAGAGGTTCTGATCATATCCGCGGGCGCGATTTTCGGAGCCAATGCCCGTTATTTCCTCAGCCGGTATGCTGCCAAGCTAATGGGGCCGGCATTTCCCTATGGCACTCTGATCATCAATATTCTGGGCAGCTTGATCGTTGGATTTTTTGTAATCTGGACGACTGAGAGAGTTCTTGTCAATCCGCGATGGCGGTTGCTTGTCATCGTAGGATTCTGCGGGGCATTTACTACCTTTTCCAGCTACGCCTTCGAAACCGTGGCCTACTTCGAGCAGGGGCAGTGGCTGCTCATGCTCACAAACTTTCTGACGAATAATCTGCTATGCCTTAGCGCCGCTCTGGCGGGGATGGCGCTGGCGCGGGTGCTGTAAAATGCCAGACGCGATGGCCGTTCAAGTCACAATCTATCTGACGGAAGGCGACAAATGGCAGAATCGCCCGCTGCATATGGAGATTCTCAATTATTTGCGCGAGCAGAATGTTTTTTCCGCGACCGCGGTCCATGCCGTCGGCGGATTCATGGGACGGCAGCGGGTGAAGACCAGCCATCTGGTTGATGCCGGCGGCAAACTGCCTCTGATGATCATCTTCGTGGATACCGACGAGCATGTGAGCCGGGTGCTGCCAAAACTGAAAGAAATGGCTTCCCATCGCATGATCGTGCGGGAAAACGTTGTGATCGAGCAAGGGAGTCTGGAGTGACGATGCCTCTCGACATCCTGGCCCTCGCCGCCCATCGTGACGATGCCGAGCAGACCTGCGGCGGCACATTGCTGAAGATGGCGCAAAAAGGCCATCGCACCGGAATCCTCGATCTCACTCAAGGAGAAATGGGAACGCGGGGCAGCGCGGAAGATCGAGCGCGGGAAGCGGGCGAGGCCATGAAAATACTATCCGTCGCATGGCGCCAGGCCCTCGACATCCCCGACGGGCGGGTCGAAAACACATGGGAGAATCGGCTCAAGGTTGCGCGCGTCATTCGAGAGCAGCAACCCCGCGTAGTAATCCTTCCCTACTGGAAGGGGCGCCATCCGGATCACTATACGGCTTCGATTCTGGGATACGAGGCATGCTTTCTCGCCGGACTGAAAAAGCTCGATATCAAACACGCGCTCAGCAGCCGGCACTCGTCCTTCAGCGAAAGTATTGAGAGCGAGAACATACCTCATCGTCCATTCAAGATTATTTATGCCACGCTCTATTACGATGTGCGTCCCACGTTCGTCGTGGACATTACGGAGCAGTTCGAGGCTCGCCTTCAATCTTTGATGGCCTACAAGACGCAATTCAGCGATCAGGAGGCGGGCAAGGATTTGTTCCCGGCGGAAGCCGAAATTCGCGCGCGTGTTGAAGCCATGGCGCGATTTTACGGAATGTTGGGCGGAGTAACGTACGCAGAGCCCTTCCTGCAAAAGGAAGTTGGGCTGGTCGAGGATCTGACTCTGATTCCCGTGAAGTCTATCTGAGCCATACGCGGACCATGGCGTCCGCCCTACACGATCCTACGCGACCGCGCCTTTGCTGAATGATTCCGCGGCTTCCTTTTCGCTCGTGTAGACGTCGAAGACAGTTAACAGTTTTGTAACCTGGAGAAGATCACCGACGCGCTGCGTCAAGTTAGCCAGCTTTAGCGACCCGCCGCTGTTACGAGCAGTCGTGTAAAGGCCGACTAAAGTTCCCAATCCGCCGCTATCAATGTAGGTAACGCCCGACAAATTTAGAACTGTGCGATTGCTGTTAATGAGCAGCTTTTTGACCGTGTCACGCAGCAAAGCGGACTCCTCGCCAAAAACAATACGGCCAATGCAGTCCACAACCAGCACGTCATCGTTAAGAACCCTGGTACTCAGTCTCAGTTGCATGGTGGGCTCCTGAAGCGGGCAAACCACCCGGCTTAACTGAGAAGATTATCTTCTTGGCGGTCGGTTCGCAAGGCATTTTGCACCATTTTTGAGGGAAACATGCGGTTTCAAGCGATTCGGCGCCCCGGCTGGACTGGGTCTTGTTACTCTACCCGGCCACGGCATCGGATTCATATCACGTATAATCAGAGTAACTCCTCGACATGAGCTACCAGGTTCTCGCCCGTAAATACCGTCCCCAAAAATTCTCCGAAGTGATCGGGCAGGAGCACGTCACCCGCACGCTGAAAAATGCGATCGCCCAGGGACGCACGGCGCATGGATATATATTCAGCGGCCATCGCGGCATCGGAAAGACCACTGTAGCGCGCATTTTGGCCATGGCGCTGAACTGCCGCTCTTTAGACAAACCGGTGGAAGAGCCATGCGGGATTTGCGAATCCTGCACCGAGATTCGAGCCGGGAATTCAGTAGATGTAATCGAAATTGACGCTGCCACGAACCGCGGCATTGACGAAATTCGAGAACTGCGGGAGGGAGCGAGATATCGTCCGGCTCGAGATCGCTTCAAGATTTGCATTCTCGACGAAGCCCATCAGATCACGGACGCCGCTTTCAATGCCTTGCTCAAAACCCTGGAAGAGCCGCCTGACCACATGGTTTTTATGCTGGCGACAACTCAGCCGGAGGACATTCCTCAGACGATTCGCTCGCGCTGCCAACATTTCAGCTTCCGCGCCGTTCGCTTTGAAGAGATCATGAACCAGTTGAGGGACCTTTCGGCGCGAGAGAATATTCCTGCCGATGAAGAGGCATTGGCGCTGCTGGCGGAGGCTGGTGACGGCTCCATGCGCGATGCGCTGTCCATTCTTGATCAGGCGATTGCTTCCTGCGACGGATGCCTGACCGCCGAATCTATACGGCAATTGGTAGGCGCGGCGCCTTCCTCAGCGATGGAAGAAGTAATGAAGGCAGTCGCCGAGGGATCAAGCGACCGGGTGCTTCGCCAGGTGGACCAACTTGTCAGCGAAGGCCAGAATCCCACGCATTTCGCCCGCCAGATGGTACGGTTCATCCGAAACACGATGGTGGCGAAAGTTGCGGGAGGCGAGTCCGCGCTGTTGCAAATATCCGGCGATGAGCGCCAGCGGGTAGCTCGGGTCGCCGAGCTATTCAGCGAGGAGGATCTCGCGCGGCATTTGCAGATCATTCTCCGCACCCATGCGGAACTCGGATACCGGCAGGAGCAACGCTTTCATCTGGAACTAGGATTGTTGAAGATGGCGCACGCGCAACGGCTGTTGCCAATGGAGCAATTCCTTAGCGACGCGGCGGCGGGAGCGGTGCCGCGTCCTGCCGGAAAACCATCCATGGTGCAGGACACCCGAAAACCGGAGGCTACTTCGCCGGCGCGGTCCAACTTTGTTTCGCCGTTCGCGGCAGATTCGGCGCGTAAGGCCGGCGGGAAGCCGCAACTCTCCGCCGATGCGCCAGATCCCCGTCCGCGGGTTGCGACTGCGGTCGTCATTGGGGCCGCGGTGAAAGAAGATGCGCCCGAGCCAATTCACGAAGTGATCAAGGCTCCGAAGCTTGCAGAAGAACCGGCGGCCTTCAGAGAGATTTCGCCGATTCGAGCCGTAGGCGGCGATGCCGCAACCGCTTCCGACTCAGCAAGTCAGTTGCAGGCGGCTGTGCTTAGCGCCCTGTTGGACGCGGGCCATCGCGTGCTCGCCTCGATGTTGGAAGCCGCCGAATGGAGGCTTGAAGGGAACGAATTAGTAATCAAGGTGGCTTCCTCAGCCGCTGTAGTTGATATGTCGTTTGGAGCGGATGCTCGAAAACTTGCGGTTGCGAGCGCCGGCGGCGTGCTCGGTCGTGCGGTGAAGTTGAAGGTTATTTCGGGTGGTGTCGCGGAAATTGCGCCTCCTAAGACTATCGCCTCGAATGGAAACGGCCGAAGTCGGGCCGAGCAGGATCCCGTTGTCCGACGCATGAAGGAGAAATTTGGCGCCGAAATCAGAACCATTATTGATTACCGGAAGGGATAAGCAGAGCTGCTGCCAGTCTGAGAACTGTCATCACGAGCGGAGCGAGGGATATGTATTTTGCGGCAAATGCAGATCCCTCGCTGCGTTCGGGATGACAAGCTCTTTTATCGGCCTTTCGGAGAGGAAACAAAATGAGCGGCTTAAACATACAAGAACTCATGTCGCAGGCGAAGCAGCAGTATGAAGTCCTGCAAAAGAAGATGCAGGAGACGGTGGTCGAGAGCTCCTCAGGCGGCGGCAGCGTGACGGTGAAGATGGATGGCAGAAAGCAAGTCTTGAGCCTGAAAATTGACCCTGAGGCGGCCAAGGCGGATGATCTGGAAATGCTTCAGGATTTAATCACCGCCGCATTCAACGGGGCAGCCAGAAAAGTGGATGATGCTATGCAGTCCACCATGGGCGGGATGCTCGGCGGCATGGGGATTCCCGGCATTTAGCGAATCGCTCTCGTATAAGACTTTCCAATTACAAAATTGCCCAATCACCCAAGTACAAATCATTTCCATGTCTAAATTTGCCGAGCCGATGTCCCGCCTGATTGATGAGTTGAAGAAACTCCCCGGGATCGGCAGCAAGGCCGCCCAAAGACTCGCGTTTCACATTCTGCGATCGGATGATGAGGATGCGGAGGCGTTGGCGGCTGCGGTTCGAGATGTAAAAGCAAATCTAAGGCTGTGCTCCATCTGTAACAACATTACGGATGTGGATCCGTGCGTCTATTGTTCGAGCGCGACCCGCAATCAGCGACTGGTTTGCGTTGTGGACGAACCTACGAATATTGCCGCCATCGAGAAGACAAAGCATTTCAACGGCGTATATCACGTGCTGCATGGCCTGATTTCCCCGCTGCACGGTATCGGGCCGGAACAATTGCGGATCGCAAACCTCATGCGCCGGGTGCAGGCGAATGAGATAGACGAAGTGATCATCGCCACCAATCCAACCATCGAAGGCGAGGCGACGGCAACCTATCTTTCCGGGCAGATCCGCCGCGCCGGTTTAAAAGTAACGCGAATCGCAACCGGAATTCCTGTGGGCAGCGACATCGAGTATGCGGACGAAATCACCATGCTGAAAGCGATGGAAGGCCGCCGCGAACTCTAGTCGTGGATGAATACATTCGATTCCTGCTCCGCGGGAACAATGCCTTCCGGCATGGAGCCTTGGTTGTATTCCGCCATACGATTCTTCCACTTCAGAAAATCCGTAATGGACTGCGGCTCAATGCGAACCTCTACGCGCCTCAAGCTGGCGAGCAGCAAGTTCATCTCGTGCTGAAAACCCTTAGCCGAGCGCAGGTTTTTGCCGGAGGCTTGCGTCATCTCCACCTTTCGGTTGCGGCATTCAAGCAGCCCCCAACCTCTGGGCAGCTCATCGAGAGCAATCAATCCCTCCGGCGCAAGATAAAATCGCTCGCAACCCAGACCAGTTTCAGGCTTTTGACGGAATGGCTTGCAGCAATCGGCAATAAAATCCGCGCGGGAAATTTTGCATTCAATCAGCACCGAGTGGCTGGCCCGCTTCCATCCAATGGCGTCGGGCATCTCGCCGCTGACGCAGGCCTGTTCTGAAAGGATCACCCCGCAGCGATACCGCCGCAGCCATTCCACGGCTTTTTGGACTAACGCAGAATGAGTCATACGAGTAGCCTATGCGCAGGCAGTTCCGATCGGAAGTGACATCACAGTTTCCAGCGGCAAGTTGAAAGTGAGATTCGCACTTATGCCCGTTTGGAGTGTTTAGGCGCTTTGTGCTTGCCGTGTTTGTGCGCGTGATGACGTTTGACCTTATGCTTGACAAGCACGAGTCTGGCGGATTGATCCGCGCCGGCGTCTTGTCCCGATAAGGGAACTGATAACATGGTCGAAAACAACAGGGCAGCGATAGCAACAATGAGGCGTTTCATGTAAACTCCGGGAAATTCGCTACCTGATTTTTATACGCCAGAAGAATAGTCTTCGCGATCAGAATTTTCATCATAGCCGTTACGGCCATGATTCCCGGTCACCGATAGGAGACGTTCGCATGTCAAATCACAAAAAATCGTCGTCAGTCCGCCATAAGACGCGCGATCAGGATCGCGAAAAAGGCGCGGTTGAGCAGGACGAACAAAACGAGGGCGGAAACACGTCCATGCAGGGACAGTTAGGACACCGTGATCAGAACGACATGCTGAAATCATCTGACACGGATTATCCCGAGCCGGACGGAGCGGCAGAACACAGCGGCGAACCACGTGCACGAAAGAAGAGAGCCTAGCGCACCGAAGTTCTAATGCCAAAACTTCTGCGCTAAGCAAAGCTCTGATTAAGTCCTACTCTGTCATTTCGAGCGCAGCACAATTGCCCGTTTAGGGGTAATTGTGCGAAGTCGAGAAACCTGCTGGTTTTCCCGCGGAGCTAGTTCAGAGTTTCCCTATCGCAATTCCTCCATCACCTGCTCCAACACTTCTCTTCGCGGGCGGACAACGGACTCCGGCAATGTCGCCAGCGGCTCATCTGTGAGATTCAGCATGTCAACGAAATTTGGCGCTTGCGTGTTCACGTAAAAGACCCCGGTCAGTACTTCGCCGGTGCCATGAGCTTCGTTCAGACGGTGCATGGCTTTCACCCGGTCGGTCGGATCATAGTTTTCTTCGAGCTTCCGCAACCGCAACCGGGAGCCGTCGTGCATCGTAACTTCCACGGTAGTTCCAGCGTCGTACTCTATGGCGATATCTTCGAAGGCAGGAACGAAACTGATGTCCTGAAGCGGCTCCTCGTGATCCTGCATGTATTTGTACGATTTGGTTGAACCTTCGTGATCGTTGAAAGTAGTGCATGGAGAAATTACGTCGAGCATCACCGTGCCGCGATGAGCGATTGCGGCCTTCAACATGGTGTTCAGTTGGCGCTTATCGCCCGAAAATGATCGTCCCACGAACGTCGCGCCGAGCATGATTGCCATCGAACAGGTGTCAAGAGCCGGAAGATCGTTGATCACGCCGGTCTTCAACTTTGATCCCACATCGGCGGTTGCGGAAAATTGGCCTTTGGTAAGACCGTAAACGCCGTTGTCTTCGATGATGTAAATGATCGGCAGGTTTCGCCGCATCAAATGGACAAATTGTCCGATGCCGATCGAGGCGGTGTCGCCGTCTCCGCTTACGCCCAGACTCAATAATCCTGTGTTCGCCAGTATCGCGCCAGTTGCAACCGACGGCATGCGTCCATGCACGGTGTTGAAACTGTGGGAGCGGCTCATGAAGTATGCGGGGCTTTTGGATGAGCACCCAATGCCGCTCATCTTGGCCACGCGTTCCGGCTGAATCCCCATTTCGTACATGGCTTCGAGAATGCGTTCCGAAATTGCATTGTGGCCGCAACCCGCGCAGAGCGTGGTCTTTCCACCCTTGTAGTCGAGCACGGAAAGGCCGATACGATTCGTTTTTGGATGGGGTGCCGGAGGCGGGGTTGCCATTTACTTGCCCTCCATCGTCATGATTTCGTCGGTCACCGAACGCGCGTCGAGCGGAAGTCCGTGTATGTGAGCGATGCTTCGCAAGCGCGTAATCAATTCGGTTTCAAGGTCCAGCTTCAGCAGACTGAGCATTTGAGCGTCGCGGTTTTGTTCTACGACATATACGCGCTTATGCTGCCTTATGAAATCGTGGATTTCGCCGGGGAACGGGAAGGCGCGCAGCCGCAAGTAGTCGGTTTCGGTCTTGTATTCTTTTCGCAATTGATCGCGGCTTTCGATGAGCGCCCAATGGGACGTTCCGTATCCGAGAATCCCTATGTCCGATCCGTTCGAGACTACTTCAGGACGCGGCACAGATGATCGCGCAGTCTCGAATTTGCGGTCCAGGCGAGCCATGTTCTTCTCGAAGTCGTCCGGGCGCTCGCTATATTGCGATCTTTCATTGTGTCCACTGCCGCGCGTAAAATACGCGGCGCTGGGATGATCAGTCCCCGGCAGCGTTCGATAAGGGATGCCGTCTCCATCCACGTCTTTGTAGCGGGCAAATCCTCCGAGGCGGTCGAGATCCGCTTTGCTAAGAACTTTACCACGACGGATCGGCTTCTCCGGATACTTGAATGGATCGGCCATCCAATTATTCATGGCGAGGTCGAGATCGGACATTACGAAGACGAGGGTCTGAAACTGCTCGGCAAGATCGAATGCATCCTGTGCCATGGTGAAACATTCTTCCGCGGAACAGGGGATCAGCAAGATGTGCTTCGTGTCTCCATGCGACAGAAACGCCGTCGAAAGAATGTCGCCTTGCGCCGTGCGGGTGGGAAGTCCTGTCGAAGGGCCGACGCGCTGGATGTCCCAGATTACTCCGGGAACCTCGGCATAGTAAGCGAGCCCGGCAAACTCGGCCATGAGAGAAATGCCGGGACCCGAAGTCGCTGTCATGGCGCGCGCGCCGGCCCATCCCGCGCCAACTACCATGCCAACCGCCGCAAGCTCATCTTCAGCTTGAACGATGGCGAATGTTGCCTTGCCATCGGCCCCGATGCGAAAACGCTTCATGTATTCAATCAGATTTTCCGGCAACGATGACGACGGCGTGATTGGGTACCAACTTATCAGGGTAACTCCGGCGAACATGCAGCCGAGAGCGGCGGCGGCGTTGCCGTCAATAATTATTTTTCCGGCCGTCTTGTTCATCCGCTGGATGAAGTAGGGATCGGATTTGGCCAGGCTCGACGCCGCGTAGTCGTAGCCTGCTTGCACCGCTCCGAGATTCAGATTCGCGGCCTTCACTTTTTTCGCAAATTGCTTGCGGAGGGCCTTTTCGATCTCGGCCATATCAATTTCGAGCAGCCGCGCTAGAACGCCCACGTAAATCATGTTCTTGACCAGCTTGCGCAGCTTGGCTTCGGGACACACTGGGCCTACGAGCTTGTCGTAGGGAACGGCATAGAACGTCAAGTCATCGCGAAGGGATTTGAGATTCAGCGGCTCGTCATATAAAACCGCCGCGCCTGAGGCTAGGGACAGCACGTCTTCCTTGGCAGTCTCGGCATTCATCGCGACCAGGAAATCAATTTCTTTCTTGCGCGCGATGTATCCATCTTTGTTGGCGCGAATCGTGTACCAGGTCGGCAAGCCCGCGATGTTGGAAGGAAAAAGATTTTTGCCCGAAACCGGCACGCCCATCTGAAAAATGCTGCGCAACAATACCGTATTCGAACTCTGCGATCCGCTGCCATTCACGGTCGCAACCTGAATGCTCATGTCGTTAACAACCGGCTTCAGATTCACCTCGCGCGAGGCATGGTGAATCTCGACATCTGTTGTGGCCATTCTTTCTTCTTAACCTTTCCTGGGGATTGTTCAACGAGACAGGATAGCCCGCCCGGCGTCACCAGAAGTATGAAGTAGATTATACGGCAGAGGGGGTGGGAGTCGGGGGCTATGATCTTGACGCCAGTTTTCTAGCTAAACACTAAGTTGCCCGTTTTCTATTTTGGATTTTGTCCGCGCCAGTGACGAAGACTTGGCACTTACGCAGTTATGGAGCAGTAGATCAGTTCGAGGTCAGCTGTGCTTCCAATGATCCTGATATTCACGCGCCAGAGTCAGGAATTGAGGAAGCGTTTCATTTGATAAACGCCATGGTGTTCCGAGAGGATCGTCATCGCCACATCGCAGAGTCGCGGAGCGTCCAACGTCCCAAAGGATCCAATCATCGTTTCGAGCGTCTCTTGTTATCCATCCTGACGGTGTGCCAGGTCTTTCTCCTGCCTGCCAAGTACAGCCTACTTTGCTAAAGCGTAAGTTAAACACCAGACCGCGAATTTCTCGATAGGCAACGAATATTACCGCGAATCCAATTGCTAATCCAAACGCGAGCTTCACCCCAAACCAGATCGTTTCCATGGAACTCAAACCCCTTTTTTGACACAATAGTGGGAGAAAATCAGTGGCCCTGATTCAAAGCGCCGGCTCTTGAAGCTCCGCTCTAGTCCTAACGGGTCTACGCTTCCACGTAGTACTGGGCCATGTTGCGGAACTTATCGTAGCGAGATTCAAGTAGCTGCGAGATGGGAATCTTCTTCAAATCGTCCAGGTGTTTCTGTAACGCCGCGCTTAACAACGCCGCCGCTGCATCGTGATCCGCGTGCGCTCCGCCCGGCGGCTCGGGCACGGTATCGTCAATGCACCCTAATTCGCGCAGGTCGGTCGCGGTGGTGCGCATCGCCTGCGCGGCCAGCTCTTTCTTGGTGGAATCATTCCAGCGGATCGCGGCGCAGCCTTCGGGAGAGATCACCGAGTAAACCGCATTCTCCATCATGAGCACGCGATCGGCCACGGCAATCGCCAACGCTCCCCCGCTGCCGCCTTCTCCAGTAATGGTTGTAATGATCGGAACCTGCAACCGCGCCATTTCACGCAGGTTGCGGGCAATGGCTTCAGCTTGTCCCCGCTCCTCGGCGCCCAGGCCGGGATACGCTCCTGGTGTGTCAACCAAAGTGATGATGGGCCGCCCAAATTTCTCCGCAATCTTCATTACCCGTAACGCTTTCCGGTAGCCCTCGGGATTTGGCATCCCGAAATTGCGATAGACCTTCTGCTTGGTGTCGCGGGCTTTCTGGTGTCCGATCACCATCACGTCCGCGCCGTTCAGGCGGGCCATGCCGCAAACGATGGCGGGATCGTCGCCGAAGCCGCGGTCGCCGTGGATTTCGCTCCAGTCGGTGAAGATGCGTTCTATGTAATCGAGAGTGTACGGACGCTGAGGATGCCTTGCCAATTCAGTTTTTTCCCAGGCGACGGTATGCGGAGTCAATTGTTCGCGCAGCGCCTGTATCCGGTTATTAAGACTCTCAACCTGACGGCGGGTCTCTTCATCTTGTCCTTCGACGAGTTGCAGCCGGTTAATCTGGCGCTGGATCTTTTCCAGTTCCCGATTCCTCTTGTATGCAGATTCCGTTTTGCTGTGGTTCCCATTGCTTGACTGGGAGTTCCAGCGCGCTTCCATCATGGACAAAAGAAAATCAGCGCTATCAAAGGTGGGATTATCCAAATTCGGCTGTCCCGGAGCCTGGGCTCTCCCGCCTTTGTGGGTAAATGCAGTCATGCGCCAGTTCCAGTCATGAATTCAGATAATAGTTCCCAGTTATCAGTCTTTAGTCAATGATTCTGACTGCGCCACGGCCGCACAACTTCTCCACCTGGGCAATAAAATTGCGGTCCGGTTGCACATTATAATCTGCCGCTTCCATTACCACCATAAAATCACTCTGGCGCTCCACGTCAAACAACACTTTGGCTTCTCCCTTGCGCTCCGAAAAAAGCAAATAAAGATTATCAATCGTGGTTTCGCTCGCGGTTTCCAAAGGAATGCGAATCCGAATGGAACGCGGCACGGGAACTTTGGCGTCTTCCAGAGGGATAATGTCGTTCGCCGTCAGCTTGGGAGCCGCGCCTTCCTCAATGCGCAGGCCGCCGCGAACTAGTACGGGAACCTCCAGCTTCACTTTCTCTTGAAGTTTCCGGTAAGCCTCGGGAAACACGATCATTTCTACCGAGCCCAGCATGTCCTCGAGAGACCCCTGAGCGTAGAACTCGCCTCGCTTGGATTTCAGTACGCGAAGAGCGGTGATGATGCCGGCAGTGGTGATATTCTCGTCTTTGCCGGTGGAATATTTGGTGGCAGCGATTTCGGCGGTGGAAAGCGCACCAAGTTCATCTAATTTGCCCCGATACTTTTCCAAAGGATGGCCGGTGATGAAAAATCCGAGAATTTCTTTTTCGGCCGCGAGCCGGGTGTGTTCATCCCAATCGGGAATCTCGGGCAACTTATCATTTTGCGGCTGCGATTCCTCTTGCTGAAAGACTCCGAAAAGACCATGTTGCCCGGATTCCGAATCGCGTTGGACTTTCTGAGCGCGCTCCATTGCCTTGTCAATGACGGCCATCAACTGCGCGCGGCGGCCAAGGCCGTCCATGGCGCCGCTCTTGATCAACGATTCGAGAACACGCCGGTTCAGGAGTCGCAGGTCAACGTTCTCGCAGAATTCGTAGATCGAATCATATTTCTCCAGCTTCTTGCGGCCTGCAACAATTGAATCAATGGCGTTGTGGCCGACATTTTTGACCGCCGCGAGTCCGAAGCGAATCGCGTTTCCGTGGGGCGTGAAATTGGCGTCGCTGACATTGATATCCGGCGGTTCGACAGCGATTCCCATTTCCCTGCATTCGTTAATGTACTTCACAACATCGTCGGTGTTTCCGGTGACTGATGTCAGCAGCGCCGCCATGAATTCGATCGGAAAGTAGGTTTTCAGATACGCCGTGTGATAAGCCAGCAGCGCATAAGCAGCGGAGTGGGACTTATTGAACCCGTATCCCGCAAACTGCGCCATCAGGTCAAATATTTTTTCAATCTTTTTGTGTGGATATCCGCGTTGCACTGCGCCAGTGACGAAGCGTTCTCTCTGCGCCGCCATTTCAGAGGCGATTTTCTTGCCCATCGCCCGGCGCAGCAAGTCGGCTTCCCCAAGAGAATATCCCGCCAGCCGGTTGGCGATTTGCATGACCTGTTCCTGATAGACGATGACGCCCAACGTCTCCTCCAGGACTTCTTTCAGTTCCGGCAGCTCATATTCAATCTTCTTCCGGCCATGCTTGCGGTCAATGAAGTCGTCAATCATCCCTCCCTGAATAGGGCCTGGGCGGTAAAGAGCATTCAGGGCAGTGAGATCTTCAATTGAGCTTGGTTTGTACCGCCGCAGGACGTCGCGCATGCCATGCGATTCAAACTGGAATATGCCGGAGGTCAGCGCGGTGTGAAAAACCTTTTCATAGGTGCTCTGATCGTTCAGCGGGATCTCATCTAACGCAACCTGCTGATCGCGAGTCTGCTGAATCAACTTCAGGCTATCGTCGAGGATCGTCAGCGTGGTGAGGCCGAGAAAATCCATCTTCAGCAACCCGAGCTTCTCAATCGCCACCATGTCATAGGCGGTAACAATTTCGTCGTTCTTCGTTTTGTACAACGGCACCAATTCAGTAAGAGGGCGCGGCGAAATCACAACGCCGGCAGCGTGTACCCCGGCATTGCGCACCAAACCTTCAAGCTTCCGCGCAGTATCAAATAACTGCCGGATCTGAGCATCTCCGTCATATGCCTGTTGCAGAGCCGGTGAGTCTTTAATCGCCTGCTCCAACTTGATATTCAGAGTGCTAGGGACCATCTTCGCAATGCGATCAACGTCGGCATACGGAATATCCATGGCGCGGCCTACGTCCTTAATAGAGGCCTTGGCAGCCATGGTCCCGAAGGTAATAATCTGAGCGACATTCTCGCGTCCATACTTCTGAGTGACGTAGTCAATCACTTCGCCGCGGCGGTTCATGCAGAAGTCAATATCAATGTCCGGCATGGAAATACGTTCCGGATTGAGGAAGCGTTCGAAGAGCAATTCGTAGTGCAGCGGATCAATATCGGTAATGCCCATGGAGTAGGAGACCAGCGATCCCGCGGCTGAACCGCGCCCCGGTCCGACCGGGATATTGCGCTCTTTCGCATAGCGGATGAAGTCCCATACGATAAGGAAATAGCCTGAAAACTTCATCTGCTGGATGCAGGCAATTTCGCGGGCCAGTCGCTGTTCATATTCGGCCACGCTGTGCTTCAACTGCGCCTGACGCTCCGGCTTGGATAGGACGCTAACACGCCGTGCAAATCCCTCGCGCGCGATGTGTTCAAAGTAGCTGTCCAGCGTGTACCCTTCGGGAACCTCAAAGTGCGGAAACGGATTACCTATTTTTTCCAGTCGCAGGTTGCAGCGGTCGGCAATCGCCAAAGTCCGCGAGAGCACATCCGGCGAGTCTTTGAATACCCGGCTCATCTCCTCATGGCTTTTTACATAGAAGTCCGTGCCATGAAATTTCATGCGGTTGGTATCCTGTAGAGACTTTCCGGTTTGAATACATAGCATCACGTCTTGCGCTTTGGCGTCATCTTCGCAGAGATAATGGCTGTCATTGGTGGCGATGAGAGGCAGTCCCATCTCTTTCTCAAGACGAAAAAGATTGGCATGGATGCGATGCTCCATCTCCAAACCCTGATCCTGAATTTCGAGAAAGAAATTATCCTTGCCGAAAATGTCACTATAAGTTGAGGCCGCCGTGCGAGCCGCCTCATACTTTTCTTCCATCAGGTTTTCGGCCACTTCACCCTTCAGGCATCCCGAAAGGCCGATCAAGCCTCTGGAGTGTTCGGCCAGAAATTTTTTGCTCACGCGGGGCTTGTAATAGAAGCCACGCAAAGAGGCCTCTGAAGTAATTTTGGTGAGGTTGCGATAGCCTTCTTCGTTTTCGGCGAGGACGAGCAAATGATTGTAGGTGTCGCCGTCGGGCGGGGTGCGGTCAATCCTGTGGTCATCTTTTTTACAGATGTACAGTTCGCATCCGACTATGGGCTTGATTCCTGCCTGCTTCGCCGCGTTTACAAAATGGACCGCTCCAAAAATGTTGCCATGATCGGTCATGGCAACCGCCGGCATGCCCATTTCCTTTACCCGCTGGCAGAGTTTCTCTACGTCACAGGCGCCGTCGAGCATCGAATAGTCGGTGTGTAAGTGGAGGTGGACGAATTGTGGCATCGGTACCTGTTGATTCTACTGGTGGAATCATTGTAAAGGGGAACGCTCCCCGCATCTCCGAATTTATCCACAGCGGAATAAACAGCTTGCGGGCCTGCGGAGCAACTCAACCATGAAAAAATACACGGGCAGGATCCGGTTTTCGTGAGGTCACGGCGGGCAGCGCGAAAGGGTGGCACAGGCAACCTGCCGACCTCGTGCGGTTATCGGCCACCTCCGTATTGTTGCAGCTCAGTGCGGCCGGCGGCGATGCACAGGAGGTTTTTTCTTCGCGGGCGCAGCTTTGGTCAAGACCTTGCCGTTGTCCATTGTCATCACGAAAGGGCTCGGCACATACGAGGATGGAGTTCCTTCGAAATCAAAAGTGGCTCCTTCTTTCGGCATTAATCTCTCAGGAATCGGCCCCGTCATGGTCAGCGAAATGTCAGCGCGCTTGGCCTCGTTATCATCGTCAGATCCAGCGATATCAAGTTCGGTGGGGGATGCCTTAATCACCCAGCCTTCCATCTGCAATGGCAGGCCTTTAATCACGTTCCAGACCTTGTCCGCGTCTTCTTGCTGGCCGGCGGAAAGCACCAGTTCCCATTCCGCAAAACTCATTTTCTTAATGTCGTCCGGCATCTTATCCTTCACCAGGTCGTGGGCTTGCTGCGCGGGTGTTGGAGGTACGTACTGGGCGACGGTGAATCCAGATGGAGGCAGGGGATTTGTTTTGGCGGTGGCCATTACATCTGTCCATCCCTGATCTGACCCGTGGTATTTCGTGTACACGCCCTTCCCGTAGGTCTCGAGCTGCGCCGCATTTGGGGTTCCGGCGGCGAGAACAGCAGCGCGGGCGATGAAGAAAAGGCCATTTACGTTGTCGGGTGGGGTAGCGGTCAGATACGCCAGGGCCAGCGGGTAAACGTCCTGAAGGTTATTCGGATTGGCATCAACGGAAGCGCGCAAGTATTTTTGGGCGGCGGGAAAATCTTTGGTTTGAAGCGACGCGAATCCCGCGACGCTGTTCAGCAACTGTCCCAGCTGTTCTTTTTGCTTCGCGAAATCCGCGTCTGAGAGTCCCTCCGGCTTGGTCATGCCCGGCAGAGCGTTCAGCCCTTGCTCTGCATACTTCCGGGCGTCAGGCCAGTTCTGTGAGCCCTTGTCGCTATAGGCCAACAGTGCCAACGCGCGGACATTGTTCGGGTTCGCTTGCAGTATCCGATTGGCGGCGTCCACCATTTTGGCTTGATTCTTCGTCTGCTCGTAGAGGCCCATCAGGGTTTCAAGGACATCCTGCTTCATCACGCTATTTGGATACTGCACCAGAAAAGCCTCGAATTCGCTGATCTTGGCGTTATTGTCCTTTTGCTGCGCCGCGCTCATATAGGCGTTATATTCCGCGGGATCTTTAATCACTGGGGCCGAGGAGGAAGCTTTTGCCGCCGGAGCCTGCCCCTGTGGTGTCGTTTGCCCACTGGCCGCGCATGCCGCAATTGCAAACACAACCACCACTAGACTCGTCTTCATTCGAATAGCTCCTTAAAAATTCGGAAAGCGTATTTTGACTCGAATTCGGGTTCAGCAACGTCCGCTTCGGCGCTCATCCATAGCTCAAAGCCGACCGCTCCAATACCGTAAGAGACCCCACCCGAGCGGCGGAAAACCTTGGGCTCATGTATATCATCCACAACATGTAATTCCAGTGTGCGGATTATAAGTATGTGCGTCCTTCAAGGCAAGCGGCTTTCGCTGCATTGCTTTCCATGCTGTTCGAGGGCAGGACAACGCGAGACGTTGTATGTGAACATTCGGATCACCGACTTAAGCAGCCGAAGCGGCTCGAAAACGAAGGAGAACAAGATCATGCCGGAAAATAGCGGTCAGGTTCCAGACAGACGCATCGCAATCATTACCGGCGCTGGGCGCGGAATTGGCGCCGCCATTGCGGTCAGACTGGCAGCATTGGACGTGACCACGGTTCTTTGCGGCCGCCGCCGCGACGCACTTGAATCCACTGCGTCCACTATTACAAAAACGGGCGGCCTCGCGGTGGTCCAACCATGCGACGTGATGGATCTGACATCGGTCCAGGACGCGGCTTCCGTGATTGAAAACAAATTTGGCCGTGCCGACATCCTGGTCAACAATGCCGGAATCGGCAGTTTTGGCGGACCACTTCATCAGATGCCTCCTGATGCATGGGACAATATACTGAATACGAATCTGCGCGGCGTCTTCTATTGCATTCGCAGTTTTGCTCCAATGATGATTCGCGCAGGCAGCGGTCACATCATCAATATTTCTTCTCTCGCCGGAAAGAATGCTCTTCCCAACGGAGCTGCTTATGCGGCATCGAAGTGGGGACTCAACGGGCTAACGTACTCGGTCGCGGAAGAATTGAGACCGCACAATATTAGGGTGTCCGTGATCTGCCCCGGATCAGTGGATACCGAATTGAGTCCTCACCAGGGAAAGAGCGTCGAGAAAATGCTGAAGCCTGCGGACGTGGCTCATATTGTGGCGATGCTGGTGACACAATCACCGCAATCTTTTGCCAGTGAAATCCTGCTGCGACCAACGCAGAAGCCCTAAGACAGCTATTTCTTGAATAGGTTCTCGAAAGCCTGTTTCGCGTCCGCCGGACGCGCTGACGCTGGCGTGGAGGTTTGTTTTTCAACCCTCACGCTTATCGAATAGAAGGTGCATGTGTTGACCTGGTCTTTGCGGGGAACGCGCTCAGGAATGGGTTGCATACATTCAAAGCGAGCGGCGGGATCAAAGTAGGAACACTGCTTGCAGGAATGTAATTCAAATCCGCACTTGGGACATTGTCCAACCGGCTCCGTGATAGACGCGAGTACGGTTCCGCACTGGCTGCATCGTGACACGGCGTGGGTTGCGGCGAGCTGAACCGGCCTTGGCCCAAAGCTTTCGGGCTTCCCCGTTCGATCGCCCGTCTTGCCGGAGGCAGGTCTCTTGCGGTCGTCGCGGTCTCGATCCTGGTAGCCGTGTTGCCGATACTTTTGTTCTGACAAAGAACCTCCGGTGGCAAACATTGTCTCGCGGGAACTGATTGTCGGCAAGTCCACGGAAGTTCCGGAATTCGAACTTGGAATCGCGACAGATTTTAGAGCTCGACATTTAGCGAGACCTGTCTGATTATTGCGCGGAACTGCGACAACGGAGCGGCATCCGACGCGCGTTGCCTTTGCTATAATTCGCGCACGCCTTCCACTGCAATGACCGAGCCGTCCACGCCCTTGATGCGGCAATATACCGCCATCAAAAAAGATCATCCCAGCGCCCTTCTATTCTTTCGCCTCGGCGACTTCTACGAACTTTTCTTCGACGACGCGGTTCTTGCCTCCCGTGAACTGCAAATCACCTTGACCTCGCGAAATAAAGAAAAAGGGATCGCCGTGCCCATGTGCGGTGTGCCTTATCACGCAGCCGATGGCTACATATCGAAGTTGGTGCGCAAGGGATTCAGGGTCGCCATATGCGAGCAGATGGAAGATCCACGGCTTGCCAAAAAGCTGGTTCGGCGGGAAGTGACGCGGGTTGTAACTCCGGGCACGGCCGCCGATTCCTCTCTCAGTTCGGAAGAAAATAATTTTCTGGCAGCGATTGCGCAGACCGGCGACCGCACCGGATTTGCCGCCCTTGATCTTTCCACCGGAGAATTTCGCGCCACTGAATTCCAGGGCGAGGACGCCGCACGAAGAACTCAGGAAGAACTTCAGCAGTTGGGGCCAAGAGAGCTGCTTTATGGATCGGCGGCGCCGCTGTTTGCCAAGGCTTCGCGAATCCCCGCGCCCACGGGAGGATACGCCGAGACTCCGCTGGACGATTGGATATTCGCGCCTGACCATGCCATTCCTTTGCTGGAGAATCATTTCGGCGTTCTGTCGCTCGAAGGCTTCGGCCTGGCCGGGAAGCCGGCGGCGGCATCCGCTGCGGGAGCCATCCTTCATTATGTGCGTTCGACCCAGCGCGGGACGCTGAACCATGTAGATCGTATTGGATTCTATGAGAAGCAAAACTGCCTTATTCTCGATACCGTCACCGTCCGCAATCTGGAATTGATTGAGCCGCTCTTTGCCGGGACTGATTCAGGCGTCACGCTATTGCGCTGCATTGATGAAACGATCACTCCCATGGGCAAGCGTTTGTTGCGCTCATGGCTGTTGCGCCCCTCCATTGATCTCCTGGAAATAAATTTCCGCCTGGATTCGGTCGAGGCTCAACTAAAGGCTACCGTAGCCCGCGAAGAACTAAGGCGTGCGCTGGATGGAATCCTCGATTTGGAACGATTGTTGAGCCGGGTCACGCTCGAAACCGCAAATCCAAGAGATGTTCTGGCGTTGGCGGCTTCGCTTGGCAAGATTCCGAACGTTCGATCGGCGCTGGCGCCTTTTGGAGCCGCGCGACTGAAATCGCTCCATTCCTCCATTGACGAATTGCAGGATTTACAGGAACGGATTGAAAACACAATCGTCCCGGAGCCGCCGTTATCTTTCAGCGATGGGGGCGTAATTCGCAACGGAATAGATCTTGAACTCGACGAACTTCGGGAGCTTAGCCGCAACAGCAAGCAATTTCTGGCGCAAATCGAGCAACGAGAACGGCAACGGACGGGAATCGCTTCGCTGAAGGTAAAATTTAATTCCATCTTTGGCTACTATCTCGAAATCACCAAAACCAATTTGCATTTGGTTCCCTCCGACTACGAGCGGAAGCAAACGCTGGTCAATGCGGAACGCTTCGCCACTCCGGAATTGAAGGAATACGAATCGAAAATCCTCGATGCTCAGGAAAAGATCGTCGAAATCGAGCGCCGGATGTTTATGGAGCTGCGATCGGCCATTGCCGGAGAAGCGCGGCGTATCCGGCAAACTGCGCTGGCATTGGCCGAGGTGGATGTGCTCGCGAGTTTGGCCCACGTGGCGGCGCTGCGTGGCTACTGTCGTCCTAAGTTCGATGATTCGTCCGATCTGGAAGTGCTGGAAGGACGCCACCCGGTTATTGAACAGCAGGAATTGGCAGGAGGCAGCGATCGTTTTGTGCCCAACGATCTTTATTTGAACTCGACCACGCACACCGTGGTGGTTTTGACCGGCCCTAACATGGGAGGAAAGTCAACCTACCTGCGGCAGGCTGCACTGATCGTAATTCTGGCGCAAATGGGATCGTTCGTGCCTGCGCGGTCGGCGCGACTGGGACTTGTGGATCGCGTGTTCACCCGCATCGGAGCGACCGACAATCTGGCGCGCGGACGCTCAACCTTCATGGTTGAGATGACAGAGACTGCCGCGATCCTGCACACGGCGACGGCGCAGTCGCTCATTTTGCTGGATGAGATCGGCCGTGGCACCGCGACCTATGACGGCCTGGCCATCGCGTGGGCCGCCATTGAATACATCCACGCCCGAACCCGCGCCAAGACCCTTTTTGCGACCCACTATTTTGAGCTAACGGAATTGGCGGAGCGCCTCTCGGGAGTTAGGAATTATCATGTCTCGGTGAAGGAAACGGGCGGCGGCATTGTGTTCCTGCGCACAGTTGAACCCGGCGCCGCGGATCGCAGCTACGGAATTGAAGTCGCAAAATTAGCGGGCTTACCGAACGAAGTGATCACGCGAGCCCGAGAAGTTTTGGCTGAACACGAAGATGCGGAACAACTCCTGGCGGCGCAATTGGCTGCCGATGAATCTCGCCCGCCCGCCGCTGCTCAATTGACCATTTTCACCGCGCTTTCGCAGCCGGTATTAGATAAGCTCCGCGAGGTAGATTTGAATCGCCTGACGCCGTTGGAAGCATTGAATCTGTTGGCGGAGTTGAAGAAACAAATTGACTAACGGAATGCTCGTGTGGGGCGGACACTCCTGTCCGCCGCCTTTGACATTTATTCCGAAGCGGCGGACAAGGACTGCCCTGAGCGAGGTCGAAGGGATTGTCCACGCCACACAAACTTATTGGCTTCGACAAAAATGAAGCCGAGAAATGAACTCAATACCACGGTCGGCCAACTTCTCATTATCGGCTTTGATGGCACCGAAGTATCGCCGCAACTCCTTTCTCTGCTCACCCGATTGCAGCCCGCCGGGGTAATTCTGTTCGCGCGTAACATTATTTCAGCGGAGCAAACCTACAGGCTTCTCAAGGACTGCCAGGCGTGCGTCTCAACTCCCCTCTTTACGTGTGTGGACATGGAGGGCGGGAAAGTTGACCGCTTCCGTAATTTGAACGGCGGGAGTCCTTCGGCTGCGGACGTGCACGCAACCGGAGACCGAAAGCTGTTTCGCGAGCACGGCAAGCGTATCGGAGAGTTTTGCCGCGCTTTGGGTTTCAACACCGACTTCGCTCCCGTTCTCGACCTGGCATTTGAAGCTTCGCGAAACGTCATGAGTTCCCGCGCGGTCTCGTCCGATCCACGTCAGACTGCGATTTACGGCGGCGAGTTTCTCTCCGGATTGAAAGATGCTGGCATGCTCGGATGCGGCAAACATTTTCCTGGGTTGGGCGAAGGAAACCTTGACTCGCATCATGAGCTTCCCGTGATTGAGAAATCTCTTAGCAGGCTTTGGAGGGAAGACATCATCCCCTATCGGAGCCTGAGGCGTCGCATGCCGTTTGTCCTGGTCTCTCACGCCGGATATCCCTCCATCACGCGTGACAACACCCCGGCGTCTCTTTCGAAAAAGATAATCACCGGCATTTTACGGAAGCGGCTTGATTACACCGGCCTGGTTGTGTCTGACGATCTCGAAATGGGAGCAATATTGAAAACTCTCACTATTGAGCAAGCGGCCGTTGAGCACCTTCGCGCGGGAGGCGATCTTTGCCTTATATGTCATACGGAAGGAGCAGTTGTTCGTGCTTATGAAGCGGTGATGAAAGAGTCAGAGCGTGACCGCCGGTTTGCGACTCTTGTGGCAACTGCGGAAAAACGGGTGGCGCGCCTCAAAAATAAAGCCCTGGCTTCGATTGCCTGGAAGTTTCCGCCGCCCCCGGGCCTTGCTAGGCTCGACCGGTTGACGCGGCAGGCTTGGGATTTCAGCGAGCGCATTCGCTTGAAGAAGATGCTGCGGGAGAGGGACCAGGAGCAGGCGTGATCGTCGCAGGCGTCATGAGCGGGACTTCATGCGACGGAATCAATGTCGCCATGGTTGATATTGCCGGTCGCAGACAGAAATTACAGTTGATTGGACACGCGGAGTTTCCTTATCCGAGAGCCGTTCGCGCGGCAGTCCTGGCGGCGATGAATTCGTCATACTCCAGCGTTGCCGATTTGGCCCGATTGAACTTCCTGCTGGCGGAGCTATACGCGGACGCATTGCTTGCGACGCAGCGCAGATTTAAAGTGAAGATCCAATTGGCGGGCTGCCACGGCCAGACGCTTTATCATCAGGGCGAGCCTGCGAAGTTTTTGGGTCGGAAAATCGCAACCACTCAGCAGGTTGGCGACGGCTCGGTGATAGCCGCCCGAATCGGGGTGCCGGTGGTTTCGGATTTTCGCCCGGCTGACATCGCTGCGGGCGGAAAGGGCGCGCCGCTCGTCCCTTTCCTCGACTACTTTCTGTTTCGCGATAAGAACATCGGTCGCATCGTTCAAAACATTGGCGGCATTGCCAACCTCACCGCGATTCCTGCCGGAGCTTCGCAACAAGAGATAATCGCCTTCGACACCGGCCCCGGGAACATGGTGATTGATGCTCTCACCGAACGCTTATTTGGCAAGCCGTATGATCGAGACGGTAAAATCGCGGCTTCGGGTACGGTTTTGTATGATGTACTTGCAGGCTTATTGCGCGGAAAGTATTCCCTGAAGCGGCCCCCCAAGACTGCCGGGCGGGAAGAATTTGGGCGCGAGTTTGTCCAGCTATTCCTTCGCAAATGCCGCCGCGCGGACAAGCGTGATGTGATCGCCACGGCTACGGCGCTAACCGCTTATTCGATTGGCGACGCTATCAGACGGTTTGTGTTGAAGCATGGATCATACAAAGAGTTCGTTGTCTCCGGCGGCGGGACTAAGAATGCAACCCTTCTCGCAATGCTGGCAAATCTTTTGACGCCGCTTGGCCTGCGACTTCGGCTTTCCGACGAGTTTGGACTTCCGTCCCAGGCGAAGGAAGCAGTGGCGTTCGCTTTGCTGGCCTTTGAAACATGGAATCGCAGGCCATCGAATATTCCAGCCGCAACCGGGGCGAAGCGTCCGGCGATTCTGGGAAAAATATCGTATATATAAAAGAGTCTTTTCCTGGGCGTTCTCAGAAAGTAGATTACTCGCCCGCCGAGCGGGTTCGCAATGACAAGGGTATAGTGTTGGGTGCCCTTCATGCTCTGCGTTTATCTCAGACCCCAAGGTCATTCTGCATTCCAAATCTTTGTCATTTCGAGGCGGCATTGAGCCGCCGAGGAATCTGTTTTTCCGCGAGTAATATTGCGTGCCTTGCCGTGCTCTGTCTTTCGTTTCTTTCCTGCGCCCGCAAACCTGCTCCGAACACGCTGGTCATGATTATCGAGAGCAGCCCGACCAATCTCGATCCCAGGGTCGGCCTGGATGCGCAATCGGAGCGCATTGATGCCTTATTGTTCGACGATTTGTTTACGCGCGATGAGCATTTGAACGTTCAACCGGGGCTGGTGGAGCGGTGGGAAATGCCCGATCCTGAGACTTACATCTTCCATCTGCGTTCAGGGGTTGAGTTCCACGACGGACGCCCGTTGACTTCGCGCGATGTGAAGTGGACCTTCGATTCTCTTCTGCAAGGCAAGATTCTCAGCACCAAGGCCGCTGCATACCGCTTTGTGGATCGCATCGAAGCGCCCGATCCGGCCACGGTAATCTTTCACCTCAAAGAGCCGGACGCGCCTTTGCTGTGGAATCTCTCTGACGGCGCGATTGGTATTGTTCCCTACGGCAGCGGCGGCGAGATCAGTGCGCATCCAATTGGCTCCGGGCCATTTCGCTTCGTCAGCGCGCAGCAGGACAAGAATGTCATCATCGAGCGCAATGACGCCTATTGGGGAGCGAAGCCCAAACTGGAGCGCGTGCGCTTCGATGTCGTGCCTGACACCACCACGCGGGCTCTCGAACTGCGCAAGGGCAGCGCGGATGTTGCGATCAATTCGCTAACTGAGGACATGGTCCTGACTGTCGCGCACGAACCCCGGCTCGAGGTTATGCACGCGCCCGGGACGAGACTGGCGTATATGGCGTTCAACATGCGCGATCCCATCCTTAAAGATGTGCGGGTGCGCCAGGCCATTGCATACTCTATTGATCGCCGTCCGGTCATTCACTATTTATTGCGAGACTTCGCCCGGCCGGCCGACAGCATTCTTCCGCCGGAAAGCTGGGCCTATAGCAGCAACGCCGCCGCTCTCAAATTCGATCCTCAAGGCGCTCGCCAGTTGCTCGATGCCGCAGGCTATCCGGCGACCAACGGAATTCGCTTTCATCTCACTATGAAGACTTCAACCGAGGAGAGCACGCGTCTGTTGGCCGCCGTGTTGCAACAGCAATTCCGTAATGTCGGCATCGCTCTCGACATTCGCACCCTGGAATTCGCGACCTTTTTTTCGGACGTAACTCGCGGCGCCTTTCAGGTTCATTCGTTGCGATGGATCGGGGGCAACGAAGATCCGGACATTTTCGAATATGTTTTCGATTCGGAGCGGTTCACGCCAAAAGGGGCGAATCGAACTTTCTATTCCAACCCCCGGGTGGACGCATTGATTGACCAGGCTCGTCGCGAGCCGGACCAAAGCGTTCGCAAAAAGCTATACGCGGAAATTCAGCGGGTACTCGCAAACGACGTGCCTTCCATCAATCTTTGGTATTTCGACAATGTCCTGGTCCACTCGAAGCGGGTAAAAAATATCGCTCTGGATCCTTCCGGCAGTTACGATTTTCTGAAGACCGCGGAGCTGGAAAATTAATCTCTGCACCGATGGAGAGACGGGCGTCCTCGCCCGGCGAGTTGTTTTGGCAACTCAATGGAATGACGGTCTTTGCGATAAGCACGTTCCAGCCGCGAAGCGGCGGCAGAATGCAGCCCAGGGCGCGAGCCCTGGGAAAGCAAAGGTGGAACAAAACGCGTCCCAACAGGGACGCAATCTGAGGTGCGAAACGGACTCCGAAACGCCCGTCTCTCCATCGAAACCTTCTCTGGTACCATCAAATCTCCTTGCGAATTCTTTTCATTGGCGATATTTTCGGGCGCCCCGGACGAACTATTGTCAAAGATCGCCTCCCACTCCTTATCAAGGAACACGCGCCCGATCTTGTCATCGCCAACGGGGAAAATTCCGCGGCCGGCTTCGGCATTACTCCGCCGCTTGCGGAAGAGCTATTCGAGTTGGGAATTGACGTCCTCACCACCGGCAACCACGTCTGGGACAAGCGCGAGATCGTTGACTACTTCGAAATGGCGAACGGAAACCAGCACAGCGTGGCCCGCCGTCTGCTGCGTCCCGCCAACTATCACTCCGGTATGCCGGGGTGGGGCATTTACGAAGGCCAAAAGGCACACATCCCATATGCTGTAATCAATTTGCAGGGACGCGTTTTTATGGCGGCGAACGACGACCCGTTCCGCGTCGCCGACCGGTTACTCAAAGAAATCAAATCCAAAATAATTTTTGTGGATATGCACGCCGAGGCCACTTCAGAAAAGATTTCCATGGGATGGTACCTGGATGGACGGGTAACGGCGCTCGTCGGCACCCATACGCACATTCCCACGGCGGATGAGCGGGTTCTTCCCGGAGGCACAGCCTATATCACCGATGTCGGCATGACCGGACCCTATGACAGCGTCATTGGCGTGAAAAAAGAACTCGTGATCGGAAGATTTCTGAACAATATGCCCGCCCGCTTCGAGGCCGCGACCGGCGATGTTCGCCTCTGCGCGGTGATTGTGGATGCCGATGAAGCAACCGGCCATGCGCGCAGCATCGAAAGGCTGATGTTGAAATAGGCTGATACGTAGTCGGCCCACAGAGGTCGCGTCTAATCCTCCGGAGCGGCAAGCATACCCATTTCGGCCAGTAGTCGCTGAATTCCTTCCGTCACGACAGGCGCAGTCAGATCGAAAGATTGTTTCGGTGCAATGTTCACCGGTTGGCCCAAAGCCGCCAACTCGCCATAAATTCATGGTCCTGAAAGAGGTTTTTGTCGGTTCCTCGACGGAACGAGTATAAGAGACTAGAGTTTTCGACTGCTACCATGCGATACCGTCCAGGCGGCATGCCCGCGAAATAGGGGTTATTGTCCGCGCGACCTCTGGAACGCAATCTCCCAGAACTGCTTTCGTTCTTCGCTTTTCCACCACACTTATGGCGCAAACTACGCACCACCAACGTGATCGAGTGCTGCTTCGTCGAAGTGCGGCGCAGAACGCTGCCCATGGTTTGTTTTGTAAACGTAGAACGTGTGGACCGCATCATCTACTCCATCTTCCAGAGATTCAGCTCTTCAACCGGATTGACTTTTCCCTCCAAATCAGAGAGATTCACACGTTGAACCGCGGCCGAAGGTAACTTCCGCCGGTGAAAGCGCTGCAATCCGGCGCGGTCATGAACCCGTACTTATAAGGAGAGAGCCGGTTTGTCGAACGCTGAGGTGAGAGTTGCTTCGACTAACGACGAGCAGTTGATGGCCGCTGTGCGGTCCGGCGACGAGAGCGCGATGGGGGCGTTGTATGACCGGTATTCCGGTGTGGTTTACTCAGTAGCTTTGCGAGTCTTGGGCGACACTGGCAAAGCGGAAGATATCCTCCAGGAAATTTTTATGCAGTTATGGCGCAAACCCTCGCTTTTCGATTCTCAAAGAGGAAGCATTGGACCGTGGCTGGCGGTGATTGCGCGCAACCGCGCCATTGATGCTTTGCGCAAGCGCCGTCCTGAAGACGATATTGCGGACGTTGTGGTTTCAGTGACTCCCGACATGGCGGGGGACGCAGGGCGCCATCAGGCGATGGACAGGGTTCGCGGCGCCCTCGCCTCGATGCCGGCCGAGCAGCGCACCACGTTGGAGATGGCGTACTTTGAAGGCCTGACTCACACCGAGATTGCGGCCAGGACCGGCGAACCTTTGGGGACGGTCAAGACTCGGATACGGTCCGGATTGCTTGCGTTGCGGAAAGTTTTTAGCTCATGAGCGTCCACGAACAATACGCTGAAGACCTCGCACTCTACGCCATGGGAGCGCTGCCTGAGGGCGAGCGCGCGGCTGTAGAAAAGCATTTGCAAGGGTGCGCGGATTGCCGCGGTGAGTTGGAAATGTTGCGGGGAGACGCGGCGTTGCTGGCGTATTCTGCCGCGCATTCGATTCCTCCGCGGCGGTCGCGCCAGCGATTGATGGATGCGGTGCGAAGCGAGCCCAGAAAGAAAGAAGTCCGGGCTGCGCGAACGTGGTGGAATACCGTGCCCTGGCTTGCCGCGGCCGCCATGACCATCCTCGCAGTGTTGCTCATGCGCCAGAATGGGGGATTGCAGCAGGAACTTGCAAGCCTGCGCGACCGCACTTCCGAGCAACAGGCGCAGCTTGAGCAAGCGAGAGAGGTGGTTGCAACCCTCACCGCGACGGATGCTATGCGGGTCACTCTGGTAGCAGCAAAGACTCCGCCGCAACCACAAGGCAAGGCGATCTATGTCCGTGATCGAGGCAGCTTAATTTTCCTGGCCAGTAACTTCCAGCCAGTTGCTTCAGGAAAAGCGTATGAACTGTGGCTGATTCCCATCAAGGGAAATCCGATTCCGGCGGGAGTGTTCAAGCCGGACGCGCATGGGAGTGCAACGGTGGTGAATCCTCCATTGCCCCACGGGGTCGAAGCCAAGGCCTTCGCAATTACCATCGAACCGCAGGCAGGATCCGAGGCGCCCACTTCGCCAGTTGTAATGTTGGGAGCCGGTGAATAGAAGGCGTCTCCGCATCTGATCATCCGAGGAACAGTGGAAATTACGACGCGGGTCTGTGCTCAGAGACCTTTGGTTCAAGGTCGGCTTCGGGCGCGATTTCCGGCACGACCTGCCGCCCGCGCCTTGCCGCAATCAACCGGTCTAAATCGTAGCTGTAGGGGCCGTAGGCGCGAAAAAACTCCTCGTCAAATAACCGCTTAATGCCGCATCCGGTGCAAACCTGATAGCAAACCCCGGCGGAACGGATGGGCCAGCTCATTTTGCGATGCCAGCAACCACGGAACAAAACCACACCAACCCCGGCAAAGGCCGTTGCCATTAGGCCTACCGGCCAAAACCACCTGAATTTCTTTTGATCTTCGGCTGACATCGTTTATAAACCTTCAAAGTCACGCGTTTTCCGCTAATTGAACCAGTGGGTGCGAGGCGGTGACTTTGGGGGGAGCTTTCAGCTTACTAAAGAACATGTCCAAATTCCACTTTGGTGTGATGGAGAATATTGCGATTCGGACAAATCCGCTGTAACTTACGGATATTGACCAGTTTAACTTACGGCTGTGAACCCGGCATGAGGATTGGCCCGAATGAGCGCGAGCCCTAACAACCCAGCTCCCGGCTCGACGAAGCCGGGTCCAGCGGCCCCTGCCGCGGATTTCCCTGCGATTCCGGGTTTCCCTCGTTCCGATCATCGCGATCTCGAAACCCTACTGGCTTTATCCTCCCTGCACGAGCAGATTCGCCGCCGCCGCGCTCAAGAACTAAATAGAGGATCAAGATTAGGTCCGAACGATGCGTGGGAGCTTAAGCAATTCGTCCAAGATGAAGTCCTGCAACTGGTGGCAGAACGCGCCATAGCCGTCACCGGTGCAGATGGAGTCGCGGTGGCTCTGGTTGATGGCAACGGGATTGTCTGCCGGGCGTCCGCGGGCGCGATTGCGCCTGAAAAAGGGGCACGGCTGGACCTATCCTCCGGATTTTCCGGAGCCTGCCTGAGGACCGGCGCAATCATACGCTGTGACGATTCGGAACAAGACAACCGTGTCAGTCCGGAAGCGTGTAGGCGGCTGGGTACGCGATCCATGGTCGCGGTGCCTCTCTCAGCTTCGCAAGCGATTATCGGAGTGCTCGAAGCCTTTTCCGCAGAGCCCCTTGGCTTCAACGACAGCGACGTCCGCAGCCTCAGTCTTCTTTCTGAATTGATATTGGACGCCATGAAGCCGGCAGAAGAATACCGGTTAGCTGAAATATCGCAACAGGTGGTGAACACAACGCGGGTCACATCGCCGGTGTCGCCGGAGGTCATCGCAGAGCTGAAGCTGCCTGCTTCGCGAAACGAGTCGCGGAGGGTCGAGCCGATAAGACTTTTGGAGCTAGAGAAGCCCCGCGATGCGCAACCGGAGCCGAGGGACGAGACCGTTTCCACGAAGTACGAATCTGATGCTTCAAGGCAAGATGCCAAGCTCGTGCTGTTTTCTGACTTCGAGCAGTCGAAATACGCGCGCCCGGGATTGAAGCTGGTGATCCTCCTGGTCATGCTGGCAATTGCTCTTGGAACCGGCTTGTGGTGGCAAATACGTGGAAGCCATGCCCGCAAACTCGCAAGCCAGAAAATCGTGAAAGCGCTCCCCGTGACCGCGACTGCGCCGTCGGGGAAGGAATTGCTATCTCAAGCAAGCGATTCGCTGCCTCAAACGGCCGAGACGAAGTCAGCTTCGACAGACTCTTCGCAGGCGTCTTCCACCGGTTCCGAAGGCACGCCTTCGATTCCCGAGATCACCGGCATCCGGCACTGGTCTTCTGCCGATTCGAGCACGGTGGTAATTGACCTGGAAGATCAGGTTCAGTATGAGGCACACCGCCTCACCAATCCTGAGCGGATTTATTTTGATCTCCTCGACACAAAGCTTGCTCACGGACTCTTTGGCAAGGTCATTGAGGTAAACGACCCGGTGTTGCAGCGCATTCGCATCGCCCAGCCGAAGGAAGGCGTAACACGCGTGGTTCTCGACACAAAAGGCGCGTCGAATTATTCGGTGAGCATGGAGCAGGATCCAGACCGGCTGGTGGTAGAGGTTGGAAAGCTGGGATCGAAACTTGGACCGAGCACGAAAATGAATCTCTTCGAGCCTACGGCCCCTGTTGAGGCTAATTTGAATGTTCCCGCGCCACCGAAAGTCAACGCCGCCGGAGCTGCAAACGTCAACGGCCCACCGCAGTTTCAAAAACTCAAACCGGCTCAGCCGGTCGCAACAGCGCCGAGTTTCAGCATTGCGCTTGATGCCGGCCACGGCGGTTGGGATTTAGGAACTGTGGGCCGGAAAGGCCTGGAAGAAAAAGATCTCGTCCTGGATATTGTGCAACGGCTCGGCGACCTCCTGGAACGGCGCTTGAACGCCAAGGTGATTTACACGCGAAGCGACGATAGCTATGTTGCGTTGGAAAAGCGCGCCGAAATAGCGAACCTTTCGCAGGCAAACCTCTTTGTCTCAGTCCACGCAAATTACAGTGACTCGACTTCAGCCCGGGGAGTAGAAACCTACTACACAAATACCTATTCCTCGGTAAGGGCGCGGACCTCCGATGTGGATGCGGAGCCTTCAGTACAAAACGTGGATTGGACCCGCGTGGATATCCGCGAAAAGGTTCTGGAGTCTCATCATCTTGCGGAATGCGTGCAGCAGGCGCTCTATGGAACGGTAGAGGCAAAAAATCCCGGAATTCGTGATCGTGGCGTGAAAGAAGCCCAATACGTCGTGCTCACCGGCACATCAATGCCGGCGATTCTAGCCGAGGTCTCCTTCGTCAGCAGCCCTGCTGATGAAACTGAATTACAGAGCGCAGCCTACAGGCAGCGAATCGCCGAAGCGCTGTATAAAGGAATCGCGCGCTATCGTGAGTCGCCGCATCGCACCACGATGGCGGGATTGCTGGGAAAATCTGCCGCGAGGTAGACCCATTCCCTCTAATCCTGAATCGTCACAAGCCCCGAACTTCGACTCGGAATAAACGGACGCGCGGCGATCTGGCCGTCAAATTTCGCAGCCCATCGTCCGGGGATCGCCGTGTCACACGATGGACAGCGCCCGTCAGCAGTCACGCAATAATCCTGAATAAAATAACTGTAACGGCTAACGAGGGTTTTCTTGCAGTTGTGGCAACGAGTCTTTTCGAAGTCTCCGGTCATGCCGGGAAGGTTTCCGGCATACACGTAACGCAGTCCGGCGCGCTCTCCAATTTCAACCGCGCGCAGCAGATCGTCCGGCTTGGTGTCATCCGGGTCGGACATTTTGTAATCCTTATGAAAAGCGGTCACGTGCCAGGGAATATCGGGCGAGACCGAAGCGATAAAGTCGGTCAGGCGACGTATCTCTTCGTCCGAATCATTGAATCCCGGAATAAGAAGGGTGACGATCTCGAGCCAGAACTCCATCTCATGCAAGCGCCGAATTGTTTCGAGGATCGGCGCGAGCCTTCCGCCCAGTTGGTGGTAATGGAGATCGTCAAAACTCTTCAAATCAACTTTGTAAAGATCAACCCACGGTCGGATATATTCGAGTACCTGCGGAGTTCCATTTCCATTCGATACGAAACCCGTGATCAGGCCTGCCGCTTTTGCCTCCTTGAACACTTCGACTGCCCACTCCGCGGTGATCAACGGTTCGTTATAAGTACTGACCAGTACTTTTGCTCCTTGGCGAATTGCGTCACGAACCAGCGCTGCGGGAGATGCTTCAAGGGGCGCCGACACGGCACTCGGATCACGCAGCGCCTGCGATGTAACCCAGTTCTGGCAATATCCGCAGTGCAGATCGCATCCCAGCATTCCAAAGCTATAAGCCAGCGCCCCCGGATAAGCATGGAAGAAAGGCTTCTTCTCAATAGGGTCGCATTGCACGCCGCCGACGTAGCCCCAGGGGACGTAGAGCGTGCCACCGCGATTGTAGCGGACTTTGCAGACTCCGGGCTGGCCGTCGGGAATGGGACAACAGTGCCCACATGCAAAACAGCGCACGCGGTTACGGTCGAGCGGCTCGTAAAGGTCCCCTTCGCGGACGTGTTCATAAACGATATCGCGAAGCGTGGGCACGGCTGAGACCTAAGGAGCATTATAAATCTCGTCAGCAATACTGCGGCTCGAAATGGATCGCAAACTTAGGAAACGATCTGGTCCTGACCGCGAGGACACAAAGGTACACGAAAAGGTCTTTCTAGAATGCACCTTCGTGAGACTTCGTGTCCTTCGTGGTTAATGAATCGGACCCGCGCCAGATCAGACCAGTTTTTAGGAACATTGCCCAAGCCGCCGGGAAGAAGTACATTTCTCTGCTGATCTAGATGAGCCTCACTACCCTCAATCAAATTTTCTTTTCCATCGTGGATCGCAACCAATCCTGCGTGATGAAGCACCAGCTTTCCGAGCAGTGGACGGCAATTTCTTCCAGCGATTTTTATCGCGATGTCGTCGGAGTCAGCCGCGCGCTTCGTGATTGGGGTATCTCCAAGTGCGACCGCGTCGCCATCTTGAGCGAAAATCGCCCGGAATGGACGATGGCCGATTTCGCCTGCCTGCTCATCGGCGCCGTCGTAGTCCCAATTTACGCGACGCTCACCGAGGAACAGACCGCATACATTTTGCGGGACGCCGGCGTCCGCGTGGTTTTCGTGTCGTCAAACAAGCAGCTTGAGAAGATTTTATCCCGGCGAAATTCGACTTCGGTTGAGCGAATCATCGTAATGGATGACGTTGAATCAGACGGCATCGTTCGCATGTCTGAATTGCGCATGAATGGGACGCCGCAGCGCGACGAATTATTTGACGGCTTCGCCCTATCGAGCGCTTCGCCGGACGATTTGGCGACCATCATTTATACCTCCGGCACTACCGGCACTCCCAAGGGCGCAATGCTTACGCACGGAAACATTGCCTCGAATATTGAATATTCCTTGACCGGTTTTGATATCACGCCAGCCGACACCAGTATTTCTTTTCTCCCGCTTTCGCACATCACGGCTCGGCATCTTGATCTGGCGCTGCTGTATCGAGGGGCGACTCTGGCCTACGTATCGTTTATTGAACAGCTACCCAAGGCGCTACTGGAGGTTCGCCCTACCCTGGTTGTCGCCGTGCCGCGCGTCTATGAGAAAGTTCACGCCAGGGTGGATTTAGAGGCAGGGAGCTTTCCCAGGAATTCGATTTACCGCTGGGCGCTTTCGACAGGACATGTCCATCGCGAGGAAATACTTGACGGCCAGGTTCCAGCGTCTATTGCTTGGCGTCTGGCAAACCGGCTCGTATACAGCAAGGTGCGCGCCGGGTTCGGCGGCCGCGCCCGATGCTTCATCTCCGGCGGAGCTCCTCTGGGACGCGAACTCGCCGAATGGTACGCCGACATGGGCATTCGCATTCATGAAGGTTATGGCCTGACCGAGACATCTCCGGTGATTGCGCTGAATAATCCGAAGGCCCACAGGATCGGGACGGTCGGAAAGCCTCTTTCCAATGTCGAAGTCCGCATCGCGAAAAGTGAAGATGCCGAGATCCTGGTACGCGGGCCGTCTGTCTTTCACGGTTACTGGAACCTTCCAGACCAAACTCGCGATGCCTTTACCGATGGATGGTTTAAGACCGGCGATATCGGCGACATGGATGAAGACGGGTTTCTCTCCATCACGGACCGCAAGAAAGACTTGATTAAAACATCGGGCGGAAAGTTTATCGCTCCGCAGCCGATTGAGAATTCGCTCAAGCACAATCCGCTGGTCGCGGAAGCGGTTGTCTTAGGCGACAAACGAAAATTTCCGGCCGTTCTCATAGCGCCGGCTTTTTCAGTACTCGAAAAGACGGCGCGCGAGCGCAACATTGTTTTTGCTTCTCGCGCGGAGCTAGTCGCGGATCCATCGGTACGGGGGTTGTACGAAGGAATCGTTGAAGACGTTAACCAGAATCTCGCCCGCTTCGAGAAACTCAAGAAGGTCTTATTAGTAGCCGAAGAGTTCTCCGCCGAAAATGGAACCCTCACGGCGAGCATGAAAATGCGCAGGCGCGCCGTCGAGAAGCGTTACGAAAAAGAAATTGAAGCAATGTATTCCGGGGCGGAAGCGTTGAATTCGGCCCCCCAACCTGATTAGGCGCCAGTCGCGGACCATGCCCGGTGCCCCAGGTTCGCGCCGTTTTTTCGGCGCTAACCTGGGACACGCGTACCTTCGAGCAGGGCGGATGGGAACCCCGTGTCGGCTCCTTTCCTCCGAGCCTTGGTGGCTTTGAGCGCTTCCAAACGTACTCGCTCGTTAGGATCCGACACGGTTATTTCACCCGCCCTGCAAACTGAAGAGGCAAAGAGAGGTTGTCCCTATTCAAGGCAACGCCACTCGTTAATCCCCCTGGTCAAATTCACCAGCGCCACCCGTGATCTGCGCGAATTCGAGTCAGTGAGTTCCGGCATCAATGTGGCATGAGCAGGTGTGCCTCACTTCCAAACCTTATTGACTTGCCGTAGCATACCTCCTAACATTCCCTGTTTGCCCGTGTTCGCCCTTGTATTCCTAACCCGATGATTGAAAAAACTCTGGCCGGCCAAACCATCTCCCATTACCGCATAACCGAAAAACTTGGTGGCGGAGGCATGGGCGTCGTTTACAAAGCCGAAGACACAACTCTCGGCCGCTTTGTTGCCCTGAAGTTTCTGCCCGACGACGTGGCAAGCGACCCGCAGTCCCTGGAACGGTTCCGGCGCGAGGCGCGCGCAGCTTCGGCGTTGAACCATCCCAACATCTGCACCATTCACGAGATTGATGAGCAGGGCCACCAGTCTTTCATCGTGATGGAGTATCTGGAAGGCCAGACGCTCAAACATCGCATCTCGGGACGGGCAATGGATGTAGAAGCGCTACTGGGCCTCGGCATTGAGATCGCAGATGCTCTCGACGCCGCCCACGCGAAAGGAATTATCCATCGCGATATTAAGCCGGCCAACATTTTCATCACGAAACGTGGTCAGGCGAAACTGCTCGACTTCGGATTGGCAAAACTCACGGAGCGCCACGCGCTGGATGGCGCCACAGTCACCGGCGGCGATCTGATGACGAGTCCCGGCTCCGCTATCGGAACCGTGGCTTATATGTCGCCCGAGCAGGTGCGAGCCGAGGAACTCGATCCAAGAACTGATTTATTCGCCTTCGGGTCGGTTCTATACGAGATGGCGACGGGAGTCGTGGCATTTGCGGGCAGCAGCACGGGAGTCGTGTTCGAAGCGATTTTGAACCGCGCGCCCGCATCGCCTTCTTCGCTGAACCCGCTCCTTCCGCCCAAGCTCGAGGAGATCATCTCAAAGTCTCTCGAAAAAGATCGGGAGTTCCGCTATCAGACTGCCGCCGAACTACGCGGCGATTTGAAGCGCCTGAAGCGTTCTCTGGATACATCGCGAATACGCGCGGCCAGTGGCGTCGTTTCCTCGTCCGACAAAGTTGCGGCCGTTCCCACGGAGCCAGAAACCAAAGTTCCCCGGCGCAACACACTGCTTGCAGTTGCTCTCGCGGCGCTGATCGCCCTGGCAGCGGGGATTTATGCCGGGTCTTTACTTTTCAAGCGCCCCGCGCAATCCGCACTGCCGATTTATCATCCCCTGAGCTTTAGACGGGGAGCCGTTCACGCCGCCCGCTTCACGCCCGACGGCAAGACAATCATTTACAGCGCAGGGTGGGAAGGCAAACCGTCGCAAATGTTCACCACGCGGCCTGATAGTCCCCAGGCCCGCGACTTGGACCCAGCCGGGGCCGACGTCCTTGCCATTTCTTCCGCGGGTGAAATGGCGTTGTTGCTGAATAGCCACGCCAGCAAGCCGTTCCTTCTCGCGGGCACGCTCGCCCGAGTGCCGTTGGGAGGAGGCGCCCCTCGCGAAATTCTTGACGACGTCGAATGGGCAGATTGGTTGCCCGATGGGAGCAATCTGACTATTGTCAGAGAGGTCCAGGGACGCGACCGCCTCGAGTATCCGCCAGAGAAGCTGCTTTACCAGCCGGAGGGATGGATCGGTAATCCCCGATTCTCTCCCAAAGGCGACGTTATCGCTTTTGTTGATCACCCTCAACCCGGCGACGACGGCGGCTCGGTCGCGATGGTGGACCTCGCGGGAAAGAAAACCATTCTCTCGAGCGGATGGGACAGTATTCAAGGGTTGGCGTGGTCGCCTTGGGGTAACGAAATCTGGTTCACTGCAACGAAGACCGGAGGCGACCGTTCACTCTTTGCCGTAGATCTTTCCGGGAAGCTGCGGCTGATGGCCCGCGTCCCGGGTGAACTGACCTTGCTCGATGTGGATCGCCAGGGCGGAGTGCTGCTGACGCGCGGCAACGACCGGGCCGGCATTCTCGGAATGACTGCGGGAGATGCAAAGGAACGCGACCTTTCTTGGCTGGATTGGTCCGTACCCAATAGTCTATCCGCCGACGGACGCACGCTGCTGTTTACGGAAGCCGGCGAAGGCGGCGGGCCAAAGTACGCGGTCTATCTTCGAAAAATGGATGGATCGCCCGCCATACGGCTGGGTGACGGGTCTGGAGCTTCGCTCTCACCCGATGGAAAGTGGGCTGCGTGCCGTCCTAACGTCGTACCGGCTCCTATCGTTATTCTCCCCACCGGCGTGGGAGAAGCTCGAACCATCCCCTCGGATGGTTTGAACCACGTTCACGTCCAATGGCTTGCGAATGGAAAGCAGTTTGTATTCTCTGGGAACGAACCTGACCATGGTCTGCGCCTCTACGTGGAATCGTCCGAAGGAGGTACGGCGCGCCCGATTAGTCCCGAGGGAATAGCCCAGACCTTCGTCGTGTCTCCCAATGGCGAGTTCGCGGCCGCGTCAGGTCCGGATCGAAAACTTTATCTTTACCCGGTTGCCGGAGGAACTCCGCGCCTGGTCAATGGCGCCGAACCCGGTGACGCTGCAACCGGATGGAGCTCGGATGGCAGTTCTCTATTCGTATTTCGTTTCGGCGAGATTCCTCAGAGGGTGGTTCAGATCAACCTCGCCACGGGACAAAGAAAGCCATGGAAAGACCTTTCCCCGGCAGACGCCGCTGGATTAACAAATCTGCGCGGCATCATCATGGCCGCCGATGGCAAGAGTTATGTTTACGGATATGTGCGAACGCTATCTGACTTGTATCTGGTAGAGGGTCTGAAGTAGCCGGATGCCGCTGCCTGAGAACATCGGTTTCAAGCGCCCATCCACAACTCGTGCCCCAGTTCTGCCAACATTTGCTCGAACCAATGCGTGTGTCCGATGGCTTCGACCCTACTCGCACCGTCCCGCTCAGCGCCGCATAAAAAGCCCGCGCCTCGCCGCTCTCATGCTCCAAACGCCGCTCCACCAGCTCTCCGGATTCGGCGTCCCCATCGCGATCTGCTGGTAGCGCGTATGCAAATCACATCCTATAATCATCATCGCTCGGCTCCTTTCCTCCGAGCCTTGGCCGCTTTGAGCAGCCTCCAAGTCTACCCGCTCGTTAGGAGCCGACACGGTTATCTCATCAGGCCTTCTGCTTGCTTTTGACCACATTGCAAGCGCGGTGACGGCAAGCGTATATTACTCGTCGGCTTAAAGAGCGGTACTCTCAGCTAACGGATATGGAGGAAAACTGATGAAGAAACTATTTCTGCTCGGATTGTTAGTCGCGTTGCTGATGCCTGTTTCGGCAAGCGCGCAGAGTCCCTTTGACGGGACCTGGAAAGCGGATATGAGTACGGCACAAATGCCGAAAAAGCCTGACGTATTTTTATTGAAAGACGGTACCTATGAATGCAAGACCTGCGTCCCGGTGGTCAAGGTCACTGCGGACGGTCAGGACCACGCGGTTTCCGGGCACCCGTACTATGACAGCGTGAGTATAGAAATCGTTGATGATCACACAATTAAGGAGACTGACAAGAAGGACGGGAAGGTTGTTACAACTTCGACAAATACAGTTTCTCCGGACGGTAAGACGCTCACCTTTGAATTCAGTAACAGCAGCGACACGAATGCCGATCCCGTCACCGGCAAAGGGGAAGAGACGCGAGTGGCGAAAGGGCCAGCTGGGTCGCACGCCATCTCCGGTTCATGGCGCACCACGAAATTTGACACCCTTTCGGATAACGCCCTTACGATCACCTACAAAACTGATGGCGATGTCCTGACCATGACCTCTCCGACTGGACAAACCTATACGGCGAAAATGGATGGAAGCGATGCGCCCTATAAAGGCGACCCGGGCACGAGCAGCGTTTCCGTGAAACGCATGGGGAATAACGCCTTTGAAGAAACCGATAAGCGCGATGGAAAGCCAGTCAGCGTAGCACGAATCACGGTGTCACCTGAGGGGAAGACGATGACCATTGACGTGAGTGACAAACTGCACGGAACTACCATGAAGTTTGTTGCAGACAAACAGTAGGGGATCTTTACCCAGGAGCAATATCGCCCAGCCTGGTTCCCCAGGTTCGCGCCGTTTTTCGGCTGATGAGATAACCGTGTCCGCTCCTAACGAGCCGGGTGCCCCACTCATTCGTTTTCGAGGCCGTTACGAAACTCGATTGGATGGCCCGGCGGTGGAACGAGTTATGCTCCAGCCGCGTAGCGGCGGCATATATTAGCCCAGGACGCAAGTCCTGGGTAGGCAATAGTGGAAAGAAAACGCGCCCCGAAAGGGCGCAACCTGAGTTTCGTAACAGCCTCTTTTCTGAATGAGTGGGCGATTGCAGACTCCTTGAACTCTTGGATTGTCCATCCCGGATGTCTGACGGCCCACGATATCATGCGGCATCGCTAACCCACTCATCCGCAAAAAACGCGAATTAGTGGGGCACCCGGCTTATCTGGCTCCGTGCCGCCAACTACAGCAGCAGCGAAATCGAGAACCTATTGCGACTGGCGCTAACCAATGGTCAAGTAGTTCATCGAAGAGGACAAATAATCCTATCTGGTTCTTGGGTTGCGCCGGAGGCCGAGCAAGGGGAATATAGAAGGGCGGACGAGGGCGTCCGCCCCGACGTGTAATCTCGGACGCCATCCAAAAACGCTCTCAGCTTGAGGCGGTTTGCGGGCGTGAGGCTGAGCGCAGCGAAGTCGGGAGTCCGCAGCCGAAATCCCGAACGAAGTGAGGGATCTAATCCCTCACCCCATCGAGAAATGCTCTCAATTTTCTCGACCTGGACGGATGCCTTAGCTTCCGCAGAGCCTTCGCTTCGATTTGGCGTATTCGTTCTCGCGTTACGGCAAAGCTCTGCCCTACTTCCTCAAGCGTGTGCTCGCTGCCGTCTTCGAGTCCAAAGCGCATCTTGATGACTTTCTCTTCGCGCGGCGTCAGCGTACGCAGCACGTGGGAGGTCTGGTCTTTTAAGTTGACGTTGATGACCGCTTCCGCCGGCGAGACCACTGCGCGGTCTTCAATGAAGTCGCCCAGATGCGAATCTTCTTCTTCTCCAATCGGCGTTTCGAGGGAAATCGGCTCCTGCGCGATCTTCAGGACTTTCCGGACTTTTGCGACCGGAATATCCATTCTCTTCGCGATTTCTTCCGACGTCGGTTCCCGACCGAGCTCCTGCACTAACTGCCGAGACGTCCGGATCAATTTATTGATCGTCTCGATCATGTGTACTGGGATACGAATCGTGCGCGCCTGATCAGCAATTGCACGAGTAATCGCCTGCCGAATCCACCACGTGGCGTACGTGGAGAACTTATATCCTCGCCGGTATTCGAATTTGTCCACCGCCTTCATGAGGCCGATGTTGCCTTCCTGAATCAGGTCGAGGAATTGCAATCCGCGGTTGGTGTATTTCTTGGCGATTGAAACCACCAGCCGGAGGTTCGCTTCGATCAGCTCGCGCTTCGCCTGCTCGGCATCCATGTCTCCCTGGATAATCTCGCGCTGCGTTCGCTTGAGTTCCTGGAATAGGACCCCGGCTTCGAGTTCCAATTTCTCGCGTTCGCCCTGGATTGACCGAGACTGCCGCTTATATTCCTTGCGCTGATCTTCGCTGCGGGTGGCCTCGGCTTTCTTTTCGAGGTTCAGTGCCTGGCGGTCGAGCGACCGCATGGTGTCAACCGTCTTGTTCACGCGATCAATCAGCCGCTTGCGTTCGTTGTTGGTGAAGCCCAGCCTGCGAACGCAGAGGGAAACTTTGACGATTGCCCGCGCCGAAGCCAGCCGGTAACGGCGATAATCCCTGGGACGCTTCTTCTGCGAAACGTTGGCAAATTTTTCCAACACCTGGTTGGCCTTTTTGTAGGCCTTTGCCAGGTCGTCAATCTTGCCGGTAAATTCAGTCAGGCGATTTTGCAGAATTTCGTCGGTGATCTCCTCTTCGTCAAACGTCACCACTTCCTTGATGGAGCGCACGCCCTTCTTCAGGTCTTCGCCCATCGCCAGAAGTTCGTTGATGACAATCGGAGACCGCGACAGCGCCTTCAAAACGCGCAACTGGCCGCGCTCGATCCTCTTGGCGATCTCAACTTCGCCTTCGCGCGTGAGCAGCGGAACCGTGCCCATTTCGCGCAGGTACATTCTGACGGGATCATTGGTCTTTTCGAGAGCGCCGGGAGTTAAATCGAGCTCGACATCTTCGCCGATCTCTTCATCATCGAACTTCTTGTCGAGCGCAGAGGACGGAAGCTTGGGCCCGTCCAGCACATCAATTCCTTGCGTGCCAATGGTGGTAAGCAGATCGTCCAGGTCTTCGGGAGAATGCACGTCGTGCGGGATAAGGTCGTTGACCTGATCATAGGTCAGATATCCCTTCTCTTTACCTGTATCAATCAGCTTCTTTATATCCTCAAACTTGTCTTCGAGAGCCAAAGCGGAGTACCCTCATCGTCCTCGCGGAGGACGTGGAAAATTGTTATAAGACGATGGGAACGGGAGGCGGCGAGCTGCTCATCAGCGCAAACCTCAAATTATACACCAGCCTGTTTGGTTAGATGGCTTTAGGCTCGATTTAGTTTCAGCTGGGACGGGGCGAGTTCCTACGAATTTCCCGCTACGGTGCGCAGTTTGCCGGGCAGGAAATGATAGGGCGGCCAGGGACCGCTGATCACCAGTTCGCAGTTTTTCAATTGCTTGGCAGCGCTGGTGTACCGGTTCTGATACTTTTCAACGGCTTTGGAATCAATGAGATGGGCGATGTCAATCAGCATTCCGTCGGTATTTACCCGTTTGCAGCTGACCTCTTCCTCGAGGGGATTGAACAGCTTGTGCACCTGAACTGAAAGCGCGCGCGCCTTGGTCTGGCGCTCGCGATCTTTGAAGGCTTTGTCCCGCAACTTCATGAGGTAGTCGCCGCCGACCGTATCAGGTAATGGAACGTCGGCAATTGCATTGCGTAAAGAGCCCTCACGAACCAGCACTTTGAGGTGCATCTCGGCTTTGCCGCGAAGTTTGGCTACGCTCTCTCCGAAGGCCCGCCGATTAGCGCGGACGGCCTGGCGCAGGGCGTCGTCGGTATCGAAAATTGTGCCGAAGCGGAATGGGAGGACGGTTCCGGTGCGAAAACACACGCTGACAACACGCGCATGTTCGAGCACATGTTTTTCTTCCAGTTGGCCATTTTCGGCGGCCCGGTCATATTCGGTGACAATGACGGCAAAATCGCCGCTCGGATAACTCAAGACGGGCGCGCCATTGACGCCCTGAATTCCTTCCATCAGGAAAGGACGCCGGGTGCGTGTTCCATTTTGTGAGGGCTGGTGCTCAGTAAGGCAGTACGCATACCACGACATAGGGTCTCTCCGAACCTGGTTCAAGGCGGAACCTGCCTCGAACGGGGGACAGCTTCGTTACGACTCTAATACTTAGGAAGAAAGGGCAGTACCTACGACGAGATGAACGCCAATTACCGCGTCCACAATGCAGTTTACTACCGGGGAACCAAAAAATGCAACCTTTTTGTTGCATCGGGCATCTTGAGGTTTCCCACAACGCTCGTATCAGCTTCAAAGGACGTAAACTTTGGCCACCCGTCCCCGGCAAAATGCATAGGTCCTTCGTTGGGATTCTTCGCGAAGCGAAGAATCCGCGGCCTCAGGATGACAATTCATTCTTACGGCATGGCCGCCGCCCGGCAAAATGCAAAGGGGCTGAGAGTGCTATGATGATGATGTTTTCTCCTGCTTCGGGATAGCGGCCTTTCACGGCGCAGCTACTCTTCATGCGTATACGACGACGCCTTCCAATTCTTTTTGCCGTATTGCTGGTCGCTGCGGTAGTTGCCCTTCTGGTTGTGCTCCGCAAGCAGGCTCCGCCGGAAGCGGCGCGCCTGCTTCCAAGCGCGGACGGATTCGCCTACATCAATCTTGAGTGGATACGCAGAGCCAACATCACCGGCAAGTTGCCGGCGGTTCCCCACGATCCGGAATATGAGCAGTTCATTCAGGAGACCGGCTTCCAGTTCGAACGCGATCTGGACCATGCCGCCTTTGCAATCCATTATCCAGACAACGCCGGGGATAATTCCGCCGAGACCAGGTTTTCGGAAATTTTTGTGGGCAAGATTGATATCGAACGGCTAAGGGCTTATCTGCGCAAGATTTCAGGCTCGATCGAGAATTATGGTTCCACCGAGATCTACGACATTCCGTTGACCGGGCGCACTCTGCGGGTTGCCATCCTGGGCGTGGACACGGTGGCGGCTTCAAATAACAGCGATCCGGAAGTGATTCGAGGAATCATCTCCCGCTCACGCAAACTGGCTTCCCCATTCGGAGGCCCTGCACTCTTGCGGCAGTATTACCGGCACGTTCCGCTGGCCAGTTTGGCGTGGATTGTCCTTCGGACCGGCACTTCTTCCGATGCCGCGAACCGCCCAGGAATTCCTCCGCTCGATTGGTCTTTCTTATTCTCCAAACCTGCGGTGCTGGTGGGATCCATGCGGTACTTGAGATTAGTCCATCTCAGGGTCGAAGCCTTTACCGGCAGCGAAGACGCTGCCCAGCAGGTCACAGAAAAGGTAAAGACGTTTCTTAATATTTTTACTTCGGCGGAAATATCGGCCCCAGGCGGATCAGACCCTGACGTGAAGCAATTGTTCAATAGTTTAAAAGTCGATCAGCACAAAGACCGGGCAGTTCTCACCGCCAGCGTGCCGGTGAACTTTATCCGGAAGCTGGTTGCTGAGGCGCCGAATCAAGTGGGGCCGGCAACGTCGCCGTCAACGTCACAGCCTAAGAACCCACGGAAGCCGCCTCAAAAGTGAGCCGTCGCTCTTCATTCTTTATGGCAAAAGCGCTGCTACATTCTTTATGGCAAAAGCGCTACTACGACCGCAACGTTCGCGATGAGCGCCAGTTTCGCGAGGGAAGGGACTTTCGCTGGCGCGGCATATGTAGTATCACCCATATTCTCATACTGATAAAAATATGGTAAAGTAACACGTATTATTGGAGCGGGCAATTGGAGAAAGTGGAGCAAGTTCTATGAGAAAACACGGCAATCTTCCTAATGAAGACGCACCGAAAGGCAAGCTCACGGTAATCAAGGATTTTCTGCCGCCCCCATCACAATTGGTAAGAAAAACGGACACTGTGAAAGTCACATCGGAGTTTACCCGCTCCAGCATTGACTTTCTAAAAAAGGAAGCCAAGAAGGCGAAAGTGCCCTATCAACGCATCTTGCGGGCGCTGCTCGACCGATATGTCGAACAGCACACGGCGTAGCGAACCTGGGCGACCAATGCGTGTAACCGGTGGCTTCGATCCCTACTCGTACCGTCCCCGCCAGCCCGGCATAAAAAGTTTGCGCTTCGCCGTTCTCATGCTCCAAACGCCGCTCCACCAACTCTCCCGTCTCGGTGTTTACCATCGCGATCTGCTGGTAGTGCGTATGCAAATCACATCCTATAATCATCATCGCTCGGCTGGCGGCTGGCCCACCTTTGCGGTTTTGGCAAAGGTGGGGACTCATGCTGCCAGTATCTCACCTATGACTGCCGACCTCGCCGTTCCCACCTTTACAAAAAACGTAAAGGTGGGCCAGCCACCAGACTTGCAACCTTCGCAATAGTGCCGGTGAAAAGGCTCTGTATTGCGTTAAAGCCGGTGTCGAAAGGTGAACCCTGTGCCAACGCGACCAGAGGCATGACAAAAAGTAGAGCGAGAAGAGCAGCGGTTGGACGCGCCCACTTCAACCGAAGAGGGCACTGGACGTTTCGGACGAAACGGACTGAGAACCAGCGCGGCATGTGCACCTCCAGCAGCTCCTAAAGCGACTGTCTGTGGCGCAAAACTAACCGCACTCAATGGCGAAGTCCAACGACTTCTCGTCACTGTATTATTCCTGGGGGGAATAACAGGGGAACTATGGAGCGATTTGGTTGGTGGTCTTGTCCGAGATTGGCATCGATGATTACTTCCGCTTAGCCGACCACCCGCCCGGAGACTTTGGCGGTTCTGACATTTGCCGAGTACTGACCCGTCCGCCAACGGCACCGTGGAGTCATCGTCTCCGTCGAGCCGATTGTGAGGTTGTCCGCTGCGAATCTTTCAGAGAAGCTCCGCCCTTCTTCCGGATTTGTGCTGCGTTCGCATTCACCAGATCCAGAAAAGCGCGAAGCGCGGGCGACGGGGTTTCCTTCTTCCATGCCGCTACAAGCGAGATGCTCGTATCGTCCGGTTGCAAGCGGTAGAAGCGCACGCCGTTCGACGACATATTCCTGACACAAGCAGGCACAATGGAGACGCCTTCTTCTGCCTCTACAAGTGAGAGTACAGTTTGGGGCCGGTCCGGCTCATTCTCAATCCTCGGATTAAAGCCGGCTTCGTTGCAGATTCGTAAGATCGTATCAAAAAGGACACCCGATTCTTTGCGATCGATCACCACAAATCGTTCACCGGCGAGATCTGCAACGCGCACGCTCTTCCCCTTAATTCTTCTTGATGCCGGCAATACGGCGAGAAGCGGTTCCGGATAGAGGCACCGCGATGAGAGTGTGCTGTCTTTTTCCGCCGCGAGAGTTCTTGTGAAGGCGATGTCGATCGTTCCCTGGTCGAGGGCCGTCTCTTGCTCAAGCGGGGTGAGTTCGTGCAGCGTCACCTTTACGCCGGGGTATTTCGCTTTATAGCTTCGCACGAGCGCCGGTAGAAACGCATACGTGGCTGAACCAATGAAGCCAATCGACAATTTTCCGACTTCACCCTTAGCGGCTCGCTTCGCAGTGTTGATGGCGGATTCTGCTTGTTTCAGGGTGCGCACAGCCTCGACGTAAAACGCCTCTCCCTCCGGAGTCCGCACAACCTTCCGGCCGGCTCGCGAGACGAGTTTCAAGCCAAGTTCCTGCTCCAGATCGGCCACGGTCTGGCTAATAGACGGCTGGGCAATATGAAGGTGCCGGGAGGCTTCACGATAGCCATTCCGTTCGACTACCGCAGTGAAGTATCGAAGATGTCTGAGTTCCATACTGATCGCTTCTTCCTATCAATTTGATTGAAACATACTACGGATCGATTCAGCTCCCGGAAAATCTATTTGCTGAGGAGGTAAGAGAAATGACCACCACAGAAAAGATCGTTCGGAGTTTCGCAGAGATCACCACGCCGGTCGCCGACCTCAAGTGGGAGGATATGCATTCCGGCTCACCCCAGAAGTTTTCGGTCTTGTGGGGCGACCCCAAAATAGGTCCGTTCGGCATGCTGCTGAAGCAGCCAGGCGGCGGGTTCGAGGCAGGCATGCACACTCACGCGTCGGACTACCACGCGGTATTGGTGCAGGGGACCTGGATCCACACCGTCGAAGGCGACAGCAGCGCCCCGAAGGAACTGAAACCGGGGTCGTACGTTTTTCAGCCGGCCGGGCAGTTCCACAACTAAAAGTTCATGGGTTCTGAAGACTGCATTATCTACATCCACCAGCTCGGCAAGTCCGACTTCATTCCGTTCAAGGGTGCTCACCCGGCAAAGAAGCAATGAGCTTCGCGCGCCAAGGGAGGATTCTCAGACGATGAAGGAAATGTAGGAAATGAATGTTTCCACTGGGGTTTAGGCAAACGCCTGCTCCAGACACAAACGAAAGGATGCCTTATGTCGACGCAAGTATTGCGAATGAAAAGGCGAGTCACGATTTAGGCGTTTCGAGTGAGGACACGCAGGTCGGTGACTAGGCGTCGTCCCCATCGAATTGCAAAAAGAGGAGAGCGTACCAATGAGCCAGATTCTTCTAATCACTTCCAGTCCACGCGCAGAGGCTTCCTATTCGACTCGGATCGCACACGCCCTGGCAAAGAACCTGATCTCCAAACATAAGGATTCCACCCTTATCGTCCGTGACCTGGCGGGTGATCCGCCCCAGCATATCGACGATAGCTTCGCCACCGCGCGCAATACGCCGCGCGAACAGCTTTTGCCGTCACAAAGAGCTGTGCTCGCGCTGTCGGACGCGCTGGTCTCGGAGGTGATGGCGTCGGACATCATTATTATGGCCGCCGGGATGATCAACTTCGGCATTCCCTCGACGCTGAAGAGCTACATCGACCACATTCTTCGTGCTGGCGCCACCTTTAGGTACACCGAAAAAGGACCTGAAGGCTTGGTACACGGTAAGAAAGTGTACCTCGTGCTTGCGCGCGGCGGGATCTACTCACAAGGCCCGATGCAAGCCTTGAACTTCCAAGACACGTATCTCAAGGCAGCACTGGGTTTCATCGGCTTGACCGATATTGAGGTCATTACGGTCGAGGGTGTGGCATTTGGAGCGGACGCCGCTGCAAAGGCGGTAAATGCTGCGATGGAGAGAATCTCTGCGCTCGCTCAGCAAGTTCAGGAAAGTTAGCGAAGCTCGACGTTCGAAAAGATAAGGTCTACCTCGGCGAGCCAAAATGAAATACGCGAGGGTTTTCCAAAGGAAGATCGCTCCGGGCACTTTGCCGTGCTTGCCAGAAACATGGGAGAGCAAGATGTGGAAAAATCAGCTAGCGTCGCAGATGAAACTCCCATGAACGCGGATCTAAACTCTCCTTCGTCGCGTGAATTGCACCTTCGTGGGCGTTAGGCAATTCCCGAGTCCTCACGGATGAACGCGGATGATCGTCTTTCCCTTGATCCGCTCGGTCCGGTTGAAGGCGGCAACCGCATCGTCGAGGGCAGCCACGTTGCCGATGTTTGTCCGCAGCCGACCAACCCGGACCCGTTGGACGAGCTCACTCAATTGGGCGCGATCGGGTACGACTACGAAGTCGATAGTCATGCCGCCAGAGGGGCGCGCCTCGGTCGGGCCGGTGACGGTCACCAGCGTTCCTCCGGCGCGAATCAGGCCCACAGACCGCTTCCCGATGTCGCCGCCGATGACATCGAAAACCAGATCGACTTCGCCGACGTCTTCCAGGGTGTCGTTATCGAGGTCGACGAACTCCTGTGCGCCGAAGTCGAGAGCCGTCTGACGACCGGCAGCGCGCCCGGTGCCGATGACGTAAGCGCCGGACTCACGTGCGAGCTGGGTCGCCATCGAACCGACTACGCCGGCCGCGCCGTGCACGAGGACGCTCTGCCCCGCACGAAGGCGGCCGTGCTCGAACAGCCCCTGCCACGCGGTCAGACCCGACATCACGAGGGCCGCACCCACGGTGAAGTCAACGTCGCCCGGCAGCGATGCGAGGTTGCGCGCCTCGACGGCTACATGCTCCGCCAGCGTGCCGTCGCGAGTCCAGTCCGTGAGGCCGAACACCCGCTGTCCCACCGACAGTCCCGTCGTTCCATAGCTGAGGGCGGTGACCACTCCGGCTAGCTCGTGGCCGGGGATCGAAGGCGTCCGGTCACGGCCGAGGCGGTCGATCCAGGTCTAGGGCCACGACAGCTCATCCCCAGTGAATCCCGACGCATGAACCTGAACAACGACGTCGCCGTAGTTCGCGCCCGAAAGGCTGGCGAGCGCCGCCCCCTGCGGCTCGGGCCGCTCCACCAGCTTCATCCCGGCCGTTCCCGCAGCCTGATCCGTCACCACAATCGCCTTCATCGGTCACCTCCATGTGTGGAGTTCTTGCCTGTAAGGTAGCCTTGGTCGAGTAAGAGGAGTTCGAAAGAGAACTGGAAGTTCAGTCGTTCATTCGATCTTTGTTTTTAGGATAGGGTAATATTGAACCCAGACCATGTCCGTTTTGGCGACGAATGCTATATGGCATGAGG
>JBOGLA010000031.1:0-148865 GCA_050746185.1 Terriglobales bacterium | reverse complement strand
TGGTGGAGGCGGCGGGAGTCGAACCCGCGTCCGAAAATGTTACTGGTCAAGAGACTACATGCTTATTCCAGTTCATGCTTCCGGCCTTCACCGGAAACGTTCGCGGCCCACGCTCAGAACGGACAAGAAACGCTAGCCGCTAGCCTGAGGTCTTAGCCTCTCATCCCAGACGTAGATAAGAAGAGCAGCCCCCTGTGTGACGTTCGCTCGCAGCCCAAGGGCGAAGCTGCGGAGAACGGCTGCCTAATAAATTAGGCTGCGTATGCCATTGGTTGATTGGCAATTATCATTTTGCACGCGATTACGGGTGTGTGCACCCCGGCATGCCTCCTGGCCGCAAGCATCTCCGTCGAAGCCGTGACGCCCCCACATGGTGGGATTGGCCTGTAAAGAACCACTTCCAGACTAAGTCGCTAGAGGTTGGAAGTCAATGTATTGGATGACCTTGCAAGTGCTGGGATCACTTGTCAGAAATTAAGCTTGATATGTAGGAGCAGGGAGTAGCATAATAGCAGAATTAGCAAGCAAGCAGGGAATAGAAACTAAGGAGAGCTTATGAAAACCGATGTCCCGGCCTCTACGACGGATATTGTTCGTGAATACGCAGTCGACAGCTTTGTTCGTCCTGCTCGTCATCGTCATCAGAATACTTTCTCCATAAACGTCGGTGTCGTTCACAAGAATTTGAAACTTGGCAATCGCGTGCCGCTGGTTTGCAACGCCCTCAAGTCCAACAAGTTCCTGAAACAAAATCACCTTCGTTTGGTCTCCAGCACCGGGCCCGAATCCGGCCTCAGCACGACCGTGACTTACACCTACGAATTTCTGGGATCACCGCCTTCACAGGGCAATCATCCCTCCCGGCAGGAGGCATGGAATCGCCTGCGAGGAGCTCTGAAGGATGTTTTTGCCGAACTGGGCGGAGGCGAGAATTATCTTCGCAATGAACGAGCTAACTTCTACGGTCCGGGGAAAGACAAATGAGCCGGATTTACTGGGATACGATGCTCTTCATCTACTGGCTGGAAACAAATCCTGATTTTGGGAAGAGGGTAGACAGGATCTGGTCACGAATGCAGCAGCGCAACGACCAGCTAATTACGGGAGCTTTGAGTTTAGGTGAAGTATTAGCGGGTGCCTACAAGCGCGGAGCTGACAAAGAGCGAATCCAAGGTGTGAGAGACGCATTTGGGAACGCGGTTTCGGAAGTTGTTCCGTTCACCGTCGAAACCGCGGACTTGTTTGGGCGGATCAAGGGCACGTGGAAGATTCCTTCGGCAGACGCAATCCATCTTGCCTGTGCCGCCAGCGCTGGCACCGATCTGTTTCTGACCAACGATAAAAATCTTGAGGGCAAAGTCATTCCTGGGATTCAGTTCATCGCGACCTTGGACGCGAACATTATTTAAGGGTGCATGTGTGGCCCGGACGCCTTCGCCCGCGAGCTCAGTTACTGGTCGCGCCGAATCCTCGCTGCGTAAGACATGGCATCGAAGTCTTAGGGATTGGAAGAGCCACAGTCAACCTTGCAGCACAGAAGGGGTCTTCATTTCGCGTCGTCCTTGCGAGAAGAGGAATTTCAGAACGCTCTCGCTGTCCCTCACACTGCGGCCCGAACCAATCCGATTCCCAAAATCAACACCGAAATCGCCAGAATTCCGGCACCCATATAGACCAATTGGATCGCGGCATTCGGCCGCTCCGACTCTGGCGCACCCACGGAGAGAAAAAAGCCCATAGACATGAGAATCGCGGCCGATGGCACGCCAATGCGAACGATCCAAGCCAGCGGGCCCGGAATGATGATTGAGTCCACGAGCATCTGGCGATGAGCGAGAGAATCACGATGACGCCCGCGTGGGCGTGTCCCGCGCGAAAGAGGTTCTGCCGCAGCGGATTGTCCATGTATCCGGGTTCCCGCGTGCGCAGCATTTTCAGCAGGAACACCCCGCCGTACTCGATGGTCGGCACGGTAATCAGCGTGACTCCACACATGAGCCTGGTTACATTCGAAATCTGCAACATGGTTTGCCTCCGCTTTGGCGGCAGTAAATTCGAGGGCTAATGCTTTCCATTGTGAGGAAAGCTTGCGATCGAACCTGGCGGGTAGCTTAATGTGAATCGCTTGAAGATGACTTTGCCTGGCATTCGCCCCAGCGCTACCACGATCCAAACGGAATAATCAGCGGACCCACCGGGACACAGGCCAGCGGATTTTTGTGCAAGTGTCCCGCATGGTACCAGACCACGAGGTCCGCGCCGTCCACGTTCTCGCCATTCAGGAATTTGTCAATATGAATGGCGTCTCCCTCTTGACCGCCCGTTGCTCCACCGTCGTCGAGCTCGTTGGAATGATATTTCAGCACCCAGCGATCCGCGTCGCCAAATGTATCGGCTACCCCGTCTGAGGAGTTGTCCATAATGACGTAGCCGCGCCCGGTGGTTTTGTTTCTCACTCGCCACAGTCCTGTCTTCGAGAACGGAACAGAGCGCTTGTCCGAGGTTTCCGTAGTGATCGGAGTCCAGCAGCATTGGTCGGCAATGAGACGCGGTCCAACGTCCACCACGTCGTCCGTGTAGTTATCAATGTCGAAATCCAACCGCCAATAAATATTATGAGTATGAAGGTGGAAGATACACGGGTTGTAGATCGCCGTAAATGCGAGGCGTGGAGAAAAACTGCCGTTGGCGTAAAAGGTCCAAGTCTGAATGTAGCGGTACCATCCCGCCGCCATTTGAGTAGTTAAAATGAGGCTGTCTGTGCCCTTCTGAATCGCAACTCCCTCGAAGGAACCTTTGTCCCTGCCGGGGTGGTTACACGTGGTCTTGGGTGCAGTTGCCGGTTCAGCAAGCCCGGGGGAAACTACATTGTCGGCTTGAAACGGCGAAAGTTCATTGCCCCAATCGCGAAAGGAAAGATACGGCCCACCGCAGCCGCCTGGCTGATAGAGCACATTTAAAACCGGGATGTCGGCCTTGAAGAGAACTTCCTGCCCTTTATACTGAACGTTGTAAAGTTCAAGTCCCGACCCATCCACGCCGGAACTTAAATCGGGCGAAACCCAGCACATGCTCCAGACCGGATTGACATCCGGCCAGGAGAGAGCATTGCAATTTCTCGGAACGGTCTTTGCTATGCCCGATCCGCTCAACGACAAAACAACCAGCACCAGTCCTGGCAAAAAGAAGTGAAATACTCGCATTTCGCTCTCTCTTACTCCTTCGTTACCGAAGACACGATCTTCGCGGTTGTAAGGTCCACCGTGACCACGCGCACAAAGCTTCCGAGGTCAGGGGACAGCACGTACACTTGCACAAAGCGGTCCCGCTCCGAACTTCCGGGAGGACCATCCACCACAAATCCGCCTTCCAGCACGTTTCCGGCGAGCAGCAACTTGGCATGCCCCGGCTCGGAGCGGATCAGGCCGTAAACCTCTCTTCTCTCTTCGATTGACGGCTGCGGACGCCCCGGCAGCAATTCACGGCTCGCTATCCGTTTCGTGGTCGGATCATACAGGACGCGGTAAGCTCGGCCCTCGCCATAACTGAATATTGTCATGCTAACCGCGCTCGTCCCCGCCGCGGGCGCCTCTTCCTTGGGCGCATTGTAGGGGATCACGGAAATCACTCGGAGCCGCCCCTGCGCCGCCAGTGGCTTGAGATCTGGATTCTCCACCACTTCGCGGGCGATACGATCCCGCTCCTCCGGTTGCAATAATAAATTGGATGTAGTCGCCGTTTGGGCTAAGGCACTGACCGCTATAAGTAACAAACCCCCGGCCAGAACCCACAGGGGAAGAAGCTGAAATCTACGCAAGGTAAGGGCGCACAACCTGTGCTGTGGCATTCCCACCTCCAACATTCAGACAGATGGCCAGTGCACGGACTTTAGACCGCAATCTTAGCACTGTTCTCCAGCCGCGATCGCGTAGAAAACGGACGCCCCCGTCCGTCCGCCGCGAAGTTGTCATCATGTTTCAAAACTCCCGCGCCGCCGACAGCTAATCTTCTTTCTTGACGCTGCTGTGGCTGGCAACCTCTTTCCACGCGCCATGCATGCGGACCCACGTGTCGGTGCTGAGAACGGTTTTGACGCGATGCTCGCCGCGAACCATGCCATCATAACTGTCGGTGTAGGTCGCGATCGCCGTGTTGCCATAGACTCGCACCTTTAGATCGCTGATGTGGTCGCTGTTCATCTTATTGTTGGCGGTGTCTTTAGCGTCGTTCAAAATCGAATCCTTGGTCGTCCATATCCCGCCGCTGAAGCCTCCAGTCCAATCGTCGGCATAGTTTTTCTCGATCCAGGACGAATCGTTGTCAACGGTAGCCTTTGACTGTTCATTTTCCAGCTGGGTGATGGCCGCGACCGTGGCCTCGTTCGATTCGTGCTTCATCTTCATCTTCGCCGTCGCGCTGATCGCGGCGAGCATTAGAGCAGAGCAAAAAAACGTCAACATTATTTTCTTCATATATTGTGGTTTCCTTTCGGGTGTTCTCAATAAAGTTAGTAGAGTTTGTCGGGAGTCGAAGTATCGCTCGCGGATGACCCTAATCTCGGCAGCCCGTATTTGTCAAATCGCCGTACTTGATTGGAGACAAAAGCGCGCTCACTGAGCGGCGACAGGTACCGGTACCCCCGCGCAGTTGGCATCCTCAGGCAGCGGATTCTTCGCGCAGCTAAGAATTCCAACTATTGGGATGGCTCACGGAAAAAGGCCAAAAGTTCCCAAACCCAGAATTCTTGTCAAGCCCCCTTCCGGCCTCAATTCCCCCTAATCGCATCATTACAATCAGAAAATAGTTTGGCCCAGCGTGGCGCAGTAGCTATATGCAATCTGTTATAATATAACTGTAAGCTTAAAACGAAGGCGCAGCCTTACCGCTGCGCCTTTCTTGCGTTTTGCACTCAATCCCATCCCGCCGGAAACGAATCTCCGGCAAGCACCCATAAAAGAAAGAATCAATATGACAGAAGTATCTAAGACCGCTGTCCGTCGCCGGCCTGCAACCAACCTGCGCCACTCGCATCCGCCCAAGCGCCGCGGAGAACTCGCCGAACTCGCCTTCATGCACAAAGCCGTCACCCTCGGCTTCGGAGTCGCCAAGCCCTGGGGCGACAGCGACCGCTACGACTTCATTATTGACGGAGGGAAACGCCTCTGGCGCGCCCAGGTCCGGTCCACGGCATACGAAAGCCATCGCGGTTACAGCGTCCACACCTACGTCTATAGAAAACACAAAATGGTCGCCCTTACCGCCAGGGAAATTGACGTGGTCATCGCCTACATTGTTCCGCTCGATCTCTGGTACGTGGTGCCGGTGAAATGCTACGGCGCCCGCAAAAATTTGTGGTTTTATCCCCACGGAAGCAGGAAAGGCTCCCGCTTCGAAAAATATCGCGAAGCCTGGAATCTCATAAACCCAAATCCCTCCCGCCGCGGTCGAACTCGCCGCACGGGCAAATAAAGACTAAAAACCGTCGGATTTGGAAAATGAGGTCAAAAGTAGAAAGGGCATGGGGGTAGGTCTAGAAAAGGCCGGGCGCATACAGCGCAGCTAGGTCCCGGAACCTGTTGGGCTGCAAAACCTCAAACGCCTTCTGCGGAACCTTGGCGTATTTCCATGCGGTAGTGGTCAGCGACGTCGCATTCTCGCACCAGTTTCGTGCCGCGGAGTCTTTGAAGGAAACATCAGCGGTTTCCATTCCTTTGGTTTCAACCAGCCAATGAGTCCCGTCTTTGTCCAAGACAACAAAATCGGGATAGTAAGACCTCAGATTTTTTCCCGGATCTATGTATTCGATGGAGAACCCAAACGGCTGCGGCAATTTCGCGAACACGTTCACGTCTTCGGCGTTGTCCAGAAATCTCGCGAATGCCTTTTCGAAATCGTTATCGCAAGGAACCATGTTGAACACGCAATGATTTGCTTCATATACTTTGCGTGACCACGGAAATGGCTGGCAACTTGACAACATTCTTGCTGGGACTAGTAACTGCGGTTCCTGTTCGGCGATACTTAGTTCTCGCAATACCCGCGCAAACTCCTGCACGCAAACATACGACGCGATCTGTGTTCCCATCGCCCTGACGGTAACCATGTCATTCAAATCTACCCGCCGGCCAAAGGCTTTGTTCTCGAAAAACTCGCGTACTTTGGGAGCGAGAGCGGCAAACTGCGAGGGCAGCTTAACGGCTTCGGCGATTCTTCGGGCATAGTATCCAATCAATTCTTGCGCGGTTTGGGATTCCGGCACTTTGTAATCACGTTCGACAATCTTTTGCAGCGTTATGATGTCGTGACCCTCATAGCGAAAAGTCTTGTTGTTTGGATCGTCGGGCGTGAGTGGGAGGAGCATCGTCTGGAAAGCCATCACGTTTAATCCCGCAATTTCCTCCGCGAGACTTTTCTTGCGAACTAGCGTCGGCGTTAATACCGGCAGGCCGATATCGAATTCGTTGCGCTCCTCGAGAGGCATGATGGTAAGAATCCGCAGCTTATCTTTGCCGATTTCAAAAGTATCAAGCTGAAGCTCTTCCAGCTTTTCAAGGTCATTGACGAAGTCTAGAAACTTCTGGTTGCCGATGATGTCAACCCGCTCCGTGTAATCGGGCGTCAAATCACGAAACATCAGGCGCAAACCTCGACCAATAGCCTGCTCAGGAAGAATGTTTGCTTTTGCAGAAAAAGGCCTCAACCCGAGGACTACGGTCACGTTCTGCACATCCCAGCCCTCGCGGAGCATTAAGACGCTGACAATGGCGTGAATTGGATTCTTCGGATCGTCCACGCCTTTCACGGCTTTTCGCGCCGCGTCCAAGTCTTTCTTGCTAACTTCCCCCGACTTATCGGTGTGGATGATCTGAGTCTTCCCATCCCCGAATTCCGCGGGATAGGCCGTCGTGATCCAGTCAGCAACGTCGTCCGCTTCTTCGGTGCTGTTCATCATGATGAAGAGCACCGGCTTCTTATTCAGCGGTTTGAGTTGAATCCGGTATTCCTTCCATCGCTCTACCGCAGCCGTCAGATAACCGCGATAGCGGACGCTGGCATGATCTGATTTTGGTTCAGCAATTTTCGCCACCCCTTTGACCGGGCGCTTTACGATTCCGTCAAGAATCGCCTGCTTCAGCGGATAGTCTGAGATCGTCCATGGAAATATTGCGCCCTTTTGGAAGCGTGGCGTCGCCGAAAAATCAAGCTGGGCGGTAATTGTCGTTTTCTCATGCAGTCGTGCGATTACGGAATTCCACTCGCTGCCCTCGTCATGAGTATGGTGAGCTTCGTCATTGATGACCAACAGCCTTCCTGCGCGGCGCGCAATTCGGTCCGCGAAATCCGATTGTTCCAGCTTTTGTGTGGGAGGCTTCGGCCCAAGTATTGCGGTCATCGCGTCCGGTTCATCTTCCTGTGAGCGGTCGGCGCGTTCGTAGAATTGTTGAATATTCGTTAAGAAAAGCACGCCTTCGGAATACGCCCGCTCACCGTCGCCGCGCATTACGCAATCGAAATCCCAAAAGATGCCAAATTCCTTCGGGCGGATCGGATCCTCGCGGAAAATATTGCCGTTGGCGAAGTCGCTTTTAAGCCGTTCCAGCACAATAACGTTCGGGGCGATGATCAAAAATGTCTTCGCATATTCCTTGGCAACCTCATCTTGTTCGCGGCGGGCATTGTAGTATTGCCAGGCGATGGCCAGCGCCATGACTTTGGTCTTGCCGCTTCCCGTCGCCATTTTGGTGCAATAGCGCGCAAAGCCGTCCTCCGGAGGCAATCGGAGGTCTTTCACATTCTGCGCATAGCGTTCAAGCAGGTCTTTGCGTGTGCGAACCTTTTCCACTTCCCATACATAAATGAGAGTTTCAATCGCCTCGCGCTGCGAGTCGTGATATTTGAATAGCCTGCCCGTTTTTAGTTTGTGATCAGTCTCGAACCAGTAATTAAGTAAAATCCGCGTTGTGTCGGTGATGCCCTTGCGTCCGGCGGCCTTCCACGACTTGACAGCCTCGCGTAGCGCGGGGACACAAGGGCCGGAGCGCAGCTTCGCCGTGATGTCATAGAGACTAGGCGTCTCGTCAGCGATTTTCTTGCGGCGTGGCATAGTCTAATCACCCTGTCATCTTGAGCGAAGTTGTCGTTCGCGAAGCGAACGGCAACGCAGTCGAAAGACCCCTTGACGCCAAGCCTCGGTCGCGGCCCCGGCAAGGCGTTCTCGCCGCGGCCCTCCCGAGAATTGTCAGAATTCCCTTTCGAGGTTGCTTGCAAGGCAGAGGTAACCGGGGTCCTTCGACTACGTGAATGCTTCGCAAGGCGAAGCATCCACTTCGCTCAGAGCCTGCCCTGAGCTTGCCGAAGGGATGAAAGTGTTTTTTAAAACCTGCCTTTCATTGTTTCGCCGGCAAACAGCATCTGTGCACCCCACTTTTCGGCCAAATCTTTCCAGCGAGGATTCTTTGATTCGATCAAAGCAATCTTCTTCGCTCTCGTCCATCCTTTCAGTTGTTTCTCTCGGCCAATGGCTTTGTGAACATCGTCATAGCCTTCGTAATAGACGAGGCGGTCGCAATGATATTTCTGAGAAAAGCCCTCTATTTCGCCCTGTTTATGTTCCAACGCTCGGCGATAGATGTTGTTGGTCATCCCGATGTAAAGCGTGCCCGACCGGCTGCAAACGATGTATGCGAAATATTCGTGGTCTCTCACTTGATTTCTACGGTTAAGGTTTTCGTCGTGTCGTTTCCTAAAATGTCGATGACTTTCACTACGACTACGTATTGCCCCAGTTCTGAGTACTCATGTTTAACCGAAATCTCAAGCTTTGGATTCTTTCGAGTTCGGTAAGACTGCCATTGATTGTGGAAGGTATCTTCTTTGAAGTCCCAGTCCACGGCCCAGTAGTCCACCATCTGGCTCCAGTGCTTGATTGCGCCGCGCACTTCGGCGGGGACATCGTCGAGCGGAATTACGAAATCCGAGAGCGTCAGCGTGACTTCGCGTTTTTTTGTTTTAACGTCAACTTTCAGAGCGCCTAGCTCGAAGAACTGGATGTCGCCTTGTTCTACGGCTTTCTTTTCCAGAACTTCGCGGGGGATTTTTTTGAATGAGGCTTCTATGCGGGCCTCGGCAACGACCTGCTTGACGGTTTCGTTGATGTCGAGGGCGAACTCCCATCCCAGCACGTCCACTGCGGGTTTTTGTGGAGAGTTCGCGCCTTTGCCGACGGCTTTCCAGACTTCGGCGGCGATGGCGTTCACATCGGCTCTGGTCACAGGTGCGTCAACTGCCCCGACGTGCACCATGCGGCCGGCTTTTATGCCGTGGAGCCAGGTGTGTCCGCTGACCGGGGTCGCGTGGTAAAGCTCAAGGATGAATTTGCGGTAGTTGGCCTCCCGCTCGCGCTGCTCTCTCAATCTTGCGTCCTGAACTCCCTTCGCTCTGTCATCCTGAGCGGAAGAAGCCGGCTCGCTTGCGAGCCGGTTTCTGGAGTCGAAGGACCCCTTTCCAGTTTGCTTCACCAAGTGGCCTTGAGGGGAGTTTCCACCACGCATGCCGCTGTCCGGGAGCCCTTCAGAGAACTCCCTGCCGGGCCTTTTCTGCGCGCCATCGGACGCGGGGTCCCTCGACTGCGTAGTTGCTTCACTGCGTGAAGCAGCTCCTTCGCTCAGGATGACAGGGGAGGAAGATGTCGCGAACTCGGCGGCCTGCCATTGCTGGCGTTCGTACTTGCCGAGATTCTGGACGACGAAGGGCTTCACGTTGGGGATGCCGAGCAGGCGCTTGCGGGTGGTGTGGATGGCGAAGCGTCCGAGGTCGCAGGCAATCCAGCGGCGGTTGAGTTTTTCGGCGGCCATGGCGGCCGAACCCGACCCAACAAAGCAGTCCATGACGAGGTCGTCGGGCTTTGAAGCGATTGAAAGTATGCGCTCTATGAGATCTACAGGCTTCTGAGTTTGATAGCCGACCCATTCTTGGAGGTTCGCTGGCTGCAGACAGCGGATCCTCCACACATTATCAACAGTACGCTCGGTGCTTTCATAGGTCACAGCCTTGCCGTCTTCGCCTATGATGTTTTGAATTTTTCCTGCGACCTTTTTGTATTTTAGTTTCGTGATTGGTACCGCCCTGGGTTCCTTCAGAGCCGTGTACGCGTACGAGGACTGCTTATCCTTCACGTAATACAGAATTTGGTCGAATGCCTTTGGGAGGGCTCGCTTTCGGCTGTCGTGAAGCTTGTTGTAGTAGTACCAAATCACTTGATTCAAGAAGTTATCCGCGCCGAAGATCTCGTCCATCAAGGCCTTAACATAAGGTCCCATGTGAACGTCAAGGTGGACGAAAATCGCTCCCTCATTCGACAACAATTCTCGTAGTAAGGCGAATGTTTCGCTAAGCCACCGAAGGTATCTGTCGAGTTCGGTTACACCCCTCTCGCGGTCAGCCTCATCTACTCCCCAAGTATCGCGATAGGCTTTTTGTTCCAGAGTCGAGGGGCGCTTAGTGAATTCATCATCCGTCTCTGGCAACGTTGTGCTGAAAGAAAAATCTTGGCCGCTGCTGAATGGCGGATCAATGTAGATCAGATCCACCTTGCCGGCGAACTCGGGGAGCAGCGAAGGCAGGACGTATTTTTTGTCTCCCCAGATGAGGCGGTTACGCCACTCCGGATCATTTCCCGAAGCGGAGAGCTCCAGCGTGCGCTGGCGATCCTGCGCGCTCTCGTTGACGGTTTCGACGGTTTGAAAAGGAAGCTCGATACGAACAGGGGCACGTTTATTGCCGTGCTCGTCGTACTTGCCATCCCAGATTAATTCGGCCATGCGTCAGCGGGGAAGGTGCCCATCTTACAACATCGCGGCGGACTGGCCCACACTTATAAGATCTTGATCCCCCTACTACCGGAGCCACGGCCCTGAGGGCATAAATACATAGGCCCTTCGTTGGATTCTTCGCTTGTATGCGAAATCCGCTGCCTCAGGATGACATCGGGGTAGTGAGACGGAATGCGTCTCTCCCCACACCAGGCAGCCAGCCAGGGGGTCACTGCTGAGGTTTGCTGGAATCGGGCGCGGCGTCCTTCTTGTCTTTATCTTGATCCGCCGGATGGTCTTCATAAATCGAATATTGCCCCGCCGGTCGTTTCATCTTGACCGTCACTTCCAACGTCGGCTGATTGATATCGTAGTCTTGCCCGAACGTCTGAAAGCCGCGCGCCAGCACCTGCACCCGAAGTTCGCCGTAGGGAATCCCGTCGTAACTGGCCTTGCCCTCGGCGTCTGTCTTAAGTTCCAGGCCGCCATTTTCCTGCTTGTCATGCCGGTTTACCGGATGCAGTACCACGGCCGCCGCCCCTGCCATGTCCGAGTTCTTCGCACAGAATTAGGCCCGTGAGAAGTAAAGACTTTGATCTTTACGGAATCACAAAGAATGGGGTGCCCATCCTGGCGTCGCCTTTCGCAAGGGTGGGACGCGAGACAGTTTAGCGTCCAAAGAACGGATGTTCTGTCATCCAAAGAACGGACGCGCATCTGGGTACCAGGAGAGTGTGGGTTACGGGGCTTGCCAGTCCAAAGCGTAGATGTCCTGGGTGCCGGTGTCGCGAAGCAGTAGGGGTGAATCGTCGGGAGCTAGCCCTAGCCAGCTGTGTGCGAGACCTGCTTGGCGGAAATTCTTCAAATCAACCACCCGCTCCAGCTTCCGGTCGCGAATGCTCAGGCGCATTACCGAGGGCTGCTTCTCCTGATGCAGGAAGTAAACATACTCCCCGCTTTTCGACCAATTGGGAAAGCCGTTAGTTATCTTCGCAATCTCCTCCCACTTTTGGGTTCTAAAATCGAATAGCATCAGGCTGGGGAAACCGTAAGGCATCGCGACGATGTAGCGCCCATCGGGAGACCAGCGGGGCGAGAAAAGGCCGTTTGACCCAGGCAGGATAGAAACCTGGTGAGTCTTAATGTCGACGATCCTAACGCCGGCAGTGCGATCACCCGCAGCGCCGCCGAAGGCAATTCTTGTTCCGTCAGGAGACCAGGTAGGATCGGCTTCTACTCCTGAATCTTCTGGTATGATTTGTCGCGCCGATCCCCCATCGGATGGGACCATGTACAACTTCGCGTTCAGGCCGAGCGACAAGATTGAGAAAACAATCTGCTTACTGGCTGAAGCGATCAAGGCAAGCTGATCCGATATAGATTGCATTGGGTAGTTGTTCGCCAGAATGCATAGGTGTTAGCATCCCGACCGGGAAAAACGCTTGTACGGTCAAGTACCCGAGCGCCTGAGATTTTCAGTAACTCCGGGTTATTGACGAGCTCATCCCCTGAGAAGTTAGGGAGGGCGTCACCAGAGCTCAAAGGAATCACTACAGTCTTGGCCTTGTCGCTGGACCCGTTATGTGCTAACGAAACATACATCGCCTTCTGGTCCTGGGACCAGCTAACGACGGGCGGGTCAACTTCAAGACCTCCAACACCGCACACTTTACACAAGATTCGCGGTCGTCCTCCGTGCAGTGGGTACGCAACGACATCTTGCGGCCTGTTGGAGTCGCCGGTATTAGTCGTGGCGACGATCCAGCGCCCATCGGGAGAAAGGCCGATTAAATTGCCTACACGGTCCGGAATCGCCTTTCGCAATTCTGTACCGTCTTCTTTCATGCGAAAGATATACCCCCCTTCGTCGTCCCAACGTACGAAGAAGACTTCGCCAGTCCGAGAAAACAGTGGCCTGTCGGCATCCGACGCCACGAGCTGCCGCGGTGAAGAGTTCCTATCTACCGACCAGATCCATATACTGGAATGGGCGGCGGTGTCAGCTCTGGTAAACACTACGTGCTTGCCATCGGGTGAAACGGCGTAGCGGGCAATGGGAATCGCCGGAACCAACTGTTCTTCGTGCCCAGAATTCAGGTCTGCCGACCTCAATTCGTTGCTCATGGACTTGCCCATACCATTGCGCACGATGTAATACATCTTCTTGCCGTCGGACGATAGTGAAGGCAAGTATGCAAATCCCTCCGATGAAATCTGCCGCTCATCCTTATGACTATGCAGCCAGACTGTGCTTTGTTGTGAACCAATCGATGTCACCAACGACTTGCCATCAGGTGCTACAGCAATCCCAGTTTCTGACGTTGCGCCAAAAGTGATTTGTTCCACGGCACCATCCGGGAAATGTTGTCGCCAAAGGTGGAGTCCGTTTCCAGCATTAGCGGAAAAATACATCCACTGGCCATCCGGTGACCACGCCGCATCCATGCAGTGAGAGGGGACGGGGCCCACTTGCTTGCCTTCTGATCCGCCCGCAAACGGGACGAGACGACACGGCCCAAAGCTACCATCCTCCGTCATCTCCGCTACAAGGACCAACGTGGAATCCGGGGAAAGGTAGGATCGATGTGCCATCGTGTTTACCCCCCTCGGAAGATATATGTCGCGCTCGTTGGCTCGGCTTTCATCGGCGGTCACGATCTTCATTTCGGGATCCTTCCCCATCTCTGAAAACATCACTTGATGGTGACCGACCCAAGTCAAAGCAGATGCATTCGGAAGCAATTCCGATTCCTCTCCACCCAACACAGGCACTGTCCATGTCTGCCAATCCCAGCCTTCCCCACGCGTGAAGGCGATTCGCGAACCGTCGGGAGTGAACACAGGACCCATCTTTGGATGATCGTCGTGAGTGAGTCGCACCGGTTCGCCATCAGGGAGCAGCTTCAGGTAGAGGTCGCCCGGTCCGAGAAACGAGCTTTCGCCCCGGATCATGACCAGCATGCGTCCATCCGGGGAAAGCGCGGGTGAGGTAACTGAATCAACAAAGTTCGTAAGCTGCGTGTACTCAGTGTGAGCGGGAGCAGCACGGTAGCCGTCGCTCTTCCTCAACCGCAAATAAAAACCGCCTGCGAGCACGCAGACCAAGAGCAGGATGGGCAGTAACAATGGCCAGCCGCGAATGCGCCGTTCCGTGATTTTGTAAGATGTCTTAGTCCAAGCCGGGTTGATGGTACCTGTAACCAGCGCGTTCTCCCGCCTCTTCTCCGTCCGCCTCTTTACCCGTTCCAGATGGCTGCGTATCTCCGACGCACGCTGATATCGCTGGTCACGCTCCTTTTCCAGCGCCCTGCTTATGATTTTCTCCAGCTCATCCGGAATGGCCGGATTTATTTCCGAAGGCGGCTGGGGAATGTCCCTCAGGAGTGAGGCCAGAATGACCGCCGAGGTGTTACCCGGGAAACCTCGTCGGCCCGTTGCCATCTCGTATATAACCAAACCGAATGAGAAAAGGTCGGTGCGTGAATCCAGTTCTTCTCCCCGCGCCTGCTCCGGCGACATATAAGCCACCGTACCCAAGGCCACGCCATGCTGCGTCAACTCCGCCGAATCCGTGCTGGTCACGTCCTCTGAGGCTGCCATTCCTTGCCGCTGAAGCTTTGCCACGCCAAAATCAAGAATTTTCGCATCCCCACGGCTGTTAACGAATATATTCTCCGGCTTGATGTCGCGGTGAACGATGCCTTTCGCGTGAGCCGCCTCAAGCGCACCGGCAGTAGTAATACCGATCTCCAATAGCCGTTCCAAATCGAGCGCATGGCCGGCAATAACTTGTTTGAGGTTTTGCCCATCGAGAAACTCCATCGCGATGAAGGCTCGCTGATTATGCTCGCTGATGTCGTAAACCGTGCAAATATTGGGGTGGTTCAACGCAGAGGCTGCCTGTGCCTCCCGCTGGAAGCGGCTGAGGGACTGTGGATGTTTCGCTACCTCATCAGGAAGGAACTTGAGAGCAACCAGGCGATGCAGCCGAGTGTCCTCGGCCTTGTAAACCTCGCCCATCCCTCCGCGCCCAATGAAGCTAACAATTCGAAAGCGTCCGGAGATCATCTCGCCTTGCGAGAACGTGGGATCGTTGACCGTCGACGGGATGGATGGGTATAGATCCGCGGCGGGGCAGCCTTCAAGAAAGCCTTCGGCTCGTTGATTATGTTCGAGCAAGGTTTCAACTTCGATACGCAACGACTCATCGTCTGCACAGGCCGTCGCTAGAAAAGAAGAGCGACGCTCGGGCGGCAACTCCGACGCCGCATCCAGCAGGTCCTTGATGTGCTCCCACCTTTGTTGTTCCACAATCTATGTCGGATATGCCTGCGCCTTTATCACCGCGCCATTTCCTGATGCAGCCAGGCACGAGCCATCGTCCAATCCCGCTTGACCGTCCTCGGCGAAATCTCGAGGACTTTGGCGATCTCTTCGATATCGAGGCCCGCGAAGAACTTCATCTCGACGATCCGGCTCTGGCGTTCGTCCTGTTCTGCCAGGCGGCAAAGGGCGTCGTCGAGCGCGAGCAATTCCGCTGACCTCTCCACCGAATACACCACAAGTTCTTCTTCGAGGGAACTTCGCCCGCAAGACCCACCACGTTTCAAACTTTGGTGCCGCCGGGCATGGTCCACCAAAATTTGTCGCATGAGCCGGGCGGCTACGCCAAAAAAATGGGCTCGGCTCTGCCACGGCGGCTGAGTCTCGCTCGCCATGCGCAAGAATACTTCATGCACCAACGCTGTGGGTTGGAGAGTGTGATCGCCGCGCTCGCGATTGAGACAACGGTGAGCCTGACGGCGAAGCTCGTCGTATATGAGCGGGATCAGTTGAGCTTCTGCCTGGGGATCTCGTTCCCGGAATCTGACCAATAGTTCGGTGATTTCGCCCTTTACTTGCTCCACTTCCGGTCTCCCGTCGGTGCAAACTGCAGTGTGCAACACTCGCAACCTGCGGATACCGAGCCCGCCGGAGTATATCACCATCCGCCGTCGTCCGTTGTTTTCGCGCGATTGGCCCTATTTTGGTCCATTTCTCGCATTAGTTAATAGAGGCTGTTGTGGGTGATCCGTTCCGAGGAGGCTTACAAATGCGTCACTTTGTACTCTTTACTTTTCTGCTCATGAATTCTAGACATTTATCCGACACACTCACCGATTTCCCTTGACATTGTTCGTGACCAAGAGCGGACTCCGCTCGCTCGACTTTCCTTTCTTGACCTTGACCAGTTCTGATCGCCAAGCAAGGTGGGCTGATTAAAGCCACCACGGGAAGGACCAACTGTCCTACTGCACCCGGGCCCCAGCTTCGGTTCACATCTAGGAGATGCGTCATGTCGAAATCACTTCGTCTTGCTGTCCTCACTGTTCTTGTGAATTTTTTGCTACCCGGGCCCAGCTTTTGCACGACTCTTTCACTCACTACAACCTCGCCGGTTGACCCCCGGCGCGCTGGAGGCAATCGAATGACCCCATCCAAGAAATCTTTGAAGACTATATTCGGTGTCTTGGCAATAGTGTGGTTCCTCACTCCGTTATCCGTTCGAGCGGCAACGATTACAGTAACTTCCACCGCTGATAGCGGGCCCGGTTCCCTGCGGGCTGCGATTGCAAGTGCTTCGCCCGGGGATACGATTAACTTCAGTCTTGCCTATCCCGCGACGATCACGTTGAGCAGTACTCTCTCGATTGGCACAAGTATGACCATCGGCGGCCCCGGAGCTTCCAATCTGGCGATCAGCGGAAACAATTCTGTCCAGGTTCTTAACATTGGCGGAGGGATAACAGTAACCATATCCGGTCTAAGTATCCAGAACGGGAATAATTCCGCCGGTAACGGGGGTGCCATCTCTAGCAGCGGCACTCTGATGCTCGGCAATACCACGCTATCCGGCAACGCTGCCAGCTTCGGCGGCGGCATCTACATCTACCAGGGATCGGTGACCGTGACCAATAGCACCCTCTCCGGCAACTCCGCGACGGACAACGGCGGGGGCATCTACATATACCAGGGATTGCTTACGACGCTCACCAACAGCAGCTTGTTCGGTAACTCCGCAGCGAGCGGCGGCGGCGGCATCTTCAACTACAACGGCCCGCTCACGCTCACCAACAGCACCCTCTCGGGCAACTCGGCCTCCCAGGGCGGCGGCATTGATAACTACGTGGACAACAACCAAGGAACAATGGTCGTTATCAATAGCACCTTCTCGGGCAACTCCGCCGCGAGCGGGGGAGGCATCAACAACGACTACGGGCCGCTCACGCTCATCAACAGCACTCTCTCGGGCAACTCGGCCTCCCAAGGCGGCGGCATCAATAACTACATGGGGACGGCAACCGCCAAGAATAACATCATTGCAAATAATCCCTCGGGGAGGAATTGTTCTGGGAGTACATTTATTTCTCAAGGCTACAACTTGTCCGACGATGCGAGCTGCCCGTTCAACCAGGTCGGCGACGTGAACAATACCCCCGCCGGGCTCGATCCGGGCGGCCTGAAAAATAACGGAGGTCCGACCCAGACTATCGCGCTGCTGCCAACAAGCCCCGCCGTAAACGCCATTCCGCTGAATCCCACCAACTACTGCATCGACTTGAACGGGGCGCCCGTCGGTACTGACCAGCGTTACCTCACGCGGCCTCAGGGGTCCGCTTGCGACATCGGAGCTTATGAACTCATCGACCCGGACGACACGAAACTTGCCCAATTGAGCGGCGGCAACAACTTCAACGGCGACCAGATCGTCAATGGCAACGTCACCGCCAGTAATTTCGTCGGTAACGGCGCCGGACTCACCGGCATCGTCGCTACTACGGCGAACACCGCTACGACGGCTACGAATGCCTTATCGCTTGGTGGTGTTTCGGCAGGCAATTACGCGCGCCTCGATGTCGGCAACAATTTCGCCGCAAACCAAGCCATGCCAAACATCACGGTTTCAGGGACCGGGAACTTCGGCGGTCCAAACTATGCCGGTACTGCTGTTACTGGAACTAGCTCCGGTCTCACCGGGGTTACCGGGAACAGCTCCAGCGGCGTCGGAGTTGGGGGGGCCAGCAGCAGCGGCTATGGGGTTACCGGGAACAGCTCCACCGGCGTCGGAGTTGGGGGGGCGAGCACCAGCGGCTATGGGGTTGCCGGGAACAGCCAGAGCAGCGTCGGAGTTGGCGGGGCCAGTACCAGCGGCTATGGGGTTACCGGGTACAGTACAAACAACACCGGCATTCTTGCGACGACCACAAGCATCAACGCCACTACAGCGGCGGCAGTGTTCAACAATAACGCTACCGGCAATACCGGCAATATTCTATTGGGACAATACAACGGCACGAACAAATTCACCGTAGATGCCAAGGGAGACGTCGCTGCCAGCGGCTCAGTCGCCATCGGGGGCGGAACTCCAATAGCCGAACATCTATCGCAGACCTTTTCCATCAACGTCCCGTCGATAGCACCAGACAACTGTTACAGACTTGCACCCCTCAACCTACCCGGAGCTCGCGATGGGGACACAATCGCTCTTGGGGTACAAAATGCGCTGATAGGTGGCCTCACCTACACCTATTTCGCATGGGTCAGCTACGTTGACTATGTCACTATCCGGGTCTGCAACCCTCATGGTGCAAACAAATTGCCCGGTGTGTCAGGCGTGATTCGCGTGGACGTTTGGAAGCATTAGTAATCTGCCGAGCGCGGCGGATCATCTTATCGCGAGATTGGAGGGCGGCTTTCATCGAGAAATTGCATTAGATTGGTGCTCATTCACCGTTACGTTTGTCGCGATGCGTTCCTGGAAAACCAGGCCTGACAATGGACCGCTCCAATATTCCGAGTAGCGTGAGTCGTCAGCGAATCATGAGATCAAATTGAAAATAACGAAATAATAGAGGAGGACCACATGAACACCAAACGAATTAGCGTACATCTTGGGCTGGCCCTGTTGTTCTTAGGGACGGTCTGCGTGACTGCTTCCGCGGCGACGTTGACAGTCGGGAAAGAAACTTGTCCGAACGCTCAGTATAGTACTATCGCCAGTGCGATAAGCGCTGCCGCCCCCGGCGACATCATCGACATTTGTCCCGCTCTCTATCCCGAACAACTTGTCATTTCGAAGCCCCTCACGCTGCGTGGCGTGCGGGTAAATGTGGCTGGCAACGACGTCAAACGAATCTTGATTCAACCTTTCTTACAAAATATTCAGGATCTGCCGGTCGAGGCCGTTATCACGGTTATGAACGCTTCGTACGTTACAATTGATAATCTCGCCATTGATGGAAGCCAGAACTCGGTCAGCGGTTGCACCCCCGGACTCGCCGCCGTCCATTACTTCAACTCTTCCGGCAGGGTCATAAACAATGCGATCTTTGGTGCGCAGTTTCCCAACCCGCAAAGCTGCAGCCCATCCTCAGCGCCCGGCGGAAACGGTATTGGAGTTCAGGTAGATGCCGACCAATCTAGACACTTTCACGTTTCGGTTGAGAACAATAGTATTCACGACTATTCGGCCAACGGGATACGCGTTGACGGGTCGGGCGTGACTGCAGAAATTGAAGGGAACAACGTTTCCGGCGTAGGACCGAGCATCGGAACCTTTCAATTTGGAGTGCTTGTCGTCAATGGAGCCGTAGCGCAAATCAAAGGCAACGTGATCACTGAAGGTCGGTGCGGTACATTGTCGGCAACGGACTGCTTCAACATACGAAGTGAAGGTGTCACGCTGAGGCTGGCTGGCGATGGTACCGTGGTTGATTCCAATGTCATTACTGACGCGCAAAGTGGAGTCTTTATCAACGCTGTCAACAACGTCCAGATTACAAACAATTTCATCAGCAACATTGACGCATTGGACGGCATTGATATGCAAGGCACCTCGAACAGCCTCCTCGATGGCAATACCATCGTCAACGCTACTATTGGTAATGAAAGTTGTGGCGTGTACGAAAGTCCCGGTCCCGGTTTCTCTGGCGGGATTGAGGAAAACAATAAGATCGCTCACACCAACGTCAACGACAGCTATTGTGGAGTGGCGCACGTTAGCACCAGTCGTGTGGAATCGGGAACGTTCCACAACACTCTCTTTACTGACGTAAACTCGGAAACCTTTGCGTTCCCTCCGCCGGTAGAGCCATAGATACAACCTGGTGGTGTTGCCTCGGCTGGTGCCCCAGGTTCGTGGCCGTTCTTTGGCCGCTGACCTGGGTCGAAGACTGAGGGGGACTTGGGTCTCGCGGAATCAAACGCCTGAATGTGTATTGCGATTGCCTTGGAAGGGCACGACCTTCAGTCGTGCCATAAACCTCGCAAGGTCCACCACGGAAGCCGTCCCCTTCCCGATCCGGCTGCGAAGAGGAAGAGTAAGAGAGAACCAACCAACAGCACTCGTGTTTAGGTCAAAAATATATTTGAGCCTGACTATCGGCGCGGCTGAGGTCGGCCGCCCAGCTACTGAGGCTTACTCGCATCCGGCGCGGCGTCCTTCTTGTCTTTATCTTGATCCGCCGGATGGTCCTCATAGATCGAATACTGGCCCGCTGGACGTTTCATCTTGACCGTCACCTCCAACGCCGGCTGCTCGATATCGTAGTCTTGCCCGAACGTCTGAAAGCCGTGCGCCAAGACCTGCACTCGAAGTTTGCCGTAGGGAATCCCGTCGTAACTGGCCTTGCCCTCGGCATCGGTTTTCAATTCCAGGCCGCCATTTTCCTGCTTATCATGCCGGTTTACCGGATGCAGCACCACGGCCGCATTGCGAATCGGCAGATCATTGTCGCCTTTGAGAATCACAAACGAGAGAGTGCAGGCGGGAGGCTCCGGATGCCTCTTCCGGGCCGCTGTGGGGAGCGTAATAATGAGGATCAATCCGACTATCGCACCAGCTGGAAGACTCCAGGATTTCATGACGTTTCTCCTGTGGAAAGCCGTGAGACCACAGTTAGATTCAAGCTAACATGCCTATACTCATTGAGATAACTAAAATCCCATCCTTGTTGACATTCCACCCCAAAATTCATATAATTAGCACTCACAAACATTGAGTGCTAACAAGCGTGTTAGTCAAAATGGTTACCTTTGCAATTCAACCCAAATTCTAACTGAATTCAACGAAAGGAAACGCAAAGTATGGCAACTAAGTTTACTCCCCTGCACGATCGCATACTGGTACGTCGCACCGAGGAAGAAGGAACGACTCGCGGCGGCATTATCATCCCTGACAGCGCAAAAGACAAACCACAAGAGGGAGAAGTTATCTCCGTGGGACGCGGCAAGAGCAACGACGAGGGCAAAGTGTTCCCTCTGGTCGTGAAAGAAGGCGACCGCATTCTGTTCGGCAAATATTCCGGCACCGAGATCAAGTTGGATGGTGAAGATTACATCATCATGCGCGAAGAAGAAGTCCTCGGCGTAGTAACCGGCGCACCCGCGGCCAAGAAAGAGACCGCCGGCTCACGCAGATAGTTTTCCGTGTGTACCGGCTGTCCGGAACGCTTGAACCACAAAGGACACGAAGGTACACGAAGTAAGAACTGGGTTTTGAGGGATTTCCTTTGTGAACCTTCGTGCCCTTAGTGGTTAAAAGATTTTGACTTCATAGGAGAAGAAAACAATGGCAAAGCAAATTCTGCACGGAGAAGAATCCCGCCAGGCAATCCTGCGCGGCGTCAATCTTCTCGCCGATGCTGTGAAAGTAACCCTTGGCCCCAAAGGCCGCAACGTTGTAATCGAAAAGAAATTCGGTTCCCCGACCATTACCAAGGACGGCGTGACCGTAGCGAAAGAAATCGAACTGCGCGATGCTCAGGAAAATATGGGCGCGCAGATGGTGCGTGAAGTGGCCTCCAAGACATCGGATGTCGCTGGAGACGGCACCACCACCGCAACCGTTCTGGCTCAGGCCATTTATCGTGAAGGCGTAAAGACGGTCGCCGCCGGCGCGAATCCAATGGCGATGAAGCGCGGAATCGAAAAGGCCATCGCGGTAGTTTGCGGCGACATTGACAAGAAAACCGGCGAGCGCGGCAAAGGCGAAATCGACCGCCTCTCCAAACCCGTATCCGGCGAAATGATCGCCCAGGTCGGCACGATCAGCGCCAACAACGATGAGACGATTGGGCACATCATTGCTGAAGCCATGAAGAAGGTTGGCAAGGATGGCGTCATCACCGTGGAAGAGTCCAAGACGCTCGAGACTCAGCTGGAAGTCGTCGAAGGAATGCAGTTCGACCGCGGATATCTCTCTCCTTACTTCGTCACCGATCCTGAGCGCATGGAAACCGCGCTTGAGAACGCGTACATCCTGATCCACGAAAAGAAAATCAGCTCGATGAAAGACCTGCTCCCGCTGCTCGAACAGATCGCCAAGGGCGGCAAGCCGCTGGTCATCATTGCTGAGGATGTTGAAGGCGAAGCGCTCGCAACTCTCGTCGTCAACAAACTTCGTGGCACGCTACAAGTCGCGGCCGTCAAGGCTCCTGGCTTCGGCGATCGCCGCAAGGCCATGTTGCAGGACATTGCCACCCTCACCGGCGGCAAGGCCATCACTGAAGACCTCGGCATTAAGCTCGAGAACGTTCAGGTCGGCGATCTCGGACAAGCCAAGAAGATCACCATTGACAAGGACAACACCACCATCGTCGAAGGCAAAGGCAAGCCCGGAGACGTGCAGGGCCGCGTGAAAGAAATTCGCGGACAGATCGACAAGACCACCAGCGACTACGACCGCGAGAAGTTGCAGGAGCGGTTGGCGAAGCTGGTCGGTGGCGTAGCCGTCATTAAAGTCGGCGCCGCGACCGAAACCGAAATGAAAGAGAAGAAAGCCCGCGTTGAAGATGCCATGCACGCAACCCGTGCAGCAGTTGAAGAAGGCATCGTCCCGGGCGGCGGTGTTGCGCTGAGCCGTTGCGTCAACGCTCTCGACAAGTTGAAGCTCGAAGGCGATGAACAGATCGGCGTGAACATCGTGAAGAAAGCCTTGCAGGAGCCGCTGCGCCAGATTGCCGAGAATGCCGGCGAAGAAGGCGCAATCGTTCTGGGCAAAATCAACGACTCCAAAGACAACAACTTTGGATTCAACGCCCTCACCGGCGAATACGAAGACCTGGTAAAAGCGGGAGTGTTGGACCCGACGAAAGTCGTCCGCACCGCGCTGCAAAATGCCGGATCCATCGCATCGTTGATGCTCACCACCGAAGCGCTGGTGTCGGAAATCCCAGAAGAGAAGAACAAAGCTCCGATGGGCGGAGGACACGGTGGCGGCGGGGGTATGGAAGGGATGTACTAGGAAGCTGTCAGCTATCAGCCGTCAGCTTTCAGCTAGATCAAAAGCCCCGCTCGCAAGAGCGGGGCTTTTTTATTTGTGGGGCACGGACACTTCCTTCGACTGCGCTCAGGGCAGGCTTTGTCCGCTAGGAATTGACATTCATCCGACCCAGTTCGGGAAAGCGCGGCGTTTTTTCTGTCCAGGTATCGATTAAGGCGATTCGGATGACCTACGATGTACCGTGTGCGGACAACGTTTGGAGGGTATTGCCAGTGGGTACTGGACGCTGTCCGTCAAACAGTCGAGTGGCCTACCAGCCACTAGGGTTCAACTCCCTTGCCCTCCGCACGTCACTCGACAAATTTCATCGTTGACATCGCTTGTGATTGCGCTATTCTTTAAGTGACGGACAGCGTTCAGTACAAGACCAAGAAACCTCGCTCGCAAGAGCGGGTTTTTTTTTGGCCTGGAATATCGAGAGCGCCTTTGGTCGGTCCGCGCGGAAGGTCTAAACTGCTATCGAACTAAACGCGGTACGACAACACTCCGTGACTGGTCAATATGCGCAACAAAAATCTTCTGGAGACAGCTCGCGAGGGGTGGTCGGCTCTGATTCTCTCTGTCGCGGAATCGCTTCCAACCTTCAACGGTGGTGTTGTCGCTTATCTGCAAGAGACGCGCCGACATCAGCGAGACTGGTCGGATCGAGACTTCGAGCATTCGAGACTACCGACCGGGGCAATGGTGACGTTGCGAGGTTTTACTCTATTGCAGCTTTACTCCCTCGAGGATCTCAAATCAATGGAGACAATGATACGAAAGCGATTTCCGAATACCTTGAAGGATTGGCGCCAGGAGATATTCGGGGACTCCGAGGCGCTAACAGGGAGCTCTTGGGCTCACATTGGCTATATCGCAAGGGAGCAACATCGCATTTTTCCTGGGGATGTAGCAATTTTCCCAAACCTTCCGGTCGAGATAGAGCACATCTCGGTTGAAGTTCGAAGAGTATTGCCGTCGCTAACTGCATTGGCATTTCATGTGGCGCTGTCAGATGAAGTTTCTTCACGTCTCTTACGGCTTTACAACTCTCGCTACTTGGGCCGGATAACACTCAACCATTGGATTCCGATGCATCGCAGCTTCGGTCGGGCGGAGGAACCTGCTGAGACGGAAAGAGAGCGAGCAATCGCCGGGTATCTGGACGAGATTAGGTCCAAAGCTCAGAACTTTGTGATTCGCTATTTTCCGACGCCCTCGCGTCCACGCAATCTTGTGGCACTAGATGAGATCCACATCTCCGGCGCTCACGCTGCGGAGCAGGAAATTGCAAGGAGCCCCGCTTGGGGCCGCCAATTCGGATTCGCCCTTCTGGGTTTTGCGTCCTTCACGAATACACGTCTTGCGAGTTTTCTACCTGCAAATGACTCATATGGTCGCGACTATCCACACCGTCTCATCGTCTGGGGCGATCCGGAGCTTGGAAGTGAAATGAAAATGCTTGTTGCGAACGCGATTGGGGAACTTATCCCGTTCCTAGCTATTATCGAAGTGCTGAACCGCGCGGAAGAAGCTGTGGGAAGGCTAAGGCGACAAGTCTTCAAGCAAATGGCGGACCGCAGGTTAGCCGCATGGTTCTCGCGCAGACTATCTGGGTCCTTTTTTCGCGAAGTACAACTCAGTTCCGCCGTGCATTTGGATCGCGTGTTATTGGCTCGCCTAAATTTGGAGTACCAACGACAAAAGAGTTTTCTTGCGACCTCGCGTGAGGGCCTGAACCGCGATAGAGCGCCAAATGAGCCGGGTGTCCGAGCACTTAGTGCTCGCGTCCGAATCAGACCATCCGCCCGAGTCGATACGTCACTTCGATATTCCGTGCCGCGACTCTTTTGGTTGACCTTTTTCGTAGCCATTGCAACGATTCTCGGAATATTCGGCAACTGGGAAAGTATCCAGTGCGGCCTTAAGTCCCTATGGCATTCGCTCGCCAAGTGAATACTCCGGCAGGTGACCCATCCTTTAGCGAAGCGATGGAGGGTTTTAGGCGCGCTGCAATGCAGCACTCCGGACGCGATCTCCCGATTTAGGAAGGGCCTCCAGGACGCTACTTCTGTTTTTCGCGCACTTCGACTTTGGCGTTGCAGACGTCCGGCTCCTTAGAATCTTGTTTCTGTAGAGCTTGCCTCCACGCTGTAATGCAGGCCTCGTCCTTTGCCAAGTCCGCTCGCTCCTTTCCTTCCGAAAGGTAATATATTTTGACGTTGAGTACATGCCCGAGGCCGGTTTCTTCCAAGCCGACGAGTGTCAAGTTCTCGGAACTCAATGGCTCGGCGCTGGCGGCAGCTTCCACGTCCTCTCTACTGGAGTCGAGCTTTTCCTCCGCGTGCCCTATTGAAGTTTGAATAGCTGAGTATTCGAAATTCTCCAGAACGACTAAGTATTTTATGGCGGCCTTACAAAACTCAGGGCTAAGAGGGGACAATGCCGTCTTAGCTCCGGGCGTTTGCGCGCTGGCGGCAAATGTAAAAGCGGCGATAGCTAAAATAATGTTTGTGCCCTTCATGGGTTGGAGTTCTCCTGTGGAGACTTGTATATCCGTTTGTTCAGCCAGACATGAAGCCGCTGCCAGCTTCCCAAAAGAGGGTCGGGTTTGAACCGCTTTTATTTTGCTATTTGAGCCTGCGCATCGTCTGTGACATTTGAACACCCAAAACGTGTTGAAAAAGCGAGCGTGTCTCCGCGACTGTCAAGCAGTAGTCGTCATGGGTGACAAGTTGAAGCTCGAGGGAGATGAGCAGATCGGCGTCAACATCGTGAAGCGCGCCCTGCAAGAACCGCTGCGTCAGGGCATTATTCGTCAAGTCCTAGTCATTAAAACAAGGAGAATGCCGGCGAAGAAGGCGCAATCGTTCTCGGAAAGGTGAACGATTCCAAAGACAACAACTTTGGATACAACGCCCTCACCGGCGAATACGAAGACCTGGGCGTTAATTACTAAAAGCCTGCAGGCGTGTTGGACCCGGTCGTTATTTATCAAACCAAGTCGTCCGCAGCGCGCTGCAAAATGCCGGATCGATCACATCGTCATTAATCACCCCAGATGCTCACCACCGAAGCGCTGGTGTCCGAAATCCCAGAAGAGAAGAAGAACGCTCCGATGGGCGGAGGACACGGCGGCGGCGGCGGCATGGAAGGCATGTACTAAGAAGCTGTCAGCTATCAGCCATCAGCTTTCACCTGAATCAAGAGCCTCGCTCGCAAGAGCGGGGCTTTTTTATTTGATAACTTCCGACCGAGCTATAGAATGAGGATGGAGGTTTGTCATGGCACAGATGACCCCGCAGGTATCTGAAATCCTTGAGAGAGCGCTCACCCTTTCGGAGCAGGAGCGCGGCCTCCTTATTGATCGCTTAATCGCCAGTCTTGACGACGGCCCAGCGGACGAAGGCGTCGAACAAGCCTGGGCGGATGAGATCAAGCTGCGCGTGGATGAGGTCCGCTCCGGAAAAGTAAAGACGGTTCCGGGCGAGCAGGTGCTCCGCGAATTAGCCAAAGAGTTTCCGGATGAGTCCTAAGCGGTTCCGGTTTCATCCTGAGGCGAGGACAGATTTTAGGCAGGCAATCGTGTGGTACGGTAATCGCAGTCCGCCCCTGGACAACTCCCACACTTCGCAAAGTGCGCGAAGCATGGGGCGCAAAAACTCTCGCCCACGAATCTTAGCTTGTCAGCAGCAGCCGAACTAATTCAGATTGCCGCTTCACACCAGTCTTGGAGAAAATGCATTTCATTTGGGAATGAACTGTGTTCCCGGTTACCCCTATCATTTCGGCGATGGCCTGGGGAGTATGTCCATCCCCAAGCAGCAACGCGACGCGGCACTCCGCCGGGGTCAAGCCAAACAGCGTCCGCAACGCTTCCGACGACTGACGCCGTGCTTGCGATGGATCATGAAGAAATGCCACAGCAGCAATCGGCTGCGACAGGTTTAGCTGCGAACTGCGAATTGGGCTAATTTGAATTTGGAGCGGCGGCCGCTTAAGGCGCGAAACGGAAACCGTGCCTCCGGCCGAGAGCCCTTTGCCGTTCGCAGTTGATACCGCTTCGAGGATTGCTTTTGTGAGATGCGCTGATTCTGTTGGATTTTGCGCGGCCAGCCCGTCCCGCATTGCCAGCAATCCATCGTGCTCTCTTATCATGTCGGAGGCGGCACGGTTCATAAAAACAATTCGCCCATCTTGCCCAAAGAAAACCATCCCACCGAGTTGCAGATCGAATGCCTTTTCAAGGCCCTCTGCTCTAGCTTTTAGTTCGCTGAATCGAAAATGCAGTTTGAAGGTTCGCTGCATGTGTGGACCGAGAAAGTCGAGGAGATCGACATCGCCAAGTTCGAAGCGGGGTCGCGACGCATCCCGAAAAAGACTGACCGAAGCCCACGATCTGGAATTGTTTTGGACTACGCTAAACATTCCATGTTCGATCCCATATGGCGTCATGAAATCGTTATAGATTTCGGTGCCTTCGATTTCCCCTCGCGAACATAGTTCGTCAGAAGTGCATGAATATCCGGCAGGCTTGGAGAATCCGCGTTGGGCCCAAAGGTCCACAGAACCGTAATACTTCAGATATGCGGCGGACGCTTCCGGGTCTACGCCCCACGAACCTGAGATCGAATATTTAGTTTGATCTGGGTTGTGCATCACGAGCACAGAGCATCGCGCCCCGGACGCATGGACGATCTGCTCCAGGAAGGAATCCCAGAGACTGGCGTCTGACGCCGCGTCGTATAGATTTCCGAGAAGACTCGACAGTTCGTCCTGGCCTGGAAGCATGGCACTCCCAATGGAGCAATGAGATAAATGGTCGAACGGGGCCCAAAAGCTTGGTGTTGCGCGGGGAAGAGAAGCCAATCCTAGCCGAAGTGGGGCGACTCTTCAATGAATTTCATATGAATTTCACCCGTTCAGGGGATGACGGGGAAGAAGCTCGCGGTCATACTGCCGGCCTATGGACCGGTAGCCGTCCAGTTAAGCGGCAGTGAGAAGGCCTGAAATGCTGAAATATATCTTTCTAGTTATCGTATTTTCGTTCTCTTACGCCAGCGCAGCACAGCCGAATCCTGCCCAGAAATGGCAAAGTAAGCTGGCGCCAAAAACGTCTCAAAAGAATAATAAGAAGCCGGAAACGTCAACCACGATACCCCTGGTGAGCGTCGTGAAGGCAGTAGAGATGGTAGTTAATGCCTACAACAGCAGGCCAGATACGCAGGGTGAAAAACCCGCATTGCCGCCGCTTGCGACAGCGGATTTCGATTTCAAAACCGTCGCCGAAACCAAAGGAGGCCCCAGCGTAAATTTTCTGATCTTCAAGGCTGGATACACGCACGATAAGCAAAAGACTAATGAGGTCGATTTTCAGTATACGCCCCACGCTGTTCATGCTCTTGACCAAGCAACCTTGTCAGACGAACTCAGCAAGGCAATAGAGGCTGCAGCGAAACAGATAAAAGGGGAAGCAGAAAACGGCGACAGTCCGGGGTCGCTTGAGTTGAAACAATTCACGGTGACTCTAGGGTTCTCCATTGCAAAAGATTACAACGGCGGCCTGAGCATACCGATACATCTCGTAACTTTGGGCGGATCGTTGGACTATACAAGTAGTTCGGTGCAACAAGTGAAGCTCGCGTTCGTGTTTCCCGATAAGAAGGGCTCGAACTAGAGAACCCTTGGAAGATGAGGAGGAAGTCCCTTGAAAAAACTTGAGCCACCACACACAGAACTTTGCTCTGCAGAGTACACCGCTACCCTGGTGCCAGGGTTAGACGGCCCAGAACACATCTACATCACGGCCCAAGGCATGCACCCTACTTCGGGGTACAAAATCATATTCCGCACTGAGCCGGAGGATGTCTACCCGCCCGAATTCTCCCTCTGGCACATTCGCCCCACTGGGTTCGTCTCGCAGATGGTGACGCCGTTCACCGAAACGACGATTTTCGAAGTCCGCGGGACGGTTGAGAGAGAGTGTTCGTGACCGATTCTACGGGTAGGCATTCTGTTCCGGTCGCACCAATTGGTAAGGGTCCATTGCGTCGGTGAATGCGGATCGATCTTTGAACTTCGAAACGGCGACGACCAATGTTGGTCTATCGAAGAGTGCGGAGCTGCATCTCAATGGGCGAGCCAGAATTTTAGTCACTGTTACGCTGCCGTTCTGCGGACTAATTGCCGCAATAGTTGTCGCGTGGGGCAAAGGAATAGGGGCAACCGAACTGGCCCTCATGCTCGCCATGTATCTGATTACCGCGTTAGGAGTGAGCTTGGGCCTGCATAGGCTGTTTGCACATCGCAGCTACAAGGCAACGAGGGCAACCAAAGTGTGTCTCGCAATCGCAGGATCTATGGCTATGCAGGGTCCATTGTTCGAATGGGTTACATTTCACCGGCTGCATCATCAGCGAGCCGATCGAGAGGGCGATCCGCATTCGCCGCACCTGTACGGGGTTGGCCTGTGGAACCTAATTCAAGGTGCGTGGCACGCCCACGTTGGTTGGCTTTTCCATTCCAATCCGGCTGTTCCTTCGGGCATGGTCGACGATTTAAGGGCCGACCGATCGTTGGCAACTGTTAATCGCTTTTACTACCTCTGGATCGGACTTGGACTTCTTATTCCAGCGCTTGTTGGGTGGTTCATCCATAAGACTCTTTCCGGATTTCTGCTCGGATTACTTTGGGGCGGGCTCGTACGGACATTTCTTCTGCATCATGTTACGTGGAGTATCAATTCGGCGTGTCACATTTGGGGCAGCAGGCCTTACAAAAACGGGGATATGAGTACGAACAACTTTCTGTTTGGTTTTATCGCAGTAGGAGAGGGCTGGCATAACAATCATCATGCTTTCCCGTATTCAGCGCGTCACGGGCTGACGTGGTGGCAATTTGATTTGCCATATCTTTTGCTTCGATTTCTGGAGCCGACTGGTTTCGTCTCGGATTTGAGGGTTCCGAGTATCGCAGCCCAACGCAGTAAGACATTGGATACACGGGAGCCGCTAGAGCGTGGGGAGCCAGGTGAGTGACAATGCCGGTCCCCTCGAGCCGCCCGATAGGGCGGCGTTTCTCAATGCGCGCACAAATGGCTATGCGAACGTTAACCTGGCAGGAATTAAGGTTCAAAAGGCGGAGTCAGAAGAGGATTTTAAGATTGTCGCGCAACTTCGCGAGGCAGGGTTTTCTCGCGTGTCGCGTAATGCAGAAGGTGGTGGCACGGCCTCTCCAAACAGAACTTGGCTAGACGACATAGATCACCAGCTGGGGATATTTTCGCTGATTGGATATGACGACATGGGCACTCCTATCGCCACAATGCGAGTTCAGGATGGCCGTGTCGCCGATCTTGAGCTTGAACGTTTTGTGTCGGTGGACAGCCTGCTTACACATGAGCAGAAGCCGGCTATGCAATGTGCCCGGTTGAGCGTAATTAAAAGCTCGCAATCCGCGAATGTTATGTTCGCAGTTTTTAAGTCGGCTTGGCTTTGGTGTCTACGAGAAGAGATGCGCTCGATAATTATTGCAACGCCCCAATGGTCTAAACATGTGTATGACTATATGTTGTTCGCCGACTTCGGTGCGAAAGGCTGCTTTTTGCACGATTTTGCCGGAGGCGCCCCACACGTTTCAATGCAAATGCCTGTTGCCAAGGCAGAAGAAATATGGCGTGCCGAGAACAATCCGCTGTGTGAGCAATTTTTCGACATTCGCCATCCGGCGCTTGATTTTGAGCAATAACGATTTCAAGTATGAGGGAGAAAGTAATGGAGCTTAGAAAACTTCAAAGGCAAGCAGTTGATCGTTTGATGTCAACCACTATCGTCAAGGACCTTACGCGGGGACACGTTTCATCGGATCAATACAAGGCATACATGTCCGATGTTTACTGTTACGCCCTTCACAGTTCACAGGTGATCGCCCTGGCCGGAGCGCGTATGGTTCTCTCTCATCCGCCGCTCGCACAATATTTATTTCGTCACGCCGAAGAAGAGTTAGGCCATGACAAATGGGCCGCCTCCGACCTTCATGACCTTGGGATGTCTTCTGCGGAGGTTGAGAATATCCTTCCTTCGTCTCCGTGCATCCGCATGATCGGATTCGAATACTTCTATGCGGCTCACGCCAATCCCGTCGGTCTTTTCGGATGGATGTTCGTGCTGGAATCGCTTGGCGGCAAATCCGGGAGCGGGATTGCTCAAGCGGTAGATACCGCGCTGAACCTCGGCGGAAAGGGTACCTACTTCCTACGTGGGCACGGCGACGCCGACGCTCAGCATTCAAAAGACCTGTGCTCAGTTATCGAGGAAAACGTAAAGTCGCCAGAGGACGTAAAAATATTTCTCTACACGGTGGCGGAATCGGAGTCTCTGTATCATGACATTCTGGACAATGCGATGACCGCTCAGTCAGGCGCTGCGGAGCCTGTTGGCGCGCTGTGAAGACCTCGGCGTTCACACGGTTCTCCGTGTTCATTTTTGCCGTGATCCTCGGCATGGTTACCGAAGTCTGCGTCGACTTCCTTAAGTGCATAGCGGCCAAGAGTCGGGCGGTATTGATCAGTCCCGAATTACACGAACTTCCTCCATTCGTTTGCTACATCTTTTTCTTTGTTTTCATTCTGGTTGCGGCGCTGCTGGTGGCGGAAAAGATCATGGATCCCGAAAAGAAGATCGTGCTTAGGCAACGGATCACATTCATCGCAGCCTTTATCGCAGCAGTATTTCTGAGCGGGTTCTTCTATCCGTTCCCATGCTAAACACTTAGGAGGAAGGCACGACGGACAGCTGATGCGCGGCGTGTTGAATGCTGTAGCTTCAAGGGTCTCATATGCGGCACTCGTCTTTCTTTCGTGGCCATTCCCGGCGCATCGCTATTGTGGCGGATGGCCCATCCTAGTCTCTCGCTTTTCAGAGGGAGGGGGGATTTTATAGGCTCGAGGCGCGTCAAGACCCGGCCTTCGCAAAGGATGCGATAGGCCGGGGCACCGGCAATTCGAGGCGGAGGATTTCGGCGACGCGCTGACTCCAGAGCTTAGAAGTCGCGAGGAACGAATGCGCGCCGATTTGGCAGCAAATAAAAGATAATTGATGTTCAGCAAAAATGCCCTTGTCCGTGTCGATTTTGTTGCTTGTCGTTCGACGTTCAGATAGAGAGCTGGTTCGTCCGGTTGATACGATCCGGAAACAGGCTCACAACCAACTTAATAAGGAGATAGGACGATGAAATTCATGATGATAGTGAAGCACGCGGAAAATCAGGGGCCGCCGCCGAAGGCACTGATGGATGCCATTGCGAAGCTTAGCGAAGATGTAGCCAAAACCGGCACAATGCTTGGGGGCGGCGGACTTGGGCCAACGGCGGCAAGCGCGCGGGTTCGCCTATCCGGGGGAACGGTGAACGTAATTGACGGGCCTTTCACCGAGGCCAAGGAAGTTATTGGAGGGTACGCTCAGTTCGAATTGAAATCAAAGAAAGAAGCGGTCGAGTCGGCAATCCGCTTCATGGAACTTCACAAGCAACACTGGCCGGGATGGGAGGGAGAGACTGAGGTTCGTCCGATGATGGGCCGGGAAGAGATGGCTCCCAGGGCGTAAATTCCTCGATGGAGCGACGGGGGTCATCGTCCGTCCGGCATGCGGCGATGACGGGCGGGGACGCCCGTCGCTCCGTCGTTCCATCGCTCCGCCGCTATTTTGTTGCGCTGATCGCTCGAAAATGGTGTGATCGGTAACGGTGCCGATTACCGATACACATTGCGCGATTGATGCAGTCTGGAGGATCGAGTCACCCCGACTCATCGCCGGCCTCATGCGGATCGTGCGCGACGTGGGAGTCGCCGAAGATCTCGCGCAGGATGCCCTGGTCGCCGCTCTTGAGCAATGGCCGCGCGCGGGCGTCCCGGATAATCCCGGCGCGTGGCTGATGACTGCCGCCAAGCACCGCGCGATTGATTACTTCCGCCGGAACACGCTGCTTGAGCGCAAACACCGGGAACTCGGTCGCGAGTTCGAAGAGAAAGAGATGACGGTGCCGGATTTCGAGGCGGCTCTCGACGATGATGTTGGCGACGACTTGCTGCGCCTGGTGTTTGCTGCCTGCCATCCCGTGCTTCCGACGGAATCGCGAGTTGCGCTCACGCTGCGCCTGCTCGGCGGCCTGACGACGAAAGAGATCGCGCGCGCCTTCCTGGTCTCCGAAGCCACGATCGCTCAGCGCATTGTGCGGTCGAAGCGAACGCTGGGCGATAAGCGGGTGCCGTTCGAGGTCCCGAGGGGAGATGAGCTTGCTTCGCGCCTTTCGTCCGTGCTGGAGGTCATCTATCTCATCTTCAATGAGGGGTACTCCGCGACCAGTGGAGACGACTGGATGCGGCCGGCGCTCTGCGAAGAAGCGCTCCGGCTCGGGCGCATTCTGGCGGAACTCGCATCGCTGGAGGCAGAGGTTCACGGCCTGGTCGCGCTGATGGAAATTCAGGCGTCGCGTTCCAGAGCGCGTACCGGCCGATCCGGCGAGCCGGTTCTGCTGTTGGATCAAAACCGCGCGCACTGGGACCAACTGCTGATCCGCCGCGGGTTGGCGGCACTCGCTCGTGCAGAAAAGCTGCGTGAAGAAAAGCCGCGGGGCGGAAAATTGGGTCTCGCGCCGGGTCCCTATACTTTGCAGGCTGAGATCGCGGCCTGTCATGCGCGGGCGCGCGCACCGGAGGAAACCGACTGGCCTCGCATTGTCGGGCTGTACGCGGATCTCGCCATGGTCGCGCCATCACCCGTCGTGGAGTTGAACCGCGCGGTCGCGGTCGCGATGGCGCACGGTCCGGTGGCCGGGCTCGAACTGGTTGATGCGCTGGCCGCCGAAGGCTCGCTTCGCAACTATCACCTGTTGCCCGGCGTCCGTGGCGATCTCCTCAAGAAGCTAAACCGCTTTGAGGAAGCCCGCGCAGAATTCGAGCAGGCGGCATCACTAACCGGCAATGAACGGGAGCGCGAATTACTGCTCGAACGGGCCCGCGTGTGCGCAGCTTCATCAATGCCCAATCCGCAATGACGAAAAAGACGGAACTCACGTGGGCGGACACTCCTGCGCTCAGGGCGGGCTCTGTCCGAAGCTTTTGATTTTGATTTATCCCGGCCACTTCACGGAAGCGGCATGCCGTCACGCGGACAGAGCCTGCCCTGAGCGCAGTCGAAGGGAGTGTCCGCGCCACACCTGCATCGCGACGATTGAGAGTGATTATTGTTCCGGTTCACTTTGGGCGGAGGCGGAAATTGTAAACCCAGGCAAATTGACAATCGGAAGCGGCACATCAAATTGGTATCCGAAGCTCACTCTCGTACCGAAGGCCGCTCCAGCGCCGCAGGCCACTGGCGGAGATTGGCACGACGCCGCTCCGCAGGTCAGGGGAACGCCGGTGCAGATTTGCACGTTGCCTGTCGTCGTACAACTTGGCGTCGCATTACAGGCATAGGGCGGTGAATAGGTGGTGATATTGCCTGTGTTCAAGTGATCGTTTTGAAGAATCGCTTTTATGCTGGTGACGACGGGAGTGTACGGCGGTGCCGGCAAAGTATTACCGCACGAGGCGCAGGTTGAGAGACTGGCGGTTTGAAGCCCCGCTCGCGCGGCTCGCTCCAGAGTCGAGTTGATGTTGAAGGCCCTGCCAAACCAGAAAATGGCGAAGAGAACCATGCACAGGATTGGCAGCACGAGGGCCGCTTCAACCAGTTCCTGCCCCGACTCGTCGCGACTGAGTATGGAGGAAAATGAGGATTTCATAAAACGGCCCTTCCAGAAATTGTCATCCCTCGCAAAGCGAGGGATCCGCATTTTGCCTTGCGGCGATACTGCAGATTCCTCGCGCCAAGACTGGGCGCGCTCGGAATGACGGCTTTTTGGTTTTGAAGCTCAATTCAAATTCTGAACCACCGCATCTTCTGTAATTTGCGTCAGTCCCGCGTAAGTTGCGCCGGGAACCAGGAGTTGAATCACGTTGCTAAAGCGCCATTGATACGGATAGCTGATCTTGACGTCCGTCGCCTCAACTACGGCAGGCGTCCCTCCCGCGACCGCAAAGGTATCGCCGCGATTAATTGTCAGGGTGAGAGTTCCGGGACAGCCGGTGCTGGCAGTGTAAGTCCAGGTCAGTACAGACTGGGCAGGGGAAACGACGGAGGAAAGGCCGCAATCATTAATTTTAAGGGCGGTAAGATAATTATCCACGACATCGCGAATTGCCACTATAGACGCGGGAGTTGTGTTGGAAAGATCGGCGGTGCTCTGGTTGGCGGCAAACCGCGCGCCTTCCCGCGCCGCATTGCTCAACCTGAACTTCAGGTTAAACGCGCCGCTGAAATCGGTTAATCCTACAGCGACCACCAGCAAAAGAGGCAAGGTGATAGCCAGCTCTACGATCTGCGAAGCCTCGGTTCCGCAGAACACCGCCAATTTTCTACGCTTCCGAAATTTTCCGAAATTCATGATTCATCTACTGCATTATTGAGTAAGCCGCACCGGCACGGGCGAAACGCCGCCCCCGGATACGGCAGGATTCCCTGCACTGGCCGGGTCGCAACCGGATGCGTTCAGAACGACAGCGCCAATTTTGCCGCTAGCTGAAATGTGTTGGATCCCCAGTTGGAGAAATCCCATGACCGTAGCGGTCCCGCATACTCCGCTGGGACACGGATCATCAGCTCCGCCAATTGGGGTTTGGAAATCGAAGACCGGCACGGTCACAACCGAGTCACTGCGGCTGATATTAGCCACGCGCATCGAGGGGTTGGGATTCGATGCTCCTCCATTGATTGTGGGTAGAGAGCCAGCCAGGCTTACAAAACAATCGGGATCGTTATCAGCGGGCGGAGCACATGAACCAGCGAGATTTGCGTTACCATTCCCATGGCTTATGGTGTGTATCAGGCACTGTGTGCCCTGCGTAGTATCAGTTCTCATAGCCGCGTTAGATGTGTTGGGGTCAACAGTTACCGTGTCGCCGCAACTCAATGTTGCGGTGTTAGCACATCCTATATTTTCTTGATAAGCATCGAGATTTATATTGCTGCACGAACCTGCGGGCGCTGCCGAGGTGGAGGGGCAACTTAGCCTACCTTGGGGCAAATCCAGAGCGTAATAGGTCCCGGCTACAAGCGCGACTTTCGGATTTGCTTGCACGAAAGTATAAAAATTCCCGACTCCGAGGTTGGGATTATTGAGCGCGTAGTTCGCGGTCGAATTGATGAAAAATTGACCTCCGGGACATGGGGGTGCGTTTAGTGGATTGCAGTTCGGAATTAGCCATGGCTTGACCGACTGAACCTTGATCGGAACCGTTGTTGAACCCGACGGATTGTAAGCTTCGGCCGTAGCGACTGCACGCGCGGTAGTGGCGCCCGCTCCCCAAATGCGGGCAAAGAACGTGGGCAAGCCGGTCTTTGTAACCGTCACGGTGATCGAGGGGTTCTCCGCGGTTGTGAAGTTGCAGGAAGTGGTTATGGTGGTCGGAGCACCTCCAGCGACAAGGTTCAGTTGAGCGGCGGCCGTTGCCTGCAAATCCGAGTAACCGGTGCTTCCATTACATGCAAAAGCCTGGTTGCCGCTTTGCGTAGGATCGCCGAGCTGGCCCGATGTGAATCCGGTTGTGACGAACGCCTTGGCTCCCGCCAAAGCTCCCGCGTCCGCGGCTTTTTGAGCTTCACCGGACGCCGAATAGAGCGTCACGACATCAATGGCCAGAGCGGCCATCCCGAGCAATGGAATCATAGCGACGGCGGTGATTAACAGAGTGACGCCGCGCTCCCGCTGCCTCTTCGGCTTGCGAAACGACTTCACATCCCGGCGAAACATTGTTTCCTCCAGCAATCCAGTTTCGCTTACCCTCTTACCCAAATTCTGCTGACAGTATAAAGAATCATCGCAATCGCAACTGCGACTCCAAAAGGCACTTTCACTGCATCGGGATTATCCAGCGTCAATTCCCGCCCTGGAAGCCGGAAGCTGGCCACCGCCGCCAGCATCTGAGCGAAATTCCGCGCGGTCTGCCTCACGCGCTTCTTCCATACAATCATGACGAACGCCATCACGCCATTGACCAGAATTGTAACGACCAAAACCAGCATCAGCGGCCGTGGCCCGAGAAACGCGCCCAGCGCGCCGACCAGCTTCCAGTCCCCGGCCCCGAGGGCCCTGATAATAACGAAGGGTAGCAGCAGAGCGAGTCCCAAACCAGCCCCCAAAAGCGAATCTTTAGTCCCGGGCCATCCCCGGACCAACGTGTTTAGAAGGACGCCAACCAGCAGTCCCGGGATCGTGAGCCAATTGGGGATGCGGCGAGATCGCCAGTCAGTGTATCCGGCGATGGACGAGAGCAATAGGGGAAGAATTTGTAACGATAATGACAATGATAAGGAACCCATAGGAGCGGCGATGGAGCGACGGGCGTTTCTTCGACTACGCTCAAGGCAGGCCCCGCCCGTCGAAACTGGGGAACAGAGTATTCCTTAACTAGCCGCTTGATCAAACAAAAATGACGGGCAAGGGTGCCCGTCGCTCCTTCGAATTAAAAAGCATCAAATAAAAATGACCGATAGGGACGCCCGTCGCTCCATCGAATTAAAAAGCAAACGCACGCCTACCGGTTTAACGCGCCCACGTTACTGCGCTCGGCGATGATCTTGCGGGCGTTTTCGGCAAGTTGCTTAGCCTGGGGAAGCAATTCCAATGCCTTGATGATCTCGGGATCATTCTCCGCGCGAACTTTCAGCCCTTCTTCCTGGCCGAAAGCGTCAATGAATATCTCGCTCTTGATGCTGGTGCGAATCCAATCGTCGTTCTGTACCAGGTCCGCTTCGGTGTAGGGAACCTTTTCTTCATCGAGAAATTTGTGGAACTCCTGCATTACCGCATCATCCACCTGGAAGTTCCTGGTCGGATGGTGAGTCACGACGTAGTGCTTGGCGAAGTTGAAAAAGGCGTAATGCTGGAGCGCCGTGTCCTGAAAACGGTTGCCTTTAACCGGATCAATCTTCACATCCGGGGTAATGCCGCCGCCGCCGTACACCGTGCGCCCGCTGTCGGTTAATTTCACTTCCCGGTTGGCAGTACTGGCATCGGCGTCTCGGTCAAAATAATAATCGTAGAGAGAAAGTTTCGTATAATCGCGCTGAATCAAGCGTCCGCTCGGCGTGTAATATTTCGCCGTGGTCAGGGCGAGTCCAGTGTTTTCAGCCAGCGGAAACACGGTCTGCACCAGGCCCTTGCCGAAAGTGGTTTCACCGGCGATCAAGCCGCGGTCATGATCCTGAATGGCCCCGGCGACGATCTCCGCCGCGGAAGCGGTGCCACGATTTACCAGCACCACTAACGGATAGTCTTTGCCGCCGTTCCCGTGAGTAGCAACGTAGCGTTTTTCAGGAGACGAACGTCCGTGGTGGGACACGATCAGTTGTCCTTTGTGCAGGAACTTGTCGGCCACGCCAACGCCCTCATTGAGAAGGCCTCCGGGATTCTGCCGCAAATCGAGAATAAGACCTTTGAGATCGCCCATCTCATCCAAAGCGTCTCCGACTTCTTTCTCGGTGGTCTCGTTGAAGCCGCTGATATGCATGTAGCCGATTCCAGGCTTGATCATGAAGTGCAAGTCAACGCTGTATCGCGGAATCTCGTCGCGAACCACGGCAAATTCCAGAGGTTTATCGGCGCCTTCGCGCAGAATCGTAATATGAACCGTCGTACCCTTGGGTCCCTTCAGCAAGTCCGCAACATCGCTGGTAGTCATGTTGTCGGTGGCCTTGCCGTCAACCGCGATAATGATGTCGCCGGGGCGAATTCCAGCGCGGTAGGCGGGCGTTCCCACAAATGGCGCGATGACGATGACCTTGTTATTGCGGGGGCCGACAGTCATGCCTACGCCGTAGTATTTGCCACGCTGATCTTCGCGCAAAAGCGCGTATGACTTGGGATCAAAAAAATTCGAGTGCGGATCGAGCACATGCAGCATGCCGGGGATGGCCCCGTTGTAGATGGCCTTGTCCGAATCCACCGGTTCGGCGTAATTCTGCTCGATCACGCTATACACGTCGGTGAACTGGCGCAGGCTTTGGCGGATGTCGCTATCCGTATCGGTCGTAACGTCAGGGGTGATCTTCTGCCCGAAGAGCATCCCGAGAAAGCCGCAAGTCAAAATCACAACTACAACCAGGAAAAGAGAGCGTTGAGAACTGCGGGCCATATTAGATTTTTCCTTCATCATCGGCGCTAAACGCCTTGCATTACTGGCAATTATCGAAGTATAGCATGCGGTTTGCCGCCATTCGGAGACCTGAAGGTAACCGAAATGTCATCCCCTTTGGTGGCCACTCAATATGATGCTTCAACTGATAAGGATGGTGCATCCGGTCCTGCAATTTTGCGATGGTGGCGATGCCGTTTGCGCCGGTGAGGATGCGCGCCCGGATTCCTCTCTCGCCAAAAGAGGGCGGCTCGGGATGACAGGGCAATCTGTAGTGCTACCGACCTTCTGGCCGCGTTGCCGCCGCTTCAACTTAGGAAGTATGATGACTGTGTGAGTTTTTCCGAGACCATTTTTCTCTTCCTGCTGGCGCTGCTGATTTTTGGACCCAAGAAACTGCCCGAAATCGGGCGGCAAATTGGGAAGATGCTCAATGAGTTTCGCCGCGCGTCCAATGAATTCCGCTCCCAGATTGAATCGGAGATATCCCAACTGGACTCGGACAACAATCGCGTCGAATACAATCGCCGCAAAATCCTTCCGCCTTCCGAACCGCCGGAGGGAGCGGTTGCGGCGCTGCCCATCAATCCTCAACCGGCCCTGCCGCCTGTTCCAGCCACCGAGCCAACTCCAGAGGGCAGCGCGGAATCTGCATTGGAATTGAATTCCGCGGTCAAGGCCTCTGATGTCTGAAATCTCCGCCGATCTTCCCTCAACGCCCGCCTCAACGCCCGCCTCCGCGCCGGTTTCGGCAGGATCGGAGCCAGAGAGCGAGACCATGCCGGCCATGAGTTTCCTCGAGCATCTCGAGGAACTTCGCAAGAGACTGTTTTATTCGATCATCGCCATAGCAGTCGGTACCGGCGCATGTTGGGCTTACCGCGAGTCTATAGTCGGCATCATGGAACGGCCGATCATGGATGTACTGCATAAGAATGGCATGTCGGATAAATTGGTTTACCTGAACCCCACCGACCCCTTCAATTTCTATTTGAAGGTTGCCATGGTAGCGGGCGTGTTCGTGGCGTCACCGTTTGTCCTCTACCAGGTTTGGATGTTCATCTCGCCCGGCCTCTACCGAAACGAAAAAGGGTACGTATTCCCGTTTATGTTTTCTACCATCGCCCTGTTCATCGCTGGAGGATACTTTGGCTACAAACTGGTTTATCCTTTCGCGCTGACATTTTTAATCGGCATCGGCAAGCAGTTTCAGCCGATGATCACGATCAGTGAATACACGAACTTATTTCTTACTGTGATTCTCGGGTTGGGCCTCATTTTTGAGATGCCCATCCTGATCTTCTTCCTCGCCTTGATGGGGGTGGTGAGCGCGGGATGGATGTGGCGCAACATCCGCTACGCGGTGTTGGCAATTTTCGTCATCGCAGGGGTTATTACTCCGACCAGCGATATTCTCAATATGTGCATCCTGGCCGCGCCAATGCTGGGGCTTTACGTCATCAGTATTGCCGTCGCCTACTTTGTGCACCCGGCGCAACGCAAAGCCCGCGAGGCGCGAAGAGCGCGATGACGCTCAAGCCCCCTTTCCAGCAAAAATCACCTAGGGCCAGCCGCCCCCGGCTGTCCAAGCTGGTGAAACCAGCCAGCTTCTTCGGTTGGATTTTTCTCGCTGCCCTAAGCGCCTGTGCCCAGAAAACTCCCTCTAAGACCGCCCCCGCTCAGCCGAGCTTTGCGGCGACGAATGCTGCTGCTGAACCCGCTGCCGCGCCATCGTTTGACCCAACGCGCGCCATGAAATACGTGAAGGAAATTGTTGCTTTCGGTCCGCGACCCATCGGCAGCGCCAATCATAAGAAAGTCGAAGACTACATCCTCAGTCGTCTTAAGCATGACGATGTCGAATCCGACAGCTTCACTGCGGACACGCCCGAAGGCAAGTTCCCGGTTCACAACATCATCGCGAAATTTCCCGGCACGCGCGATGGAATTATCGTCATCGCCAGTCACTACGAGACGAACTATCCTTTGCGAAATACGTCTTACATCGGGGCGAACGACGGCGCCTCCTCCAGCGCGCTGTTGCTTGAGATCGCGAATCAATTGCGCGGGAAGAAGCTTGACGGCTACAGCATATGGTTGCTTTGGGACGACGCCGAAGAATCCATGCAGCTTCCGTGGGTTGACTCCGAAGCTCTCTACGGGGTGCGTCATCTTGCGGACAAATGGCAAGCCGACGGAACGTTGAAGAAAATCAAAGCGTTTTTACTGGCAGACATGATTGGCGACGCTGACCTGAACATCGAGCACGATACAAATTCGACTCCCTGGTTGGAAGACCTGGTATATCAGGCCGCAACGCGGCTGGGATACCAGTCGCATTTTTTTGGGCGTACCGGCCCAATCGGAGACGACCATGTACCCTTCGTGCAGCGGGGCGTGCCTGCGGCTGACATAATTGACTTGGATTACGGATATGACAATGTGTTTTGGCACACAACTCAAGACACGGTTGACAAACTGAGTCCGGCGAGCCTTGGGATTGTCGGCAGCGTAATACTTGAAACCGTGCGCTTAGTGAATCAGCGCTGAACCTGCGAGAGTGAGCCCTTCCACTCTCATTTCGAGCCCACACGTCTTTGCGCAACGACAATTCTTTGAGGCTCTTTCAAACTGAGGCAGCGCCCCGCCTCGCTAATCCTCAAATCAGGCGAGAGGAAGGTCCTTTTGCCTCCGCCCATTCACTGGTGTAATTTCATAGTCATTGAATCATCCACTCTTTTGGGTTCTCTTCTTCTTATTCATAATCTCAATGCTGGCCCTCGATCTGAGGCTGCACCAGCGGTCCCCAATCATTAGCGTCCGCAAAGCCCTCCTCTGGAGCGCGATTTGGATTGCCCTCGCCGTAGCATTCGCCGTCGTCCTCTATTTTTGGCGGGGACGCGCCGCAACCCTCGAATTCACCGCAGGCTATCTAATTGAACTGTCGCTCAGCGTGGATAATCTTTTTATTTTTCTACTGATATTCCGCTACTTCAAGGTTCCTTCCGCTGATCAGCCCCGGGTTTTAATTTGGGGAATCGCCGGCGCCATAATAATGCGGGGAATTTTTATTGTCGCGGGCGTGGGACTGCTCCGGAAGTTCGAATGGCTTATCTATTTGTTTGGCGCATTCCTGATCTACAGCGGAATCAGGCTGCTCGCCAACCCGAAATCGCGTGCTCGACCAAAAACCAGCCGCCTCGTGCGTTGGTTCCGGCAGGTGTTTCCGGTAACCGATGCTTACGAAGACGGCAGATTTTTTGTACGCCGGGACCGTCTATACGCAACTCCGTTGTTGCTGGTCTTGTTGCTTATCGAATTCACGGACTTGCTGTTCGCGACCGATTCGATACCCGCGGTATTGGCTATTACCCTCAATATGCTGATTGTGTTTACCTCGAATATCTTCGCGATTCTTGGATTACGCTCGATGTACTTCGCATTGGCAGGAATGATGGAGAACTTCGAATATTTGCATTATGGACTCTCCGTAATCCTGATCCTCATCGGAGCCAAGATGGCGATTTCACGCTATTACGAGATTCCAACTTGGATCGCGCTGATCACGGTTGCGTGCATATTGCTCTTTGCCACCGTCTTCCCTGCGATCTTGTCGAGAGAAGATATAAAGCTCACGGGAAATCATCAGTGATGACGTTCTATTCGAATCGGGTGCTCCCTTGTTTGATCACCGAATGTTTGAGAAATTTCGCATCGTTGTGATCAGGAAAATCGGTCCGATAGTGCGCGCCCCGGCTTTCTTCCCGGGCCAACGCCGATCGCGACACCAGCGCACCGGCTATGAAAAGGTTCTGGGCTTCGTGTCCGCGCCTGGTTTGCGGGTGAATGGAGCGCGGGCGTAATTCCTCCAGGCGTTGAATCGTTTCTCGAAGTCCTGCGCCAGTGCGCACTATCCCTGCGCCGCGCCACATCAAGTCCCGAATGTTTCGAATTGTCTCCTCCGCGTGGGAATCGGCCGGACCCTCCGAACTCTTGGTTTGTCGTTCGGACACACACTTCGCGGGTTTAGAGTGGTGCTCTTCGCGCATTCGCCGCCCGGCTCTCGCCCCAAAAACCAGTCCCTCGAGCAGTGAATTGCTGGCAAGGCGATTTGCCCCATGGACGCCGGTGGCCGCAGCCTCGCCCGCCGCGTACAGGCCTGCCAATGTCGCTCGCCCGTCCAGATCGGTGCGAACTCCTCCCATTGCATAATGCGCCGCCGGACGCACCGGGATAAGCTCGCTCGTGATATCAACGTTGTATTGCATGCAAGTCGCGTAGATGCGGGGAAAGCGGGCATTGATGTGGTTTGCGTCAAGATGGGTGAGATCAAGATAGACCACCGGATCTTTCGCGTTACTGATTTCCAACTCATGCACAATCGCGCGTGCCACCACATCACGCGGCGCAAGTTCACCCATCGCGTGATATTTGGACATGAAGCGATTCAGTTGGTCGTTTCGCAGATATGCGCCCTCACCCCGCAGAGCTTCTGACAGCAAAAATCGTGGCGCGTTCTTGAGAAAAAGAGCAGTGGGATGGAATTGAATGAATTCCATATCGCAAATCTCCGCCCCGGCACGAAAAGCCATGGCAACACCGTCTCCAGTAGCGACCGCTGGATTGGTCGTGTTGCGATAGAGTTGTCCCATTCCACCGGTTGCCAGCAGTGTGGACGAAGCGGCGATCTCTCTGCGTTGCCCGGCTTCGGCGATGATGTGGATGCCGCAAACCCGGCCATCGCTCAGTCGCAAATCGGTAGAAAATTCAAATTCACAGATGGAAATATGCTTCAGAGTTTTCGCTTTGGCATAAAGCGCGCGCAGGATCTCGCGGCCCGTGGAATCGCCGTGAGCATGCAGAATGCGGCTGCGGCTGTGCGCGCCTTCCCGCCCAAAGGTTAGCTTCGTGCCCTGCCGGTCGAATTCAGTGCCCCATTGGATCAGTTCCTCAACCCGGGCGGGAGCATCCTCGACCAGAACTTTCGCAGCTTCCGGATTGCACAACCCATCACCGGCGATCAGCGTATCTTGCAGATGCAAACTGATTTCGTCTTCATCGCTCAAAGCGGCGGCGATCCCGCCCTGCGCCCATTGCGTGTTGGAATCAGTGACTTCTTTTTTTGCCAGAACAACGACCCGGCCCGCGGATGCCAGCTCAATAGCTGCCCGCAATCCGGCCACTCCCGCTCCAACAACCAGAAAATCGGTTTCAGATGGGGCGCTGATCATCGAAGTAAATTGTGAGCAGCCAACGAAGCAAGATGTTATCACGCAAAGGCATGGCGCTTGGTCGTTGGTCGTTCGCAGAATTTTGTTAATTCCGGGCCTTAACTTTAGTCTGAACTTAATCTCTTTACCCGCGATGAATCGGTATTTACGCCGCCCGAAACCGAGTAATCCTTCGTTACGCTATGATGAAACACCATGCCGCAAACAATCAGTCGGATCAAAGTGAACCTGCCTCTCCGCGGTTATGAGGTACTGATAAAAGGCGGTCTGCTGCGTGAAACGGGGAAGCACCTCGCAAGGTTAGTGGGGCCGCGCAAGTCGTTGTTCGTGATCACAGCAGCGCCAGTGCGTCGCAAGTGGGGAAAGGCCCTCATGGATTCTCTTGCAGCGGCAGATTTTCCCGCGAGACTAATCGAGATGCCGGACGGTGAACCTCACAAGAAGCTCGCAACCGTCGAACTTCTGGCGGAGAAGCTGACGCGATTTGGAGCTGAGCGCGGTTCGGTAATTCTAGCCTTCGGTGGCGGCGTAGTAGGAGATGTGGCTGGATTAGTAGCGTCTCTCTACATGCGTGGAGTGAGCGCGGTGCAAATCCCTACCACTGTATTGGCGCAGGTGGACGCATCCATTGGCGGCAAGACCGGCGTGAATCTGCGCACCGGCAAAAATCTGTTAGGGACGTTCCATCAGCCGCTGGCGGTTCTGATTGATCCATCAGTTCTGGCCACTCTGTCTGAGCGCGAGTTTCGAGCCGGACTTTATGAGTCACTGAAATGTGGGGTGATTGGAAATCCAGAATTATTTCGCCGGCTGGAAAAAATCCAAATTAAATCGTTGCGAAAAGATGCGGACGGTCTCGAATGGATCATCGCCGAGTCGGCACGGCTAAAAGCCAAAATAGTTTCCGCCGACGAACGCGAGAGCGGGCTGCGCCGTGTCCTGAATTTTGGACATACCATCGGTCATGCTTTGGAGGCCGAATCGAACTATCGCCGCTTCCTTCACGGAGAAGCGGTAGCGTGGGGAATGATCGCCGCCGTAACCATAGCGGCAGAAACCGGGCGGCTCAATCAGCAAACAGCAGATAGGATCACCCACGCCGTGCTCGCCCTTGGACCTTTGCCAAAAGTCACAGCTAGAGGCCGCAAAATTCTTAAACTTCTACAAACTGACAAGAAAACTGCAAACGGCAAAGTTAATTTTGTGCTACCGACGCAGATCGGACACGTCGAAATCGTCAACGACGTTCCCGATGCCCTCATCGTCAAAGCAGTAGACGCGTTGCGAAAACATTCCTTAGCCTGACCGTCCCTTTCTTGCTATTTCCAAGGTGCTTTCCCCGGCTCAGAGGATTGCAGAATTGGCTCGGCTCGCCAACGCTGGTAAAATTGCTTCACGCAACGTCCGCCAACGAGGCGTCCGTGTGGGGCTGTAGCTCAGCTGGGAGAGCGCATCGTTCGCAACGATGAGGTCGCGAGTTCGATCCTCGCCAGCTCCACCAATACTTTCTGTAAGCGCGCCGCTGGCGAACCACAATTTTCTCCGCGAACGACAGGGCGATTGCCGCGTATCCAATGGCATTGGGATGAACATCCGGGCCCGCGGGCGGGGGAAGGGTAATCCAGGTCCAGGTGAGCTCCGGAAATACGTTTAGGAAAATTTATAAAGGGAATGAGCCTGGGGTCGCTAATGGTGTATGTGCGTGCGACGAGAGACACTGGAATGGAGAACGCTGCATACGCCTGCCCCAGCAATTGGTCGAAGGCGTTCGCCGCAACCTGCAAATTGAAATCCACGAGGCTATGCACTAAGGATATCCACAATCCCTAGAGGCGCGGCCAGGGCTAGGGCGCCGTCAACGTTATTGGTCCAGTTGTGTGCGATTCGCACCACCAGCCAAAGAAACCAGATCATGGTTATGAATCCTGCGGCCCCCATTTCGATTAGCAGTTGCGGAAAGAAAGATTGTGGTCGCCATTACGGCGGAAGCCGAAATCGCCAGCGTCCTCGTTCCCCCTTGCGTACCTGCTGAGTGAAAATACAAGCGGGATGGAAAACAGCATCTCCATCGCGACGAAAGCGGAATGGATTCTCGTTCGCGGAAACTTGCGCTGGCATTGGCGGTTTTGCTGTCACGATGGCGTTTGCAACTCTAAACTGACATCCCAACCTATTTCGGTGGAGCGTCGGCCGTCCCCCCGACATGGCGCGCGAGGCACCCGCTGCTCCATCGGGTCCCAAGCCTAGTGACACGGGTTGAGACTACCATGGCGGGCGGATGAAGTTGTAGCGCGGGAGCATCTCCACAAAGAGCATTTTTATACGCAATTTCATATACGAATCTAGAGTGAAAATACTATTTTTGGGACATTTCAGTCAGACATGCTATGTAAACCATTGACTGTAGGGGATGTTTTGTTATTATGCTTTGGAAAACGGCTTGCTTTATAAAGATGTTGCTTTGTATGTAAATCGTCCGCTGTTTGTCTGTTTGAAGTTAATTAGTTCTGTAACTTGAGCCTTCGAGGAGAACATATCCCATGAAACGAGCTGCGTGGTTTTTGGGGGTGATGTCGGTAGTTCTGATATTGCTGGCTGGCCTGTCTGCCCAGGAGACAACGGGTGAATTACAGGGTACGGTGACTGACCCCTCCGGGGCCGTCGTATCAAATGCTCACGTTGTCCTCAGCGGGACTTCTCTGGTCGGGGACAAGGTCCTTAATACGGACAGCAAAGGTTTTTATCACTTTGTTAACCTGCCGCCCGGCGCGTACAGCATGACCGTGACGGCTCAAGGGTTCTCTACCAAAAAGCAGGACGGCTTGGTGATTGAGGTCGGTCATGCTCCCACGGTTAATGTCGCGCTGGCTGTTGGAACGAGCAGCACGGTCGTCGAGGTAACCGGTGAGGCTCCTGTAATTGACGTGACGACGAACCATACGATGACGAACGTGACGCAAGACGTGATTCAGGACGTTCCCCACGGCCGCTCGTTCCAGTCGGTGATTCAGTTCGCTCCTTCCGCGCGCAACGAACCTTTGGAAGGAAGCACCATGAGCAATGGCAGCGGCGGCATGCCTCCGGGAAGCGGAACCAATGGCTTGCCCTACGGATATTCAGTGGGTGGCGCGTCTGACGCCGAGAACTCCTACCTGGTTGAAGGTCAGGAAACGGCCAACCTGATTGGCGGCTACTCGCATACCAACGTTCCCTTCGACTTTATTCAAGAAGTCCAGGTAAAGAGTTCGGGTATCGAAGCAGAGTACGGCGGCGCACTTGGCGGCGTTGTGAACGTGGTCTTGAAGAAGGGCTCGAACGCCTACCATGGTTCGGTTTTCACCCAATTTGAAAACAACGCCCTGGATGGAAGTCCGCAAGAGTACCAGCGGTACGATCCCACGGGCGCTATTTCGCCACCCGGCACCGTCTTCACGAACGGCTGGGCGGATAACGGCACTCAGTTCTTTCAGCCCAAGCGATATCACACCAGCGATGTGTTTCCCGGATTTACGTTCGGCGGGCCGATCATCAAGGACCGTATTTTTGCTTTCGTCGGATTCAATCCGGAGTTTAACAACCAGGAACGGTTTTTAGATTACCCCGCCGGAGGAGCGGCCATCGGTTTACCGAACGTGCCGGTGAGCGGTGGAATTATTCCATTCAGCCGCAACCAGCAGACCTACTATACCGACGCCCGCGTGGACGCCGTTCTGACCCAAAAAGTACGCGTGTACGGATCGTGGCTGTATCAGTACCAGCGCGAAACTGGCGTGAACCTGCCGCACGGGGATTCCACGACGGGAGTTTCGAATCTCGATTGGACTAACGACCCGTCGGCTTTTCCGCACAGCGTGGGATACACAGCGCCGAATCAGACGCTCAACATCGGGGCCGACATCAGCCTGAACTCGCATCTGGTGTCCACGACTCGGTTCGGTTATTACTTCGAGAATTATCATGACTTCGGTTATCCGACTAATGGAACGTTGAACATCTGGCAAACCGACGGCACTACGAGTTGCGACAATTCGAGCGCTCCCGCTTCGGCGCAATGTCCTCAGGGCGGCAATCCGCTGCCAGCTTCGCTGCAACAGGTTGCAGGGCACTTCAATGATCCGTACAACCAGTTCTATACCCGTTTCAATGCAAACAAAGCCATCCAGTTTGATCAGGACATAGCTTTCTTCAAGAGCGGCTGGATGGGAACTCACAACTTGAAGTTTGGCTACCAACTCAATCGTTTGCAGAACAAGATATCTCAGACGTACAGTGAGCCGGATGTTCAACTGTTTGTCGGCGGAGCTGCATACGGCACCTCCTACAGTCCTTTGACCGCAACGGGCACCGCTAACTGCGCGACTGTTTCTGATCCCACGAATTGCATAGGGAAGTATGGTTACCTTACCGTGTCCGACTTCGGGACCGGGGGCAACGTGACCAGCTTCAACCACGGCCTGTTTGTGCAGGATTCGTGGACGATGGGACATGGCGTGACCCTTAACTACGGCGTTCGTTTCGATAAGGAATACTTGCCGGCCAGCACCACGTCGGGCTTGAAATACAACCCGATTAATTTCGGATGGGGCAGCAAAATAGCTCCGCGAATCGGCGTCGCCTGGGACGTATTCCGTGACGGTAGGATGAAGCTGTTTGGCGACTATGGCCAGTTCTACGACATGATGAAACTAAATGTCGCGATCAGCTCCTTCGGCGGCCAGTACTGGAATGACTGCACCTATGCAATGGATACGGCCAACTTGAGCACAATCGTTCCTGCGCTGAACAGTGCCGGCCGGTTCTGCGTGGGATCGAGCGCAACCGACACTACGACGGGAGCGAACTGGGCAGGCGGGAGTACTCCGGCGGGCCTGACCTTCATCGAGAACGTCAATAACCGCACATTCCCGACGACCTGCTCGACCTGCAGTTTGACCTCGACTGGCGTTGTGCCGGACCTGAAGCCGTATCACCAGCACGAGAGCGTTGCCGGCGTTGACTATGAACTGGCGAAGACCCTGGCGTTTGAAGCCCGTTATGATCGTCGCAGGCTCGATGCCGCGATCGAAGATGCTTCGATCTTCAGCAACGGCAATGAAACCTTCGTGATCGGCAACCCGGGACTGGGAACGGAAACCACGTTCAATAGCTTCTACAACTTCCTGTACGATCCGGCGAACAATCCGTCGTACGCGCAGCCGGCGTGCTCCGGCGCGGGCTGTGTACCGCAGCACCTGCCTGCGGCCGCGCGAAGCTACGACGGAGTCGAGCTCAGGCTGACCAAGACGGCCAGTGCTCATTTTGCGGGCATGTTCTCCTACACCTACAGTAAACTGCGTGGCAACTATACCGGCCTGACCACGTCCGATATCTCTGACGGCCAGTCGGGTGGCCGCTCTTCACCGAACAACAGCCGCGCCTTTGATGAGCCGTACTTCCAGTACAACTCGTTCGGCGGCTCGTCAAGCGGCTTGCTGCCGACTGACCGCCCGAATACCTTCAAGGGCTACGGTTACTACCAACTGGGATGGCTGAAGAAGTTCTCTACCGACTTCGGCGTCTTCCAATACCTGTATAGCGGAACGCCGATGACCAGCTATCTGGATACAGGAGCGAACAGCGGCGGTGCTTGGGCCGTTCAGGCCTGGGACCGCGGCAAGTGGGTTGACGCCAAGCAAGATCCGACTACGGGCTTCATTACCCTCAGTGCGCCGCGTACCCGCCGCACTCCATGGTGGACTCAGACGGACTTCAGCCTCACCCAGAACTACAAGATGACCGAGTCGAAGTCCTTGAGCTTCACGGTGGATGCGGCCAATCTGTTCAACCAAAGGGCGGTAACTGCATTCCACACGGACCTTACCTCCCTGGACAATAGCGCAGCTGCCCAGTACCTCACGCTTCCTGCCACCAGCCCGACGGCGAAATGCTCACGCGGTACGCCGAGTGATCCGCAGTGCTACATTGGCAATGGGGACTATTTCTACTCGGCGGCGATGCAGCCTTACAACGTCCAGGCTCTGCTGAATGATCGTAGGGGTACGGGCACTTCCAGTGCGCTAAACACCGCGTATGGCAAGCCCTACTACTATCAGTTGGCTCGCACCATCAGACTAGGGTTGAAATTTAGCTTCTAATTGTAGTCAACAGCGAACTTGCAAGGGGAGCCGGAAACGGCTCCCTTCTTTTTTGAGTGCTGCGCGGATTAAAGGTGCTTTAGGGCGTAGTTACTTCCAGTTCGCCGCCCCCTCAGTGATCGTGATGTAGCGGTCAATTGGCAGGGTGGTGAAGCGTTGCTTTAGCCCGCTGGGTTGGGGCCAAGTCACTTCCAGCCAATCAACTTTCGAGTGTTTGCCGAGCCCGAGCACCATGCGCGGATCATGCGAGGAGAGATAACTGCCGCCACCAACCTTCATGTGGCTGCGCTTCAAGTCTCCCGCCTGATAGCTGACGCGGGCGCCAATTGCGGCGATGTTGGCTTTTTTCCCCACGAGTTTGATGCCCAACCAGTGATTGTCCCCTCCCGTGTTGTGCAGTAGCACTGGAGGCTCGTTATTATTGGAGATCAGCGCATCTACGAAGCCGTCATTGTTGAAATCGCCCAAAGCGAGCCCGCGCGATGCCATCTGTCGTCGAAAGATCGGACCTGACTCGGCGCTAATGTTCTTAAATACAGATCCGCTGTTCTTGAACAGCATGAGAGGCTCGCGATAGGTGACCTTGGGGGCGGCCCGAGCCACTTGGTCGTCGGGTTCGCCATTGACGAGAAGCAGGTCGAGGTTGCCATCATTATCTAAATCGAAAAACTTAACCCCCCAACCGCTCATGAACCTCGTCGCGCTCCCAATTCCGGTTCGCCCGGCGTCATCGTCGAAGGTTTCATCGCGATTGTTCCTGTACATGGAAAACGTTTCGCGGTCCAGGTTGGTCACGAAAAGATCCATCCATCCATCCTGGTTATAATCGGCGGAATCTACTCCCATGCCGCCTCTTGGACGCCCTTCCGCGCTGTAGGCCACGCCAGCCTCTTCGGCAACGTCCTGAAAACGGCCGTTCGCGTGATTCACAAACAAAAAGTCCGCCACCGTGTCATTCGCCACAAAGAGATCCAGCCGTTCATCATTGTTGATGTCCGTGGCCACCACTCCCAAAGCCTTGCCGCGCCTTTCGGCGATGCCACTGATCTGGCTTACGTCGGTGAACGTCCCATCTCCCTTGTTATGAAACAGCCAATTGGCGGTTGGTCCGTAGCTCCGGGGATTGCAATAGGCAGCCTGGTCGGGCAGGCCTGCCACCTTGGGGGCCATGCAACGATGGTGCTTGGCTTTGTCAAAATCAACATAACGGCACACAAATAAATCAAGACGACCATCGTTGTCGTAATCGAACCACACCGCGCTCGACGCCCACCCGGGAGTTGAAATGCCGGACTTTTCGGTCACATCCGTGAATGTCCCGTCCCCATTATTGTGGTACAACACGCTGCGGCCGTAACCGGTAACTAAAAGGTCGGTGTGTCCGTCTGCGTCGTAGTCACCTGCTGCGACTCCTTGCCCATAACCGACGCCGTCCACCCCTGCGGCTTCGGTCACGTCAGTAAATGTTCCGTCACGATTGTTCTTGTACAAAGCGTTGCGCAAAGGTGGATTTGGAGTCCAAAAATCACATTGCCCGCTATTAACAAGAAAGATATCCATCCACCCGTCATTGTCGTAGTCAAAGAATGCGCATCCGGCACCCATGGTTTCAGGCAGATATCTCTCGTCAGACATCCCACTTTTATGGACCCAGCGAATGCCGCTTTTGGAAGGTAGCACTTCTTCGAACGGGTACATCGGCAACGTCCGCCCAGATGCTCGACAGAGCTTGCTTGCGGCAGCAGTCCCGACGATCGTTTTAATGAAGTCTCGGCGCGAAAGGAAAGACCGAATCAAAGATGATAATGTGGGCCGTTTACTCACTGGGATGATTGTACGACCTGAGGTTAATTGGTCGCTGGAGCGGCGGGCGGATTCGCCTCTTGCATCTTGCGATGGATGGCAAACTCGCGGTCCGCATCTTCCTTCCGCCCCACGCGGCTCAGCGCCACAGCCAGATTGTAGTGGGCCATGGGGTCGTCGGGCGCCAGCCTGACGGCGGTTTCAAGCGGTTCCACCGCTTCCGCAAACCGCTTCTCTGAAACCAGCGAGGTGCCCAACCCGATAAACGCCGGGGCGAACCCGCTGTCGAGGGTCGTGGCACGTTTGAAATGCGCGATCGCTCCGGCCTGGTCGCCGGCCTTGGCCGCGATCTCACCCAAGACACCCTCGGCGCCGGCATTTTGCGGATCAACCTTCAACTCAAGCTCGAAATCCCGCTTGGCCTCGTCCACTATTTCCGGCGTCGGATTCGGCTCCGACAGAAGAGCACGTCCCATGCGGAAATAAATTCCCGGCAGTTTGGAATTGATCTCCAGGATTTTCTTATACTCCGCAACTGCTTCGTCCCATCTCCCCTGTTGTTCCAGTTGCTCGGCCAGCAGTTCATGAGCATGGTATGAAAATGGCGCCTCGCGTTGTAACTGCTCGGACGCGCGCGCGGATAAATCCGCGTAAGCGTGAGTGGCCTGGTATAGGACTTCCGGGTCGTGAGGAAAATCGCGCCGCAATACCTGAAGGAAGTCTTCCGCTTCGACCGGCAGGTTGCGGATCATTGCGCAGCGAAGGCCATGTAAACCGGCCAACTTCTTTAAATCAGAGTTGGTGACAGTGTGGACCGCCCTCCGCAGTTCCGGAATGGCCTCGGCGCAGTGACCGGCACTTGCCAGATCAATCGCCCTTTGGGCCGATATGTTGCTGCTTGCTCCAGCGGTGCGCTTTGTCTGCGCGTACAGAGGTGAAGAAACACACAGTGCAAGGCCCCAAAAAGCCAGGCTTCTGAAACAGCGATTCACGGCAAAAATCATAAAGTCGTGGTGAGCTGAAATCAACTCGAAAAACTACCCAGCATGATTGACAACCATGTCGGCTCCCAAGCCGCCAAAGTAAACTTGGATGCTCAAAACGACCCGAAGCTCGCTGGCAGTCCACATACATCATAAGGCTTCGGCCGTGGATTTCACGGATCGGAAGCGGGTATGGCGACTGGGGCTAGACCGAGGCCGTCAATCCAAAGATTGCCCCGAATGGCAGCTCCGGAGGGGACTCTTTCGATTTGCAAAACCAGCAGGCGAGTCTGAGGCCCGGTTTTTAAGTCGCCGCTTACCGGTTTCCAAACACTGCTGTCCTTAAGATCGTCACTTTCGAAATACGACTCTCCGGTATAAAAATCCCGCAGGAGGAACCGCGGACCTCCGGCCCCTTCGAGATCCCTTGTCTTAAAGTAAGCGGAAAAATGATATGCAGAATCTGGTTCCACCGGAATCAATTGCAAAATTCCCGAATCGTCGAGGCCGCGGCTGTCATAGGAGATGAGCAATGAGCGAGATCCAAGATGCGGCGCCGTCGGGTCTAACTGAAGGGCTACGCCGGGCCGCCTGGCGTAGGCCCAGCCAAAGCCTCCATCTAAAATGTCGAGACTGAAATCGCCGTTGACGATGAGATTGGCGGGCGACGGTTGATACTTGTCAAGACCGCCAAGGGGACCGGCCTGATGCCAGACCAGGCGAGCCGCTTCCGGTTCTTGTTGCCCGACTAAATAACGAATGTAATCAAAGACAGCATTCTGCTGTAAGGGCTGGCCAAGGCCCACCATTTGCACCCAAACTTTTGCGGCGGATGCCGTCTCTTTTTTTGAAATCAGGAATTCCAAGAATTCCGAGTACGCGGGGGCTGTCGCGGGAATGACTTGAAGCAACGTGTCCAGATCCGGCCTCATCTGCCAGCAGAGTTCGATAACCTGCCCGGACAATGAAGGGTCACCTTCAAATGCGGTTCGGAGCGCCGCAAATGCCGAATGAGTATCTCCATCAAACTTGTACAGATTCCCCGCGACCCAGGCAATTTCTGGATTTTTAGGATCGGCCGCAATGGCCTTTTGCACGGCGTCGCGCTCTGCCTGCACAAGCCCGAGACTCCTATTGGCCGATGCCAGGCGAATCCAATACTTAGCCACATGCGGATTCAATTTTGTCGCCTGATGGAAGGCGTTCAATGCTTCGGGGAGGCTAGATTTGCGGGAGAAAGCATCTGCCAATTTGTACTGGTACTCAGCATTTCCCGGCTCAAGCCGAATCGCCAGCTTCAAACTCTTCAAATCAATTTTTTTGCTGAGGTGGTACGCCAGGTATTGAACCGAGACCAGTGCGAAGTAAACCGTGACTGCCGTGAAACACAGAATCAATCCTGGAAATTTCGCGATCCTCTGCGGAACGTGCATTTCATCTTACCGTTGCAGTTGCTAAAGGAAGCTTACGACCCGCCGGGTGTGAGGGTCGAGATAACTTCGTTATTGTTGTGCAAATCCTGGTTGTTTGAGGATGGGTCAACGTCATCGTAATTTTCGTGATAATAAGCCCGGGCCGATTTTCCCATCCTGCCATAATAAGAATAGTGGTCGGGAGAGTCGAGATTTACCGCGTTTAACAGGATGCCGCTGACTCTCGCGTTCACCCGCATCAGAATATCGCGAGCCTGCCTGAGAGCGTGCTTCGTTGTGCTGCCGGCTCGGGCGACAAGAATGACAGTATCCGCCCGGGTGGCCATGACGACCGCATCCGTCACGGGAAGAGTTGGCGGCGTGTCAATAACTACGTGATCGTACTGGTCGCGTAATTCTGCAAGGATCTCGCCCATTCTCGCCGAAGACAGAAGTTCGGCGGGATTCGGCGGGGGTGTGCCCGCGGGCAGCACAAACAAGCCCGGCACCAGCGGCGACCGGGCCGTAGCTTGTTGAAGATTGGCGCTCCCGGTTAATATGTTGGTAAGTCCGGCCTTCGAGCTTACGCCCAGTGTCTTATGAACGCTTGGCCGACGCAAATCGGCGTCAATCAGCAGAACGCGGCTGCCTTTTTGTGCCAGCACGATAGCACAATTAATACTGGTGGTCGTTTTACCTTCTCGTGGAAGCGCGCTGGTAACAAGAATAATTTTCGGTGGCGCCCCTACCGAGGTTAAGAGCAGGGAAGTCCGCAGAGCCCGGTAGGCTTCCGCCATCTCCGACTGTGGCCGCGACTTCGTGATCAGCTCCATGGACTGCTTGTCCGAGGCGAAGGCAAGCCGTTTGCCGGTACTTGTGTAAGCCGAACCTCCGGTGCCAAGAGGAATTATGCCAAGCGACGGCAGCATCGAAACTGCGCGAGCCTGTTCGACGGTGCGAACTGTGTTGTCGAGTCCTTCGAGGGCAAACGCCAATCCAATTCCAGTCGTCAGCCCAAGCGCCAGGGCGAACGAGAGATTGCGGGGAAGGTTCGGTTCCACCGGAGACGTCGGGACTCGGGCGACGTCAACGGGCCTGATGTTGTTTGATCGCAGTCCGGCGGTCACGCCCGCCTCCTTCAATTTTTCCAACAAGTTCTCATAAAGTGTCCGGTTCGTTTCCGCATCTCTTTTCAGAAAGTTGTATTCAATCGCGCTCTCGTTAAGCTGGTTTGCATCTTTCTTTTGCTGATCGAGCGCAGTCCGCAGCAAGTTTTCTTGCGCCAGCGCAGCCATGTAGTCTCCCCGCAGGCGTTCCACCACTTTTTTTCTCTCCAGGTCAATCTGCGCTTCCACCTCTTTCATTTGGTCTGCCAGTTGGGTCAATTTCGGATAGGACGGCCCAAATTGCGCGCCAAGCTGCGCTATTTGTATCTTCAGGTCGGCATGCTGCTCTTGTAATTTTTGCAGCAGCGTGGAACCGGAACTGGTGGTAGCGATGTTGGCCGCAGCGGCAATCGAATCCGAATCGCCCGATTGCACGAGTTTGTAAAGAGACTCCCTTTCCATTCGGCTCGATTCGGCAGCGGTGAGCTCCTTGTTCAGTTCATCCAGCTTGGAAGTCGTTATGTTTTGTTTTTCGTCAATGCCAAGAATGTCGTGCTCCCTTTGGTACCTGACCAGCTTCTCCTGAGAGGTCTCGACTTTCAGCTGCAAATCTATAAGTTGCTTTGAAAGCCAGTCGGAAGTTTGTTCGGTAGATTCGAACCGGGTTTTGAAATTTTGCTCAACGTACGCGCTGGCCAGAGCATTGACGACTTTGGGCGCCAAAAATTTGTCCGGACTGCGGTAATGAATATCAATGACCCTGGTATTGGGCTCGAGCATTACGGTCAAATTTGACTTGAAAGAAGCGATCGCCTCGGAGGTCTGGTCAGAATCAAGCCGATTATCAGTCGTCAACCCCAGCGACGAAGCCGGCGCGCCATCGGCGATTTGTTTATCGAGATTTAATTGCCTGATGACTTGCAAAGCAAGTGAATCGCTGCGCAAGATACGGACCTCAGTATCGAGGTCGGTTGGATCGCTGTAATCGTACCCGTTATTCTCGGGGTCTTTAACATTCAGTGTGACCGGATCGATTCTGTTGACTGCGATACTTCCTACAGCGTCGTAGATAGGAGTGGTCCGAAGAGTTGCTATCAGTACGGCCGTGAAAATCAACGCCAAACAACCGAGGACCACCCACTTGCGTTTCACCAGCACATTCGCGTATGAACGCAGCAAAGAGTCCTGCATTGAAAAATGCGGAATACTGTAAGGAGCAACGCGGGAACTGAGAGGGACTGGAAGGGCGGGATGGGCTTCGCGTTCCAGGTGTCCATTCACCTGAACAATCGGGCCCAGACTCATCTGTGCTCCTCAAAAAAGCGCATGCGGTTGAGTGCGAACCCTGCCGTCACTCATAGGGGCAGCTTCCTTCTCGGCTCCCCAAACGGACGGTACCGCAAGACAATTTACGAGCGGAAAGGGTTGGCCACATTCTAGCACCCTGGCAATTCCGCAAATAGGCTTATTTGCGACGAATAAAAATGCTAACCCTTCGGCGAAAAGCCGGGCCACAGCCCGAGTCGTCGGCTATACTACCATTCGGAATCCGGGTCCGAACGCTTTCCCTATAGGGCCGCGCCGGCTTTGCTCCTCTAAAATTCCGTTCAGAAGGGTTTGCCATGAATTGGTCCGAACAGATTGTGCTGGTCACGGGCGGCACGGGCTCGTTCGGCAAAAAGTTCTGCGAGCTGATGCTGAGCGAATATCATCCGCAGAAACTCATCGTCTTCAGTCGCGACGAGCTTAAGCAACATGACATGCGCTCGTCGGGATTCGACCATCCGAGCATGAGGTATTTTATTGGCGATGTCCGAGACCAGCAGCGGTTGGAACGCGCTTTATCCGACGTGACGGTTGTGGTGCACACAGCGGCCCTGAAGCAGGTCCCGGCCTGCGAATACAATCCTTTCGAAGCCATTCAAACGAACGTCATTGGCGGCAAGAACGTGATTGATGCCGCCATCAATCAAGGAGTCGCGCGGATTCTCGCTCTCAGCACTGACAAGGCGGTCAATCCGGTCAACTTATACGGAGCCACCAAATTGTGCGCGGAAAAGATGTTTGTGCAAGCCAATGCCTACGCGGGGGCACAAGAAACCCGTTTCAGCTGCGCTCGCTACGGCAACGTCGTCGGCAGCCGGGGCAGCGTTATCCCGATGTTTCTGGAGCAACGGAAGACCGGTAGAGTTACCATCACAGATTCGCGGATGACCCGTTTTTGGATCACGCTGGAAAGGGGAGCACGGTTTGTGGTTCGCTGCATTGAACAAATGCACGGCGGCGAAATTTTTGTGCCCAAAATTCCGAGCATGAAATTGATTGACATCGCCGAGGCGGTTGCTCCGGGATGCGAATTGAACTGCATTGGAATTCGATCTGGAGAGAAACTTCACGAAGTATTGTTATCCGAGGACGAATCGCGCAACACGCTCGAAACCGATGACATGTATATCGTGCAACCAACTCATTCGTGGTGGAAGACAGGGAACTGGAGGCAAAGCCGCCAGCTTCAGGAGGGCTTTCGTTATACCAGCGACGGCAACTCGCAATGGCTCACGCGCGATGATCTTTTTGAACTTATCGAAGAAGCCGGAGGGCAAACAGTTGCTTCAAACAGCAGCTTATCGCTGGTCGCCAACCAAGCCAAGGTGTCATGAGCATAGTTTCCGCGGAGAAAGAACTGCTTGCCATTCATGGCGGAACGCCAGTCCGCAAGACGTTCCTGCCTTACGGGCATCAGTCCATTGACGAATCTGATATTCAGGCGGTGGTTGAGGTTCTCCGCTCAGACTGGTTGACCACCGGGCCGAAGGTCGGCGAATTCGAAGAGAAGTTCGCTGCCTGGGTCGGCTCGAAATATGCTGTCAGCTTCAGTTCAGGCACTGCGGCTCTCCATGGCGCGGCCTTCGCCGCCGGATTGAAATCTGGCGATGAAGCCATCACTACGCCCTTGACCTTTGCCGCCACGGCAAATTGCGTCTTATATCAGGGAGCGACGCCGGTTTTCGCCGACGTATTGAAGGACACGCTTAATATTGATCCGGAAGACTGCACCCGCCGAATTACCCCTCGAACGAAGGCAATTCTGCCCGTGGATTATGCCGGTCATCCCGCAGATCTGGATGCGATTTCGAATCTCGCCGAGCAGCACGGATTAGTCATCATCGAGGACGCCTGTCACGCCTTGGGCGCGGAGTACAGGGGGCGAAAGGTTGGAAGTATTTCCCATATGACTGTCTTCAGCTTTCATCCGGTGAAGCATTTGACCACCGGGGAAGGCGGCGTGGTTACCACGGACAATCCTGCATACGCGGAAAGCCTCCGCCGGTTTCGCAATCATGGCATCAGCACGGAAGCCCGGCGCCGGCAGGAGGCCGGTGAGTGGTTTTATGAAATGGTTTCACTGGGATTTAACTATCGCCTCACCGACATCGCCTGCGCGCTCGGAATTCAACAGCTGCGAAAATTGGAATCTAATCTTGAAAGAAGGCGGGAAATTGCGAGACAGTACAACGCGGCATTTTCCGGCATGCCGCAGCTGACGCCTCCGCGGGTGAGCCAAGGAATCGTGCCGGCATGGCATTTGTATCCGGTGCGCTTGCAGTTGGAATATCTTCGCGCCGGACGAGACGATATCTTTCGCGCGCTGCGAGCGGAAAACATCGGAGTGAATGTCCATTACATTCCGGTTCATCTACATCCCTATTACCGGGAGCGGTTCGGGTACAAAGGCGGAGAATATCCCACGGCGGAGGGCGCTTACGAACGGCTGATCAGCCTGCCGATGTTCCACGGCATGAGTGATCAGGACGTGGAGGATGTTGTCGTGGCCGTGAAGAAGGTTTTCCGCTCTACGCTGGTTGAAGAATAAGCGCCATGAGAGCAATCGTAGTCGGCGGTGGTTCGATCGGATTCCGCCACTTGAAAAATCTGAAACTCCTCGGGATAGAAGAACTTGGCCTCATTGAAATCAATGAAAAACGGCGGGGAGAACTTGCAACGGCGTGTGGGGCCACTCCATTCACAAGCCTGGCCGATGGACTAGAATGGCTTCCCGACTTTGCAGTTGTGTGCACCCCAAACCATTTGCATATGCAGCAGACTCTCGAGATAGCGCAGCGCGGATGTCACGTTTTTGTGGAGAAGCCGCTTTCCCACACCACAGTAGGCTTGGCACAACTCTGTAATCTGGTTGATTCGCAAAAGCTGGTTTCATTAGTTGGATGTAACATGCGGTTTCATCCCGGTCCTTCGAAAGTGAAGGAGTTGATTGAACAAAATGCCTGCGGCCGAATTTTATTCGCCCGCATTCATGCCGGGTTCTATCTGCCGGAATGGCGTCCCAATGCTGATTACCGCGACAACTACGCTGCACGCGAGGATACTGGAGGTGGATGTATCCTTGATGGTATTCATGAGATTGACCTGGCACGCTGGTACCTGGGGGACGTGACCGAGGTATTTTGTCTCGCCGATCATCTGAGTTCTCTTGTGATTGATACCGAAGATGTCGCAACTTTGATTTGCCGGCATTCCAGCGGTGTGGTTTCTGAGATCCACCTCGATTACGTACAAAGGACTTACCAACGCGGCTGCCAGATTGTCGGGGAGACAGGCTCCATCTTTTGGGAGTTTGGCGAGAAACAAGTACGTTGGTACGATGCCGGGCCTGCCCAGTGGACGAATTTTAGTCAGCCAGACGACTGGAAGCTGAACCAGATGTATGTGGACGAAATGCAACATTTTCTGGATTGTGTCCAGTCAGGTCAGAAAACGGCACTCCCAATTTCAGAGGCGATCTCGGTAATGAAAATTGTCTTTGCCGCGAAGGCTTCCGGGAAAGAAAAGAAGATGATTGCAATTGGAGGGGGAATGCTCCCGTGATTTTAGCTATTGTGCAGGCTCGGATGAATTCGACTCGTCTTCCGGGCAAGAGCATGGCAGAGATTTCCGGGCGACCCATGCTGTGGCATGTGGCCACTCGCATTCGCTCTGCGCCGTCGGTAGATAAAGTCGTGGTTGCAACGACGCTTAATGCGTCGGATGATCCGATTTTCGCGTTCTGTAGAAAAGAACGCATTTCCTGTTTCCGCGGAAGCGAACTGGATGTGCTTGATCGCTACTACAATGCCGCCAAGGAACATGGCGCTGACATTGTGGTTCGTGTTACAGCCGATTGTCCGCTGATAGATCCCTCAGTGGTTGAAAAGGTTATTAACAGGTTCCTTGAAGGAAATTTTGATTATGTCAGCAACGCTCTGCGCTATACCTACCCGGATGGGCTGGACACGGAAGTGTTTTCTTTTAAGGCACTCGAACGCGCGCGGTGCGAGACGAAGAAACCTGCCGACCGCGAACATGTTACGCCGTATCTTCGTAGCGGCCGGTTTCGAGTGACGAATGTGGAAAGCGAATTGTTTTTCGCGCCGCAGACTTATCGTTGGACGGTGGACAATGCTAACGATTTAAAGTTCGTCCGCGAGATATACAGTTTGATGAACGGAAATCAGATTTTTGGCTATGAGGAAGTTATTGAACTATTAAAAAGCCGGCCCGAATTGTTGGCTATACAAACCGAAACGATTAGCAATGAGGGCTACTACCGCAGCCTCTATCATCAAGCCACAGGCGATTTTGTGGCCAGTCGACCCATTACACAATCACAAGCTTGGCTTGACAGATCCCGGAAAGTAATTCCCGGTTGTTCACAGACCTTCAGCAAGGGGCACACCCAATACGTGCAGGGAGTCGCGCCTATTTTTTTGGAACACGGGAAGGGATGCCGGGTGTGGGATGCAGACGGTAATGAATTCATTGACTACGTGCAGGGTCTTCTGCCCAACATTTTGGGATACGCGGATGATCGGGTGAATTGCGCTGTAACCTCTCAGCTGGCGCACGGGCACAGCTTTTCGTTGCCGCATCCGCTGGAAGTCCAGTTAGCCGAGCGCCTGGTTAGGCTGATCCCCTGCGCTGAGATGGTCAGGTTTGGCAAGAACGGATCAGATGCGACGAGTGGTGCCGTCCGTGCCGCTCGCGCATTTACAGGCCGCAACCAGATTGCCTGCTGCGGATATCACGGATGGCAGGATTGGTACATTGGTACGACGACGAGGAATGCAGGGGTGCCGGCGGCAGTCCGCGCGCTTACTCATCCATTTCGGTATAACGATTTGCCAAGCCTCGAGAGGCTGTTCGAACAATATCCCAGCCAATTTGCGGCGGTAATCTTGGAGCCTGTGAACTTTGAGGAACCAACCCCTAGCTTCCTTCGCGACGTTAAGGAGTTGGCTCACAAGCATGGTGCGCTCCTCATCTTCGACGAAATCTGCAGCGGTTTCCATTTCGGGATAGGTGGCGCGCAAAAGCTCTTTGGGGTCATTCCCGACCTCGCGTGCTTCGGCAAAGCCATGGGAAACGGATTTCCAATCTCCTGTGTCGTGGGGCGGTCCGAGGTAATGAAGACTTTTGAGGAAATTTTCTTCAGCTTTACTTTTGCCGGGGAGGTCGCATCCATGGCTGCCGCAATGGTGGTGCTGGATGTACTGGAGCATACGGATGCGATCGCTCAGATGGAAGCGAATGGACGGGTTCTGCAGGACGGTATAAATGCCATGGCCAAGGAAGCGGGGCTACGCGACCGATTAGCCGCGGTGGGTCGTCCGCAATGGTCGCTTTTGAAATTCCGCCAGACTGATGGCGGCGAAAGCCTACTGTTAAAGAATCTTTTTCAGCAGGAAGCGATCAAGCGTGGAATTCTTCTGCTTTCGACTCACAATATGACGGCGGCGCATGACGCGGCAGCAATCCAACAAACTCTTGAAGTCTATGCCGACGCGATCAAGACGCTGGCCAACTGGTTGCATGACAGAGATCCCGGTCGGTTCCTCGAGGGTCCGATGAGTCAGCCTGTTTTTCGGGTACGATGAATATCGAGCCCGCGTCTGCGGAAGGGGATGGCCGCTAACACCTTTATTATCCGTGCTGATGCCAGTGTCGAAATGGGGACTGGACATGTCATGCGCTGTCTGGCTCTGGCGGAGGCCTGGCAGGATCGCGGCGGAAATGTAATTTTCGCCATGGCGCAGTCCACTGGCGCCCTTCGTGCATATCTTTCTTCCGAGCACGTTGAGGTGGCGAACTTAGCAGTCACTCCCGGCAGCGAGCAGGACGCGATCCAACTAACGCAACTGGCCTGCGAGCGCGCCGCAAAATGGGTCGTTGTGGATGGCTACCAGTTTAATAGCGCCTACCAGCGAGCGCTCAAGCAGACCAGCCTCAAGGTGCTATGGGTAGACGATACTGGCGAGAGCGGTCCCTACACAGCCGATGTGGTGCTGAATCAGAACATAAGCGCGCACGAAGAAATGTACATGGATCGAGATTCCAATATTTCGCTTTTGCTCGGAACCCGCTATGTCATGTTAAGGCGTGAGTTTAAGCCGTGGCGCGATTGGACTCGCCAGGGTCCGGGGGAGGGCCTTAAAATCCTGGTTACGATGGGGGGCAGCGACGTGCGGAACGTTACGGAGAAGGTAATCCGGGCGCTGGGTACGGTTAAAATCAGTTGCAAATCAAAGGTAGTCGTTGGAGGCAGTAACCCCCATGGCGAGGCACTCAAACGGGCGGTTGGCCGGTCATCTGCCGGAATCGAACTTTTGCAAGATCCGCAGAATATGGCGGAACTCATGGCGTGGGCTGACGCCGCGATAACTGCTGCCGGCTCGACTTGTTGGGAAATATGCCTGCTCGGGCTCCCGGCGATCCTGATTGATCTCGCACCGAACCAGCTCCCTATTGCCCGGGAATTGAATCGGAGGCGATGCGCAGTTCACTTAGGCAGCGCGGAAGAGGTTACTGAAGACGGTATTGCTGCGAAGCTGGAGTGGTTGCTGTCGTCGCCGGAAACCAGAAGAACTTTTTCGCGCAATGCGCGGGAATTAGTGGATGGTCGAGGCGCCGAACGAGTGCTTTCAGCAATCATGGACCCGACAATACACCTTCGACCAGCTGAAGAAAATGACTGTCGCTTGTTGTGGGAATGGGCGAATGACCCGGAGGTTCGTGCGGCGTCATTTTCGCCGGCCTTAATTGCATGGGATGAACATGTCGCGTGGTTTAGCCGCAAACAGAACGACCCTGATTGCCGTATTCTCGTAGGAGTGGATGTTCACAGCCGTCCGGTGGGGCAGTTTAGGGTCGAATCGCGACCAGACGGGGAAGGCCAGATTGATGTGAGTCTGTCGCCCGGATGCCGTGGGTTGGGTTATGGCCGATGCTTAATTGAACTGGGATCGCGGAAAGTATTTTCCGAAACGGCGATCGAGCGACTCCATGCTTTTGTCAAACCTGAGAACAGTATCTCTCGCCGAGCTTTCGGACGAACCGGTTTCACGAGCCTCGGAGAAGAAGATGTGAATGGATGCAATGCCGTTCATTACGTTCGGACGAGAGACAAATCCCAGAGTGAGCCGTGACCGGAACTGGGGATTCGAAAGCGAAAAGTCGGCACGGAATGTCGCCAGAATCACAAATTGCGCAAATGAATTATCTGGTATTGGGATGCAAGCCGTGGAACCGCCGCGTATTCGACGAGGAACTCAGCCGACTTCCCGGAAGGTGGGTATACATCGGCTCGCCGCAGGAAGTCTCTTGCGATATCGTCCGAGAGACCTCGCCGCGCTATCTCTTCTTTCTTCACTGGTCATGGCAGGTGCCTCCTGACATTGTGCAGAATTTTGAATGTGTATGTTTTCACATGACCGATGTTCCTTATGGAAGGGGCGGCAGCCCTCTGCAAAACTTGGTTCTGCGCGGCCACCGTGAAACCAAACTGACCGCGTTGAGGATGAGCATGCAGTTCGATGCGGGACCGGTGTATCTTAAAGAGCCACTCTCGCTCGAAGGCAGCGCTGAAGAGATTTATTTGCGTGCCTGCCGGCTCTCAGCCAGTATGATCGGTCGGATTGTCAGAGAGGAAATGAAGCCGACTCCACAGCAGGGACAGGTTGTGGACTTTAAGCGGCGGCGGCCGGAGGAAAGCATAATCTCAAACCCTGCCTCGCTGCGGGAGCTATACGACTTCATTCGTATGCTCGATGCCGATGGCTATCCGCATGCCTTTCTTGAGTGCGCCGGATTACGTTTCGAATTTACTGGAGCAGAGTTGCGCGAAGACCGAATACACGCAGACGTTAAGATTACGGCAGTAGCCAATCCGAAGAACGAGCGTTCGGCGGAATGACAATTCTTGTGGTAGCCGCGCATCCGGATGACGAAGTGCTCGGCTGCGGGGCCACCCTGGCGCGCCTCGCGCGCGAGGGGCACGAAGTGCACATTGCTATCGTGGCGGAAGGAATCACTTCCCGTTACGGGGAAAGGGACAGAGCAGACGGTGGTCAACTTGCGCTCTTGCACGAGAATGCTCACGCCGCCGCGGCTAAAATCGGTGCAAAAGACATTCTTCTATATAAACTTCCAGACAACCGTCTGGATACCGTCGCTCTCCTGGACATTGTGAAACTTGTGGAGGGTCTGGTGGAGAGACTAGCACCGGAGATCGTTTACACCCACCATTCCGGCGATCTGAACATGGACCATGGTATTGTGCATCGCGCCGTGCTCACTGCAACCCGACCCGTCCCGGGCCAGTCCGTCTGCGAGGTATATGCTTTTGAAGTGCCTTCTTCGACGGATTGGGCGTTTCAAGGCCTCGAACCCGTGTTTCGCCCAAACGTCTTTGTGGATGTGACCAGCACTATGGAGACCAAGCTCGCCGCCATGGCGTGCTATGTCACCGAGGCCAGACAATCCCCTCATCCGCGTTCCCCTGATGCGCTGCGAGCGGCCGCGACTCGCTGGGGCAGCGTCGTGGGATGCCAAGCTGCGGAAGCTTTTGAACTGGTACGCTCAGTTCGCCTGGATACGCATCGGCAATGACGTCAGCAATAGCAATCGGCAAGAGGCGCATAGCAGCAAATGGACCTGTTTACATCATTGCGGAAATCTCCGCAAATCACAATCAGGACTTCGATCAGGCGGTTCGCATCATTCATGCCGCAAAGGACGCGGGTGCGGATGCGGTAAAACTGCAAACGTATACTCCCGACACTATAACCATCCAAAGCGACCGCGAATACTTCCGTATTGGCGGCGGCACGCTTTGGGACGGCCGAACTTTGCACGAGCTTTACGGAGAGGCCTACACCCCATGGGAATGGCAACCCAAGCTTCAGAAGGTTGCCGGGAGCTTGGGGCTGGATCTGTTTTCTTCGCCCTTCGATGCTACGGCCGTGAACTTTCTTGAACAGATGCAGGTCCCGGCCTACAAGATTGCCTCTTTCGAACTCATTGATATTCCGTTGATCCGAAAAGTGGCTCGAACGGGAAAACCCATCATCATGTCCACCGGCATGGCGACGATCGAGGAAATTGATGAAGCTTTGCGCGCCGCAAGTTCAGAAGGCAACACCCAGATAGCTTTGCTGAAGTGCACCAGCGCCTACCCTGCAATTGCGGAGGATATGAACCTGAGAACGATACCTGAGCTGGCGCGAAGGTATCAGGCGCCCATTGGGATATCGGATCACACCACCGGCATCGAAGTTCCGGTGGCGGCCGTGGCCCTCGGCGCCTGCATCGTGGAAAAACACATTACACTTTCCCGTAGCAGTAAAGGCCCGGACAGCGCTTTTTCTCTCGAACCCCAGCAATTTAAGAGCATGGTGGATGCGGTGCGAGTTGCAGAGCGCTCTCTTGGGGAAATACACTTCGGTTTGAGCGCCGGAGAAGAGAGTAGCCGGATCTTTAGGCGTTCCTTGTTTGTGGTTGAGGATGTGAAATCCGGAGAATCGTTCAACGAGCAAAATGTCCGCTCCATTCGTCCTGGGCATGGGTTGCATACCAGATATCTGCCGCAGATACTCGGGAAGCGAGCGGCTTGCAATGTAGAGCGGGGTACGCCCTTAACGTGGGATTTGGTGGACAGCAAATGAAACCGCCGGTTTCGAAGCGCAAGACTTTGATTCTCCACCCTGAAGATGGTCTGCAGTCATTTGCGTCGCGAGGGCAGTACGATCGAATCGTTGATCTGGGACGAGCGTCAGATGCTACTTATGAGGGCTGGGGGCAGCATCTTGGATGCGAGGTTGTAGGCATTCATGAGTTTGCGGACCAGAACGAAGATCTCCACGTCATCCGGTCCCTCCTGCGAATGGGCATCGGCCGTTTGACAGACCGGTCAGGTGTTGACTGGTGGAGCGTTCTTTCGCCGTGGGTTGTGCCTCAGTTAAGTCAACTCATTTTGATTCAGCGCCTCGCCAAATACATGGGTCATGAGGAAGGTGAAGTATATTCCAGCCGTCCAGACTACAGGAGTGTCGCGCTGGGCCGGCTTCTTGGCGGACGGTTGATAAATCTGGAGACCTCTTTTCAGAAGGCGACGCGGCGAGTGCGGCATTACTCCGGAGTTGCCGCAAAATTTAATTCCGGTCAAATTTTCCAAATCGCTCAAGACAAATATGACAGGGAACACGCGATCCGCAGGCGATTTGCCAAGCGGCCCCAGACAATAAGCGGTCCATTGATTCTCCTGCCCAGCGCTTACATCAATGTTTCGCGAACGGCGCTTTCCTATGCGCGGCTGCTGCCCGATGATCAGTTCATGTTGGTGTGCGCGCGAGATAGCGCGAGAGTGCCGGACTTACCGGCGAATGTTCAAATGATCTCATTGGACTCGTATTTTGCTTCGCCGAACTCAAGCGAGATTTCGTCTTTGCTGGAAGCGTGGGACAGATTGAAGTCATACCTGGTTCGGAGCGCCCCGGAACATCAATCCGCCGCGGCGGCAGGAACCTTTGACCGGATGCCATCATTGATTCGCTGGGGGATCACAATACGGGACGCGTGGAAACGGCTCTTCGAAGCCCACGATTTCCGCTCGTGTCTCTCCGCCGACCACAATAACCCATATACAAGGATCCCCCTCCTGTTGGCAAAACGCGCGGGAATACCCGCGGTGGCGTGCCATCACGGAGCGCTCGATGCTACGCTGGCTCTCACGACTCACGATGCTGATTTCTATGTAGCCAAGACTGAGATGGAACGCGATTACATGAAGGAAGTCTGCGGCGTACCCCCGGAAAAAATTCTTTCCGCCGCGCCGGCGAGCCTCGCTGAACCCCATTCAAGGCCTTCAGGATCATCGGAAAAGCGATGGCTCGTTTTCTTTTCTGAACCATATGGCATAAGTGGGTGGCGCGTGGATGAGGTGTACGGGGAATTGCTGCCGCATCTGTACTCGCTGGCGGAAACGTGCGGACTCAAGTTGGTCTTCAAGCTGCATCCCTTTGAGACCGCAAAAAGCCATCACAGATTGCTTCTGCGGCATCTGAGCGAGGAAAAGGTGCGGCAGATTGAAATTATCACGGGTCCAATTCCGCAGGAGCTCTGGCAAAGAACTCACTTTGCGCTCACCGTTGAGTCGAGCGTTGCTGTGGAATGTTCGGAACGAGGTATCCCGGTATTTTTGTGCGGTTGGCTGCGAGATTCATTCTCAGGATACGTGCAGCAATTTCAACGATTCCGCGTCGGACAAATACTTGCGACAGCAGCTCAAATCGAGGACATTCCACGCCTGTTGCGGTTATCACCGTTAAGAAGCGGAGAGGCGCGGAATCAGTCGAATCCGAATGATGTCGAAACGTTGAGGGAAGCGCTAGGAATCACCCATTCCCTTCCACTTGCGGCTCGCGGTTAGCTATTTGTATGCAGGAAACCTCCGCCACAGAAGATCCGCACCCAAGTCAGACTATTCTGTCGCGCTCTTTAACTGACGCGGCCTTTCAGAGCCAGATGGGGCACATCTCCCGTCACGCATTCGTTTTCTTCCTGGGGACGATATTTACCGCAGTGGCCGGCTACCTGTTCAAGGTTTATCTGGCGAGGGTACTGGGCGCTGAGGCTCTGGGGGTCTATGCCCTGGGAATGACGATCGTCGGGTTACTTGGTGTATTCAACGCACTCGGGCTTCCTCAGGCAGCGGTGCGATTTGTGGCGGCGTACGGGGCACAGGGTAAAGTTGAGCTCCTGAAAAAATTTCTCGGACGCAGCATTGCTCTTCTTTTGATTTCCAATCTGTTGCTGGCAGGGGTGTTTCTGCTGATTGGCCCCTGGATCGCGGTGCATTTTTATCACACTCCGGTTTTGAGTCGCTACTTGTTATTGTTCGCGATGATCATGGTTCTCGGCGCTCTGACAACTTTCCTGGCGCAGGTATTAGCAGGATACAAAGACGTGATGCTGCGAACGTTAATCACCAACTTCATAGGGACGCCGCTGGTCATTGCCTTGAGCGTAGGTTTGATCGCGTTCGGGCTTGGCTTGAGGGGCTACATTCTGGCGCAGGTTCTGAGCGCCGTCGCCGTGCTTGCGCTTCTGACGGTCGCGGTACTGCGCTTAACTCCACATGGCCCAGCTTTTTTTCTCACTATGTTTTCGCCGCTCGAAAAGGAAGTTGTTTCTTTTTCCGCGCTTGCTTTTGGTGTGAGCATGCTGGGATTCTTAATGGCCCAATCCGATAAGGTTTTGATTGGCGTTTACCTCAACGCGCGGGACGTGGGAATTTATGCGGTCGCGATGGCTTTGGTGTCTTTTGTTCCAATCATTTTGCAGTCCGTGAATCAGATATTTTCGCCGATCATCGCGGATCTCTACGCCCGCAGCGAACTTGCGACGCTTGCCCGGATATTTCAAAGTCTGGCGAAATGGTCTTTGGGATTGACTCTTCCGCTCGCGGCGGTACTGATAATATTCGCCCGCCCATTGATGCGAATCTTCGGGCACGACTTCGAAATCGGCTGGCCGATATTGATCATCGGCACTATCGGACAACTGGTTAACTGCGGAGTGGGGTCGGTCGGGTATTTACTGCAAATGTCGAACTACCAGCGCGAACTGGTCAGGGTTCAAGCGGTAATGGCGTTTGTCATCGTGGCTCTTGGATTTCTGCTGATCCCCAGGTGGGGCATTGTGGGCGCTGCGACCGCTGCGGCGATCGTCAACCTGACATCGAATCTCTGGTACCTGTGGGAAGTGCGCCGGAAACTCGGAATGTCCCCCTATAACCGAAGCTACTTCCGCCTGGTGTTGCCTTTGGCCGGCACGCTTGGAGTATTGTTAATCGGGCACAAATTTATGTTTGGATTTCGGCCGGAGTGGGTGTTGATTGCGTCGGCGCTGATCGCGGGTTATGGCATATTTATCGGCATCGCCCTCAGCTTTGGTTTGGATTCAGACGATCAGATGATCCTCAGGGCAATCTGGCTTCGCATTGGATGGAAATCTCATTTTCTCGGGGCCGGAGCCTAAATGCCCACTGAGATGCGCGATTTGCGGTTGCCTTCAGATTTGTGCGACAAAACTGAGCAAGTCTACGGCGCTCGCTTTGGTACGCTGGAGCAATTCCTGACTCACGTGCTCGAACAACTTGTCCGGGACGACGCAACCAGGATGGACGAAGAAGAACAAAGGATCATCGAAGAAAGATTGAAGGACTTGGGATATATCTGATGGCAATCTTCCTGTGAGTAACGTGTCAAGTGCCCAGGCGCTGGAAGAAATTCGCAAAGAAGGCAAACGCCGGCTATATCCCTCTTTAGCCAATCCAAATTGGTTGGTTTTGCGGAAGCGCCGGCAAGTGTTTGCCAATTGGCTAAAGCGCCTTAACCAGAAAGATTTGGTTGTTCTCGATGTCGGCGGCCGCATTCAGCCTTATCGGCCCCTTGTCGCGGATGTCGCGTCACGGTACATTTCCGTTGACCTAGGAGTGACCCCGCTGGTGGATGTTGTCGGAGACGCCGCCCGTTTACCTGTTCGGGACGCCTGCGTCAACATTGTGTTATGCACGCAAGTGCTGGAATACGTGCCAGAACCAAAGCAGGTTATAGCGGAGATTCATCGCGTATTGAGACCCACCGGATTTGTTCTTCTCAGCGCACCTGCAGTTTTTCCTCAGGACTCGGAGAGAGAATACTGGCGTTTCTTACCCCGCGCACTCACGGAATTATTTAAAGACTTTGCTTCCGTTGATCTGGTTGCTGAGGGCAGCACCCTGACCGGAATCTTTCGCACATTCAATGTTTGCCTGGCCTCCTTCGCACCTGGTCGGGGGTTAAGGAAACTGCTTTGCTTCACAATTGTGCCGGCTATCAATCTGGCAGGAGCAGCCCTCGAAGCGCTGAAAATCACGCGTGATACCAGGTTCACCGCTAACTTCAGCATAATGGCGCAGAAATGAATCCCGTCTCTTCCAATCCCACCTCGCTCTTATCTGAGACTGAGCTGCACGATCTTCTGAATCGTTATCGTAGAGAGAACTGGCATGGCATTCAGACGCCGGAATGGCAGGCGCGAATTGTTGACCAGCTCATTCATGATGATGGCGAAGCGATTTTCCAAACACTCGACGGCAACTGGAGTGTTCCGGAACACGCAAGTGTGCTTGACGTCGGTTCCGGCATTGGGACGTTCGTCCTTGCGTGCCGGCGAGGAGGCTTGAATGCCTTCGGCATCGAGCCGGACCGCATTGGTCAGGGCGGGTCTCTTACTTCAATTCAAATTGCCAGACGACGTTTGGAGAAACCGGTGTTCGCCGCAGCTTTAGGTGAGCAGCTGCCGTTCCGCGATGAGAGTTTTGATCTGGTAACAATGAACCAGGTTCTCGAGCATGTTTCTGATCAGCGGGCGGTCTTGTGCGAGGCGGCACGAGTGCTGAAACTTGGCGGGGCGATCTACATGGCCTGTCCCAATTACCTCAGATTCTACGAATCTCATTACAAGGTATTTTGGTTCCCTCTATTGCCGAAGGTTCTGGGCCGGTTGTATTTGCGGGCCCGTGGCCGCAATCCGGTATTGCTCAACCAGCTTACCTACACTACAAACTTTCGTTTAAAGAAGCTCATGCAGAAACTGGGACCTGACTATACGGTGAATGATCTGCATCGGGAAGGTTTTCTCAGGAAGCGAACATTCTTGAGCCTGCGAGCGCGGTTGGTTGGCAGAGCGATGCAATTGCCTCTAATTGGCCGCTGGATTCGCAATGCGGCTCTGTGGTTTCTGCGTTGCACCGAGGGTGGCTGTGAGATGCTGGTCGTTCGGAAGAGCCGCGACACGCTGTAGGTTTTTGACCCCGGCCCGCACCCCAAAATACGAAGGCCGGAAGCCTTTACCGCCGCCTCCAGCCCACGCTTACTTCAACTCGATATTTGAACTCGATCAGTGACTGCTCGTGTTGGCGGCTGCTGTGGTGCTGCCCGCTGTGTCAGTACTGTTCAGGCGGCTGAGATGCGGGAAGAACGGGGCCACCTCGAATGGCATCTTGTCCCGGGCGGTCGTAATCGCAACTGGCGCCGACTTTTCCAGTTCTGCCTGATCGTTCCATGGATTCACTTTGACTCGCCCTCCCAGCGGCAGCGCCGCGATCTGATCCAGTTTCTTTATGTCGAGCGCCGGACCGGAATTTGTCAGGGCCACCATGCGGACCATGTTTCCTTTCTCGTCCACGAAGCTATCGCCCAGCCGAGACGTAAGCAGTGCGCCAAGAGACGGCGCCCGTTCCGCCAATTGCTTCAAAAACAATCGGCCCGTATCCATTTTCTGGGCATAAGGCGAGTTCTTGAGTAGCTCGATGGCCTTTGCGTCGGCCGCTGCATCCTCTTCCGGGCTGTGCCTGAATCCAAAATTGCGGTAGGTGGCTTCATCGCTGAACAGCATTCGATCGCTGAAGGCGTACTTGCCGCCGATGTTATGTCCAAGAACAATGTGGGCGAGTTCATGAGAGAGAACGATCGCCAGGCTGGCCTCGTCCGGAAGCACGTCAATCAACCCACGGCTGACCACGATGGTATTTCCGACGCTGAAAGTTTCGAGCGGGGAAGTGAGCATCAGGCGAGTGCGAACCGGCTGGGGCAATTCAATGTTGTTGGTGATGATTAGATTGTTCACCACGGTTTGCAGAATCTTGTCTATGTCGCCTTCCGGCGCGAGCAGGCCCGCCTGTTCGAGCCGGGCTACCACGTTGTCATCTGCCTGCTGCTGCCATTCCCGTCGCGCTTCGAGCGGAGAGGCATCTTGCGCCGAGGCGCTGTCGTCTTTTACCGAATCCACCCGCAACTGCGTCAGCTCATCCTCTTTAGCCTCGTTCTTCAAGTTGTATCCCCAGATGCGGGTCTGAGCTTTGAAATTTATCTTGCTCTTGGTACCGTAGCTGAAGTCGCCTTCTTCGCTGTAAATATAGGCGGGGAGCCAGTAGCCCGGAACCAGGTTGAGCCGCCAGCTATCCATGTGAAAAAAATAAGAAGATCCCTTGGGCCGCGGCGCGTAGGTGCCATTCAAACGCACGATGTTGTAATTCTGGTCTTCAATCCAGATTCTGCCGAGGAACCGTCCCTTCCCGGCATCTTTCTTCGGACTCACATCAAAAACCAGGCAGCGAATATCGCCGAGGAATTCGCGCTGGACATACTTGAAGTCGTAGTGATTGCGATCAAAATCCTGACGGTCCACGAAGATCATCCAGGAAAAACCGGTGGGAGAGTACTGAACCTTAAAGAGTTTTGTAACGCCTCCCAGAAGGTTTTTTTCCATGCTTTTCCCTGTGGAAAGATAGTCGCGGCGGTCCACCGCCTCGCCCATGTCCAGACGTCCCAGGAAGTAGTGATCGCTCTTGGGCGTCTCCCCGAGCAAGTCGTCTTTCTTCAAATCCTGCAAATAGGTCTCGACCAGCGGGTTACGGCTCTTTAAGAAATCCATAAGCGCGTGTTCGCGCAAGATGGCGCGATTCACAACGTCGTCCATGGTTGTTGCGGTACCGGCAACCTCGGTCGCCGAACTCGCTGCGGGATCAGCCGGTGATTGAGGCGCAGTCTGTTGGGCCGCTGCGCTCAATGAAGTCATGCTCAATGAAATCAGTAGGACAGCAAAAAATGCGCTCTTGAATGTGCTCATAAATCCTCGCTTCTCATGTTCTCGAATCTTTATATTTATCTTCAAATTAAAATTAGTGAATTTCGTGCTGCCGCTGATTTACCTCGCCTATTACATCGCCAGTTCGAACATCACATGAACGACGGCGGTGATGTCCACCGGCGAGCCATTGCGCTGCGCTGGTTTAAACCGCATATTGTTGGTTGCGACAACTGCGGCTTCATCCAATCCATGGCCAAGCCCTCGAACTACGCGATTCACATGCAGGTTCCCGTTGGCGCCAAAAGTGACTTCCAATAGAACTTCTCCTTGCAACTGGAGTCTGCGGGCTTCCTCGGTATAAACCGGTTTCGGTTTGTAAGTTATTTCGATTGGTGTGGTCGCCGGTCCACTGTCCGTGGAGCGCCTGGTTACAGGAGCGGCAAGGGTGGTAGCCCCGAACCCGGTTTGCGCAACCGAGCCCGACGCGCGTCCATCTCCGTAAGCCGGCTTTGCGACTCCGTTTCCGAATCCCGCGCTGGCGACGGTTCCCTGAATTCCTTTTGCGCCGCCGGCGCCGTTTCCGTGTCCCGCCCCCTCAGGCAAATCAAATGAGCCCGTTGCTGCCGCGACCAGATGGGCTCCGCTTTTTCCTTCACCCTTCAATCCATTTGGATCGCCGAAGCCCCCCGTCTGAACTTTCTCCGGGGACACATTCAACTTTGCGGCGGCGGAACTTCCGAAGGATCCCGTATACAAAAGTCTGGCCGGACGCGCGGCGGAGACCTCCACCAGTTCCGGCTTTGAGAATCGCGCTTCAATTTTTGGAGGTTCAATCTCCTTAGGCACCGGCTTCGGACGAACCCGCGCAATTTTCGGCAAAACCAGCCTGGGAGTTTCTATTTCCACGGGAGGCAACTTTGCGACGATCCTCCGCTGCAAGGCTGCACGCTTTAACGGTTGTGGCCGCAGCGCAGGTATGGGAATAATTTCGGTTACGGTGAATCGCCGGCGAAACTGAATCTGCTGCGGCCAAAGCAAGCGGGCGAAGAGGCCAAGCAAAATTAAGAGGCTGACCAACCCGTAGCTTGTCACCAAAGCTCGCCAGTCCATTTTCTTCTCTGGCAGCAAACCCAATTGAAAATCGTTAGACATGGAAGTGCATTAGCTCCCAAAAGGGGAATCCGGGCCTGGGGAATGCGCGGGTGAGTCTTTAAGTTAAAGGAGGGTGGTGAAGGCGTAAATGTGTCCTGTGACTGTGTACTTAGGTAACCAGAGTTTCCCGGAAAAGCCTCAAACGCAAAGCAGGTGAAGAAGGACGCGAAGAAAAACTGGGGAACTCTTGCCTTTTCTTTGCGTTCTTTGCACTTAAAGGCTTTCCGGCTCGATGGCAGGATTTCCGAAAGAGCCTTAAACGCAAAGTGCGAAGAAGGCCGCAAGTGCCGCAAAGAGAAGCTCTGGCTTTTTTCTTTGCGTTCTTTGCGCTTAAAGGCTTTCCGGCTCGATGGCAAGATTCCCGAAAAAGCCTTAAACGCAAAGTACGCGAAGAAGGCCGCAAGTGCTGCAAAGAGAAGCTCTGGCTTGTTTCCTTGCGTTCTTTGCGCTTAAAGGCTTTCCGGTTCGATGGCAGGATTTCCGAAAAAGCCTTAAACGCAAAGTACGCGAAGAAGGCCGCAAGTGCCGCAAAGAGAAGCTCCGGCTTTTTCTTTGCGTTCTTTGCGCTTAAAGGCTTTCCGGCTCGATGTAGTTATTGACGACTCTCTTGATACCGTCTTTCAGCAGGACGACGTGAAAGTTAATCAATAGGCCCACCGGAATGTTCAGCAATCGCATGTGCGAGAGCAATTGTGCGTGGTCAACCGGGTGCAGCACCTCTTTGCATTTGCATTCGACGACTAATTGATTTTCCAGCACGAGGTCAGCTCGAAATCCGCAATCCAGCCTCACCTCGGCATAGATCAATGGCACCGCCTTCTGCCGCTCCACACGCAATCCAAGCTTTTGAAGGTCATAGGCCAAACAGGCCTCATAGGCCGACTCCAGCAGACCGGGACCAAGCTTGCGATGAATCTGAATTGCTGCTCCGATAACTTCAGGCGTTAAGTCCTGTGCTCGCATGTGAAGCTCCAGGGAAAAGTTTTCTAACCTCAAAGGTCGCAAAGATATCGCAAAGGCGCGAAGAAAGATGTGACGAGTGAACAATGCACAACATAAGGAGCAACCTTCGGGAGTTAAAGTTCCGCTGATCAAGATGACCGCGCGCCCTCGGTTGCAAATTTTTGGACGATACGAGAACATAGGCGTTCGTCTTATATCCCCTAACCCGTAAGGAATCGCCAAAAGATGCCGACGAGGCAGAAGAAAGCAGAAACGAAGTCAAAGCCACGAATCGACAGTGAAATTCAACCGGCAAAAGGCAAGCTTGGAATCATGATTCCCGGCATGGGCGCCGTAGCAACCACGTTTGTCGCCGGGGTTGAAGCCATCCGCAAGGGATTCGCCAAGCCGATAGGTTCGCTTACTCAAATGGGGACGATCCGGCTGGGCAAACGGACCGACGCGCGCTCGCCGAAAATTAAGGAATTTTTGCCTCTAGCAGGTCTCGACGATTTAGTCTTCACCGGATGGGACATCTTTGAAGACGACATGTACACCGCCGCCTCCAAGGCCGGCGTACTCGAAGGCGAACTGCTGAAAAAGGTGAAGCCTTTTCTAAGTTCGATCAAGCCTCGCAAGGCGGTGTTCGACCACAGTTACGTGAAGAAGCTCGATGGGACGAACGTAAAGAAGGGCAAGAGCAAGATGGACCTAGCCGAGCAGGTCCGCGCCGACATTCGCGATTTCAAGAAGAGTTCCGGCGCGGCGCGGCTGGCGATGATCTGGTGTGGCTCGACGGAAATTTTTCTGACTCAGACGGCTGCCCATCAGTCGGTGAAGGCCTTTGAAAAGGCGCTCACCCGCAGCGATCCGGCAATTGCCCCGTCCATGATTTACGCTTACGCCGCGCTGATGGAGGGTGTGCCCTTCGCCAACGGAGCGCCGAATCTGACAGTGGATTTTCCCGCCATGCAGGAGTTGTCCCGGCGAAACAGCGCGCCCATTTGCGGTAAAGATTTCAAGACCGGGCAGACCCTCATTAAGACCATTCTCGCACCCGGGTTTAAGGCGCGCATGATTGGGTTGAACGGATGGTTCTCGACCAACATCCTAGGGAACCGCGATGGCGAGGTGCTCGAAGATCCCGGTTCTTTTAAGACGAAAGAAGAGTCCAAACTGTCAGTGCTGGAGCACATCCTTCAGCCGGAACTTTATCCCGAGCTTTACGGTCATTTCACCCATAAAGTGCGCATTAACTATTACCCGCCTCGCGGTGATAACAAAGAGGGTTGGGACAACATTGACATCTTCGGATGGCTCGGATATCCCATGCAGATCAAAGTGGATTTCCTGTGCCGGGATTCGATTCTGGCGGCTCCGATCGTCCTTGATCTGCTTCTATTTATGGACCTTGCGCAACGCAGTTCGGATCTCCGCGGTCTGGGGATACAGGAGTGGCTCAGCTTTTACTTCAAGTCGCCGATGACCGCTCCCGGCCTCTATCCTGAGCATGATTTGTTCATCCAGTCCATGAAGCTGAAGAACACTCTTCGCCATCTAAAAGGGGAAGAGTTAATCACGCACCTAGGGCTGGAATATTACGATTAGCCGGTTTGTGAACAGAGGACGAAACCCAGTGATCTCTTCGAATTACGATTTTTGCGAAGGATAACCTTCTATTGCGATCCTGCGTCCAACAAAGTAAGGATCCAGCCCGCAGACCTCGCTGCAACGGGCGGCGTATAATATCTCCAGGACGCCGTCTGTGAGCGAAACGGAGCAGTCATGTCAAAGCCAAAATTTGCGATCTTGATGACGGCAGTATTAGGTTTTGCTTTTGCGGCGGCGGCAACGTCCGCCCAGACCCAGACAAATCAAACTCCTTCTCCTACTACAACGGCAAGCACTTCGGTGCCGACCGCCGATACGACAAGCACGCCGGATCCCGCGGAAACCGCCCCGGAGCCGGCTAAGAAGCCCGCGCACGAGGGCGGAATTAATGACCTCGACGCGATTGGAAATCGCCACATAGGCTGCGACAAAGGATTAGGGAACTGGTACAGCCTGGAGAAGCAGATTGCGATGGGCAAGGCCTTTTCGCAACAGGTGGAATCGCAATCGAAATTGATTAACGACCCAGTGATTACCGAGTACATAAACCGGCTCGGACAGAATCTGGTGCGTAATTCGGATTCTCAGGTGCCCTTCACCATCAAAGTCATAGACTCCGACGAAATAAACGCGTTCGCGCTGCCCGGAGGGTTCTTTTATGTGAACTCGGGTTTGATTCTGGCTGCCGACGAAGAAGCCGAACTGGCGGGAGTTATGGCGCATGAGATTGCCCACGTTGCGGCCTGTCACGCAGCCCGCGAAAACACTCGCGGCAACTTAATGAACCTGGCCTCCATTCCGCTTATCTTTGTGGGTGGGCCGATCGGCTACGCAGGTTATGAAGCGGCCGGTCTGGCTGTCCCGTTGACTTTCATGAAATTCTCGCGTGGCTTTGAGGCGGAAGCCGATTATCTGGGCTTGGAATATATGTATAAAGCGGGATACGACCCGCAGGCCTTTATTAGTTTCTTTGAAAAAGTTCAGGCTGAGGAAAAGAAAAAGCCCGGAACGCTGTCGAAGGCTTTCGCATCCCATCCTCAAACTCCTGACCGCATCGCCAAGTCCCAGGAAGAGATTGCCACGATCTTGCCCGCGCGGCCCGAGTACAAGGTGGATACGTCGGAATTCGAGGATGTCAAAGCGCGTCTAGCTGCAATTGAGAATCGTCACAAAGTTCTCGATCAGAAAGATGGAAAGAAACCAAGCTTGCGGCGAGCCTCAACAACCGACAAGAACGGAACGGACGATAAGACGACTGACGACGGACGTCCGACGCTGAAGCGGCGCGACGATACCAACTAATCACGAATGAAACCGGTTTGATGGAGCGACGGGCGTCCTCGCCCGTCCAGGTTTCCGCTCGCGATTCTAAACGAGCGAAGCGATGCCGGCCGCCAATCACCTTACTTTTGCTCTTTAGATTTTGCGGCTCCGAAAGGACGCGGGCGAGGGCGCCCGTCACTCCATCGCGGCCACAAGTTCTCGAAGTCACGACGAGTGGAATGCGCTTACGATGCCTCTTTAGTCGCGAGGCCATGCAAATACTTGCGACTCTCTGCGGCTGAACCGACCACTTTCATGGCTTCCCAGTCGTAAGGCATTTCCTTACCGCAATCGAGGCAGACAACATAAGTTCCGGTGAGCGACGCCGCACCGGTGCGCCGCGCGCCTGGCCGTTTTGCCGTGCTGCGAGGAAAACTATAATGACTATGAGAACAACCGAAGATAGAGTCGAACAACTTCGCGATCATTTCTGCTACCTCCCCAGACAGCAGTTCATGATTTCCCGGCCTTAAAACCCTGGGATTCAAGGCCCAAAACTCAGGTCAATTACTTAGATTCAGTTTCGGATAAAAAGGTTCGAGTGAGCTGCTAGTGATTGATAAGAATGGCTCTGATGTAGGAGAGAAAGATCGCAAACCGCTCAGGCATTGCCGGAATCGGCCTTCTTGCGTGCCTGGCACTTGGTCACAATCGCCGAACGGAGGCGGTTTCTAAGGTCATCGGGCAGTTCGTACAGTTGAGAATCGCGATAGATCTCAATCGTCTTTTTTGTGGTGTCGCAAACCACGTAGCAGTTGTGGCACCAGGAAAGATGATCTTCCAATTCGGACTTGGTGCGGGCGTCTATGACGCCGTCAAGATAATTCGTCAGCTCTTGCAGAAATTCAGAGCACTTCACTGGTTGCCATCTCCAGTCTCAATTTTGGGTACGCCATCGCCATCCTCGAGCTCCAATCTTTCCGCACCGGCCTCCCGGCGCTGAAAAAACCGGCTAAGCCTTTCTCTCAATTGCAACCGCGCCCGCAGCAAACGCGATTTTACCGCCGGAATGCTTAACTCCAACGCTTCGGCAGTCTCCTCCGTTGAAAGACCTTCCACGTCCCGCAGAACAAACACCGTCCTGAAAGTTGCCGGAAGACCCTGTATGGTACGCGTTAAAATCTCGCGTAATTCCGCCTGATTATATTGCTGCTCAGGATTAGGGCTCCAATCCGCAACTTCCCGTGGTACCGAATCTTCCTCGGTTTTTACCTCTTCGTCCAGGGAAACCGTGCGTTCCGGCCGCCGCCGGCGCAATTTCATCAGCGCTTCGTTAACCGCGATCCGAACCAGCCAGGTGTAAAACTTCGACTGCCCCTGGAACTGCTTCAGATTGCTGTACGCCTTAAGAAACGCGTCCTGCACCACATCTTCCGCGTCTTCGCGGTTTTGCGTGATGTGCTGCGCGATTCTAAAGACGTTGCGGTCGTACCGCTTGACCAACTCTTCGAACGCGGCAACGTCGCCATTCTTCGCTGCCTGGACGAGTGTCAGTTCGTCGCTGACCGGCTCATCTACCTTTGGTTGGATGGTATTCATCATTCGTCCGATGCAACAATTTTGCGGTCCTTGCCACTTGGGAAACCGGAAGGTTTATTTTACTCGGTACTTTAGTGTTGCGCGAACTGTTTTGACCTGTTCAACCGGGACTCCTTTACGCTAGATTGCAGTCAGGCGGCAGCTGACGCGGTAGATCACGTCCTAACGTGACCTCCGGGGCGCCGTCGGGGCGGTCATACAATTGAAAGTTACCGCTGCGTAATTTCTTCGGGAAATCAGCGGCTTGCGGTGAACTTGGTAAATCAGACGATGGCAGAATCACTCTCAATAGAACAGTTTGTCGAAACAGCAGTGGCACGGGTTCTCGAAGATCATCTTCCCTCTCTGCGCGAGGATTTGATTCGCGGCGTCGTTGCCCAACTGCTTCCGGAAATCGCAAAGTCCCGCGAACTGCCGGCGCCGGCAGCTTCCGCCGATACCGGTACGCCTGCCGATTTGTTGAGCGCGATCTCCGCGATTCATACTGGTACGACACAAAAAGAAATCTTGCGAGCCTTGCTCGATGGCACGACCCGATATTGCGGGCGTGGCGCGCTTTTCGTGATCAAGTCGGGAATGGCGACAGGATGGCAGGGCCGTGGCTTCGACAACAGTGAAGCGATCAAAGACTTTTCCCTCGATTTGAGAAGCGGCGTTGCTTCACAAGCCATGCAAACTCGAACTGTCTGCTCAGGAACTGCCGGCGACGTGGATCCGCGGTTCATCACTCATTTTCGCGCTCCCTCAGATGGCCAAGTCATGTTTCTTCCGCTCCTGCTGAAGGACAAAATTGCCGCGTTAGTGTACGCGGATGCCGGTGTAAACCCCGGTGGACGGCTCGATGTTGCCGCCCTCGAGCTTGTGGTCGCTGCCACCAGCGCCTGGCTTGAAGTGATTTCGCTGCGCAAGCACGCTCATAAGGACGGCGGTGCGGATTTTGTCGAGAAGCCCGAGCCGGGACCGAAAGGATCAGCCGCAAATTCAGCCGCTTCCGACCCGTTCGCCGCTCATTCCCCAGCCCACGCCTCAGCCGCAGGGCCCCAAAGCTCGGTTTCAATGTCTGCGGTGGACGAAGCCGTCGCGGAAGTCGCTGCGGAGCCCGCTGCAATGGCAATGGCGGCCTCAGCGAGCGATTCTTCGAGCAGCGTCGCGGCCGGCAAAACCGGCCCCGGCCTTTCGACCCAGGATCAAGACACTCATCGCAAAGCTCAACGTTTTGCGCGCCTCCTTATTGACGAGATCAAGCTCTACAACAAGGACATTGTTCTCGAAGGACGCAAGAGTAGCGATTTGTATGACCGGCTGAAGGAAGACATCGAAAAGAGCCGCGCTACGTACCAGAAAAGATACGGTCATTCCGCTGCCGCCGACGCCGATTATTTCAGTCAGGAACTCGTTCGCAGCCTCGCCGAGGATAACGTAGCGCTTCTGGGTGTAAACTATCCGCACTGAGCAAGAAATTGAAGCGTCCTGTTGTGTATTGCCTGCGATTTGCTTTCATAACCATCCTGTTTGCCTTGCTGGGGTGTTTTCCTACGATAGCCCTGCCGGCTCTGGGCCAGCCGTCCGGCACCGCCGCCCGGACAGCCAGGAAGAAAACTCATCATCCGAGCCCGAAACGACGGTCGCGAAGTTCGCCTCGTTTGCGCCGTATGCGCCTGGCCTTTGTAGCATCCAGCAGCCTCAAGCCCATGGCTCGGCAATTGCTCCAAGATCGCACTCCCGCAGCCTACGCGGGAGTCGAGGCGTACGCGCGCCGGCACGCCGGCGAAGATGCGGGAGCTCTGGCTTGGCTGGTGGTCGGATACGCCCACATACGGGATCATGACTACGCGCAGTCTATTCCTGCCTTAAGCCGCGCTCATCCTCACGCCGGAGATCTTGGCGATTACGTGGACTACTATCGCGCCGCTTCCTACTTCCAAACCGGACGCATCCCGGAAGCGATCGCTGTGGTGAGCGACTTCGAGAAGAAATATCCCGAATCGCTTTTGGTTACCGACGCGCGCCTGCTATATGCGAATCTTCTGATTGGGGAGGGTCAACCGCAAGCGGCAACCGCGCTGTTGGAACAGAATCGCAAGCCGATCCGCGCCGATGTCGAGTTGGCTCTCGGACGGGCATACGCGGCCAGCGGAGACACTACCAGGGCAGCCGCAGTTTTCAGCAATCTGTATTTCACCATGCCCCTCAGTTTTGAGGCGGCGCAGGCTGGACAAGAATTAAAAGCAGTCTCTCCGGCAACGCTATCTTCGGCGCCGCTTCTCCAGCGAATGACACGAGCCGACTTACTGGAGAAAGGGAAAAAATACAGCGAGGCGGCGGACGAATACCGCGCGTTGCTGGATGAAACGGCGCCTGCTGGCCGTCCCGCTCTGCAATTGGCCATGGTCGAGGCCTTGCGTCACGCCGGGCGTAACAAGGAGGCAAAGCAAGCCCTCGAGTCCGTTCCCAATTCGCCGCCGGAAATCAATGCCGGACGCCTGTTCAATCTGGGCGAGCTTGCGCGCGGCGAAAATGATGACGACGGATTTCTTCAAATCTTGAGCCAACTCCGCCAGGTAGACCCCGCGAGTCCCTATCTAGAGCAGGCTTTGCTCGCAGCCGGCAATATTTACTTGTTGAGACCGGATTACGATCACGCGATTGATTCCTATCGTGAGATGCAGGCACGATTCCCCAACGCCGCCAGAGCTTCTTACGCGCATTGGAAGGTCGCCTGGCTGAGTCTGCGCCAGGGCCGCACGATTGAGGCCAAGAGGGAATTTGAGAATCAGATCGCCCTGTATCCGAATTCGTCGGAAATCCCTGCCGCTTTATATTGGCGGGCTCGGCTGGCGCAGGAAGATGGCGATGCGGCAATGGCCGCCGCCTATTATCAAAAGTTGTCGTTGAGATTCCGAAATTACTATTACGGGGAACTTGCCCGCGAACAATTGCACAAGATCAATTTGAATGGTCCCCTGCAGCACTACGCTTTGCTGGACCACGTGCCGCCCATGGCCGACGATCCCACAGTGCAGGATGACAATGCCCCCGCTGACGATCTTCGCGTACAGAAAGGGCGCTTGCTGGAAAACGGCGCGCTTCTCGATTTTGCCATGCGCGAATTGAAAGCCGTTGCCGAATCTGACAAAGGGGATTGGCTGCCCGCCGAAGAAGCCCGCATGTATGAAGACGCGGGACGCTATGACATGGCCATCGAGGTATTGAAGCATGCCGTCCCAAACTATTTCGCCGTGGATTTGGATGCATTGCCTCGGTCATATTGGGAGGCGCTTTTCCCCAAGCCCTATTGGTTCGACTTGAAGAAATTTTCATCCACGAATGCGCTCGATCCATATCTCGTAGCTTCTCTGATCCGTCAGGAGTCGGAATTTAATCCCAATGCCGTGTCTCGAAAGGATGCCGTCGGACTGATGCAACTGCTTCCCAAGGTAGGGAAGACGCTTGCCAGGCAGCAAAAAATCAAACACTACAAAACTGCCCAGCTATTCACTCCAGGCGTCAACCTCGAACTCGGTACGCGTTACTTCCGGGCCATGGTGGATAAGTTCGGCGCCTTCGAATACGCACTGGCCGCCTACAATGCCGGTACGGACCGCGTGCAAAGCTGGCTCGGAGATGGAAAGTACCGTGATCCTCAGGAGTTTGTCGAGTCCATCCCATTCACTGAGACTCGGGAATATGTGCAGGCCATCCTGCGGAACGCCAGTGTCTACCGGCAATTATACGGAACGCCTTGAGATCGCGCGTAGACAGTGGCTCTGCATCAGTTAAACTAAAGCTCCTTGGCCCCTTCTCTCAAAATCTCTGCCGCGCTCAAGAAACGTGCGGCGCAGATAAAGGTCCTGCTCATGGATGTGGACGGTACCATGACGGACGGCGGCGTGACTCTGCTTTCGCTGGCCGACAATACAGCTCTCGAAATTAAGACGTTTGATGCTCATGACGGCCAGGGCCTCACCCTGGCGCAGACCGCGGGGCTCCGTACCGGCTGCATTACCGGCCGCGAAAGCGCGGCTCTGCTCCGCCGCGCCCGGGAAATGAAGATGGAGTTTATTTATATGAAACAGGCGCTGAAGATGCCGGCCTATGAAGAGATTCTCCAGATAACGCGCCTTCCGGAGTCCGCCGTCGCCTATATTGGCGATGATCTTCCGGATATCCCCATCATGCGCCGCGCCGGTCTGGCGATCGCGGTGGGCGATGCCGTGCCTGAGGTAAAAAAGGCTGCGCACTTCACTACGAAAGCCCTCGCCGGCCACGGCGCCATCCGCGAGGCGGTTGAACTGGTTCTGAAATCTCAAGGCATTTGGGAGGCGATGATTGATAAGGCACGTGCGTGACATAACGAATTTGACTCTTGAATCGGTTTCGTTTTAATCTGCAATTACACCGGAAAGGAGGTGGTCGGATGACAAGTTCTGATTGTAGTGGTATATGCAAAAGACCAGGTGAGGTGGCTGAGACTTAGAGCGGTCGCTCTGAGTGCTTCGCAACTATCCGTGAATAAGGATTGATTTCCGCCCGGCGTGAGGTCGCGCCGGATTTCAGGAAACAACCCGGAAGTTCCGCCGAAGGTAGCCACGATGAGTGACCACCTCTTGGTCAATCCCAAGCAGTCCACCGGAACGGCCCGTGCCTAAAGCGCGGGCCGTTCTGTTCTTGCGATCTTAGCGGTGGCCCATTCAAGCCCGGTTTTGGCTTGAGTGGCGCAGTTCGACGGTCGGACAAAGTGTTCCCGCCGCTCGTTCACGCTTTCGTGGCTGGCTGGCCCGCCTGATGAGATAACCTAATCCAACTGGAAGGACCTGGTTCGAAGGACTACGCGATGCGGAAAGGATTTACCAGAAAACCACAACCGGACGAGCCCGCGACGCCGGTCAAGAACTACATAACGCCGAATGGTCTGCAGCGCCTCAAAGATGAGCACCGCTTTCTGCTCACCCGGGAACGCCCGGCCGTGACGGAGGTGGTGGCGTGGGCTGCCGGCAACGGCGATCGCAGTGAAAACGCCGACTATCAGTACGGCAAGCGGCGGCTGCGGCAGATTGATGGGCGGATTCGCTTTCTCACCAAGCGAATCGAAGCCGCGGAAGTGGTGGACCCGGAAGCTCCCAGAGCCTTCTCAAAATTGCGCCCGGGGCAGGCACAGGCAGAGACAAAGACAAAGACAAAGACGAGGGCATTCTTCGGAGCGACCGTGCGCTACGCCAATGCCGCGGGAGCCGAGCGAGTGGTGAGTATCGTAGGTACCGATGAGGTTGATCTCAACCGCAGCCACATCAGTTGGGTGTCACCTCTGGGGCGCGCGTTGATGAAGTCGGCAGCGGGTGACAGCGTAGTCCTTCAATTACCGGGCGGTACTGAATACCTGACCGTACTGGAAGTGCGTTACCGGCGCATTTCTGTGGAACCGTTCCGTGAACCAGCTGGATCCGAGGTCTCGGCAAAGGGACTTCCTCGCCGACGCTAATCCACCCGACGAAGGTTAGCGAGGCGGCACGGGGGAGGTTCCGTCCTGCCCCCGGTTTTCCCATATTCTTTGTCCCTCAACCTTTTCTTTTAGTATTCAAACCACTGGCTGAGTGCTTTTACTTTCTCCTCTGTATAGGGCGGGAACAAATGTTCGATGGCTACGTCGGGCGGTGAAATCAGGACCGATTTTGCATGTGTGAGAGCGTCAAAGCCATCCTTGCCGTAGTAGTGACCAATGCCGGAGTATCCAACTCCTCCGAAAGGCATGCTTTCGATAAACAGATGAATGTTCACCTGGTTGATCGCTCCGCCGCCGAATGACAGGCTGGCGAGGAAATGATCGATCGCTTTCTGGTCACGGCTGAACAGAAATCCAGAAAGGGGCTTCGGGTGCTTCTTAATCTCACGAATGGCCGCACCCATGTCTTTGTAAGTGAGAATCGGCAGAAGCGGTCCAAAGATTTCGTCCTCCATGATCGGATCTTCCCAGGTCACGGGATAAAGGATTGTCGGATCGATGTAGCGTGCCTTCGGATCAGACGCGCCACCCACAATCACTTTCTTTGGATCAATCAGGCCAGCCAGGCGCTCAACCGCTTTCGGGCTGATGATGCGCGAGTAGTCTGAGTTGTTCTTCGGATTGGTTCCGTACAACTCAATTAGGGCCTTCTTGCATTCGGCAATGAACTTGTCGACGACCGATTCGTGAACGTAAGCGTATCCAGGCGACGTGCACCATTGCCCGCCCCATGCCGTCTTACCCCAGACGATCTTCTTGGCGGCATCCGGAATATTCGCGGTCGCATCGACAAAGACAGGATTCTGGCCGCCGAGTTCGAGCAGGATGGGGGTCAGGTTTTTGGCGGCCGCTTCCATGACGATCTTGCCCACCTTGACGCTCCCGGTAAAGAAGATAAAGTCAAACGGCAGCTTGAGAAGTTCCGTAACTTCGTCTTTGCTTCCCGCGACCGCGGCAACTGAGCGGGGCTCAAAGTATTTTGGTATGAGATCCAGCAGAAGTTTGGCTGTGGCGGGCAAGCCCTCCGAGAGCTTGAGGATGCATGGATTTCCCGCCGCAATAACCTGGACCGCCGGATCGAAAAGCAACGTCAACGGGCCGTTGAACGGGCCAATCACCAAAGTGACTCCGTACGGCTCTCGATAAACCTTGGCCGTATGCCCGCTTTCCCGAAGAGCCTTGGGAACAACTACATCGACGGGCTTCATCCACTCTTTTAAATCGGCTTTCGCGAAGGCGGCGGTTCCTACGGGAGCCATGATCTCGAAAACTTTTTCCTGACTTGCAGTTTTGAAGTCGCTGCCCATCGCATCCTCCAGTGCCTGAGCGTTCTCGTTCACCAAGTTTTGGAGAACTGTCAGCTGCTCGATGCGCCACTCGTACGTTTTGGTCGCGTCGGAATTGAAGTACGCCTTTTGCCGGTCAAAAAGATCCCAAAACTGATTCACGACCTCGTCCGATTTCTCGGGTAATAGTTGCGCCTTCATGTCGTATGCTCCTTTTAGAGACTGTTGGTCTTTCGTTTAAGGTGGTCCCTATTGACCCATGACCAGCACCATTCGGAAGCGCGCCTTGCCCGCCATCATTCGCTTGTAAGCTTCCTCGGCCTTTGCCAGCGGGAGGGTTTCGATCATGGGGCGAACCTCGGTGAGCACGCTGAAATCGAGAGTGTCCTGGGTCTCGATCGCTCTTCCTGTGAGACTGCCGACAACTGAGCGTCCACCGAAGACCAGCGGTACGCCGGTAAGTGGGATTGCATCGTCCGAGACTCCGACCACCACAAGTGTGCCGCGAACTTTAAGACCGGGAAGCAGGCTACCAATCGCGGATCCGCTGGGCGCGGTCGCCAGGATGACATTGGCGCCTCCGAGTTTTTGCAGCGCCGCCGCTGCATCGCCCGCCTTGGCGTCGATGTAGACATGCGCCCCTAACTTCTTTGCAAGGCCCTCCTTGTCGGGGCCTCCACCGATCGCCACGGTACGAAAGCCCATCTTTCGCGCGAACTGCACCCCAAGGTGGCCAAGGCCTCCTACTCCCTGGATGGCAACGGTGTCGCCCGCACGCCCGGCGTTACGCAGTGCGTTGAAGGTCGTAATGCCGGCACATACCAGCGGGGCTGCATCTTCTGATTTGAGTTCGTCCGGTATCAGAGCCAGCGCTCGCGCCTCCGCGATCATCACCTCGGCGTAGCCACCGTCGCTGGTGATGCCGGTGAAGATGGGATTCTGGCAGTAGGCTGTTTCACCACGGCGGCAGGCCTCGCAGGTTCCGTCTTCGCCTCCGAAGAAGCCGACTCCAACACGCTGGCCAACCTTCCAAGTTGTGACGCCGGGACCAACCTCTTCTATCCGGCCAATCGCCTCGTGGCCCGGAACACGCGGGTAAGACTGGCCGGGAAACTGCCCTGCCACAGTTGCCAAATCTGAGTGACACACCCCACAAGCCTCCAGGCGGATACGCACCTGCCCAGCACCGGGGGCGGTAATCTTCCTTTCGACCAACGAGAAAACGCCCGGTGAAGATATTTCCACTGCCCTATACGTGCTTCCCATCTTCATCCTCCAAATTCCCGTTCAGGTCCCAACGGAAATGATTCGATCCGGTGTTTCACTCACTCGCTCACTTCGAAGTGCTTTTCCTGCGAATGCAACATGCGCGCGAGAGCTCGGCTCTAACACCGCCGAACTAAATCTACGCATCTGATTATTTCGGAAGATTTCGAGCTTCGTCTTGATCGAAACTGTCGCGATTTGGACTTTCCGTGTGGTTCAACTGGCAGGACTGCCAGCGAGATTCTCACTTCGCTTCAGGAATTGCTTGTGGTGCTTGCAAAAGTCCGGTGTTGCCTTATGGCCAACGGCCTTTGACCTTTAGTCCTAGGCAAGCAGTTTGAATGCGTTCGGCATCGGCGCGTTTGCTCTTTGCCACTGTCCGGGCGAAGTTCCGACAATCTCACGGAAGCTTCGATTGAAGGCTGGTTGATCAGAGAAACCTACTTCCAATGCAACCGTAAGCAAGGATTTATCGGAGTGCAACAACACCGACTTCGCGGCCTGAATTCGTCTCTGAAGCAGGTAGCGACGTACCGGAACACCAAATGACTTCTTGAAGGCGCGCATAAAACGACCTGGCGATAGGCCGCATTCTTTGGCCAAATCGGGAAGTGCAAGACCCCCATCCAAATGCTCATGCAGCAGTTCGATTGCTCGATCTTGCTGCCAGACAGCTAGTCCTCCGGTGACAACTTCTGGGGGCTGAACCAGATCCTGATAGGTCCGAGTCAGATGAGCGCAGAGCAACATGATCATTTCATCGAGGACCAAGCGCGGAAGATGTACCGTACGATCAAAGTAGGGCATCATCATCCGTGCCCAGTGGAGAATCACATCATCCTTCGTTCCCGGAGTGCACTGTAAGGTGCGAACCCTCTTTTCTTCACTCTCGTCGCTAAACCTATCGAGAAGAGACCGAGGTACGTAGGTGTGGACTGAATCGAAACCCGATGTCCGCAGTGCGACCGGCTCCGACTCCATATCAAAAATCTGAATTCCGCCCACATCCCATTCCGCAACGCGATGAAAACGTCCGTCAAGCCAGGTTCCCCAACCCTTGACGCTTACGGGACGGCGCAAATGAACCGAGATCGAAAAGGCCTTCTCTGGGGGGATGTGCGGAGTGGGTCCTGGAAAACCATTCGGCATCGTCATGCGTGTCATGGCGATGTGAGTATTCGACTCAGCGCGAAGCAGCAGTGATGATGACGAGGGTAAAGAGAAGTGCTGCGCCAATTTCTGCCCAAACATACCTTGCAGCATAACGTTCGACCTCCGAAGAGATACTATTCTTTGCCGATCGGCCACCACAAGAGCGCTTATCAGGCATAATCCGGCAAACTTTCACGACGAATTAAAACATTCCGCTGCTATTTTTCCATTCTGGAAATACGGGGACAGACGGGACGCACCCCATTGCACAAAGGTCTACGAATAGATTCCAGGCGCCTCATGGCCAAGCTTCTGCACATACTCAACGTATGACCGGGGAAAAAACAGCAGGATAAACAGTGGGATGGCGGTCCGCGCCGCTCTCACCGCCCAGTTCCAGCACACTTGAGCCGAGGCCGCAAAGGAACAGGTTTGCATCCGGGATCGGGATGAAGGCTTTTCTACCGCCCTTCAATTCCGCTCGCGTCCTTCGCGCACAATCGCGACCAGATCGTTGGCGGAGACTTTCAATTTCACGCCCTTCACATCCAGCGGCGAGGCCTTCGATTTCCGCGCCGGAAGAATGCGAAACAATGCACCGTCCCGGCGGCGTATTTCCACCGCGCCGTCCCGCTCAGCTTCTTCCAGCACCGTGGCAAAGTTGCCGCGCGCCTCTGAGTAGGTATAAGACTTCATGGGACATTTACCTCCAACACATCCAGCTTCAATTCGCGTGCACGCGTTCTCAATCCGTTGTCCAAAGTCAGAAGCGGCGCTCTTTGATTGACGGCGCACGCCACCACATACGCATCATAGGCGTAAATCTTCAGTCGGGCCGCCAGCTCGACCGCTTGCTTCAATGCCGGGTGGCCCGCCTTTGATTTTCCCGGATATCACACGACAGAGGGTGCCCCATCCTTGCGTTCTTTGCAAGGGTGGGTACGACGGACCCATATTGCTTGGGTTTTCTGCCCTATAAGTTGAGGACGGGTGGCCCGCACAACGCGGTGTTCGTTGTGTGGGGCATTTCGGATTTCGACACGATCCCCAAACTTCACATTCGCATTCTTGAGGTCAATCAGAAGAGATACGGCACCAGCGCGGCGGTCTGATGGACATAGGTGGTATACGTCTCACCAAATTGGGAGCGCATCCACTCCTCCTCCTTGCGGACCTTGGCCCAGAGCACGACGAATATTAGGACGAAACCGATGACCCCGCGCACCTGGGAGAGCGCAATCGCGGTGCCAAGAAATCCGGCCAGAATGCCGGTGTAGATGGGGTGACGGACCAGCGCATAGGGGCCGGTGGTAATCAACTCGTGACCCCGTTTAATGGTGACAGCGCTGCTCCAGTTGCTGGCGAGGTGATGGCGCGCCCAAACGGCGAAGAGAAGGCCGAAGACGGTAACAGCAGCTCCAATCCAAAAGGGCCAGATGCCAGACGGCCAGAGCTGGCGATAGAGCCAGGGTAGCGGGATGCGAGTTGTCGAGAGCATGGCGATCACGATCAGGAAGGTGAGGGCCCGCAGGATCGCCGAGGCCGCCGGCTCTGTGCGTTGGGTGGTTTTGGTCCCAGCGGCCTTGATCCGCCAATAGACAAGAAAGGCGATCCATACCACAGGAAAGAAAGCTTCATAGAACCAGAGCATTCAGGGCCTCCGAAGAGATGTTCGCCGTGTACTTCCGCGTTTGACCTCGTTTTCATTATCCGTCACTAATAGTGACTATGGGATTTGAGAAATGGACAGGGTTTGAGAAATGGACACGAACTGAAAAGACGCCAAAGATAATGCAAGTCCTTATCTATCTAGATTTTGCGGAATTATGCACTTGACAGACCCATGTATTTTCGGTAGGATTTGAGCATGGAAACGACAGGCCAAGCCAAACTGTTCAACGATCCAGATGCCGCGCGGGAATTCTTTGAGAAGCAGCTATGGCCGAGCGGCCCGGTCTGCCCCCACTGTGGGCTGGTCGGTGAAGCGTATCTGCTACACGGTAAGACGACTCGGCCCGGACTTTACAAGTGCAAGGGCTGCCGGAAAAAATTCACCGTCACGATGCGAACGATCTTCGAGGATTCGCATATCCCGTTGAACATCTGGTTTTACGCGATTCACCTCATGTGCTCTAGCAAGAAGGGAATGAGCGCATATCAGTTTCACCGGATGACCGCAACCTACTATGGCCGCAAGGTCTCCTATCGAACGGCGTGGTTTATGTTTCATCGTATTCGATTCGCCATGACGCAACATCCAATGGTTGAGAAATTGGGGGGCGTTGTGGAATGTGACGAAACCTACGTGGGGGGGGAAATTCGTGTCGGAAGCTACAAACCACGTGACGGCAAGAAGGGAAAGTATCGAGCCGTGAACTCGAATAAGGCTTCTGTATTTTCGGTTCTCCAGCGCGGCGGTGATGTTCGATCCCGACATGTCCCGCGCGTCACAGCAGACAATCTTAGGCCCATAGTTGAAGAGATGATTGCAGAAGATGCCCATGTGATGACGGATAGCTCCACTGCCCTCAGAGGTGCCCTTAAGGATCGCAAACACGATCAAGTGAACCACAGGGCCGAGGAATATGTACGGCATGAAAACGGAATGTGCATCACCACGAACACGATTGAGGGCTATTTCAGCCTGCTCAAGAGAGGTATCTACGGTACCTACCATCACGTGGGAAGGCCATTTTTACAGCAGTATTTGAATGAATTTGATTTTCGTTACAACAGCAGAAAGGTCACGGACTCGCAACGGGCAGACCTAGCGTTAAAGGCTTGCGACGGAAAACGGTTGACACTCCGAAAGCCACTAGCATTACAATGAGGCTCGTTCTAAAATTGGTGCGGTAGGCGGGATTTGCACCCGCACGGGATGTATACCCTCTTCCCGAGGCATCCCACTAGCTCCCAAGGCTAGCGCGTCTGCTACTTTCGCCACTACCGCGACCCCAAGCCGTGGTCTTGGACACCGCAGCTTGAGGAGCACCCCCGGCCCCGTGGTCTTGGACACCGCAGGGCCGGGACGCACAATCAAATTCGTTCGTACGTATTCGGCTTGCCTCCTTCTCCCTTAATGGCTACACGAAAGATGGGTTTCTCTCCCCGGCACAAGAGATAAAGAGAGTCCCGAACCGCAGGCACAGGATTACGTTTGCCAAAGTTGAAGCCCCCTTCCTGCATCGTCTTGACCACCTCTGGGACCAAGAACCGCTTCGGTAGGCTATCGGCTATGAACTTGAGCGCGGGAGTCAACGTCAGACTCTTCAGCTTGTGTCCATTGACGTTTGCGGGCGCTTGCGCGGGTTGCGAAGAGATGCCCGTGAGCGGCTCTCCGAACAACTTCGCTACGTAGTCGGCGAGATCGGGGTCTTGCAAGAGCGCGTTTAGCTCCTGTACCTTTTCTGCCCGACGTTCTTCGGCTTGCATGATGCTCTCTAACCTGTTTTTCATTGTCCTCTCCCGAGTTTCCTAACTTTAGACCGAGCTGTATCGGTGTGTCAACGGTAAACGTCGGCTAGGTAACGGTAAACACCGAGGCTTGCAGTGGCTGGTACACTACCCACATCGTGAAATCAAGGCCACAACGCGTCGCGGCCCGGAATCCGCATGGCAGAGTGGGGGAACCAATATCGTTAGCCCCTCTGAGCTTTGAAGAAGCCGTAACCGGGCTGGGCCAAGTGCGGATGCCAGAGCGAGAAAAGAAAAAGCCGACTGCCAAGCCCAAGAATAAGGGCAAGAGGCAATCGGCTCGTTAGGCTCATAACCCCGCGATCCTACCAAATTGCGATGGGTCTCTCAAGTGGATAATTCCGAGATTTTGCCTGTAACTCCTTATTACTCAAAGATTTGGCGGGACGCATTTGGCTAAATCCTTTGTTCTCAAAGATCTAGGTATTTAGGTAGTGGGGAGGGGGTATACCCCGGAAACCGGCTTCAAACCGAATGTGAGGTAAACTTCCCAGGTTGCAAACGGTCATTAGCCGAGCTCGCCATGCGATCCTTAAATCTCGCAATTCTTCCTTTGCTCCTGACCGTGATTGGGACAACTATGCCAGCCCACACTGAAACTCACCCTGCGCACGCCTCTCGGAAGGCAGTCTTGCTCGTCGCCAACAAGGGGGAACACACGCTTGGCATCGTAGATCCGAAGGCCGGCCGTCAAGTCGCGGCCGTCCTCGAAGACGGCGTCACCGGACACGAAGTTGCCGCTTCGCCTGATGGCCGCATCGCCTTTGTGCCGATATATGGCAACTCAGGCGTGGGAAAGCCCGGGACCGACGGGCGCAATATCGTCGTGATGGACATTGCAGCGCGAAAGCAGATCGGCAATATTGATCTCGGGCAGGGCGTCCGCCCGCACTGCGCGGTTTTTGGCCCGAAGGATGGGCTGCTGTACGTTACTACCGAGCTTGAAAATGCCGTTACAGTGATTGATCCGGCGACATTAAAGATTCTGGGCACCATCCCCACCGGACAACCAGAATCACACATGCTGGCGATTTCGCCAGATGGACGGCGCGGTTACACCGCGAACGTTGGCCCCGGCACTGTTTCCGTTTTAGACATGCTGGCGCGAAAGACTGTGGCGGTGATCCCGGTCTCCTCCCAGGTTCAACGCATCTCGGTATCCGTGGATGGGCGCGAGGCTTTCACTTCGGATCAGGCGAAAACTCAACTCGCGGTCATTGACACAACCACAAACAAAGTGAAGACATGGATTTCACTGCCCGGGACCGGATATGGAACTGCTCCCACGCCGGATGGCCGCTGGCTTTTCGTCGCTCTCCCGGACATCAACCAGGTCGCGGTGGTGGATTTGGGCGCGATGAGAGTCGTCCGCACGATTGACGTGCCAGCCGCTCCGCAGGAGGTCCTCGTTCGTCCCGATGGTCGCATGGTGTACGTCTCTTGCGATTCCAGCAGGAAGATCGCTGCGATTCGACTTTCGGATTGGAAGGTAGAAAAATTGATTAACGCGGGAGCAGTTGCAGACGGTCTGGCTTGGGCGGCTGGAAGCGGCCCAGACTAGGCGCGGTAACCTGCCGGCTAGCCCTTGACCGTAGCCTTTACAAACTGGGCAAACTCCCGCACGTCTTGTTCCGTGGTATCGAATGAGCACATCCAGCGCACGATGGACTCCTCTTCATCCCAGACGTAAAAGAAATAGCTCTTCTGCACTTTCGCGATGGCCTTGCGAGGTATTTGCGCAAAAACTCCGTTAGCTTCGACCGGATAAACAATTTTAATCTGCGGGATGTTTTGCAGTTGTTTTTTCAGCAATTGCGCCATTTTATTCGCGTGCAGGGCGCTCTTCAGCCACAGGTTGTTCGATAAAAGAACTTCGAACTGCACCGCGATGAAGCGCATTTTGGAAGCTAGTTGCATCCCTTGTTTCCGCAAATACAGAAAATCTTGGCTGTGGTTTTTCTGGAAGAAGATTACCGCTTCCGCGCCCATCAGGCCATTTTTTGTTCCGCCGAAGGAGAGAACGTCAACTCCCAAATCGCGCGTGCACCGGCGCAGGCTCAGATCGAGACTTGTGGCGGCGTTCGCAATGCGCGCTCCGTCCATGTGAAGAGACATCTTGCGATCATGGGCGAAGCGCGCAATCGCCTCGATTTCACGAGGCTTGTAAACCGTCCCCACTTCGGTGGTCTGAGTGATCGAAATCACACGAGGCTGGACGTGATGCTGATCTCCAATGCCGTGATAGGCACGGTTGACCGCCTCCACGGTCAGCTTCCCGGCATTGGTCGCGACGGGAATGAGCTTGCATCCTGTGAATTTTTCAGGCGCTCCACATTCATCCGTATAAATATGCGATGCCTCGCCGCAGATGATCGCGTTGTAAGGCTTTGTGAAAGCCTTCAGGCTGAGGCAGTTTGCTGCGGTTCCATTGAACACAAAGAAAACATCAATGTCAGAGCCAAATTGCTCTTTAAACTTGCGGACCGCAGCATCGGTATATTTGTCATCGCCGTAGCCTACGGCATGGCCGTGGTTTGCCTTCGCAATGGCATCGAGGACTTCGGGGTGAACACCCGCATTATTATCGCTGGCGAAGCTGCGTTCAGGTTTCATCGCAAGGCTTCCGCAATCTTTCCATCGGCAATTAACTTTCCGATGCGAGCGAAGTCTTCATACATCACGCGGTCCTTTTCCATGGCCGAAGAAACTGACCGGATGGCGGCGTGGGCCGTTTGACCACGTTTTCCTGTCTTTAGGGGAGCCAGAAAATCCAATGCCTGAGCTGCGGCCATCGCCTCGATTGCCAGAACGTTGCGCGTATTGTCCAAAATTCGTCTTAGTTTCAGAGCCGCCGTCATTCCCATGGAAACATAATCTTCTTTGTTGCCGGACGTGGTGATCGAATCCACAGACGCGGGATGCGCCAAAATCTTGTTTTCGCTGACCAGCGCAGCTGCGGTGACTTGAGGCATCATGAATCCCGAATTTAATCCTGCGCCGGACGCAAGAAACGGCGGTAATCCCTCATTCAAAGCAGGATTCACCAGCCTTTCTACGCGCCGCTCCGAGATTCCCGCCAGGGCGCAAAGAGCTATTCCCAAAAAATCAAGCGCGAACGCGAGCGGCTCGCCGTGAAAATTACCACCGGAAATTACCTCGCCCTCGATTGTGGTCGAGCTACGCTCGACTGAGCGGACGGAGGCGTCCGCCCCTGCGTGAGCCGTGAACACCAGGGGATTATCCACGGCGGAGTTGATCTCGATTTCCATAACACGCCGGCAGTGAGCCAGCGTGTCGCGGACCGCACCGTGCACCTGCGGTATGCATCGCAAGGAATACGCGTCCTGCACTCGCCCGCAATCGCGATGCGATTCGCGGAGTTTGCTGCCCTCCAACATTTTGCGCAAATTGGCGGCTGTCTTGATCTGTCCAGGGTGAGGACGAGCTTGATGAATACGCGTGTCGAATGCCGCGTCCGTACCATGAAGCGCATCGAGGGTCATGGCGGCGATGACCTCGGCGGAATCAACCAGATTCTCCGCGGCGAGCACTGCGAGAACACCCAGAGCCAGCATGCCCTGCGTCCCGTTGATGAGCGAAACCGCTTCTTTGGCCTCAAGAGTGAGTGGATTGATCGCAGCCCGGCGCAAGGCTTCGCCGCCCGTGATCCGCGCGCCTTTTTCGTCTAAACATTCGCCTTCGCCGATGAGAACCAAGGCCAAATGTGCCAGCGGAGCCAGGTCGCCGCTCGCGCCCACGCTTCCCTGAGAAGGAACGAACGGGATCACGTTCCGGTTGAGCATCTCGCAAAGCGTGTCAATGATCACGGGTCGGACGCCGGAATATCCTTTGGAAAGTGAATTGGCCCGTAGGAGCATCATCGCGCGCGTCTCAATGGGCGAGAGCGGTTCGCCGACGCCCACCGCGTGCGAGCGTAGCAAATTTATTTGAAGTTCGCGGATTTGTTCGCCGGCAATTCGAACGTCGCTCAACTTGCCTACGCCCGTGGTGATGGCGTAAGAAGTCTTATCGCTCGCGACCAATGCCTCAACGACATTGCGCGCGCGGACGACCGACTCCCTCGCATCTGGAGCGAGCAGTACCGGACGCAGGGAAACCGCAACTTCGCGGACATCTTCGAGCGTGAGATCGTTCCCGTTAATGTGGAGGACTTGCAAAATTGTTTTTTTATCTCTTATTTGCCTTGGGCGCCGCGGAAGGCCTTCATATACTTTTCCGGAAGCTTCGTTGCCTCCATTAGGGCGTTCGTGACTATGTGCGTTGTTTCGCCTTCGGCCAACAAGAGGCCATCGTCCTCTCTTATGATTTCGTACCCAAAATGAATCGCCGATTCGCGCACATTCTTAAGATGCGTTCGGATTGCGATTTGGTCGTCATAATGCGCGGGAGCCTTGTAGCGGCAGCGGGCGTCCACGACCGCGATGAAGCACTGATCCTTTTCTTCCATTTCGCGGTAAGAGAAACCGATCTGCCGCAGAAACTCCACTCGGCCAATTTCGAACCAGATGAAATGATTGGCGTGGTAAACGACACCCATCTTGTCCGTTTCCGCGTAGCGCACGCGCAGTCTGGTTTCAGAGATTGCCGGAGGAGTTCGCGCCGCGTCGCTCATTTGCCCGTCCAGCGTGGCTTTCGCTTTTCGAGAAACGAACTGATCCCTTCGCGAAAGTCAGCAGTCGTTCGAATGCGGGCGTTATCTTCAACAGCGTCCTTGATCTGTTGATCCAGTTGCGACGAGATAAAACTATTGATGAGTTTCTTGGTGGCCATCATCGAAGACGGACTATTTTCCAACAGCTGAGTCGCCAGCTCATGTGCGCGATCCATAAGCTTTGACGGTTCAACCACCTCGTTAACAAGGCCGAATTGATAAGCCTCCGCGGCATCGAAGAGGCGTCCGCTCAGCAGCAAATCGCGTGCGATCTTGTGTCCCACTTGCCAAACCAGAATTGACGACACAATTGCGGGAACGAAGCCAATGCGAACTTCAGTGTACCCAAACTTCGCTTCAGGAACCGCAAGGGTGAAGTCGCACATGGTTGCCAGCCCGGTACCGCCGGCGATGGCTGCACCGTTCACGGCGGCAATCGTGACTTTTGGAAATTCATACAGCCGGCGGAGGATTCCCGCCATTCTCTTTGAATCTTGGATGTTTTCCTGATGCGTCTTTCCGGTCAGAGACTTAAGCTCGTCCAAGTCCATTCCCGCGCAAAAAGCCTTACCCGCTCCGGTGAGGATTAAAATCTGCGCGCTCGATTGTTCGATCTCTTGCATTGCGGATATCAATTCGCCCACCAGTTGGAGGCTGATAGCGTTTCGTTTGTCGGGGCGATTGAGGGTGATGGTCGCGACGCTTGAGTCGAGCGCGAGTTGAATAGTGTGGTAATCCATGGATGCCGCCGTCTAGGAAAGTTATTTAGGCACTCGCAAATGCATAGGTCCTTCGCTGCGCTCAGGATGACAAATATTTGTTTTCAGGATGGCAAATATTTGTTTAATCCGCCGCAGATGAATTTGTATATCTCGCGCCGATTTCGGCGGATGCCCGCAGCAGTACGTCCAATGGCTTCAGTGGCGGCAATTCCGCTCCCCGGGAAGCGAGCGCTTCGATTACTTTCTCGGTTGGAACATTCCCGACCAGAGCGTCCTGGGCAAAAGGGCACCCTCCCAATCCACCCAGGGCCGAGTCGAAGCGGCGGCAGCCCGCGTCATAAGCGGCGAGTACTTTTTCGGCGGCCTGCTCGGGACGTCCGTGAAGGTGAACTCCAATTTCGAGATAGTTGAATCGTGAGAGGACACTTGAAACCACTTCGCTGATCTGCGCGGGCGTTGCAATTCCTACGGTATCGGCGAGCGAAATCATCTTAATCCCATAAGATTCGAAAATGTCCACCGCATTCACCACCTCGTCAACATTCCATTCGTCGCCATAAGGGTTCCCAAACGCCATGGAAACATACACCACCATATCAAGTCCCGAATCTTCACCTTTGTCTTTGATCTTCTCCATCTCGTCAATCGCGTCATCGAGGCTCTGATGCTGGTTATTACTCAAAAATGTCGGCGAGATTGAATAAGGAAAACCGAGCGTTCGCACCGAATGCGTTTCGATTGCCCGTTGAGCGCCCTTTTCGTTGACGACAATTCCGATGATTTCAACGTCATCCGGCGGGTCCAATTCTTTCAGCACTTCTTCCGAATCCGACATCTGCGGCACGGCGGTCGGAGATACAAACGAAACGGCATCAATATGCTTGAACCCGGCGCTGATCAGCGTTCGCAAGTATTCGGTCTTGATGTTGGCCGGAATCTGAGTCTTCAGGCCTTGCCATGCGTCCCGCGGGCACTCGATGAGTTTGACGGAACCGGTCATGTTTGCAGCACGCCAACCTTAAATTCCGCAACCTCCGGATTCAACGCAGCGGCTTCCAGAGCCTGCGTGATGGCGTCGCGCGTCTCGATTGGATCAATGATTTTATCAATCCATAAGCGGGCTGCGCCGTATCTGGGATCGGTTTGCTCGTCGTATGTCCGCTTGACCGATTCGAAAAGCGCCTTTCTTTCTTGTTCGCTCAACTGCTTGCCGCCACGTTCCAATTGCCGGATTTTGATTTCCACTAATGTTGACGCAGCGGAATCGCCACTCATTACGGCATATCGCGCCGTAGGCCAGGCAAAGACAAAACGCGGATCGTAGGCCTTGCCACACATCGCGTAATGCCCGGCCCCGAATGATCCGCCGATAATGACGGTTATTTTCGGGACCACGGAGTTTGAGACCGCATTCACCATTTTGGCTCCGGCTTTGATAATGCCGCTCCACTCCGCATCCCGGCCCACCATAAATCCGTTGACGTCATGAATGAAAACCAGCGGAATCAGGTTTTGATTGCAATCCATAATGAAGCGGGCCGCCTTCTCCGCCGATTCGGTGTAGATCACTCCGCCGAACTCAGTTCGCTTGCGCCCTTCATGATCGGTTGCCTGGGCATGCAATTTCTGATTTGCGACAATACCGACGGCGAACCCACCGATCCGGCCGTAACCGCAAACTAATGTTTTGCCATATTCGGGCTTGTATTCGTCGAAGCGGCTTCCGTCCGTCAGGCGTCCGATAATCTCCTTCATGTCGTAGGGACGCGCCGGTGACGAATCATAGATGCCATAAATTTCTTCAGGCGCAAGCGCGGGAGCCTCGGGCTTCTTGCGGTCCCACGGCGACTGCCGGCGGTATCCCCACTTGTCCACGATGGCACGGATACGCTCCAAACAGCTCTCATCACTCGGCTCGCGAAAATCCACGGTTCCGCTGATCGCCGAATGCATGGCAGCGCCGCCTAATTCGTCGGCGGAGACTTTTTGTCCGATTGCCGCCTGCACCAGCGCCGGCCCAGCCAAAAAGAGTCCGCTGCCGTCGGTCATCAATACGTGATCGCACATCACAGGCAGATATCCGCCTCCGGCAACGCACATGCCCATGATGGCAGCGATTTGAGGAATGCCCATGGCCGACATAACAGCATTGTTGCGAAACACACGCCCGAAATCGTCCGTATCGGGGAAGACGTCTTCTTGCAGCGGAAGAAAGACCCCTGCGGAATCCACCAGGTAAACGGTGGGAATACGATTTTCGATGGCGATGTTTTGTGCGCGAATCACCTTCTTCGCCGTCATGGGAAAAAACGCGCCCGCCTTTACCGTGGCGTCGTTGGCGATGATCATCACCATGCGCGTTTGAATGCGTCCCAGTCCGGTGACAACACCCGCCGCCGGCGCGCCGCCCCACTCTTCATACATTCCGTGCGCGGCGTATGCGCCAATTTCGAAAAACGAGGCGGGATCGGTCAGCAAATTGATTCGTTCGCGAACTGTCAAGCGTGACTTGCTGTGCTGGTTTTCAATCGCTTTCGGACCGCCGCCTTCGCGAATGGTTTCCTCTTCATTTCGAACCTGGGAGACGAGGTCGGCCAGAAAGCGCATGTTCGCTTCAAATCGGGCGGAGGTAGGATCCACGCGGCTCTCAATAGCCGGGGAGTTCGGAGGTGCGCCGGTTTCAACGCGCTCAGCCATGAAAACCAATCCGAGAGTGCTAACGGTATACCACAGGCACAAATAGACGCAATGAAGGAGCTATGGGGCTCGATCTATCCATCGCTCCAACCGGCATCCATCCTCCTCAAGAAGGAATGCGCCTACTCCGAAACATTCGCCGCAGATGCGATGCGATTCCCGATCGCGCATTGCTTTTGTGATCCACTGTCTTCCGACTTCGTACTGACTCTGCGTGAACCATTTCTGCGGCAAGACCTCCAACAAACCGGCTTGCAAGTAAAAAACGTACAAAGCGAATGCTGGATCGTCAACTCCTTTGGCTGGACAACTCGTTGGTGCAATCAATTCGTCCACGGCGCGAAGGTCAGAGGGGACATCAATATTATGCATTCCCGCCGGCAATCCGAGCGGAACTTCAAGGTCTGCCAACGGCGCGGTCGCCGCATAAAGCCGGTCGCTCGATTGCTTGAACCACCCGGCAATCTCGGCAAGATCAAATGGCTTCAGTTCGTCAGGATCGAAAGCCGCCAATCGAATGCTGCGGCCCTCAGGGCACCACACGCCCAGCCGCGAAGGCGATAGTACGAATGGACGACAATACGTGTTGAGCGCGAGCAACGCTTTGTCCGGTTCCTGCTCTGCGGAGAGCGTGACCAGATATGCCAGCGGCCCGTGATCGCCGTGATGTGACCAGATCAAATGTTGTCCATTAGCCGCTGCAACCGCCGGGAAGGTTTCCCAATACCAAGGCGCCGGACCTACCGCTTTCGCGAGAACGTTGCGCAGCGCGGAAACATTGATTTCCGCCATTAACTCGATGCGGGAACGCCGCGAGGCTGGACGTTGGTTCGGATGAATTGGACAATCTGATCCATTGCGGTCCCCGGCAGGAATATCGCGGCCACTCCGGCGCTCTTGAGATTGGCAATATCCTGATCGGGAATAATGCCGCCCAAAACGACAAGAACATCGTCCATTTTATTTTGTTTGAGGAGCTCGAGAACGCGTGGGACGATTGCATTATGCGCGCCGGATAGGATTGAAAGCCCGATCACGTGCACATCCTCCTGAAGCGCCGCATTAACAATCATCTCCGGGGTCTGGCGCAGGCCGGTGTAAATAACTTCCATCCCGGCGTCGCGGAGGGCTCTGGCAATGACTTTAGCGCCCCGGTCATGGCCATCCAGGCCGGGCTTGGCGACAAGAACGCGGATCTTTTCTTCACTCATTGTTTACATTTAAACACATGTCCGTGAAGACCCCCGACCGCCCGGTATCGGCGGGCAACCCGCAATTCACGGGCTTTGCAGTATTTATATCGTCTTGATATCGAGGCTCCGCCACAGGTACCAGCAGGCCACGCTTCGGTAAGGTTCCCATCGTCTGGCAATGTTCTCCATTTGCTTGGGATTCGGCGGCTTTCGCTTTTTGTAATGCTTTTTTATTGCCATCTTCACCCCAAAATCGCCAGTCGGAAGAACGTTCGGGCGCCGCAGCGAAAATATTAGAAACATGTGGGCCGTCCAAACACCGATCCCTTTTACCTGGGTCAAATGTTCAATGACTTCTTCGTCAGAAAGATGCGAGAGTCCCGCAAAATTGAGTTCTCCGCGATGGGTTCTTTGCGCGAGATCGCGCAGATAAGAAGTCTTCTGTTTGGAGAGGCCGGCGCCCCGCATCTGCTGATCCGTCAACTTCAAAATGCCTTGGGGAGTCAGTGGCTCACCGGCGAGCGCCGCGAAACGCTTGAAGATCGTAAGCGCAGCCTTGCCGTTCAATTGCTGATACACGATCGCTTCAGCGAGGCTGTGGAATACCGGATCGCCATACTCGATCCGGTAGGGCCCGACGCGCTTGATAATGTCGCAAATTATGGGATCAGACTTCTTGAGATGAGTAATCGCTTTACGCATGGGGTGCTTCCGACGCTGACGGAAAGAATATCACCCGGATAGGCGACAGGCCGAGAACTTCTGATGGAGCGACGGGCATACCCGCCCGCCAATGGAAATGTCTCTCATGCAAGGCTGCCGAGCGTTGCTCGGCTTGCGAGGACGCCGGTCGCTCCAGTGGCTGTTAAGGAAAAACTGGAGCAGTCTCGGGGCGTTCGATCACGGAAAATGGGACGCCGCCCGGGGCATGGCCGCGCGTCTGTTCAAGGAAAGCATTAGCGTATACCAGCATCTCGGCCCGCTTATCGGAGTCCTGCTCCTCAAGCGCTCCCCAAACCATGTTCAGCCATTTGACTAATTCCTGATCCATAAAGACAAGTCATCCTCTCAAACTTTATGAATCGGCGGGATCAGGTAAGTACCTGAGATCGCATTCGTTTCCTCCGTATACCGAGGTAACTAAGTAACACTTACTTCGGTATAAATGCCGTACACGTCGCGGAGGGCGGCGCAAATCTCCCCGACGGTAGAGTAAGCTCGCACCGCATCAATGATGTAGGGCATCGTGTTCGACGAAGAAATAGCCGGGCTGTTTTCAGTTCTGGGCTCTTTCGCGGCGGCGGCCTTCAAGGCATTGAGCCGGCGTTTCACTTCATCGTTCGATCTGCGCGCCCGAAGCGCTTTGAGTTTCGCGGTTTGGTGGCGCGCGACAGATTCGTCCACATACAGGATATGAGGCGGGTCTTCCTGGACCGTGAAGTCATTTACGCCCACCACGATCTTTTCTTTCGCTTCGACAGCCCGCTGATATTGATAGGACGCTTCAGCAATTTCTTTCTGGGGATATCCCCGTTCGATTGCCTTTACCATTCCGCCCATGGCGTCAAGACGATCGAAATAATTGAACGCGCCTTCTTCCATCGTGAGCGTCAAGTTCTCCAGAAAATATGAACCGCCCAAGGGGTCTGTGGTCTGAGTCACGCCGGATTCATAGGCGATGATCTGCTGGGTACGGAGCGCGATCCGCGCCGCGTTTTCGGTGGGCAGGGCTAACGCTTCGTCATAGGCGTCGGTATGGAGTGACTGCGTTCCGCCCAGGACGGCCGCCATCGCCTGCAAGGCTACCCGCGCGATGTTGTTCAAGGGCTGTTGAGCGGGCAGGGAAACGCCTGCCGTCTGAGTGTGAAAACGGAGCAGCCAGCTCCGCTGATTCTTTGCCCCAAAACGTTCCTTCATTACCCGGTACCAGATTTTGCGGGCAGCCCTGTACTTCGCGATCTCTTCGAAGAAATCACTGTGAGCGTTGAAGAAGAAACTCAACCGCGGAACAAATTCGTCCACATCGAGGCCGCGCCGGCGCGCCCACTCGACGTATTCAACGCCGTCATACAAAGTAAAGGCGAGCTCTTGAAGCGCGGTCGAGCCGGCTTCGCGAATGTGATAGCCACTGATCGAAATCGTATTAAATCGCGGAGTGAACTTCGATCCAAATTCAAATGTATCCACAACCAGACGCATTGATGGGGCGGGGGGGTAGATGTATTCCTTCTGGGCAATGTATTCCTTGAGAATGTCGTTCTGGATGGTGCCTGAAATCTTCTTCCAATCCGCGCCCTGGTTCTCGGCAACAACAAGGTACATGGCCCACAATACCGAGGCGGGGGAATTGATGGTCATGGAAACTGTGGTCTTTTCGAGATCAATTCCGTCGAACAGAATCTCCATATCTTCGAGGGAATCAATGGCGACGCCGCATTTGCCTACTTCTCCTTCACTTGCGGGATGATCGGAGTCATAGCCCATCAGCGTGGGCAGATCGAATGCAACCGAAAGACCGCTGCCGCCGCTTTTCAGCAAATACTTGTAGCGCTGGTTGGTTTCTTCGGGCGACGCGAAGCCGGAAAATTGCCGCATGGTGAACATTTTTCCGCGATATCCGGTTGCGTGAATGCCGCGCGTGAATGGCGGCTGCCCGGGATATCCGAGATACTCGTTGTAATCCCAGTCCGCGGGGAGATCGGCTGGCGTGTAAAGACGCCGGACGGGGACACCTGAAATTGTCGTGAAGCGGGCGCGGCCATGTTCGTCAAGGTTCGTGCCGGTGGGCGAGCCGATGGGACGTTCAGGGGCTTTGTCCAGAGCTGGGGAAAGGACGTTCTCCGCCCAGGCTTTTTCGCCGGTGGAAGGATGACGGCCTTCAAAAACATCTGAAACCGTACTTTCCTTTACTTTCGAGTTCGTCAGGTCGTTGCCCGCCATGTTCGCAACTCCAACAGTTTGATGATAGGAGCAAGTCGCAGGTTGGGGCAAGCTATGGCTGGCGGTTCTTTGTAAATTCCCACGCTTTTGCGTATTTCCATGAAACGTATACCGAATGATAGAGGTGCAGCAGCAGGCCTTCGCGGCCGTCCAGAAAGCCCAGACGGAATACATAGTTGTAGAGAAATGTAAGCATAGGTCGGGCTACAATGTCCAAGCCGCTGAAACTCCGATATCTCCTTTCGACGAGGACTTTTGCTCCCATTGAAGAGTAGCTGTTCATGTGATCCACATAGCCGGACAATGTGGGATACGCCCGATGCAGCAACGCATGAGAGAGTTTACCCGTGCGACCATTTACCTTTATGGTTGGGTGCGCTCCGTACTCCTCAAAACTTCCCGCCCCCCGGCGAAACAAACGGAGCTTAGGATCGGGATAGAATCCGCCATGCTTGATCCAGCGGCCCAGGAAAAAATTTTTGCGGGGAATCCAGAAGCCGGCTGGCGTTGGGTTATCCATCAGAGACCTTTGGATTTCGTCCGCCAATCCTGGCTCCAGCACTTCGTCCGCATCCAACTGAAGAACCCAATCCATCGAAGCCTTGGCGATGGCGGAGTTTTTCTGTGCGGCAAATCCCTTCCAGGTTTCGACAAATATGGCCGCCCCATGTTCGCGTGCAATGTCGAGCGTGCGATCGGTGGAACCGGAATCCAGCACAATGATTTCTCCGCGCCCGTCGCGCACTAACGGCAAGACGCCGGCGAGGGTGGCGGGAAGGTTCGCTTCCTCGTTATGGGTGATGAGGACGACGGAGATCGTCACGGAAAGAGAATACCGTGAACGCCGGGAGATGGGAACACGCCGGCATGCACTCCGTCCATCTTCCGCGACTTGGAAACCGTTTACTGCTGGGGCGGGGCCTGCTCCGGTGGCGTTGTTGATACAGGCATCACCGACTCCACGTCTTTTCGCGGGGCGATATCCGGTATCTGTGGCATGTGAGTGACCTCTCCGCGCTCGGCATCGTCAATCACAATTCCGGAATGCTCCAGTAGCAGCCCGGTCGCGCGGTCCATCTCAACGCGCGATTTTTCGTAAGCAGCCATTGCAGACACAAGATTCGACTCGGAAGTGGTCAATGCGGACTGATCCTGCAAGACCAGAGTTGAAGTGGAGGCGCCCAGGGCGAGTTTTTTCTGCTCCGCATCCAGGGTCTGGCGCGCGAATTCCTGCGACGCTTTGGCGGCTTCCACGCTCGCGCGGTTCTGCTGGAGCGAAAATTGCGCGACCCGTACTTCGATGCGAATCTGATTTTCAATCTGTTGCAGCCGCATTTGAGCCTGGCGGAATTCCAATTCCGCGCGAACCTGATCGGCCTGTGCCAGCCGATTACGGATTGGAATGTTCAGAGTCAGGCCCACGCCCTTATCCGGAGCCGCGGAAGTGACCAGATTGTCCAACGCGGTACCGTAACCGACGGAACGGGACGAAGTGAATTGCGGCGGCAAATTAGCCGGATTTACGCAGAAGGCAGTCTGGTTCGTAGGACTGCAAAGCTGCGCGTTGGGGTTCAGGTTTCCTCCGAGCCCCGATCCGCCATAATAAGCGAATAGGTCCAAAGTCGGCCTCAATGCGTTGCGCACGGCTTTGTTATTGATATCGCGGTTGGTGAGGTCAATTCGCGATTCCGCCAGTTCGGCCCTGTGGTTCAGCGCGTCGTTGATCAAATCCTGCGTGGGTATCACCGCTTCTTGATCTGGAAGCGCGAGATCGGAGGTGGGAATTACTTCCGCGTCGGCCAGTGCCGGATCTACCAGAGTGCGACTTAGGGCATTCTTCATCAGCAATTGCTGCTGCTCAAGATTGGTCTGGGCCAGAATTAGCGCCTGTTGATCGGTCGCGACCGTGCTTTGCGCACCCACAACCTGAATCGGCGCCATGCTGCCGATCTGTACCTGTTTTTGCGTGTCGGACATCGTCTTCTGCGCAAAAGCCAACGCTTCCTTCTGCACCTTTACGTTCTCGTAGGCATAGACCAGATTCCAGTACATGTTCTCGATCTGGTCCACGGTGGTGATGATTTGCAGGCGGAACGCCACATCGGAAATTTCCCGGTTATTCTTTGCCAGGCGAATAAATCGTGTGTTGGGGAGAAAACCAAAGCCCTGCAATAAATGCTGGGTGAGCTTGAACTGAAAGTTGGTGTTCAGGATTGGACTCAGCGTACTGAATGGCTGGTTGGTGGTGACGTGGGTGTTATTGAATCCGAGGGACATAATCGTGCCCGTAGGGAAGCCCTGCACATAAGCCACATTCGCCGTGCCGGTGCTCTGGCTCAGAACCGGCACGCCGTTGAACGCGCTGGTCGAAAGCGTATGGTTGCGATCCATCCCGAAAGTGCCGGTAATAATCGGATCAAAGCTGGTGATAGGCGACCCGATGCCGAGAGTCGAGTTCACCAGTCCACTGGTGCCGGCGCCGATTCCGCCGGATGCAGGGGCGGTGCCGCCGGGGCCGGATCCAACGGTTCCACCAAGGCCGCCAACGCCGCCGCCCGGCGTATTTTGGACGATTCCGGAATTCACGCCCAAAAGATTCGCTCCCGCTTTGGTGCGCAGAATATCCGTATCCGCGATATTGAGGTTATAGCGCGCAATGGCGATGTCGAGGTTGTTCTCGAGGGCGAGCGCCACCGCGTCATCCATCGAAAGCATGAGTCTGCCATCGTGCATCAATTGGTCAATGCGCGGCGTGTTCGTCAGGTTCGGCGGCGGAATGGTTCGAGACGTATAAGGGGCAATGAAGTTCGGGAACGGCGAGCGCGGCTTGGAATAATTCTGCAAAACGAAAGAATGCGGCTGGGGGGCAGACGGCGCACTGGCCGCGGGCTGCGGAGTCTGCGGCGAATCCTGAGCAAAGCCGCTTAGGCAAAGAAATCCGGCCAACACAATTGGAGTCACAAGTCGAAGTGAAATCAGGCGATCCAAAGACATTCGGTCATCTCCACGCAGAGGTGCTGCGAATCCAATAAGCGCTGTTCCTCTTGGTTAAGTTGTTACGTAAAAATCTGCAACGAGGTTTCATCTATTGTTGGGTTTATGAATGGCACGACATGATCATAGATTCCAAATTATGCGGTCCAAACGCTCCAAAGCAAAAATGCCTCGAAAATACAGGTTGAAACGGGAATGAAATAGTATATCCGAGGAACATTGGGTTCCGGCGTCGCACCACTCCCTAACGGTAAATATTCGCCGACAGGCCGCGAGTGAAGGAATTCGCATGCGCAATCTGAAAGTAGTCCTCGCCTATGACGGCACCGATTTCTGCGGATGGCAAGTACAGCCAGACTCCGCCAGCATCCAGGGAACGCTATCTCTCGCTGTTGGACGTATCACGGGAGAAAACGTTTTGCCCCAGGGTTCGGGCCGCACCGACGCTGGTGTGCACGCTCTGGCACAAGTCGCGTCATTCTCGATCGCGTCCCCCATACCTTCTGAGAATCTTTGCAAAGCCCTGAACGATGTTTTACCTCCCTCGATTCGGGTGCTTCAGGTCGCTGAAGTATCTGCCGAGTTTCACGCCCGGAAATCAGCCCGCGCGAAAACCTACCGCTATCGCATTTACCGGGAGGCAATCTGTCCCCCCTTTTTGGCGCGATACGTCTGGCATTACCCATATCCTCTGGATGCCAATACGATGGCGGACTCCGCTGATTCCCTGATTGGCGAGCACGATTTCACGTCGTTCGCGGCCGTAGATCCGGAACGTTCCCACGAACTTGGCGCCGATTTGAACGTCCGCAAAATATTCGATTCAAAATGGGAGCAGAAAGATGAAGAATTAATTTTCGCCGTTCGTGGGAGCGGATTTCTCCACCACATGGTGAGGAATCTGGTTGGCACATTCCTGCTCGTCGGAAAGGGCACGCTTCGGCCTGAGGACATCAGCAGAATTCTGCAAGCCCGCAATCGTTCGGAAGCCGGGGCCACGGCGCCCGCGAGCGGCCTGTATCTGGTGAGCGTTGAATATTAAGCAACGGTTACGTAGGACAGATGTCCTCATCTGTGCTAGCCGGACGGGGACCGGCAATGTTTTGGCGTAAATTAGTAGAATTGAAAGCCGTGAAGCCCTCCGATCTCATCCACGACTGGAACCAGGTTCATCCCGAAGCTCTGCTGAAAACCCGTCCTGTCCTTCTGAATGATGAGAGCTTGCGCGATGGTCTTCAATCTCCTTCGGTCCGCGATCCTTCGGTCGAAGAAAAAATAAACATTCTGCATTTGATGGAGGCCCTGGGAATCAATTCCCTCGACCTAGGACTGCCTGGGGCCGGCCAGCGTGCAGTTGAGCACGTGGAGGCGCTTGCCCGGGAGATCGTTCAACAGCGCATGAAAATTCGCGCGAATTGTGCCGCGCGAACTCACGAGAATGATATTCGTCCCATTGCGGAAATCGTGCAGCGCACAGGGTTGGCGATTGAAGCGGCAACTTTCATCGGATCGAGCCCCATTAGGCGTTATACCGAAGGATGGACCGACGACTTTCTGCTACAAACTTCGGAGAAGGCTCTAAAGTTTGCCATCTCGTTGGGCCTTGAGGTTATGTACGTCACCGAGGACACCTCGCGTTGCGATCCGGGGATGGTTAAGCGTCTATATTCTGCTGCGATCAATTGCGGTGCGCGTGCGATTGTGATTTGCGATACCTCCGGACATTCGACTCCAATGGGAGCGTTCGCTCTGGTCCAGTTCGTGCTGAATGAAGTGGTAAAGCCGTCGGGAGAGAATATCCGCGTGGAATGGCACGGTCACTGCGATCGCGGACTTGCCGTCGCCAATTCGATAGCTGCGCTAACCGCCGGCGCGGATTGCGTGCATGGATGCGCGTTAGGCATCGGCGAGCGTGTCGGAAACACGCAAATGGATCTCATCCTCGTAAATCTGAAATTAATGGGCATCGCTCCCTGGGCCGACCAGGATCTGACCAAGCTTCGAGAATATTGCGAGGCAGTGTCGAAGGCTACCGGCGTGCCCATTCCCCCCAATTATCCTGTCGTTGGGGAAGACGCGTTTCGTACTGCGACCGGCGTTCACGCGTCGGCGGTGATCAAGGCTTACAAGAAGAACGACGTCGAACTGGCGAACGCCGTTTATTCCGGAGTGCCGTCGCACGTGTTCGGCATGGAGCAGGTGATTGACGTCGGGCCCATGAGTGGAAAATCAAATGTCCAGTTCTGGCTGGAGCATCGCGGCTTGGCGTGTTCGGAAGAGATCGTGGACCGCATTTATAAGCGAGCCAAAGCCTCGGACCACACCTTGACGGAAACGGAAATCAGGGAGTGCATGAGGTGAGCCTGGCGTGCGGGATGTCATATCAATGGAGGGATGGGCGTCCTCGCCCGTCATCGGGAACATGAGGTTTGTATCAGGGAAACATAGTTTTGAAGGGGCACGACTTCAGTCGTGCGTGAAATTCATGTTCGGCGCGGCTGAAAGCCGCGCCCTTTCAAAGCATTTTCCTCGACTGGGCGTTTTCGCGAGCCTGTTCAGGCGTGCCGTCGCATGTGATTTGATAAATTAGCTGAAAGCCAAATCGTGATGCGAAGCAAATATGTGAATTCGTACCGGAGCCTTATGCGCCGTTTATTTTTAATTATCACGCTACTCAGCGCTTTGTCTCTGCCGTCTTTTTCCCAAGCCAAACATCCATTCACCTTTGAAGACATGATGGCGCTCAAGCGTGTCGAGGAGCCGGAGCCTTCGCCTGACGGCAAATGGGTTTTATTCGCGGCGGTGGATGTAGATCTGGCGGCGAATACCAGGACTCCGCATGTTTGGGTGGTGCCGCTTGCTGGAGGAAAAGAACGGGAAATCATCTCCGATCAAGATGCGGATCGTCCGCGCTGGGCGCCTGGCGGAAAGCGCTTCGCATTCGTCTCAACAAAAGAAGGCGGATCGCAAATCTGGATTGCGGACTTTGACGGGACAGCAGGCAATGTAACTGGAGTTCATAAGCTGACTTCGATTGCCACCGAAGCCGATGGCGAACTCTGGTCGCCGGATGGCAAGAATATTCTGTTTCGTTCCGACGTTTATCCAGAATGCACGGGATCGGCTTTTGACGCCGAGGCTTGTAATAAACAGAAGCGCGAAGAGGCAAACACATCGAAGGTGCAAGCCCAAATTTTCACGCACTTGTTGTATCGCCACTGGAATGCATATAAGAAAGGCAAGCGCAGTCATCTGCTCGTGACTGAAGCTCCTCCCGAAGTGCCGTGGACTGCTGGCGCCAGGATAATCGCGACATACTACCGCGATCTCACGCCGGGTGATTTCGACGCGCCGCCGTTCAGCCTTGGCGGGCAGGATGATTACGCCTTCTCTCCCGACGGACAAGAAGTTTGCTATACCTCGAATCACGATCCAGTTCCGGCGATTTCGACGAACAATGATTTGTGGATCGTCTCGGTTAATGGAGGACCAGCAAAAAACATCACCGCCGAAAATAAGGCTAGCGACTCAACCCCTCTTTATTCGCCGGACGGACAGTACATCGCATATCGAGCGCAGCAGAGGCCGGGATATGAGAGCGATAGATTCCGGCTAATGCTGTATGACAGAAAGACGGGGGAGAAGAAGAATCTCACGAAGAATTTTGATGGGTGGGTAGAAAGCTACGCTTGGGCTTCGGACTCGACCGGCCTGTACTTTACAACTGAAGAAAAAGGTGGGTCGCCGATATCTCTGGTTTCCTTCAAAATCACAATAGCAGGCGGAGGGCCAGGGAAAGAAGATGTAATCACCCACAACACTGACGTTAACATTAAAACTATTGTTCGCGGCTTTAACGATGACTTGTCTGTAATCCCGGATGGAAAAACACTAGTTTTTTCACGAATGTCGATCCAAGCCCCAAACGAAATTTATTTCTCTTCTGACGCGCCGTTCATCGGTCGCCCGCCGTCGGCAATCGAGATCGAGTGCCCCCAAGACAATCATAGAAGAAGTGCTACGCCCCCCGGCCCATGCAAGAGTTCTACTCCTGTGCGCGCTGCCCAGCAGCTTACTCATCTGAACGACGCCGTCCTCTCCCAAGTCTCGATGTCGCCACTCGAGCCTTTCTGGTTTACCGGAGCTCACGGCGACCAAGTCGAAGGCTTCATCCTGAAACCTCCTAACTTCGATCCCAACAGGAAATATCCCGTCAAATTCCTCATCCATGGTGGTCCCGAAGGCGATTGGGGAGACGAGTGGAGTTATCGCTGGAACTGGGAACTGTTCGCGGCGAACGGCTACGTCGTCATCGGAATCAATTTCCACGGCTCGACGGGGTACGGCCAGAAGTTCATTGACGCGATCAACGGCGATTGGGGAGGCGCGCCGTTCGAAGACCTGATGAAGGGCCTCGACTATGCCGAGAAAACGTATCCGTTCATTGATAAAGATCGGGAGTGCGCGCTTGGCGCGAGTTATGGCGGATACATGACCAACTGGATCCTCGGCCATACCAACCGCTTCAAATGCATCGTGACCCACGACGGCATGTTCAATACCGAATCCGCGTGGGGCACGACGGAAGAATTATGGTTCAATGAATGGGAATTCAAGGGAACTCCATATACCAATCGCGAACTGTATCGCAAATGGTCTCCACATTTATTTGCGACGAACTTCAAGACGCCGATTCTGATTGTTCATGGCCAGCTTGATTACCGTCTGGATGTCTCAGAAGGATTTCAGCTATTCACGACCGTACAGCGCCTTGGCATACCGTCGAAAATGCTTTATTTCCCCGATGAAGGACACTGGGTCCTCAAGCCGCAAAACAGCCAGCTTTGGTACAAGACGGTAAACGACTGGGTGGATCAGTGGGTGAAGAAGTGATGCTCGTGTAGGGCGGACACTCCTGTCCGCCGCCTTTGAACTTGATTTCCATTTGCATCGAGAAAGAGTCAACTGCGGCGGACAGGCGTGTCCGCTCTACAAACATTTCTGGTAACTTGCGGCCTGCAACTCCAGCCAGATATTCTTTTCGCGTATGTCAACCCTGGTTGAGTGCGTCCCGAATTTTTCGGAAGGACGCGATAAATCGAAAGTAGACGCGATCGTGGACGCCATGAAAATGGATGGCGTGTATTTGCTTGATCGCGAGATGGACTCCGACCACAACCGCTGCGTGATTACGGTGGTAGGGGAGCGCGAGGCGATTCAGGAAGCGGCGATTCGGGGCGTTGGCAAGGCCGCTGAGCTGATTGACCTGAGGAAGCATACCGGGGCGCATCCCCGGCTGGGCGCGGCGGACGTTGTGCCATTTATTCCCATTGATGGCGTCACTCTGGAAGACTGCGTCGCGATGGCGCGCCTCGCGGGAGCGGAAATCTGGAAGAGATATCAAGTTCCGGTCTACCTGTATGAAGCTGCGGCTAACTCGCCGGAGCGGCAGAATCTTGAATACATTCGCCGGGGGCAGTTCGAGGGGATACTCGGCGAGATCGCCACCAATCCCGCGCGCAAGCCCGATTTCGGGGGGGCGAGGCTGCATCCTTCAGCCGGTGCCGTCGTAGTGGGCGCTCGCAAGGCGCTCATCGCTTACAACATTTTTCTCAACACGCCAGATGTAGAGATTGCGAAGAAAATCGCCAAGGCGGTGCGTTTTTCGAGCGGCGGTTTGCGATTCGTAAAGGGCGCCGGGTTTCTGGTTCGGGGGATGGCGCAGGTTTCCATGAACCTGACGGACTTTGAGCAAACTCCGATTCATCGTGTGTTTGAACTGGTCAAGCGCGAGGCTGCGGCGTACGGCGTGTTCCCTGTAAGCAGCGAGATTGTCGGATTGATTCCGAAGAAAGCTTTGGAGTCTGCGGCGGAATGGTTTTTGCAGGTGGAGAATTTCGATTCCTCCATGATTCTGGAAAATCGCCTCGCCGCAGTGATGGGTGGAAAGCTAACAGTTGGTGGAATTCGAGCCGGCGTCGAGCCGTTTATCGAGCAATTGTCCGCTCCTACTGCAACGCCTGGCGGAGGCAGTGCCGCTGCCGCAAGCGCGGCCATGGGCGCAGGATTGGCCACCATGGTCGCCTCTATTTCTCGTGGAAAAAAGGCTTACCTGCAATATGAAAGCGGTTTGGCTGAGGCCATCGCGAGACTCGGAATCCTGCGAGAGGAATTGAAAAATGCAATTGATGCTGACGCTGCGGCCTATGATTCCGTGGGCAAGGCCCACAAGCGCGCCAAAGAATCGCAGGATGCCGATGTCGGCATCGCCGCCGCGATGAAGCAGGCGACGATGGTGCCTCTAGGCGTCGCGGAGAAGGCGCGGGAAGTCGTTTCGATTGCCGAAAGACTAAAGCCAATCACGAATCCAAATATGAAATCCGATCTCACAACCGCGATCGCACTGGCTAAAGCAGCGCTTGAAGGTGCGCTGGCGAATGTGGAGATCAATCTGGAATCGTTGAAAGATGGGGTTTTCGCCGCCGATGTGAGAAGACGGATGTCGGCGCTTAAACAATGAGCCGCGAGAGTAATCTATCCTCGCTCCTCCACGGTCTCCATAGAGCTCCGCTTCCTTTTATTTGCCTGCAAGATCTTTTTGCGTAGGCGAAGCGATTTCGGAGTCACTTCAACAAACTCATCATCGGCGATGAATTCAATCGCCTGCTCCAGGTTGAGTTGACGGAAGGGAACCAGGCGAACCGCAATATCGGCGGTAGAAGAACGCATATTGGTCAACTTCTTCTCTCTTACCACATTCACGTCGAGATCGGAGTCTTTGGCGTTCTCGCCGATGATCATGCCTTCGTAAACATCAATCGTCGCCCCGACAAATAGCTCGCCGCGCTCCTGCAAATTGTAGAGCGAATAAGGGGTGGTGACGCCTGCACGGTCTGCCACCAGCGCTCCAGTCAGACGATGCGGAATCTCGCCCTGCCATTCGGTATAGCCATCAAAAAGCGAATTCATGACGATGGTTCCCCGCGTGTCAGTCAGCAGTTGACTGCGCAGCCCGATGAGTCCACGGCTGGGCACGCGAAATTCGATGCGCACGCGCCCATAGCCGTGATTGTGCATGTTCAGCACCTCGCTCTTGCGCGAGCCAAGCTGCTCCATAACCACGCCAACAAATTCTTCCGGCACGTCAACCGTCAAACGCTCTACTGGTTCCATCAATTTTCCGTCCACGCGCTTGGTTACAATCTCGGGCTTGCCCACCATCAGTTCGTAACCTTCGCGCCGCATCATTTCAATCAAGATTGAGAGTTGCAGTTCCCCGCGACCAGCAACGATGAATGAATCGGTAGTGTCGGTTTCCTGGACCCGCAGCGAGACATTCGTCAGCAGTTCTTTTTGCAGGCGGTCACGCAGATTGCGGGAGGTCACATACTGTCCTTCCAGTCCGGCGAACGGAGAAGTATTGACGGTGAACAGCATCGAGATCGTGGGCTCATCAATGGTGATCGGCGGAAGCGGCGAGGGATTCTCGGCGTCGGTAATGGTTTCGCCGATGGTGATGCCTTCAACTCCCGCGACGGCAACAATGTCTCCCAGGGTGGTTTCGGTAATGTCGGTGCGCTTCAGGCCGGAAAAAGAAAAGAGTTTGGTGATTTTGGTTTTTTGCAACGAACCATCGAGCTTGGCAACGCCAACCTCTTCGCCGGTAAACATTCTGCCATTGAAGACGCGTGCAATGGCAAGGCGCCCAAGGTAGTCGCTGTAATCGAGATTGGCGACAAGAATTTGCAACGGGCCGGACTCATCGCCAGTGGGTGCGGGAATGGTCTGCACGATGGTTTCAAACAGTGGCTGCAGATCTTCTCCGGCAACCTTTATATCCCGCGACGCCGTACCTGCTTTCGCGTTGGTGTACAGAACGGGGAAGTCGAGTTGCTCTTCCTTCGCGTCAAGATCAATAAAGAGATCGTAAACCTCGTTCAGAACTTCCTGAGGACGCGCATCGGCGCGGTCAATTTTATTGATCACCAAGATCGGTGGAAGATGGCCTTCGAGCGCCTTTCCCAATACGTAACGCGTCTGCGGCAGCGGGCCTTCGCTGGCATCCACCAACAGCATGACTCCGTCCACCATCTTCAAGGCGCGCTCCACTTCGCCGCCAAAGTCGCTGTGGCCGGGCGTGTCCACGATATTGATCTTCATGTCGTGGTAGAAAATGGCGGTATTCTTGGCGAGAATGGTGATCCCGCGTTCGCGCTCGAGGTCGTTCGAATCCATGACGCGTTCAATCATGGTTTCATTCGACCGGAAAGTGCCGCTCTGCCGCAGCATGGCGTCTACCAGCGTGGTCTTGCCGTGATCTACGTGCGCGATAATTGCGATGTTGCGAATGCCTGAACTCAAGTGTGTGTTCCTTCGTGGGAATAAGGTCTGCTAACACTTTACTATGCCGGAGGGATTGTGAGGGCGCTGTCCGGCGGGCGAAACGCCTGCGGCGCTGACGGTCTCTTCTTCTTCTCAGCCTGGGATACTACATACACGATCAGTATCCCGAGTTCCGGCTCGATAGGGTGCCGGTAGCGCGGGTGAGGAAACACAACGTAATAGATGAGGGGATAACAAACAATTAACCAGAAGAATAGCCATGCGCCGGGGCGGCGCTTGCGCAGAGCGCGCCCCAGTCCCCAAAACCCGAGCACCGAAGAGGCGAGAAAAATCGAGTTTTTGAATGGAGCCAGCCGCGGATTCTTTGCTAAACGCGGAACTCCTCCCCAATAATAAATAAATCGCTTGACCGACAACATTGCGAAGCGCCCGTAGTCCTCGCGAATGAATGCCATTGCCTCCCGCTTGCGTTCGGCGACGTAGGCCATCTCTCCCATCTGCGCATACAGCCTCATCTCATAAACGTTCTGCGAGGGATGCAGATACGCCATCCATGTGCCATTTGCCCCCGGGCCGTTTCCCAGGCGCAATTCTGCGCCGAAATTAGATCGGATGAAGATGAATTTTCCGAAGACTTGATAGTCGTGAGCAATCCACGGCGCGATACATACCGCGAACAAAAGGGCCGCCAACGACACTCCACCAAGAAAGTGCTTCCTTCGCCGGAAACGGTGATAGCAAATCCACAGGCCTGACGCCGGTAGAAAAGCTAGCAGTGAAGTATTCGTCAGCGCGGCTATGCCCCATAGAAATCCATACTGAGTCCAGGGCAGAATGCCGTCTCTGTCCTCCATCCCGAGCGTCATCCAAAAAAGAATCGCCAGCAGCAGGGCGGCCAGACTGGTCTCCCATATCCAGCGCGTGCTCCAGAACATTACGGACGGAAGCACGGCCCACAGCCATGACGTCCAGCGCGCAATCTTTACGTCGAAACATCTCTTTGCGATGAGGAAGATCGGGATGCAGGTCAGGGCTGAAAAAGCACTGTTGATGCTGAGAAGAACAATTGCCGATGCCTTGCTATAAACCCCACACAGTTTAAAGACTCCGGCGACAAGAAATGGATAAAGCGGAGGTTCCCACGCAGTGGCGCCGGTTTGACCGCTGAAAGGGCTGCTAAAGCCCTGCCCCTGCGCCAAAGAACGGCCGATGCGGCCCATTTCGAAACCAAAGTTGAAATTGTCACCAGCTTTGAATTTGTAGGTATGCGCGATGAGGATGTAAGCGAATCGCAGAAGGAACGCAATCGCGGTCATCCAGAAAAACGAGTCGCGAACTTTAAGCCGAGCGGTCTTTAAATCCAAATTGTCGAGAGAGAGCATCGCCATTAGCGAAGGTCAGTTTGCGGACAAGCCATCAGAGACATTCTTCGTGTTTCAATTCTCAGGATGTTTCAGTTGTAGCTGATTTGCCTCAATTTGAGCAATAATCAGTTGAGCGATACCGACTATGCCGAATTTCGTGAAGCTTGCCGCTGAGTCTGACCTGCCTCCCGAGGGTGAAGCCAGAGAATTCTCCTTCGGAAATAGGGAGATTTGCGTTGCCAATATGAGTGGCGTGATCACCGCCATGGATAATGTTTGCCTGCATCAAGGCGGACCGCTGGGGCAAGGTACGATTGAAGGGAACAAGATTGTGTGCCCGTGGCATGGATGGCAATGGGATCCGAAGACGGGCGAAGCTACGCACAATCCCAGCGCGAAGCTTTCCGTCTATTCTGTAAAGATCGAAAACGGCGATGTAATGATTGAGATCTGAACTGGTGTTCCGGCATGGCATTTGCACTTCAAGGCTTTGAGGATTTCCAGTCTGTTATGAAATATGGAGAGCCGTGGAAGTTCAAGTCTTATTTTTCGGTATGTTGAAAGATGTTGCTCGGCAGGAATCTGAGATTCTTACGCTTCCGGCGAATGCAACCTTGCAGGATTTACTGCGCCATTACCGTGAAAAGAATCCTGAACTTGGGCGGTTTCTGCCAACTATTGCAGTTTCGGTAAACCAGGAGTACGCGAGTCCCACTGCTGAGTTGAGGCAGGGAGATGAGGTTGCATTGTTGCCTCCTGTAAGCGGCGGTTCATCTGGAATACAGGTCGAAACTTTAAGGCCCGCGAATCCACGCGTTGCGATCGTTGGCGAGAAAATTGACTCGCAGGGAGTTCTCGCAGGAATCAAAGCACCCTCCGACGGGGCAGTAGTTCTCTTCGAGGGAATTGTTCGAAATCAGACTCGCGGCCACCGCACTCTTTATCTGGACTATGAGTCTTACGAGGAGATGGCGCTCAAGCAGATGGAGTCTCTGGCCGCGCAGGCGCTGGTTAATTTCCGAGTGCGCGAGGTGAGAATTGTTCATCGGCTGGGGCGGCTCGAAATCGGCGAAACCAGCGTGCTCATTGCAGTTGCCTCCGAGCACCGAGGGGCTGCCTTCGATGCCTGCCGCTGGCTGATAGACACGGTCAAGCGTACGGTGCCGATCTGGAAAAAAGAACACTTCGAAGACGGCGTGGCATGGGCCGATGGCGAGCCGTTTCCCATCGAAATTTCCCGCGGCGAAGGCACCCATTGAAAAATGCGTGCATCTAACCGCAGAGCTTGCTTAGACAAGTGTTTCAAACAGAAACGCCCAAACAAATCCCAATTTTGATGCTGCGCATCATCGCTTTCCTGGCCATGGCGGCTGTCATCTGCCCTGCCCAGGTGCCCAAGCCACCGTGGGCATCGAGTTCCTCCGGCGCGCCGAAACCGGCGGCGCGCTCCTCATCCAAATCCAAGAGTTCCACTTCTGATGCCGAGGACCAGACCGACAGCACCTTCAAAGTGGACGTCAAGCTGGTGAACGTGTTTGTCACGGTGACCGATCCCCAGGGTGCTCCGGTCGCGGGACTGACTAAAGATAACTTCGAGCTGCGGGAAGACGGAAATCCTCAGAAGATTGCGGTGTTCTCCAAGGAGTCCGGCCTGCCCCTGTCCATTGTTCTGGACATTGATACCAGCCTGAGCACGCGCAAGGATCTGTCCTTTGAATTGGCATCCGCCCGCAGGTTCGCCCATGCCATTCTGCGTCCAGTGGACGCGCTTTCGTTGTACGGGTTTAATGAAATTGTTACCGAAGTCGTCCCCTTCACGCCGGATCTCCGGACCATTGATCGCGGCATTGACCATCTTCAACTGGGAGCTGCAACCGCTCTGTATGACGCGCTGTATCTTGGCGCTCAAGCGCTGGAGCCGCGGCAGGGGAGAAAGGTCCTGGTCGTAATTACCGATGGCGGGGACACGATGAGCAAAGTGGGTTACAAAGACGCAGTTCGCGAAGCGCAGCAGGCGGAAGCGATCGTATACAGCATCATTGTCGTGCCCATCGAATCAAGCGCCGGGAGAGACACCGGCGGAGAACACGCATTGATTCAGCTTTCAGAAGATACCGGCGGCAAATATTTTTATGCCATGTCGAACTCGCAGCTTGACCAGGCGTTCCAGAAGATCAGTGACGAGCTTCGCACCCAGTATTTGCTCGCTTACTATCCGTCGCAACGAATATCGGATTCGGAGTTCAGGAGGATCGAAGTTGCGATCAATGGCATGCCCTCCGGCGCGGATTTCAAAGTTCGCCATCGCACCGGTTACTACACGTCGAAATCTCATTAAGTGCTGCCTGAATAACGCTCATCCACATGGGAACGGTCGAGTACTGTAAACTCACACGAGTAAAAATAACGATGGCCTAGTATTTCTGAAAGGGGTCGTGAACGATGTGGATGAAATATGTGTCGGGCCGCCAGTTACAAATGGCGATCCTGACGACGGCGATGCTGGCTGGATTGACCGCGACGACAGTTGCTCAATCAACGATTGCCACGGGGTGCATTACGGGAGTCGTGACTGACCCCAGCGGAGGCGCAGCCAGCGGCGTAGATGTCATCCTTACTAATGCAGGTAGTGGTTACACACTGAGCGCCACGACAACCGGCACCGGTTTGTATAGTTCAGGCCCCCTCTTTCCGGGCAGCTACACGGTGAAGCTCGAGGTAAAGGGTTTTGCGAGCGTAAAGTTCCCGGTGACGGTCAATGTCGGAACCACTACCTCGGGCGATATCCGGCTGCAACCAGTTGGAGACAAGAAACCATATTCTGCGGGTCAGCTGAATTTCTCCGAAGCAACGGTGCAAGGCGTGGTCAAGTCCCAAGATTGGCGTGAGCTGCCCCTCAACGGACGAAACTTTCTCGATCTGGCTCAACTTGAGCCGGGAGTTCAAGTGCTCGACGCAGCCCCCCTGGACCCCGTTAAGAGTGGGTTCTTTGCGGTCTCAATTGAGGGCGGTTCCGGGCGCACGACCCGAACTCTGCTCGACGGAATTGATATCACGGATACGAAGCTGGGAAGCACAAATCAGAATGTTTCGCTGAGTTCGATCCAGGAGTTTCAGATCGCGCAGTCAGCTTTGGATATTTCTTCACCCACGACGGCATCGGGAACCGTTAATACGATCACGCGATCAGGGACCAATAGCTACCATGGCGGAGGCTTCTATGGATTCCGCGATAACAATCTCGGCTCCGCCGCATTTCCAGGGGGCCACGACTCATATTTTCAGCGCAACCAATTCGGTGGAAACATAGGTGGCGCAATTATTAATGACAAGCTCTTCTTTTTTGTTGCGGCTGAGCGCGCCAAGCAGGACTTCAGAGCTGTCCCCAACCTCGATTATCCATTCAACGGCCTGGGAGCGAGCTATAGTGTTCCATTTCGCGATAACACAGCGCTAGGGCGGTTGGACTGGGTCGGCCAGAATATGCGTGCTTTCTATCGGGGCACTTACGACGAAGACAGCGCGGTCGGGCCAGGAAACAATTATTCTCCTTTTCTTAGCCACGACAACACCCCGGGACAGGCGCTGGGAGCTGATTTTTATCGGGGAAGTTTCACGCACAGTATTCGCTTCGGGTATAGCCGTTTCTCAAACCATCTGGGTTCGATCAGCGAGCCCGGCTTGTTTAGTTTTTCTCCGTCCATCAACATCAGGAACGCGAGCGTCGAGACCGGGCCGAATCCGTTGGCGCCTCAGTCCACGATTCAAAGCAGCTTGCAGTTCCGGTATGACGGATCAAAAATCAGGAATAGTCATATTTTTCGTTTCGGTGTGTCATTCGATCGCATCGCTACGGGAGGGTATGAGGCACTGGGAAGTCTCGGTCCTACCGTCACCGGAACTGCCACATTTGCGAATGAGCAGGCCATAATCGGAAATCCGGGCGCTTATGCGCCGGCGCTGGTCGCCAGTGATCCCGCCGGCCCGCTCGATAATCCGTTGAACTATCCGGTCAGCTCGATCACTATCAGCAATGGGCAAGAATTTTTCACCGAAAAGTCAGCATTCGGCTATCCGAAGGGCGGTCTTATAGATAATCGCCTTGAGCTTTACGCCGGCGAGGCCTGGAGAGTCAGGAAAAATCTCACCATAAATTATGGGTCGCATTACTTGCGCGATGGCGGGCTTATTAATTCGGATCTCGCGGCGATTCCAGCGCTGAATGGCTTCGGCGCGACACTGGGCAACGCCGTTCACCAGCCGAATCTCAACTTCTCTCCCGAGCTTGGAATCGTCTGGGCTCCGATGAACAGTCCGACAACAGTTCTTCGCGCGGGTATCGGACTTTATTACGATAGCAACCTGTCCGGAAATATCATGGCGGATCGCGCCCTGCGGCTCCAGCAAGGTCACTACTATGCGCAGCAGACAATTTGTGGGCCGGGATCGTACTCCGTGGCCGTGCCGGGTGGCGCAACAGTCACCACTTCCGATGGGTTAAGCATTGCATCCCAGATCTGCGGACACCCGTTGAGTGCGGTTATAAACGGTGTGTCGGTAGCAAAAGCCATAACGGATTTGCAAAGTGCTGTGGAATCCGCCAGCGCAACGGCCGGGCCGAATGGATTTTATGCAGGCAGCACGGGCAGCACGCTCGGATCCATGCTTTCACCGAACTATGTCAGCCCGCGCTCAGTCGAGATGAATTTTGGATTGCAGCATCAATTCGGCCGCGCCACGGTTTTGTCCATTGATTATGTTCGCAACTCGGGAACGCACTTCTTAATGGGAGTGGATAGAAACCACGTAGGCGACATAAGCAATTTCAATCTCAGCAATGCACTGGCGGCAATCAACCGAACGCTCGCGGCCAACGCTCCCTCGTGCGGGCAAGTAAACGCTTCCACTTCCGTTGCCGGCGTTGATTGCTATCTCGGGCATGTTCGCGGCGCTTCCATTTCCGATTTTGCCGTGCAAGGACTGGACAGTTCGGGTGCGCTTGCCAATTCGGCTGCCGCTTTTCCCGGAGACAATCCTGGCCTGGGGCAGGGAATTTTCTTCGAGCCCATTGGAAATTCCCGTTACCGCGCCGTGGACGTTTCCCTGAATTCGACCATTAATCATCCTGTGCGTGAATTTGAGAGCATGAATTTGCTTGTTGCCTATTCATGGTCAAAGCTCCAGAGTAGTGTCGCGTCTGGGAATGGTGTAACCGGCCCGAACGGCTTGCCGTACGCTTTTGATTGGAATAACCCAAATGGGTACTTCGGACCGTCGGGACAGGATCGGACGCACCAGTTAACCTTCGGTCCAGTTCTTGGTTTTAAGCATAGGCTTCTTTTGAGTATTCTCGGTCATATTGATTCGCCGCTCGCTCAAACCGTGTTTCTTCCTCAATCGAATGGCGGCGGATCGCCGGGTGAAATTTTTCGCAGCGACGTAACCGGCGACGGGACAGTCGGAGACGTTCTTCCTGGTTCGAATATTGGCGGCTTCAGAAGCGGTGCGTCCGTCACCGGTCTCGACACCGCAATCAACAGCTACAACGCGAACATTGCCGGTCACGCGACCCCCGCGGGGAACACGCTGATCCGCAACGGGCTGTTTACCCAGATGCAACTGCTCCAGTTGGGAGCGGTCACACCGGCGCTCGCAACAGTTCCTGCAAATAACGAGCCGGGGTGGCTGAAGACTGTGGACGTAAGAATCGCAAGACCTTTTACCTTCAAGGAAAGGTTCACCGTCGAACCGAGCGTTTCGGTTTTTAATATCTTCAATTCGGCAAATTTTGATAGTTCAATGAACGCAGCGAGCGGAATACTACAAGCTGCATCAGCCTTTCCAGGCAATGGAGGTTCGGGTTTGGGTTGCGGAAATACGTGCCAATCGGCGAACCGGGTCGGCCCTGGTTCGGGAGTATTTTCGCTTGGCTCGGCAAGACAATTCGAGTTTGGAGTCCGCCTAACATTCTGAAATGCAATTTTTGACGAGTGCCAACCGCGATTGCTTCGACTCGCCGTGTAAAATACACGCTATGGCTTTCCAAGGGATTCCTGGTCCTCCGCGAAAAGGAAAAGCACCGCCTCCGGACGAGACCTCGGAAGAGGCAGCATATTTAAAGTGGCTCGGAGAAAAGCAGAAGCCGGTCTGCATTAAACTCGCCGATGGCGAGGTGGTTCGCGGATGGATCGAATACTATGATCGCAACATGGTTCGACTGACCCGCGAGTCTCAACCGAATCTTTTCATATTCAAGCACGAAATCATGTACATCATGGAAGACGCCGGCAAGCGCGGCAATTCCTGATCCGTGCTATTCCCGAAAGGCTGCGCGCAAAATCTTGTCGGACCATCCAAGCCATAGCAGTTTTGTTTCTGGAGCGGCAGAGATTGCCCGCGAGGCGGGCGCCTTATTGATGGATTATTTTCGCCGGCGCGTCGCAATCGAATACAAGGGTGACGCGGATCTGGTCACCGTCGCGGATAGGGCGTCCGAAACTTTGATTCGCGACCGCATTCGGGTCGAGTGGCCGACGCACGATATCTTAGGCGAAGAGGGCGGCCTGGTAAACACCGGCAGCGATTATCGTTGGTACGTTGATCCACTCGACGGCACCACGAATTTTGCTCACGGCTTTCCTGTCTTCTGCGTTTCGATGGGACTGGACTATAAAGGAGAACAGATCGCGGGCGTAGTTTACGATCCCACACGCGATGAAATGTTCGCCGCCGAAGCGGGCGGCGGATCGTATCTTAATCAGCAGCGGATTCACGTTTCCAAGATAGACAAATTGAGCGAATCGCTGGTTGCGACTGGCTTTCCCAGCCATAAACGGCATAAGAATCCGAACATATTTTTTTATCACCAGATTACTCTGCGGACGCATGGCGTGCGGCGCGCCGGGTCTGCGGCATTGGACCTGTGCTCGGTGGCTGCGGGTCGTCTCGAAGGCTTCTGGGAATTTAATCTGAATCCCTGGGACACGGCTGCGGGAGTTCTCATTGTGGAAGAGGCGGGCGGGAAGGTAACGGACTTCAAAGGCGAGCCTTTCCAATTGAACAGCCGCGAAACCGTGGCCTCGAATGTTCTCATCCACGAAGCGCTGCTGAATGAATTCGAGCATGTATTCTCGGGACACGGTCTCGAACCCCTCCCTGATCTTCAGCGGTTCGAAAGATAATGATGCCCACGAAATCCGGCGGAGGAACCTTGAAACTAAAACCTCCCAAGCGCCCCAGGAATTATTGTTTTGCCTGCGGAAAAGACAATCGTCATGGGATGCATCTGAAGTTTATCCATGACCCCGAGCGAAAGTGTTTTACCTGCCGCTTTCGTCTCAGCAAACGCTACACCGGGCCTCCGGGATATTGTCATGGCGGGATCATCGCGACGATTCTCGACGACGCAATGGGGAAATTGAACAAGGTCCGAAGCGTCACGGCTGTGACCGCTCAGATGAAAATAGAATTCCTAAGGCCTGTGCCGTTGCATGAGTCTCTGCGCGTGGATTCAAGGGAATTGCGGGTACGCGGACGCCGCCATTTCAATATGGCGGAGATTGTTAACCAGCAGGGACAAGTGTTGGCGCGCAGCCGGGGTATCTTTGTCGCGATTGATCCCAAGCGACTGGCCAGAGGAGCGAATCGCGGAACCTCGTAGGCTGCCCGTGGGCCAATTGATTCAATAACATGCAGGCGAATGGGCAGGCGCTATGAAAGGACGGGGGCGGAACATGGTGAATTAATCTCGTCCACGCGCGCCCGAAGGGATTAGGCCAATTGTGTTTATGATACGGATTATCGAAATTTTGAATACTTGTGCTCCGGAGTACCATTGACATGTTTCCCATCCGCCTCTAGTATCCAATGATGATGTTGGCTTGCCATACCTGCTGCTGCCAGTGTTGTTGCTGTTGTTGTATGGGTGCGTCCACTGGCGCGGGGAGGCTGCTGACCTAAGAATTTTCTAGTATCGGCAAAATCGAAACCCATCGCCAGTCTGGTTACTGGCGGTGGGTTTTTACTTTTTATGGCAGATTTGATTACAGAAACGAAGGCGCAGAAGGCCGAGCGGCTCAAACGGGAACTGAACCCGTGGAGTGGCCTGGAAGAAATTCGCCGTTTCGCCCGCGAAGGCTTCGGCTCGATCACGCCGGAATGGATTGGAACTTATTTCCGCTGGTGGGGCGTGTACACACAAGGCGATGGCGCCGGGGTTGTGGGCGGCAAAGGCGGCACGGGAAACGCATTGCCTTATTTCATGGTCCGAATCCGCATTCCCAACGGACTCCTTACATCGAATCAGCTTCGCACGATTGCGGACATCTCTCAAAACCACGCTCGCGGGATAGCCGACATAACCGTCCGGCAGAATTTCCAATTGCACTGGGTGACCATCGAGTCATTGCCGGATGTTCTCGAAGCCCTGTGGGCATGCGGACTGAATACCATGGGCGCTTGCGGAGACGTGACCCGCAACATTACCGGATGCCCGCTCGCAGGCGTGGATGCTCATGAAATATGCGATGCTTCGCCCCTGGTACTCGAAGCTGACCGGTTCTTCGCGGGCAACGAAGAATTTTATAACCTTCCCCGCAAATTTAAGATCAGCATCAGCGGCTGCCCGGTCTGGTGCGAATATCCGGAAATAAATGATATTGGGCTCACGGCCGCGCGTCGCGCTTCCGGCGGTACAACGGAAAACGGATTCGCGCTGCGCGTTGGCGGAGGCCTGTCTACTCAGCCTCATCTTGGCGTCCCGTTGAATGCCTTTGTGCGATGGGAGCAAGTGATGCCGGTATTGAAGGGGATTGCCGGCATCTTCCGTGACAGCAGCGATCTTCGTGAGAATCGCGAAAGAGCGCGCTTGAAGTTTCTCTTCCTGCGGCATGGCTGGACAGCTGAAAGTTTTCAGCAGGAACTGGAGAATCGAATCGGCTTCCGCCTTGCCCCTGCTGTACCGCAGAAAGCCCCTGACGATGTGTATCGCGATCACGTCGGCATCCATCGCCAGAAGCAGCCCGAGTATTCCTACGTAGGAGCTGCGGTATTGCGGGGCAGAGTCAATGCGGATCAGTTGCGAACTGCTGCCGACCTCGCAGAACGCTACGCCGACGGCCATCTGCGCAACACAAACATGCAAAATCTTGTGGTGGTGAATGTTCCTCATGAGAACGCGCCCGCGTTGGCGAGTGGGCTGGGCGCCATCGGATTGCCGGTCGCCGGTTCTGCATTTTGGCGCGGCGCCATCGCCTGCAGCGGAACTGAATTTTGCAAGCTAGCTATTACCGAAACCAAGAGTTTTTCCCGCTGGCTGGTCGAGGAATTAGAGGAGCGTCTTCCTGGGTTCGAGCAGCACTTGAAACTGCATGTGACGGGATGCCCCAACAGTTGCGGGCAGCATTGGATTGCCGACATTGGACTGGAAGGCAAAAAGCTCAAAGTAGATGGCAAGATGCAGGATGCTTACTACTTCTGCGTAGGCGGGGCAGTGGGATTGCATCAGTCCATTGCTCGTCCGATCGGATACCGTTGCCTGGCGACGGAAGTGCCGGACGCCATCGAGAGGTTGTTGCGTAACTATCTTGAGGAAGGGCTGGCGGGAGAAAACTTGCGCGGATATTTTTCGCGGCACAACGATGCCGAACTGCGAGGGATTCTGGCCGGCGAATTCGTGCCCGTGGTTTTGCGGGATGTACCGGAAGGACGCGTGCCGCAAGGAGTTGAAGGTTAACGCATGAGCCTGTTTCCCATATTTCTGAAGCTTGACGGCCGCCGGTGCCTGGTCGCGGGCGCGGGCAAGATCGGCGAGCCGAAGATACAGAGTCTTCTTGCGGCACGCGCGGACGTAACTGTAGTTGCTCCAGAGGCCACGACCAAGGTCAAGGCCTGGGCTGCATTGGGAATTATTACATGGCAGCGCCGCGCTTTCGAGCAGAGCGATTTGGAGGGCGCAACCCTGGTAATCGCAGCTACTTCGTCGGCGATTGTGAATGACTCTGTTTTTGTTGAGGCGCAACGCAAGGGAATTTTTTGCAACTCGGTGGACGATCCAGAGCATTGTGACTTCTTCTATCCAGCCGTGGTTCGGCGGGGTGATTTTCAAGTTGCGATTTCAACCGCCGGCCACAGTCCGGCTCTGGCACAACGCCTGAGAAACGAACTCGAAGAGCGGTTCGGCCCTGAGTATGCCGGATGGGTGAGTGAATTAGGGAAGGCGCGGCAGCAGCTTTTCGCCGTCGAGATGAATGCGGAAGAACGCCGCCGGAAATTGCACGAACTTGCCAGCCGGGAAGCCTTCGAGGCGTCCCACGAAACCATCCAGGCGAGGAACGAGGCATGAGCGGCAAGGTCTATCTCGTAGGCGCCGGGCCGGGTGATCCCGAATTGCTGACGCTGAAAGCGCTGCGCCTGCTGAAATCTGCGGATGTGGTTCTTCACGACGAGCTTATCGGGCCGGCGATTCTGAAACTCGTTCCCTCGTCCACGCTTGTGCGCAATGTGGGCAAGCGGGGCGGGCGCAAGAACATTCGCCAGCAGGAAATTGACGGGCTTCTGGTTCAGTACGCGCTGCTGGATTTGCAGGTCGTCCGGTTGAAGGGCGGGGATCCTTTGATATTCGGACGCGCGGGAGAAGAAATTGAGGCGCTGCGGCGCGCCAACATCGAATTCGAGATTGTTCCTGGGATCTCCTCGATGCTTGGCGCCGCCGCGGTTGTGCAGATTCCGCTTACGCATCGGGCCTTCTCATCTTCCCTGGTCGTGCTTACCGGACACAGCTCCCCACCGGAAAATTCAAACCAAGATCTGAATAACGACTGGCCAAGGCGCATCGCGCCAGGCACCACTGTGGTGGTTTACATGCCGGGCTATGAATACGCAGCGACAACACGCCAGTTGGTGGCGGCCGGTCTGGCTCCGGCCACTCCTTGCGCCATCATTTCGAAGGCGACTGCGCCGGATCAGCAGACATACAAAACGACTTTGCAGCATTTGCACTTCGCGCCGAGATTGCCCTCCCCTAGGCTTTTAGTTGTTGGCGAAGTGGTGCAATTTGCAAAACAGCCCTCCCAACTCAAAGAGATTGCGTCATTTGCATTTGCCAAAAATCAACTTGCGATGTCTCCGAATATTTTCAGTTCATCGGGACGACTTCCGCAAGACTCGGAGAGATCAGAGTGAGAGAGCACTTGGACGATATCCAGCGCCGGTCGGAGTCCTGGAGAGCGGAAGAATTACTGCGCTGGGCTTTTGCCACCTTTGGGGGTGACGTCGCGATGGCAACCGGATTCGGCGTTGAAGGCATGGCGCTCATTGATATCGCTTCGCGCATCAATCCCAATGTCAAAGTCTTTACTGGAGACACGGAATTTCTCTTTCCAGAAACTTACGATCTGATTGATCGCGTTGAAAAGCGTTACAAAATCAAGGTGGAACGTCTTTATTCGGTGCTGACGCCGGAGGAGCAAGCCCTTGAATACGGTCCGGAGCTTTGGAACCGGAACCCTGACCGCTGCTGCAGTATTCGTAAGGTTGAGCCGCTGAAAAATAAGCTGTCCGAACTGCGGGCTTGGATTACAGCAATCCGCCGGGACCAGACTGCGGTTCGCGCCAACGCAAGAAAAGTCGAGTGGGACGGCAAATTTCAACTGATCAAGATTAATCCTCTGGCCGACTGGTCCGCTTCAGCGGTCTGGAACTATGTTCACAAGTACAATGTTCCTTACAATCCGCTGCATGACCGCGACTATCCGAGCATTGGCTGCACCCACTGCACCCGGGCGGTAAAGGCGGGAGAAGACTCGCGAGCTGGACGATGGGCCGGCTTCCCAAAGACCGAGTGCGGCTTGCACGCGGGAAATTCGACCTCGCTGATACCGTTGGTCCGCCTTGCTCCGTTAGGCCCAAGCCAAACCGCCGGACCGGAAGAGGCATAGCAGCAACGCGGAATTAGCTCAAGTTCACGTCGTCCAGAAGCGCCTCGGCACAAACCCATAGCGTTGCCGCCCTCCCACTATTTACAATCAGGCCTTGGCGAAGCCCACTTTTCGATTACCTGGAATGAAGACGATTCGCTGCTGGATCGGCGCAGCCTTGCTTCTGACGGCCTGCGGCTTCCTGGCTGTTGCGAGCGCTCAAGATAATTATGAAATCCAGGTATATGGCGCTGAATTAGTCCCCCCTCGAAATACCATGGTGGAGCTTCACAGCAACTTCACCGCCGACGGCCCAAAGACGATTTCCAACGGAGTACTTCCCACCAACCACGCGGAGCACGAGACTGTTGAGATTACTCATGGCTTCAGCGATATTTTCGAGTGCGGCTTCTACATCTTTACCTATGAGAAGTCCGGATACGGGGTGCAATGGGTGGGTGACCACATTCGGCCCCGCTTCTCAGTCCCAAAAAAATGGCATTGGCCGGTCGGCGTGAGTATTTCGAACGAGATTGGTTATCAGCGCCGACAGTTTTCGTTAGACACGTGGACATGGGAAATCCGCCCGATCGTGGACCAGAAGGTGGGCCGATGGTATTGGTCTATCAACCCTACGTTCGACCGCTCGCTTCATGGAGGAACCGTCCATCAAGGCTTCGTGTTTTCGCCGAATCTCAAGTTCAGCTATGACTTCACTCCGAAAATCGCCGGTGGGCTGGAGTATTACGGTTCCGTGGGCCCGGTCAATGGATTCTTCAGCGTCTCCAGCCAGCAGCACCAGATTTTTCCGGCTGTGGATTTGAATCTTGCGCCGCAGTGGGAAGTGAACTTCGGAGTGGGGGTCGGACTCACAGGTTCGACCGACCACCTCATCGCGAAAATGATCCTCGGATATCGCTTTAACTTCTGAAGCCTGGCGGCCTATCCACTTCAGAAGGGAATGTCTTCGTCGCTTATCGGCGATGACGGCGCAGGTTCCGGTTCGGGAGCGCGTTGATCGAAATTGCCTCCGGTCGCCGCCGCGCCGCGAGCCTGCCCTGCGGAATCGCTTCCGCCGCCTTCGCCGCGTCCACTGAGCATTACCAGGTCGTTAACTATGACTTCAGTCATATATTTCTTCTGACCTGAAGTTTTGTCGTCCCAGGAATGGGTGCGCAAGCTTCCTTCGATGTAAACTTTGCTGCCCTTCTTTAAATACTCTCCGGCAATCTCCGCAGTGCGGGCCCAGGCGGTGATGTTGTGCCATTCGGTGCGGTCCTGCCAGTTGCCCTCTTTGTCCTTGTAACGATCATTCGTCGCCAGTGCAAACTTGGCCACGGGAGTTCCGCTGGGTGTGTATTTAAGCTCGGGATCTTTGCCGAGATTTCCTAAAAGAATGACTTTATTAACGCTTCTTCCTGCCATGTTGCTCCTCGCCGTCCCGGGTCAATTTGTGCCGAAAGGTCATTTCCGTAACGAACAATGAAGGCATATCCAGGGACTGGATGCTCAATATATCAGAATCGCGGCTCGCTGTAAGTGAGCGCCGGACACCGCATTAACGCTTTGCTTCGAGCACCATGTTGAAGGGTGTCTCGGCCGCCCGGCGCACTTGCTTAAAGCCCGCCGACCTTAACACTTTCGTGAGGCATTCTTCGCCAGCCTGTGCTCCAAGCGCGAGTCCCACTTCCTGAGAAACAGACGCTGGCGTACAAAGCATGGTTGACGCGCCATAAAAGACTCTGCCTATCGGGTTGAGATTATCTTCCAGCTTGTCATTGGCGAACGGCTCGACAATCATCCACGTGCCATCGCTGTCGAGCGATTGCAGAACGTGGCGCGCTGCGCCTTCGGGATCTCCCATATCGTGCAGGCAGTCGAAAAAAGCCACGAGCTGATAGCCCTTCCCCGGGAAGTCTTTTGCTTTGGCAACTTCGAATTTAACGCGATCCGAAACGCCTGCTTTCAAGGCCGCTTCACGGGCCATCTCGATGGAACGCTCATGATAGTCGAATCCCGTAAACTTCGATTTCGGATATGCCTGCGCCATCAGAATGGTCGAAGTTCCCAGTCCGCAGCCCACGTCGGCGACGTTAGCGCCGGATTTCAACTTCGCTTCCACGCCCTTAAGCGCGGGTATCCATTCGCCTATTAAATGCGCGCGATAATTTGGCCGAAAAAAGCGTTCCGTACCTGTAAACAGGCAGCCATCGTGCTCGTGCCAGCCAACGCCTTGACCACTCTTGAAAGCATCTGTGATCTTGGGAACATCTTTGATGCAGGCTTCAATGATTTCAAAAAATCCGGGCAGAAACACTGGACTGCTTTCATCGGCCAGCGCCATCGCCTGTTCCGCCGGAAGGCTATAGCGCGAAGTGCCGGCGTCATAGTTGATGAATCCTCCCGCTGCCTGAGACGCCAGCCATTCGCGGACGTAGCGCTCGTGGGTTTTCGTCTTCGAGGCTATCTCCGAGGACGTCATCGGCCCGCTCCCAGCCATTGCCTTGTACAAGCCCAATTTGTCTCCTACGAGAATAAGCGCGGCATTCATTGCAGCTCCCATCTCGCCAACTGCTTTCATAACGAATTCGTGGAGTTTTGCCTGATCAATGGGCTGCGCGGTAGCGGTAGACATGGATTCCTCCTGGATGCGAGAATATGCGTCTTCAACGCGGAAACTTAGACCACCCAGTTAAAGCTGTCAAGCGAAAATCACCAAATTTCCGCGGATTAAGGCCGACTTACCGCGCGGCAAAAATAGGCGCGACCACAAACAGGTGGTAGAGCATGAAATACACGATCACGCCGGTGACTGAGACATACAGCCACAAGGGATAAGTCCAGCGCGCGATCGCCCGGTGCTTGTCAAACCGTTCGCGGAGGGCCTGAGTCAGCGTGATGATGACCAATGGCACGATCGCGGCAGCAAGAATCACGTGCGAAATCAAAATCATGAAATAAACGGGGCGTGACCATCCCTGCCCTTGAAAGTGCACCGATCCCACGTGATAGTGAAAATATAAATACGATGCCAAAAAAATAGTGGATGAAACCAGCGCCGCGATCATGAAGGCCCGATGGGCGGCGATGCGTCCACTTTTCAGAAGGCTGTGTCCCACCAGCAGCAGCGCAGTGCTGACGCCGTTCATAGTTGCGTCAATCACCGGGAAAATCGCATATTGCGCCGGAACCAGCGTCATGCGGCCGGCCGGGTGGTGCGGCGGTTCACCAGCAAGAATGCCAGTCCAAACATGAAGAGCGAGAAGAGCACAAGCGTCGCTAGTGACGCGGAAAGCGAAAATTCCATCGAGGTTGCGGGATAAAGCAAACTGCGAAGAGCTTCGACCCCATAGGTCAATGGATTGATTTGCATCACCACCCGCAACCAGCCCGCCGCTCCCGACAACGGAAACATTGCTCCCGACAGCAGCCACATTGGAATCAAAAACAGATTGATGATGGCGTGAAAAGCCTGCGTAGAATCCATCGGCCAGGCGATCACAAATCCCAGCGCGGTCAGGGCGAAGGAAACCAGAAAAACAGTAAGCGCCATCAGGAGAAACGATTCAATGCTTATATGAATGCCGAGCAGCGGCGCAAACGCCAGGAAAATTAATCCCTGAATCGCCGCCAGGGTCGTGCCCCCCAACACTTTACCGAGCACGATGGCCGATCGTGAAACCGGCGCTACCAGCACGGAGAGAAGAAATCCTTCTTTGCGATCCTCGATTACCGACATCATGGTAAAGATCGAGGTAAACAACACGATCATAATCAGCGCGCCAGGATAAAAATAATTGAGATAGGGCTGTCCATTTGCTCCGGCGGAGCGAAACGACTTTCCGAATCCCGAGCCGATCACCAGCCAAAATAATATTGGGGAAGCGATCACGCCCACGACGCGGCTGCGCTGCCGGTAGAAACGCACCACTTCGCGCCACCAGAGCGTGAGGGCGGGGAGTAATAATTCATTTTTGGTTGGAATCACGTGTGATGAAAGCGTCGCAGTTTGTGTCGCCATGATTTATGTACTCAACATTGGCCGGATGAGAAAACGAACCTTAGGGTCATTAGTCATTCCGAGGGACTTCAGTCCTGAGGAATCTGCTTTTCAGTCCAAAACCTATGTCCGGTGCGGCGGATGAATACATCCTCCAAACTCGGCTTGCTCACGGAGATCGCTTCAACTTCGCCCGGAAATGCTTCCACTACGTCGGTGATAAATCTGTGTCCATTCTGACGTTCGAGCCGCACTTGGTTTTGAACAACCTGTGCCTCGGTGTTGAAGCGTATGCGGATTCTATCCGCCAATGAATCAGGATCTTTTGCGTCGAGCACAATGACATCGCCTCCGATTTCCTGTTTCAGATCCAAGGGAGTTCCCAGAGCGACCAGCTTGCCTTCATTCAAGAATGCGAGGCGGTCGCAACGCTCCGCTTCTTCCATGAGGTGCGTGGTGACGATTACCGTGACCTTCTCTTCGTCCCGCAAGATCCGCAGGTACTGCCACAGATCAATTCTTGCTCCGGGGTCCAGGCCGGTCGTAGGCTCATCGAGCAACAGCACCGAAGGATGGTGGAGCAGCCCCTTGGCCAGTTCCAAACGCCGCTGCATTCCGCCGGAAAACATTTCGGCGTTTTCGTTGGCTCGATCGGCGAGTCCAACCCGTTCCAGCATTTCCACGATGCGCGCAGTCAGCGCGCGCCCGTGCAGGCCGTAGAGATGGCCCTGATGCATCAGGTTTTCGGCTGCCGTGAGCTTCACATCAATGCTTTGGGCCTGGAACACGACGCCGATATGGCGCCGTAACTCGTTCGGTTCTTTGGCGACGTCGTAACCGAGAATCAAGGCGCGGCCGCCGACCGGAACCATCAATGTCGAAAGAATACGAAACATTGTGGTCTTGCCACTGCCGTTCGGACCCAGGAGTCCAAACAATTCGGCAGGACGAACGTCAAAGGAAACGCCGTCAAGCGCGATGTGATCACCGTAACGATGAACCAGATTCTGAATGGAGATGGCGGCCGAAGAATCGCCGTTCGTCGGAAGCTCAAGAGCAAGCGCGGATGATTTAGAGGCCACAGGCTATTCTACGACGAGAATGTGCTGGAAACGGATGATCCTAAGACCCGGATCGAATCCTTTTACGCGGCCACTGTCTTCCGTTCTGCTTGATGAACATTCCTCGATGACGTCGCCGAGCGATGCCGCCAGACCTGAATCGTCAAAATAACTGTCGAAGCGAGAAGCAAGGCTCCTGTCACAACGTGTGCCACGGTTGAGATCACCATGGGAAGTTCCGGCTGGGCTGCATCCCGTCCCCACTCAACGCGGGTCATAAATGCCAAAAATCCCAGGAATAATTGCGCGATTAACAAGGCGAGCATTGCAATCGCCGGCCGCCGTATGGAGTCCATCTTCGAATAATGAGTCAAGGCGCGGACCGCCGTCCATGTGATCAGGATTGCGACGACCGGAGCATTCAGAACATGCGGAAGCCAACCCATGCCGTGGTGACGAAACATTGCGCCGAGGATCAATTGTGCGTACAGAATAAAAATGGAAAGAAATAAAAGCGTGAGAAGGCTCGGATGGCGACGATCACTCGCGGCCTCCGGGCCTTGATCTTCCCTCCGAGATTCTTCGACCCACGACCGGCTGGTGAAAAGCGCTATCGCGCAGGCGATACAAAAAAAAGTCTGTGCCACTGCCGCATGCGCCGATGAAACCATTGGCGGCTGGAAATAAAGCACCGTCAGTCCGCCGAGGATTCCTTGAAAAATAATTGTCGCCAGCGCCGCCAGCGCCAGTCCCTTCATCCAGCGGCGACGGTCAGAGATCCATGTCCACACTGCAATGCCGATGGTCAGCAGTCCAGTAGAAAAGGCAATGGCGCGATGGCTCCATTCGTATTGAATTCCGCCATGCCACGGCGGAACGTTGAATGATCCGAATGAGGTCGGCCAGTCGGGGATGGATAGTCCGGCGTCATTGCTGGTGACAAGCGCCCCGGCGATGAGCAGGCAAAACGTCGCGCAGGCCACGAACACGGCGAACCAGTGAAACGCGGAATTATAAGGTGTGGATGAGGGCTTCAATCGGGGGCTCCAGCCAACCTAACATTCTAACAAACTTGGATCTCCCGGCCCCCGAAGTGAGGCAAGCGGTAGTAAAATCCCTTAGGTTTTTTGCGTCGGATAATGAGGTGGATCGTATGGGAACATCGCGCCGCGATTTTGTAAGAACGTCCGTCATGGGAGCTGTCGCTCTAGGGAGTGGCGCATCCCAGGCCAAAAATCAAAATGGGTTTTCGGGTTCAGATTCGACCTCAGCCGGCTCTAACCCCGGCTCGCTTAAGCGCCCGATCATAGTGTGCGCCAACAACGGCTACGCATATCTCGAAGATGCATTCACATTTCTCAAGAATGGCGCGGACACTCTCGATGCGGCACTTAACGTCGTGAAAGGTCCGGAAGACGATCCGAATGATGACAGCGTGGGTCTCGGCGGCTTGCCCAATGAGGACGGCGTGGTCGAACTGGACGCCTGTTGCATGCACGGGCCAACGCGGCGTGCGGGCTCTGTTGGCGCGGTTCGCAATATCAAGAATGTCTCGCTGGTTTCGAAGGCCGTGATGCATCACACGGGTCACGTCATGCTCGTGGGCGAAGGTGCGGAACGGTTTGCTGTGGACACGGGCTTTCCCCGCGAAAATCTGCTTACGGAAAAATCTCGCAAGATATGGATGTTGTGGAAGGAATTTCATTCCAGCGACGACTGGTGGGGCCCGGGTATTTCTGATCCAAACTGGCAAGCGCCGGCTTCCAAATCAAGCGAAAAGCCGCAGGCGGAATTGTGGCGGACTCGCATCAAGGATCTGCAAGCACAGGCACGCGAGATCGGCATTGCGCCGGAAGAACAGTACGCCGCCATGCGAAAAGTCTTATTCCCGCCGGGAGGCACAATCCACTGCTCGGCCTTGAACGCCAAGGGTGAGATTTCGGGATGCACAACGACCAGTGGACTCGCCTTCAAACTTTCTGGCCGCGTTGGCGACTCTCCCATCATTGGGGCCGGATGCTATACCGATCAGGACGTAGGCTCGGCCGGTGCAACCGGCAGTGGGGAAGAGAATATAAAAGTTGCAGGCGCTCATACCATCATCGAAAACATGCGCCATGGAATGGCCCCACACGATTCGGGGATGGATGTTCTTAAGCGAATCGTGCGAAATTATAACGGTGACATGAGCAAGCTGCGCTTTATTGACATGACCTACTACATTCTGCGCAAAGATGGCGCCTATGCTGGAGTCTCGCTGTGGGAAGGTTATGGAAATAAAAAGCCGCACAAAATTGCCGTCCACGATGGCGCTCTTCGGTCGGAAGCGACGGTTGCTCTGTTCAAGGGATACTCCCAGCAATTTCCGCCGTTCCCTGAAGTCCCGGAGGTATTGAAAAATAAATAAGAGCCTTGGAGAAAGGGCTAAATATTCCCAGTTGAACGATGGTAACTTCGCCACGCCAAAAGCTGCCGCGCTGAATGGCCGATGCGGTTAAAATCATCCAAACGAGAAAATTCAACTATGACCCCTTCTACTTCCGCCATTGCCACTCTGTCTTCCGCTTTGAAAAATAGGATTGAAGCCCGTGAAGCCCAGGTGGCGATCATTGGGATGGGTTATGTCGGCCTGCCTTTGGCGCTGCTCTACAGCGAGCAGAAGTTTCCGGTCACCGGTTTCGACATTGACGCGCGAAAGGTTTCTACACTCAATGAGGGTGGGACTTATATCGTCAGAATTCCGGGAACTGAAATTGCCGAAGCGCGCAGCCGAGGCTTTCAGGCTACTGCGGATTATTCGAGACTGACGAAGATGGACGCGATCATAATTTGCGTTCCCACGCCGTTGAACGAGTACCACGAGCCCGACTTGAGTTTCATCGAGGAGACAGCCAAGTCAATAGCCCCTCATCTCCGTCCAGGTCACCTGGTGATTCTCGAAAGTACGACTTATCCCGGTACGACAGAAGAGATATTGATTCCAATCCTTGAAAAGGGAAACAAACAGGGCCTGACGGCTTCGCGAGGAGACACGGGCGATAAGAAGTTTTATGTCGCTTTCTCTCCGGAACGCGAAGATCCCGGAAACGATACCGTGGCCCGACGCGATATTCCCAAAGTAGTGGGTGGGCTTGACGCCGAAGCCTCGAAGCTTGCGGGCGCGTTGTACGGGGCGATTTTCAATCGGGTAGTGCCGGTGTCATCCCCGGCGGTAGCGGAAATGACAAAGCTGCTTGAAAATATTTACCGCTGCGTCAATATCGCTATGGTTAACGAATTGAAACTGCTGTCACTGCGCATGGGAATAGACATCTGGGAGGTCATCGCGGCGGCTTCCACCAAGCCATTTGGATTTCATCCTTTTTATCCCGGTCCGGGCCTAGGCGGACACTGCATTCCGGTGGACCCCTTTTACCTTTCTTGGAAGGCCAAGGAGTGGGATTTCCGGACCCGCTTCATTGAGCTGGCAGGCGAGATCAACACGCAGATGCCATATCATGTGCTCGATTCAGTGGGAAAGGCGTTGAATCAGCATAAGAAGGCACTAAACGGCGCGCGCGTGCTGGTGCTGGGCATGGCTTATAAGAGAGATATTGACGATCTTCGGGAATCCCCATCGTTGACGATTATTGAACTGTTGCAGAAACAGGGAGCTCAAGTCAGCTACAACGATCCCTACTTCCCAACGGTAGGAAAGGGACGCCACTACGATCTGCAAATGAAGTGTGCACCGCTCGAGAATCTTGGCCAATATGACTGCGTGCTCATCGTCACCGATCACTCCGATTATGACTATGCGCGCGTCGTGCAAGAATCTCAGCTCGTAGTGGATACCAGGAACGCAACTCGCGGCATCAAAAGCGACAAGATCGTGCACTGCTAGAGATTTTTTTCCGCGGCTCGATATTTAAATAACTTCTGACACTCGGGTCGTAGAAAACCCTCGAAGACAGGAATCTGAAGGCCGCCCTGCTCCAGCACGAATTTGCACGAAATAAGACATGCCCGCCATTTAAATGTTTCCGTACCATGCTTCCTGCCGTACTCGGTAATGTCGTCCTGCGAAACGCCAAATACGACGGCCCCGATTTTGGACCAGACGCAGGCGCCCGCGCACATCGCACAAGGTTCGTGCGTGGAATACAACACAAAGTCGGGTAGGTATCTCCCATAGCCGGAGCACACATATTTCAAGGTTTCGAGCTCAACGTGTTTGATGGATGACCCCGAAGTCTTCACGCGGTTGCCCGCCGAGGCGATTACCACCTCCCGGTTTCCAATGACCTGTGTGATCACAGCGCCAATGGCGTAGTCGCCGCGATCGCGGGCGCGCTTAGCCTCCGCGATCGCAAGCTGCATGAATTTCCTTTTCGGTTTGTAGGTTGAAGGAATCATAGAGCGGAACAATAAAGCTATGTTAGGCCGATTCCGCGCAGCGGCAACTTACCTGAGTAATTGCGTTTGAAGACATCCTGCCAGAAGAGGAATGTCATCTGAATAGGCGCAATTCAGATCGGATAAGGAGACTCTGGAATGGCTGACGAAAAGACGAATGAACCGAGGCAGGAACCGAGCCGAAAAGAGAACAATCCGTTCAGCGAACAGGAAAAGCATGGAGATGAGGCGCAACGCCGGAATCCCGGAACCGAGCGGGAATACCAGGGCGGCCAGTCGGATGAGCATCGCGTCCCGGGTGTGGAAGACGATACAGAAGAGAATAGACGGAAGAGAGCGCAACCTTCCGGCCAAGCTAAGCGAGCGCCAGGTTCAGATTCTCGATCGCCTCGTCAATTTCTGCTGTGTTCTTATATCCCACGGTTACAGAATCCACGCCGGCGTTCCTGAAGGCGAATCGCATGGCTTTTCGGCGGTCGTCATGGTTGAACGTTCCTTCTCCCGCAAGCTTCATGCTGATTACGCCCATTCCCGCTTTGCGGGCCTGCTTCAGGTGCGTCACGACTTCGCTGACGTTTCCTAATCCGGCGGTGGCGTAGTCCTCGGCATCCATGCTCTTGCCCTTGTGATTGACCCGGATCATGGCGATGTCGAGCCACTTGTTTCCCGGGACCTGACGTAGCGCGGGCAATCCATGAACCGAGGCGCCGTGACTTACGACAGCTTTTTTCGATTCCGCTTCCAGAATTCCATCCTCCCATCGGCGGCTGTCAGTTGGCCATGTCGCCGCGTGTTGCCAGTGAAGCAGCATGATGTCGAAGTAGTCGGTACGTGCGAGCTTGCGCAACTCATCGATTTTCTCCTGCGGATTCCCGTCCTCTCGCGTCGTGACCTTCGACATCAACCGGTAACTGTCTCGAGGAATGCCCTTCAGGGCGATTCCCAACATCCGGTGCATGTCCGTGTAAGACTCAGCCGTCTCGAAGAAACGAATACCCCGCTCGTAGGCGTAGCGCACCAGATTTGTGAATCCATCCTGACCCAGATCGCGCTGAACTTGTCCGTTGAAGCTTCCTGTTCCAAATGCGAGGCGAGTCACTTGTACTCTGGATTTTCCGAGCGTCACCCAATCGGTTGCGGTCTGGCGCTCCGCTTGCAAGGCAAGGCTTCCGGCTGCAACAAACGCCCCGGCGGCGACTCCGGTTTTTAAGAATTCACGTCTTGTGTAATGAATCATTGTGTCCCTCCAAACTCACAACTCGCACAATCCGATTTAGTAATAATTACTCGCCTGTGTGGCCGGACGCAAGGTGCGAAATGCTTCGAGACACCGTTGCGCCGTTTCCAGTTCCGAGAACCGGCTACCCTCCTGCTCGATGAGGTAATATTCGACGCCGCCAACGCTTTCCGCGGCGTCGAGAATGCCTTTCCAGTCGGCCACGCCCTCACCGAATAAAACCTTGAAACCCTTTGCCGGGTCGGGGGACCAATCTTTCAAGTGCAGAGATCGAATCCGGCCCGGATTGGAGCGAATCCAAGCCACCGGATCGCCTCCTGCCTTGAGACACGTGCCAACGTCGAGTTGAAGCATTACCTCCGGCTTGGTATTTTCGGCAAGAATTTCGATGGGCCTTCGACCTTCCAACGGCGTGAACTCCACTTCATGATTATGGTAGCCGACCTTTAGGCCGTCTGGGGCCAGTCGGTCAGCAGCAGCGTTCAGCATTTCGGCCACTTCTTTCCATCCCTCGAGGCCAGGCTTCGGCTGCGAGCTTGCCATGACCAAGTATTTGCTACCCAGCTTCGTGTTCAAGTAGCGAGCCTTCCGAAGATTTTCCCCGCTGAAATACGACTCGTCGTTGTGGGTGGAAAAACATCGCAGGCGGAGTTGATTGAGAAGTTTTCGGATCACTCTGGTTTGGGTGTCAGACCAATTGATATAAGGCGCGTAAAATTCCACACCCTGATACCCAAACTTGGCGATTGCGCGTAGTGTGCCTTCGGTATCCTGTTTCAGAGAATCGCGGACGGAATACATTTCAAGACCGACAGGAATTGATGTCACGGCGCGAGCGGAGACAGCCCATGGCAACATCACAGACACGGCGAGGAATGAACGGCGCGATAGAAGAGTCATAGTCTATTTCGTTAAATTAGCTGTAAATATGCAAGAACTCAAGCACTTGACTGAAGGCAGGAACTTTATTCCATGCCCCGACGTAGATTACAAAGAAGGAATTGGGCTATGCCGGACGTAGCGTTCTTTTAAACAGAATTTCACCGGTATGGTGACAACTGTTTGCATTGTTCGTCTATAGCGATAGAACAGGGGAGGTCGGTCATGCTTACGATTGATATTGATAAGGTTGACGGTGTGGCAATTGTGAAATGCGTTGGGCGATTGCTCCGAGGCGAAGCGGTCAATACGCTTAGAAATGCTGTGCTGTCAGAACAAAATACTCGCATTATTGTGCTTGACCTCTCCGATGTGGAGGCTGCGGACGCAGGCGGCCTTAACGCCGTGGTCTCGCTGCGCAATTGGGCGGTCAGCCGGGGCATTCGAGTCAAATTGGTAAATCCTTCCCCGCTCGTGAGCGAAATGTTGACACGTTTTCGGCTGGATCGGGTGCTCGAGATTTCGTTGTTCCACGATGCCTTGGTGGTTCTGGCCGGCTGCGATTGTACGGAAGCCGCAGCCGCGGCGTGCTAGCTTATAGCCGCGTTGCTGCCCTTAGCCGTCTTTAATTGGGAACGGCCCGTCACTCCCTTTTTTCCGTTTGCTCGAACTAACCCTTCGCGGGGGCCGCTGACGAGTGTTCACGGTCAACGTCTTTCAGGCGTGCGGCCTTGCCGCGCAGTCCGCGCAGGTAATAAAGCTTGGCGCGACGGACCTTCGACGATCGAATCAACTCGACCTTATCAATAACTCTGGAATTATCAGGGAAAATGCGTTCAACGCCCTGTCCGAAGCTCATCTTTCGGACGGTGAAGCTGGCTTGGGGGCCATGGCTGCGGGAAATTACCACGCCTTCGAATGCCTGCGAACGTTCCTTATCGCCTTCCTTGATTCGCACGTGGACGCGGACAGTATCTCCCGGGACAAAGTCGGGTATGTCAGTGCGCTTGGCCTTCGCCAGAAGTCTTTCAATGATTAAGTTGGTCATGTTCTGTCTCCCAAAGAATTTTGATAGGTGCCTATAAACTTATGGGCCGCCGCCAAAAGCTAGGAGCTAACGGTCGCCCTGATCTCATCTACTAATTTTCTGCCGTCATCGTCCAACACTACCTCGTTGATCAGATCGGGACGGTTCCGCAGCGTCTTTTCAATTGCCATTCGCCGGCGCCAGCGGCGGATCTCTTCATGGTTTCCCGAAGCCAGCACTTCTGGAACCGTCCACCCGCGAAAGTTCGCGGGGCGCGTGTAATGTGGATAATCCAGCAAGCCCCCGGAAGCGCAGGTTGACGTAGGCCCATTGCCAGCGTGCGACGGTCGAGAACTGAAAGACTCCTGCCGTGATGAGGCTTCATTCCCGAGAGCGCCCGGTATCAGCCGGACGACTGCATCCAAAATTACCGCCGCGCCGAGTTCGCCGCCGCTCAGAACGTAGTCGCCAATCGAAAACTCGCGATCCGCAAGATGCGCTCCCACGCGCTCGTCTACTCCTTCGTAACGGCCACAGATCATAACAACCCGCTCCATACTGGCAAGCTCTTGCGCACTTTCCTGAGTGAAGCGCCTACCTTGCGCCGAGAGTAGTACAACCGTCTCCTGAGAAGCTGCCCGCAGCCGGCTTTCTCTGTCGCTAATTCCCAATTCCTCGACGCATTCGAAAATAGGCTCAGGCTTGAGCAGCATGCCTTCCCCGCCACCAAATGGGCGGTCATCTACGGTCTTGTGGCGGTCGTGGGCAAACGCCCGCAAGTCGTGGACTTCGATCTCTGCCAACCGCGATTCGCGGCAGCGTCGCACGATGCCAAAATCGAGAGGTCCGCGGAAGAAATCTGGAAAAATCGTGATGATATTGATCTTCATCGCAGACCCTTGGCGAGCCCTACTTCTTGCCGGCCGCATTCTGCCGCTGCTGGAGCAATTTTTCCTCAGATGTCAGCGGCGCATTCACTTCCAGCATGCCTTCCGGCAACCTCATCTCAATGCGCCGAGCATTCACGTCAATCCGCTTCAGATAAGCTTCCGCGTACGGAATCTCGTGTCGCTGCGATCCAGCTTTCACGATCAGCAATGGAGCCTCGCCCGCCCCGAATTCGATGTTCTCGACGGCCCCGATTTCGCGACCCGAATCGAAGACTCTGCACCCCACCAAATCGCTGACGTAATTCCATCCGGGCTTGAGAGGCGCCCTCTGCTGATGAGGCACTTGCAATTCACATCCCAAAAGATGCTCGGCCTGGGAAATGGAATCCACTCCCGCAAACTTGATAACCAGCAGTTCCTTGTGCGGCCAGAGGTGCTCCACTTCAAGTTCCCGCCGCACTTCACTTTCTCGCGCCGCTTCCTGTCTCGTCCAGAGACTCATACCCGGTTTGAATCTGCCCGGAGCGTCGCTGCGAGTTTCTACTGCGACTTCACCATGCCGCCCCTGGGTCTTCAAGACACGCGCGAGAGTAATGTATTCATCTTCTATCTGAAACTCCTGACCCCCAGCGATGTTCACTTCCACGCCAGGGCTACGTCTGACCGGCTTGCGTGTCATCGAGTTCGTCTTCAATGATCTCGAGTCCGAATCTCTTATTCGATCTCGCCCCGGCAGCGGATAGAAGGTTTCTCATGGCGCGAACTGTACGTCCCTGCTTGCCAATCACTTTGCCTACATCTCGTGGCGCGACCTGAAGCTCGAGAACGGTTTCTCCCGTCTTCTCCGCAATGCCGACGGCCACCTGTTCGCGTTCATCCACCAACGACTTAACCAGGTTCTCGATCATGACCCGCACATTCGCGGCCTGACTAGTTGGGTTGGGCTCAGTCATATAATCTTCGATTTTTCGATCGGTGGCTTTGGGTCAGTGCGCGGAATCAGGAGTTGGCGGCGACCTGAGCGGGTTGCGACATGATCTTCGAGACCCGGGACGACATTTGAGCGCCCTTCGATATCCAGTAGTCAATCCTCTGACGTTTCAGCTCAACGCTCGCAGGATTGGTCCGGGGATTGTACGTGCCCACGACTTCGACAGGCCGCCCGTTGCGGGCCCGCTCTTTTTCGATCACCACCACCCGATAGTAAGGTTGCTTGCGCGCACCAATGCGCGATAAACGAATCATTAACACAGATATTGGTTCCTTTCTAAATCCTTCGGCAGGGATAAGGCAAACCAATATTATGCCGGACGTTTGGGGCAATAGCAAGGTGAGGTGGGGTAGGGAAGTGGGTTAGTTCCTCTTCTCCTCCTGAAAAAGCGTCTTTCGCTCAGTGAAGAATCTGGGCGAGTCGCGCGATTTCGGTTCTTTTGATCAACCGCGTAAGCAGCGGACATTTAGTACCTAAATTGGCAACTTGCTCCCGCTGTGAATTTGCCGTAAGTTCTATTCGTTGTTCGACTTTTGTCCCAATTTTCAGAGAGGTAGCGAACCCTCAAGGAGGAAAAGATGAAGAAAAGAATGGTGAGCATTATTGCAATTACTGCTTTTATGATGGCGCTGACCCCAACGTCGCCGGCTGCCGAACGCCATCCAGAGATTCACCGGGCGATCGAAGCGCTGAGAAACGCAAAGCACCATCTAGAGGAGGCCGCGCACGACTTCGGGGGTCACAAGGCGGATGCGATTAGAGCTACTGACGAAGCCATCCGTCAGCTCGAAATCTGCGAAAGGTATGATCGGGATTAGTTTGAAGCGCTCGGGCGTTGCTCACTCCGGGATGAGCCAAAGTCTCTGACCACGAAGGACACGAAGTTCCACGAAGGAAACCGACGCATCCATCCTTTGTGTCCTTTGTGGTTATTTTTTCAACAAACTTATCCCGTGTTGTGCAGCCCGGCGGCGATGCCGTTGATGGTTGCAGCCAGAGCGTAATTCAATTCGTCGGATGCGATACCTGCCCGCTTTCTTCGCAGAAGGTCCACCTGGATCAGGCTGATTGGATCCACGTAGGGATTACGCAGCCGGATGGATCGCGAGAGCACAGCGTTACTCTCCAGAATGTGCCCTTCTCCGGTGATGGATAATATGACGCGCCGCGTGCGCTCAAACTCCTCCAACAACATTTTCCAAACTTTTTCTCTCAGCTCTGCATCTTCGACGAGGTCCGCGTACATTCTCGCAATCGTCATGTCGGCTTTTGCCATTGCCAATTCAACGTTCCGGATCAGATCGGAAAAAAGAGGGAACTCCTTCATCATGCGCGTTAACAATGCTTGCCGCCCAGGATCCTTTGAAGCAAAGCGCTCAAGCGCATAACCAATTCCAAACCAGGCTGGAACGGCATGACGGCTCTGCATCCAGCCGAACACCCAAGGAATGGCACGCAAATCATCGAGTCTGCGGTTTTCAGATCGTCTCGCCGGCCGCGATCCGATTCTCGCGTGCTCGAGTTCGTTGACCGGAGTCGCCTGCTCGAAGTAAACCAGCACATCCGCATTTTCGGCGATATTCTTGCGATAGAAGCCATATGCATCCGAGGATATTTCCTCCATCGCCTCGTTCCATTTCTGGTCGCTCCCGGCGGCCGGCCCGTTTGGACGGATGAGAGCTTCAAGACAGGCTGCAATCATAATTTCGAGATTCCATTCCGCGAGCACCGGATCGGCATATTTCCAATTGAGGACTTCACCTTGCTCGGTAACGCGAATTTCGCCCGAAAAATCCCCCGGCGGTTGGGCGACGATGGCCGCGTGGGTTGGGCCTCCTCCGCGCCCCACAGTGCCGCCCCGGCCATGAAACAGCCGAAGCTTGATTCCATGCTGTCGCGCCGTTCGATGAAGCTCGCGGTGCGCTTTGTAAAGTTCCCAGATACTGGTCAACATGCCGCCATCTTTGTTGGAGTCGGAATAACCGAGCATCACCTCCTGCCAGCGTCCCCAGGAATCAAGCAGGGTGTTGTACCTTGGCGTGGTCCAGACGCGCGACATGATTTCTGCCGAAGCGCGAAGGGAGTCAATGGATTCGAACAAGGGAACCGGCATAAGGCCCGGATCGTCACCGGCCGCTTCCAGGCGGACGCCACTTTCGCCGGCAAGCCGAAGGACGGCAAAAATGTCCTCCGCCGATTCCACTCCGCTGATGACGTAATTGCGAATGGCACCAGGGGGATACGTCCGTTTCAACTCCGCAACTTGCTGGAACGTTGCCATGACGTTCGCCCGTTCACGGCTGTCCGCGCGGGATGCGATGGAAGTCAAAGCCTGGGTGTGCAAGCGGGCATGCTGGCGAACATCCAGAGTAGACAGTTGAAAACCAAAGGTACGAATTTTTCGGATGAGGGGATCGAGAATGAGTTCCGCGAGCCGATACCCCGAATTTTCCCGCAGACTATTTCGCAGGATCAACACATCCAGCTCAAATTCCTCCGCATTCGCGTAAGCGTGTGAGGTCCCTTCATCGCCGCGTGTATGGTTCAACCGAAGAATCATGAAATTCATAAAGCGGCGGTACAACTCGGTCTTCGAGATGCGGGCAAGCCGCGAATGGTCGTCTCCAAATTGGGCGTTGTAATCGGAAAAACGGGAGCGAAATTCCTCCGAGACTTTGACCTGGCGGCACGATGAACTGATGCGGTCAATTCCGCGCTGCACTTCCGAAGTATAGTGTGTGACGATTGCATTCCGCGCTCTTTGCAGAGCCTCCCGGGTGGAGTCTGCGGTTACGAAGGGATTGCCGTCCCGGTCGCCGCCGATCCATGAACCGAACGAAAGAACGGAAGGTATGTCTCTTTCGTCCATTCGCATCCCATAGATTTCGCGGAAAGAATCCGCCATTTCCGAATATAGCCGCGGCAATGCGTCGAAAATGGACATCGGATAGTAGTCAAGGCCCATGCGGATCTCGTCGGAAACAAGCGGCTTTTCCACCCGTACTTCGTCGGTCTGCCAGAGGCTCGTAATTTCCGAGAGGATCAGGTTTTCGCTCGATTTCGCCTCCGCCTGGGAAAGTGGCAGGTGGTCGAGGCTTTCCAGATATTGCGCGATTCTACGGCGCTTAAACAGAACCGTGCGCCGCGCAACCTCCGTAGGATGCGCGGTAAAAACTGGAACGACGTTCACTTGTTTTAAGGCTTCCATCGCCTGTTCGGCTGTGATGTGCGCTTTCCGCATGCGCAGCAATGTTCCGCGAAAAGATCCGGGTAGCTGAGGTTGATCCGCATGCAATTTGCTCGCGCGGCGTCGTCTTTTGCGATGGTTGGTCTCGGCAAGATTCGTCAACTCAAAGTAAATCGCGAAGGCCTTGGTAACCAGATAAGCATCGCCGATCTCAAGTTGCCTCACGACACTTTGAGCTTCCGTCATTTGCATGCTCTCGAATGTCACGTCAGGCGGCTCGGCTGACAGTTGTTCCCGGTACAGGATGAGAAGACGCCGCAATTGTTCCACGACTTCTAAAAGTTGGCGCCCTGCCTGCTCAACCAGAACCTTCCCGAGAAGTATGCCCAAGGAACGAACGTCGCGGCGCAAAGGCAGTTCTTTAGCGGGATCGTCAGTAGCCGCAACCAGCTCAGCCAGACGGCTGCCCTGATCCGCTGCGCTCCACAGTGGCCCATCTGTCATGGTGGAATTAATAGTAATGCATTACCGCTGGCTCGACCCCGGTGAAGGGAAAAGGCAATTGACCGGCATACGCTAAACGGACTACGATTGCGGACATGGTGCGCACGCTGAGCAAGCTAATTTGCTGGATGTTGATCGCAGTCACTCCGGCATGGATGATCGCTGCGGACGCGACGTTTCATGGCAAGGGAGTGGTGCTGCGCAACGGGGTCGCGATTCCGAATGCATCGGCGGTGGTTTCCGGAGATCTGCTCGAAACCCGGGCGGATGCGGTGGCGAGCCTGGACGCAATGGGATCGCGGGTGACGATTCTGCCTACTTCGCTGGTGGAATTCGACGGGCAAAGCTTGACCGTGGAACACGGCAGCGTCAACGTCGGTACGGCGCATGGAATCCGAGTGCGGGTGGGATGCATGGCGATCGTCCCGGCCGGCAGCGCTTGGACTCAATTTGAAGTGACCGACGTGAACGGAACAATTGAGATTGCGGCGAAGAAGAATGACGTCCGGCTGGAGACATTGGCGGATGCGTCGGCGAAATCGGGCTCGTTAAAAGATGTTGCGGAATCGGGCGCCGGCAGAAACTTGCAGGAGGGCGAGCAAACCACGCGAGACGAATCCGAGGGTTGCA
>JBOGLA010000030.1:0-18071 GCA_050746185.1 Terriglobales bacterium | reverse complement strand
GCCAGGCCTTCGTCGAGTTGCTTCTTGAACATTTCGACGCCGGTTACAACTGTCTTTCTCGTATCGCGGAAGCCTACGATTTCTACTTCTTCTCCAACTTTCACTTTGCCGCGTTCGATTCTTCCCGTCACCACCGTGCCGCGTCCCGAGATCGAGAAAATATCTTCAATCGGCATCAGAAACGGCTTATCCAGTTCGCGCGCCGGCTGGGGAACGTTCTTGTCCACCGCTTCCATCAGGTCGTCGAGCGCCTTCTCCCACTTGGCCTCGCCATTCAGCGCGCCCAGCGCGGAGAGGCGGACTACCGGAAGATCGTCGCCGGGAAACTGATACGACTTCAGCAATTCACGAACTTCGAGTTCCACCAGATCGAGCAGCTCGGGATCGTCCACTGCATCGCACTTGTTGAGCGCCACAACGATGTAGGGAACTCCCACCTGCCGCGCCAGCAGCACATGCTCGCGGGTCTGCGGCATGGGACCATCGGTTGCAGCCACGACGAGGATGCCGCCGTCCATCTGCGCCGCGCCGGTGATCATGTTCTTGATGTAGTCGGCGTGGCCGGGGCAATCCACGTGCGCGTAGTGACGGTTCGCCGTCTCATACTCGACGTGCGCCGTGGCAATGGTGATGCCGCGCGCTTTTTCTTCCGGAGCGTTATCAATCGAATCAAACGACCGGAACTGAATCTTCGGATTGTGCTTCGACAACACCTTGGTGATGGCCGCCGTAAGCGTGGTCTTTCCATGGTCAATGTGACCGATGGTGCCGACGTTTACGTGCGGTTTATTGCGATCAAATTTCTCTTTCGCCATTTTTCGCTTTCCTCTTCCAACAGTTCCTTCGCTACGCTCAGGATCTCGGCTGCGGGCTCCCGCTTCGCTCACGCCCGCAAAGCGCCTCGACTTTCGCCATGTCGTGCTCTTTCCTCTTCGTTCGTGCGGTGCGGGCGATTCCGCCCGCGTAGATCAAATTCTTTGCCTACCCAGGGCTTACGCCCTGGGCTGTATTATGCCGCCCCTTCGGGGCTCAGCTGCCCACATCTGCCAAAACCGGGCAGATATGGGGCACCCGGCACCCGGCTGGTTTCTATCCGGGGACTAATTCATCTTCTTCCCCTGGACCTTTTTCGTAGTATGCGCCGACAAAGTGCTCTCGTTCTACCAAACCATTCGACCGGATCAGCGACTCGAACCTCTCGTACTCTGGCGCGAATCTTTCGCGAAACATTTCAAAATCGCGATGGCCAAGCCAGAAATCTCGAACCCTGTATCGTCGTTCTGTCTGGGACTCGCATTCGACCTCCGTTCCCAGATATCCCGAGGCTTGCCTCAAAAAATCTTTCCACGTTCCCGCGAAGGCAATTTCAAAATCAAGCTCTCGACCTTCGACCACCCAAAATCTTCTATCCACGACAAAGTGTTGCGATGTGCCCAGTCACTTTGCCGCCCCCTGCACCCTCGCGATAATCTCTTCCGACACCGACCTTGGCGCTTCTTCATAGCGCGCAAAGTGCATTGAGTATTCGGCTCGGCCCTGGGTGCTGGACCGCATGTGCGTTGCATATCCAAACATTTCGGCTAAAGGCACGATTGCTTTGATTACCTGCGATCCGGCGCGATGTTCCATGCCTTCGATTCGTCCGCGGCGGGAGCTCAGGTCGCCCATGATGACACCAGCGTAGTCTTCCGGCGTAACGACTTCCACGGCCATGACTGGTTCGAGCAGTACCGGGGAAGCCTTGCGCGCCGCTTCTTTGAACGCCATCGAGCCGGCGATCTTGAACGCCATTTCGTTGGAATCCACGTCGTGATAGCTGCCGTCGTAAAGAATGGCCTTCACGTCCACCATCTCGTATCCGGCGAGGACGCCGCCTTCCATGGCTTCTTTAATGCCCTGGTCAATCGGCTTGATAAATTCTTTCGGAACCGAGCCGCCGATGATGTCGTTGACGAATTCGTATCCCTTGCCGGGTTCCTGAGGTTCGAGGCGAATCTTGGCGTGTCCGTACTGACCGCGGCCGCCGGTCTGGCGAATGTATTTGCCTTCGGCTTCAGACTTCCGGCGGATGGTCTCGCGATAGGCGACCTGCGGCTTGCCGACATTGGCCTCGACTTTGTACTCGCGCATCATGCGGTCAACAATGATTTCGAGATGAAGCTCGCCCATGCCGCTGATGATGGTTTGTCCGCTGTCGGGATCGGTGTGAACCTTGAAGGTGGGATCTTCCTGAGCCAGGCGGCCCAGCGCCATCCCCATTTTTTCCTGATCGGCTTTGGTTTTGGGCTCGACCGCGACGGAAATTACGGGAACCGCAAATTCGATGTTCTCAAGCGCGATAGGATGCTTCTCATCGCAGATGGTGTCGCCAGTGCTGACGTTTTTCAGACCGACAGCGGCGCAGATGTCGCCGGCAAGAATTTCGTTGATGTCTTCGCGCTTGTTGGCGTGCATTTTGAGCAGGCGGCCAATGCGCTCGGTGCGTCCGCGACCGGCGTTCAGCACGGCTTCGCCGGACTTAAGCTGACCTGAATACACACGAATAAAGGTAAGCTGGCCGACGAATGGATCGGCCATGATCTTGAAAGCAAGAGCGGAGAAAGGTTCCTTGTCATCCGGCTTGCGCACGATGGCTTCGCCATTGTCAGGATTGGTGCCGGTGACTTCGCCTGCATCCAGGGGCGACGGGAGGTAATCCACGACAGCATCGAGCAGCGGCTGAATACCTTTATTCTTAAACGCGGTGCCGACTACAACCGGGAACAGCTTCAATTCAATCGTTGATCTGCGCAGAGACGCCCGAAGTTCTGCGGCGGAAATAGTCTCGCCTTCGAGAAATTTGTGCAGGATTTCGTCGTCATTCTCGGCAACCGTTTCGACCAATTGGGTGTGGAAAGCTTCGGCTTTTTTCTGAAGCTCGGGGGGAATCGCGCCGGTGATGTACTCGGCGCCAATAGTGTCGTCGGCCCAGGTGATGGACTTCATCTCAATGAGATCAATTACGCCTTTGAATTTATCTTCCTGGCCGATGGGAATTTGAATCGCAATGGGTTTGGCGTTGAGGCGCTTGCGGATGGTGTCAATGGCGTGCTCGAAATCAGCACCCATCTTGTCAATCTTGTTAATAAAACAAATTCGCGGGACGCCGTATTTATCGGCCTGCCGCCAGACTTTTTCAGATTGCGGCTGGACTCCGTGAACAGCGTCGAATACAGCGACCGCGCCGTCCAGCACGCGCAGAGACCGCTCGACCTCGGCGGTAAAATCAACGTGGCCGGGGGTATCAATAATATTGATGCGAATATCGCGCCAGGAACAGGTGGTGGCGGCGGAGGTAATGGTGATTCCGCGCTCCTGCTCCTGCTCCATCCAGTCCATGGTGGCAGTGCCTTCGTGGACCTCTCCGATGCGGTGCGTTTTGCCTGTATAGAACAGGATGCGCTCCGTGGTAGTGGTCTTACCGGCATCAATGTGGGCCATGATGCCGATGTTCCTGCAACGATCTAATGGGACGGTTCTGGGCACTTTATTCTCTGCTGCTTTCTGGGGCTCCGAAATCGCGATTCTTTAGCCGTTAGCACTTGGCATTTGACACTCAGCAGGACGAGCCGAGAGCTAACTGACGATGTTTCACCACCGGTAATGCGCGAAGGCCTTATTGGCTTCCGCCATGCGATGCACGTCTTCCTTCTTCTTTATTGCGGCGCCTTTGCCATTGGCGGCGTCGAGCAATTCGCTGCTTAACTTGTCAATCATGCCTTTTTCCCCGCGTCCTCTGGAGTAGGTAATCAACCAGCGGATGGCCAATGAAGTGCGGCGGTCGGCATTTACTTCCACCGGAACCTGATAGTTGGCGCCGCCTACGCGTCGCGTCTTCACTTCGAGCAGGGGCTTGGCGTTTTCAACTGCTTTGGTGAAAAGCTTCAACGGCTCGTCGCCAGCCTTCGCGGCTACGCGGGTCAGGGCCTCATAAAAAATGCCCTCGGCTGTACTCTTCTTGCCCTGCCACATCATGGAGTTGATGAACTTTGTCACCAGGTTCGAGCCGTAAACGGGGTCGGCTTCCACGGTTCGCTTCGCGATGTATCCTTTTCTTGGCATTTCATTTCTCTCGTAGAGGCGTTGCTTGCAACGTCTCTCTGAAGACGCAGCGAGCTGCGTCTCTACCCAAAGAATTTAGGCTTTTGGCCTCTTGGCTCCGTACTTCGACCGGCTCTGTTTCCGATTCGCGACACCAACGGCGTCCAGGGTACCGCGAACTACGTGATATCGAACTCCGGGAAGATCTTTTACGCGGCCTCCGCGAATCAGCACGATGGAGTGCTCTTGAAGGTTGTGGCCGACGCCTGGGATGTAAGTCGTGACTTCGATCCCGTTGGTGAGGCGGACACGGGCGACTTTGCGCAGCGCGGAATTCGGCTTCTTCGGCGTCTGGGTATAGACGCGGGTGCAGACGCCGCGCTTTTGCGGACATCCCTGCAGGGCAGGGCTTGCCGTTTTGTAACGCGGACGCTTGCGGCCATCGCGAACTAACTGATTAAAAGTTGGCACTCTTCCTTACTCCTTACTCCTGCACGTAATGCGTTGCGCAGGTTGGCGCACCTGCTATTTCCCAACAGGGAGGCTGGATGGCGGTCTGCCAACCATACTTCCCGCCGAAACCGAGGGCGAGAAATTTAAGGATTTTCCCGTTAACTGACGCTAACGACGGTGACGCCAAGCCGGAAAATCCCGGAAGCGCTCCGTTTCGTCAACACCGCTCTACATAGCCTTCCAACGCAGGAAGATGTTCGCAGAACGTTTTCAGCGAGGGTGCCGACGCAGACTAAGCTCGTCGGCGCAAATACTTACACGCTTAAAGGCATTCTAACAGAACCGCCCCGCTTACACGTATTGCTCGGGAGCGGATGATCTAAAAATGACTCGTGGAGCTTTACAAATATAACAATGGAACGAAGAGCCGTCAACTTTTGGCTTTCAGCGCCTGCCGGAGGATAATCATGACTCGTGAAAACCACATCCAAAGCTGACCTCTACCGAAGACTTCCCTCGGTGGACGAACTGCTGCGCGGAAGCCGGTTGTACGCACTGGTGGCGCGTGAGGGACAGGTCGCGGTCACGGACGCCGTGCGAAACGTTCTTAACGGTTTGCGTGATCAGATCGCGGACGGGCAATTCGATGAAGCGGCAATTGACGAGACTCTTTCATCAATAGCTGTCCGCGTGGAAGACGATGTTCGGCGGTCGTCGAAATTTTCCCTGCTTCCGGTGATCAATGCCACGGGGGTCATCCTCCACACCAACCTTGGAAGATCTCCTTTATCTTCGGGAGCGATTGGCCACCTTGCAAATACCGCGGGGCATTATTCAAATCTGGAATTCGATCTGGAAACCGGCGAACGAGGCAGCCGCGACGTTCATGTAGATCGGTTATTCGGCAACATTCTGGAGAACGGCGCTGCGTCAGGCGCCGGAGATGAAACTGTGGTTTCTACCATCGTGGTCAACAATAATGCGGCGGCCGTGCTGTTGGCGCTGAATACGCTGGCTGAAGGCGGGGAGGTAATTGTCTCCCGGGGAGAACTCATCGAGATCGGCGGATCGTTTCGAATTCCGGAGATCATGACCAAATCTCATGCCATCCTGCGAGAAGTCGGCACCACGAATCGAACCAGCCTCGGCGACTATGAATCGGCTATCAATGAAAATACGAAATTGATGTTGCGGGTGCACCGCTCGAATTTTGAGATCACGGGATTCACCCAGCAGCCGCGACTCGACGAACTAGTCAGCCTGGGCCGCCGCCGGAAGATACCGTTGATGGAAGACCTGGGCAGCGGTTGCCTTTTCGACCTGCACTCCGTCGGAGTGCGCGACGAACCAACCGTGCTGGACAGCCTTCATGCGGGCGTGGATGTTGTTAGCTACAGCGGAGACAAGCTGTTGGGCGGTCCCCAGGCGGGAATTCTCAGCGGATCGCCAACCCTCATTTCGCGGATGCGCTCCAATTCCCTATTTCGCGCGTTGCGGGTGGACAAGCTGACTTATGCCGCTTTGGAGGCGACGCTATTGGCATATGTGAAGCACGACTATGATTCGATTCCGGCGTTGCGCATGATGCGGATGGCGAAAGATGAGATCGCGGCGCGGGCGGAAAAAATAGCGAACAAGATACGGTCATCAAAAATCACCGCTGATTTGATAGATGGAGAATCGGTGATCGGTGGAGGCGCGGCGCCTTCGGCAGTTCTGCCAACGTGCTTGCTTGCCATCGTTGCGGCGGATCTCAGCGCGGACGAGCTCGCCGAGCATCTTCGGAAGTCAGATCCTCCAATTATTTCGCGAGTGGCAGACGATCGAGTTTTGCTGGACCTTCGAACGGTGTTTCCCGGGCAGGATGATGCGATCGTGGACGCCATAGCCAAGCTCTGATTTGCCCGGATGGAGCGGACATTTCCTGCGACTTCGCTCAGGCAGGCTTTGTCCGCCTTTGAGTCTGCCTTGACTCCGCTTCACGAAAGCCTGTTGGGTGCTCGGGTTGCCCGGGCAGATGGCATCTCTGCCCCTGCGCAAATTGCCGGGGCGGGTGCGCGGAGCAGTGAATATTTGGATATTGCCTATTCTGGTAGGCTTTATTTCTGTTGCCCCAGAAATCTATTTCGGTAATCTTTCTCTGCCTCTTCGCCGCGATCCTGCTCAGTTGCGGGACTCCCGGAATTCCGCTGCCTCCATCTCTTAATCTTCCCAAGCCGGTCACGGACCTGCACGCCAGCCGAAAGGGAGATAAAGTCTATTTGGCGTGGACCGCGCCGACGATGACAACGGATCGGCAAACCATCCGGTACCCGGGAATCACACGCATCTGTCGCGGCATTGGATCGGCGGCTGCGGGAAACGGTGGTTGCGGGAATGCAGTGGGAACAGTTGCTGCGCCGCAACCCGCTGTGAAGCGTCCCCACAAGGCAAGCACAACTCCACCCGTCAAAAACATCGAGAGGTACGTTGACGAACTTCCGGCGTCCCATACCGATGTTCCGGGCGACTTCATATACGCCGTAGAAGTCATGAATGATCGTGGCCGCAGCGCGGGCTTCTCCAACAAAGTAAGAGTTCCAGCGGCGGCAACGCTCCCGCCGCCAGATAATTTTGCGGCAAAGGTCACGGCCGGCGGCGTGGCACTAAGCTGGATTCCTGTTCGCCAACCCGCCACGATTTCAGGACTGCACTATCTTTATCGCATCTACCGGCGGGAAGAGAGCGGCGAGACTAGCTCGATTGCCGGAGAGGTACCGCTGGGTAAGCCGGCCAACAACAACTTTGTGGACCATGATTTTCAATGGGAGAAAAAGTATTCGTACTATGCCACGGTGGTGACCTTGATTGATCGCGCGCCGGGACCGGAGGCGCAGGTGGAAGGAGACAATTCGCCAGCGGTTTCCGTATTTACCCACGACGTGTTCCCCCCGGCGGCGCCTTCGGGATTGCAGGCCGTCTTCTCCGGCGACAGTCAACATTTCTTTATTGACTTGATATGGGATGCCAACACGGAAAACGACCTGGCCGGTTACAACATTTTCCGGCACGAGGAGGGCGGTGCGGTGGTCAAAATCAATTCCGAGTTGGTGAAGCTTCCGGCGTTCCGCGATATGAATGTTTCGGCGGAGAAAAAATATTATTACTCCGTTTCCGCCGTGGACATTCGCGGGAATGAAAGCGCCCGATCTGAGGAAGCGAGTGAGAGAGTGCCTTAGATCAGGAGGCTGCTGAAAAACGCCCTTAGGGCTGCTATTGTATATTCTGTGGACCTGTCAATTTACCTCCGATGAAATATTGCCGGTTTGATGTCGCAGGGAACTCCCGTTACGGCTTAGTCGAAAGCGTGGCCGGACGCGAAGAAATCACCCATTTGCTGTTGACCCCACCGGAGAATAGCGGTGGCCAAATCGAAGGTTTGCCTAAAAGCCGCATTGATCGTCTGCCGCTGGCCGAGGCGGTGCTGCTCGCGCCGGTACGTCCATCGAAAATCGTCTGCGTGGGGCGCAATTACCGCGAGCATGCCTCCGAGCTTGGCAATGAAGTTCCCTCTGAACCGCTGCTCTTCCTCAAACCGCCCTCGGCTTTATTGGCGCCGGGCGGGACCATTGTTCGCCCAAGAATCTCGCAGCGCGTGGACTATGAAGGCGAACTCGGAGTCATCGTCGGTAAAGCGTGCCGCAATCTGGGAGAGGATGAGGACGTGCGTCCTTACATTTTGGGATATACATGCGTCAATGACGTAACCGCGCGCGATCTCCAGAAAAAAGACGGCCAGTGGACGCGCGGCAAAGGATTCGATACGTTTTGCCCGGCCGGTCCTGTGGTGACGGACGAGATTAATCCGTGGGACGGTGTCAGCGTGGAGACCCGGGTGAATGGCGAAGTCCGTCAACGGGGAAACACGAAGGACTTCATATTCGCTTTGGACATTGTCATTCGGTACATCTCGCAGGTAATGACGTTGGCGGCAGGAGATTTGATTTCCACCGGAACCCCGAGCGGTGTGGGGCCCATGGTGGCGGGAGACGTGGTGGAAGTTAGCGTAGCTGAGGTAGGGACACTGAGAAATGGAGTAAGGGATCAGTAAGGTCAGAGTTGGATATACCTCATAAAAGGTTTTTGGCTTAAGACCTCCCTGCAGGGCTGAACAGGGGGTCGAATCGCTGCTGCGAAAGTCGAGAAAAAGGCGCAAATGCGGATTCCTCGGGATTAAAATCCCTCGGAATGACAGTGCTTTTTTTATATTTTGGAAAGGCGTACCACAGTGATTTCAGGCTCCGTTCCTGGGGAATTTCTTCAGAAGCGCTTCTGAGTCTGCGGCGTGGGCCAGCGCTGTTTCAAACTCGACATTTCCGGCGCGTAAGAGCTTCTCAATCTCGCCGTCGAAATGCTGCATGCCGTCCGCCTGCCCGGCCCGGATCGCATGCCCGAGGTTTTCTCTCAGATTTACGCCCGCGGTTATACATTCACGGACTTCGTGGGACGATGTAACAATTTCCATAGCCGGAACCCGGCGCCTGGCATTTCTGCCAGGAATCAGGCGCTGCGAAATAATTAAGCGAACCGTTTTCGCGAAGCGGGCCCGGACGGCGACCTGCTCGCTTGCGGGAAACGCGTTTCCTATGCGCTCAACGGTTGCGGCAGCATCGGCGGTGTTCATGCTGGTCAGCACTAGGTGGCCGGTCTCGGCCGCCTGAAGCACCATTTCTATCGTTTCGCGATCCTGCGTCTCGCCGATCATGATCACTTTTGGCGCCTGCCGGAGCGCGGCGCGCACGGCCAGAGAAAGATTGGGGGTATCGCTATGCAACTCCCGCTGATGAACGGTTGCACGCTTGTGGTTGTGCAGAAACTCAATCGGATCTTCAATCGTGATGATGTGGCAGTTGGTCTCCTGATTGATGTGATCAAGAATTGCCGCCAAAGTCGAAGACTTTCCGGAGCCTCGCGGACCCGTCACCAGAACAATTCCATCGCGAAGACCGGCAATCATCCGCAGATGGCTCGGCAAACCAAGCGACGCCAGAGTCGGAATTTCACCCGGAATGACGCGCATAATTACGGCGCAACTGCCGCGCTGAATAAAAACATTTACGCGGAAACGGGCCACGCCGGGCAGCCCATACGAGATATCGCAGGAGCCCTGCTCGCGGAGCATATTGAGCGCCGGCTTGTTGCTGCCGATCAATTCGGAGGCGATGCGGCGCGTGTCGTCCGCGGTGAGGACGCGAGACCCCAATGAATCCACGAAGGCGAGCCTTCCGTGTGTCTCTACCTGCGGAGTGCGCCCTGGAGAAAAGATCAGGTCGCTGACGTGGTCCTGCGCCCGCAACATCAATCCCAGAATCACTGGCGTGGATAGCGCGCCAAAATCCTCGCGTTTCTCTTTCTCTGAGTCCGAAATGAGGCCTTTTGCGGGTGCTGACATATTCGAAGCGCGCCTGGGCGAGAACCGTCCGGGAACGCACCAGACCATACTTTAGCGGCGAGACAAAATGACCGCTACGAACTGAGGCTCACAGACTTTGGTAATACATGGCCGAGTGGCCTTCGTTCGGATGACGTGAATGTGAGCGCTCTGGACGGTGCAAGGCATGAAGTCTGAGCTTGATGCCTTTATCGGCCAGCATCATTGGAGGAGGGAGGGGATTCCATAGGCCCTTCGTCGCCGGCTTTCGAGGAGCGAAGGCCAGACCCGCCGAGGACGGTCTTAGATCTAAGAGGTCTACAAATAAAGGGCGGCAAACGTTTGCTGAATTTGTGCTAGCATGCCTGCATCGAGGCTGTTTCTCGACGCCAATGGACATTCGGGAGATCGCAAGACGCGCCAAAGTATCCACCGCGACGGTCTCGCGGGCAATCAATCGCGTTCCCAGCGTTGACCCGCAGCTCGCGAAACGCGTTTGGAAAGTAGTCGAAGAGCTCGGCTATTATCCCAATACTCACGCCCGCGCCCTGGTTTCGGGAAAGAGTAAAATTTTTGGCCTGATCGTTTCCGAAATCACCAATCCGTTCTTCCCCGAGATTGTCCAATCCTTCGAAGATATCGCCGTGCGCAACAATTACGAGATTCTGCTGACTTCCACCATCCACGATCCCAAGCGCATGGAACTGGCAGTGCGACGCATGATCGAGCGGAGAGTGGACGGGGTCGCCATCCTTACGTTCGGCATGGAAGAATCCTTGATAGCGGACCTGCGCTTCCGCAAGCTGCCGATCGTCTTTGTGGATGTGGGGCCACACCTGCCCGGAGTCAGCAACATTCGCATCAACTACCAGCACGGGATCCGGCAGGCCGTGCAGCATTTGGCCGCCTTGAGGCATGTGCGGATCGCTTTTATCAGCGGGCCATTGAATCTGCGGTCCGCAGTGGCCCGCAAGACTGCGTTTGAGACTTCCATGCGGGAGATCGGAAGGGATCTTCCGGCTGAATTAATGGTTACGGGGGATCATCGCATGGAAGGCGGCATGAAAGCGCTGGCGGAACTGGTTGCCCTGCAAGACCGCCCCACGGCGGTCGTTTGCTCGAACGATATGACCGCAATCGGGGTAATGCGGCAGTCCTACGACTGCGGTATGGTTATACCGCGAGATTTATCGGTCGTGGGCTTCGATGATATCCGCATTTCGCGTTTCACTACCCCCCCTTTGACCACGGTGCAAATGTCGCAGACGCTGTTGGCCGAATACGCCTTCGAGGCTCTCATCAATGAAGTCGAGAAAAGTTCGCCCTCAAGAGAAGGCATGGAGTATGAACTGGTGACGAGTCTTGTATTGAGAGGGTCTACGGCCCTCGCGCCGTAAGATTTGCGCCGGCATTCTCGGCCATCCACTTAGTCAGGCAGTCTCTCCTCGCCGGTGATGCTGAACTCGGCATCGGCTTGCGAGGTGCCGGAGCCCGGTTGTCCTCCGCCGACAGTGATGCGGTAATTGCCGGGGGAAACCATCGGATCGCCGTTCTCGTTGGCCGCGCTCAAGGCTCGCGCGTCCAGGGTGAAGTGTACTTGTTGCGTATCGCCGGCTTTCAAGTGCACGCGTCTGACGCCCTTCAGCGCGTGGATCTGAGCCCCTGGAGCTTTGGGAAAGCTCAAGTACAGTTCAACTACTTCGTCTCCGTCACGCCCGCTGTCGTTCTTGACATCGGCATCCGCGGTTAGCGAATCGCCGGCCTTCAGATTCGTTGCAGAGAGTTTAAGGTTGCTGTAGGTGAACTTCGAATAGCTCAATCCGTAACCGAAGGGATAAAGTGGCTGGCCTTCAAAATAACGATAGGTACGGTTTGTCATTGAGTAGTCTTCAAAAGGCGGCAATTGGTCCACGCCGGTGTAGAAGGTTACCGGCAATCGTCCGGCGGGATTGTTCACTCCCGCAAGTGTCTCCGCGATAGCCGTCCCGCCTTCCTCTCCTGAATACCATGCATCGAGAATTGCGTTTGCATTCTCCTTTGCCCAATTTACCGACATGGCGCTGCCATTCATCAGCACGACTACGAGAGGCTTGCCGCTTCCCTTCAAGGCTTCGAGCAAATCCTCTTCCGGCTTGGGCAAGTCTAGACTGGTGCGGTCTCCGCCCTTAAAGCCGGGAAGGTCAACCTTCATCTCTTCGCCCTCGAGGTCTGATGTGATACCCACTACCGCGACTACCACGTCAGCGGCTTTTGCCGCTGCAACCGCCTCCGCAGCCGGGTCCGTGCTCGAACGGGACCACACCAGTTTTATGCCCCTTGCCCGGCCCGGAAAGTAATTGATTTCCAGGGGGTAGCGGCGGCCCTTTTCTAATGCCACTTCAGCAACTGCCTGTCTGGAAGGATGTCCACTTGGATCATTCACAATTACTTTGCCATCCAGCGAAAGCCGATCCAGGCTGCCGTCGAGACCCATCCGGTATGTTCCAGACTCCGCAGGAGTCAGAAAGCCCGTCCACCTTACTGCGTATGCCGTGTTGGCCGGCCCAGGCGCGAACGAGTCATAATTCACATCCTTATCCACGCGTACTATCGCCGGGGTCCCTTTGAAGTCCCGATCCGAAAAAAACTCCGCTTTAAGCCCGGGCCGTCCATCTGGAGTCGAGAGCGCCGAACCAGGCACCGGTAAGTACTCCAGCAAGAAGTCTGTCCCCGGCGTATAGGTCACCTCATCCCCGGCAAATTGTTTGCGAATTCCCTCCAGCGCTGTAGTGGACCGTGAAGGCGTGCCGTGGTAGTTCCCCAATAGCACGCGCGAAGATTCGGCGAGTGGGCCGATTACCGCGATTTTCTTTGTTTCCTTATTCAAGGGTAGGATTCCGTCGTTCTTCAACAAAACCATGGACTCTCGCGCGGCCTTCAACGCCAGGTCACGATGTGCCTTGCTGTCAATTTCCGAGTCAGCAGTTTGCGCATATTTCACCATCTGAGGCGGATCAAACATTCCCAGGCGGAATCGCGCGGTGAAGAGTCTCTTTACCGACTTGTCCACATCTTCTTCACTCAACAAGCCCTGTTTTACGGCATCAATATATTTCTGGTAATCCGAATTATCGGGCGGCGACTGGCCGAAGTCGGCGCATTCGTTGTCGGTGCCCCGCTTCATGGAGATCGCGGCTGCCTCGGCCAAAGTCTGCGTAAAGTGATGGCCGCGTTGGATGTCGGCCACGGCGTCGCAGTCCGAAACCACATAGCCGCCAAACTTCCACGCTCCCCGGAGTTCGTCTTCCAGCAAGAAACTATTGGCACAGGCGGGTTCAGCATTTACACGGTTATAGGCGCACATCACCGATCCCGCTTTCCCCTCGGTGATCGCCGCCCGAAAGGCCGGGAGGTACGTGTCTTCCATATCGCGTTTCGTAACACTCACGTTGACGGTATGTCGTGAAGGCTCGGGACCACTGTGTACGTCAAAATGCTTCGGCGTCGAAATGACTTGAATGTACCGTGGATCGTCGCCCTGCAACCCCGTGACAAAAGCCACACCCATACGCGATGTGAGAAACGGGTCCTCGCCGTAGGTTTCCTGTCCTCGTCCCCAGCGCGGATCGCGGAAGATATTTATATTCGGCGACCAGAAGTCGAGACCTTCATAAATATCCCGCCTTCCCGCTCTGACTGCCTGATTATGTTTGGCTCTCGCCTCGACGCCGATGACCGTACCCATGGCATGGATTAGAGGCGGATCAAAAGTAGCGGCTAATCCAATCGGCTCCGGAAATACAGTAGCGGTTCCGGCGCGCGCAACTCCATGCAGAGCTTCGCTCCACCAGTCATAGGCTGGAACCTTTAGCCGAGGAATCGCCCGCGATTGATTCACCAACTGGGAGGCCTTCTCTTCCAGCGTCATGCGGGAGACGAGGTCGTCCACTCTTACATTGATCGGCAGTTGCGGATTCATATACACCGCGGGACCGGAGGGCGCCGGGGTTTGCGCCATGGCCGGGGACCCCGCGACAAGCAGAGCAAATGCAATAACAATGGACGAGATATGAACAGGGTGGTTGCGCACGGGAAAGGCTCCTTTGCGGGTAAGTCGAGGATTTTTTGGTAAATCGGAAAGCGCCGAAGTATAACACCGTTAACGTTCACGAAAACGGGAAATGGCAGGCAACTCCAGATTCTCTGGGAACAAGCATGGCCGTGAGCGGACGCCGCCGGCCCTACTCCCTCACGGGGCCGCCGAGCCGTTGGCGGCTTTTCCGCCGTTCGGAGCGGATTCGAATTCCTCGCCCATCCATTTCTGGAATGCAGTCATATTCTGTGGCCGGCCCAGAAAGTTCTTGACCAGGTCATTCGCGGACATGGATCCCCCGGGTTCCAACACCACATGCCGATAACGCATCGGGGCCTCGCCTGAGAGCAGGTTGTCATGATCAAACTGCATGAAGAAGTCCTCGGCAATGACCTTGTCCCACAGATATGTGTAATAAGCGGACGAATAGCCGCCCAGATGCCCGAATGACGCGTACATGTGCGTGCCCGGCGTAGGAGTGAACGGAGTGTAGCGTTTGGCGTCCTCTATGCAAATGGCGTCTGGATCAATGTCCTGAGGCTTCGTCTTGTAGAGGTCGTATGAGATCGCGGTGTATTCGTTCTGGGTTGCCACCCAGTTCCCACGGCCGAAGGCTGAAGCCCGGTTCATGCGCGCAACCAGTTCGGCCGGAATCGGCTCTCCGGTCTTGTAATTATGAGCGAACGTGGCAAGCACTTGCGGGCTTCGCATCCATTCCTCGAGCATCTGCGAAGGCGCCTCTACGAAGTCCCCTTCCATGGAGATGCCTGCAATTCCAGCCCATTGCTGCTGGCCGCCCAGAATGTGATGCATCAGATGGCCGAATTCGTGGAAGAACGTCACTACATCTCCGTATTCCATCAACCCCGGATCGCTAGCGGTGGGCGCGGGGAGATTGCAGACCAAAGCTGCCTCCGGGATTTGTTTGCCGCGAACTCCATCAAGAACCGGAAACATGGCTGCGTGGCCGAATTTTCCTTTGCGGGGATGCATGTCGAGATAAAAGCGGCCAATCACTTTGCCATTTTCAATTGTGTCCCAGGTTTCAACCGCGGGATCCCATGCAGGGACGCTCTGCTCCTGGCGGAACGTCACGTGGAATAGCTTGGAGGCGGTATCCAGGACTCCCTGCTTGACCTGCACATAGGGCAGGTATGGACGGACGGACTGAGAATCAAAATCGTACTGGGAACGTCGGACCAGTTCGCTGAGGTGACCGACCTCGTAATCTCCGATCTCCTTCGCCGCAGGATCTGTCTTTTGTTTTTCCGCGAGCAACATGGCGAACTCGCGCCGAACCAGCGGCCGGGTCGCCGTATCCAACTGTTGGATGAAATCGCCGATGTTGCTTCCCCTGACAATCATTTTGTCAGCCGCGTTGTAATCGGCCCAGGAGGCATAACCAAGCAAAGTAGCGATCTCGTAGCGCGTTTGCGTCATTTGTTCCAGCACATCGCGGTTTTTCGGATAAGCCCTGGTTTCAAACGCATTCCAAAGACGGCGCCGCAAATCATCGCTCTTCGCGAACTTCAGGGCGGGCAAAATATCCGGATAATCCGTCGAGATTTTTATTTTCCCATCAGCTCCGGGTTTGTGGCGGTCAATGTAATCCTGCGGCAACCCATTCAGTTCGGAGACGCTGCTTACTTCAACAATTTTCCGGCCGTCAGAAATGTTACGGTCGAAGGTTGATTGCTCATCGGTAAGTTCGTCGTTTAACTTCTTCAGGCGCGCCCGGGTTGCGTCATCTTTGTCAACGCCGGCAAGCCGGAATTCCAATAGCTGGCGCTGCACGTAGTATCGAGTTGCAGAATCCTCCCTCGACACGTCGAGGCGCGCCAGGGCGTGGTACACGTTCTGATTCAGGGAAAGTGCAGTCGCAACAGCGCTTACCTTGCGGGTCATCGCCTCCGCATGATCGCGGAAGGTTGCATCCGGATGCACCTGCTGCATCAGGCCGGCAAAATAGTTTGCGGAATCCAACTGGCGCACAGCCTCGTCGTAAGGAGCTAAAGTATTTCCGATACTCCTGGCGCCGGAGACTGCGACAATTTCATCAATAGAACGCTGCGCAGCGGCCAGGCGGTCATTTTCAATCTTTTCAAAAGCGGTTACGTCGGGTTTAGTGCTCCATAAGGGCGGCTGAGATTTTGGCATCTCCTGAGCCACCAACGCGATGGAAAACAAAAAAATTGCTACCGCAGAACAGCGGGGAAAGAACGACATAGACGCTCCATTGGTATTACAAGTAGGGGAAGCCATTTTACCCGACACCCACGGATTATATGAATTTATGTCACCAATAGAGCGTAGAGTTCACGTGTTGCGGAGCTCTGCTCCGCCGGGCAGATGAGGACACCTCTGCCCTTACGCAATGCAAACTTAATACGGGATGACCTTATGCAGACCTTTCTTTTTCTTCTTCTTGCTTGAGGAAATGTAGCTGTCGTCGGCAGGGGCAGACGCATCGTCCGGCTTTCCATCACTTGCTGTCGCCGTGTCGGCGCCCGGTTGGTTAATTTCGTTGACCTGCGGCGGCGGGGTTGCCGGCTGTCCGTTGTCTGCCGGCACATTCGGCTTCAGTTCATTCGGGTCCGGTGCTGCGTTCGGCTTCAACTCATTAAGGTCGGTCTGGGGAGTTTGCGCTGCCGTGGTATCAACGCCAGAATTATCTTCCGGCTTGCCATTCACGACGGCTCCGTTATCCAACGGGGAGTCCGAGCGAGGCGCGGGCTGGTCCGTCGGCGGTTCGGTCCCTTTCACTGTCTCAACCGACGCGGACTCTTTCCCTGCATCGCCGCCCGCGGCACGGCTGGCCTCCTGCACCACGTCTTTCGCGCTGGTAACTTTCGGTTCTACCAGAGACGGGTCCCCGACTTTGGTCGCCTCCGACGTGTCAGGACTCTTTCCGAAAGTCCCGATTACTTTGGATAAAGGATTCTCCTCGTGGCGGCTGTCTTCTTCGGCCTTATTTAATGCGACCGCCGCCCGGGTAGGCCGCGGAACAGGCTGCTTTAGAGCTTCCAACCGCTGTTTTGCGTCATCCGCACTGTTCATGAGCGGATAGCGGGTCAGAATTCGCGAATAAGCCTCCGCCGCATGCTTCGTGAAATCCTCGATCATGCGGGCCTTCATGACTTCGTTGCCGGGCCTGCCTCTCAGGACCGAGATCTCGCCCTCGTAAGATTGCCCGAGCAAATACAGAGCCTCATCAGCTTTGCTGTACAAGGGATATTCATCCACGAGCGATTGCAGTCTCGCAATGGCCGCAGGATAAGACTGCCGGGCGTAATAGAAATGCCCAACCCGGAATTCGCGTTCGCCGATTACTTCCTGCACCTGCAATAATCGTACCTTCGCCTCCGGAACCAGTTTGCTGCCGGGCCATTGCAGAATAAGCTTCCGGTATTCCTCTTCCGCCCGCACGGCGTGGGTGTAATCGCGGTCCGGCTTCTCCATCTGCTTGAAATGGATGTTGGCAATTTTCAACTGCGCCTCGGCCGCCTCCGGCATGTTGGGAAAGAAGGTCTCAAAATCTTCATATTCGGCTTCCGCCTGCGCCAGTGATGCCGAGCCGCCCTCCGCGTACCAGGAATCGGCCACCGCCAGCTTGGCCCGCGCAATGTATTCCGAGTCCGGATAGGCGTTGATCAGCGTCTGCATGTCCAGACGCGCACTGTCGAAGTGATTGTGCTTCATGTCGTCCATGGCGCGGTCAAACAATACTTTGTCGGGTTGTTTCGATCCGACATTCGCCAGGGGATTACTGACTTTCTTGTTAGTGCATGCCGCGCACAGCGCCAGCAAGCCCAGAAGAAGGAAAATAGAGATACGACGTAACATAGGATCCTTTGAAATGGTTTGCCTATTGAGCATTGCGGAATATAGTGACGTCCCTAATCGTTGTCATTTCGAGCGGAGCAAGATTGTGAGCAGAAGCGAACAATCTTGCGGAGTCGAGAAACCCTTCGGCTTCGCTCAGGGCAGGCTCTGCTGTTTTGTCGCCCGGCGGAACAGCAGGTTCCTCGACTGTGTTTCCTCAGTCGCGCCGCGTCT
>JBOGLA010000029.1:0-49247 GCA_050746185.1 Terriglobales bacterium | reverse complement strand
AGTCGAGAAACCCTTCGGCTTCGCTCAGGGCAGGCTCTGCTGTTTTGTCGCCCGGCGGAACAGCAGGTTCCTCGACTGTGTTTCCTCAGTCGCGCCGCGTCTGAGGAAACTTCGCTCGGAATGACAGCTTTTAGTTCTTGTCACTATATTGTGCAATCCTTAATAGATCGGCTGCAAACCTGCTAAACCGGCCAGGTTTGTTTCAGACTTTCAGCAGTGTCGCCTCGTGGGCTGCCTTTAACAGATTTTGGGCGTTATTCTTTGGATCGCCTTGACCGAAGATAGCGTTGCCTGCCACCAGAATTTCTGCGCCCGCCCGTACTACCTCGCCGACGGTGTCATGCGCGATTCCCCCGTCCACCTCGATGCGAAAGCTGAGCCTGCGTTCATTTCGCAAGTGAGCCAGGCGACGGATCTTATGGACCGAGCCGAGGATAAACTCCTGCGCGCCGAATCCGGGATTCACCGACATCACCAGCACGTAATCAGCAATATCGAGGACCTCGCTCAAGAATTCTATGGGAGTCGCGGGGTTAATTACCACTCCTGCCAGACAGTCATGACTATGGATAAGATGCAGGGTCCGGTTCAAATGCCGGCAGGCTTCCTGATGCACCGAAATCCAGTCTGCCCCGGCTTCGGCAAACTGCGGAATAAATTCGTCCGGATTCTCAATCATCAGATGGCAATCAAGTGGCATATTAGTGGCTTTGCGCAGCGACTTTACCACCGGCGGCCCTACAGTGATGTTGGGGACAAAGTGTCCATCCATGATGTCAACGTGGATTAGGGACGCTCCGCCTTCTGCCGCGCCCCGCATCTGGTCCGCCAGATGGGCGAAATCCGCCGATAGGATAGAAGGTGCTAGTTCAATCAACTGGGTTCCCGGGAAAGAGAATGTTTATCCAAATTCTACCACGCGGGTGCAGGAGAGTTCGTGCTTTCCGTCGCCGATTTTGCCAGCGCCGCAGGGCTGCTCAAAGCCGCGCCCCCTTCAAAGCAGGCTCCCGCTCTCATGACTTTTCCGCAAACCTCACGGGAACGTGAATGGTGAATAAATCCCATTGACCTGCAACGGCTCTTCGAAGTACCTTGCTGCATTATCGAAGTCCGGCGCTTGAGGTGCTCGTTTGCCAATCTCTGCTGTGGATGCGGTCACTCCCGCCTTTCATCACACCAAGCAGCAGCTCGCGCAGCCGTTTCGCGCTGCCCAGTGGGCGAAGCTCGCTCTGGTCGGATTTCTCGCCGGGGAGATCACTTCGGGAGGATGCAGTTCGCCTAATTTCCAGATACCAACCCACACAGGCGGTCCGCATCGCTTTTTAAGTCTCGGGCTGCCAGTCCAGAACCCCATGCTCTACGCTGGACTGATTGCCGCTTTGATCGTCGCCGGGCTGATTCTTTTTATTCTTTTTTTGTACGTCAGCAGCGTGATGCGTTTTGTTCTGTTCGACAGCGTAGTTGCCAAGCAGTGCGAGATCGCGCGGGGATGGAATCACAGGCAGGGTCCCGGACTCCGCTATTTTGTGTGGAAACTTCTTTTTTCATTCGCATCCCTCGCCCTGTTCGCCGTCTTAATTGGCATTCCGGCGGCTTTCGCCTTTGCCGTTGGTTGGCTTAAGCATCCCAAAGAACACACCGTGGTGCTGATTCTTGGCGGGATTGTCTTGTTCTTCGTCTTTCTGCTTTGTGTCCTGCTCATTGCCGTGGTTCAGGTGCTCACCAAAGATTTCGTCGTCCCACAGATGGCGCTCGAAGACCTCGGCCCTATTCAGGCGTGGAGTAGACTTTGGCCGATGATCAACTCTGAGAAGGGCAGCTACGCCGGTTACCTTGGGATGAAGCTTGTAATGAACCTGGGAGCCGCAGTAGTTCTCGCGATCGTTGCCGGGATTGCGATTCTGCTTTTGCTGATACCAGTCGGAGGTATCGGCGTGATTGCGGTCCTGGCCGGAAAAGCCGCGGGATTGACGTGGAACCTTTACACCATTTCCACGACCGTGGTGGTGGGGTCGGCATTGATCTTAACCATCATCTATGTTGTGTCGCTGATTTCAGTCCCCGCAACCGTCTTCTTCCCTGCCTACTCGATTTATTTCTTTGCGGCTCGATATCCGCGGCTGGCGGAAATACTCTATCCACCCATAATTCCGACGCCTTCTCAACCGCTGGAACCGCCGCCATTCCTGCCGCCGGAGCCTATCGCTTAGTCTAGATGGTTCGCGCCAGCGCGGAGTCCCTTGACGACTTTTGTTTCAGATAATTTCGCAGGGCCGTCTGCCAATCGGGCATCGTGATTCCGTACCTATCCAGACTTGCGGAAGACAGCACCGAGTAACGCGGACGGGGTGCGGGCCGCACGAATTTTTCACTCGTAGTTGGGCGAACGATCGTCGCCATCCCCGCCGTGGAGACTATTTCTTTGGCAAAGTCGAACCACGAGCATTCGCCGCGATTGGTGGCGTGAACGATACCCGTTGCGTTCCGATGGCACAGTTGAACAATGGCCGACGCCAAATCTTCCGCGTACGTCGGGCATCCCCGCTGGTCTTCCACCACATCAATCTCAGGGCGCCTGGCGGCGAGCTTAAGAATGGTATCGGGAAAGCACTTTCCTCCAACTCCAAACAGCCATGAAGTTCGCACAATGCAAGCTTCGGGCAGAATTTGGCGAATCTGTTTTTCCGCTTCGGCCTTCGACTCGCCGTAGACACTGCGAGGCGCCACCGGATCGTTGGCCTCATACGGGCTGGTTTTTGTGCCGTCGAAAACATAGTCAGTGCTGATGAACAACAGCCGCGATCCAGATTGCCTGGCTGCCCGGGCGACATTAGCCGCACCGCCGGTGTTTACATCAATGGCCAATTTTCGATTGGTTTCGCAGCCGTCAACGTCTGTGTACGCCGCAGCCAGAACGATCCAATCCGGCATCGTGCGTTTTACTGCATCGAGAACCTGTTGCTGATCACGTATATCGGCATCTTTGGAGGAAAGTCCCGTCGTTTCATCGTCACTCTGGTTGGACCATCTGCGCATAAGCGCTTGCCCCAATAGCCCGGAGGCGCCGAAAACTGTGACTCGCATTTGTGGATTTTGCCTCTTATTTTTTCAGATAGCGGTTCGGGGACCGCTCAGCAGTCCCTGCTACAATTATATGTCTCCGCTCAACGATTCTTTTGAGGTGTACTCATGGCAACTCTGGAAGCCCCTGTCCTAAATAACGCTCGCAATCACCATGGCAAATTTGTTAATGAACCGGCAACCGATTTCAGCCGCCCGGATGTTGCGCGACACATGCGCGCCGCCATAGACAAGGTTCGCGGTCAACTCGGCCGCGAATATGATCTGATCATTGGAGGCCGGCGTGTCCGGACCGCCGACAAAATCAGGTCCGTGAATCCGGCGCGCCCCTCCGAAATTGTGGGTGTGCATCAGAAGGCGGGAAAAGAGCATGTGGAACCGGCGATGCAGGCGGCGCTACGGGCATTTGAAAGCTGGAGCCAGACCTCGGTCGAAGATCGGGCGGGAATTTTGTTTCAGGTCGCCGACCTTCTTCGCCGGAGAAAGTTGGAATTCTGCGCCTGGCTGGTCTTCGAAGTCAGCAAGAACTGGGCGGAGGCTGACGCGGATATCGCGGAGACCATTGATTTTTGCGAGTTCTATGGGCGCGAAGCTCTACGGCTTTCCCATGTCGAGAGTCCGGTTCAGTTGCCGGGGGAACGGGATTCATTGTTTTACATCCCGCTGGGCGTTGGAGTTGTAATTCCTCCGTGGAATTTTCCAGCGGCCATCATGGCAGGGATGACGGCGGCCTCGATTGTCTGCGGGAATACTGTCATTCTGAAGCCTTCCAGCGAATCCCCGACCATCGCCGCCAAATTCTTCGAACTGCTGGAAGAGGCCGGCATTCCGGAAGGCGTAGTAAATTTCTGTCCCGGCTCCGGCGCCACGTTCGGCAATGCCGCAGTCACGCATCCAAAAGCCCGCTTCATCGCCTTCACCGGCTCAAGGGAAGTTGGACTCGACATCAACAAGCGCGCTGCCGAGCACATTCCGGGGCAAATATGGATCAAGCGCACCATCCTCGAAATGGGCGGCAAAGATGCGATCATTGTGGACACTGACGCCGATCTTGACTCCGCCATCGAAGGAGTGGCCGTGTCCTCGTTTGGTTTCCAAGGGCAGAAATGTTCGGCCTGCTCCCGCGCCATCGTGGACGAACGTGTCTACGACAAATTTCTCGAAGGCCTTAAGGCCCGCGTCGAGATAATCAAAATAGGAGATCCCACGGATAATGTATACATGGGCGCCGTAATCAGCGAAGGCTCGATGAAAACGATTCTCGAATACATCGAGCACGGAAAACGGGAAGGAAGGCTCATCACCGGAGGATCCCGTGCCAAAGAAGCCGGCGAAGGATATTTCTTGCAACCGACCGTCATCGCCGACATCCCGCCCGGATCAAAGCTGGAACAGGAAGAAATCTTCGGGCCTGTGCTGTCGGTGATCAAGGCTCGCAACTTCGACCACGCGCTGGAAATCGCCAACGACACGGAATTCGGTCTGACCGGCGCCGTCTACACGAATTCACGGGAAAAGATCGAGCGCGCGATCCGGGAATTTCATGTCGGCAATCTTTATATCAATCGCAAGTGCACGGGCGCGATTGTCGGCGCGCATCCCTTCGGCGGATTCAATATGTCAGGAACGGATTCGAAGGCTGGGGGCCCGGATTATTTATATCTCTTCACCCAAGCCAAGGCGGTTGGAGAGAAGATCAAGCGATAGATTTTACTTGGGCGGGGGAGGACGCCCGCCGGCCCATCACTCCCAAATCAAAGCTCGATGGAGCGACGGGCGTCCTCGCCCGTCTTGACTCTCATTCGTATCGCAGCGCTTCAGCCGGAAGGATTTTCGACGCCGACCAGGATGGATAAATCGTCGCGATCAGAGAAATCCCCACCGCGACAATCGCCACGAGCACGCCATCAATCACCCGTGGAGCGAACGGCACATAATCAATCGAATAGACTTCCGGCGACAACGACAATAAGTGATAATGTCCTCCCACCCACGACAACCCATATCCCAATATCAGTCCGATAACGGTTCCGACTATCCCGATCAACAGGCCTTGAGCAATGAATACGCGTCGCACCTGTGATTTGCGCGTGCCCATGGACATCAGGACGGCAATGTCCCGGGTCTTTTCCATCACCATCATGATGAGGGAAATCAATATATTGAGCGCGGCCACGAAGACGATCAGTCCGATGGTAATAAAAGTTACCAGCCGCTCCATTTTCAGCGCGCGGAAAAGAGCTTTATTTTGCTCCATCCAGTTGGTGGTCATGAATCCTTTTCCCGCGGCCTTCTGGATTTCATCCGCAATTTCGGGAGCTTTGTAAATATCGGTGATTTTGAATTCAATTGCGGCGATTTGATCTCCGATGCCGAACAACCGCTGCGCGTCCGACAAACGAGCCAGCGCCCAGCCATTGTCGTAGTCGAAGAATCCAGAATTGAAAATCCCCGCGACTCGGAAGCGGCTGTACTTGGGAACCATGCCGAACGGCGTCAACTCCCCCTGCGGGCTGGTGACGAGAACGACGGAGCCAACCTCCGCCCCAAGGCTTTGCGCCATGTCCTTCCCCAGAATGATCGGAGGCATGGCAGCAAGCCGGTCTTCGACGCCCCGAAGAGAATCCGGAGATTTATCCTGTGTGGCGCGGGCGCCCTCGCCCGCGAACATGGTTTCGAAATCTCTTGGCTCATCCAATGCTGTTGCCGATCCGGAAACCACACTCTTCAGCAGATCGCTGATTTTGTTTTCAGACGCGGGAAGTATCCCTTTCAGCACCGCGCCCCGGGCTTGCGGGCCTCGCGAAATCATGACCTCCTCATAAATCGTGGGAGCAGCAGCAACTACGTGAGGTTGTTTCGACAGGCGGTCAAGCAACTGCCGCCAGTCTTTAATTCCGTCATCTTGCATCCGCAACAGAGTTACGTGCGACGTGGTTTCAAGTAAACGATCCTGAAGGTCCTGCCGAAACCCGTTATTAATGGCCAGGGCGATGATCAACGAAGCGACCCCCGCAGCCACTCCGAGAATGGAAATCACAGTAATCACACCAATAAATGCCTGGCGGCGTTTAGCGCGCAAGTAACGAGTGGCGACAAATAATTCGAAGCGCATGAGAGAAGCCGAGAAAGCCGAAGCCGGCAACTTTCGGCTAAATGGGATTATATGAGAGAGGAGACAAGGAACGTGGCATGTGCCGAAGAGAGCACGGGCGAGGCCGGCAACCAACAATTGGTCTAATATCGCACTCTATGATAAGAACAACGGAGACTAGTCCCCCAAATTAGCCAAATGTTCGCCAAAATCCAGCAAATTCATTTCGTAGGCATCGGTGGCGTCGGCATGAGCGGCATCGCGGAAGTCCTGCTCAATCTCGGCTACAAAGTCTCGGGATCGGATCTGAAATCCGGCGCCGTTACTGAGCGACTGGCCAGCCTGGGAGCCGCTGTATTCGAAGGACACAAGCCGGAAAATATTCAGGGCGCGGAAGTCGTTGTCGCCAGTTCAGCGATAGCAGCTGACAATTCCGAGCTCGCCAAAGCTCGCGAGCTTCACATTCCGGTAATTCAACGCGCCGAAATGCTGGCCGAGTTGATGCGTCTGAAATACGGAATCGCCGTCGCCGGCATGCACGGTAAAACTACTACGACTTCGATGGTCGCGGTTGTGCTCGCAGCGGGAGGTCTCGACCCCACGGTCGTGGTTGGCGGGCGCGTTGACGCCCTGGGATCCAATGCCCGACTCGGCAAGTCGCAATATCTTGTTGCCGAGGCGGACGAGAGTGACCGGTCGTTTCTCAAGCTGTCGCCCATAATTGCCGTCGTGACCAACATTGATCGCGAGCATATGGATTGCTATCGCAATATGCGCGACGTGAAAAACGCTTTCCTGGAGTTTATGGAGCGGGTGCCGTTCTACGGCACTGTCGCAGCCTGTAACGATGATCCGACGCTGCGAAAGATCATTCCCCAGATTCGCCGACGCACCGTGACGTATGGAACCAGGCGCGGCTCAGATTTCCGCGTCACAATCACACCTTCAGATGGAGCGACGGGCGTCTCGCCCGTCCTGCCAGGCGCGAACGCCCGTCTCTCCGTCGAGGAGAATTATCCTGTGAGCCGTTTTACGGTGACTTACAAAGGAGAAGGGCTGGGTGAATTTCGTTTGCGTGTCCCGGGGCTGCACAATGTCTTGAATGCCACAGCGGCGATTGCGGTTGGGGTCGGCCTCGAAGTCAACGCAGATCAAATTCGCGCGGCCCTGGAACATTTTCGCGGGGTGGATCGCCGCTTTCAATTGCTCGGAAGAGTTGCTGGAATCAGTATCGTGGACGACTATGGTCATCATCCCACCGAAATCCGTGCCACGTTGGCCGCCGCGCGGCAGTGCGGTTTTAACAAGATTCACATCGTCTTCCAGCCGCACCGCTATACTCGTACACGCGACCTGATGGACGACTTTGCGTCCGCCTTCGAGAACGCCGACTCCCTTTTCGTTCTGGATATTTATGCCGCCAGCGAACAGCCAATCGAGGGGATCACCGCGGAAGCGCTGGTTGCCAGAATTAACGCGAATAGTGGAGGCCCCGCCCGCTACGCCAATTCCTTTGCGGACGCTGTCGCGGCAGTCACCGCCGCGGCGCGCGAAGGGGATATGATCTTAACTCTGGGCGCAGGAAGCGTTTCGCATATAGGGCCGATGATTCTGGAAAAATTACGCGACAGTTGCCTGGTTTCTTCCGCTGTCCCACAGCAACGCTGATTTACCCTCGTTTCTTCTTCGCCATTTCCGCTGCTTCTTCCAACATTTTTTCAATCCGCCTCCCTTGCGCATCGGGATTGCGGTAGTAAAAGATCCCGAACAGATGTCCGCGGCGCTTTGCCGGCGTCATGAGCTGCCATCCGTTATAAGCAACGGGATCGCGCGCGAACGCTATTCGTAAGAGCGGCGGCAACTCTTGTTCGGCTTCCATGACCGCCAATAGACGCTCGGCAATCTGTTCAGTACGGCGCCGGCGTGCTTCGGCGCTCTTAACATCTGTGATCCAGTCGGCGATGTACTTTCGCGTGGAGTAATTCAGTTTGTCGAACCAGCTGCGCAGTGCGCGGTCTTCGGCGAGAATCTTCTTGAGGCCCGGCGGTAAAGGGGCGACCCGCTCTTCCATATCAGGCTCGATTTGAAAAATCGCAACGGTTCCAACCGTGGCGCCGGCGCCCGCTTGCATTCGCTTGTTGATCAGAAGATAGTGATCGCCTTTGCCTGTGGGAAAGAGCGACGTTCGAAAAGGGAAGCCGTTAATTTCGCCGCGCACTTTGAGCATGCCTCGCGATCCCCATATTTTGGGGACATCCAGCGGAACGTGGACGACTACCCACTTCAAGCGCGTGCCGTCCCGCTCCAGTGTCGCGCGGAACTTTTTAACGGATGATTTCAGCATGTGCTCACAAAACTTATTAAAAATGCCATTCCGAGCGCCGCGAGGAATCTGTATTTCGGAGCAAATGCATATACCTTGCGCCAAATGCCGGCGTCCCGGGTGACAGAGCATTTATAAGCGCACTGCGCTACCCATACCGGCCGAGCGTCGCTCGGCTGGACAGCCGAGGGCGGCTTTCCCCACGTTTTCATTGTCATTCAAGTCAACTCTCATGTCATCCCTCCTTCCGCCAGCAGAGGAAGCAGCAAGGGGAATGCATTTCGAACGCAAATGCAGATCCCTCGCGCAAATGCAGGCATCACGGATGACCGCTTATTCTTGCATGCACTATTGTGTGGAAAAAGAACCAAACTTTTCTCTACCTCAGTTTTAAAAAAGCCGTTATAGTTATCTCGCTCTCGATTCGCTGACGACAACTGACCTGAGTTGATGGCAAGGAAAAGCGGTTCCACCATCTCGCAGGACGAGTTGTATCCGCCGCCAGATTGGCGCGATGAAGAGCGCGCGGACCCGTATAGAGACAGAGATAAAGATAGAGACGAGCAGGGGTTGGACGACGCCCGGCTGCTCGATCTCGATGCCGAGCAAGAATCACCCTTCCTTCGCGGACAAAGGCGCGTCTCCGTCCGCCGCGGCACACTTCCGAAGAAAACTGTAACTGGACTTGCCTGGACCGCGCTCGCAGCCTGCGTCGCATTCTTTTGCATGGTTGGCGTCGCTGCTCTTTATCACTATGGCGAGCACTCCTGGCGGTTCCGCGTCGAATCCAGTGATGACATTGATGTAACCGGCATCCACAACGTTCTCCGCTCTCAGGTAATGGAAATTATGGGCGGGGATATCGGCCGAAATATATTCTTCATCCCCCTGACCCGGCGCAAAGCGCAACTGGAGCAGATTCCATGGGTACGTTCGGCCAGCGTGATGCGATTTGCACCCAATCGGATTGCGATCCGGATCGTTGAGCGAACTCCGGTGGCCTTCGCCCGCATTGGGTCGAAGGTTTTCCTGATTGACGAGGCAGGCACTCCAATGGACCTGCCTGCCACCAGGCATGCATATTCGTTCCCTGTGATTCTCGGAATGAATTCCAATGAACCATCCTCCACCCGCATGGCGCGAATGAACATTTACAGCCAGGTCGTCGGCCAGCTTGATTCCGGTGGCGCCCACTATTCGCAGGACCTCAGCGAAGTTGATCTCTCCGACCTGGATGATGTGAAAGTTCTCGCCAACAATGCTGAAGGAAATGTCCTGGTTCATCTTGGATCCTCGAATTATCTGGAGCGCTACAAAGTGTACGTGGCTCATATAAACGAATGGCGGCAGCAATTCGAAAAAGTGGATTCGGTTGACCTTCGATATGACCGGCAGATCATCGTGAATCCCGACTCCGAAGGGGCGGTCAGGCAGGCATCAATCTCGACCTCGGCGGCTCGAAAAGCCATTGCGGCCAGCGTAAAATCGGCGGCATTCGTCAACCACGAAACGGTGCAATCAAGAACTACCGCACCACGGCACTATGCTCGGCGGCCCCCAAAACCTGCCACCCCCAGGAAAGCGGCGTGGAGAGCGCACCAAAAGACCGTACACAAAATCATCCTGGCTGCCAGGCGAACGAAGTTAGCCAATAAATCACAAAACACAAACGTCCGGACGAAGGCGGCGCCGCTGGTCGTTGCCGGGCAAAAGAAACCGAGTCCGGAAATTCCGAAATCACAATGAACGTTACTCCTGGAGACTGATGCCGAATCCGCAACAGAATCTTCTGACTGCAATTGATGTAGGAAGCGCCAAGACATGCGTGCTGGTCGCGGAGGTCACCGACGCCGGGTTGCGTTACCGAGGCCATGGCATTGCCGAATCGAGAGGCACGCGCAAGGGCGTAATCGTTGATCTGGAAAAGGCAGTTGGCTCGATTCAGAAGGCCGTGGAACTGGCGGAAGATGTATGCGGCGTCCCGATCGAGCATTGTTTACTGGGCGTTTCGGGGTCGCACGTCCGCGGCGTGAATACCCAGGGAGGCCTGAGCTTTGGAACGCGATCCCGCGAAATTTCGCGCGATGAAATCCGCCTCGCAGTGGACAAAGCCCGCGCCATTCCATTGCCCGGGGATCGCGAGATTCTCCATTTGCTTCCGCATGAATTTATTCTCGACGACCAAACCAGTGTCCACGATCCATTGGGAATGTTGGCGGGGCGTCTCGAAGTCCGCGTCCATATGGTGACCGCGGCTGCGAGCGCTACTCAAAACGTGGTTACGGCGGTGAACCGCGCCGGAGTCCATGTGGACGACACTGTCTTCGAGCCGCTCGCGTCCGCCGATTCCGTGCTTCGCGCCGATGAGCGCGAATTGGGCGTATGTCTCGCCGACCTGGGCGCGGGGTCAACCAGCCTCGTCGTATTTCAGGAAGGTTCGGTGGCGCACACTGCCGTGTTGCCAATTGGCGGCGACCACTTTACCAGCGATCTTTCCGTGGGACTATGCACGCCGGTTGGGGAGGCGGAGAAAATCAAAAAGCTCTATGGCCACGCCATTGTTACGCTGATTCCAGAAGGCAACGAAGTCGAGGTTCCATCAGTAGGAAACCGCCCCTCGCGGCTGATTTCGCAACGCATGGTTGGAGAAATTCTTGGGCCTCGCGCCCGCGAACTCTTTGAAATTTTGCGGGACAATTTGCGCCACTCCGGCCTGTTGGATATTTGCCTGGCGGGCATTGTGCTGACCGGCGGCGGGTCCAGACTGCCGGGAATATTGGACGTCGCGGATTCGATATTGCGGCGTCCGGTGCGGCCGTCATGGCCGTTGCCGTTGGCAAAAATGCCCTCGACCCTCGCTCAACCGGAGTTCGCTATGGCCATTGGATTGATTTTTTACGGACATCGCGCGCGCCATGCGAGAGGAATGCAGGACTCGCGTTGGAGTTCGCGATTGAAGTCCATGTTCGCAGGCAAGGGAGCGTAGGAAGTTTTAGCCGCGAAGCGGCGGCAAAATGCAGCCCAGGGCGCAAGCCCTGAGTCAGGAATTAACGATAAACCAAGTGCTCGCGGAGCGGGCGCCAATAACCCGGAGACTGAAATGAAAACACAAAACGACATTCGCATCAGCTTTGAAGAAGCTCGCAACGACGCAAAAATCAAGGTCATAGGAGTCGGCGGAGGCGGAGGCAACGCGGTCAACCGCATGATTGACGCCGGCATGGAAGGCATTGAATTCGTCGTCGCCAACACCGATTTGCAGGCTTTGCGCATGTCGCGCGCGCCCAGCAAAATTCAGCTTGGCGTCAAACTTACCAACGGGCTTGGCGCGGGGGCGAACCCGGAAGTCGGCCGCAAGGCGGCGCTCGAGGATTCCGAGAAAATCATCGAGGCTCTGGAAGACTCGGACATGGTCTTCGTGACCACAGGGCTCGGCGGAGGCACCGGCACGGGCGCCGCCCCCATCATCGCGTCACTCGCCAGCGAAATGGGCGCTCTCACGGTTGCGGTTGTCACAAAGCCTTTTGCCTTTGAAGGCAAGCGCCGCATGCAGCAGGCCGAGCGCGGCATCTCCGAACTGATGGAGTCGGTGGACACGACCATTGTCATCCCTAATGAAAAGCTGCTCGGGGTCGCGCAAGACGCCGGCTTCTTCGAGTCTTTCCGCGTGGCTGATGACATTCTTCGTCAGGGCGTTCAGGGCATCTCGGACATCATCACCATTCCCGGAATCATCAATCGCGACTTCGCGGATGTGAAAGCGATTATGGCGCGCATGGGATATGCGGTCATGGGCACGGCCACCGCCAATGGGGCCCGTCGCGCCGTCGAAGCGGCACAGAAAGCCATCGCGTCGCCATTGCTCGAAGCCGGAGCCATTGACGGCGCCCGCGGTATTCTCATCAACATCACGGGATCGGCGTCGCTCAAACTTGCCGAGGTTCAGGAGGCTTGCACCATTATCCAAAGCGCGGCTGACGACGACGCCAACATCATTTTCGGCGCGGTCCTCGACGAAAAAATGAAAGACTCAGTCAAGATCACAGTGATCGCCACCGGGTTCAAGGATTCAGATCGTCCGCGACGGCATCGCCATGAAGAATCCAACTTCGGCTTTGCGGTTTCTCGTGAGACGAGCCAGCGTGAGACCGACTATCGCGATGACGACGATCGCGAGCCGCCCGCTCCGGTCGTCGTACAGGAAGAAACCGTGCACCATAGTTCCAGCGCTGCTCCCGAAACCATGGCGATTGACAGCATGCGCGACGCGATGATCGCGAACTTCGAGCAGTCGGATCTGGACGTCCCAGCGTTCTTGCGGAAGAGAACCGAGGCGAACTAATTTACCTGGAGCGGGCAGGTGAGGACACCCGCCCCACGCGGGCGGAAATCGCGTAGGCCCGGATGGGGTATCGCCGCAGTAACTACCTTCCGATTACGAAAGCTCGCTGTACCATTCCATTTCAGACGCAAGTCCAGCATTACCAAGTCGTTGCGGGATTCCATCCATGTTGGCCGGGGCTGAACTTTTCCATTGCCCTCATCCCCGGTGTCTTCTACTATCATTTGAAGCAGGAACCGGGCTGGTGACGCCACTTTTGGCCGGACGATCGGATTGCAACATGGTAGTCCGGGTGGGGCGAATCACTCGACCTTCTGCGGAAAAGCGCACTCCGGGGGCGATAAGAATAGTGAGATTCAAGGGAAATTCCGCTCTAGGCAGGCTGGCGTTAGTTAGCTTTTCGTTACTACTGCTCAGTCCGGCGGCCATCGCGGCGACTATTAACACTCGCCCGCTGGTGCGAAAGAAACCGCGCACGGTAACCGAGACCTCGCACGCCCGGAAGCGCATGCGCCGCCTCGCTCACAGCCGGCCCACTTACCGCCGGCGCGCGCCGCTCGTATATGCGAGCATGCATCGCCGGCATCGCTATTACGAGCATTTCACCATGAGTTCATTCAACGATGACATCACCGAGGGCGACGTCACGGCAGGGGAGGATCCAGTGGTGCGCGACGCCGCGATTGACGCGCTCGGCAACATGAATGGCACGGTAGTCGCCATCGAGCCCACCAGCGGACGCATCCTGGCGATGGTTAACCAGAAGCTGGCTCTTTCGAGCGGCGCTCAACCCTGTTCCACCATCAAGCTTTCGGTTGCTCTGGCCGCCCTCAGCGAAGGACTCATCACCAAAGAAACCCGGGTTCGACTTGGCGGCAGGTCGCACATGAATTTGACCATGGCGCTGGCCCATTCGAATAACGCATATTTCGAAGCCGTGGGACGCGAATTAGGATTCGAACGAGTCCGGGAGTATGCGCGCCAATACGGTCTGGGTGAGCTTGCCGGTTATAACATCCCGGGCGAGCAGGTGAAAATGTATCCCGCTAGTGTGATCCCGGCCAAACTCGGTGGTGTGGGCAAAATGTGCTCCTTCGGAGAAGGCGTATCCGTCACCCCGCTGCAACTGGGCGCGCTCGTCTCCGCAATTGCGAATGGCGGTACGCTTTACTACCTCCAGCATCCCACCAGCCCGGAAGACATCGCAAACTTTCAGCCCCTGGTGAAGCGGCATTTGAATATTGCCAACCTTATTCCCGAGATTTCGGACGGCATGGCCGGCGCTGTTTCCTACGGAACCGCGCGCCGCTTGCACCTGAATTTCAACGAAGAAGAAGTGCTGGGTAAAACCGGCACATGTTCCAAAGACGGCACGCGCTTCGGATGGTTTGCCTCTTACGCCAAGACTGACATTGGACACATTGTTGTGGTCGTATTCCTCGAAGGCGGGCGCCCGACCTTCGGTCCCAAAGCCGCCGAGATCGCCGGACGCATGTATCGCAATCTTTACGATCACGAGTTCTTCCTGGCGAAGCCGCTATCGCCTGCGGATAGCGCTGCGGTGGCCTCCCCACCCGACACGCGGTAGCAACCCTGCCTTGTTCCGCGCTAAGCTTCTCTTTCCTCCGTCCGCCTCTTAACGGGAAGATTTCTGATATGAAATACTCCCGCGATGTCATTACCGTGGCTCACAGCGGCAACTTCTTCATAGCAGCCTTCGTCAACGCGGATCTGCAATGTCGGTTTGAAGACATGCCGGATCTTCCAGACGTCCGCCAAACGCTTTAGCCGCGCGACAGAGTCCCACAAACTGCGAGACGGACATGCTAAAATGCCGCAATTTTAGACGGTGAGAAGAACAGCATGAACCTGCGGAGAAGGTTGGGCTACGCGCTGCTGGCCCTGGTAGCCATCGCTGTGATCAGCGTAAGCGGATATCTCGTGCTTGGCGGCTCGGATGTGACCTTCCTCCAGGCCCTCTACATGACCGTAATTACGCTCTCCACCGTAGGCTATGGCGAAATCGTGGACACCAGCCACAGCCCTGGCCTGCGGATTTTCAATATTTTCGTAGTGCTGTTCGGCGTCGGCATCATGATTTACGTAATTTCGGTAGTGACCGCATTTCTGGTCGGGGGAGAACTCAGCGACCTTTTTCGGAGGCGGAGAATGGAAAAGCAAATTGCCGCGCTGACCGGGCATTACGTTGTTTGCGGTTTGGGAGACACGGGGCGATTCGTTGCGGCGGAGCTGCAAACCACGCGAACCCCTTTTGTGGTAATTGAGGCCAACGAAGAAGCGGTGCAGAAATTTCGCATGAGCTATCACGATCTGCTCTGTGTGATCGGAGACGCAACCGACGAAGCCATGCTGGACCATTCCGGCGTCGGGCGCGCGAAAGGTCTGATCGCCGGCCTTCCGGTGGATAAAGACAATCTGGTCATTACTTTTCTGGTACGGCAGAAGAACCCCGCGATCCGTATCGTGGCACGCTGTAGCGACGAGGCGAAATTCTCTGACCGCATGCTGAAAGCGGGCGCAAACGCGACCGTTTCCCCGAATCGTATTGGCGGTCTGCGGCTGGCCAGTGAAATGCTAAGGCCGCACGTCGTGCAATTCCTCGACCTTATGCTCAAGGAGCACTCGCATACGCTGCGCGTCGAGGAGATCGAAATTCCGCAGGGATCCCGCTGGTGCGGCCGGTCGCTTGATCATCTCGATTTGCGGGTAAGACATCGGCTGGTGCCTCTCGCGCTAAAAAATTCCGGATCGAGACAAGGGCAGAATCCTACTTTTCTGGTCAATCCTCCAGGGGAGCAGCCTCTGAAGGACGGCGAAATCGTGATTGTCCTGGGAGACGTTGACGACGTAAAGCGCGCCCGCGAAGAATGCCAGCCTCCTCAGGTCGCCTGAGCTGTGGGGCTTCTCGAATGCCGAATCTCATCCGCACAGGGTCAGCAGATCACTCTTGCCACTTGCCCGCCGATAAGCAAGATTGATCCGGCAGAAAGAGGGGTCTGTTTCCGCACCTGCACGAAGGTACCGTTGCGACTGCCGGCATCCTCGAGCAGGAAGTCTTCCGCGCGCCGTGAAATTACAAAGTGTGCGCGGCTCATCAGATGGTCGTCGGGAAAAAGATAGTCGCCGCGTTTGCGGCCAAATTGCATTTGGGGCGCGGTCAGCGGATAGCGCTCAATGGTATTGGCCTCAGCGTCAATCCGCGCCAACATTCCGAAACTGGCGGCGGCAAAACCGACGTCGCCCTGAGCGGTAGTGGTAGCGGTCAAAGAACTTGTTTCCAGCTTCTCCTCGTAGCGGAACCTTTGCTGGCCTGCGAGAAAAATGTCTCCGCTTTCCAACAGATAGACGCTGGAAAGACGGAGAAAAGTGGGCTGACTGGCATCTTTCATGTCTTCAACGAAAGGAATTCCAGCTTTGAGGAGGACCCGGGCACAAAAGCCGGCGAGATGGAGCTCAGTGGATATCACCAGCTTACTGTCCGCGGAAAGGCCGAGACCGACCTCGGATTGCAAAGGATATTCCGTGCCGCTGGTTCCGTCCTTATAAACCAGTTGCAGTTTGAAGCTGCTGGGAGCAGGCAATGGGGAATCCACGGGGGCAGCACCACAATCGGTGACGGCACCCTCGCCTTGTCTCCATCTCACCTGAAAAAGAGCGCGCTCGCCAATCTTTCCTTTGAGCACAAACCGGCCCGCCTCGTTGATCGCGAAGCCGCATTCCCGCACCTGCCAATAGATTTCCTCGGAAAGCAATATCTGTCCCGGCCTGGCCACGCTCTCCACTCGCGAAGCCGTATTGACCACATCGCCGAACACATCGTTTGTCCTGACAATGCCGGTTCCGTAATGCATGCCGATGCGCAGCGAAATCGGCTCCGATTCTGCGTGAGCAGCGGCAAGTTCACGCAGGGCTACTTGTATTTCGATGGCAGCCTCTACCGCCTCTTTCGGCTCAGGAAAAGTCACCATGGCGCCGTCGCCAATGGTCTTGATCACTTTTCCACCGTGTTTTTCGACGTGGTTGCGAATGGCTTCATTGCACTGGTGCACCATGAACAAACCGGCGCTGTCGCCATGCTTCTCGAAGTATGCCGTGGATCCTTGAATATCGCTGAACATGACCACCAGAGTCCGCCGAAACCGCTCCAGTTCCGCCAAGGCCGCCGGGTCGGCCTCAGCCAGATGCAGGAGCTTCGTGACTCTTATGCCGGAATCGGGTTTCTCAGACATCTAAAGCGGAATGTTACCAGAAGGTTGAAAACTGCGGCCGGAGCTTTCGCAGCGAAAATGGATGTTGCGATGTTGTGTACTTGGGAACGCTGATAGGACGGGACTTAACCCGAAGAGCCCGCTGTCCAGGACGTTCCTAAAAAGAGACGGATTTTAATCACTAAAGATATTGAGCAGAGCACGTTGATCGTGTAGGATTTCAAACATTTATCCGGGATTCCGCGAGATGGTGCGCCGAATTGTATTTGCGATCTGCCTTACAGCGTTTGCCTGTGCGCTCGAATGCGGCTGCGGGACGCAGGTTCAGAGCGTCTCAAACGCTCCGCCAGTCGGTTTCAAAGCCCAGGCATTCCAACCTCCGGAGAATTGTCTCCCTTGCCATCAGCGCCAATACAACGAGCTTCGCAGCGCTGTGAAGTCTGGCTATCGCAATGTGAGTCCGTTGTTCAACGGCCTCGAGGCAGCGGGCAATTTCACGAATGGCGGGTTCTTGCGACCCGTGTATCAGGACAGTACGATCGTGTTGCCTGACGGAACGCGGTTGAATACCAACATGTACACGTCTCCGGTGCTGACTGAGGCGCGACAGGTGCAGGCGGGATTCTGCTTCTCCTGCCATAACGCGAATATTGAAGTGCTGGGCGACAACCCGGCCCAGCGGGAAGTTCCGCAACTCTCCGGTCTGGGTTCGTGCCCCGCGACTACGGGACAACAGTGTTTTCAACCGGATTTATTCCGCCCACTGCGCGATTACATTCTTGTGGATGGAAGTGGAAATCAGGTTCTCCCGCCCTCTCCGGGCGCGGACCCGCCTGCCGGAGCCCAGCCGTCCTTGGGCGCGGCCGGAATTACCTGTGACTTCTGCCATGATGAGAATGGGCCCGATTTGAACCGCAGCTTTCAGATGGACGGTTTCGCAAATACCAGCCTGCTCCTCGCTCAGACAGATCGTAAAGTCGGCCCCTTTTTAGATCCCGTCGCAGTGAAAAACAATTTTCACGTTGCCAGTAATGACACCAACAAGGTCGCGTTCTTGCGCGCCGGAGCCTTCTGCAACACCTGCCACGATGTCCGCGTACCTAACCGGAATTTGACTGCGGAAGAACACAATATGAATTCCGGCGGCGGGAAGGTTAGCTACTACCGGCAGGAGAATCTCGGCACCGAGTGGCAGATCGGACCCTACAACAGCACTAACAATCCGTTCGGCAAAGTGGTTCGCTGCCAGGACTGTCACATGTCATTGTTTCCGTATGCGGGATCTTCTACTTACCAGGTGGGAGACTTGACAGTCACCAGCCCGACTCCGGGTATGTTTGCAACTGATTATGCGGCGGTGCCGGGGGTTGCGACCGACCAGAATGCCCCTCTCCAACAACGGAAAGTAGTGGAACACTACTTTTCCGGAGTGGATGTTCCACTGATGACGCCGGCGGAATTGAACGCGCGGCTGGGCAGCGGATACCCGGATCCTTACGCGGCGGGCGTGGACTCGCATGGTATGCCGAATGGACTGGCCACCAGGCGCGAGGATCTATTGAAGGCCGCCGTGCGCATTAGTCTGGGTAAGACTGATTCGACCGCTCAGATGGGGCAGACATTCACCGCGCGGGTGGAGGCGGTTTCGTTAACCGGTCATCGGTTTCCGTCGGGGTTTTCCCAGGAACGCTCCGCATACGTGCAATTGACGGTCACCGACGCCAACGGATTCCTCCTATACCAATCCGGGTACGTCATAGACAAGCCGCATCCGAACACCGGCGAGCTTGTGCCTGATGGCAATCTGAACGACGAGGATATTGAACATCTTCATGCCGTGGTTGATACCGGTATGAATACGGCGACGTACAGGACGGGAACCTCAACCAACGGCGGCAACAATCTGGTATTCGAAGCGGGACCCGATGACGGTCCGGATGCACGGATTTTCGTCGGAGCTCCGGAGGGCCTCGTCTTGTTCCGAAACGAACTGACACACATCTTCCTGCCGGGGGAGGCGATCGGCCGGGTTGACGCAACGACGGGATTGCCGGTGAAGGCACAAGGAGTGCACTTCGAGGAGACCTTTAACGCCGGCCTGGCGAACGCGGTGGATAATTTCCGTTCCCTGCAGCCGCTGCACCCCGCAACCTACACCTACGAAATTGACTTGCCCACGCAACCGCAGATGCAAGCAATAGGCGTAACCATTGCAGGGCCGTTGCACGTGCATGCGCAGGTAAACTTCGAGCACTTTCCTCCCGTATTTCTGCGATACCTAGCTGGAGTAACAGGCCCCCATGGCCCAGCCGGGCATGACTTGAACCTGATTGACGAGCAGCGAATTGACTCGCTGCTCAAGAATGTTGAGAGCATTGCGTCGGACGACTTCACGGTAAGCCTAACGCCATGAAACTTCGATATCACTATTCAGTCTTGCTGCTGCTGGCTCTGGTTTCCGGGTGCGTGGAAGTTTCCGCGCAGAATGGCACCTACACTCCCGGACAGTTTCAGAGTTCCAATCCAAATTATCCAAAGCCTAATCCGTTCTATTTCGAGGGCAAGATTGATTGGAACCTGCTCGGCATCACCCAGCCACAAAATGCGTGGGATTACCTGCAACGCGGAATTCACTTTCAGGACGACATGAACGACGTTCCCGATGCAATCGCCGATTATCAGACGTCGCTTTCCATGAACAGCCTCCAGAACCAGACCTGCCAGATCGTTACCGCGGCCACGGTGGCCAATGGCCTTCCCAGCCAACTGACCCCCGCTCCCTGCATGTTCACCGTGAGGCTGCGGCTCGGCTATCTGTTGCGGAACACCGATCCTGCGACGGCGATCGGATTATTTCAAGAAGTGCTGCAAATTGATCCGCAAAGGCTGGGAGTGAATACGCTGATCGCGGAGACCTACGTGGCTGAAGCCCAGGCAACGTCCGATCCCGTGGCGCAGCATCAGGCCTACGCAAATGCGGTGAGCTCTTATCAGGCAGAATTGGCGCTGTCTCCAGTGACGCCGCAGAGCACGGCTCTCACGGGCGACTTGGCAAATAACTCGAAGGTCCATTGGGAACTGGCGCAGGTATATATAACGATGGGCCAGAACAGTCTGGCTAAAAGCGAGTTGCAATTATATTTACAGGCGACGGAGTGGCACAGCGACGTGTATCCGTGGCGTATCGCATTAGCAAACAGCCAGATCCAAACGTTGGCGGTCCAAAAAAAATAGCTGTTTGTCTTAATTAGAAGAACTGTCATCTCGCGCTCGGCAAGCTATCTGCATTCCGAAGTACCGGAATGATGAACTCTGATTAATTTCTTTCGGCGACACGTAGTTGCGAGGAGTAAATGCGCGATTGTCGAATGCTGTTATGCCGGTCGGCCGCTGCGATTGTTGCGCTTTCCCTGATTACCTCCGCCAACGGACAGTCGGACGCCACGCCTGCGAACCGTCCGCCAACCAGCCAGCCTGTCCCGAATATCGCCAACGCATGGGATGGCGTTTTAAAAGATACGAGTTCACAAGCGCCGCCTCCCGTCCTTACTCCTGCGCAAACTCCGTACGAATCGACTCCGGCGGCCGCCTTTCTGAATCATTTTTTCGCGAACACCCGCACCGAATATTTACGCACCCAAACTTTTTTTAGCGGACTCCCAACCGCTACCGGAGTAATTGATGCCGTTCCCGGCAGCGCATTCAATCCAGCCGGAACTCCATATCCGCCCGCGTTCCAGTCCAGCACCAATATTGTGAGCAGTTTGCTGAATTGGGGAACGCGCGGATGGCTCTCCGACCGCGTGAATTCAAATTTTTCTTTTGCCTACTCTCAGGGTCTGACGAATGTGACCGATGCGTCCCCGCAGTTGAGCATCCTCAACACCTTCGGATCCGATCGCCGGCTCGAACTGGTCTCCGGCTATATTGACATTAATGGCCGTGCGGCGGATGGCTTGTTCGCGGGAACAAGTCTCCGCTTGGGGCGGCAGGCAATCTACGGGGCGGAACTGGCCGAGATGGACGGCGCTTCGTTCACTGTAACCCGCCCGCGCTATTCCTGGACGCTCTATGCCGGGCGTCGCTTCACGTTTTTCTCGGATCCGGATCAGAGGGCCATGGGCGGAGGAAATTTTCTGTTCAGGCTTAGCGACAATTCCACTCTGGAATATGAAACGTTTTATTACATCAAAGGCAGCAACCTATTCCGCTATCGCCACACGATCGGAGACGCATGGCTTTTTGTCGCGGCCTTCCGTATGGTGGGAAGTTCGCCGACGGATTTCAGTGCTGACGTTGCATGGAATCCTAAAGATGGAAAAACGTCTCTGCGGCTGAACTTCGCGCAGAAGATTACGGACAAAGATTACTTCTTTGACTATGCCTACGATGCCCGGGATTTGGACCCTTACAATCCGCTACGACGGTTAAACTTGGAGGCGCTGCATCCGCACACACAGTTTGTCGTAGACGTTTCCCGCGCAATCAATTCAAGGCTTCGCCTCGGGGGCGACATCTGGGTCCGGCGGCTGGATGATAGGCAGGATGCCGGGCCGTTCGACACCTCGTTCCAGGATTACCGGACGCACGCTCAGATATTTCTTTGGAGCAGAACCGATCTGCTTGCCGAATATCACCAGAGGAATTCCGATGACCGCACCGGTAGCGCCGCCCCGACGCAGTTCGATGATTTGAGCACGACAGGCGAGACGAGGGTTCAGGACCTCAGTCTCGAAATCGGCCGAAGTTTTGTGGACGGCCGCTTGAATCTGAGAGCTGGGGGTTTCTACCGGCAACTGAACTTCCGCGACTTGTTTACCGTGATCTCGGATGCGCGCGACAAGGGTGTTCTCGCGAATGCGTCATTTACTTTGGACAGCCACACGCGGCTTTATCTCGATTACGACCTGGATACGGATTATGCAGTTTTTCGCCCGGACATCCAGAACAGCCAAACCTTTCGATTCGGCATGGCTTGGAGATATTAGATGGGCCTGCGACGCATGTCCCGATCCAAACTCGGATTCACGAGCATATGCCTGCTCATGGCTCTGGCTGCAAAACCGGCGGTTTCCGCTCAAAAGCAACCGGGAGCGTCGCAGACTCCGGCGCCTTTCTACCTGCATGCCTACCATTTGAAGGAAGTGGGACTGGACTGTGACGCCTGTCACGTGTCGGAGAAGGCGGGATCGGTCGTTTTCCAGCGTCCTGGACACGATCAATGTACCCCGTGCCATCAAGATGACTTTGACAAGAATATAAAGCAGAAAATCTGCGTCCAGTGCCACTCGGCATTTCCGCCGACCAGCAGCGACGATCTGCTGCCTTTTCCCCGTTTTAAGAATCAGCGGCCGATCGTGTTCGAATTTTCCCACGCCATGCACCTGGACCCGCACGCGCGGGTTGATAACCGGACCGGGTTTCGCTCGGATTGCACCTATTGCCACAGATTCGAGGGGAACGGCGACTTCGCCACGTTTGGCAGTCACGAGGTTTGCGCCGGATGTCACTCCAAGGCCGGCATGAAACCTTTACTAAGCGCGAAATCAACGACGGCCGACTGCCGCGGTTGCCACCGGCCGGAGGAGATCGAGAATCCCGGTGCTGCGACGGTTCATCGCGATCTTGCGCCGTTTGCAGTGTCGGGGAAATATGACCGAATAAAGTTCTCCCACGGCGCGCATTTTAAGTATCGAGACGTGTATCATTTCGACTGCACCACTTGCCACTACGCGATTGTTGCCAGTACAAGCCTTGCCAGCCTGGCGTTGCCGAAAATGGTTGACTGCGTGAACTGCCACGATCAATCCCACGAGATGGCAAAGAGCTTCATCTCGCCGCGTCCAATGGCGAACTGCGGCGGTTGCCATCTGGATGGCCAGTCGGGCGCGCTGCGCGAAGTTTACTCCGACGTTGTCAAGCCCCCGTCCCACACGGAGGGCTTCCGCTTTCATCATGAAGCGGCAGCCTCCATGCCCGGCGCGCCCTGCTTCGTCTGCCACAGCCAGGTCGAACCGTCGGCCGTCGGCCAACATCAATGCATGAGCTGCCACCAGGCAATGCTGCCGGTGTCGCATACCGCGCGCTGGAGGGATGACTTACACGGCAAGTACGCGGCGCTCGACAGAAACACATGCTCCGAGTGTCACGTGACCGACTTTTGCAGCCGCTGCCACAACGAGACGCCGCGCAGCCATTTCCCGCTGGCGCAGTTCAAGGCGGGCGCTCACGCGCAATTGGCGATGTTGAACGAGCGCAGCTGTTTCACCTGTCACACCTTCGCCGATACGTGTTCGGAATGTCATTCAAAGGGCATCAGATGATTAGAAGATTGCCGGCAGGAATCCGAAAGCCAACTGTAGCGTTTGTTGCCGGGCTTCTCCTATTTCCCCTTGCTGCATGGGCTCAGGAGCCCGCTGCCTTCCAGCAAGACCCGGTCGAACGAATGGGAGCGCGGCTCCTTGTGATCATGGCCCTCCTCGGAATCTTGCTGGTGCTCTACAGCCTGGCAAGATACAAGGGCGTGGTTGCGGGGCCCATGTCCTGGGCTTTGCTGGTCGTTGGCGCTGCCGGCTTTCCGTTACTGGTTACCAATCTAAGTACCATTCTTGTCTTCGAGAGAGCCGAGCGAGTCGAGTTCTGCAACTCGTGCCACCTCACGATGAAGCCCTTTGTGGATGACATGAAAGATCCGAACAGCAACAGTCTGGCCGCTGTTCATTTCAAGAATCGCTATATTCCCGACAACCAGTGTTACAGTTGCCATACGTCGTATGGTATGTTCGGAACCCTTCAGGCAAAACGGGAGGGGCTGAATGATGTGTACCGGTACTATACCCGTACATTCCGTTTGCCGATCAAGTTGCGCCATCCGTATCCCAACGGCGACTGCTTGAAATGTCACGCGGATTCCGTCAAATGGATCGCTGCCCATTCCGACTATAAGGATGCGATTTTTTCCGGCGAGGCCAGTTGCATGCAATGTCACGCGGATTCGAATCCAGCGCATAACATCGCCAATCGCGCCGCTCAGAACTCTGCTCAGAACGTCATTTCGGGTGTGAAACATGACTAGCGCGGCAACCACTCGATCCGTCGTTTTGAATCCGAGGAGAACGATCTCTGTCTTGACTCGGACTCTGCTGATTGTGTCCCAGGTCTTTGCTCTCATCACTTTCATCTTTGCGCTGGAGTTCCTGCAACGCACCACGGGCGGTACTCTTTTCCTCTTTTCTACCGTCGGCTTTTTCCTGGCGCTTCTCGCCGCGGCAATTGTATTCGGGTTCACGATCTATCATTACTTGAAGCGGCACAGCCTGTTTGCCATGCAGGACATCGGTCCCGGACAGGAAATTCTTTGTGAAGGAGAGGAAGGCGACTGCGCTTATTTCATTCACAGCGGCGAAGTAGAAGTGGTGCGGCGCGAAAGCGGCGCCGAGAAAGTTGTCGCCAGGCTTTCGAAAGGCGAATATTTTGGGGAGATGGCCCTGATCAGCAACGCACCACACAACGCCACCGTCCGGTCGGTTACCCCGTTGCGAGTGGCGATTCTTGGCAAGGAAAATTTTCTGACAATGCTCAGACTGATGCCTCATACTGAGGAAGACATCATGAAGGTGGTACACGCGAGAGCTATGGAAACCGGAAAAAGATAGGAGACAAGTCGAAAACAGACTGGTGAGTTCAATTCATACCACGCGCGGAGGATACGGAATATGGTGCGAAGAATTGCTGGAACGCTTTTCATGGCGGGCATGATTTTCGCCTGGGTTGCTCCATCGGCCCACGCCGCCGGCGATGCGTCAGCGGGCAAAGACGTATTTCTCAAAAAATGCAAGACCTGTCACGGCGAAGATGGGCACGGCAACGCAGGAATGGCTAAGTTGCTCAACACAACCATTACGCCCCTCGATTCGGACGAGGTTCAAAGCAAATCGGATGCGGACATTAAGACAATCATCCTCGAGGGCAAAGCCAAGATGAAACCGGTCAAAGGTTTGACCGACGCCGATATCAGCAACGTAATCGCATTTGTTCGTACCCTGAAGAAGTAAGGGCGACACCCCCCGCTTCTTCTCGCTGCGGGTCATGACTCATTGCGCCGCACCGTCCTGGGCACGCGCATCTTCATTGACGCGACTTCCGCGTGACTCAGCCTGCCGCGGGGAAAGGGCCGCAGATACTTCGGGAGAAATTGAGCGGACGTGAAGGTCGTGCTGCGGAAACGGGATTTCTATTCCTTTGTCGCGAAACTTTTCAAAGATTGCAAAATACAGGTCACTCTTAAGCCGGACCGGCGTCTGTAACTGGTGAATGGTCCACACCCGCAGCTCGAAGTTCAGCGAGCTGTCGCCAAATTCCACGAATACCACCTCCGGTTGCGGTTGCGGCAATACGTCGGAATGATTTTTCGCAATTTCGAGCAGCAGCGCACGAACGGCTCTGACGTCGCTGTTATATCCGACGCCGAGCGGAACGCTGAGCCGGACCTGGCGGTCGTTGGCTGTCCAGTTTATAACCCGTTGGTTGATGAACTCGGAATTGGGGACGATGATCACCACATTGTCATTGGTCCGAATCCAGGTGCTGCGCCCGCGAAGCCGTACTACGTCTCCCGAAGTGCCGCCCACTTCTACGCGGTCCCCCAATTTGATGGGTTGTTCCAGCAGCAATACCAGTCCCGCGACAAAGTTGCTGACAATGCCTTGCAGTCCCAAACCAACGCCGATTCCAAGCGCGCCCCCGACGACGACCAGGCTGTTGAGATTCAGTCCCAGTGACTGCAAACCGATCACCATGCCAAGGATGAAGACCAGATATGAAATCACCCGCGCCACGGCATACTGCTGGCCGCTTTCCAGGGGAGTGTGGGTCAATACGCGCTTCTGGAGAAGTACCATGACAAAGTGCGACGCCAGCAAAAGGGCGATCACAAAAGCGATAACTTTCACCAGGAAGATGAGCGTGATCGGCACTCCGCCCATGACGAAGAACGGCTGCGTTAAGAAGTGCTGCATGTGTTTACCGGCGTCCCCAAAAAAAGGCGCGAGCCAGGCTCCAAAAATTCCAACCCCGGTCAGGAGCAGCAGGGACAGCGCGAGCAATGAGATCCATCCAGTTCGCGAGATTTTCATGAACCGACCCTCCCCGTTTCTGCGGTCGCGATTGGCGCGCCTTCCCTAAGCAAAAAATTCACCTGCTCAGATGTACAAGACGATTCCATTATTAATTATCAAGTATCAATACAATTATCGGCCAGTATCGGAAAGGCGGTGCCTGGGGGCGACAATCAAAGAAGGATGGGCCTGGACAGTCAGGATGAGGTTGAAAGTAAACGTTGAAAAGCGCGCAACGTCTATGGAAGAGTTCTGGCGGAGAGGGGGGGATTCGAACCCCCGATACAGCTTTTGACCGTATAACGGTTTAGCAAACCGCCGCCTTCAGCCACTCGGCCACCTCTCCGGCGATTGGTTTTTGTAGCTTACCAGCAATTGGCGAATAAATCTGCCGCCGGTTTAATTGGCACGGCTTTAATGCCCCCAGCGTAACTTTTGACTCTCGCATCGCCTCCATCAAGCGGGATCGAAAGCATGCGCGTGATCGGAAGGCTTGTAATATTCGCGAACTTCTCATGTGTGCACGAGTTCGCGTCGCTTCAGCGTCGGAAGCGCCTTAACCGCCTTGCCGGCTTTTTTCTGAGCCAGCCTTAGTTCGTAGAGGCTCTGGAGATTCAGCCAAAACTGAGCGCTCGTTCCAAAAAAATGACCCAGGCGAAGGGCAGTGTCCCCCGTTATGGCACGGCTTCCCTTTAAGATTTGGGTTACGCGATTGGTTGGCACATCAATCTTTCGCGCCAGTTCGGCCGCGCTCATATCGAGTGCTCTAAGTTCTTCGGCGAGGTGTTCACCGGGATGGATAGCAGTGAGTGCCAAAATAATGCTCCTGGTGATAATAGCAACGAAGACCGGCACATGCCCGGAATTGCACGGGACCGACTTCAATTTCGACTCGGAGGCGATGCGGGTGGCAGTTCCTCAGTTTTCACTTCATGCTAACGGTCCTGATCCAATAAGATGTGTTTGACGTGAGTGAGTCCATCTCCATTCAGGAAGCCGGCGCTGCGGATGCCTCATCCGGGAGCCTTTTGCACTTTCCTCCCGGTTTTTTCTGGGGAGTGTCAACCGCGGCCCATCAGGTGGAGGGCGGCAACCATAACAACCAATGGGCGGATTGGGAGGCGGCAGGCCGCATTCGCTCGCGGGACATTTGCGGCGATGCATGCGACTGGTGGAAGAATGCCGAAGGCGACTTCGACCTGGCGCGGCAAATGGGGCTGAACGCCCTCCGGCTCTCCGTAGAATGGAGCCGGATCGAGCCCGAAGAGGGACAATGGCATCGCGAGAGCCTGCTGCGTTATCGCGCAATGTTAAAGGCTCTGCTGGAACGCGGCATTGAGCCCATGGTGTGCCTTCATCACTTCACCAACCCGCGCTGGTTCGAACAAAAAGGAGCGTTCCTGAGTCCAAATGCGGCGCAGTTGTTTGACCGCTTTACCCGCCGGGTGGTGGAAGACCTGGGCGACCTTTGCACGCACTGGGTGACATTCAACGAGCCGAACGTCTATGCCTCATTGGGATATGTTCTCGGCGAATTTCCTCCGGGGCGGGTTGGGGACGTGCTGACTGCCTTCCGGGTCATAAATTCAATGGCGCTCATACACGCCCGCGCGTATCACTCTATTCATGCCCTTCAGCCGGATGCAAAAGTAGGGTGGGCGCACAACTACATTGCTTTCGTGGCCGCCAATCCTGACTCCCCGCTGGATCGCTGGGTTACCGGCCTGATAAATAATCTCTTTAATGAGAGTTTTCTAGGAGTCATGGAACGCGGACGCCACCGATTTCCTTTTAATCTCGCGAGCGGAGATATTTCTGAGGCCAAGGGCGCTTGCGATTTTGTGGGACTCAACGTGTACAGCCAGCTTCATGTCTCCTTCGACCTGAAGGAGAGGAACCAACTGTTTGCGCGGGTATACGTTCCATCGCACGTGCCGCAGGGCGACTGCGGAATCGAGCGTCCCTACGGAGAAGCGTGCCCAGCGGTCGTGAAGGCAGCGGTTCAACGGGCCGCCAAGCTGGGTAAGCCGATTTATATTTTGGAGAATGGAGTGCCGGACGCAGAAGACCGCATCCGGCCATGGCTGCTGTTGAATACTTTGAGGGAATTACATGAACAGATCCAATGCGGCCACGATATTCGAGGCTACTTCCATTGGACTCTTGCCGATAACTTTGAGTGGACTGAAGGCTGGAATTTGCGTTTCGGCCTGGTTGCGCTGGACCATGCGACCCAGGCCCGGACCATGCGAAGCAGCGGAACGATTTACCGGGATATTGCGTTAAACAATGGACTGTCTCGCGAGATGCTCCAGCAGTTTCCTGAGCAGGATTTCGCTCCAGCGTTGGGCGGCGGCAGACAAACCTAAACGGTCTCGCAGAATCAAACTGCGGATGGCTAAGCCGCGACAAATCAAACCCGAGGAGCAGGACGATACCGCCGAGTCAAAACGCCTTACCGCTCCGCAAATATTCCACGCCGTCGCGGAAAATGGGCGTTCGGAGCTCAGTCGTTCGTCCCAGACACTCGCGTTTTCAGCCATTGCCGGCGGAATTACCATGGGCCTTACCGGGCTGAGCGTTGCATCAGTCCATGCCCTGGTGGGAATTGGCGGATGGGAACAGCTAGTCTCTTACCTCGTTTACCCGGTTGGCTTCATTGCGGTAATTATCGGGCGCGCGCAATTGTTTACTGAGAACACCCTTTATCCCGTAATTCTGGTTCTCGACGAGCACCGGTATTTTTTCCAAACGCTGCGTCTTTGGGGCGTCGTCTTCAGCTGCAATATATTAGGAGCTTTTCTCTTCGCCCTCCTCGCGGTGAAAACAAGCGCTCTTTCTCCCGACATACTGTTCCAACTGGTTCACTTAGGGATTCAGGCGGCGAATGGTTCGGCGGGCCATCTCTTCTGGAGCGCGGTTGTGGGAGGATGGTTAATCGCTCTGGTGGCATGGGTGGTGACTGCTAGTCATTGGACGATCGGGCAGCTGGCCATGGTGTGGCTACTTACTTTGGTGGTCGGCATTGGGAAGTTCGCTCACTGTATCGCAAGCAGCGGCGAAATAATTTCAGCCGTTGTGGCGGGCGCGCTTCCTGTAGGCGCCTACTTCCATTGGCTGCTCCCGGCAGTGTTGGGGAACATCGTCGGCGGCGTGGTCATTGTCAGCGTGCTGAACTACGGGCAGGTGAAGGAAGTGTAGGCTGTGCGCCGCGAGTCCATGCAGCTATAATCCCGTTTGCAATCTTCATCTTAAGGAGAAACCCATGGACCTATCAGGCCGGGTTGCGCTAGTGACCGGCGCCTCTCAAGGCATCGGTCGCGCTTGCGCGCTCAGGTTGGCACAGGCTGGCGCCACGGTGGCAATTGCCTCGCGCAGCCAGGACAAATTGAATGCTTTGGCGCAGGAAATAAATGGCACTGGAGGAAAATCTTCAGCGTTCGTCATGGACGTTGCCGACGAAGATCAAATTAAGAATGCCCTTAAATCAGCGATTGCCGAGTTCGGCAAGGTAGACATTCTGGTCAACAACGCGGGCATCACCCGCGACCAGCTCGTGATGCGAATGAAGCGAGGCGATTGGGATTCCGTCCTAAATACCAACTTAACGTCGGCCTATCTATGCATACAGCAGGTCATTCCATCCATGCTCAAACAGCGGTGGGGACGCATCATCAATATCACTTCCATCTTCGGGCAAATGGGGCAGGCCGGCCAGGCTAACTACGCTGCATCGAAAGCTGGATTGATCGGCCTCACCATGGCGATCGCGCGCGAAGTCGGATCCCGAAACATAACCTGCAACGCCGTGGCCCCTGGGTTTATCGAAACTGCAATGACTGCCGGGTTGGGTGAGGATTTCAAGAAAGAGGCGCTGAAGCTGATTCCACTGGCGCGAATCGGTACCCCAGAGGACGTTGCTGCTGCGGTTGCCTTTCTTGCCTCCAGGGAATCCTCTTACATTACGGGGCATGTCCTGAGCGTGAACGGGGGAATGTTGATGGGATAAAGTCTGAACTCCAAGACCGACGGTTATTGCCTCAAAGCCAATTGTTCGCAAATGTGCCGGATGGTTTCCGTTTGAATCGGGGTTCTGGTAAGAAATTCAAAACCGTGTCGTAATCCGTCGCGATATCTCACAACCGCCCGGATCTTTAAAGTTGAAACCACCATGGGAAAGTCCAGGTCCAGCGAAACCACTTCGCCGGTTTCCAGTTCGCCCGTCAGTGTGGCGCCAATTCCATCCTGCCCGAATTCATTCGATCGTCCCCATAAGGAGAAGCGATTCCCGGAACGAAAAACATTTACCGTAATCCGAATATCAACGGGGTATCGGGTGAATCGCCGCATGCCTTTGGCTGCGGGATCGTTTTGGGGAGAGGTAGATTTGCTCATCCAGGCCAATTCTAAATGCATTCGCGGCTAAAACTGTATCAAACCTACATACATTACTGTATGCGCAACGCGCGTCTCATAGTGATCCATGAATTAATTACTTGCTTCACGGCGAGGGCAATTCACAGAGTTCTGTAACTTTCAGACACGACAGCGTTTTTCGAATGGCGAATTAAATGCATTTGAACGTGCATATGACTGAGTTCTGTGGACGGGAGGTTTTACATGCCGAAGGACTGGAAGGAACTGTCTGAAGCTGCGAGCCGTGAGCAAGACCCCAAGAGATTGATGGAGCTTGTGGAAGAGCTCGACAAGGTTCTCGAACAGTGCGAGAAGGCGGCGAAAGAAAAGCAGCAGAACCCTAATGAAAATTATTCCGGGGAGGATTCGAACCTGCATTCGATGCCCGGAATGCAGGCCATGACCGCGTAGTCATTTCGGACACTCGAGAATGGGGCGTCCCCGAATAGTTGTCACCCGCGTGCAATACCCGCAAAGTTGATAGACAATAGACTCCAGATAAAACGATCTTAGATTTGATTCCGGATTTGAGTGCGGAACGATTCAGTACGCCCCAGTGTTTGAATCCTCCGCGCTCGGCAAATCATCTTTCTTGTTGGAGGACAAATATGGCGCACGAATTACCCCCGTTACCTTATGACTATTCTGCTCTTGAGCCGGTCATTGATATGCAGACCATGAAGTTGCATCACGATATGCACCATGGGGCCTACGTAAAAAATCTAAATGCCGCTCTGGAAAAACATCCGCAGCTTGCATCGAAGAGCGCGGAAGATCTGATTCGCGATTTGAATTCCATTCCTGAAGACATTCGCGCCGCGGTTCGAAACAATGGCGGCGGGCATGTAAATCACAGTATGTTTTGGAAGATCATGAAACCCAAAGGGGGCGGAGATCCCAGCGGCCCGATTGCGGAAGTGATCAAAAGCTCTTTTGGCAGTTTCAAAGATTTTCAGACCAAATTCAACGACGCTGGGGCGAAGCAGTTTGGCAGCGGATGGGTCTGGCTCGCCGGAAAACCGGACGGTGGCGTGCAAGTCATCAGCACGCCGAATCAGGATAATCCTCTTTCGCAGGGGCTGTTTCCAATTTTCGGAAACGACGTTTGGGAGCACGCTTATTACCTGAAATATAACAATAGGCGTCCTGAGTACCTGGCCGCCTGGTGGAATGTTGTGAATTGGGATGAAGTAAATAAGCGCGTTGAAACTTTCAAATCAGGCAAGCATGAGCCGGCATTAGCCGCACGGTAAGACAACGAAACGCGTAGGGGCAGGTGTTCCACCTGCCCCTTTTTAAATCCGGAGAGGATGCGAGCCTGGAAGTGGCTGGCTCCGACAGTGCTCCGCATTTCTATTTAAGGTTTTCTACCTGGATATCGTCCGTTACGGAAAACACATTCGGAACGGATTTGGCCTGCATTTCCGCCTCCTGTTTATCCATCTGCCGCGATACCACGCCTGTCAGCGTGACATGACCATTTTTCACGACTATATGGATGGGGGGCATCGCTCTCATTGAGTAGACGCTAAGAGATGCATTCCCATAGATTGCCCTAAAAGTCTGACGTCTTATCTGATTATCCATCGGGGAGGGCGGCAAAACCTCAATGTTATTCACAACCTTCGACACTCCCTCAATGCCCTTCACTGCACTCTGCGCATCGGTTTTATTCACCGGGTCAACAACTTCGCCCAAAAGGGTTACTGTACCGTCGGGAGCGACTTGATAAGAAAGGTTGTCAAACACTCCGTAGTACGGAAGCAGCAGCAGTTCGTGATGAACTTCTCTCGTGACGCGCTGTAACGAATGTTCGTCCAGCTGGCCGTTTTGCGCCGGCTGGGCTGCGATCATTTGCCATGCCGGCACAGCCAGGACCAACATCAGGATAAGTCTCTTCATTGTCTTCCTCTTTCTTTCTCTAATTCCTCTTGTATTAACCCCACTATAAGTAAAAAATCTCGCAAAAGCCCCGCGCAATACATGAATGCCAGTAGTTCTGGGGAGAGTTCGCTTTATGCCGACGATCGAATTGCTACACCCGGTGGTTCTAATTCTGCTGATGAAGAGGCGGGGACTGTTCAGCCGTGTGGCTCCATCTTCGGTGGACGCCAACGAAGACCAGAGAAAGGACGATGATGGCGAATCCAATCAAAAGTACTATCGGCGAGCGGCGGCTACCCCGTGTGATCAATTCCATTCCCCTGACATTGCGATTGAGAACACTGGACTAAGATGCAAGTTCTTGAAGATCGCGGACGATTATTTGTCGGTACTCGTAACGCCTTAATAACGCTGAGGATAGGAACCAGTCATGAAAAGCGCATATACGTATAGCGACGTAACAAAAATGATTGACCACTCGCTGCTAAATCCCTCCTTGACCGTCGCCGCGTTTGCGTGCAAGCGGCGGCTTGCCGGCTCCGATTGAAATGAATTTCCGCTATGCCGCCTTTTGGCCCGGTGCTTTTGCCTCCGGGTGTCCCCGCAAGGCTGCGGCATGTTCGATGGCGGCATTGATCTCGCCACCGATCAGGAAGGCCAGCCCTGTGACGTAGAACCAGACCAAAAGAATAATGACCGCGCCGAGCGATCCATAGGTCCTGCTGTAAGTATTGAAAAAGTGCAAATAGCCGCGAAAAATTGCGGATGCAGACAACCATAGAAGCACGCCGAAAATCGAGCCCGGCGTGACCCAGTACCAATGGCGCTCGTGCAAATTAGGTCCAAAGTAATAAACCAGCGAGAATGAGACCACGATAAAAAATAACGCGGCCGGCCACTGCAAAATCTTCCATCCCACAACGAACAAACGGCCCAGGCCAAAAGCCGCTCCAATCACATGCGCGAGATGGGTTCCAATCAGAACTACTACCAGCGCCACGGTTAGGCAAATGGAAACCGTGAGGGTCAACGCCACCGCAATCGCCCTGACTCTAAAGAATGATCTGGCCTCTCGCACATGATAGGCGGTGTTCAAAGTAGAAATCATCGAACTCATGCCGCCCGCCGCGAACCATAGGGCTACAACGATTCCAAACGTAAGCTTGCCGCCATCGGCATCTGTGGCAAGCTCGTTGACGGTCTTATTGAATAAATTGTAGGCCATGGGTGGCAGCATGTCGGCGAAATAGAGAAGCAATCTGCTGCGCAGCATGACGCCCCGGGAGGCAAACAGCCCAAACAATGCCAGCAAAAAAAGCATTGCCGGAAATACTGCGAGCAGAAAGCTATATGCGAGCTCCGATGCGCGGCCAAAGAGATCATCGTCGTTAATCTCGAATATTACTTTTTTTATGAGCTGCAACGGCGTGAGTCCGCCCAGCCTCCATATCGAATAAACTTGCTGGCTGGTCGTGAGCTTGGAAACTGACATTCTGAGCGGGCCTCAATGCGGAATTGAGATTCGCTCCCGCTTGCACCCGTTGCCTGCCGTATGGGCGCGCTAAGTCGAACGAACCTATTTCGCCGGCGAAGGATTCCCTGAAACCTGAGAACGGAAAACTGATATTAATCCCATCAACTGCCTCACCGACCGTAATTGTCTTTTTGAATGCCCTAAAAGACCGTCAATCATCGTCCGGTTACTCCAGTAACTTTTCCCGTCACTCCCCTTTGTCTGAAACTCTGTACTGGCGCCGACCGTTGTGCCGCGAGGGAGCTTCCCGATGCAAAATCGCATTATCGTGGGTTTAACAACACTGCTAGCCTTATGGCTGGTTTCGCCAGCCTCAGGTCAAAGAAATGACTCAGACCCGAATTCAGCTAACACACCGGCGACATCGAGGACCGTGCTGGGGGACGGCACACCCATCCGCCTTCGCACGACCAGAGCCGTATCATCGAGCGATGCCCGAAGCGGCGATCCGGTGAATCTCGAAGTATCGGATGAAGTCAGCATTGAGGGCACCACCGTGGTTGCGAAGGGAGCCTCCGGACTCGCTATTGTCACAGCGGCAGAGGCCAAAAAACTGATGGGTCGCGGGGGCAAACTCGACGTCAGTATTGATTCTGTCAAGCTAGTGAATGGCCAAACAGTCGCGCTTCGGGCGATGTTAAAGCCCGGCACGAACGGTAGCCAGAGTTCGATCGTTTCCGCGCTTGCTGCCGGGAATATTTCTTCCGCACCATTAATTTTTGTGCGCGGCAAGGACATCAGTATTCCTCAAGACACGGAATTTACCGCCTACGTTAACGGAGATGTGCCACTCGATCTGGGCAGTCTCCAGCCCGCCACGCTTGAAACAAAGACAGCTGCGACGGCTTTTGCTCACTCCGCCACCGAACTTTACATTTCATCGTTTCCGGACCTGGCTGAAATTCAGATTGATGGCCGGTTTATTGGGACCACGCCTTGCAACGTCGTGGTTCGGTCGGGAGAACATAAAATCACAGTGAGGCTGGCAGGATTTAGAATTTGGCGCCGGACTATAACTGCTTCCGGGGACAAATTGTCCTTCAAGATCAGATTGGATCAGGACGGCCTGAATGGAAGCACGGTCTCAAACTGCTCCGGTCCGGACTGCTCAGATATTCCTCTGGGAGACATCGCGAAGCAGAAACGGGCGATGGAGCGGAATCAGGCGTCACCGCAATAGATGTTTCAGAAAAAGGTGACATGAAAGCAGGGCGCTCGTAAATGCCTAAAGGCCCCCGGATCACGCGGCGTCGTCAATCTTGATTCGAAGCGACTTCAAAAATTTCAAATCCTGATCACTGATCTTGAACTCTGGGTTGCTGGAAAGCGTTGTCACCATGGAGGTCTTATCGCTCGACTTCTCGCCCGGCTTGCTCACACCAATAGTTGCTTCCAGCACCAGGAAGATGTCGTATCCGCCGTCTTTAATTTTGGACACTACTTCCGCTATCTGATCGGAATCGGCCAGGGATTCATTAATAGCTTCTCCCAGCTCCTTCATAAGATGTTTTAATTGCTGGTCCACAGAACCCCCTTTTAAAATCAAAGCTCGCCTGACCACCGAGTTTATCTAGAGGTCCAAGCCGCTTATCTAAATTGATTAGATGCGCGCCGCATGCCTCTGGTTCCGAACGGCAACATTCATCCGCCGCGTTATTGTAACTCGAAGTTGCTAAAATCGGTGTTATAAGAGCGTTATCCATATGGGTGTGACGATGGCGCGCAAGCTGGGAATCGCAGCCCGGATATTGGGTCAGCAATTGCGGCGCACGCGAACCTTTAGCGCCTTAATGACCGCCGGTCGCGCGACATCGGTTCATTTCGGGCGTATATTTCATCAACTGTGGCTTGAGGTTACGGGGTTTGTTTTCCTTGCGTTAAGCTTCATCGGCGCGCTTGCGCTGGTTCACGAATGGACCAAATTCCAAGCCGCGAGAACGAATCCCGATCGCGTGGTTCTTGCCGCTTGCTTTACCTTGATATTTGCATGGTTCGGCTTCAGCTCATTTTGGCGGGTGCGAAGAAGAAATCAGCGAGGCCATAAGGCTTAATACGGATGGCTTAACGAATTTGGGAAGCTGTCTCTGCGGCACGCCGGCGGCTGAGAGTTAAGAAATCAGAATGTCTGAGCCCATGAACGCAAATCCGATCTCCGATCCTCTTACCTCATCGAAAATTCCGATTCGCCGGCTCTATACTCCCGGCGATCTCGAACACTGGGACCAGGAGCACGAAGTCGGCTACCCGGGCCAATATCCTTTTACCCGCGGCATTCAGCCCACCATGTTTCGCGGACGCCTGTGGACCATGCGGCAGTACGCAGGAATGGGAGACGCCGATGAATCCAACAAGCGGTACAAATATCTGCTGGCAAATGGGACCACCGGGATCTCCGTAGCCTTCGATCTACCTACGCAGATCGGGTTAGATTCGGATCATCTCCTGGCCGCGGGCGAGGTTGGGAGAGTTGGCGTCGCCATTGATTCCATCGAAGATATGGAGCGTCTTTTCAGCGGAATTACCCTCGCCTCCATTTCAACATCAATGACCATCAACGCGACCGCGTGCATATTGCTCGCGCTTTATGTGGCCGTGGCCAAACGGCAGAAAGCAAATATTCGGGATCTCGCGGGTACGGTGCAGAACGATGTGCTCAAGGAATACATCGCACGGGGCACATATATTTTCCCCGTTCAACCCGCGATGCGGATCATTACCGACGTGTTCGCCTGGGCCAACGAAAATCTGCCCCAATGGAATACTATTTCGATCTCCGGGTACCATATGCGCGAAGCCGGATGCACTGCGGTGCAGGAGGTTGCGTTCACTCTCGCCAATGGCATTGCCTACGTTCAAGCCGCACTCGATGGCGGCCTCGACGTGGACAAACTCGCTCCGCGCCTTTCGTTCTTTTTCAACGCGCACAATGATTTTCTGGAAGAAATCGCGAAGTTTCGCGCGGCGCGGAGAATGTGGGCTCGTCTCATGCGCGATAAGTTTAAAGCGAAGAATCCGCGTTCGTGGATGTTGCGATTCCATGCCCAGACCGCAGGTTCAACTCTGACCGCGCAGCAACCGGAGAACAATATCGCCAGGACGGCATTGCAGGCCCTGGCCGCGGTCCTGGGGGGAACTCAGTCTCTGCATACAAATTCCTACGATGAAGCTCTCGCTCTCCCCACCGAGCAGGCTGCTCGCGTGGCCCTCCGCACCCAGCAAATTATCGCCTTTGAATCCGGCGTGCCGCAAACCGTGGACCCGTTTGCCGGATCGTACTACATCGAATCGCTTACCAACGAAATCGAGAAGCGCGCCACTGAGCATTTAGCGAAGGTTGATGCTTATGGAGGAATGCTTCGAGCCATCGAGCGCGGCTATATTCAGCAGGAGATTCAGAACGCAGCCTACGAGTATCAGCAACGAATGGACCGGGAAGAAGCCATCGTCGTCGGCGTGAATCGTTTCATTATGGATGAAGAAAGTCCAATCTCCCTGCAACGCATCAACGAATCTTTGGAGCGCGATCAAATCGAACGGGTGCGGGCCTTGCGGCTGCGACGCGATCCGCAACCATGGTCTGCATGTTTAGAGCAGGTCGAAGCCACAGCGCGGAGTGGAGGCAACCTTATGCCGCGGATTCTCGCTGCAGTTGAAGCCTACGCTACCGTCGGCGAAATCTCCGACGCCATGCGAAAGGTCTTTGGGGAATATAAGGAATCAGTGGTGATTTGACCCACAGATGACCCATTTGAGAAATGTAGAGAAACCGCCGCTTGACTCATCGCGTAATGATATATATCATGATATATATCAAAGGAGATGCAATGTCGCGTACCGCGAAACTTTTCCGTAATGGACGCAGCCAGGCTGTGCGTTTGCCCGCCGATTTGCGCTTCGAAGGTTCCGAAGTCTACGTTCGCCGTGATCCGGCGACAGGCGACGTCATTTTGTCGCGAAGACCGGAATCATGGGCGGATTTTTTTGAGCTCGTCCGAACGACAAAGCCCCCGAGGGATTTCTTGTCTGAAATCCCGGACCTTCCGCCCCAAACACGAAAGTTATTCTGATGTCCGTTCGATATCTCCTTGACACCGACATCGCCAGTTACATCATCAATGACAGGTTTCCCAAACTCCGCGAGAAGCTACGCGAAGTGGCCATGAGTGACCTGAGTGTCTCCGTGATAACCGAAGCCGAGCTGCGGTTTGGCCTTGTCCGCAGACCCGAACTCTCTCACCTAGGGGTCATTGTCGAGGACTTTTTGTCGCGCGTGGAGACCCTTCCATGGGACTCGAATGCTGCAAAGACCTATGCAAACCTGCGGGCCGACTTGGAACGGGAAGGGAAATTACTTGGCAGCATGGACATGATGATCGCAGCGCACGCATTGGCGGCTGGACGCGTATTGGTCACCCATGATGAAGGTTTTCGACGAGTGAAGAAACTGAGGATCGAGGATTGGAGCAGGTAATCAACCATGCAATCACTATCGGTGGCGTCTCTAGGCGAGGTATCCTGACATCAACTCTTCTGCATTTCGCAGACCTAAAACCGTTCGCTTCCCCGTATCATCCTTGCCGAGCACTATTTTTTGATCTTTCACAGCATGGGACAGATTGCGGACCACGGCATAGCCATTTTCAATCTTTACTTGGTGAATGAAATCTTTGTCCTCTCCATTCCACGCTTCACATATTATGAATGGACTATGGGAGGAGATAAGAATTTGGCTTCGTTTACTCGGATCCTTTGCGAACGCGAGCTCTCTCACAGCTTGGTAGAACCGTTTGAGCGCCGTGGGCGTCAGCCCATTTTCGGGCTCCTCAATTAACATCACCGGTGGCCGATTCGAGCTATACGTTAGCACCATTAGTCCGAGAAAAAGTAGGAGGCCGTCGGACAGGCGGACCGCAGTGACAGTACCTCTGTTGTCTTCAAAGTCCATCGAGAAAGCTACCCTGTCTGAACCTGAAAAGCTGAATTCAAATCCCTTGAATCCAGGCACAACCTGCCGGAGTTGCTCCAACACGCTCGCAAGAGCTGGGTCCTTCTTCTCTTGCATGTGGTAGAGGCAGGCTGCCAAATCGCTCCCTGTGTGGCCCAGCCTTGGCGGGTTGCCATTCTCGGTCAGGTCCGGAATCGCACTAGGGCCTGCTAGGTCATAAGGAGCTAATCTGAATCGATTGAATCGACTGATCTCCCGTGCAGTGTCGCCCAGCGACTCGAACTTTGCCTCCGGCACCTTGCTCAAGAAGGCGGCACGAAGGGCCGCAAATATCCCTCTGTCCTCTTCAATGAACTTGACAGCTTTTAACGGAGACGAATCGATATCCTTCCTATCGAACAGCACTTTCCCCCCAGGCAATTCAACAAGACATTCGTGATAAATCTGAAAACTCGGACTTCCAGCCTCGGCGCCCCCGTTTGCGCGTAGTCGATCTCGTATCGCAGGGAACTATCATCGTCAGCGCTGCCAGCCAAAACGGCATCGAACCCTATGCGCGCCTGCTTGCTCGCGCCGTGGTACTTTGTTGCCAAATATGAATACGGGAAATGGGTAAACGCCTGTTTGAGGTTCCCCCTCGCTACCATGGAAAAATTCAGAATTGCGTCGAATAGCGCTGATTTTCCCCCGCCATTTGGGCCCACAAACACCGTAATTGGCGAAAGTTTCAACGCCGTGTTCTTGTGAACCAAATAATTTTTGGCTGTAAATTCACGAATGTACATAAGCGAGAGAATATACTCCGCTTGACGATCGTCGTCCAGATATCCATTTTTTCAAAGATGCACTTCCAAAAACAAAAGCCGCCAGCTTATCGGCTGACGGCGATTGAGATCTAGAGGCCAATAACCAAAAGCTACTTGTCGAACAACAATACGGCTTCGGCTTTTTCCGAATCCACGGGACGATAGAACAATTTGTTATCGTCCAAAAACACTTCGATGAAAGCCGGCCGGGTGGTGATAGTTCCCTGAATCAGCGCCTCCGATAACGGGTCTTCAATGTATTTCTGAAGCGCCCTTCGCAGCGGGCGCGCTCCATAGCTGCGATCTCCCAAGGTCTGATTCAGTATCCATTTCTTGGCTTCATCCGTCACCGTGACGGTTATAGATTTCTGCGCCAGATTCTGGTTCAGCAGATTGACCATGAGTTCCAGAATCTGGATCAGGTCAGCCTCGCTCAACGCGCTGAACAGAATAATTTCGTCGAGACGATTGAGGAACTCGGGATTGAACGTGCGTTTGACTTCATTCTTCACCAGGTCTTCGATTTTCTCGGAGATCATGTCTTCTTTACTGGACTGAAAACCTAATCCCTCGCGGCGTTGCAAATGACGCGCGCCGATATTCGAAGTCATGATGATGATCGTGTTCTTGAAGTCAACCGTGTTGCCGAGGCCGTCGGTGAGTTGCCCGTCTTCAAAGACTTGCAGCAGGATGTTGAAGACGTCGGGATGGGCCTTTTCGATTTCATCCAGCAACACGACCGAGTAGGGCGCCCGCTTCACTCGCTCAGTGAGCTGCCCGCCCTCTTCATAGCCCACATATCCGGGAGGCGAGCCGATCAGCTTCGATACGGAATGTTTTTCCATGAATTCCGACATGTCAAAACGAATCAGCGACTTCTCGCTTCCGAACATGAACTGCGCCAGAGTCCGCGCGACTTCGGTCTTACCGACGCCGGTCGGGCCGAGAAATAAGAACGATCCAATGGGGCGATTCGGACTCTTGAGTCCGGCGCGCGAACGGCGGATCGCCCGCGCCAGAGCGACGATGGATTTATCCTGCGAGATGATGCGCTTATGCAATTCTTCTTCAATGCGCAGCAACTTCGCCGATTCTTCTTCCTTAATAGACATCACCGGCACGCCGGTCCAGCGCGACACCACATCTTCAATGTCTTCGCGACCGACGACGCCGGTTGCCGATTCGTCCAGGTGATATTTTTCGCGAAGAGCGCGCAGGTTCTCGCGCTCCTTGCGTTCCTCGTCCGAATAGAAGCGCGCCTTCTCGAACTCGTGGTTCGCGATGGCGTTTTCCATCCGGTGCACGATGAACTTGATCCGCTTTTGTACCTCGGTGATTTCCTCGGGAAGCGAAGTCTGGCGCAGTTTCACCCGCGCCCCGGCTTCGTCAATCAGGTCTATGGCCTTGTCCGGCAGGAAACGATCCGGGATGTAGCGGTTGGAATGGGAGACCGCGAAGTTGATCGAGTCGTCGGTGTAAGTGACGGCATGAAACTTTTCGTAGCGGTCTTTAATTCCAAAAAGAATTTTCGTAGCGTCGGTTTCGTTCGGAGGCGGCACTTTTACCGCCTGGAAACGGCGCTCGAGAGAACGGTCCTTCTCGATGGACTTGCGGTATTCTCCCGGAGTGGTGGCGCCGATGCACTGAATTTCTCCGCGTGACAATGCCGGCTTCAGGATGTTGGCGGCATCGAGCGAACCCTCCGCCGACCCGGCACCGACCAAAGTGTGAAGCTCATCAATAAAGATGATGGAATTCTGCGACTCCATCAATTCCTTCATAATGGTCTTCAATCGCTCTTCGAACTGTCCGCGATATTTGGTTCCGGCGACGATTAACGAAAGATCCAATGCAAGAATGCGCTTATCCGCCAGGAACGATGGAACCTCGCCATCGGCAATGCGCTGCGCCAATCCTTCGACAATCGCGGTCTTGCCGACACCCGGCTCGCCGATCAGAACAGGGTTATTTTTCGTTCTCCGGCACAAAATCTGTACCACGCGCTCGACCTCGCCCTCCCGTCCGACAAGAGGATCGAGCTGGTTGTCCATTGCCGCCTGGGTCAGGTCGCGCGAAAACTCGCTGAGGAGCGAAGACTCACGCTGGCGCTGTGGCTGCGACTTTTCCTGGCTGGTGCGCGCAAGTTCTTCGCGGATCGTGGACAAACGTAATCCCCGCTCATGCAGAATCTCGGCGGCAAAGCACTTCTCTTCTCTTAGTAACCCCAAAAGCAAATGCTCAGTCCCAATATGCTTGTGAGAAAGACGTTCAGCTTCCTCCGCGGCGTATGCTAAAACCCGTTTGCATTCGTTGCTCAACGGCAGATCAACCGAAGTTGAAACCTTTTCGCGGATAGTGGTGTGACCTTCGATTTGCTTGCGAATGGATTCAACCGAGGCATGAGAGCGCAAAAATCTGTTCGTAAGTGCTTTATCCTCGCGTAAAAGTCCCAATAAAAGGTGTTCCGTCTCAATATAAGGAGAGCCGAACTGGCTGGCTTCATAGCGCGCAAAAAATATGACGCGCCTTGCCTTTTCCGTATAGCGTTCAAACATAAAGCCCTTCCCCCCGAGTTCCCCGAAAAGCCGCGGCTTCCGACGTCCAGCCTACCCTTCTGAAACTCTGCCGTCCCGTTATCATTGATGCAATCAGGGTGCCAACAATCCCCGGTTCTCGGAATACGCTCGTGTTACCCGTCGCGCAGTTACCAAAGAGCCAGATCATCATGAAAGCAAATAATTCCAACCCCTCAAGCGCAACTATGTCGCGGAATCCTCTTCCGCGCCCTGCCATTAACCATTTCGTCACGTTGCCGTCGAATTGTCAATTGCCGTTCCGTGCTACCCGGCCAAAGATTCCGGCGCAATCTCCTCCACGCCTCCATTTTGCAGCCGCAAGACGCGATGACAACGTCTTGCAAATGCAAAATTGTGCGTGGCAATCAAGGAAGTTAGCTGATTCTCCCGGTGCAGCCGGGAGATCAATTCAAAAACTGAATCGGCGGTGCGGCCGTCCAGGTCTCCGGTCGGCTCGTCAGCCAGCAGCAGCTTCGGTCGCGTGATCAGCGCTCTCGCGAGGGCAACTCGCTGTTGCTCGCCGCCGGAAAGTTCTCCGGACCGGTGATGCGATCGTTCCGCTAACCCCACCTCCCGGAGCCATCGCAGAGCATCTGGTTCCACCTCCTGCCAGTTAGTTCCCCGCAGTAACAACGGCATCGCCACGTTCTCAAGGGCGGTGAACTCCGGCAGCAGGTAATGAAATTGCCAGACGAAACCGATTTCGCGGTTACGAAAAGCGGCGGCGTCATTTTCCGAGAGCATACTCAACCGCAGGTTCGCGAAGTATACGTCCCCGGAAGAAGCCCTATCAAGAGCGCCGAGGATGTGCAACAAGGTACTCTTGCCGGCTCCAGATTCTCCGACAATTGCCAGCATTTCTCCGTGCGCAACCTGGAACGACAGATTTTCAAAGAGCACCAGCTGCGCCGCCGCAGTCGAAAAAACCTTTTTCAAGCTTTCAGCTCGCAGCATCACCTGTGAATTAGATGCAATCGGATTGCTCTTCGTCTCAAGAATGCATGGCCGTCGGCTCTGCCCGACAGGCCGAGGCGTCTCGTCTGCGCCAAAAGACATCCGGTTCTACGCGATTCGAAAATTTGCCTCTGAAGGGCGCGAGAGCCATGTTAAAACGTTGACTGCTCCCAGACATGATTAATCAGCAAGACTTTCGCCGGGCCCTGGGCTGTTTCGGTACCGGAGTCACGATAATCAGTGTTGAGTCCGATGGACAAATCCATGGAATGACGGCGAATGCGTTCTGCTCGGTATCGCTCAATCCACCGCTGATTCTCGTTTGCGTGGACCACCAAGCGCGAACCCACGCTCACCTTCACGCCCGAAAACGCTTCGGAGTAAATATTCTGTCTGAGGACCAGCGCGAAATCTCCGAATATTATGCCCTGCCAATTCCAGATCACGCCAATGCCGAGCATGTCGGGGCGCGGTTTGATCGCACGGCGCGCGGCACTCCCTTCCTGCATGGTGCTCTGGCATACCTTGAATGCAGGCTGACATCTTCCCAGGAGGCAGGCGATCACACGATTTTTATCGCCGAAGTCGAAGACTTGTTGATAAGAGAAGGAAAGCCATTACTGTACTTTTTGGGACAGTACCGGAGCCTTGACTAAAGATTTATTGCGCGATTAGAGCAGGCGATCACCGCGATAAATTAACTGGCCGTCAATTACGCGGGCCTCCGGCATGAGCTTGTGTAAACGTACCGGTCCGGCGCCGTCAATGTGCAGAACTTCATGACCCTTCGCTGCCAGCCAATCCGAAACCAGCATGCGATGACAACGGAAATAGACTCGCTCGGCGCACATGTAGGCCGTGTTCGATTCTTCGGCAAGCTTGATGAGCGCGGCGATTGCTCGCTGGAACTCTTCGCTGAGCATGTGATCGGCGTAGTTTCGGAAGCTGGGACTTCGTAACGCCACATTTGGAGAATCTTCCAGAGTCTTCTTGCGGCGGCCTCCCAGTTCCTTCATCCAAATGTAGCGGATTCCGTTCTGTGGCAAGGATTGTTCGAGCGACCCCCGGTTGAAATGCGGAAGCCTGCGGGACATCGGAATAGAGCGGATATCTACCAGGGTTTGTATGCAATGAGCCCGAAGCGTCTCGAGAAATTCGTCGAAGGAACGGGTGGAGTGGCCGATGGTGTAAAGAGTTGCCAGACGCTGCTCACGTAGAGACAGCCGCCCTCGGCTGTCCAGTCGAGCAAAGTTCGACAAGTCCACTGCTATTATCCGAATGCATAACGCGAGGAGCTTCGCCCGCCGGACGGCCCGAGGGCGGCTGTCCCAATCGTGAGCAATGCCGCCGCTACAGGATGTAGCGGGACAAGTCCTGATCTTTCACGATGTCGGCCAGCGTCCGTCGAACATAGTCGGAATCAATCTTGATGTGCTCGCCCTTCTTTTCTGGAGCCTCGAAGCTGATTTCGTCGAGCACCCGCTCCATGATGGTATGCAGCCGACGTGCTCCGATATTCTCGGTACCCTCATTCACGCGGAAGGCAAAACGCGCAATCTCCTCCAATGCATCGCCGGCAAACTCCAACTGAACTCCTTCGGTATCGAGCAGGGCGGTGTACTGCTTGACCAGAGAAGACTTCGGCTCGGTAAGTATGCGGATGAAATCGCCCATGGTCAGCGACTGCAATTCGACCCGAATGGGAAAGCGTCCTTGTAATTCAGGAATCAAGTCGCTGGGTTTGGAAACATGAAATGCGCCCGCAGCGACGAATAAGATGTGATCCGTGCGCACCATCCCGTAGCGCGTGTTGACGGTCGTACCTTCGACAATGGGAAGAATGTCGCGCTGCACGCCCTCGCGGGAGACATCGGGACCATGTCCGCTTTCCCGGCCGGCGATTTTGTCAATCTCATCGAGGAAAATAATTCCGGAATCCTGCACGCGATCAATTGCGGCGCGGGTGACTTGATCCATATCAATTAAACGCTGCTCTTCTTCCTGGATCAGGTACTCGAACGCTTCATTTACCTTCATCTTCCGTTTCTTGGTGCGCTGGCCGAAGAGGTTGGGCAGCATGTCTTTAATATTGACGTCCATCTCTTCTACGCCCTGATTGGAGATAATCTCGAAAGACGGAAAATTTCGCTCGCGCACTTCGATTTCCACGCTGCGCTCGTCGAGTTTGCCTTCGCGCAATTGCTGGCGTAATTTTTCGCGCGTGCGGCTGTGGGATTCGGTCAGCCCGGTAGTGCCATCAATAACCGGGCCGCCATTCGACGGCTCAGGCGGACGCGGCGCGGAAACCGGCGGCAGAAGAATGTCGAGAAGCCGCTCTTCGGCGTTGAGTTCAGCCTTGTCGGAAACGTCTTCCAGTTTCTCTTCGCGGACCATTTCGATCGCGATCTCGACCAGGTCCCGAATCATGCTCTCGACGTCTCGTCCCACGTAGCCGACTTCGGTAAATTTCGAAGCCTCGACTTTCAGGAAGGGAGAGTTCGCAAGCTTCGCGAGGCGGCGGGCAATTTCGGTCTTACCGACGCCGGTTGGGCCGATCATAATTATGTTTTTGGGGATCACTTCCTCGGCTAACTCCGGCGCAAGCTTTTGGCGGCGCATCCGGTTGCGCAGAGCGATGGCTACAGCTCGCTTTGCAGCCGCTTGTCCGACGACATGCTTGTCAAGCTCGGCGACAATCTCGCGAGGCGTAAGTTCGTCCAGCGCGATCTGTTCTTCTTCGACGGTTCCGGGGAGATAAATAGCCATAAAGGTTTGTGGGGACAGCCGCCCTCGGCTGTCCAAGCGGAGCAACGCTCCGCAGAACCTGAAAGAATAGTCGAACTTCGCTCGATCCGGACAGCCGAGGGCGGCTGCCCCCACACGAGCTACAACTCTTCGATCGTTACCTTCTCATTAGTATAGATGCACATCTTGCTTGCAATCTTCATTGCTTCTTCGGCGATTTGCCGGGCGCCCAATTCAGTATGCTCTAAAAGAGACTGGGCGGCTGCCTGGGCATACGGTCCGCCGCTTCCAATTGCGGCAATGCCACTGTCGGGCTCGATTACATCGCCTTGTCCGCTAAGGAGAAACGTCTGTTCCTTATCGGATACGAGAAGCAACGCTTCAAGATGCCGCAAGAATTTGTCCGTCCGCCAGTCTTTCGCGAGTTCGACGGCGCCGCGCCCGATGTTTCCATGATACTGCTCCAGTTTCGCCTCAAAGCGGCTGAATAGGGAAAATGCGTCGGCGGTCGAGCCGGCGAATCCGGCAAGAATTTTGTCCTGATAAAGCCGCCGGATTTTTTTGGCCGAATGCTTAATGACGCTCTCGCCCAGCGTGACCTGGCCGTCCCCGGCCATGACGACCACGCCATTTCGGCGAACACATAGAACTGTAGTGGAACGGATTAATCGTTTGGGAACGGATTGCTTCGGCGTCATGAGCAGAATTTTTGATTATAGCAGGGGGCTTGACCAGGCGTTTGCATCGACTTGGGGAAACAGATCCCTCCGGGCCGCGCCCGTTCGGAATGACAAAATTAGTTTTGACGTTGACAGATAAACATACGGGAAGAGGTTTGGCTGTGATGGCTGTCACAGTGCCTTTTCGACCTTCTCTACCAACCTTCCTGACTCCATTGTCATTCCGAACGGGCGTTTTAGCCCGCAGGAATCTGCTGTAGTTGGTCTGCGACATCGCCACGACACGAGCGGGACCAATCCCGGTTGCGCCTGCTATCTCCTTATGGTATGTTTTACAATTATCCCGGAACATTTGAGGGATTCTTGGGATGCTTGTATCTGAAAGCTCCCAACTGCTGGCGTAGCTCAGCTGGTAGAGCATCTGATTTGTAATCAGAGGGTCAGGGGTTCAAATCCCTTCGCCAGCTCCAGTATAAGATAGGCATTCAGCGCGGCGCGGCAGAAACGGTTCGTCTAACGGCAGTCCATAGCAAGCTTTCCGAATGTGGTGATTGCGCGATAGATTTTTGCGCGCTCTTCTGTACCTCAATTTTGAAAAGCTAATGACGATGGTTAAAACTGCGTTGCGGTGCCCGTCACGTTGCCGGACTGCAGAAAGAGCCGGGATTTCTGCACAGGTGGGTGAGTGGTTAAAGCCAACAGACTGTAAATCTGTCCCTCCTAGTGAGGTACGAAGGTTCGAATCCTTCCCTGTGCACCAGTGATTCGAGTGAACCGATTATATCTAGCGCTCGCTGCTTACGCCGGTTTGGCTCTTTTATCGTGGAAGACAATTGACGATCAGAAAATTCGGCTGGTGACGCTGGCGATTTTGGGATTGTTCGCGGTGAAGACCTTGCTGCATCGGAAAGACACGATGCATTCGGATCGCGAAGAGCATGACGTAGAGACGTAGCTTGCCGCGTCTGCATTTTTTGACGTGGCCGTGGGTGGGAATGTTTGAGCCGATGTAGCTCAGTTGGTAGAGCACTCCCTTGGTAAGTTGAGGCGATTGCGCGGCGTTTGAGCCGCGCGCCGAAATCCCGAGCGTAGTCGAGGGAAGCTCAGGGACGGTGGTCGGAGTTTGGTGATTGAGCCGATGTAGCTCAGTTGGTAGAGCACTCCCTTGGTAAGGGAGAGGTCACCAGTTCAATCCTGGTCATCGGCTCCAGATACAAGAGCGTGGGATTGCTGAGAGCTGGCGGCTGAACGCTGACAGCTGATTAGACAGGGCGGGAGTAACTCAGTGGTAGAGTCACAGCCTTCCAAGCTGTTGGTCGCGGGTTCGATTCCCGTCTCCCGCTCCAGAAAATTTGGGATGGTGCGATAAGTGGCATTTGTTCAGCCGGTCGTAAAGATTGATAAAGAAAAAGAGTTCGAAGAACTGAAAGGCTTGGTCAGCCACGCCCTCGCTCCGAAGGAGATGGAAAGTTTTCTCAAGAAGGCGGGGAAAAAGGGCGTCAGGGTCAGGCAAGTAGAAGCGGCTTTCGAGAACGGGATTTTCGACCGGAAGAATGCTGGAACGACGGCTTTGAGTCTTTATCAGGCGTTGACGGTCTCAGATCAAGCGCAAATGCGGGAGTTTTACTTGTCGAAGATCGAAGAGATAGAGCCGAAGTTGCGGCATAAGTTCAGGAAACTGTATCAGTATTACTGAGCGCTAGCGAGCGTTAAAAACAGCCCCGAAGGGGCGACCGATATTAGCCCAGGACGTGAGTCCTGGGTAGGCAAGAAAGAAAGAAACACGCGGGCGAGGACGCCCGCACCACACAAGAAGCAGATTCCTCACCGCTGAAGCGGTTCGGAATGACAAGGGTTTAGCTAGAAGCTAAGAGCTAGGAGCTAAAAGCCAAATGGCGAAAGAGAAATTTGATCGCAATAAACCGCACGTGAATGTTGGCACCATCGGTCACATTGATCATGGCAAGACCACGCTCACCGCGGCCATCACCAAGGTGTTGTCGAAGCACAATCCGAAGATTCAGTTCCGGTCTTTTGACTCGATTGATAACGCTCCGGAAGAAAAAGCGCGCGGCATCACCATTGCCACGGCGCACGTCGAGTACGAGACGGCCAACCGTCACTACGCGCACGTGGATTGCCCGGGCCACGCCGACTACATCAAGAACATGATCACGGGCGCGGCGCAGATGGACGGCGGAATCTTAGTCGTGGCTGCAACCGATGGTCCCATGCCGCAGACCCGCGAGCATGTGCTGCTGGCGCGGCAGGTGGGAGTTCCATACATTGTCGTCGCCCTGAACAAATGCGATGCCGTGGACGATCCCGAACTGCTCGACCTGGTCGAGCTCGAAGTGCGTGAATTGCTGAAGTCGTATCAGTTTCCCGGCGACGATCTTCCGGTAGTCCGCCTCTCCGCGCTGGGCGCGCTGAACGGCGAAGCCAAGTGGGAGAAGCAGGTGGACGCGTTGATGGAGGCGGTCGATAAGAGCGTGCCGCAGCCGGCGCGTGAACTCGACAAG
>JBOGLA010000028.1:0-95443 GCA_050746185.1 Terriglobales bacterium | reverse complement strand
GCAGTTTGGAATCGACCGCCAGGGTCAGGCGCGAATGTACCGGAAAAGGCGATGCTACTTCGAGATAACACCCGCCTAAGCTTAGATCGGTGAGCTTGCACGGCAGCGGCGGGTCATCTTTCTCGAGCTCAGGTGAATGACTGAGAAGCCAGGCATTCAATCGCATCTGGCAGTCAGGCGGGAGGTCAATGAAACGAATCCCCGTTTGCCGCCGGGCATTCTCCCAGGCCACACTATTACAACTTCGTCCGCCCTCATGGTAGCCTCGGTTACGCTCCACCCATCGCCGAGCTCCGGCCTCGAAAGGTACAACGTCTTGAGAGATCACAGCCACCCTCCACTCATTCAAAAAACGAATGAGTGGGGGCACCCGTATGGGCTGATCTTATTACTGGTCTTTTCGTTTGAGTTTTGATTTGTTTTCTTCCAGGAATTCGCGGAGCTTTTCGGCGGCCTCCAACAACCGGGTCCATTGTTCGTAATAGAGAGTGACCGGGAAACGTCCCAGGCCGTAGACACTGACGCCACCCTTTTCGCTGACACGAAATTCGAGGCTTCCGGTCCGGCGCGGCTGCTTTTCGAGTTCAGCCAGCCGGGCTTTTAGTTCTTCATAGGTAGGTTCGGGCATTTGATTCCCTCGAAGAATGAGAGTTGAAGGCTTCATGATAGGCGTTCAGCTGGGAGTTCGTCGAGTGGGACCGGCATCACGAGATCCTGCGAGACTGGATGAGGTCGGCAATGAGATCTTTTCAAACTTGGCCGCGCGGCAGGGGGATTCTGCCCCAACCCAGTAAACCACGAAGGACACGAAGTAGCACGAAGGATGAAATGCAACGGCGGCGGACAGAGCCTGCCCTGAGCGTAGTCGAAGGGAGTGTCCGCCCTACATGGGTAAAGCAGATTCCTCACAACTAAAGTCGGTCGGAATGACAAGATTTATAGCGAAGGTCGGACATGCGAGCAAATTACACGCTCTTGACATGTTCGGGGCGGAAGCCGACGCCCACTACTCGGGCTGGTATTCGGCGCAATACTGGAAACTTTTGCAAAAGCTTCACCGGCCAGGGAATGGTAAGCGGTTTGTCACGCCCAAGGACCGACCCGATGATGTTGTTCTGGATGGCAATCTGAAGTCCTTGCGTGGCACGGGTGGGAAACATTCGTCGCCGTTCAACCGCGATCAGATCATATTCGTCGGGATTCCCATGCTGAAACTTCGGACCGAGGATATTTGCCGCGGCAACAGCATCTTGTACGGCGAGATTAATTCCGATTCCGCCGATCGGCGACATGGCGTGGGCGGCGTCGCCGATGCATAACAATCCTGGGCGGCACCAGCGATACAAGCGATCCACGGATACGGTCAGCAGCTTTACGTCGTCCCAGCTTCGCAACTCCTGCACGCGATCGCCCAGAAAAGGCTGGAGTCGAAGGATCTCTTCGCGGAACTGCTCGATTCCCTTCTGCTCCACTTCTTCTGCTTTGCCTTTGGGAATCACATAAGCACACTGCCAATAATCCTCGCGATTGAGCAGGACCAGAATTCGTCCCGGTTCCACGTGCCCGAAAGTTTGACCGGGATCATTGGGCTTGCGGGAAATTCTCATCCAGAGCACATCCATGGGCGCACCTAGGTCAATGACTTCCAATTTCGCGCGGTCGCGAACCACCGAGTGACGGCCGTCGGCGCCGACGATGAGACCGGCGCGGATTTCGAGCGGCCCTTTGGGCGTCTGGGCGATTACACCGACGACCGAGTGATGTTCTTCGATCAGTTCTGTAACGTCGGATTCAGTCATCAGACGGAAACTGGGGAAGGCTCGCGCCTTTTCGGCAAGGAAGTTCAGGAAGTCCCATTGCGGCATCAGCGCAATAAATTTGCAGTGGGTTGGGAGATGAGTAAAGTCGGCAATGGGAACAGTCTCGCTGCCAATTTGACCGGAAAGCTCGCGAACCTCCTGATGCGTTCGTTTGAGGAAATCATCGAGGAGGCCAAGTTCATAGATGACATCGAGGGTGGATGGGTGGACCGTATCGCCCCGGAAGTCACGGAGAAAGTCGGCGTGTTTCTCAAGAACGAGAACGTCCACGCCGACGCGAGCGAGCAGGAAACCCAGCATCATGCCAGCGGGCCCTCCGCCAACAATGCAGCAAGGGGTGTGGACTGATTCGTTCATTGGGTCCGCGCCTTTCTTCTATTTCGCAATTCCATTTCCTTTGTTATGCTGTCCGCGTTTCGGAGAGGAAGAGTTTCAAATGGACTTCTCGCAGGCTATCGGGTTTCTGGTTTATGGCGTAGTAATTTTATTCCTTATCGGAACCGTCCTCAGCGGATTCTTCCAGGTGCAAACTGCGGAGGCTGCGGTCATTCAACGCATGGGCAAGTTTAAGCGCGTGGCGACAGCAGGCATCAATTTCAAATTGCCCTGGCTGGATCAGATCGCAGGCCGCGTTGACTTGCGGGTGCAGCAACTCGCCCTCGACGTGGAGACCAAAACCAAAGACAACGTTTTTGTAAAAATACCGGTTTCGGTTCAATATCATGTGATTCCAGAAAAAGTGTACGAAGCTTTCTATAAGCTGGCCAATCCGAAGCAACAAATTTCGTCGTACGTATTCAACGTAATTCTCGGTCACGTACCCAAAATGATTTTGGATGATGCGTTTTTACAACAATCCGATATCGCGGTCGCAATCAAACAAGGCTTGGATGACGTAATGAAGACCTACGGCTACGCCATTGATCAGGCTCTGGTCACGGATATCGAGCCGGACGACAAAGTTAAAGCCGCCATGAACGAGATCAATGCGGCGCAACGTGAGCAGGTGGCGGCCAGCGCGCGTGGCGAAGCCGAGAAGATTCTTAAAGTGAAGCAGGCCGAAGCGGAGGCCGAGAGCAAGGCCCTTCAAGGACAAGGCATCGCGAACCAGCGCAAGGCTATTGTCGAAGGCCTGAAAGAATCGGTGGCGGCATTTTCGGCTGCGGTGGAAGGCACTACGCCAAAGGATGTGATGATGCTGGTGCTGGTCACTCAGTATCTCGATACCATGAAAGAAATTGGGGCGCAGGACAAGAGTAATACGATATTCGTTTCTCATTCGCCGGCAGCGGTGGGAGATCTTTACCGGCAGATGCAGGACGCAATCATGATCGGGCAGAGCGCGGCGGCGATCGTAAAGTGAGTTTGAATTCCGGTCTATCTGAAGAGTGTTGCTGCGTTGAGGCGTATTTCATTCCGGATCGCGAAGGTTAAAGACGGAGGGACAGGATTGTCCCCAGCGAAATCAACCTAGGCGGCGCTTGACTGTCCCGTCACAGACTTCCGCAAGCGCGGCAGAACTTCTCTCCCATAAAAATCCACCACGCGCTTTTGATCCGGCTGGCCGGAGTGAATGTGGACTTCGGTGGCGCCGCTCTCGAATAATTCCGAGATTACTTTCACGTGCGCATCGGGATCGGTGCTGACGGGCCATCCCTCAGTAACTTTTTCGAGTCGGACTTCGGCATTGGCGCGGCGCTCGATTTCCTCAGGATCGCGAATGTTGAAATAGGGATTCCATGCTTTGGGGCCAAAGCGCCAGAGGTTTGCCGCCACTTCTGCGTCTTTCTTATCACCGACGACCGCATATTGCTCTATAAAGACGGGCATTTGTTTTGGATCTTTTCCTGCCTCTTTCGCGCCACCCTCGAATTCTGACTTATGCTCTTTCCAGGTCTTTGGATCGGTAATCAATCCATCGGCATATTGTCCAACGCGGCGCATGGCTTTGGGGCCGTTCCCCGCCATCAAAAGTGGGATTGTCTTTGCCGGCGGATCGTAGAGCCGCGCATTCACATTGTAATATTTGCCGCTGTGTTCGACCTGCCCTCCCTTCCAAAGTCTGCGAACAATTTCGGTGGCTTCCACCAGGCGTTCGGAGCGTTCAGGCCACTTGGGCCAGGTTCCGGTGGCTGCGAGTTCGTTTAACGCTTCGCCGGAGCCGACGCCGAGGAATATTCGTCCAGGAGTAAGCAGGCTTAAAGATGCGAAAGCTTCGGCAACAACCGCCGGATTGTAGCGCAATGTGGGGCAGGTAACCGTCGTTCCCATCCATATACGCTCGGTGCGCTGGCCGATGGCGGACATGGTGAGCCATGCCTGTCCTGAATGTTTTTCATTGGCTTGCCAAGGCTGGAAATGGTCGCTGAAGGTCAGGACATCGAATCCAGCCTGTTCGCAGAGCACTCCCAGTTCAAGGAGTTCGGGAACGGTAAACTGCTCGAAGGCGAGTTGAAACCCAAGCAGACCCTTTTTTCGAATATCAGAATTTTCCGGCGAGTTTGAATTTTTTGCGGTTGCGCGTGGGGAATTTCCCGATAAAAAAGATGAACCTGGCATTGCGATGGCTCCTGCTGATTTCAATATTGATCTGCTCAGAGTAGATTCGTTTTGAAGGGGCACGCTTTGAAAGCCGCGCCCCTTCAAAGCAAGGTCGCACTCTCATGAATTTTTCCGCGAACTGCTAAAGAACAAACTTTGATGCGGAGCTGTGTAAACAGGTTTTGTTACGCCGGGTTAAGAATTAAAATGTGATTTAGCGGCTTGACAAATGCTGCGGGTCGTCGCATTATCTTTGGGCGAATAAAAAGCGAATATGATTCAGAATTTAACTGTTCATCCAGGATATTTATTCGTGGAAGTTGAGCTGATATCATGCCATTAACGAATCAAGTTTCTCGCGTAGCTCCGGAACATTCTTCAACCTTTACTTCAAAGAAACATCCTGCATTTGAATACTTCCGTTCCCCAAAGCTGGCCACAGTGGTGCCTGCATCCCGGATCAAGGTAAATGGCTCGCCGGAAACGATTTCCAGCGGAATTCGCGAATTGGATTTGCTTACAGGCGGGATTCCGCGGGGATGCCTTACGGAAGTTTACGGGTCCGCATCCTCAGGACGAACCAGCATGCTTTTGTCAGTATTGGCAGCCGCCACGCAGCGGAATGAAGTGTGCGCGCTGGTGGATGTGAGTGACGCTCTGGATCCAATCTCGGCGCAGGCTGCGGGGGTTGAATTTGACAGACTGCTATGGGTGCGGTGCTCGCCGCAAAAGAAAGTTTTCTCCAGAAATTATGCAGGGAAAAAAGAACATTCCGACAGACCGATGGAGGGTCCGGTTGAGCAGGCACTGCGAGTCACGGATTTGCTTTTGCAAAGTGGAGGCTTCGGCCTGGTGATTATTGATTTAGGCGATGTGCCCGTGAAACTCGCTCGCCGGATTCCGCTGACCTCCTGGTTCCGTTTCCAGCGGGCGGTAGAGAATACTCCGACCGTGCTATTTGTTGTTGCGCCGGTTCCCTGCGCGCAGAGTTGCGCATATCTGCTGCTGAGGTTAAAAGCGGCCGGGGAAAAGATATCAGCTATTGGACAGCAGCTTTCAGCTATCAGTTCTCAGTTCTCAGACCTTCCTTCTCATTCCCGGCTTTTCGAAGGGCTGCAAGTGGAAGGCGAGCTAATCCGGTCACGAATGGAGCGAAAGCCGATGCACGTCACCAGGTTTGCTACGAAAGCAGTGCGAGCCGGATAAAAATCCACAGTTATTTCCCGAAACTTGAAACTGAAATCTTGCATGCCTTTCTGCTGCATCTTCGTTCCTGATTTTCCGGCGGAAGCGATACTGCGTTCCGAGCCGGGATTGCGATCCCACGCGGTGGTTGTCCTCGATGGCAAAGCTCCGCTGCAAAAAGTTTTTGCTCAGAATGAAAATGCCCGGCGCGTGGGTGTGGAGCCGGGGATGGCCAAACTGGAAGTGGAAGCGTGCAGCAACTTCGTGTTGCGATGCCGTTCACAACTGCAGGAAGAGGCGGCGTCTGCGGCGCTGTTGGATTGCGCGCAGTCGTTTTCTCCACGGGTAGAGGAGCTGGGTTGCGACACGATAGTGATGGACCTGGATGGATTGGAGCCGCTTTTTGGCGCGCTTCCAAAGATTGCGCGCGATGTGGCGCGGCGTGCCTCAGATCTCGGACTGGAATCGAATGTAGCTGTGGCCTCGAATCCGGATACGGCGGTCATTGCGGCTCGAGGATTTTTCGGCGTGACCCTCATTTCCCCGGGGAAAGAGGCGGAACAGTTGGGAGGGTTATCCATAGAAGTTTTGTTCATGGAAGGATACGGCCCCCGGATTTATGAGCAGGCGGATCAAGTTTTAGAAACATTGAATCGCTGGGGCGTGCGCAACCTGCGTTCCCTGGCGGCTTTACCGGAAGTAGCCTTGAGCGAACGTTTAGGGCAACAAGGGGTGCGATTGCAACAACTCGCCCGCGGCGCGACCTGCCGCACATTGGCGCCAGTCGAATCGCCGCTGATTTTTGAAGAAGCAATTGAATTGGAACATCCAGTGGTATTGCTGGAACCGCTGGCATTCCTGATGGGACGGTTACTGGAACAGCTATGTGCCCGGTTAAACGCACGCGCCCTGGCTACACAGGAATTGCGATTGAGATTGGGACTGGATACCAACTGCCGGGACGAAGAGACGAGTTTCCCAATGACGGGCGGGGACGCCCGTCGCTCCATAGTCAAAGCGCGTGTTTTCGAACGAACACTTCGACTGCCGGTGCCGTTGCTGGATGCCAGAATTTTCCTTAAATTATTGCAGCTTGATTTGAACGCGCATCCGCCGGGAGCTCCCATTCTCACAATTCATCTGCGGGCCGAGCCGGTAAGGCCCCGCGCGGCGCAAGGGGGCCTTTTTCTTCCTCCCTCGCCGGAGCCTGAAAAACTTGAACTGACGATGGCGCGAATTGCAGGGATTGTCGGCGAAGACAAAATTGGATCGCTGGAATTGCTGGATACATATCGGGCGGAGGGTTTCCGCATGCAGCGGTTCAGTTCCAACGCTCAAGAAAGTTTGGGAAAATCCGAAAAGCAGAATGCCGCAGTGACCGCGCTGCGTGTTTTTCGTCCAGCGGTGCCGGTCATGGTTACATTGCGCGATGGCATTCCACTGCGCATTGCGTGCCATAAGCGAAAAGCCATTCAAGGAGAAATTCTATGGTCTGCGGGCCCATGGCGCTCTTCAGGGGACTGGTGGGAACAAGAGGAATGGTGCAGAGATGAATGGGACATTGCCGTGCAAGCGGGAACGGAAATTTCGTTATATCGCCTGGTAAGAGATTTGCTCGAAGGGCAATGGGTGGTGGAAGGGACGTACGACTAGAGAAATTGAACCAAATTCAGATTGAAGATTTCAGATTTTAAAAATTAAGAATATTGATCAATCTCCAATCTAAATTCTTCAATCTTCGCTCCGTTTTTGCCATGTATGTTGAACTCCACTCGCGCTCTGCGTTTAGCTTTCTAGAAGGCGCTTCACTGCCGGAAAATCTGGTTGCAGGTTGCGCCAAATTGCAGATGCCTGCAATGGCTCTGCTGGATCGCGATGGCGTGTACGGGTCGGCGCGGTTTCACAGGGCAGCGAAAAAAGCTGGAATCAAAGCTCATGTAGGGGCGGAGATCACCTGCGAGATTTCGGGATTGAAGAATTGTCGAATTGCAGAATTTTGCAATCCAACAAAACAGCAGTTCAATTCATCAATCCGAAAATCCGGCAATTCGACAACTCCGTCTTTTCGCCTTCCGCTTCTTGTCTCGTCCCGCGCCGGATATCAGAATCTTTGCCGCCTGATCACCAGGATGAAACTGCGTTCGAAGAAAGGCGAAGGCGCGGTCCGCCACGATGAACTGCGGGAATATGGGGAGGGCATCATTTGCTTAACCGGCGGCGACGATGGCCCGCTGGCGGCGGCTATCGCACAGGGAGGCGCTGAGAAAGCTCGCGATTGCCTCAACCATCTAATCAATATTTTTGGAGACACAAATGTTTATGTTGAACTGCAAAGGCATTTTCATCGCGAGCAGGAAGCCCGCAATCACATCACAATTGATCTGGCCCGTTCACTGAAGCTCCCTCTGCTGGCTACGAATGATGTTCGCTATGCCCAGGCGCGGGAGCGCGAACTTTGTGATGTGTTCACCGCGATCGGGCATCATTGCACGCTAGCCAATGCCGGACGTGTGCTGTCACGAAACTCGGAACGGCATTTGAAGTCGGCGGGAGAGATGAAGCAGTTATTTGCTGATTTGCCGGAAGCCATCTCGAACACGATGGAATTATCGTCGCGACTGGAGTTTACGCTGGAGGATCTGGGATACGAGTTTCCAAAATATCCAGTTCCTGAAGGCGAAACCATGATGTCGTTTTTGCGGGAACGAACACGAGAAGGCTTTCAGCAGCGGTATGGACGAGCATCAGCGGAACTAAGGAACCGCGCACGACGCCAGGTGGATCGGGAATTAAAGTTGATCGAAAAGCTGGAACTCTCCGGCTACTTTCTTATCGTGTGGGATTTGGTCCGATTCTGCCGCGAACAAGATGTTCTGGTGCAGGGACGCGGATCGGCGGCAAATAGCGCGGCCTGCTATTCGCTCGGCATCACCGCTGTAGATCCCGTGGGCATGGACCTTCTGTTCGAGCGCTTTCTTTCCGAAGAGCGAGGCGAATGGCCGGACATTGATCTTGATCTTCCCAGCGGAGATCAGCGTGAGCGCGTCATTCAATATTTATATAAGCGCTATGGAGAGCGAGGCGCGGCGATGACGGCGAACGTCATCACTTATCGCAGCAGAATGGCGGCTCGCGAAATGGGGAAGGCGCTGGGGTTTGATCCCGAGACTCTCAACAAGGTTTCCGCGGCGGTTGCCAACTGGGAATATCGCGATGAGAATGACACGTTCGATCACCGCTTTCGCGATGCCGGGCTTGATCTGAATCATCCCCGGCTGCGCAAATATTTCGAGCTGTGCGTTGCGGTGCAAGATTTGCCTCGGCATCTCGGCCAACATTCCGGCGGCATGGTTATCTGCCAGGGACAGCTTGATTCAGTGGTGCCGCTGGAGCCTGCGTCCATGCCCGGCCGCATAGTTGTGCAATGGGATAAAGACGATTGCCATGATCTAGGAATCATCAAAGTGGATTTGCTGGGGCTGGGAATGATGGCCGCACTGGAAGATTCGCTCCGGCTTATTCGAGATCATTATGGCGAAGAAGTAGATCTCGCGCAACTGCCCGCGAACGATCCTGAAGTTTATTCGACATTACAACAAGCGGATACCATCGGTATGTTCCAAGTCGAGAGCCGGGCGCAGATGTCGTGTCTGCCACGCCTGCAACCCAAGAAGTTTTATGACATTGTGGTGCAGGTCGCGATCATCCGCCCCGGTCCGATTGTGGGACAGATGGTGAATCCCTATTTACAGCGGAGGATGGGGCGCGAGATCGTTGCCTATCCCCATCCTTCGCTCGAGCCGGTATTGGCGCGCACTTTGGGGGTTCCGCTTTTTCAGGAACAATTACTGCGGATGGCGATGATTGCCGCGAATTTCACCGGCGGCGAAGCGGAGGAATTGCGGCGCGCCATGGGGTTCAAGCGATCCCGAATGAGGATGCTCGAGATCGAAGCCAAACTTCGCGCGGGCATGGAACGCAATGGCATTTCGCGTGAAGCTCAGGAGCAGATTGTTCTTTCAATCACTTCTTTCGCTCTTTATGGATTTCCCGAGTCCCATGCAGCAAGCTTTGCGCTGATTGCCTACGCCAGCGCTTATTTGAAATGCCATTACCTGGCTGCTTTCACTGCCGCTCTGCTTAACAATCAGCCGATGGGATTTTACCGTCCCGCGACGGTGGTGAAAGATGCGCAACGGCATGGACTGAAAGTATTTCCGATTGATGTGATGAAGTCGGATTGGTTGTGCACGCTGGAAACAGTTTCGAGTTTCCAGTTTCCGGTTTCAAAAGATGGAAGCACAAGTCCGGACATTTCAGCTCCAGAGTCGAAAGTCGAAACGGAAAACCAGAAACCAGCCCTCCGTATTGGTCTTCGCTATGTACGCGGGTTGCGCGAGGAAGCCGCTCAGGCGCTGGTGCGGCAACGCAGCGTCGCGCCATTCACATCAATCCGTGATGTGATTCATCGCGTAACTGAGTTGCGCAAGGACGAGTTGAATATTTTAGCGGAGATTGGAGCGTTAAATTCAGTTTCCAGTTTCGAGTTGCCAGTTCCCAGTAAAGCAAAACTGCATCGCCGCGATGCGCTCTGGCAAGTGGAGCGTGCGGTTCGTCACTCCGGGCCATTGCTGGATGAAATACCCGAGCCGGATGCGAAATCGCCATTGCGTGCAATGAATGAAGAGGAGCGATTAGTCGCCGATTTTCGCGGCACAGGCATGACGGTGGGTCCGCATCCCATGCAGTATCACCGCGCTGAAATGAACAAGCTGCGGATTCATAGAGCCAGTGAACTTAACAACATCCCCAATGGTCAATATTTAAGGATTGGAGGATGCGTGATCGCCCGCCAGAGGCCTGGAACCGCCAAAGGTTTCGTATTTTTAAGCCTGGAAGATGAAACGGGAGTCGCGAATGCCATCATCAATCCACAACTGTTTCAGAAGAACCGGCTCTTAATAACGTCAGAACAATTTCTGATGATTGAAGGAATTTTGCAGAATCAGGATAATGTTATTTCCGTGAAGGCGGCGCATGTGGGCGCACTTTCAATTACCCGCGCCTCCACCAGTTCCCACGATTTTCATTAGCTGGAGAGGGAAATCTCAGCGCCAACGTGTCCCTCAGAGTCAAAGGTTCCCCCGGCACGGAGATGTGGTGTAATTTATCTCGGTTCAAAAAAACGTTCCTTCGGATAAGTTTTTTCACTGCCTTTTCTTATCTTTTTCTTGTCTTTTTCTTGTCCTGGATCAGCTATTCACAGGCGATTCGGTTTATGATTAATGCATCATCTACAGCGACTCATAGTGGATTGTGATGGTTATTTGTCCATGGTCAGTCCATTTCATCTTTGTTCTAAAGAACGTAGCACTTCTAAGGAGTGAATAACATGCCAAGAAAATCCCCCCGCCCCTCGAACCCAGCTGAAAAGCAGGTAATCACGATGCCGGAGACCAATTCGATGCCACTGAAAAAAAAGAATTCATCTCCGGTGAGCACAATCTCAACAAATTCCGCACCGGACCTGGAAGCCACGATCCGCCAGCGAGCATACGAATTGTACGAACAGCGAGGCTACACTCCGGGTTTTGACCGGGAAGATTGGTTCAAAGCAGAGGGTGAAGTGCTCGGCCGCAATGGCAAACGGCAACAAAGCGCTTGAACTGAATCATTTACACGAGCGCTCTCAATTCGCGCGCAGGGCTTTCTCACGAATGCCCTCGGCCAGGTTAGATGGCCTGCGCGCAGTTGCCTCAATGCGCGGTTTCTGAAAAAATGCCTGAGGACCCCCCATGTCGCAAGTAGGCAGCTTTGCGCTTCTGTTCGCCCTGGCACTGAGTGTATACAGTTTCTGCGCGGGCGTATTCTCCCTTGCCCTTAAGGGAGCAGGCTCCGAGAGGCTGGGAGAAACCGCGCGTCGTGCCGGCATAGCAACGTTTGCGCTGGTGTTTCTTGCCGCCGCCGTATTGGTTACGGCCGCATTCAACAACGATTTTTCCATCGCTTACATTTACCATCACAGCAATCGCGATCTGCCCGGACCCTATAAGTTCGCCACGTTATGGTCGGGACAGGAGGGATCGCTCCTGTTCTGGTCCCTGCTTCTCTCCGCATACGGCCTGGTTCTGAGGCTGCGGCATAAGACCGATAGGCGGCTGTTCGCGCATGCTTCGGTGATTATTGCCGGGGTTCAGATCTTTTTCCTCCTGCTGATGAACTTTGCCGCGAATCCTTTTGGAATCATGCAAGGTTCACTACCGGCCGACGGTGCGGGACTGAATCCCTTATTGCAGTATCCGGAAATGGTGATTCATCCCCCCATGCTGTATCTGGGATATGTGGGATTCACGGTGCCCTTCGCATTCGCGCTGGGCGCGCTGATCATGAAATATCCCGGCGAGAAGTGGATTCACATTACTCGCCGCTGGACGATGGTGACTTGGATTTTTCTGACCTGCGGCATATTTTTGGGAGCGCACTGGGCTTATTCAGTACTTGGATGGGGGGGGTATTGGGGATGGGACCCGGTCGAGAATGCGTCCCTTATGCCGTGGCTTACGGGAACTGCGTTCCTGCATTCGGTGATGATGCAGGAAAAACGCGGCATGCTGAAGACATGGAACGTCTGGCTGATCTTCATCACGTTCATGCTTTCAATATTTGGAACGTTGCTGACCCGCAGCGGGCTGGTCAGTTCCGTTCATGCATTTGCGCAGTCTTCCATCGGCGACTGGTTCGTCATATTCCTCGCGATCATATTTGCCGTGTGCTTAGTCTTCTACATAAAAAACCGCTCGCATTTGCGGAGCGAGCACAAGTTGGAGTCCCTCGTCTCGCGCGAGTCCAGCTTCTTGTTTAATAATCTTCTCCTGCTGGTGGCTTGCTTCACCGTGCTATGGGGCACGCTGTTTCCAAAACTTTCAGAATGGGTAAATGGAACGAAAGTCACAGTCGGCCCACCATTTTTTAATCGCGTAAATATACCGGTGGCGTTGCTGCTGTTGTTGCTCACCGCACTGGGCCCCTTGCTTGCCTGGCGAAAAACGTCCTTCGAGAGCCTCAAACGTAATTTCCGCTGGCCCGCGCTGGGCGCGATTTTGACGGGAATTGTGCTCATCGCTTTAGGGATGAAGCCCTGGCGCGATATGTCCTACGTTTACGCTCTGATGACGATCATGCTCTCGGTGCTGGTAGGACTAACGGTGATTTCGGAATTCATTCGCGGCGGGCGGGTGATCAGGCGCCACACGGGACAAAATTTGCTGGCTTCGATGGTTCACCTGGCGCACCGGAACACCCGCCGTTATGGCGGTTACATTGTGCACTTTGGCGTGATCGTGATCATGATTGGGTTTGCCGGTTCAGCCTTTAATCAGGATAAAGAGAAGGAAATGAGCTACGGCGACAAAATGACGATCGGGCCTTACACGCTGGTCTGCCAGTCCTTCACCCAGGAAGATAAACCCAACTATGGGAGCGAATGGGCAATTATCCAGGTGTTCAAAGGGGGCAGGCAGATTGACACACTGTATCCTGAGCGGCGTTTTTTCAAGGCCAGCCAGCAGAATTCAACGATCGTCGCCAATCGTTCAACGCTGAAAGAAGACCTATACCTGGTTTACGAAGGTCAGAATCCAGACACGGGACGCCCAATCATTAAAGCGCATTTGAATCCGCTGGTGATGTGGATCTGGATTGGAGTATGGGTCATGATCGTCGGGACGGTCGTCGCCCTCATCCCCAATGCTGTGCCGGTTCGCGTGCCGGTTCCGGCGCGCATGGAAACTGCGCCGGTGGGAGCCGGGGATTGATTTACCGAACCAACTCCGAAACTGCTGCGATACGAATCGAGATGCGAATTCTGCAACTTGCATCTCTTTGCCTGGTGTTATTGGTTTTTATGGGCGCGGGAGATGAAGCGTCGCGATTCAATGACCTCGGCCACCGCATGATGTGCGTGTGCGGATGCAATCAGATTCTTTTGGAATGCAATCACGTCGGCTGCCCGTATTCGGAGCGCATGCGCGGCGAGCTTATGGCTGCGCTCGATCGCGGCGACAATGACGATCTCGTCCTGCAGGCGTTCGTGCAGAAATATGGAACCACGGTGATTGCCGCACCGACAAATAAAGGCTTCAATCGCGTGGCCTGGATCATGCCGTACCTTGCCCTGGTCGGGGGAATCTGCATAGTGATATTGATCGTGCGCGCGTGGAGAAAACGTCCATTGCTTCTGCCCGTAGGCGCTCCCCGCCCGATTAGCGGTGCAGAGCTTGACCGCTTTCGCGACCAGGCGAGAAGAGACACGGGGGACATATGAGCGTCGTGATTCTCATCTACATTCTCGTTACGGCCGGGACGCTGATTTATGTTTTTTATCTGCCCGGAACCCTCCAGCTGGGGCCCGAGAAAACGCAGGCTGCGTATTTGCGGGAGCGAAAAGAAGTTGTTTATGAAAACCTGCGTGACCTGAATTTCGAGTTCAAAGCCGGCAAATTTCCCGAGGCTGATTACCAAGTCATGAAGAATTCATTGGAAGAAGAGGCCGCCGCTCTGTTGTCGGAAATCTCGCGCATCGAGGACGGCGATCGAAGTCCCCTGCCGACTGCTCGAAAAAAGGAAAAGCGGTTTTGACGTCCTTCGTAATTTCACGCAAATTCCGGCCATTCATTCTCACTTTTTGCATGGTTTCAATGTGCGCCGTTGCTGCCTCGGCTGCAACTATCACCGGCACTGTGACCAATGGAACGACGAATAGACCCGCCGCGGGGGACGAAGTAATCCTCATAAAATTGGCACAAGGGATGGAAGAAGCCGGGCACGCGAAGACCGAGGCGAGCGGAAAATTCAGTCTTGCCTTGGAGAACGACGGCCAGCCTCATCTGATTCGGGTCATCCATCAGGATGTCACCTACCATCGAATGGCTCCTCCGGGGACAACTTCGGTCGAAGTGGAAGTTTACGATGTGGCGAAGAAAGTTGCTGGAGTTACCGCGGTCGCCGATCTGATGTACTTGCAGGCGCAGCGCGGACAGCTTGGCATCAGCCGGATTTTTGCGGTCAACAACTTATCCAAACCTCCGCGCACACAAATGAGTGGCCAGAATTTCGAGTTTTATCTGCCGCAGGACGCGCAGATTGATTCCGGACAGGCGCAGACTGCCGGCGGTCAGTGGGTTGACTCCGAACCGGTGCAGCAGGCCGAAAAGGGACTCTTCGCGTTTGCGTTCCCGTTGCGGCCAGGCCAGACGGAGTTTCAGATCTCGTATCATTTGCCCTACAACGGCAAGGCGACTATAGACCCGAAGCTGATTTATCCGCTGGATCATTTTGTGGTAATCATGCCACAGGCGATTCAGTTTTCTCCAGCGCAGCCTGGCGTTTATGAGGACAAACAGCCGCCCAGCCCTCCCGGCGCAATTGCGGAAGTAGCGAGCAAAGCTCGTCCGGGACAGAAGTTGGCATTTGACATCTCCGGAAGCGGGGTGCTGCAAGATGAGAATGCTAATTCCAGTTCGGAAGGCGAGGACGCCCAAACTGCTGGTGCGATGCCGTCCGGCGCGGGTGCGCGCCCGGGAGGGGGTTTAGGTCCGCCGATTGATGCACCCGACCCGCTGCAAAAATATCGCTGGTACCTGCTTGGCGGCTTCGCTCTGTTGTTGATGGCGGGAGCCGTTTACATCGCCGGGCGTTCGAGGACCGTCGCCGCCCCGAACTTCGCTTCTTCGGTGGAACTGGCCGACCGCGAACGGGAGGCGCAACCTGCGCGGCGATCCTCGATGCTGCTGGAAGCTCTAAAAGAAGAGATGTTCCAGTTGGAAATGGATCATAAACAGGGCCGCATTCCGCAGGAAGAATATGACAAAGCCAAATCCGCGCTCGATCAGACGCTGGAACGGGCGCTCAAACGAGAATCGGTTAAGCCCCTGTAAAACATTTTCCTCGTGATGGGCAGTGATGGCCCGACGGGTGTCCCCGCCCCTCCGCCAGCGGGCCTGGATTGGTCTTGGTCACAAGCGTCCACTAGAGATAAACTTGAAACCCTCGAGGTGAGTTGAATGCTGGTTGTAATGCAGGCGCATGCCACCGCCGAGCAGGTGCGGGCGGTATGCGAAAAGATTGAGTCGTTGGGATACCGGGCACATTCGATCCCTGGCGCCGAGCGGACTGCCATCGGCATCACCGGAAACCAGGGCGAGATCGAAATCGGCGCAATTGATGAAATGGCTGGGGTGCACGAAGTCATTCGTGTAACCAAGCCCTATAAATTAGTCAGCCGCGATTTCAAGCAGGACAACACGATCATTACTTTTCGCGGTAGCGATGCGACCATCGGAGGTCCGCAACTGGCCATCATTGCAGGCCCGTGCGCCATCGAGAGTCGCGGGCAGGCTTTTGCGGTGGCGGAACGGGTTCAGCGCACCGGCGCGCAGTTTTTTCGCGGCGGAGCTTACAAGCCGCGCACTTCTCCCTATTCATTTCAAGGATTAGGAGAGGACGGATTGCGCATCATGTCCGAAGTCCGCGACAGATTTGGCTTAAAGATCGTTACCGAAGCGGTGGATAATGAGTCGCTGGACCTGGTCGAAGAATACGCTGACGTAATCCAGATCGGCGCTCGCAACATGCAAAATTTTTCTCTGCTGAAGCGCGCGGGGCGAGCGAGTAAGCCGGTGCTCCTGAAACGCGGAATGTCGGCGACGCTCGAAGAGTTGCTGATGGCGGCTGAGTATGTGATGAGCGAAGGAAACTATAACGTGATTCTGTGCGAACGCGGGGTCCGAACGTTTGCCGACCACACTCGAAACACTTTGGACTTAAGCCTGATTCCTGCGGTGCAGCGGTTGAGCCATTTGCCCATCGTCGTGGACCCAAGCCACGGAACGGGAAAGCGAAATAAAGTTACACCGTTGTCACGAGCAGCGGTGGCGGTGGGAGCCGACGGATTGATCGTCGAAGTTCATCATGATCCGGATAAAGCGCTTTCTGATGGCATACAGTCGCTTTACCCCGATCAATTCGACGAACTGATGAACCAAGTGAGGCAAATAGCGCCGGTGGTGGGAAGGACTGTGGCGGAGAGTAAATCGGTGGAAGGATCGGCTACACAGCATGCTACGAGTGTGCGTCCTTAGCTGCGGCGCGCGGGAGATGGCATATCCGTGGCGTCGAAAACGAATCTACTCTGAGAGTTTTCGCTTCAAACTTACGGATGCAAGGTTTTTGTAGCTTTCAAACTTCCTCACGGACTGTAATGTTTTCTCATCTCCAACCTTGAAAAAGCTTTTCTTTACTTTTTTCTTGCTCGCTTTGGGCGTTCTTGGCTGGTGGTATTTTCAGCCGCGCGCGCTGCCGGATTACGGTCCCTCCTATCGCGAATACGCGTACGTGACCAATGGTAAGAGCAAAAGCGTTACCGTGATTGACCTGCGGACTTTCGAGCCGGCAAAAACGATTCCGGTGGGGATTGATCCAACCGGCCTCGCCGCGAACAGCAAGAAGAACGAAGTTTACGTAGTGAATGCCGGGTCCAGCAATGTCAGCGTGATCAATGCCGAGCGCAATGCGGTTGTCGCGACGATTGGCGTGCACGGAAAACCGTATTTCATTGACGTTTCCGCGGATGGCAAGCGCGGATATGTGGCCAATTCGGAATCCGCGAATGTTTCCGTGATTGATCTCGAAAAGCGCGCGGTCATCGCCACAATTTCCGTAGGAAAGTCTCCGGGGCTCGCCCGGGTTTCGCCGGATGGCAACACCGTTGTGGTTAGCAACCGCGAAGACAATACGGTCTCGGTGATTGATACGGCGCGGCTGGCGGTTCGCAGCACCATCCCTGTGTGCCGGCAGCCGGAAGATATTGCCATTCTTCCCGACAACAGCAAAGCTTTTATCGCATGCGCGGGTTCGGCGCAGGTGGCCGCGATTGATCTCACGAACGGAACGCTTCTGGCGCTGCTTGATGTCGGCAAAACGCCGGTGAATTTGGTCCTGAAGCCGGACGGGGGAGAGCTCATGGTTACGAATTTCGATTCCGACAATATCTCAATCATCGAAACCACAACCAATGAAGTGAGCGGCAGCTATTTGATTGGCGACCATCCGTCGCGAGGCGTGGTGACGGCGGACAATTCGCGACTTTACGTAAGTAACTTCGGATCGGATGACGTTGCGGTTTACGATATTGATCTGGGAAAGCTGATCGCATCCATCGCGGTGGGAAGTCATCCCGACGGACTCGCGTTATCGCAAAGTCAGAATTATTTGCTGGTGTTGGATTCAGCATCAGGAGACGTGACAGTCATTCAGAAACGAGAGCCAACCAAGTTAGAGCCCACGGAATACTCTCTCTTAACCATGATTCCGGCGGGAGCCAAGCCGAACAATATTGTGGTGAAATCGTTCGTGCTCTCTCAGCCTGCAAAGTAGGGGTTAACGAGCGGCCCGGCGCTGGTTCACCTCAACAGGCGCCAGGCGTTCCCGGAAGTGGCTCTCATATCCCTCCGCGGCATAGCAAAGGGAACGATCAAAGAATTCGTCGAGCAGCCGCAGAAGTTCCAGCTCTCCATATAAGTCCACTGGATTATGAGTGACTGCATGCTCTTGAAGAAATTCCCAGAGATGCCTTTTGGTCAGAACCATCGCCCAGCAATAATCCGACAACGAAACGCCCTGTGCGGCGCGACGGATGCCAATGTCAAAATATCGCTGCTCGATATCGGTGTCGGTCTTGGTGAGCAGCCACTCTCCAAGCTGATGCAAAATCTCGTACGATCGCTCACGCAGCTCTTCGGGGGGCACCTGGCGCATATCCGTGGTTCGAGATGACGCCAGGAATTTCTCAATCAATCCCTGAGCAAGTTCGTCGGAATGGTTCTCGATCAGGTGTACGAAGCGAAGCGCGATCATAATGTCCCTTCTAGTTTTGGATGCGATTGCGCTCCGGAAAGGTGCACAGTGTAGTCGAGGACAGCCGCGTTGCGAAGTGGGAAAAATTACCCGCGGTAAACCCAATTCCAGCGGAGCTTCGCTCCGCCGGACAGATGGGGATCTGTCCCTACGTGGGTGTTTTAGGCTTTTGCTCCGCAGCACTTCTTGTACTTCTTGCCGGAGCCGCATGGGCATGCATCGTTCCGGCCGATTTTAGCGGCGCCGCGAACCACCTGCTGAACGGTTTGTTGATCGCCGGATCCGGCCATGCGGGCATGTTCAAGTTCGCGGCGCTTCTTGCGCTGGAAATTCTCTTCGATTTCATCCACCGACGTGGCGACCGAGCGGGGCGGGCGATGACCGTTGCCTCCGCGTCCACTAACGCGTAAAGCTGGATTGGAAACTTCGGAGCCAAGACCGAGATCACTCTCCGCCGGGACCGCACTACTCTCCGCGGGCCGTTCCAGTATCTGCATCAGGTACAGATAGCGGACGGTGTCCTCTTGAAAGCGCTGCATCATGGCTTCGAACATGTCAAACGATTCGCGCTTGTATTCGATCAAGGGATCATGCTGCCCATAGCCGCGCAGGCCAATGCCTTCCTTCAAATGGTCCATGCCGAGCAGGTGATCCTTCCACTGCGAGTCGAGCACGCTCAACATGATCATGCGTTCGTGGTAACGCATGGCGTCCGGCCCGATAAGCTGTTCCTTGGAATCGTAACGGGCCTTCAATTTGTCGAAAATCTCGTCACCAAGTTCCTGGCGGTTAAGGTTCTCAGGGACAATTCCCTCGGCGAGAATGTCCACGCCGAAACGGGTGAAGATCGCATCTTTCAAGCCCTTGATGTCCCAGTTGGCGGGATGAACTTTGACGCCGCAGAACTCGTCCATCAGACCGCTGAGGATGGCGGAAACATAATCCTCCAGAATCAGGTCTTTCTGATCCAGTCCTTCGAGCAACTGGCGACGCAAGCCGTAGACGGCCTCCCGCTGCTTATTCATCACGTCGTCATACTCAAGCAAGTGTTTGCGGGCCTCGAAATTTTGCGCCTCAACCGCCTTTTGCGCAGCTTCGATGCGCCGGGAAATCAGTTTTGACTCGATTGGAATTCCCTCTTCCATGCCCAGCCGTTGGAGAAGCTTCGAAACCCATTCCTTGGCGAAGATCCGCATCAAATCGTCTTCAAGTGAAAGATAGAAGCGCGATGACCCCGGGTCGCCCTGCCGCCCGGCGCGGCCACGAAGCTGATTGTCTATCCGCCGCGACTCGTGGCGCTCGGTCCCGAAAATGTGAAGGCCGCCGGCAGCGATTACCTCATCGTGCTCAACATCGGTCTGTTGTTTGTACCGCTCGAATGTTTCCAGCCATTGAGAGGTGGGAACGACGTACTCGTTCCCGGCGTAGTACCAAACGGTGCTTTTGGTTTCATCCACGTCAATCTGTATCTTGCCCTGAGCAGCCCTGAGTGGCTGTGCGATTCCCTTCTTCACGCACTCCTGTTTAGCCATGAATTCAGGATTGCCGCCAAGCAGAATGTCGGTTCCACGCCCGGCCATGTTGGTGGCGATGGTGACCATATCTTTGCGGCCCGCCTGGGCAACAATTTCAGCCTCGCGCTCGTGATACTTGGCATTCAGCACCACATGCTTGATGCCCTTCTTCTTCAACAATTCGGAGAGCCGTTCCGATTTCTCAATCGAGGTAGTGCCTACGAGGACTGGCTGGCCGGACTGATGCAGCTTTTGAATTTCATCCGAAGCCGCATAATACTTCTCCTTCTCCATCCGGTAAACAACGTCGGGATTTTCCTGGCGCCGCAGAGGCTTGTTGGGAGGAATGACCATAACCTCCAGCCGATAAATACTTTCGAATTCCGAGGCTTCGGTTTCGGCGGTTCCAGTCATGCCGGCAAGCTTTTTGTACATGCGGAAATAATTCTGGAATGTGATGGTGGCGAGAGTCTGATTCTCCCGCTCGATCTTCACGCCTTCCTTGGCCTCGACCGATTGGTGCAGGCCGTCGGACCAGCGGCGCCCCGGCATCAGGCGGCCCGTAAATTCGTCCACGATAATTACTTCACCTTCTTTGACCACGTACTCGACGTCGCGGTGATAGAGCGCATGGGCCTTGACGGCAGTCTCGACATGATGCTTAAGATCCCAGTTTTCGGGATCGGCGATGTTGCCAATACCCAGAAGTTGTTCGACTTTTTCCCAGCCTTCATCGGTAACGGTGATGCTGCGATGCTTTTCATCCACCACAAAATCGCCGGTCAGTTGAGAAGGCTCGCCGGGAGCAACGTCAAGCTCTTCTCCCTTCTCCAGCTTGGGGATGATGCGGTTCACCCGCGCATACTTGTCGGTGGATTCTTCGCTGGCTCCGGAAATGATTAGCGGCGTGCGGGCTTCATCAATCAGGATGGAGTCCACTTCGTCAACGATGGCGAAATTATGTCCGCGCTGCACGCAATCGCGCAGGTCGAACTTCATGTTGTCGCGCAGATAGTCGAAACCAAACTCATTGTTGGTTCCGTAAGTCACGTCAGATGCGTAGGCGTCGCGCCGCTGCTGATCGTCAAGATCATGCACGATGACGCCGACCGTGAGGCCAAGAAAGCGGTAAAGCTTGCCCATCCACTCGGAGTCGCGCTTGGCAAGATAGTCGTTGACGGTGATGACATGGACGCCTCGTCCGCTCAACGCGTTCAGATACACGGGCAAAGTTGCCACCAGCGTCTTGCCTTCGCCGGTTTTCATTTCCGCGATCTTGCCCTGATGCAGAACCATTCCGCCGATCAACTGAACGTCGAAATGACGCATGTTGAGGATGCGGCGTCCGGCCTCGCGCACAATGGCGAACGCTTCTTCTAAAATGGAATCGAGAACTTCATTGACTGCCTTCAGACGCTCGGCATCGAGATCCTTGCGACGATCAAAATCAGCTTCGGGTTCGTCGGCGATCTGGCTGACTCGATCCTTAATATTTTGGCGAAAGACGTCCGTTTTCGCGCGCAACTCATCGTCCGTGAGCTTTTGAATCTCCGGCTCGAGCGCATTGATGGCCTGAACCCGCGGCATCAGGCGCTTGATCTCGCGTTCGTTCTTAGTGCCGAAAACCTTGCCTATAACTTGATCAATCAATTGGACAATTCCTTCAAGAGCGGGTGCACAACACAACTTTGCTTATGTTTAGAAGCCTAGCACATTAGATGCTTGCGGAGCAGTGAAGTCGCGGGAACGGCGTGACGATAGTATTCTTTGAATTGATGAGCCGTGTGGTTTCTCGGAGCTGACCGAGCAGATCCGGAGTTTGTGCCTTACACTGGGAGACGCCGGCAGTTCCTAAATCCTTCGGAAATCGGGCCCTAGGAAATTCGCTCGAGTAGCTGTTGAATTGCAAAGGCGACGCGCAAGCAACGAGCGTTCATCATTCGGCCGGGATAAGCAGCATATCTCAGGCCAGAAACGCATGATTCATGGGCAATGTCCTTTAAAGACTCATTCAATCCTTTCTTCTCCTTGGCCGCATTAGCCTGCGAGCGATCGCCTCTTGTAGCACGATTCGTGAGCTCTTTGAATTTCAAGGGAAAGGGTAGGATCATTCAGCGCATACGTCCTCAATCAATGGCACGCGAGGTGACCGTAAGTCGAAATGGTGTTCTCTACAGATTGGACCTTCGAGATGACGTGCAGCGGGAAATATACTTCGACATCTACGAGCGCAGCGAAGTTCGGGGGGCCCTGCTGCTTGTCCCCAATGGAGGGATCTGTCTTGATGCCGGTGCGAACAATGGAGCTTTTGCCTTGCAGTTTGCAAAACAGGTCGGTCCAAAGGGGTTGGTTCATGCTTTCGAACCCGATTTTACCGTGTGGTCGCGGCTCAAGGAAAATTGCTTACTTAATAGCTTTGAAAACCGCCTGTACTGTCACCACCTGGCACTCACTAATAGAAATGGCACCGCCGTATTCTACAAGAGCGATTCCGTACATTCTGGGTGGGGCAGCCTTGCGGAGTTTAGGGATATCGCCGTGCAGATGGAAACGGTGAAAGTCACCACTCTCGACGATTTCCTGGCCGGCGAAAATCTCTCACGGGTAGATTTGCTAAAGGTGGACGTAGAAGCCCACGAACCGGAACTACTTGAGGGCGCCCGCGCGTCGTTACAACATCATGTGTTCCGCTACATTTTGATCGAATTTAACGGGCAACGACTGAAGGAACGAGGAAAAACGTTGAATGATTTCTTGCACCCGTTAATGGCGGCAGGCTATAAAGTCGTACGGCCGACATCTGAAAGGCTCGAAGATATGACAACTGGTGCTGTGCCCATCGAGTCTGTTCTGATCAATTTTCTGTTCGCCGCACCTTAGTTAGGGGTAGAATCATGTCCGCTGCTAATCAGTACCAAGTGCTTGAATAATGACCTCCATCGTTACCAATCCCACCGCTGACCAGACAATCGGCGCACTCAGCCTTCTGCCCACGGGAAGGATTGCCGCGATTACAAATATCTCAATAAATTCATCCAACCTCTTGCAGGTCACCGCCGCTAGTCACTTTTTGTCGGGTGCAAGTGTAATCCTCAAGGGCCTGACAAGCGCGACATTCCTTAATGGTCAAACCGTCACCATTCTTTCAGCCTCGGGCACACAATTTACCGCCACGTTTGTTCATGCGGCCTACTCCGCAGCTCCAGATACGGGATATGCCGTGAATACGGCACCCACTCAAGGCCTTGGGAATCACAACGCCTCCTGGGACGTCACTGTGCATCAGGTTAACTCGGGTGCGGTATTGTTCGCAGACCAATATGCGAGCATTCAAGATGCTATTGCTGCACTCCCGGTGGCTGGAGGCGTGATAGACTGCCGATCTCCCAATGTCAACCTAAATCTCGAGGTTCTCGACTCTGGTGCCGTTCCGGTCACGCTGCTCCTCGGACCTTATACTTACACTCTTGATCACTGCACGATGCGGCCCAATCTCAAGATATATGGAGCTGGCTGGCAAGGGACGTTTATCGAGTCCAGTAACTCCTCACAGAGTATGTTCGTTCTCAGCAATCAGGGCGGCGGTTTTTTTGGCGCGGTTTTAGACGGTATTAGTTTCAAGGGTGCCGCTGGCAACGCTCAGGACTGCTTTCATTGGGATGTTAGCCAAGCTACCGGGCTAGTGGCTGAGTATTCTGTGTTTTCAAATCTTCAATTCACCGGATTTCACGGGTCACCCATAAATATGGTCGGTTCCGACACAGCGAGCTCCGCTTTTCAGTTTTTGTATTTCTATAATTGCATCGCGTTGGGGACGGGGTTATCGAGCGATGCACCCATCCTTAAAATGACCGGCTACGGGGACCAAATCAGCTTCGAGGAGTGCGAGTTCGACAACGGAGGTCCGGGGGCGAATATTTATCTGGCGGCGAACAATTCAATGACTCAAGGGAATACAGGGCCGACCGCGTTTTTCCACAACGTGACCTGTCAAGGTGGGTATGTCGGGTTTTACATCTTTGGCGCCGGAGCATACATTGACGGCGGGCATTTTGAGTTGGTCCCTACGTGCTTTACCGTCGTGGGGCAGGGCAATGGACTCGCGCAATCATATCGCGTTGTCGTGCGGAACTGTTACTTTGCTGGAAACTGCGGCCAAGGCGGTGGCAACGGGTCGATCTTATACATGACGACGCAATATGGATGGGTCGATTTCTCCAACAACACAATCGGAGGAGTGCCGGACCGAGTAGTCGTCTGGTCCACTGAGCAGGCGCAGCTGATATATAGGGATAACGTCTTTAACCCCAACGCATTCTTTACAAGTAGTTTTGTGCTACCCGTATTTATTGGGGGAACGCCCTCGGCCGCAGTTGCTACAGTGCTAGCAACGCAGTCATGGCACCAAGTGTACATCGGGACAGGCTCTGGGACAATAACCACGATCAATTCTGGCCTCGGTCCTGGCGAGATGATCACATTTTTTACTGCGGTGGCATGTGCCTTTGCCACGGGCGGAAACATCTCGCTTGGAACCAAGAGTTCTCCATTAAATCTGCCCGCTGGAGCCAGCGCAACCTTTGTTTTTAACGCGCAGACCGTTAAGTGGCAACTGGTTTCCACCGTTTGAGGATTCCGGGGAAAAGCCGAGCTATCAAAAGGACATCGAAAAGCTATTTTGCCCGCGGATGCGTACGATCATAGACCTGCAAGACGTGCTTCATTGATAGCTGCGTGTATCGTTGGGTGGTGGAAAGGCGCTCGTGGCCCAGCATTTCCTGAATGGCTCGCAAGTCGGCGCCTTCCTCCAGCATGTGGGTTCCGAAAGCGTGACGCAAAGTGTGCGGATGCACTTCCGGCGATAAACCACTGGTTACGGCGATCTTCTTTACGATTCTCCCGACGCTGCGAGTTGTCAGTTCTCCGCCGCGCAGGTTGATCAGCAGAGTTCGCGTATTTTTTTTCTTCTCGTCGAGAATTTTCTGTCGTGCCGGCGAGTAGAGTGCGAGCGCACCTCTGACCGCATCCCCGAATGGAACGTAGCGTTCCTTTTTTCCCTTGCCGCGAATCAAGATAACTTCATCGCTCAATCGAATGTCATGAACGTTTATGTCCACCATTTCGGAGTTGCGGATTCCGCAGCCATAGAGCAGTTCGAACATCAACCGGTCGCGCTCTGGGAAGGCGCCTTCCGGCATGTCCGCATCGAGCACTCTGTTCATTTCTTCCACGGTTGGCACTCGCGGAAGTTTTTTGGACAGCTTTGGGGTGGAGACTAACGCCGCGGGGTTTTGCTCGACTATGCCTTCCTGCGCCAGCCAGCGATAGAGTGAACGCACCGCAGCCAAGGCTCGTGCAACGGAAGTTTTGCTCAGTCCGTGGCCATAGAGTTGGGACAAGAATCCCCGGATGGTCAGGTGATCAACTTTGCGCAAGCCTGTGCGGCCGATGTGTTCGGAGAACTTTTCGAGATCGGTAGCGTATGCCTTCGCTGTATGTTTCGAAGCGTTGCGCTGGCCGAGGGTTCGAAGGAAACGATCGACCGCCACTTCGACCTCGGTTCGCGCCTGTTTTATTGCGGATGATTTCATACGGCTTTTGCTCTGCCCCTAATGTGGGCTTTCGCGCGAGGATGATGAGCCTGATAGACGGACTTGAGGCGGTCGAGGGCCACGTGTGTATAAATCTGCGTGGTCGAAATATCGGCGTGCCCGAGGATGGTCTGAACGGTTCTCAAATCCGCGCCGTTTTCTACCATATGGGTGGCGCAACTGTGTCGCAACATGTGCGGGCTGGCATTGCGTCCCACCTTGTCTGAAGCCTGCCGAACGATTTGCCAGACGCGCTGGCGGGTCAATTTTCGCGCGCGGCGTCCGGGGAATAGAAGTGGACAGTTGGAGCCTTTCGACAATAGAGGGCGCGAACCCGCGAGATAAACGGTCAAGGAGTCCTGCGCCGATCTCCCCAGAGGCACAATTCGCTCCTTGTCGCCTTTGCCACGCACGAGGATGTAACCGGCTTCGAGCTTCAGGTCTTCCAGCTTTATTTCAATGATCTCCGATACCCGCAGCGCGCCGGCGTAGAACACTTCGAGCATGGCGAGATCGCGCATTGCAATGGCTTCCGCTTCCCTGCTGTGCGAGGTTGCCGGGGCAACTCTCAGCAGTGTTTCCATCTCGTCCCGAGCCAGCGCTTTGGGAAGGACTTTCCATTGTTTGGGCGAATCAATATTCAGCGTCGGGTCGCATTGGATAATCTTGTCGAGCAGCAAATAGCGATAGAGGCTTCGCAGAGCGGAAAGCTTTCTTCCGACGGATCGCCCGTCCACATTGTTGGCGAACAATTGCTGAATGAATCCGCGGACATCGTCGCTTTTGGCTTTTACCACAGAAAGTTTCTTGAATTCGAGGAAATCCGCAAATTGGCGGACGTCGGTTTCATAAGCGGTAATCGTGAGAGGGCGAAGGCCCTTTTCGACTTTCAGGTAGTCGAGAAATCCTGCTATGACGGGAGAATCGGGTGACGGGAGCACGCGTTAAGTATGAGCGTTATCGGACATAGACGAAAGTGATGAGTGGGATGCGAGGCGCCATCCCCGTCATTTTCCCATCGTTCTTCGATCCGGATTCATCGGGAGAACTCTGCCTTGCCATGAAGAAGCAGACCCTTCGGGGATGAATCCCCTCGGAATGAGAAATTGTAAAGATGAATTGTCTTGCAGCCGGAGCCGAGCCCCGCTCGGCCTAACGGGCGGGACGTGTCTGTCGCTCCATCGAGTCTGAGTTTGGCGGGGGACCGTCATTCCATTCAACCTCGTGTCTGGCGGACCTGATTGAAAACTTCAACGGCGTAGATTGCGCCTTGTGGTGTTTCTTCGTGCTTGAAATAGGCGAAGACGTCGCGATTCTGGGCGAGATGGTCACGGATGCGTCCAATCATGTTTTCGCGCTCGTCCAGCGTGTACACAGGTTTGCGATAGCGGTAATAAGAGAAATCCGCGGTCGTAACGTCGGGTGTAGCCCGCTCTTCGGTCTCAGCGACGCAAAGCGCGCGGTTGTGAGTCTTGAGCAGGTCGAAAGTCTCGTCCGTGAACCACGACTCGTGCCGGAATTCGAACGCCGAAGAGACCGTGCGCGGCAGGAGAGCGAGAAATTCTTTCAGAACTTCGAGATCAGCCTTCATGTTTGGAGGAAGTTGAAAAAGAAGTGGGCCGAGCTTTCCCGCATTGGCCAGGGGCTCAATCGTGCTTAGGAATCGAGGAATAAAATCCTCCGTCTTCTTTAGCCTTTTGATATGAGTGATGACTTGATGGGCCTTGATTCCGAAGCGGAAGCCGGCAGGGCTTTCGGCAATCCATTTCTGAGCGGTAGTCTCTTTGAGGAGTTGACGAAAAGTGAAATTCACTTCGACGGTATTCAGCAGGCTGGAATAGTACTGAAGAAAACTCTTTTGTGGCAGCTTGGCGGGATAGAAATCGGGCTTCCAACTAGGGTAAGCCCATCCGGAAGTGCCAGCATAAAGTTGCGCCATGATTCACCGGAAATACGTAGGTCCTTCGCTGCGTTCAGGGTGACAACTATTTACGCTTTGCTCTTGACCTCTGTTCTACACGATGAGATTTGGCCTTCGCCTTTCTCCGAGGTTCTTCGGCTTGGGCGGCCAAATCTATTCCCGCCGCAATCGCTTGTGGTTCGGCTTCTTCAATGCCCGGTAATTTCGGCAGCTTCTGCTTCAAGGTCAACACGGAATCGAAGAGGTCTCCCATTTTTTCGACCCGCTTAATTACCCGCTCGGCTTCGAACACCAACAAGCCCGCGTTTCTCTTTTTAAAGGCTTGCTCGACCTCTTCCCATTTCACCGGCGTGGAAACCGTTGGGCTTTCCCGCGCCCGCAAGGAATAAACACTCACGGTTGTCTTGTGCTCGTCGTTCTGGCTCCAGTCCACAAATACCTTTCCCACCCGCAATTGCTTCTTCATATCAGAGACGACAAGTTCCTTATGATCGGTTTCCAACAGACGAGCCAACGCATGCGCAAACGGCTTGGTGATGTCATAGGTGGTAGGCGTGTTCAAAGGAACGTAAATCTGCAGCCCCTTCGATCCCGATGTCTTGGGAAAACTTTGCAAGCCGAAGTGGTCGAAAATCTGGCGCAGCCAAAAACCAACCTGGCAGCATTGAATAATATTTGCGGGAGGACCGGGATCGAGATCGAACACCATTGAGCGGGGAGACGTAATATTCTTTGCCATGGAAAGCGATGGATGCAACTCGATCGCGGCCAGATTCGCTATCCAAACTAAAGTAGGCAGATCGTTGACCAAAAGATAATTGACATTACGCTGGTTCCCTTCGCTCCAGATAGGAGCGGTCTTCACCCAGTCCGGGCGGTGTTTCGTCGCATTCTTCTCGAAGAAAAATTCCTGATCAACGCCGCCGGGATAACGCTTTAAGGTAAGTGGCCGTCCCGAGAGGTGGGGAACGAGGACGGGCGCGATGCGAGCGTAGTAGTCAATGACCTGGCCTTTAGTGAAGCCGGTGGCCGGATATAGAACCTTATCCAGGTTCGTCAGAGTAAGGGACTTGCCTTCGATCTCGAGTGTATGTGAATTGGTCGCGCTCATCTTCTCTACTATTATCTTCCTCTCTCAGTTCGCGTCTTGGACGCAGAGAGACGATGCGACAGCAAGGTCTTAGACACACAGCCGGTTTGACAACATCACCTTGGGGCACGTAATTTCAGATTTCCACCTTAATATTGGACCACCAGCCCTCGTGGAGGTTTCGATGAAATTCCGTGCTGCTATCTGCGTGATCGCTTCCTATCTTATCGCGCTTTCGATTGTTTCAACCTCTTGCACCGCGCAAGACCTGGCGGCCTTCGAGAAGCGGGTGACGGTGAAGAAACTGGCCAACGGCCTGACGGTAATAATTTGCGAACGTCCCGAGGCCCCGGTCTTTTCTTTTTTTACATTAGTGGATGCGGGATCCGTGCAAGATCCCCTGGGTGAGACCGGCCTGGCTCACATGTTCGAGCACATGGCATTTAAAGGGACGGACAAAATTGGCACGACAAACTATCCTGCTGAGAAAGTCGCGCTGGCAAAAGTCGAAACTGCTTACGCCGCCTACATCGCTGCACGCGACAATACGATTAACCACAACGACACCAAAGTCAAACAACTGGAACAGGCGTGGCAGGATGCGACGAAGGCTGCCAGCCAATATGTTGTCCCCAACCAGTTCGGACAAATTGTGGAGAGCAATGGCGGCGAAGACATGAATGCTTTCACGGAAGATGACGAGACCGCTTACCACTACTCGTTTCCAGAAAATCGGCTGGAACTGTGGGCGTATCTGGAATCTGAGCGGTTCTTGCATCCCGTGATGCGGGAATTTTACAAGGAACGCAATGTGGTCATCGAGGAACGGCGCATGCGAGTGGATAGCCAACCGTTTGGGCGTTTGCTGGAGCAATTCACCACCGCCGCATTCCAGGCCAGCGAATATCATCGGCCGACAATCGGTTGGATGTCAGATTTAAATACGTTTTCCGCCACGGACGCGAAGCGCTTTTTCGACGAATATTACATTCCTTCGAATATGACGGTGGCCGTAGTTGGCGATGTAAAGGCTGCGGAGGCAATGCCGCTCATCGAGAAGTACTTCGGTCGGATTCCCTCCCACGCGAAGCCGGACGAGCGAAATACGGCCGAGCCACCGCAGAGCGCCGAGCGGCGAGTGGTTTTGCATGAGACATCGCAACCGGTTTATCTCGAAGGCTATCATCGGCCTGATTATCGCAGTCCTGACGACGTGGTGTTTGACGCCATTGCCGATCTGATGTCGGACGGGCGCACCTCGCGACTGTACCGGGCTTTGGTGCGCGATAAGAAAATTGCCTCCGATGCGGAAGGCTTTACCGATTATCCAGGCGTGAAATATCCGCACTTGTTTGCTTTTTTTGCGGTTCCGCTGCCCGGCCACAAACCGGCGGAGATGGGAGCGGCGATTCACGCCGAACTGGAGCGGCTGAAAACGGAAGACATCAGCGACGAAGAATTGAAGATGATTCGGACGCGAGCCAAAGCGAGCGTTCTTCGCGGATTGGATAGCAACGAGGGTCTCGCGACACAGCTTGCAACCTATCAGGCGCGATTCGGCGACTGGCGCGAGCTGTTTTACTGGGTTGACCGCGTAGACAAGGTCAGCAAAGCCGATATCCGTCGCGTCGCCAATCAGATTTTCGTGGAGGGCAATCGCACTGTCGGAGTGATTGAGACGGTTCCCCCGACAGCAACGGCAACAAAGGGAGGTGCGCAATGAAGGCACGTTTGCTCCTTGCGTTTGCTGCTCTTGGTCTTTCTGTTTGCGGTTTATATTTCGTCCCAAATTCCGCCGCTCAAGCCACGGATTGGCAGAAGATTAAAGTTCCGACGCTTCCCGCGTTCCATCCGGTCGAACCCAAGCGCATTGAGCTTCCGAATGGCATGGTGATTTTTTTGCAGGAAGATCACGAACTGCCTCTGATTGACGGCGTCGCGCGCATTCGTGGCGGCTCCCGCTCCGTGCCCGCGGATAAAACCGGATTGATGGATATTTATGGTGAAGTCTGGCGAACCGGGGGAACCAAAACGCAGACCGGCGACCAGATGGACGACTTCCTGGAAATTCGCGCCGCCAAGGTCGAAACCGGACCGGAAATTGATTCTTCGGTCATCTCATTGTCGTGTTTGAAGGCCGATTTTGACGATGTGTTCAAGGTCTTTAACGATTTGCTGCGCCAGCCCGAGTTTCGGCAGGACAAAATTGACCTGGCTAAAGGCGAGATGTTTGACGCCATATCGCGCCGTAACGACGATGTCGGCGAAATTGCGGCTCGCGAATCCGCCAAGCTGGCTTATGGCGCGGACAATCCTTACGCGAGAAATGCGGAATATGCCACCGTTGCCGCTGTTACCCGGGAAGATTTACTGAACTGGTACCAGCGGCACGTGCATCCGAATAACATTATTTTAGGAATAGTGGGAGACTTTGATTCCACGGTCATGGAAGCCAAGCTGCGAGAGGCATTTGGGGCTTGGCCGAGAGGCCCGGAAGCTCCGAAGCCGGACATCGAATTCCATCCCGCCAAGCCCGGCTACTATCTGGTCGCCAAAGAGGACGTAAATCAGAGCACCATTCAGATGGTGGAACTCGGTACCACTCGCGATAATCCTGACTATTACGCGATTAATGTTTTTAACGAAGCGTTCGGCGGCGGATTCTCCTCGCGGCTATTCCGTAACATCCGCACCGCGCAAGGGCTCGCCTATGCGGTGGGTGGAGGGGTTGGCGCGAGATACGATCACCCCGGCATACTCAAGCTTGTTGTAGGGACAAAGAGCGCGACGACCGTACGATCCATTCAAGCGCTTTATGAACAGATTGACGACCTTTCCACAAAACCGTTCTCGGAAGAGGAAGTGCACCGCGCCAAAGATTCAATCCTCAATTCGTTTGTTTTCAATTTCGATACCCCGGACAAAGTCTTGCGCGAGCGCATGGCCTACGAGTTCTATGGGTACCCACCGGACTTCCTGGAGCGTTTTCGAGCAGGAATCGAAAAGGTCACGACCGCGGATGTGGCGCGCATCATTCCCAAGTATTTGCATAAAGACCAGCTCAAAGTGCTGGTAGTGGGAAATACCTCTGAGTTCGACAAGCCATTGTCGTCGCTGGGACCCGTAACCAAAGTGGACATTACGATCCCGCCTCCACCTGCTGAAAAATCGGAAGCGCCCGCAGTCACGCCGACCGGATCGAATCCAGAAGGCAAAGCCCTGGCGGCAAAGGTCGTCAATGCCATGGGCGGCCTCGAAAAACTAAAATCGGTGAAAGCCCTTCGGTCAGACTTCACCCTGACGCAGAAGACTGCACAGGGGGATTATCCCGTAACCATGCAAACCACAATAGTTTTTCCCGATCGGATGCATGCTGAGATACAGACGCCGCAGGGCACAATGACGATTGTGGTGACTCCTGAAGCCGGCTTCATGGCGGCGGCCGGCATGGGCGTTCGCGACATGCCCCCCGCGCGAAAAGCTGACAGCATGCAGCAGATTCATCGCGACCTGATCTTCATCGGACAGCATTTAGATGACCCGGCGTTTTACTTTTCAGCGAATGGAACGGAGAAGATCGGTGATACCCAAGCGAGTATCCTCGACGTTAATAGCAAAGAAACGAGCATTCGCTGGTTCGTTGATCCTCAGACCGGACACATCCTGAGGGAGACCTATGACTCCATGGGCCGTTCCGGCGAGTCTCACGATGAGACCAGCTTCGCGGATTGGAGAACGGCAGATGGAATCACTCTTCCCTATTTACGAAAGAATAAACAAAACGGCCTGGACTCCAGCATGGTCCAGTTCAGCAAGATTGAGGTCAATCCAAAGGTCAACTCCCAATTGTTTGATAAACCGTCCACGGACGCACAACTTTCTCGCTGAATTGGGTTCATAATCTGGAGGAGGCTAAGTCCGCCTTCAGGGACCCACCGCCCATGTCACGAAAACGACTTGGATCGTCTCTCGCCTTGATATTGTTGGCAGTCTGCCTGCCATTTGCGCTCGCCCGAAAAAAGAACACCCCTAACGTACCGCAGATGGGTGAGCACAAACGCGCCGTTCACGCCCTGAACCGCCTGACGTTTGGACCGCGCCCTGGGGACATCGAGCGCGTTAGCGCGATGGGCGTGGACAAGTGGATTGACGAGCAATTGCATCCGTCAAAAATTGACGATAGCAAATTGGAAGCCCGCCTGGCCCAGTTCCCCACCTTGCAGATGAGTACGCGGCAAATCATTCAGAATTTTCCACCGCCCGAGATTGTTCGCGCCATCGCAAATGGCAGGCTTTCCATGCCTTCTGATCCGGTCAAGCATGCAATCTACGAAGCGCAAGTGGAACGCTTCCAGGAAAAGCAGGAGCGCAAGCAGCAGGTGGTTCCGGCCAGCGCGAATATAAACGACATGACCCCGTCTGGCACTGGCACCGCTCCCACAGACGAAGAAACTTCCCGTCACAACGAAGATCGCCAGCGCGAAGATGTAAATGTGGGTAACTTGCTCGACATGCCCGCGGATCAGCGGGTAAAGGCGATCCTGGCGATGCCTACTGAAGATCAAATCGCTCTGGTCACTTCTCTTAAGGGACCCGAACGCAACAATCTGATCGAGGGCTTGAACCCACGGGATCGCGAGACGGTAATCGCGCTTAACTATCCCATGCAGGTTGTTGACCAGGAACTCGTCGAAGCCAAGTTAATTCGGGCCATCTATAGCGAGCGCCAGTTGCAGGAAGTGATGACGGATTTCTGGATGAATCACTTCAACGTGTTCATCGGCAAAAACGCCGACCGCTATCTCCTGACAAGTTACGAACGCGATGTGATTCGTCCTCGTGCCATGGGCAAATTCGAGGACCTGCTGGTGGCGACCGCTCAAAGTCCCGCCATGCTGTTCTATCTGGACAACTGGTTGAGCGTTGGGCCGAATTCCGATTTTGCCAACGGCATTGGAAAACGTCGCAACGATAACTGGAAAAGGCGCGCCAAACGCAATGGCCCGGTGAAGCAGGCCAAGGGGAAACGAAACGGGCTCAACGAAAATTATGGCCGCGAAATAATGGAACTTCAAACTCTCGGGGTAAACGGCGGCTACACCCAAAAAGATGTGACCGAAGTTGCCCGCGTTCTCACTGGCTGGACTCTAAAAGAACCACGAGAGGGCCGTGGGTTCACGTTCGACGAACGCAAGCACGAACCCGGAGACAAGATGGTGTTGGGCCACCGGATCAAGCCCAGCGGCGAAAAGGAAGGCTTGGAAGTACTGCATTTGCTGGCGCACCATCCGTCTACCGCGAAATTCGTATGCACCAAGTTGGCAATGCGCTTTGTTTCGGATGATCCGCCGCCTGCCTTGGTGGACCGCATGTCGCGCACGTTCCTGAAAAAAAATGGCGACATCCGCGAGGTGCTTAAGACGATGCTTCACTCACCGGAGTTCTGGGCTCCCGAGGCCTACCGGGCGAAGGTAAAAACGCCGCTGGAATTCGTTGTCTCGGCTGCGCGCGCAACGGATGCGCAAATAGATAACGCAATGCCTCTCGCGAACCAACTTCGACTGATGGGAATGCCTCTGTATGGTATGCAGCCACCAACTGGATATTCGATGAAGGCGGACGCGTGGGTGAATTCGGCAGCGCTCTTGGGACGCATGAATTTCGCGCTCGCACTCACCACCGGAAGGTTCAAGGGCGTTCGGGCGGATACGAATGAGGTGTTGGGACCCACTCCTCCAACTGAACCTCAGCAGATTTTGGCCGCTCTTGAGAATGGCTTTCTAGCCGGCGATGTCTCAAAACAGACTCATGACACGATCGCAGCGCGCTTGCCGGAGCCGCAGATCGCGCAACGGAAGCTGGATGATGCGGCGCATCCGCCGAATGTAAAGATCATCGCGGGATTGATTTTAGGATCTCCAGAATTTCAGAGGAGATGAGGGCGGCTGTCAGCTTTCAGATATCAGCTCTGAGTAGGGTCTTCATGGCTCTGGCTGAGAGCTGAGAGCCGACAGCTGAGAGCAAAAAAGGAAGTCACTATGTCCATTACTCGTCGCGTGTTTCTTCGCAATAGCGCTATTGCGGTGGTCGGTACGGCGGCCGTTCCAGCCTTTCTTACTCGCGCCGCATATGCAGCGGAGTCGCTTGGCATCAAAAACAAACGGTTGGTCGTCATCTTCCAGCGCGGCGCTGCTGATGGATTGAACATCGTTGTTCCGCATGGCGAACAGGCGTACTACGCGATGCGTCCATCCATCAATATTCCGCGCAATGCAGTCGTTGACTTGGACGGATTCTTTGGGCTGCATCCGTCGCTATCGCCATTCCAGCCTCTGTGGAATCAGCGCCAGTTGGCGATTGTCCATGCCGCCGGATCGCCGGACCCCTCGCGGTCGCATTTCGACGCACAAGACTTCATGGAATCCGGCACGCCCGGCGTGAAGGCAACAGAGGATGGCTGGCTGAACCGCACCTTGCGTTCGCTTCCCGACTCAGACGCCGACTCCGCGTTCCGAGCCATCGCCATGGGGCCTTCGCTGCCGCGCATACTTTCCGGGCCTGAACCGGCCGTGGCACTAAACAATATCAACGATTTTGGCGTGGGAGGGCGCAATCCCAACGCCATGCCGATTGCGAATACCTTTGAGGCAATGTATGACCAATCGGTGGATTCGGTTCTTCACGGCACCGGTCAGGAAACATTCGAAGCTGTAAAAATGTTGAAGGCGGCTGATCCCTCAAAATACGCTCCCGCGGCGGGCGCTGACTATCCCAGGGGACGCTTCGGCGATAGCCTCAAACAGCTTGCGCAGCTGATCAAGGCGAACCTCGGCGTGCAGGTTGCTTTTGCGGATATTGGCGGATGGGATCACCATGTCAACGAAGGCAGCACGCAAGGCCAGATTGCGAACGTATTGCGCGAATTCTCGCAATCCATCGCTGCGTTTTGGATTGATCTCGGCGACCTCGGGGAAGATACGGTCGTGATAACCATGTCTGAGTTTGGACGCACGGCTCGCGAGAATGGCAATCGCGGCACCGACCACGGACACGCCAATGTCATGTTCGTGATGGGCGGTCCGGTCAAAGGCGGCAAGGTTTACGGACGCTGGCCGGGACTCGATCAATCGCAACTTTACGAAGGGCGTGATCTTGCGCTCACTACAGACTTTCGCCGGGTGATCGGCGAAGCAGTTTACCGGCATCTGGGGAACAAAGCTCTGGACCAGGTCTTCCCTGGTTTCGACAATCAGCCGGCGCAGTTTGTGAAATACCTGGGGTAGGGGAAGAAGAGAACGGTCGCAATGGTTGGGCAACCCTTAAGGGCTGCCCTTTGAAGTTTGAATTTGCTAGTTACTTCGCTGCCATCGCGCCGCCGGCGAGCGTGTACTCGCCGTGACATGAAAAGTTCAGTCCGCCATCGGTTCCGGGAGTGTAAGTGCAGGTTCCCTTTCCCTTAACGCCTTTCATCTTGCCAGTGCCGCCGGTCGCCTGATAGGTGTTGTGGCCGGATTGTACTGCGCCATCTTTGGTCGCCACAGAAAGTTGATAGTTGTAAAAAACCTTGTCACCATTCGCGTAATTCTCTGTGTAAACCCCCCAGCCCCTCATATGGCTCGGTGTAGCGTCATCGTGCTCGGAAAAGGTACCGTCCTTGCTCATCACGCCTGCAATCTCTCCCTTCGTGGTGGTGCATTTCCCTTGCGCGATTATGAACACGTGGTCCGGCTTGTCGCCGGCCGGAATACTTTGCGCATCCGGCTTGCTACAAGTGCCAGAGACGGTCGTCTTCGTTTGCGCCGAGGATGCCGCAACAGCCAAAGCAAGCAACAGACAGCAGTACAGAATTCTTATGTTCATCATTTTCATTTCGTCTCCAATGTGAGCTTCGACCAGGATTCTTTCTCTACGTCTGGAACGGGCGCAATTGTATACCCATTCGGTCAGTTCGCAATACTAAGGGACAAAATGGGTTCGTCTCTTCGGGACAATGGCCCCCAACCCGCATCCTGCGAATTCGCTGCATCAGCTTATAATCAATACGCAAGCGTGCGCTGAAAACAGGCACTCAATTCGGCATGAACCTACCCAATTCAACCCGTTCAAGCGACAAAACTTCGAAACGGAAGAAAGCAATTATCTTCTTAGCCATTGGCATTGTTCTACTTTTTGGAATCCTACTGTCGCAATCGTCGTTTGATCTGCCTTTCCTGAATCCGGACACAAATCAGCAACTCCTTTTTTTCGCCTCGCTGTCGGCACTTATTTTTTTGCTGTTCGTGGCATTGACCTTCGTTCTGGCGCGCAATCTTCTGAAACTGTTTGCCGAACGACGACTTGGAGTGCTGGGTTCCAAGTTCCGTACGCGACTTGTCGTAGGAAGTTTGTTGCTGTCATTTCTTCCGGTGATTGTGATGTTCTGGTTCGCGTACGGTCTGATCAACCGGTCCATTGACAAATGGTTTTCCAGTCCGGTGGAGGAAGTGCGCCGTGACACGGCGACGATGGCCTCTTTGCTGTCGAAGTACGTGGCAGAAAACGCGCGTGCTGAAGCCACTTCAATCGCCAAGTCGCCTGAAACTATTCATGCCTTCGCCGCGCACCATTTGGCGTCGGTTTTGCCGGAATTTCAGCGTGACAAGTCAAGCCTGCAAGGCGGATTCGCGGTGGCAATTGGCGATTCCGAAGTCAAAGAAAGCGCTGGATTGCCAGCCCCATGGCCCAAGTTGAAGGACGAGTTACTGAAGCAACTCGATTCCAACTCGGTGTTCAGGTGGCAGCAGACTGACTACATTCTGGGTTCCGCGCCGGTGGGAGACGCCGGCAGGATTGTAGTTGCCATGCCGCTGCCCCAGGATTTTTCCCAAACTGTGCGGCAGGTTGAAGCCAGCCAGCAGCGCTACCTCGATTTGAGCCGTCAACGCAGGCTGGTTCGCCGGACTTACATGGATCTGCTGCTTCTGCTTACCGTGCTGGTGCTGTTCGCGACCACGTGGTTTGCGCTCTTTCTATCCAAGCTGGTCACGCGTCCGGTAGCGGCGCTCGCGGAAGCAACTCAGGAAATTTCGCGCGGCAGATTGGATTATCGCGTCGAGATCTCGGCCGCTGACGAACTGGGCGACCTCGTACGCTCGTTCAACCGGATGGCTGAGGAACTCGAGGTCAGCCGGCGCCAGATTGAAGCCTCCAGCCGGGAACTCAGCGCCGCAAACAATACCCTCGAACAACGCCGCAGACATATTGAAACCATCCTCGAGAGTATTCCTACGGGCGTGCTCTCTCTGAATGCCGATCGCTACATTACTCATTTGAATCAGGCGCTGCTGCGGCTCTTTCATCCCAAGGGCGAAGAGGCTGGAGCCCCTGCCATATTAATAGGGTCACCTCTCGCGGATGTCTTCTCCGAGGAGATGTTGCAGGACCTGGAGCCGCTGCTGCGGCGAGCCGACCGCATGGGAAACACCACCACGCAGATGGAAATCACTGTCCAGCGCGCCAAACTCAATGTCGCTACAACCGTTGCGACGCTGCAACACGATGGCGAGCGCCTGGGATATGTGCTGGTCTTCGAAGACCTTTCCGATCTGTTGAAAGGCCAAAAGCAGGCGGCCTGGCGGGATGTAGCGCGTCGCGTGGCACACGAGATAAAGAATCCATTGACTCCAATTGCATTGTCAGCCGACCGCATCCGGCGGCATTTGAAGCGCGGAGGGATTCCCGATCCAGCTTCGGTTCGAACCATTGATGGCTGCGCGGAAACCATCGCGGGAGCCGTCGAAACGGTTCGGACACTGGTGGACGAGTTTTCGACTCTGGCGCGCTTTCCGACCGCGCAACCGCAGCCTTCGAACATCAATGGAATTGTCGAAAATGCGTTGGCCCTGTTCGACGGCAGGTTGGATAACATTCATGTTCAAGTTCGTCTTGCTCCCGATTTACCCAAGGTAATGGCCGACCCGGAGGCTATCAAGCGAGCGTTGGCCAACCTTGTGGACAACGCGGCGGAAGCCATGTTGAGCTCCACTTTGCGGGAGATTTATATTTCCACGGCGATGGTCGCAACCGGCGATGCGGTGGAGATCGTTATTTCTGATACCGGACACGGAGTGACCCGCGAATTGAAGGAGCGCTTGTTCCTTCCCTACTTCTCCACTAAACAACGCGGCACCGGCCTGGGCCTCGCAATCGTAAGCCGGATCATCGAGGATCATCATGGCTCCATTCGAGTCGAGGAGAACGAACCGGCTGGGTCACGTTTTATAGTTGAGTTGCCGGTCGTGCCGGAATCCGTCGGTGCCAGTCCCGTATTGCACCATGCATAACATTCTCATCGTGGACGATGAATCCACCATTCGACAGTCGCTTCAGGGCGTGCTCGAGGATGAGGGTTATAGAGTTTCGCTGGCCGGAACCGGCGAAGAGTGCCTGGACATTTTACGCAAGCGCGCCTTCGACCTGGCGTTGCTGGATGTGTGGTTGCCAGGAATGGATGGCCTGGACACTCTCGAAAAGATTCGAGATATGGAGAACGCTCCCGAGATCATCATGATCTCCGGCCACGGCACCATCGAGACGGCGGTCCGCGCCACCAAGCTCGGCGCTTACGACTTTCTCGAAAAGCCGCTCTCTCTCGAAAAGACAATAATTCTGATCAAACACGCCATTGACGCCCGGCGCCTTCGAATTGAGAACCGCGATCTCAAGAGACAACTCACCCCGAAGAGTGTCATCGCCGGCGACAGCATCCCGATGAAGGCTCTGCGCCAGCAGATCCAACTAATGGCGCCAACTAACGGGCGCGTTCTTATCTACGGAGAATCGGGAACCGGCAAGGAACTGGTTGCCAATGCCATCCACGCGAACAGCCTTCGCAAGGATGAAATGTTCGTGGAAGTGAATTGCGCGGCTATTCCCGAAGACCTGATTGAAAGTGAACTTTTCGGCCATCGAAAGGGCTCTTTTCCCGCGGCGCACAATGACAAAGAAGGGAAATTCCAGCGGGCGCACGGGGGAACTCTATTCCTGGATGAAATTGGAGACATGAGCCTTAAAACTCAGTCGAAGCTCCTGCGCACGCTTGACGAACAGAGATTCTCGCCGCTGGGAAGCGATGAGCCGATCACAGTTGACGTTCGCGTGATCGCTTCCACAAACAAAGATTTGGAAGAGGAAATTTCGAAAGGCAACTTTCGCGAAGACCTGTTTTATCGCCTGAATGTGATTCCGTTTTCTGTGCCTCCACTTCGCGAACGAAAGGAAGATATTCCGCTGCTCGCCCGACATTTCTTGAAAGAGTTTTCCGCAGCCTATGGACGGCGCCCGCGAGAAATCACCGATGAGGCAATTGATACTTTGGTGGGTTACTCGTGGCCGGGAAATATCCGGGAATTGCGCAACGTAATTGAACGAATTGTAATTATGAATCCCACCACAACTCGCTTCGATCGCAAGCATCTTCCGCCGCTGGTTTATCGCGATGGAACGCGACGTGCCGCGGGCGGAGAATTTTCCACTCTGCATCAGGCGCGCTCCGCCTACGAGCGCGATTACATTCTGAAAAAATTGGATGAGAATCACGGGAACGTCAGCCGAACCGCCGAAGTGCTTGGGCTGGAAAGAAGCCATCTCTACCGGAAGATGAAAACGTTAGGACTGGCCGTCAAGGAATAGTGTGTGTAACTGATCGCATGAATAAGGTACCAGGGCATGATTCATTCAATTCCTCCCGAAGGAACCAGTCGCTCCAAGTGTCGCCGCCAATCCAGTCCATCCACGAAATGAGGGGAATCCCGCCAGCCGGGCTGCACTTTCACAAATAGTTCCAGGAAGACTTTAGTTCCGACCATTTTTTCGATTTGCAGCCGCGCACCGGTACCAATCTTCTTGAGCATCTGGCCGTGCTTTCCCACGAGGATTCTCTTTTGCCCTTCGCGCTCGCAATAGATCACCGCCGCTATACGTGTCAGCCTGGCGCCGTCTTCGAACTGCTCAACCACAACGCTAGTCGCGTAGGGAACTTCCTCATCAGTTTCCATCAAAACCTGCTCGCGAATGATCTCCGCGACCATGAACCGCATAGGCTGGTCGGTCACCTGGTCTTCCGGGAAATAACCTGGTCCCGCAGGAAGTTCGGCGAGAACTTTCGCCAGCAATAAATCGAGACCCTCCCGTTTCCGAGCCGAGATGGGAACGATTGCCCTAAAAGAGTGCAGTTCCGAGTATCGCGCAATCAAGGGAAGCAATTTCTCTTTGCCTCCACGAATCAAATCAATCTTGTTGAGCAGCAATAAAGAGGGGGTCTTTGTGCGCTTTAAGAGATCAAGAACCGCCTGATCTTCATCACCGAAGCGGCGTGTTGCGTCAACAATCAGCAACAACAGATTGCATCCTTCGGCAGCCTCTCGCACTTCGCTCATCATTTTTCGCCCGAGCGAGGTATCGGCCCGGTGCACTCCCGGCGTGTCAATCAGAATGATTTGCCCCCCGCCCTTATCTCTCTTTTTGGGTACTTGAATGATTCCAAGAATGCGGTTCCGGGTCGTCTGCGGCTTGGGACTGACGATGGCCAGCTTCTGACCAACCAACGCATTCAACAGAGTGGATTTGCCGGCGTTGGGACGACCGAGGATGCACACGAATCCTGAATGGAAAGCCATGTATAGAAGATATCTTAACGGTGTCTAAAACGACTTAGATGGCGGGAGCTACTTTGAATCCCCGACCATGCCATGGATGGACGCTATCTCAAAATGCACGGCCTTAGAGTCGTATCTTGCCAAATATTTCCGTCGTTCCTCAGGGATCACGGCTGTCTCGTAATCCGGTCCCGCAATCGCGCGGATCGCGTCAATCGAGTCCCAGATTATGATCGTGATAAATTCCACTTCGTCTCCTGCTGGCTTTCTCAACAGGTAGCTTCCCCGGTATCCCTTAGCTTTGCCAATGCCGGGAAGAAGCTCCGGTTTCAGCATTGCCTCGTACGCGTCGGCATGTTCGGGCCTCGTATATCCATGCCAGATCCTGGCTATCATAATGCTTTCTGAAAACCTCGCGTGTCCGGAAAAACTCGACCGTGACCTTCAGGCTGCATTTAAGACCCTAAGCCTTCAGCGGCGGCGAACGTGACTATATCAGCTTCATTTGACTCGGTTGAGCGGCAGAAATGCGGACGCGTTCGACCCTGCGCCCGGTTGATTCGAGAATCTCGAATCGCAACCCGTCGTCCTCAATCACTTCACCTTTTTGAGGAATCCGCCCAGCAAGCTCGCTGACCAATCCCGCTACTGTTGACGATTCTTTGCCTGCAGGACGAATGCCGAACAGTTCATCGAGGCGGTCCACGTCCATGTTGCCTCGAACTACAAAGGAGGTATCGTTTTCGCGGACGACCTCGGCCTTCTCGTGCTCGTCGCGAATTTCGCCCACGATCTCCTCGACAAGGTCTTCGATCGTCACCAATCCTGCCACTCCGCCGTATTCGTCCACGACGATCGCCATGCGGATATTGTTGCTTTGCATTTCACGTAGAAGATCTTTGCCCAATTTGCTCTCAGGCACGAAGTACACGTCCTTGCGCATCACCGAGTCAACCCGCCGCGTGTGAGCGTCGGTATCCGGAACTTGCAGAACGTCCTGGGCGAAGACGATTCCCTTGATGTTGTGAATATTCCCCTCAAAAACCGGGACGCGGGAAAATGGCTTCGTCCGCAATAGATCTATGAACTGTTCCACCGTCGTGTCAATCGGAACCGCTACGATCTCGGGACGCGGCTTCATGGCTTCGCGAACAGTTTTTTCGCTGAACTCAACCACTGACTGAATGAGATCCCGGTTGCCCTCATTGAGAATGCCTTCCTCCTGCCCGGCTTCAATCAACGCGTCCACGGCTTCCGCCTGGCTGTCGGCCGGCTCCTCCGAGTGCTCCCTGGTCAAGGCGGCAACGGACTTTAGAAAACCTAATATCAGGCTGATCGGAAGCACGATGTAAATCAAAATCCGTAGAAGAAGAGTCCAGCGAATGAGCCACCGACCTTCGGTCCGCGAGAAAAAAACGAAAGGGAGGAAACGATTGCAGAGAATAACGATTAAGATTAAGACCAACGTCGCCTGAAGTACTTCCTCCAACCGCCAGTCGCCATCGCGGAACAGCGCGAAGCCCAGCAGCATGGCGATCGCGGCCGTCATAAGCTGTGCCAGAAGCGCCATCGAAATCGCCGCGCGCGGGCGGGCTACACCCAGTCGAGGCTCGACTTCCCTCTCGAACACATCAATGTTCGCCTGAAAATCCCGGGAAAGAAACTTGCCAGCCTCCGAATAAACACGGTCCACATAAGAAACCAATATCAGTAGCCCGAGCAGAACAAGAAGCGTGGCTGCAACGCCGAAAGTCATGGCTTTAGCCTTGCGCCAGCTTTGAGATTTGGCTGTATTCCACGCTGCGAACCATTCCGGGCGATCAGCCCGTCCGGCAATTTCAGCAGTTCGCGCAGTCGTTGCTCTTCCCGGTACATCTTTCGGTGATCATTCTCGTGGTCATAGCCCGCGAGGTGCAGAATTCCATGCAGCACCAGAATTTTGATTTCATCCGAGGTAGAGTGCCCTAAGTGCTGTGCGTTACGCTTTGCAATGTCAAACGAGATGGCAATTTCCCCGGCCAGCCCGTTCATTCCGTTTGCTGGAAAGGACAAAACGTCGGTTGCCTCATCCTTCCCACGGAAACGCGAGTTTAACCTTTTCATCTCGCTGCTGCTGGTCACCAGCACATTGACAAGTCCTCGAACTGGAATGGATTCGCGAACCTTAGCCACGAATCTGCCAACCGCGACCTCATTCATTCCCGCGAAACGAGTTCGAGAAATGATCATCGGGATATTCCACTGCAAATTCTAAAAAGGAGGGCTGCCTCCTTGCTATTTCGAAAACTCATCCTTCGCTTTCCATGGGTGCGGCTATGATGCTGTCCGGTCCGCCAGGGATTGGGTTGTCGTGCGCAATCTGATTTGATTTTCCATTGCCTGCCGGTTTGGGTTCGAGCAACGACATCTGCGCTTCGGCCAGCTTGACTTTGTGTTCATCGTAAGCGCGAATAATGCGCTGCACCAGGTGGTGGCGGACCACGTCCCCTTCGTCAAAGTGCACAAAGGCCAGCCCTTCAACCTGTTTCAGCACCTCCGCGGCTTCCAGCAACCCGCTGCGGCGCGCGCTCGGCAGATCAATTTGCGTTACGTCTCCGGTGATCACCGCCTTGGAGTTGAACCCAAGCCGGGTCACAAACATTTTCATCTGCTCAGAGGTCGTATTCTGCGCCTCGTCAAGAATTACAAACGAATCGTTCAGGGTTCGGCCACGCATGAAGGCGATGGGGGCAATTTCAATGACATTCTTTTCCAGATAGCGGTCAACCTTCTCCGGTTCCAGCATGTCATAGAGGGCGTCATACAACGGTCGCAGGTAAGGGTCAATTTTTTCTTGCAGAGTGCCGGGCAAAAAGCCAAGGCGCTCTCCCGCTTCCACCGCCGGACGCGCCAGAATAATTCGGTTGACTCGTTTCGAAAGCAGCGCAGAAATTGCCATGGCGACGGCCAGATAGGTCTTGCCCGTACCGGCGGGGCCGATGCCAAACACCATGTCGTGCTTCTCGATGGCGTCAAGATAGCGGCGCTGGTTCAAGCTCTTGGGCTGCACGGTGCGGCGGCCAAGCGACCGCAACTTTCCCGCCTCAGCCAATCCGCGCAGCGTCGCCTTGGGATCAGCAACCAGCACTCGCAGCATGCTGTTCAAATCTCCATTATGGAAGAGATGCCCTGAGCCTTGGAGTTGGTCAAAATCGGTAAATATTTGCTGGGCGCGCGATACGTCGCCTGGAGAGCCTTCAATTTGCAAGGAATCAGAGCGGAGATCAATGTTGATGTTCAGACCATCTTCGAGAACGCGCAGATTTTCGTCCCGGGTTCCGAAAAGAGTCTCAATATTCGGAGTAATCGCAATACTTTTTTTCATTCAGCTTTGGCGCATCCTCCTCGCGTTGCCTGCGTTCTACCCGCGTTCATCGCCATCTTTAGATGACGTTTCGGCCTGACACGAATCCCTTCTCGCTGGTGTTCCCGAATCAGATTTTCCTTGTCTTGAGTTGAAACCAACCGGGATGCTCGCTGACCGAAGGCAAGCAGGTTCCATTGCTGTTAGCGTACCCCCGCCGATGATGCCAGTCAATGCCCAGTACTCCAGCAATCACAACCCGTGCCGGCAGGGACGTAAAGTGAGGAATTTGCCCTGTATAATGAAGCAGTTCAGATGATTCCGACTGCATCTCAAGACAGGCCGATTACGCCCCGGGCGGAGGAATATATAGGGACGCCGGACTTCGGCGATGTACCCGCCGAATTCGAGGCATTGCGTTCAAAATGCGGCGTTTACGGATTGGAATTGCGTGCCAAAGCTTCTCTCACCGGCTCTGACCGGGTGCGCTGGCTGAATGGTATTGTCACCAACAACGTGCGCGATCTGGGGGTTGGGAGTGGAGTTTACGCCTTTGTGCTTAACCCGCAGGGCCGAATCCTGGGCGATCTCTATGCGTACAATCGCGGCGATTCGCTGCTGGTGGATACGGACCGTTTCCAACTGCAAAAAGTGCTGGAACTCTTTGACCACTACATCATCATGGATGACGTCGAGGTCAACGATAACAGTGACAAACTTAGCGCTGTGGGAATCGCCGGTCCCGAGGCACGGACAGCGCTGGCAAATGCGGGGTTGGAGTTTCCGGAATTACCGCCGCTCAATTTGGTTGACGCGACCTGGCGAAACGTTCCGCTGACCGTCGTTCGAGGGGATAGCCCGGTTGTTCCATCGTATGAACTGTGGGCGCCCCCGGAAAATATCGCTTCCTTGCGGGGCGCGCTGAGAAATAATGGGATCAGGCCGGTAGGCGCCACAGCCATAGGCTTGCTTCGCATCGCGCAGGGAGTGCCGCAGTTCGGCAAGGACATCCGCGAACGAGATTTGCCTCAGGAAACAGGACAACAGCGGGCGCTCCATTTTACCAAGGGGTGCTACATCGGGCAGGAAATTGTGGAACGGATTCGATCGCGGGGAAATGTCCACCGAATGTTTACAGGATTCAAAGTTGATGGGCCGCTGCCCGAACCGGGAACCAAAATCAATGTGGAAGGCAAAGACGTGGGGGAGATCACCAGTGCGGCTTCCCTGCCCCTTGCAAACGGTCCTTACCTCGTTGCTCTGGGATATATTAGGCGCGAGATAGCGATGACAGCTATGCCGATTCCGATGAACGGTACAAACCTCAACGTCACGACTCTCCCGTTCTCCGAAGTTTTTCAACATTGAAGGAAAATTATGCCAGAAAAGAAACAGGAAACCTTTACCGTAACTGACCGAAGATTGTTCACCTCTGATGGTGAAGTGCGCAAGGATATTTCAGAAGAACAGGTTTCGACCACCACGCCGGCTCCGCCCGTGGCCGCGGCTGGGCCGGATTCTTCGCGCGGTGCCATTGCGCCGGAACAGGCGGACGAAATGCCGCCATCTCCGAGTGCCTCTGAACTGCAAGCGCAGGCGGAAGCATACCGAAAATCTTCAAGGGATTTGGACTCCCGCGTCGAGCAGAGCGGACATTCTGCCACAGAATTGGAAATGACCTTCGAACGCTTCATGGCCTCCCTTTACATGACGGCCATGCTGCAACTGGGCCTCATGCAAGAGGAGGGCGGACAGCCGCGCCTCGACCTGATTGGCGCGCGCCAAACCATTGACACACTCAGCCTGCTGTCAGAAAAAACCAAGGGGAATTTGACCAATGCGGAAGCAACGTTCCTGCAAAATTGCCTTTACGAGTTGCGCATGGCTTACGTGGAAGTAACCAACGCCCTGGCTCGTCCTCCCCAAGCGTCCGTGTCCGCAGCCGCCAAGCGATGAAGGCTACCCTGACTGTGTTGGGCAGTGGGACGTCGGTGGGAGTTCCGACGATCGGTTGCGATTGCGCCGTCTGCCATTCGGCCGATCCCAGGGACCGCCGTAGCCGCCCCTCTATACTGGTCGAATATGCGGGTTACGCGGTACTGATTGACACTACTCCTGATTTTCGCGAACAGGCTATCCGCGAGCGCATCCGAAAACTGGACGCCGTACTTTACACGCACACCCACGCCGATCATCTTTTAGGAATTGACGACCTCAGGCCTTTGAGTTATCTCCACAGGCCCGGCAAGCTGCCGCTCTACGCGCGACGGGAAGCCGTCGAGTTCATTCGTGCCATGTTCGGATACATTTTCGCGCCGTCCTATAAGTTTGGCGGCCTCCCTCAGCTTGAACTGATTGAAATCACCGGCCCGTTGAATTTGTTCGGAGCAGAGTTTCAACCAATAACGGTTATCCATGGCGAAACCGAAATCCTCGGCTTTCGCTTTGGTTCTGCCGCATACCTCACCGATCACAGCGAGATTCCCGAGGAATCAATGGCACAGCTGCGAAACTTGGACGTCCTGTTCCTCGATGCATTGAGGCGGCAGCCGCATCCTACCCATTCCACGGTTGAGAATTCGCTTCGAATTGTTGAAAAGCTCCAGCCCAAGCGGGCTTTCTTTACGCATATCTGCCATGACTTGCCTCACGCGGGCACGAACTCTTCATTTCCGGAGAATGTGCGGCTTTCGTATGACGGCATGAAACTGGATTTTGAGATTAGAGAGGATTGATCTTTCGTTTTCGTAGTATGGAAGTATTTCTCAAACTCGACGATCTGCCTTCCGATTTCGGCGCCACGATTATTAGCGTAGGCAACTTCGATGGAGTACACCTCGCCCATGCGCGGGTATTGAAAGAAATCGCCGGACGCGGCCTGTCCCAGCGAAAGCGCTCGCTGGCGGTGACTTTCGAGCCGCATCCCACGCGAATTCTTCGCCCGGAGAATGAACTCAGGCTGATCACACCTATCCAGGAGAAATTGAGACTGATTGCCGCGACAGGAATCGACGCCACGATGGTTCTCCCATTCACCAATGATCTTTCCGAGATGACTCCTCAATCCTTTGCCCGCGATATTCTCAAAAGCCGGTTACGTGCTGATGAAGTGCATGAAGGTTATAACTTTCGTTTCGGATGGAAAGCATCTGGGGACGCGGACATTCTAAAGATGTTCGGACGTCGCATGGGCTTCGATGTAAAGCTTTATCCTGAGATGCGCGTGAGGCGCGAACCCGTGTCCAGCACCCATATTCGAAGCCTGTTGAAAGATGGCGAAGTCAGCCGGGCCCGCCATCTTTTGGGCAGGCCGTTCAGTATTCAATCCAATCCCGCGCATGGCCGGGGATATGGTTCCAAATACGCCGTTCCCACCATCAACCTGGCTGCATATGACGAACTCGTTCCGAAAGACGGGGTTTACATTACCAGCACCCGGATTGGTGAAGAATGCTTCGATTCCGTGACGAATATAGGGAACCGCCCAACTTTCGGGGCCGATTCTTTTGCCATTGAATCTCACTTGCTGAATTTTCATCCCCTCGAAATGGCGAAAGAAACGGCAGTCAGGATTTATTTCCTAAGACGCTTGCGTGATGAGATCAAGTTCCCATCGGTGGAATCTCTACGTGAGCAAATCGGACGCGATGTAAGGAACACACAGCACTATTTTGATCGGCTCAAGTCACAATCCGGCGTGGCCTTAGCGGATCGAGAACTTAAAGTGCTTTGAATTAGTCGAACTGCTGCTCCACATTTGTACGTGTTCTTGCCTCCGGCATCTGGATGCTAACGATGGCCGCCAGCACCATCATCATTCCCACGCCTTGGACGGGGTGCACCGCTTCGCCCAACGCAACCGCGGCGATCAGGATGGCAAATATCGGTTCCAGGCAGCTGGTTACAACAGCACGCGTAGGTTCAAGATAACGCAAACCCGCGAAATAAAAAGAAAATGGAATTAACATTGAGGTCAGCGAAAATACCGAAAGAAACAGCCATTGCGTCGCGGAGTACCGGGCGGCAATGATTTTCCATGGTGGATTTATGAAGAGCCAGAAGACTGATGCCGCCAGCAGCATATACAGCATGACGGTCCAATGATCATGCCTCGCCATCAGGCTGTGTCCTGCGATGTTATAAAACGCATATGCAAACGCCGCCAGCAGTGCCGCGGCGACGCCGATCAAGTTCAGGGATGCGTGGTCCGAGCCGAACGCGCCGATGGCGATCGCGATGCCCATGACTGCCAGCGCGACTGCGGCCACTTTTTGAATCGTCGGCTTCTGAAAACCCCGTGCAACCATATAAAGCAAGACCCAGATGGGCGCGGTATATTGCACCGTTATCGCGGTCGCAACTGTGGTTTCTTGTATGGCGAGGTAATAGAAATAGTTGGCGGCTGCGATTCCAAATACTCCAAGAAGGGCCATGCGAACGGAATCCACGCGGGATATTCTTAAGCCTCTCCAGCCGCGACGGACCCCCAAAATCGGCAGCAGAAAAAGTAATGACAGCGTTGCGCGGCTCTGGGAAAGAATCAGCGGATTGATCGGAGCGAAAGAAGGACCAGGCAAGCGCAAGCGTCCGGTGAACGCCGCCCGCCCCATGGCTGCCGAGACTCCCCAAAAAAACGTCGCAGTTGCGATGTAAAGGTATCCGCGCAATGGGTGCGTTTTACCGGGCAAAGAAGACTGACTCTCCATTCCACTCGCTACCGCCGATTGTCCGTTCTCGGTTCCGGATGGATTAGCACACGGAACAAAGACGGCTCCTCCTGCTTGAATCGAATTTCCAACTCGGTCGAAATATCGTGCACGCGGGACAGCGGCAATTCATCCGACAGAGTGCAATGGCAGGACACATGCAATCTGTTGCTGACGCGCTTCACAGCTATGTCGTGCACGTCAAGAATCTCTGGAAACTGGGCAGCCACTTTCTTGAGATGTCTCTCCAATCCGGCGTCACGACGGATTTCGTCACCCTTCTCGATGGTGGCGGGCTCGCTTTCGATGTGAGTCAGGATGGACGAAATTTCTGGAACTTCGCGGCGAATTTCAGATTCCAGCAGGGTGACGTGATCGTGAGCTTCTTTCAAACTCAAATGTTCATCGAGTTCGAGATGCTGCTCGACGTGCAAACGTCCATGCAAATTCTGAACGCTGACATCATGCACATTGTAATTATGCCGGGTGGCAACGGCGCGCACCCTGTCAAACACATTCTCCGTGTAAGCGGCGCGCGGCGTGGAATGGACTACGACGTCGGCGTCCGGCAGAACATTATGCACCGCGGCGGTTACCGCGTCCGCAACCTGCTCCGAACGCTGAAAGGTAACGTTGCGGGCCAATCCAATGGAGAGGTCGGCAAAGTATTTGTTTCCCGCCCGGCGAATGCGAACGCGATCCACTTCAAGCAATCCCTCGACATTGCGCAGGGCGGCTATGATGCGAAGACGCACTCCAGCGGGAGCGGCGTCCAACAAAGCATCCACTGTCTTGCGCGCGAGCCTGGAACTCACATAAACTACCACTCCCGCGACAAAGAGAGCTGCCACCGGGTCGGCGTCGCGCAACCATCCCAAGGCAAATTTGTGCCCAATCATTACCAGTAACAGGCCAACAACCACAACGCCGCTGGACCAAATATCCGTGGAATAGTGGAGCGCGTCCGCCTCTAAAGCCTGGCTGTCATATTTGGCGGCGATCCTGCCCAAGGCATGGGATCGCCAAAAGTCCAGCAGCATGGAAAAGAACATGACGAGAAAGGCGGCCACCGTGGGCTCAATATCCACGTGATGGAAAAACAGCCGGTTGATAGCCTCGTAAATAATCCAGACGCAGGTCAGAAGCAACAAACCGGTTTCGATGAACGCTGAAAAATTCTCAACTTTGCCGTGGCCGTACTGGTGGTCGGCATCGGCCGGTTTATCTGAAACCTGCACGGAGAAAAGAGTAATGATTGAGGCGATCAGGTCCAGCGCTGAATGGGCGGCCTCCGATAGAATGCCCAAGCTGCCGGTGGTCAGGCCGACAACAATTTTTAAAGCAGTGATCGCCAGGGAAGCAAGCACCGAACTGCCGGCGACGGCGCGCTTTTCCCTTCGCATGGATTGCGAGCTATAGGCCAGGTGGGCATCCGCCATGAGGGCATTATCGCCGGACCGGTGTATTTCGCCAACTTGGACTGGGACGAAGGATGCCCCGGAAGTTATTGGCTCGGAAAAGCCATGCGCCGTCTATTCAGCGGGGCATTGTGCTACGATTTCGATGTCCCTTTCAATTTTCTGGAGGAATTTCCTGCATGATGCGATTTGTATTGTTATTTCTTCTGGTCGCGAGTTTTGCAGTCGGCCAGGAAGGTTCACCGGCCACGAGCGCAAAGCCTCGCGAGTCAGCCAGATCTTCGGGCACTAAGACTGCGACGAAGCAGGTTTCTAATCCGGCCGTTATCACCATTAAAGGCGTTTGCGCTTCGCCCGAAGCGAAGACTGCCGGCGCCCAGAAAAACGCCGGAGCGGAATGTAAGACCGTTGTCACTCGAGCTGAATTCGAGCGATTGGTGGATACTTTGAAAGTGCCACCGCAGGCGGAAAAGCAGTTTGCCACTCAATATGCAACTGCACTCATCATGGCCAACGAAGCGCATAAGCGGGGCCTGGACCGGGGCGAGCATTACGAGGAACTCTTGAAGCTGGCGCGATTGCAGGTTTTGACTCGCCAATTGGCACAGAGCCTTCAGGAAGACTCGGCCAAGATTCCCGACCAGGAAATCGAAAATTATTACCGGAACAATAAAGCCGCTTACGAAGAAGCGACGTTGGATCGCCTTTATATTCCGCGAACGCAACAGCAGCAAACTCCTCCCAAGGAACCCTTGAGCGCCGCGGACGCCAAGAAACAGCAGGGGGATTCCGAAGCGGCGATGAAGAAGGAAGCTGACGACCTGCGAGCAAGGGCGGCGGCGGGAGAAGATTTTACAAAACTGGAGGCGGAAGCCTACAAATTCGCCAATTTCAAAGCCACCCCTCCGGCGGTAAAAATGGAAAAGGTTCGCCGTGCCTCTCTTCCGCCATCACAGGCCAGTGTGCTGGATATGAAGACCGGGGAGGTGTCCCAAGTGTTGACCGATCCAGCTGGATATTTTGTTTACAAGCTGGAATCGAAGGACACGATTCCGCTTGACCGCGTAAAGGATGAGATTCGGTCAAGCTTGCAAAAACAGAAAATGCAGGATGATGTGCAGACAATGCAACAATCCGCCAAGCCGAGCTTCGACGAAGCCTATTTCGCCTCAAAATCGCCAGCGCCTCCCGCAAATTCGCCGCAGGGAATGCGTGGCCCTCATACCCCAGAGAGTGAGCCTTCAACCGGGCCGAAGTGATGGATGAGGACAAGCCGAACCTTATACTCACGGGAATCTCCGGCCGCCTGGGGATCAGGCTTTTACCGCATTTGAAGGAGTATGCAGTTACCGGAATTGGCCTGACCCCGCCGGGGACGAGTCATACCGTGAATTTTGTCCGGCTGGATTTGGGTCTGGAAGAGTCATGCCGGGAATTGTTTCTCCTGATGCGGACCCTCCGTCCGGTCGCCGTCATTCATCTGGCTTCTTTCACCGGTAGTTCTGGTTCTCGAAGTGATGATGCCGCCCGGACGTGGCAGATCAATGTCGCGGGCACCGCTCGTGTTTTTGAGGCACTCACCGAAGTGAATCGCGATGAAGAAATCATAAAGAAATTTATATTTCTGAGCTGCGCTCTTGCTTACGGAACCCGTCTGGGCGGGCCGGTTTCCGAAGATCAAAAGCTCGCCGCTGCTTCCCTTTCGCTTGCAATCCACAAGTTAGAGGCAGACCAGGCTGTCCAGCAGCGCGCTCCGTCCGCTAGAGGGTGCAGCGTGTACCTGTTGCGTTCCGCGGTGTTCGCAGGAGCCGGAATTTCGAATTACTTCGTTGGCGCGTTTCGCGGCGCGCCGCCCCGTGATCCTGACAGTCGAGATGTGAGAGTGATGAAGGACGGTAAGCGCTTGCCGTGCATCCTGCCGTGGGGGAAAAAATACGCCCAAAGCCAGATTCAGTTCGTTCACGTCGAAGACGTTGCGCGGGTCATTCAGTTTATTCTCCGGAAAACCGACCCGGAATCAAAGCGGCTAACCATTCTGAACGTTGCGGGGCGGGGCGAACCTCTCGCGCTACAGACTTGCGCCGAAATTTCGGGGACGAAACTATTGCGAATCCCCGGCCGATGGGCGACCCGGCAGCTTATGAGCATTTTGCAGAAGATTGGGGTCTCCGAGTTTCCCCCCGAAGCTGTGGACTATTTATTCGATGGGCCAATCATCAATACTGGGCGCTTGCGCGACTTTCTCGGGCCCTACTATGAGGATGTGATTCGTTACACAATTTCCGAAGCCTTTGCGGACAGTTTTGCTGTTCCTTCCCCGGTTAAGGCAGAAAGCCCAGCCGAAGCATAATCGCCGCTTTCTTGCACTACCGCCGCTTCCTGCCGCGGAACAGGCCGGCAATCCCAAAGGTGTATGGCGTCCAGGAAACTTCAGCCAGTCCCGCACGCTCCATTCGCTTCAGCATCTCCGACGGAGATGGAAATCGCTCCACCGATGCTGGAAGATACCGGTAGGGTCCCTGAACGCCGGAGATGAGCGAACCGACCGCGGGAAGGACGTGCTTGAAATAAATTCGATAAAGCTTTCCGATAAACCCGTCAGGCGCTCCAAAATCGAGGATTCCACATTCCCCTCCGGGCCGCAGCACGCGCGCAATTTCCCGCAAACCCGCATCGTAGTCGGCAAGATTTCTGAATCCAAAGGCTGAGGTTACAAGATCAAATTGCGCGTCCACAACCGGGATGCGAAGCGCATCGGCTTCCATGAATTGCAACGAAGTGCGGGCGGCCTTCTGCTTTGCACGCTGCAACATGGGATGCGCAAAATCGGCGCCTACAATCCTTCCCGAAAAAACTTTGGACTTCTTCAAGAGAGCAAGCGTCAAGTCTCCCGTCCCACAGCACAAATCCAATACCCTCGCATCCGGCCGCGACAACACTTCCGCGAAACTCCGGGCAGTTCTTCCCCACCACAGGCGGTCTACATTGAACGAGAGAACATGATTGAGCAGGTCGTACCGCGGGGCAATCGAAGTGAACATCTGACGAACCGCGCGCGCCGCCGACTCCGGATCGCCGGCTCCTTCTGGAGCGGCGCCGGTTACAACGGTTTCCTCAGATGCAGATATGCTTGACTTCACGAGTTGAGACCTTACCACGGGGAGAATGCCGATTGATATGAATCTCTGGAATCCAATAATGGAGAACCGCTACCGTAAGCGAGACTCAGTCGGTCCCCGTTCTCTGAAGACGCTTCTCTCTGAATCCCTGCTGAATGCGCGTTGATTGCCGAAGCTTTTTCCGAACGGCGGAGATGGAAGATCGTATCTCGTCCGGCTTGCGATCCGTAATTGCCGCAATCTCAACGACGCTGAAGCCTTCAAGAGCGTCCAGGATAAAAGCCCCACGGTCGCTTTCACTCACGTCTCCAAGGGCGAACTGTACGAGAGAAATTAACTCATCGGTGTAAGCAGCATCCTCTGGAGTCGCGGTCCCGTCATCCCCCGTCGAATCAGTCCGGCGCAAGAATTCGTCCGCTAGATGGAATTCTGGCTCTGTTCCGCCGTCCGCAGTTCCGGAAGACGCTGAACCATCCAGTCGAACATCCAACATTCCCTCGCCAGATCGTGCAAATAAATCTTGAATGCTCTGGACAGCGAGACGATAGAACCAGGGCTCAAGAGCCAAACGGTCGTGGTCCTCTTCCAGCCCGCTCAAAGCACGGACCACGACCTCATCCACCACTTCGTCTTTTGTTACCGAATCGGGACTCATCTGGCCTGTCACTTCGCGAAAATAGAGTTCGCGCTCCACGAAGCGCTCAAGCCTTCCCAGGTGGGTGTTGACGTAGGAACGGATATCCTCGGGCGGCGGCGCGTCTGGAGAAACGGGCCTGGCTTCGGCCTCAAGCGGGATCGGGTGCTTTTCCTCTCCGCCGCCATTAAAGGAAGCATCGGAACCCCTCCTTCGCCACTTATGTGAGCTACGAAGCAGGGCCTTGTGCTTGCCGACCTGAAGAACCAACTCATCGGACGCCGCCTTCAAGGCGGCGAGCGCGTTCGCGCCAGATTCCTGCACTGCCATCTGGCCCGACGGCAAACGCAAGTTCAGCGACACCACGGCGCCTTCACGCGGCGACCCGTGATCAATCAGCCCTTTCAAATGCACGAGCTCCGGGCGAAAAGCGCGCAGGCGCCGGTTCAGTTTTTCCAGCAGATGGTTGATTTCTCTCTCAATATCGGGACTCTTGTGGATTTTATAGCTGATGTGAACATTCATGCGAGGCTCGGGGATCCATGCGTACTTCTGCGTCACTAATTCTAAACCCGATCAACCAAAAGGGTGCAACGCTGTGCCACTGTTAACCCTCTAAGAGTTTGCCATTCAGAAAAAGGTTGGCCTATGAAGGCACGTTCCCGGATTCTGCTGTTCGCGATTGGAATTACCGCGATGTGTTGCAGTTGCGGAGGCGGAAGCACAATGCCGGGAGGCGGCACAACTGGAACGGGCGGCGGCGGTGGTGGAAGCGGCGGCAATGCCGGCATTCCACAATTCGCTCATGTTTTTCTTCTCGTGGAAGAAAATCACAGCTACGGTGAGGTCGTCGGCAACTCAAATATGCCGTATTTCAATAGCCTGGCCTCAAAATACGGATTGGCAACTCAATATTTTGCGGACGCGCACCCCTCGCTGCCCAACTACTTCACGTTAACGGTGGGCGAAGGCACATCAATCACCGGAACCCTCGGCGACGCATATCCCGGTCCGGTAACGCTGGACAATATTGTGCGCGCACTAACAGCAGCGGGCAAGACCTGGAAATGTTACGCAGAGGCGCTCCCGCAAATCGGATACCTGGGGCCGGACACCGGCGCGTACGTTCGTCGCCATAATCCATTCGCATATCTGTCCGATGTGATCAACAGCCCAACTCAGGCGGGCAACGTGGTCCCGTTCGCGCAGCTCGCGTCGGATACAAGCGACGGCTCTCTTCCAGACTACAGCTTCATTGCTCCTGACTTGTCGGATGACGCGCACGATTGCCCATCTGGTCTTTCCACCTGCACCGATACTCAGAAGTTGGCAAATGCCGACCTATGGCTGAAGAATAATATTGATCCACTAATTCACGGCTCAGCATTTCAAAACTCTCTGCTGATTATTACTTTTGATGAGGGGGATGCCGGCGATTCCGCACATGGCGGCGGGCAGGTTGCCACCCTGGTGATCAGTCCGAAGGCGAAAGCAGGATACCAGTCCACGACTCTCTATCAACACGAGAGCACATTCCGGTTAACGCTCAAGGCGCTTGGTGTAGCTGATCTTCCGGCGGCGTCCGCTTCCGCCCCGGATATGGGAGAATTCTTTCAGTAGGTTCCGTTTTTTTATGCGGGGTTTCAACTAAGTCGTTAATCAAATCCAATGTACGTACAGTGGTATTGACACCCCCTTAAACTTGCATTACGCTTGCTTTATGTTCGGACTATGCGCTTTGAATGGGACGAAGACAAAAACCTGCGGAATCGTCTTAAGCACGATGTTGGGTTTGAGACTGCTGTTCTCGTTTTCAATGATCCATGCGCTCTAACGCAGCTGGATGCGTCGTCCGGCGAGGAGGAACGTTGATTACTCTCGGAGCTATTGATCCCGGCACGATCCTGCTCGTGGTTCATAGCTGGTTTGAGAGAGACGAAGAGGAAATCATTCGCATTATTTCTGCCCGAGCGGCCGCTCCACAGGAGAGGAGGAGCTATGAAGAGGCTCAACAAGCATCAAAGGCGAGACATCGCCGCCATCGGCGCGAAAAAAGACAAAGACATTGACTTCTCCGATGTCGCCGTCGTGATTGACTGGAGTGGAGCCGAGGTCGGCAAGTTTTACCGCCCGCCAAAGAAGCCGGTGACGATGCGTTTGGATGCAGATATCTTGAAGTGGCTGAAGGCTTATGGCAGGGGATATCAGACTAAAGTGAACCTGCTGCTAAGGCATGCCATGGTGAGTTCGGAGCGTAGAGGGCGAGGATAGCATCGCGCTCACCGGATGTTCGCAAGATGGGATAGCTGCGATCCCGGAGTGTTCGCTGAGGCGAGAATCTCCACGAACGGAACAGACCGTCATTCCTCTTGCGATGCGCGTAGGAGAACCGATCGAGTGCGCAAAACGTCCTTGGACTTTCGTCTGGCGTGCGAACTCGGGCCTCTCTACACCGCGACGGTAACCGACGTCTCCGTCCGCGTTACCGGCCGGTAGAGGGTATCTCGTTCGACAGGTTCGCGTCCCGCTTCGCGAATCAACCGCACCAGATCTTGACGCCGCATTCCCTGTGGAGTCGTAGCCCCGGCGTCGTGGTAGATTTTTTCTTCGACCACAGTTCCGTCAATGTCGTCCGCTCCGAATCGAAGCGCGATCTGAGCAATCTTAGCCGTCATCATTTGCCAGTAGGCTTTGATGTGGGCGAAGTTGTCCAGCACCAGGCGGCCTACCGCAATTTGCTTGAGGTCCAGCATTCCCGTTGTTTTCGGCAAATGCTGAAGCGGAGTGTTATCGGGATGGAATGCAAGCGGGATGAAAGTCTGGAATCCGCCCGTCTCATCCTGCAGGTCTCTCAATTTGAGCAGATGATCCACGCGGTCCTCATCGTTCTCCACATGCCCGTAGAGCATGGTAGCGTTGGACTTCAATCCCATCTGGTGAGCCAGTTTCGCGGTTTCTAACCACTCGCCGCCGTCAATTTTATGGTCGCAAATAATGTGCCGGACGCGGTCGGCGAAGATTTCCGCCCCTCCGCCGGGCAACGAATCCAGGCCCGCCGCTTTCAATTGTGCCAGAGTCTGCGCAATCGAAAGCTTGGCGCGCTTTGCCAGATACGCAACTTCCACCATGGTGAAAGCCTTTAAATGCACCTGCGGGAAGCGCTCTTTCAGTCCGGAAATAAGGTCAAGAAAATACTGGAAAGGAAGATCGGGATGCAGTCCGCCAACAATGTGGAACTCCGTGACCGCCTCGCTATATCCCGACGCCGCCGTCTCGAAAACCTCTTCGAGCGCCATGGTGTATGCGCCGGGCGAGTCTTTCTTGCGGCCGAAGGCGCACAGACGGCAGGCCGCCACGCAAACATTCGTCGGATTGATGTGGCGGTTCACATTGAAGTACGTCCTGTCGCCATGGATGCGCTCGCGCACGGTATTGGCCAGCCAGCCAACCGCAAGAATGTCAGAGGCGCGATAAAGATCGAGCGCGTCTTGTCCGGTTAAGCGCTCGCGGCACATAACCTTTTCGTGAATCACCTTCAGTCGCGAGTCGTCGGTCTGAAATGAATGCGGCATCTCCATGATGATATCGCAGCTATCGAAAGGAAGTCACAAGCTTTGTCTGTCTCACTGGATAAACTCCAACACCATCACGGCGTCGTAAGAGCAATTTAAGTGGATACTCTCCGTCCGCGGACGTTCTGTTCAACCTCGCAGCAGTACATCCGCAGCCACGAATACAAAGAACACAATTGATACCACTCCGTTCATGGTGAAGAATGCGGCGTTGAGCCTGCTCAGATCATTGGCATGGACCAGAGAGTGCTCATAAAACAGCAGCAGAGCCACCGCTGCCACGCCCGCCATAGCCCAGCCGCCCAAATTGAAAACGAAAATGAGACTGATAAGCAAAAGCAACATGGCGGCGTGAAAGAATCGCGAAATCCAAAGGGATTTTACAACTCCCCAATAGCGCGGAATTGAATGTAGACCGACAGAAGAATCGAAGGCATAGTCCTGGCATGCGTACAATACGTCGAATCCCGAGACCCAGAAAGTAACCGCCGCGGTCAATAATAGAATCCTCGGATCGAGCGAGCCTCGCACCGCAATCCACGCTCCTGCGGGCGCAATGCCAAGAGCAAATCCCAGCGCAAGGTGAGACCAGCGAGTAAACCGTTTGGTGTAGGAATAAAGCAGTATCACCATGAGCGCCACCGGCGAGAGCACAAATGCCAAATGATTCAACCGTGAGGCTGCAAACACAAATGCCAGGCTCGATGCGACAACAAACATAGCCACGAAAGCCGGCGTAAGCGCGCCCGATGGGAGGGCTCGCATTTTTGTCCGTGGATTGGCAGCATCAGTGCCGGCGTCGGCCAGACGATTGAAGGCCATCGCGGCCGAGCGCGCCGTAACCATCGCAATCACAATCCATATCAGTTGATGCGCGGTGGGAAGTCCGTGAGCGGCCAGCAGTGCTCCACACAGAGCAAACGGAAGCGCGAAGACGGAGTGCTCCCACTTGATCATTTCCATGGTGACGCCAAGTTCGCGAAAAACGTTCACTCAAAGATTGTAAAGTAGAACGCCGATAACCGGATGGCAGGCCGCTTACTCCAACCCAAACCCCTGTGCTCCAACCAGGGGCACGAAGCGGCATGGCTCGAGACTGATAGATTCGGCACGATTGTTTCTCTTCCGCACCAGTTGCAGTTGCTGAAATTGCGGAGGGCCGACCGGCACAATCATTCTTCCGCCCTCGCGCAGCTGTTCGAATAGTGCCATCGGTATCTGGGGAGCAGCGGCGGAAACGACGATTGCATCGAAGGGCGCTTCCCCCGGCAAACCGCAACTACCGTCGCCGACTGAAACCGTGACGTTTTGGTATCCCAGACGTGCCAGGGTGGCTCGGGCCTCGATCGCCAGAGATGCGTAGCGTTCAATCGAGAAAACGAAATGACTCAATTCCGCAAGTAGCGCGGTCTGATATCCCGAACCGGTTCCAATTTCCAGCACAACATCCAACGGGAGCAGCGCCATGGCTTCCAGCATTCGAGCAACGATATAAGGTTGTGAAATAGTCTGGCCTTCGCCGATTTGAATGGGATGATCTTCGTACGCCTGCGAGCGAAATTGCCGAGCCACGAATTCGTGCCTCGGTACCTTAGCCATTGCCCTCAACACCCGGACATCGCGTATGCCTCTCGATCGGAGTTGCGAATCCACCATCCCTTCGGACTCGGATAAAAAAGAATCGTCTTGGGATGCAGTGGACATGAATTACGTCAGAGCTCGCGAGACGCTATTTCTTGCGACGCCGGATTTTCACGTCGAAGCTGACCACTCCGTTTTCGTCCCGGATCGCTACGATCGAAATGTTGCGCGTTACGTTGTATTCCGCCTGAATGACCTGCTGCGAAGTCTGTGCCACATTTGTGCTGTAAGAGACCGTAATGTTGCTGGCCACCTGCTGCTCGATTGTGATCGCAGGCCCGGATTGAGTTGGAGAAGTCTCCGTGTTCAAGCCTTGTGGGTCTATTTTTATTCTGCTGACTCCAAATAGCCGTTGCGCACGGTTGTTGACCGCAGTGTTGAGCGCGGCGGCAAGAATCGCATTGGAGGCAGCCTGACTTACCGATGGCGCACCGGACTGCTGCAACTGAGCGGACTGTTGAGTGGTCTGGCCAAAAGCCAGCAACGCAATAATATCCGACGTGGGGAGAGGCGGCTCGGACCGGTAGGTCAAGTTGAGCTTGTCCGCAGGGCCGTTCAAATTCAGAGTCAGATCATAATCGCGAACTCGCGTGGAAGCCTGCAAATCAACCACCGGGACAGTGGTTACCGGATTGGTGAAAGTCACGTCACCCCGCTCCAGCCGGTATTTGGTGCCGTTGAAATAGGCCTGGCCCTCAAGCACATCCGCCCGTCCCAGCAAGACTGACTTTGCTGCCGTTCCCCGAAGATGTAGATCCGCGTCCCCCGACAGTCTGATTACGGCTGTCTGCATTTGCAATTCAGGAACCGTCACAATGTGGATATCAAGCCTGACCCGATTTAACACAGGATTAGTTTGCGAAATGGCAGAGGACTGCGCCGTGCGTTGCAGATATGCCCCAAAATCGAAGCCGGGAGTCACTGCAACCTTGGTCACGGTGATATCGCCGGTGAGAGTCGAGGCGACCGAACTGCCGCTGAGCTGCAAGTCAAGATTCGCGGTGGAGCTGACGCCTTGAGGATATCTGAGCCGCACTTCTTGTCCGTGCAATCCCAAGTCGAAATTAAGCACCCGATTGGACCAGTTCGCCTGCCCTTGAAACGCGACCGTGCCCCCGCCCACGTGCCCTGTCAGCTTTTCGATCTGAAACTGACCCTGATTGAATAGCAGCGACCCATTAATTCCGCTGAGCGCGCTCGGGGAATCGGCATACGCCACGGAACCGTTGGTAATTTGCATCCTCCCCTGGGCAAGTGGGTTCGACGCGGTGCCGGTCACGCTCATATCTACATTAACGGTGCCGGACTCAGTGAAATCAGGGTTGTAGCTCCGAATTAATTGCAGATTGAGTTGACCACGCGCCCGGAAATCAAGTTCGCGACCACCGGACAAATTCACCGAACCTTCTCCCGATAGATCGGTATCGTCGCCGAGGAGATGAAAATGGCTCACTTTAAGGAGGTGGTTTGCAATGGCGAATTGAACCGGGCCTTCGTTATGCAACTTTACGTGTTCAATATCCGCGGACAGGTCCGTTAGGTTCCCTGCGAGGTTAAGTTTTGAAGGACGGCGAAGCGGGCCTTCCATGTGAAGGTCGCCCGCTACAGAGGAGTGTCCCGTAACATGGCCACGTAGATAAGCCAACAAGACCGGGTCTATGTCCAAACGAGCAAAATGTAAATCAAGGCTGGCAGGCCAATCTCCCGAAGGACGAACCGTGCCCTTCAAGCCCAGTTCCGCAGTCTTGAATTGCGAAACTCCGCTGAGATATATCTCCGGACCTTGGGATACAGCATTTAAAGTGAAGTCTCCGGCGAGTTCCTGATCCACAGTCAAATTCCGCAGATGGATCTGGGCCTTGATATCTGGATTCTCGATAGTTCCTGAACCGCGAGCCACGAAATCGAGTGTGCCTTGAACCGAAACGCGGCTGGACCGAAGCTTTGAGATGCGGGCAAGATCGAAATGCGAGCCGGAAAGGTCGAGCGAAAACGATCGCGCTGAAAAATCGTAGCTCGCGTCTCCCATCACCCGGGTCTGAAGTTGCGCCATCTCAAGGTTGTGCAAAACCAATTCGTGCCGGTTGAAGCTTAGGGTTGAGCTCACCTGCTGCACCGGCTGGCCATAGATCACGGCATCGCTGATATGAATTTGGCCATTTCCTTCAGGATCAGAGCGTGTTCCTGCGAGCTGGACGGATAAATCCATCATTCCACTTGCAGGATAGCGGTACCCCGCCATCTCCATTAATTCACCAAGATTGGCGTGCTGCATATCTATTCGGGCAGTGAATGGACTGGTGGGTGTGAAGTGCCGGTCCTCAAGCCCAAGGTTAATGTCAAAGTGGATCGCGGTGCTATTGCGACGCAACTCGCTATTTCGCAATGCAAGGCCGGCTGGCGAGAGTCGCATATCAGTCACGAACGAATCCCAATGCACATCCTCTTCCGGCGTGCGGGAGGTGGCCGGAACTATGAAATCGAAGTTCCCCGACTGTAATTTCCCAGAAAATGTGATGGAGGAGAGGTGACCCGTCGCCATTCCATTAAACGACGCCGGCCCGAGGAGTCGAACGGGAACCGGCTGATCATAGCCCACCGCAACCAATATCGGCTGCCATTCCCCAAGGTTTGAGGTGGAGACAGATAGATTGACGGTTGCCGAACTCGAAAGTGTTCCCGACGCCTTAATCTGTGTAGCTTTAGTGCTGGCCGTAAACTCGGAGACCACAAGTTCCTGGGTAGCTCGCCGATAGGTCGTGCGGGCATGTCCATTGACAGCCAATTGCCCCGGCCTCAACTTTGCGGGCGCCACCACATCGAAGACAATGTCCGCAACGGCGTTCGCAGGCGAACGGTACCAAGTGGCGTTCACCGTGCCAGTGACGTCTCCCACAATGTTCATTTTGCTGAAAGGCCGCCTGGCAGTGGAGATCGCTTTGGCTGCCTCGGAGGCGGAAATGTCTCTTAGCTCCAGACGGACCCTGGATTCCCGGTCTAATTCCCCGCCCATCTTTGACTTTCGTGGTGAACTCTGTAGTGTTTGCCAATCTGTGATTTCGGCACTCCCCGCAACCGCCCCGCCCAAAATGTTTCCTGCGATATCTGGAAGTAGTATTCGCTGCGGATCCACCGAGTATCCGCTTTTAAACGTTGCATCACGAAGAGTAAGAGATCCATTCCGGAAGCTCAGATCTTTTGCTTCCAACTTCCCTATCAAGGAAAAGTCCGTTGTGCTCCAGGCCCCTTTTCCCGACGCTTCGATAACACCTCCACGAATTTCAGGAATATGCGCAATAGCCCGCACTTCATTCAGGTCAAACACGGCATCGTACGTGGCGTTGACGGTCGGATGGATGAAATTAATTAGCGTACCCGCGGCTTGGATGCGGGAACGTCCCGAGGTCATCCTCAGCGACTGCACTTCAATGCTGTTCTCGGCGAGCCTAAGGTGGGCTGAGGCCGTCCACGAAACCGGCGTAAAATTCCCGTATCGCGTTGTGGCTTTACCCAGCAGAAGACTCGTTTCATATCGGCGGTGCAATAACGAGTAATTCATGTCCGCGAAGACGTCGCTGGCGGTGAAATCGAGCGGGATCCGCTGGTCATTCCAGAATAGCTCGCCGCGCCGTACTTCCAATTCAGTGATGGAAAGGGCAAAAAGGTTTTCCAGCGCCTTATTGCCGGACCGCATAACCCTCTCAGGCGCTGGCTGGTTCGTGCTCCCATCGGGATAAAAAATTATATGGATCACCGGGTGTTCGAGAACAACCGACCGGAATGTCAGTCCTGAGGTCAACAAGGAAGTAAGTTTGAGATGGACCATCAACTGGTCTACGTGGGCGTAGGGGATCGCTGTATCTCGCTCGCGTCCGTGGATCGTAAGATTGCGAACTTCAATCTGAAACTTGAAGGGAACCGTGTGCACGCCGCCAACCTCTACGCGCCCTCCGGTAATTCTCTGCAACTGATTGACCAGGCGATTTCGCACCATAGCCTGAAATGAATTTGTGGTCGCGTACCAGGCCAGCACACCTACGACCGCGGCGCTTAGAGCCACGAGAAGAAGCGCATATTTCCAGAGTCTTCGAGAAGGAAGCTTCGTGCGAGCCGTCATGGCGCGTCGCTCATTGCGCCCGGCTTTCATTAGCCGGGGAATACAGATGGGTATGAATTTCGCTTCCCGCGCGCAGCGTCTGAAGCCACGTCACAAGTAATTCGTTGATCTTCTGCTGGGTCAGGAGTTCCCTGATCTTGGGAGCGACTTGAGTCAGGGGCGTTTCTTTTGCTCCGGCTTGCTGAAGTTGCGGCACCAGCTCCTGCTGGTAGTATCTTTCGACATTTGCGGAGCTGATATTTGCGGTCGGGCGCAGATGGACGTCCACGAGATGAATCAATTCCAATTGCAACGTGACCCGGCGCCGAACATCTTCCTCGGTCAATCGGGCCGTGGCTAATAAATCTTTCCATTCCGCATCAGTCATTGTCTTTTCGCTTTCGTACTGCTTGCGGATTTCCTTGATCTGGCCCTCGACCTCCTGTTCGGTAGGCTGCAAGGAATCCGCAGCGCGCATTTGCTCACGCAGTAACTCCTGGTCAATGAGGTGGTCAAGAGCGGCTTTACGATCAGCGGCGGTGAATGTGTTCAACGAACGTTCGGCGATAAACGCTTCGTACCGGCTTGCGTCCTCCCAATCGCTCTGCAAAATGATTTTCCCGTTGACGGTGGCAACAATGCGGTCCACGACACTTCCAGCGCCGGCGAATTGCGCCGGGGACAACAGACTAAGTGCGAGCAGCGCAATGGAGACCTTCCAGTTCATCAGAAACTCTGCCCTATGCTGAAGTAAACGTTGAAATGGGGCGCATGTTGCGGCACAAAAGTGCTGGTAGTAGACCCGGGAAGAACTTCGAAACTTGGGAACGCCGGCGGGTTCAAGTTATAGCCAAGGTCAAACCGCACGGGGCCTATCGGTGTCTTATAACGGATGCCAAGTCCCACCGCATTCGATATGTAGTTGTAGTCGCAGGCAGGCGCCGTGGCTTGTTGAAGACATATCTGGGGATTCTTTTGCCGCCATCGTATCAGGCTATGCAGCATGTCATTCGCGTCGGCAAACACATTCCCTGCGTCGTCAAAAATTGCCAGGCTTACGTTGTCCTGAAGATAAGGAAGGTTCAGCGGGGGAAGCCGGAGTTCGACATTATTGAGGAACAGAGCGCTCCCCCCCAGCGGAAACCCGGTTTGAGGATCGCGCGGGCCTGCCTGGTTCAATCCAAAACCCCGGTGCGAATTGCCGCCGCCGGAAAAGAATCTTTCGGCTAGAGGAATCAGGTTTGTCCCAGAAGGAGCGGTCTGACCGGGGGCGACATTCACGGTATTGCGGAACGGATCTTCGACGCCGACCGAGGTCGAGCGCGCCAACACAAATCTTTTAGCGCCAATTTTGTTCTTACCAAACGCATGGTAGGTAGAATTCTGCACCAGAATCCTGCTGAAGTCGGACTCGGAACCAAAATAACTGGAGGCCACGCCGCCGTTCGCCGTGGTGTAGCTCCCGCGTGTACTTTCAAATGCATTGTCGCGCTTGTCCCGAACATACGTGAATTCGGGCTCTCCGACTCGCACTGGAAGCGATAATAGCGGAATCAGATTCGGACTGATGGCGACGTTACTCGCCTTTACCAGGCGATAGGTAAAACGGTAGTCCATGGTGGTAGCTTTGCTAATCGTTTGCTCCGCTTGAACCGAACCTTCCAGGCGCTGCGAACTGAAAGTCGTTACATCGAGGGTATTATCATAGAAAGCCGTAATGGACATCTTTAAGTTGGGGTCGTTAAACCAGCGCGGCGCCTGATAGCTGACTAATCCACGTTGTTGCAGGCGTCCAACCCGTGAGTCGAAAGTAATAGTGTGATCGCGGCCGCGAAAGTTGAGTCGCGTGACTCCCAGCGAAACCAGTGGGCTGACGCTTGTGGCCCCGAGGGGCCGCGATCCGCTTCCGCTCGGCTGCCCCGTCTGAAATTCAAATCCACCTCCGTACGTCAGCGTGTATCGTTTGGCTTCTCGAACATCCACCAACACGTTCTTTTTGGGATCAACCCCGTCCGGATCTTGCACGGCCGTTTCCACCTGGCTGAAGATGCCAAGATCATACAAGCGCTGTTCAGTTTCCAGCATATCGTTCTGGCTCAGGGGATTCCCTGGTTTCATGAGTAATTCGCGCTGCACCACAAACGGATGGGTGTAATACAGTCCCGAGACGAATATCCTATCCACGAAGAGCTGCTCGCCCTCGTGTATGGTGAACGTAACATCCATCCGGTGCGGATCATTTGACATTGGGTTCGCGGAGGCTTCAAAAGTTGCGTTGGGAAATCCCTGATTGAAGTAATAATTCAGAATGATGTCCCGATCATCCCCTACTTTGGAATCCGCAAAAGGCTGCCCCACGGCGGTGTTCAACAGCGGGAAAGGTTCCGGCAATTTCGTGTCGTTGCCTACGATGTGCAGCGCACTCACAATCGTCTGCGGGCCGGTCTCGATGTTTACAAAAACCGCAATGACATTCTTTTTACCCTCGTAATCGTCCAGCACTTTAGTTGTGATCTTCACCTGTTCGAACCCATTGGCGCGATACAGGGCTTCCATGGTCTTGACGTCATCGTAGAGCAGTTGCTGGCTATAGCGGCCGTGCAACAAGAACCGGCCTGCCGGGACAGTCTGCATGTGACCTCGAAGCATATCCTCGGGAAGACCCTTATCGTCGGTCATGTTACCTTTAATCGCAACTTTCACCAGCTTGTGCAGCGGGCCGGCATCAACGTCATAAACGATTCGTAATTCGCTGCCCGATGCGTTGGATTTCTTTGTAAAAGACACCTTTGCTTCGAAATAGCCGCGGGCTTGCAGATAGTTGAGCAGATTACGGCGGCCTTCGTTCAGCAGATCGTCATCCAGCGCATTCTCTTCATAGACCGGGACATTCTGCTTTAAAACGCTGTGGCTGATGCGGAAGCCCTCCACAGTTATTGCGATGGTGGGACCGGAATCAATCTTGAAGCCAAAGTCAACCGTATTTGTTTTCGGACGGTAGATTCGACTGGAAATCGCCGCCTGAGCGAGCCAGCGGTTTTGTTTCTGATATTTCTTTCGCAAACGATCCAAAGCTGACGATACTCGCTGAGCGGTGACCGGGTCCCCGGCATGCATTTTGGTGATGTCCTCGATTTCATCGCGGGAAAAGACCCGGCTGCCGGTGACGGTCACCTGGCCGACCTTGGCCTGCGCACCCGGTTTCAGACTAAAAACTATCGCGATTTGCTGAGTGTCCTCGTTCCTGCTTTCTTCAGCGTGCGCGGAGGACCGGTAGTAGCCGTTTTCCTCCATGAGCTGTTTAATGTTGGTCAGGCCGGTGTCCACTTCCTCCTGCGTGAACAACTCTCCAAGTTGCAGTTTCGCAGCATTCACCACCTGGCCGGAAGTTGGCCGGTTTGGCTCTCCCTCGACCCGGACTTCGCCAACAAAATAGTTGGGAGAAGTATCTATCGAAATAGAGACTTCATCGCTCCCCACTCTTTCGGCTTCAACCTGAATATCCGCAAACCGCTTCGTGGCGTAAAGCGCCTGAATGCTCTTGCGGATATCCTCTCGATTCAGAGGCTCCCCGGGCTTGAGTGAAAGAAGCTGAAACAAGTTCTTCTGGTCCCAGGATTTTGGAATGTTCGGAAATCGAATTTCTTTTATTTTCAGGTTTTCATAGGGAGCGAGGCTATCAAACTGAATATTCTCCGGGGCCTGCGTGGTTTGTGCCGCAGCGGAGTTTCCCCCTTGTTGAGAATGATCTAACGCATGAGCCGTAAAAGCAGTCATAAGGGCCGCCGCGATTACCGCATCAGCCATCAGTCCCCGAACTCGCAAATAAACTCCTCTACATTATTTGGCAGTCTGGTGTCGGGACTAACCCGCCACCGATGCTGGAACACTAACCCCGCGACAGAAGCGTCCCCTATAATAATGGTTTAGAGGCTTGCTAATTGGTGATCTGTTGGGCACCTGAGCCGGGAATCTTGAAATCTTTTTAAACCCTGACTTTTGAATTTTGATGCGCCCAGGCCGGAATTCCTGCAATCCGCGCTTCCCCGACCGCGACGACCGCTATTCGCGGCAAGTGCTGTTCCATGGCATCGGGGGTGAAGGGCAAGCAAAGTTGTCAGCGTCAAAAGTGGCAATTGTGGGTTGCGGCGCCACAGGTTCGGTCCTGGCGTCACTCCTGGGCCGTTCAGGCGTGGGGACAATCAGGATCATTGATCGGGACTACGTCGAGACCAGCAACCTGCAACGGCAGGCGCTTTTTGATGAAGCCGACGCGGCGCAATCCATGCCGAAGTCTATCGCAGCCGGCCGAAAACTGGCTGCTTTCAACTCCGAAATCGTGGTTGAGCCGATCGTTGCCGATCTCACGCCGGAGAATATTCACGATCTTCTGTTCGGAGCCCACCTCATTCTGGATGGGACCGACAACTTCGAGACACGGTACTTGATGAACGATTTCGCCGCGGAAAATTCAATCCCCTGGATTTACACAGCCGCAGTCGGAAGTTATATCGCCGCAATGAACATTTTGCCGGGTAAAACCGCATGTCTGACCTGTATTTTTCCCGGACCGCCTGAGGGCGCAATCGAAACCTGCGAGACTTCCGGGGTATTGAATTCAGCGGCCAATCTCGCGTCGTCTATCGCCGCCACGGAAGCAATAAAGATTCTCGTCGGGGCCGATGATGAAGTCAGGCGCACTCTGCTTTCTATTGATGCGTGGCGGAACGAGCGTTCCGAGGTATCGGCGCGAAATCCTCGGCCTGCGTGCCGAACCTGCGGCATGCGCGATTTCGTGCACCTTCGGGGCGCTGATCGTGCGACGATTACACTTTGTGGGCGGAATTCCGTGCAAATCCATGAGAGACGGCGCCCTATCAATCTCGATGAAATGAGCCGGGCGCTCATCCCGCTCGGCACCGTGCGCCACAATGAATTCGTCCTGAAATTCTGGAAGGAACCTTATGAAATGACGCTCTTTCCAGACGGACGGGCAATTATCAAAGGAACCGTGGACAAAGCTGTCGCGCGCAGCCTTTACGCCCGCTACGTCGGCACTTAGCGACCCCCTGCTTTAAGCTCCGGGCAGCCCATATCCCGCGTTCGGAATCATAGTTGTTGTGCGGTTCGGAGGTGGAAATCATGCGTATCGTCATTCTCTGCACAATTGTGCTCTTATCCGCCGGATGTATAGCTCAAACTACTTCACAAATCGTTGACTCTCAGATCGCGGCTCAGACCCCGGACCTATATCTCAACGGTGAACCGCTTCCCGGACCGGGCGTGTACGCCATGCCATTCATTCCTCGGATTGCAACGCCGATTGTGGAGCTACCTGAACCGCCCTTGCAAGTGGGAGCCAGTGACGCCACGGGCGAGAATGTTACGGGAGCACAGGACCGGACCCTGAACACGTTGCCCCAACGAGTCGAGCCACCCCTGATCGCACCAAAATTGTCAGGAGCCCAGGTTTCCTCTGATATTTATCCACGGGCAGATGGCGGCGCGTCTCACTAAGCAACTAAATTTAAGCTACGGAAGTTTGAAATTAACCGTCACGTCAGTTTCAAATTCCACTGGTTGTCCGCCGCGCAAAACGGGCTTAAACCGCCATTGCACAACCGCATCCGCCGCCGCAGCGGCTAAGTTTGGTTCCCCGGTTAAAACCTGAACCTGTTGAACGCTTCCATCTTTCCCCACCAAAACTTTGAGCTGCACCGGGCCTTGGACATGCTGCTTTCGCGCCAGTTCCGGATAAAAAGGTGAAACGCGATAGGTCACATACTGGTTCGCGGCGTCGGTCGAGAGGATCTCGGTTTTTCCCGCGGGAATGATTGGCTCGCGAATTCTTCGTGACCCCGTCGCGGCTGTCGTCTTTTGGCCCGGGACCCGCTGTTTCGGAAATTCTCGAAATACAACCTTGCCATTTTGATACACGACCAGTCCGCCGGGGGGATTCTCCGCTTCCGCACTTTTCGGCGTCACCGGCAATTCAGCGCTTGGTGTGCGCTGAGGGATCCCCCGCGGCGACGGACCATCGCTTGCGACCGGCGCCGCCGTCTGGTTTTGAAGAGCGCGATCTTGGGATATTTGCCGGGAGTTATTCTCCGGCTCGCGACTGGCTACCTTACGCCTGCCCGCTAACCCAATCATCCATCCTAGAACCACAGCTAACGCGATCACGGCGATGGTCAGGAACATAGTCCCGCGGTCCCACATTCCGGATCTGGAAACACCCGACTTGGAATCAACGGAGCCCGAATCAACTGAGCCCCGATCCGAAATCGGTTTCTGCGCAGGGTGAGATTCCACCAGCGACGTTGACGCAACTTCAGCAGCATCATTCAGATCGTTCACGATGCGCCTGCAAAAGCTCAGCAGGATTTCGACGTCCCGGTCTCTGAAGTGACCGGGAGCGGCGGCGAAAACTTCAACCAGAGCGGCCACATCCCCATTCTCCGTTATCACCGGCGCCATTAATATCGAGCGAATCCTCAAGTCGCGGCAGGCCGCTAGATCCACGCGGTGATCCATTTCGGTATCGTCACAACGTTGCGGCGTCCGTGTGTGCAAACAGAGTCCCGAAAGCCCGGAATGCGGGTTCAGACGAACACCCAAATCAGGGGCACTGCCGGTCGCAGCCCGGCATACTAATTCTCCGGACCGTGTCAGCGCGATAGCAACGCCCGTGGCTGCGACTGTTAACCGGATCTGCTCCGCAACGTCGTGCAGCACGATATCGAGGGCGAGATCAGCGGACGAGGCGCTCCCCACGATGGAAAGTTTTCGGGCCAACTGTGATACCGACGTAGCCGGCGGCGGCTCCGGATTTTCGCCTCCCAATTGCTGATTGATGCGTGCGAGAAGAGAATAGTCGGGAGGATCGGGCCGGAACCGCAGAGGGTTTCGCATACAAATATCGCGCGAGGATTTGAGCTTAAGATTACACGTTCCCCCGAAAGCAATTCCTTGTCAATACGAAACCCGGCAACTCGGTATTGCTCGCAACAGAAGTTGTCGAAATAGTCATAGGACTGCAATCGTCAATTCATTAAAATCCGTCATCGCCGTTTGCCACGGCATGTCAATATTTCCGATCATAGTTTTCAAACTATAAGTGCAAATGGACTCATCAGCCAAACACCCGGCGATCGTTCCGCCGAAGACCGGCCACATGCACGCGGTGGCCGCCAGTTTTCTGGGATGGACGCTCGATGCTTTTGATTTTTTTGTGCTGGTGTTTCTTGTAGACACCCTGGCGGTGCACTTTCGTGTCTCCAAAGCCGCAATCATCTGGACGATCACCGCGACTCTCGCCTTGCGACCGGTGGGCGCCTTACTGTTCGGTTTGCTGGCTGACCGGTTTGGGCGGCGCAAACCGATGATCGCCAACATATTGTTTTTTTCTGTAGTCGAAATGTTGTGCGGCTTCGCTCCCAACTACACCGTGTTCCTCATTCTGAGAGCCATTTACGGCATCGGCATGGGAGGAGAGTGGGGAGTTGGAGCGTCGCTCACGATGGAAAGCGCTCCGGCAAAGTGGCGTGGGATATTGTCCGGAGTCCTGCAAAGCGGGTATTCGATCGGCTATCTACTGGCGGCTGTCGCGGCCCGCTTTGTACAACCTGCGTGGGGATGGCGAGCCATGTTCTGGATCGGTGGAGCGCCGGCGCTACTCACGATTTACATCCGTTACCGGGTGCCCGAATCGGAAGCCTGGGCGCAGCGACATGAATCCTCTTTTGCCGCCATCCTGCGGACGGCCTTTAATCATTGGAAAATTCTCGCGTATCTCACCGTGCTAATGACTCTCATGATGTTCTTGTCGCACGGAACCCAGGACCTGTATCCCGACTTCTTGAAGTCGGTGCACCGGCTAAGCCCCAGCGTTGTTTCCTACATGGCCATTCTCTACAACCTCGGGGCCGTGCTTGGCGCTGTTATTTTCGGCCATCTTTCCGAACGATTGGGACGCCGGTACAGCATGGTTCTGGCGCTGCTCCTCTCCGTGATATTGATTCCTGCCTGGGCGTTTGGCGGATCTCTCATCGTACTGGCAATTGCCTCATTTATTATGCAGGTAGGAGTTCAGGGGACTTGGGGAATCATCCCGGCACACTTGAACGAACTCGCCCCAGATACGGCTCGAGGCCTGATTCCCGGTTTTGCGTATCAAATGGGAATTCTATTCGCCGCCGGTACTGGGACCATGGAATATGCTTTGCGCGATAAGCTTGGGTACAGTTGGGCTCTGGCCGCGTTCGAACTCGCGAACATCTTGATTCTGGCGGCCGTCATCGCTTTCGGTCCAGAAAACAAGGGCCGTAGTTTTACGGTGAGCCGATAAAAATAGGGTTCTTGCTCCTCGTTATTTGTTTCACACACATGCCATTCAGAGGAGGCGAAGTCTGCGAATATTTCCAAATGACAACGATGGACGGAATTGACTCTCACGGTGTGGCCGCCGATGATGCGTGGCGACAGTTTGAACGAGACCCATACCCAGCCTCGGCGAAAAGAAAGCTGCTAGAGTAAGCTCTACGAAACTATTTAGTTGTTATCACTCGGAGGTTCCGGCGCTGTGAAGATTGCGATTGTAGGATCAGGACCCGCAAAATTAGCATGAGCACACAACGCGCTCTGGTTACGGGTGGCGCTGGATTTTTGGGCTCTCACTTATGCGACGCCCTGTTAGCTGAGGGATTCTCCGTTATCGCAGTGGATAACCTCCTTACAGGCAGGCGGGAGAATCTGGAACACCTGCGGACCGACTCCCGATTTGAGTTCCAGGATGCCGACATCAGTAAGCCGTTCGATTACGGGCAAGTAGATTATGTCTTCCACTTTGCCTGTCCGGCGAGTCCCGTTGATTACATGACCCACGGAATCGAAACCTTGAAGGTGGGTTCCGCCGGCACATTCAACGCGTTAGAAGCGGCCCGCAAGTACGGAGCGAAGTATCTAGTCTCGTCAACTTCGGAATGTTATGGCGATCCCCTCGAACATCCTCAAAAGGAAACGTACTGGGGAAACGTCAATCCCGTCGGCCCGCGTTCCGTTTATGACGAAGCCAAGCGATTCACCGAAGCCGTGACCATGGCGTACCACCGCTACCACAAGGTGGACACCCGCATCGCTAGAATCTTCAACACATACGGTCCCCGCATGCAATTGAATGACGGCCGGGTCATTCCCAACTTCATGAAACAGGCCCTGCGAGGCGAAGACCTGACCGTTTACGGCCGCGGCGACCAGACCCGCAGCTTCTGCTACGTAAGCGATGAAATTGATGGATTCGTTCGGTTGGCCAAATCTTCGGAGCATCTTCCGGTAAATATCGGAAACCCGACTGAGTTCACAATTCTGGAGTGTGCAAATAGGGTCCTGGCGTTGACCGGATCGAAGAGCGGCATCCGCTATGAAGAACTGCCCCAGGACGACCCCAAGCAGCGGCGACCAGACATCAGCAAAGCAAAAGCTTTACTGGGATGGGAACCTAAAGTTGATCTGGATACTGGGTTGAGGATGTCTCTCGAGTACTTCAAGCAAGCAGTCCTGCTCGAAAATAGAAGCGTTGACCAGAAACGCGGCGCGCTCAATGCAAACTGAGGTTGAGCTACACGTGAACGTGCTGCTTCTGCACGTCCGATATCAACTGTTGCAATTCTTTCGGTGCCGATTGCGATATGAAGTGCACGCCCATTCCCAACCCTCGGTGCACGCTTTGCACTTTTGCAGGAATTTTGAATTTTAAATCTTGTGTCCTCATCCCAATCTCGATGGCCGTTCCGACCGGAAGGGGTTCGCTGGTCTGGACATAACATCCCCCCATACATAGGTCCGTCACCATGCAGCGCTGCTGAATCGTGCTGCCTGCGCGAGCGACCTCAGCGCCCAGGGAACATTCAAAACGGGGCTGCTGCCTGCGATCTGGGGAAGACGGCGCGATCAAGCCCAACTGCACCGTCAATTGTTGGCGAAAGTCGGAAGATGGCTCGGCGATTGGGGCGGCTGCCTGCACCACGTCCAATTGTTTTCCCACCTTATTTTTTATCCAGTAATCCAGCACCTTCCGCGATGACTTCGGGACATCTGCAAAGCGCATTCCAACGTTTCCCGAAGCGTTTTGCCAGATCACCTCGCATGAAAGGCGTATCGTTGAGTCTTCCCCGGGTAGAGAGAACTGAAAATATACTTTGCAGTTTCTGGGAAGCGGTTTGGCTGAATGGACCGCGATGCCATCCACGCTCAGGTCAACTACTCGGATGGTTTCATTCTCCGTGCTGGCATAGGCGATTGACGCGTTTGCATCCACAGGAATGCGCTCTGTAAGGCGCCGCTCACTGCGAATCTGCGTTTTTGCCGCCGCCACGCTGGTATTCAGCCGATCATCCGAAACTGGCTTGTACAGGACAAAATTCGCGCCCTTTGCGAAGACCTCTCGTGGATTACTACGGCCGTCCAGAATGGCTATGATGACGGACTGTTTATTGTGCTCGCTTGCGCGAAGTTCAGAAATTAATTTCGTTGCTGCAGACTCGTAGAGACAGTCCACTAGAACCGTATCGAAATGCTTCTCCGGAAAACTCGTTAAAGCAATGGATGGATCGCCGCAATGTTCCACTTCCATACCAATATGGGACAGGATGCGGGTCACGGTTTGTACGGTCTTGGCGTCCGCGCATACTAAAAGCGATGTAAGCCCCATAACCCGCAAATCTTAAGTTTTAACAAGCTCGTTTAACAAGTTACTTTTGTTCTGAGGATCGGCGCTGGGTCTCCTCCAGTGACCTTCGTAATCTGTGCCGGTGACTCCGAACGCGCTATGTTCGCTTTAATCATCGCCGGTTACTGCGACGGCAATGATTGGTGTTTCGCCGCCGAGGATTCTCTCTTACATGTCATCGCGAATCGGAAATTGGACAATCGTTCTAGGCGTCATCGTTTTGTTTGCCGGATTGTGCGTTCTTCCCAGTGCTCTCGAAAAAGGCTCCGACCAGAGCCTGCTCCCGGTGGGAGCATGCCTGTTCTCTCTGGGGGCAGTATCCATCGCCGGAGGAATTTACATCAAAGCACGTTTCCTGCAAGCATCGGGCGGCGCCAATCCAGTGCTGCCGTCCCCGGTTGCGCGCAAGAGCCGGGGCGGTTGCGATCTCTGCGGCACCGAAGCCCCTGTGGTGTTCTGCAAGATTCACCAGATGCACATGTGTGGAAACTGTCTGGCGCAGCACTATGACGTTCGTTCTTGCATCTACGCACCTACCTCCCGCCGGGCTATGAACAAGCCGGCGCAAGCGAAGGCGCGCGGCGCGTAGCATTTCGGTTTATTTACAAGACGGAAACGAGAAATCTACATTACGAAAGTCCAATCTCTGCATGAGTCTTTAGTACTTTGACGCTCCCTCAACCAGTCCCTACGATTGACCTCACGCGGGATTAACCTGCGTCGCCGTAAGCAGCCGCCCTCCCTCAAATTTTCAGAAGCAAATGGCTGGCTCACCCCCGGAGCCGGTCGCAGGGTCGAGGAATAGGCATAGCACATGGAAAAACTCACAGGCCCAAAACTGTCGGGCAAGAAACCTCTGATGCCTGCCCGTAGAATGCGCGGCTTCTCGCTGCTGGAAATGATGATTGTTGTATGCATCGGCCTCATCATGGCGGCCATCACCTTCATCAGCCTGCAACCTGCCGCTCAAGATACGCGCATTAATAATGCCTACGATACGGCACTAACGCAGCTGAGGGCGGCGCGAGAGTTGGCGATCTCGAAACGAACACGCTACATCGTAACTTTCGGCGCAGCGCCGCCGCCGTTGGGAGTAGCCGGCGCGGGAATTCCGGCTCCCGATGCTCAGAGCATCCAGGTATGGCACTGGGGAGTTGCGCAACCCGTATCTCCACCCCCTACGTCGGTACAGTCCGTTGAGATCCCCTATGACGTGCAATTCCAGGCGGTGGCAGGTTTGCCCGCGCCTGCTCCCGACAATTTCGGATTCGGGGGTACAGCGATTAACTTCGACCAGGGAGTTGGGGCCGGCGGCCTTAATTACGTAATGTTCATGCCAGACGGATCGTCGCAGGACGAAGCGGGAAATTACAACAGCGGCGTGGTTTACATGGCACGAGCCGGGGTACTTGCCAGTTCTAAGGCGATCACCGTTTTGGGCACCACCGGCAGGGTTCGGGGATGGCGCGTCAGCGGCGGCACATGGATTGAACAATGATGAATAGAAAATTTATTCGCCAAGTCGCAAATAACCCGCAGGTGGGATTCAGTCTGTTGGAAGTCGTTATCTCCGGCGCGATCTTAATGGTGGGGCTGATTGCCCTGCTGGGGGTATTCACCCTGGCGATGAGCACTACGCAGGATGTGCAGCTGGATCAAATCGCCAAACAAAAGGCGATTGATGCACTGGAAAGTATTTACACGGCGCGGGCGACGCAGCAGATCACATTTGCTCAGATTGCAAATACCGGTGCAGGTGGAGGCATCTTTACCGCGGGGACGGTAAACGGAATTCTTACCGACGGCCCCGACGGCCTCGCGGGCACCGGTGATGACGGAACTACGCCGCAGGGCACATGCCCGCTCCCCTATCAGTGCGAGATCCTTCCCGGACCGGACGGCGTACTGGGTACCGCTGACGACATTACCCGTCCCCTGCAAGACTTTACGCGAACGATCGTGATCAACAATAACGGTCCCAACCTCAAGCAGGTTATTGTGACCATCGGATACAACAACGGGCGAGGGCAGCAGAAAAATTATGTGGTGCAGGCGCTGATTTCGCAATATCGCTAAAAAGTAATCACAATGAAACCTTCGACAATACAAGAACCGCGCGGCTTTACCCTAATCGAGTTGCTGATCGCGATGGCTCTAGGCTTAATCCTGCTCGCCGCGGCGACCCAACTCTTCAAGAACGGAATGGATGCAAGCCGGCTTGTGTCACAGCGATCCGAGGTGCAGGATAACCTTCGCGCCGCCGTCAATCTCATTTCAAGAGACGTCACCCTGGCGGGATCGGGAATGCCGCAAGGCGGGATGTCGTTGCCTTACGGCCCAGGGAACACCGGACTTTCCATGTTTGGCAAGGATCCAATTACCACCTGGGTGAGTCCAAACACCTATCCCAACGGGAATTTCGGCACCCCGCCTGCCGCAGTGTCAAATTACATGTACAGCCTCATACCGGGGCCTCTGCAAGGAATGGAGAAAGGTGGGCCCGCGACCATACCCGCGACGAACCAGAAAGCCGACCGGATAACGTCGATTTATGCCGACTACACTTTTCCGCTGAACCAATACACCACAACCTTCGCCGACAACACCGGCACGAAGATTAACTTCGCCGTTCCGGCGCCTGCACCCAATCCTCCCATTCCGGCGGCAATTAATGGACCGGGAGGAATTCAGGTAGGAGATCTAATTCTCCTTTCGGCTAATGGAGCTTCGGCAGTTGGCGAGGTCACAAACCTGACCAAGACCAGCTTAACTTTCGCAAATGCGGATACGTTAAACATTAATCAGACCGGCATCGGCGCCGGCGGCGGAGGAAACATTCTCTCTTTATGCAATCCGGGGCCGACCTGCGTCGTTGGACCCCCGATCGTGATCACGGCTTACCGCATCTACGCCATCACCTATTTCATCCAGGTTCCAGCCGCAGCAGGCCAATTGCCAAAACTGATGCGCCAGGTCAACGGCCAGGCCGCCCAAACTGTTGCCGACGACATCATCGGATTGCAATTTACTTATGACGTCTGCGACGGAACCATCACTCCGGGCGTGAATCCAAATTGCGCCGGCATCCCCGATCTTTTTGCGAGCGGATTTACTCCCAACGATGTGCATAAAGTGAACATCACGGTTCTGGGTCAAAGCCTGCTTTCCTATGGGAATCACGCTCAGAACATGCAAATGACGGCATCGGTAAGCACAAGAGACCTTACGTTCAGAGACCGCTATCAGTGACGCACGGGGATTTCAGGAGAAGAGTTATGGGGAAAAAACCAAGCCGAATGCGGGGATTCACTCTTATCGCCAGCCTGCTGGTGCTGGTATTGTTGTCAGGAATCGCCATAGGGCTGATGTTTCTTGTCAACAGCCAGCAACACGTGGGCAGCAATGACCTTGAGGACAATCTTGCGTACTACGGCGCTGAATCAGGCATGGAAAAGGCCACCAGCGATCTTTCGGCGCTATACTCGTCCACACAGGCTCCGACACCGGCCCAAATCGCCAATCTCGGTACCACGCCCCCGTCCACTGCGGATGTCGGAAACATAACGTATGTCGAAAATATCGCCCAGCAAACCGTCGGCGGAAAACCGTTCCAACGGTCCGAAACCATAAGCTCGGGTTCTGAGCAGGGGCTTTCGGCCCTGATTATCCCCATCAACATGCAAGTGCAGGCCACGACCCCAACCGGCGCATCGGTCAATATGTTTCGCACCGTCGAAGTCGCTCTGATTCCGGTATTTCAGTTCGGAGTATTCTGCGACAGCGATTGCAGCTATTTCGCCGGTTCCCAGTTCAACTTCGCAGGGCCGATTCACACCAATGGCAACCTCTTCCTCGCTAGCGGCGCGAAGCTTATCGCCAGCGGAAAAATTACTGCGTTCGGCGAAGTGATTCGCGATCGCCTAGCCAATGATCACGTGACGTCCGCCGGTTACACAGGTAACGTATACGTTCCCAATCAGGCTGGTGGATGCGCAGCGGGTGCCCCGGCCGCACACTGTTTGCTCTTTGCCATGGGCGACGCAAGCTGGACGGGCGGTATTCCGCCCGCGGGCGCGGCGAATGCGGACCCAACCTATGCCACATGGATAAGCAATGCCAAGAGTTTCAACGGCTTCATAACCAATCACATTAACGGCGCCAAAAAGCTGTCGCTTCCTTTCGTGCAGGGAAATAATCCCGCGCTCGCCAGCAGCGCGCAACAGATTCAGATCATCCGGGAAGGTATTCCGGCCGACACCGTCCCGGTGGCAGATTCCAAGCTTTACAACAAGGCCGCTATTCGAATCATGCTTGCCGATACGCAGGCGCTCCTCCATCCCGACCGGCCGCTCTTGAACGATGCCGACGACGTTAACCTGGCGGGCAATCCCGTAGACCAAAATGGATACCAAATTCAGCTCACCAACGCTGGCGGCGGATATACGCGCGTTGGGGTAGCAAAGAAGGTGTCTGGAGGGTTACCGGACCCCGCATGGACCGCGCCTCCCCTTGGAACCGCCGCCTATGGGAACGGCGATTGGAATCTCGTGAATGGCTGGATCAGAGTCGAATACTTGAATACCGCGAATCCTCCGGCGTGGGTTGGCGCGACTCGTCAATGGCTATCATATGGCTTTGCGCGGGGCATAAATGATCCCAGCAATCCTGTAACCGGGCCTGTTGCCGGGCAAAATGCCGCGCATCCGGACGCAATTTTGATTCTCCAGAAATTAAAGACTGCCGCGTCGCCGATTTTCGATACGGGCGCCGGTAATACGAAAAGCGAGTACAGTTGGTATCCCGTTAATTTCTGGGATCCACGGGAAGGCTTGCCGCGCGACGCCGCCGGCGGTCTCGCTGGAACCCAGTGCACAGCCAACGGAATTATGAATGGCGTAGAGCTGGACGTGGGCAACTTAAACCTCTGGCTCCAGGGAAAAGCGCCTTACGCCGGAGGCTCCGGGCTTTCGGTTAATAACACGGTCCAGAATGGTTACGTGCTGTATTTCTCTGATCGCCGCGGAATGCTCGTGGACCCCAACGCTGCTCCGGTCCCGGCGGTAAATGGCGAGTACGGCTTCGAAGACGTGGTGAACTCGGGTGCCGGAGGCGCACCGGACGGAGTGCTCGAACCGATCACAGCAGGATATAACGTTGATTCCAGCAACGGCGTCACGTACTCGCCCGAAGATTCCGATCAGAATGGTCTGCTCGACAACTGGGGCGCTGCAAATGTTGGCAATGGCTTCGGTATAAACACGGCCGGCGACCCCTATAAAGCAGTAACCTGCGTGACCGCCGGTCGAAATATCGTGACCGGCGCCCGTCATGCATTGAAGCTGGTTGATGGATCATTGAACAACGTGCCTACGAAGCCGGATGGGAGCGGTGGCTTTACCGTGGCGTCGGAGAACCCGGTTTACGTACAGGGCGATTACAACAGCAACGCAGGAGATGCGTTCTGGGGTGACCTGACCACCGACGTTCCGCACGCGGCAGCCGCAGTAATAGCTGACGCGGTCACCTTGCTTTCGAACAACTGGACCGATCAAAACAGCATGGCCAACCCGTTAAACTTAGCCGCTCGAATTCCGACTACTACCCACTACCGGTTAGCGATTGCCGCCGGAAAGAACCTGAGTTTCCCCAACCCTGCCGGCACCGGTCAGGACTTTGGCACGGATGGCGGAGTACACAACTTTCTCCGGCTGTTGGAGGCATGGGGCGGTGGGGCAGACACCTATTATCGAGGTTCGCTGGTCAGCCTTTACTACTCCCAGTACGCAACCGGAGTTTTCAAGTGTTGCAACGAGGTATACGGCGTGCCGAATCGTTTCTTCTACTTCGACAGTGACTTTTCGAACCCGAATAACCTGCCACCGGGAACGCCCACGCTTCAGGACATCAACAACCTGAGCGAGCGCGAGGACTTCACGCCGCAGTAATTTGGCTTCTGTTATGGCCGGGCCGATTCCTTCGGTAGAGACGCAGCAAGCTGCGTCTCTACTCTGATTCTTTCGCAAGCCGTAGAATCATCCCATGCCAAAGATCACTGCCCTCTTCTGGGACGTCGGCGGCGTGCTGCTGACCAACGCCTGGGACCACGCCGAACGCAATCGTGCTTTGATTCAATTTGAATTGGACGAAGTGGATTTCAATGACCGCCATCAAATGCTGGTGTCCTCGTTCGAACGCGGCAAGATTACCCTCGACGAATATCTGGAACGCACCATCTTTTATCGCACCAGAATGTTTTCGCGGGACGCCTTCAAGGACTACATGTTCTCTTTATCCCGGCCGAAAAATAATGCTCTGGAATTGGGGCGCGCGCTGGCAAAGTCTGGAAAATATTTAATGTCCACCCTGAACAATGAATCCAAAGAGCTGAATCTTTATCGGATTCAAACATTCCACTTGCGCGAAATCTTCAGCCTGTTTGTGAGTTCGTGCTTTGTGGGATTGCGCAAGCCCGAGGCCGCAATCTACAGGCTGGCTATCGAGATCACCCAACGAGCGCCTGAAGAGTGTTGCTTTATTGACGACCGGGCGCTGAATCTGGAATGTGCAGCCCAGTTGGGAATGCACGTGATCCAAATGCAAAGTGTGGATCAACTGCAAGAGGATTTGGCAAAGCTCGGAGTGGCGTTCTAGCATCCGTGTGGCGCGGGCGCCCCCGCCCGCGGCATTTGACTTATTCCGGCAGGTGAGGACACCCTGCCCTACGTTATTCCAGACCTCATCACCTCATCACCGCATCACAGCTTCCGGGCTGCCGTCGGCGATGATTTTCCCTGCCTCGAGCATCAACACACGAACCCCCAAAGCAAAAGCTTCTTGGCGGCTGTGCGTCACGTACAAGATCGGAACCCCGTGAACTTCGTTCCAGCTTCGCAGATCGTCAATGATCTTCAATTTTGTAGGCTCATCAAGAGCGGCCAAAGGCTCGTCCAACAGCAGCACGCAAGGGTCTGTAACCAGCGAGCGAGCCAGCGCCACTCTTTGGCGTTCACCTCCGGAAATCTCACTCGGTTTGCGATCTGCCAGACCGGAAATTTTAAACGAGGCGAGGATAGCCTCAGTTCTCTGCTCCCGGTTGCCGGCGGTTGAATTTCGAATTCCGTACTGAACGTTACGTTGAACGTTAAGGTGAGGAAACAGTGCAAGGTCTTGAAAGACGTACCCAATTCTTCGTTTTCGAATATCCACTGAGATCTTTCGCGAGCTCTCGAAAAATATGTCTTCGCCCATTGCAACCCTGCCGGAATCCGGCGTAAGTATTCCGGCAATACATTCGAGTAGAGTGGTCTTCCCCGCCCCGGACGGACCAAAGATAATGGTAATTCCGGGGTGGATATCCACTCTGACATCAAGGCTAAAGCCGGATCTATTCTTGTCGAATGACTTGAGGATGTGAAGGCTCAGACTTGAAGACAGATTCTGCGTCGCCGGTGTGCCCGTCATTTCCACAGCCAAACTGCCAAAACCTTCCGGTTCAATGCATAAACCAGCGCAAGCAGGGTGAAAGAAATTGCCAGAAGTACGAGCGCCGTAATGTTGGCGGCAGGGTAATTGAGGGCTTGAACTTGATCGTAAATTTCGATGGAGACGGTTCGGGTGACTCCGGGAATATTTCCGCCGATCATCAGCACCACGCCAAATTCGCCCAGGGTGTGGGCGAACGACAGCACCGCTCCGGCTACCAGTCCAGAAACCGACAAGGGCAATATGATTTCGCGGAAGGTCCGCAGCTTCGAGGCTCCGAGAGTTGCCGATGCCGCGATCAATCGTGAGTCCACAGCGGCGAAGGACGCGGCGAATGGCTGGACCGCAAATGGCAGGCTGTAAATCACAGAGCCAATCACCAGGCCTTGAAAAGTAAAGGCCAGAGTATGGCCGGTAAGAGCTTGCCACATATGGCCCAACGGACTGCGCGGCCCGAGCGCAACTAGCAGGTAAAAGCCGAGAACCGTCGGAGGAAGCACGATGGGCATCGCGACCACGGCTTCCGCCAAAAACTTCCAGCGCCATCGTGAATAAGTAATCCAGTATGCGACGGGAAGGGCGATCAGAAATAAAATCGCCGCCGTTATCGCCGCCAGCCGGATGGTAAGCCACAAAGACTGCCAGTCCAATTGCGTCCTCAAATTCTCATTGAAGTTTCTGCGCTCGCTTGCAAGCCACACAGTTTAACCGCAACTGAGCAACGGTGCAGCGAGGGCCCGTCGCTCCATCGCTGATTCCCATATTGGGCTGACATTGCCAGCTATGTTCCGAACTATGTTCATAGGTCACAAAGGATAACTCGCCGACCAGCATAGGATTTCGGCCTGGAGGTTCATAAATGGAGATTCAAGAGGCCCTGAAGATCGTGAAATCGCTCGCAGATGGCGTGAATCCGGAAACCGGAGAAATTCTGCCGTCAGATTTGATCTATCAAAATCCGCAGAATGTTCGCGCGTTGCACCGCGCCGCTTGCGCGCTCGAATTCATGGAGGAGCGAGAGCGTAACCGCCGACTGCTGCCAAAGAACGCGGGCCAGCCGTGGTCTCCACAAGAGGAGGCTCAGGTATGTGACGAGCTGCGAAGTGGAAGTGATTTTCAGCAGATCGCGAAAGCACACAACCGGACCGTAGCCTCCATTGTGGCTCGGCTGGTCAGGCTTGGAAAGGTTCCTTCCAAAATACCTTCCGCAAAGGTGGCGTAGGAATGCGATCATGCCACCTCGTACCGGCGCTCCTCGCCATGATGATTTGGAATGCATTTCTCTTCGCGCAGGATAACTATGCGGGGAGAAACGCGGCTGCCGAGTCGGCGCGAAACGTCCACCGCCGTGAGCAATGGTTCACGCAGGGCCGTTCCGCGCTCGGCGAACCGAATGCGGCGGCGCGTTATCTCGCACTGCGGCAGAAGATGGCTTTGCGAGCTACCAGAGGCGCGCAGGCGCGCTCCGCTAACTTGCCGGCCAATGCCCTTTCGGGCGTCTGGATTCAGTTAGGCCCGGCTCCAGTTGTTTCCGACGCCAGCGGCGTGGGCTTGCAGGACTATAACTATGTTGCCGGACGAGCCACCGCAGTAGCGATTGATCCGGCCGATCCGACAGGCAATACCGTTTACGTCGGCGGCGCATATGGGGGAATTTGGAAATCCACCAACGCTGGTCCGCTCAGTCCATTTCCCGAAAGCGTCGGATGGGTTCCCCTGACAGACAACCAGGCGACACTGTCCATCGGCTCAATCGCGATTCAGCCGCAATCGAACAATCCATATCCCGCGAAGAGCATAATCCTGGCAGGCACAGGAGAAACCAATGGTTCCTCGGATTCGTATTATGGCCTCGGAATTTTGCGCTCTGCCGATGCCGGGAATACATGGACACTAATTAAGCAAGACGGAAGTGTGCCGCCACGCAAATTTGCAGGCCTGGGATTCGGCAAGATTGCTTTTAGCACCAACAATCCGAATCTTGTGGTGGCCGCCGCCGGGGCCACCGCGCAAGGGATCATCGAAGCGGCGGAAAATCCGGCGATTGCAAGCCGGGGAATTTATTTCTCAACCAATGCCGGTGTCTCGTGGATGTACGCCACGGCTAGCGACGGCCCCGGCGCCACAATTGATCCAGCTTCGGTGACCGATGTCGTTTACAACGCCGCCGCCAACCAGTTTTTCGCAGCCGTGAGTCTTCACGGAATTTATTCATCGGCCGATGGTATGAATTGGTCACGTCTCCCGAACCAGCCTGGTTCTTTGAGCGCTGCATCTTGCCCGGCACACGTCGCGTCGCCGAGCATGTGCCCCATCTACCGCGGAGAGCTGGCGGTGGTTCCGGGCCGAAATGAAATGTATGCATGGTTCGTTGACGCCAACGATAACGACGGCGATATTTGGACGAGCCTAACTGGCGGCGCCTCGTGGACAGAAATTAACGACAGCGGCATCACGTCCTGTGGTGATTTATTTGGCGGCTGCGGGACCGAACAAGGCTCATATGCTCTGGCGCTGGCCGCCGTTCCCGACGGAACAGCAACCGATCTGTATGCGGGCTCAGTAAATCTCTATAAGTGTACGATCTCCGTCATTTCGCCGAATTGCAGCGGCACCGGATCGGGTACTTTTATAAATCTGACTCACGCCTATGGATGCAGTTCAATCGCGAAAGTTCATCCGGCTCAACACTCCATCGCATTCATGCTCATCAATAACAATTCTGAAGACGTGATGTATTTCGCCAATGATGGCGGACTCTATCGCGCTCTGGATGGATACACAGGTCTTCTTAGCGATTCTTGTGGCAGCGCCAACCTGTTCGACAGCTTGAATCAGACTCTTGGGTCTATGACCGAATTGGTGTCGTTTTCAGAGTCTTCGCTGGCGCAGAACCCCAGTCCATATATTTTGCTCGCCGGAGCACAGGCGAATGGATCTCCCGGGACGATAACAGCTCAAAGCAGTACAGCCTGGCAAAACGTAAATGCGGGAGACGGCGGCCCGACGGCAATCAGCCCCGATGACGACAATCTTTGGTTCGCCTCCAATCCTCCCGATTCCGTCTCCGGGGTGAATATTTTCCGGTGCGATTCGGGCGTCAACTGCACTACGCAAGAGTTTCAAAACAATCAGATCGTCAGTGGGCCTACCGTGGGGGGCGACGCCGGAGCGTTCAACACTCCTTTCATTCTTGATCCCCAAAATTCAGCAGACATGATTATTGGGACATGCCGCGTATGGCGAGGCCCTTCAGCAGGCGGCTCATTTTCTGACTTGAGCAATAATTTCGAAACCGGCGATACCGGAATCTGTAGCGGAACTGAAACCAACCTGGTGCGGGCGTTAGACGCAGGAGGAACGCTCGACGCAAATGGTTTCTCGAACGTGATCTATGCCGGAACCGACGGAACAGGACCGCTAGCCACGGGCTTGCCGACCGGCGGCCACCTTTGGGTAAGCACGAATGCCGGCGGCGGGCCCTCAACCTGGATGGACCGAACCGGCGCGATCAATGCGCAACACTTCCCGATCGCCGCAATCGCCATTGATAATTCAGATCTAGCCGGCTTAACCGCATACGTTGGAATTATGGGTTTCGGCGTCTCACATATTTGGAAGACGATCACGGGTGGCGCCTCATGGATTGATTTCACCGGCAACCTGCCGGACGCGCCGGTCAACGCCCTCCTGGTGGACTACGTGCCAGGACGTACGCCTGGGACGATTTATGCCGGTACAGATGTCGGCGTCTTCGTGAGCAGTACTACCACTCCAGGCTGGACGGAAGTCGGGCCATCTCCCGGGAGCAATAGTTCCGGCTTTCTGCCGAACGTTGCGGTTACGGCCCTGCATATATTTAACCCTTCAGGATCCCGCCATTTGCGCTCGTCAACATATGGCCGCGGCCTTTGGGAACTCTCCGGGTTCACCCTCAGCCCACCGATTCCGGCGGCAGTCACGGTCGGCGCTACCGGCACGTCGCCATCAGCCACATTACAGCTCACCGTCGCCACAGGTCTCCGGGTTAACCTTTCCTGTGACGTGCCTTCCTGGGCTGTGTGCAGCATCTCCGGTGGCGGCCCCACCCTGGCGATTAATGTCAGCCCTTCGAACCCATACACATTAACGGTAACTGCAACTACACTCTCAGCGCCCAGTGGACCGTTCCTGGTCGCAATCCACGCGGCAGCCCCCGGCTATACAACCGAGACTCAAAATCTCTCAGTCACGGTCACGGGAGGTTTCGCCTTTTCAATCACCAACATGAGTGGCCCTCAGACCGTTACAGCTGGACAATCGGCAACATATGACTTGAATGTAGTCCCCTCATCAGGGACCTTCCCCAGCGCTGTAGCTCTCACATTCAACGGTTGTCCGGCGGCAAGCACATGCTCGCTCAGCCCGACGGTAGTCCGTGCGGGTGCCGGAACGACACAAGTCGTTATGACGATTGCAACCTCTCCTCAAACGACGGCAGGGAGCTACTCTTCAATCACTGTCACGGGCACTTCGGGTGTGATTACCGCGAGCGCATCGCTATCGCTCACAGTACAAAGCACTGCATTCAGTTTCTCCATTAGCAGTGCGGGGCCACCGACAATTACCGCCGGATCGTCCGGAAAATATGACATTACGATCACGCCCTCCGTAGGAACCTTTCCTAATCCCGTCGCCCTTTCATTCACCGGATGCCCTGCTGCAAGCACATGCTCGCTCAGTTCGACGCAAGTAACAGCGGGCAGCGGAACCACCGATATCTTTCTCACCGTCGCAACCACCGCGGGAACGGCAGCCGGTTCTTACACAGTTACGGTTACTGGAACCTCCGGCTCCCTGAGCGCAAACACGAACGTCTCTCTGACCGTACAAGGAGTAGCGCAGTTCAACTTCTCCCTCAGCAATTCCGGATCGCAGACCATAGCCGCCGGAAAAAGCGCGCTCTTTGACATCACGGTGACTCCGTCATTTGGGACGTTCCCGAATCCCGTCGCCATGTCCTTTTCCGCCTGTCTTCAGGTCGTAACTTGTTCCCTCGATACCGCCCAGGTACCCGCGGGAAACGGCACAACCGTTGTTCATCTCACCATGGCCACTACTGGGCCGGGATCACGCGCGGCTGAAGGTCGTGCCGGAATACTGTTTTTTGCGACATGGCTGCCGTTACCCGGATTGGTGATTGTCTTTGGTGGGACTCGCACCGCTCCTTCGCGCCGGAAACTGCGTGTGCTCTTGTTGATGGCGCTACTCGCGGTTAGCGCCGGTTGCGGCGGTCTTCAGGGAGGATCGGCCGCGCCCGCGGTGAACCCGGGCACGCCTGCCGGCGTCTATTCCGTCACGGTGATCGGAACGTCCGGGTCACTCACTGCCGACACCAGTATTTCGCTAACGGTTCAGGCGGCGCAATAAATCAGGTTCCCTTGCCAGGTCCGTTTCGTCTCGATGCGAATCACGTAGGCCCAGATGCCCTCATCTGTGCTTGCCTGCACAGCCGGCAGGAGAATTCTAAACATTACCACCCCTTTGAACTGGTTCCTTTCATCCCCTGAATCCCTTCTGTTACGATCACCATTCCGCCCAAACTCTGTTATTAAATAGGACGCGTATCAAATACTGCACATCTCGCTAGGGCATGAGACAAGTCGGGGGAGACAATGAAATTCGACTTTTCGGGAAAACGGATCGCCGTGATCGGCGCCGGCAAAATGGGCGGTATCTTGCTAAAGGTGTTGCTGGAAAAAGGACTGCTTTCACCGAAGTTAACTCGCGCCACGGTGCAACATGAACCCCGGGCCAAGGAGTTGTCAAAAAAATTAGGAGTCACCGTCGGGACCGACAACCTCGCGGCCATAAAAGACGCTGACATCGTGTTGATCTGCGTGAAGCCGCAGGTCGTGAGAGAGGTTCTTGAGTCGCTTCGTGCCAACGTTTCTCCCGGTCAACTGTTTATTTCGGTGGCTGCATCAGTCCCTACCCACCAGATTGAGAACGCTTTGCCAATAAACGTGCCGGTGGTAAGGGCGATGCCGAATACACCGTGCCTTCTGGGATCCGGCATGACGGGGCTGTGCAAAGGAAAGTTCGCGACTTCCGAGGACGTGGAAGCGGCTTGCGCGCTTTTCAACGTGGTGGGGAAGACCGTGGTCGTGGACGAGAAACACATGGACGCCGTTACCGGCCTCTCCGCCAGCGGGCCGGCTTACATCTACATCATCCTTGAATCACTGGCCGAGGCGGGCGTGAAAGTTGGCTTGCCGCGCGACATTGCAACCCTGCTAGCGGCGCAAACCACTCTTGGGGCCGCGACCGTAGTCCTCGAAACCGGGGACCATCCTGCATTGTTGAAAGACGCGGTGACGACTCCGGCAGGCTGCACCGTGGACGGAATCATGGAGTTGGAAGAAGGCAAACTGCGGGTGACGCTGATTAAAGCTGTGGTCAAAGCTACCCAACGGGCGAAAGAACTGGCCTACGGTTAGCGGCCCACACAATGGGCATGAGAATTCGAATTTACGAACCGCGTGGAGTGTGCTGCCCGATTTCAGCCGCGAAGCGGTGGGAGAATGCAGCCCCGGGCGCAAGCCTGGGGTAGAAAGTAGGAAGCGGTCGAGCCCCGGCGGGGCGAAAAAAATAGTTCTCACGCTGACTTTATAGGCGGCCAAGTCTCCGCAATCAGCGCTCCACCAGGCTTTCCAGCGTTTCGTAGAAAGCCGGATAGGAAATCACCGCCGCATCGGACCGGTTGATTCGCGTTTCGCCATTTGCCCGCAAGGCCGCAACCGCAAAGGCCATGGCGATGCGGTGATCACCGAACGAATCGAGTTCGGCCCCATGCAGTTGCTGACCGCCGGGAATTTTCAGTCCGTCTTCGAATTCCTCGACCGCCGCCCCCATCGCGCGCAAATTCGTGGCGACGGCTGCAATGCGGTCCGATTCCTTCACCCGAAGTTCGCGGGCATCGCGGATTTCAATCCCCTTCGCGGTGTAAGGCGCAATAGCCGCCAATACCGGGATCTCATCTATGAGTTCGGCGGTATGGGCGCCTGCGATATTGGCTCCGGTTAAATCTTTGCCGCTCACCTGCGCCGTCCCTACCAGTTCTCCATGCTTTTCTTCCAGTTGAGTGATGCTGATACCGGCGCCCATTCCGCTCATGACGTCAAGCAACCGTGCCCGCGTGGGATTTAACAGCAACGAATCAATGGTAAGCTGCGATCCAGGAAAAAGCGCGGCGGCGCACAAGAAGAAGGCTGCGCTGGAAAGGTCGCCGGGAACTTGAGCCTCAATCGCCCGCAAGCGCTGCCCCCCTCTGATGCGCGATTCGTTGCCCTGTTGGAGCACTGCCGCTCCGAATGCGCGCAGCGCAGCCTCTCCGTGATCGCGGGTGCGAACCGATTCCTGAACTCGCGTCTCGCCGTCGGCAAAGAGTCCCGCAAAGAGCAGGCAAGTTTTTACCTGCGCGCTTGAAACCGGAGTTTCGTAGCTGATTGCTTTGAGTGGACCGCCGGAAACGCGAAGCGGCGGCCGTCCGCCATCCAATGAAGAGAACTTCGCGCCCATCAGTGTGAGCGGCTGGATAATCCGCGACATGGGGCGGCGCGACAATGATTCATCGCCGCTCAATTCGCTGGTAAAGTTCTGCCCTGCGAGAATCCCGCTCAACATGCGCATCGTCGAACCGGAGTTTCCACAATCCAAAGTGGAGACGGGAGCTTGCAGATTCAGATCCATCCCCTCAATTTCCACCGCGTCGTCTTTTTTCTGCCAACTCACCCCCAGGGCCTTCAGACAACTCAAAGTGCTGGCACAATCCGCGCCCGTGGAATAATTTTCCAGCTTCGTTATGCCGCGAGCGATGGCTCCAAGCATGGCATAGCGATGCGAGATGGATTTGTCCCCCGGCAAGCGCACCGCGCCGCTTACATTTCGCGCCGGCCGGACGACAACGAAAACTGATTTCATGGAGCTACAACTATAAAGGATTAGGAACGCAGAAATTTGTCATTCCGATCAGGATCAAGGCCGGAGGAATCTGCTGTTCTGTACTCACCAGGCTGAAGCCGGTTCATAACCGGAAATAACTCACCTCTTGCTTCAACGCGCCGAATCGAAGAATTCTCGCAGCAATTCTCCTACTTCCGTCGGCCGCTCCCACGCCGCGAAATGGCCCGACTTCGGAATGATCTTCAGTTGACTTCCGCTAATGTTCTGCCGCATCAACTCCGCTTCGGCTGCGCCCGTAAAGACATCTTCGTCTCCGGTCACGATCAGCGTGGGCACATTGATCGTCTTTAGCGTCGCAATGGAGTCGGGACGCTCAGCCATGCCTCGCTGCACCATCGCCACATCTTCGGCAGACATTTTGCGCATCATTCGCAATGCGCCCTGCACAAGATCGGGCCGTGCAGCCTGCGTGCTCTTTCCTAAAACTCTCAAAAGCATCCCTTCGAAGAACGGTTCGGTTCCGCGTTCCAGCACTTCCTCGGCCGACTTCAATCGCACATTCCGCGCCTCGGCCGAATCGGCCTGGGCTTTCGTATTGCACAGAGCCAGCGCCGATATGCGTTCGCGATGCCGCCTCCAAAGCTCGAACAGAGCGTATCCGCCGATGGAAACTCCCGCAAATGCAGCACGATCTATACCCGCGTCGTCCATCACGCGAATAATGTCAGCAGCGTGCTTCTGCATGATGGCCGGGCCGTCGCCAATATCGGAATCCCCGTGTCCTCGCAGATCAGGCAGTATGACGCGGTATCGCGTCAGCAAAGGCTCCGCGGCCGGCAACCAGAACTCATGGTTGGCAGGAAAAGGATGCAGAAGCACGATGGGAGGGCCATCGCCCAAAACCTGATAACAGATCTCGGCATCGTCGCTTTTGGTACGAGGCATGGGGAAGGACACAAATGCGGATTGCAAATCGCAGATTCTCAGACTTGAAAATTTGCCAAATTAAAAGCGGCGCTTACGTGTTAGTCACGGGCTGCCCAGCAGATTCCGTGAGCTGAAGTGGCTCTTCCGGCAGCACGATCCACGCAATCACGTACGCGATCAGCGAAACGCCGGGAGGAAGCAGTGCGGCGATCAGCCAGACGACGCGCACCAGCGAAACGTCCAAATCAAAGTATTCGGCGAAACCGGCGCAGACTCCGGCCACTTTCCGGTCAGTCCTCGACCGCATCAGGCGGCGACGAGAAACGACGGTTCCCACGCGCTTGCCGCAGTAGGCGCAAACATTGGCATCATCCTGAATCACTTTTCCGCAATAGTTGCAATACACGGTTCCACCTCCTCTGTAGGTACGCTGGAACACCTTAACAAGTTCCCGGTTCTTACTGCCCGTTATACGGCTCTTTTATATACTTATTTGCCGTCGCGGCAAGAGCCGTGTTTGGGCCGGAAGCTATAACTGCCTCATATTTTTTTACAGCCAGGTCCCGCTTGTGCGATAAATCATACATCTCTCCGGCGCCCAGGTTTGCCCGCTGCGCAATATCTGGATCCGGAACAGGCACATCGGCTGCATCCCCATAGGCCGCTGCCGCTCCCGCGTAATCTTTTTTTCCGCGAAGAAGGTCCCCGAGGCTGAGAGCCGCAATTTCGTAATGCGATCCTGGATAGCGGCCTTCTTTTCCAGACCGCCTGATCTTTTGATATGCCGCCTCAGCCTCGTCCGTTTTGCCCTCGGCTCGTAGTAAGTTTCCCTCCTCGAGGGCCATGAGCACATTACGCGGGTAGGCCGCAACGAGCCCGCTGTTAATGGAGATAGCTTCCTGATAGCGCCCTTCGCGGCGCAAAAACAATTCCAGAAGAATCTTGGCGTCAACGCTGGTCTCTCCATGTCCATCGGCGCATTCCCGCAGCAACTGCAAGCCTCGTTCTTTGTTGCCGCCGAGCCCTGCCAGGGCGCCCGCGGACCTGAGCGCCCACGGCAGGCTTCCCACCACATAATTATGGGTCCCCACAATCAGCTTGGCTTCGGTCTGTCCCGGATCGAGTTCGAGGACGCGCTCATGGTCACGTCTCGCGCCAACCGCATTGCGCAGGGCCGAAAACCAGGCGTGCTCAATAAGCGCCGTGTAGGTGGCCAGTTGGGCGCGGGTTACGCCGCGGGCGTAAAGATCTGCAACATCGTTTGGATTGGCAGCCAGGCGGTTCTGCTCGACCGCAAAAGCCTGCTTGACCAGATCTTTGATTTCTGCCTGAGCCCGTGGATCCGGGGGTTGGTGCGACGCCTTAATAAAACTATCGTTCGCGTATTCTCCGGTGTTCAACACTCCCATGCGATAGAGTTCGCGGAAAAGAACTGCTGTCAGCAGGTGATTTATGGCAAAGGGATCATCGGGATGCTTGCGCAGGACCTGTTGAAAGTCGCGAACCGCTGCGTCGTATTCGAGGTTATAGAAGTGGTCGAAGCCTGTCTGAGTTAATGGATCATTAGGCCGGAACGAAAAATCTTCCGCTGCATGCGGCTCGTCCTTTGCGCCGGTGCCGCTTGTCCCTTGGGAGGACGCTGCCAGCGAGCACGACAGAATCAGCAGCAGTATGAATCGAAGTCTACGAATTGGACTTTCTCAGGGCAGAGGTATTGATACCTTAGTGTACCCGAACTGCGCGTCTGGCCGTGAACCACCGCCGCCACTACTGCGGAATTTAGATTTGATGGACACTTATTTCGAGAGATGAACAGTCAGGATAATCTTCCCACCTTAGGCGTAATTCCTTCATGACTGACCCTGAGATTGGACAGAACGGAATGCATAAGCCAATGAGGATAAACCATCTTTCCCGAAAAGGCCTGTGGTCATTGGCTTGCGACATCGACTTTAAAGGTTAACCGTCATGGCAGATGTTATTCCCGATGCCCATCAGGAGTTCTGGCGTCCTCCCGTAACCGGTTCAGTGGTTGTTTCCGATCGGGCGGCCCTCATTGGCAGCAGGAATTCGGCTGAGTCTTGTCCCGATTGCCATACTGAATTCATGCCAGGATCTCGATTTTGCTATCTCTGTGGAGCGAATCGGACGAGGGTTGAGAAATCGGCGGCATGGAAGTGGAAAAAGATATTGGGTTTTCTCCGCGTCCTTGGATTCCAACACATCAAACAAGGTCTGGGCCTTCCGCTGGCTTCCCTGGCCGGACTCCTCATCGGGTTTGGCTGTCTGATCGCGGCAGTTGCTGTGGGGAGAATCTCGCCCATCCAGAGCGTTGCGGAGTTTCAGGCGGTACAGCTTCTTCGAATTGAATGGCTGCTCGGCGCGGTTACGGCGTTCCTTGCGGCAATCCTCTTAAAAGGCGCGGGACAACGCGAGTAGTTCACGACCTTCCCCTCATTCTTCCTTCGGCATCCGGTAAAGATGATTGATAGGGCCGATGCCACGCCCGATCGGATAAGCTTCGGCAATTGCTGCTCTCACGTAGGCTTGCGCTCGCGGGACTCCTTCTGCCAGGCTCCTGCCACGTGCGAGATGGCACGCTAGGGCAGCCGAGAGTGCGCAGCCCGTGCCGTGAGTTGAGCTTGAGTGAACCGGCTCAGCCTCGAAGAATTGCTGCTCGACGCCGGATTTCCCTGGCTGACTTAAGAGGTCAACTGGCCGCTCCAGGTGCCCGCCGGTTATAACCACTGTGCGCGATCCCATTCCATGAAGTTTTCGGGCCGCAGTTTTCATCTCTGCCTGATCGTTTACTGGTAAGCCACTGATAACAGAAGCCTCTTGCAGATTTGGCGTGATTACCGTAGCGACGGGCATTATCTTTTCAACCAGAATGGCTAACCCCCCTTTGTCCAACAGCTCGAGCCCGGATGTCGCTTTTAGGACCGGGTCCAGAACTACGTTTGTAGCGGCATGCGCAGAGAGGAAGTCCGCCACGACCTCAGCGACCTCCGCTGAACCCAACATTCCAATGTGGATCGCCGAGATCTTCATGTCGAGCGCAAGTTCCTCAAGGCTTTCTGCAAGGAACTCCGGCGGGACCGGCTGAACCCGCCGAACACCTTTGGTGGATTGGACGGTCATGCCGGTAATGCAGGCAATGGCATAGCAGCCGTTGGCGGCGATTGTCTTGACATCCGCCGTGATGCCCGCTCCACAGGAAGGATCGAAGCCGGCGATTGTCAAAACTACGGGGGGTGTTTTGCCCATAGCCGCAATCTACCTGAAACACTCGCAGGCGGAGCGGAATAAAAAATAATTGGTTAACCGCTCCAATTAGGGGAAATTTCTCTCAAACCTTTGAAAGCAAAGCTTAAACTATAGTGTTCACCCTAAACTATTGAAAACGTTACGGCTGTACAAAATACCATCCTCCAGACGGCTGGTTATTTACCATAATACAAACATGGAAGTGGTTGCTAAGATTGGGCAATAGCCAATTTAATACAATATATACAGTAAGTTACGTACGCATCTATAAACACTCTGGTTACATTCGTACAGGTGATTTCGGATTGACACCACTCAGCATGACCCATAGCATTTCATCAGCATTAAGAGTGGAAAGGCCGGAACCGGGAGGCACGATTTTAGAGATGCGAGGTGACTGAATGCGAAGACGTATTGCTCATACCCTGGCGGTGATAATTCTCGTCAGCTTGGGAGCGGCTCAGGGGCCAACCAGCTCAGGTTCCAGAAAAACCCAAAATTCGGTTGTGCGGCCGTCCGAACGTCCAACGCTCAAGGCGGCGCATGCCAAGCCATATCAAATTGGGACAGCCTCCTGGTACGGAGACTACTTTGAAGGCAGAGAGACGGCCAGCGGCGAGCCCTATAACATGTACGACCTTACAGCCGCCCATCCCAGCCTTCCCCTAGGGACGCTGGTAAAGGTCACGAATCTGCGGAACCGCAAAGCAGTCGTGGTGCGGATCAATGACCGTGGGCCCGTGGTGCCAGGCAGGATCATAGATCTCTCGTATGGTGCCGCCCAAGTCCTTCATTTTAAGGATCGTGGCATCCAAAAGGTGCGCTTGGACGTCGTGCGCCCCCGGATGATAGCCGCTCTGTCCCCGATGGAGCGGTAAGGGGTTAAACCTCTCGTGGACGTTTCAACCTTAGGAAGGCTCCCCATTAGATCCTGAGGCCTTACAGCTTTTCGTAGAATTCGCAGGCTGAACACGAGATAAAAACACCCCCAGGGACGCCGCGTTCCCGGTCCTTAACGCGCTTCACTATCCTTGTGGACTTGCCGCATTTGGGACAGTCCGTGCTCTTGGAGGTGTCCATTACTTTCTTGCGATCTGCAGTTTTTGCAATCTTTGCCATCTTTTCTCCTGAGAAAGATTCTTCGCAGTCGAGCTAAGCTCGACCGAACAGCCGAGGGCGGCTGTTCCCCACGTGAGTCATTAATATCTAAATCTTATATTACTTTCAAATCGGCGTGTTGAACCACATTGAAAGTGTCCCCATGAGACCACATTAGAAGCGTCCCCTATTTAGAGTTCCTTCGTAGAAGGAGGAACCGCGATTGGGGAGAACGGGATTGAGCAAAAAAGAACTGGGCCG
>JBOGLA010000027.1:0-109774 GCA_050746185.1 Terriglobales bacterium | reverse complement strand
TAGCACAGCGCTCGGACTTGCGAATGTGACGGATGAACATAGAAGTCCGTTGCGGGAATATGAGATATCCCCTGATACAATCGCCACGAATTCCCACCCGTCGAAAATCGCGACGGATGGGGCAGCCGTCGTGGTTGTGATGTTGGGGAGATCAAAATCTAATTAGGGCGGGCCAGCCGGCCCGCGCCCCTTCAAAACTAACTTGTAATGGCGTTTTGTCTTCGCACGATGACTCCGGTCAGACGGTACAGCGGGTAACTTAATGCCAGCGAGAGCAACGCATATTCGCTGTTGCGGGTGTCTTCTTTCACCGCGGCGATGAGAAAGGCAAGCGATCCCAACCACGCAATGCCGGTTGTCCAGGGGTAACCCCAGGCACGAACGGGGCGGGGAGTATCGGGTTCCCGCCAGCGAAGAACAAACACCGATGTGTAAGCCACACCATAGTCTGCCACGAAATAAAACGCGGTGATCGCCAGGACGATCTCAAATTTACCGCTCAGTATAAAAATCAGTGCCGCCACTGTGCTAAGAAAAAGCCCTACCGTTGGGGTTCCGCCAGGGTTCACGCGGGAGGCATGGTGCGAGAGCAAACCGTCCTTGCTCATCGCGAACAAAACGCGGCTGGCCATAAGGTGATAGGCATTGATGCCGCTGAGCATGGACACAATCATCAGGATTTGCAGAATGGTTTGGCCCCGACTTCCGAAGATGGCGGCGGCGGCAGTCCCCATCGCCATGGTCTGACCCGCAATCCGCGGGAGAGTGAGTACGTGTAACAGCGCCAGATTTACCAGGAGATAAATCGCGGTCAGCGCCAGCACTCCGTAAATCATTGAGCGTGGAATATCGTGTGCCGGGTTGCGAACCTCTTCCCCGAAATAAATGACGCTGTACCAGCCGTCGTAGGTGTATATGACCGCTTGCAGGGCAAGAATCAGAGCTACCCAGAGAGAATGTTCGGCGCTAGTGAGTGACGTCACCACAGGCGGCGCAGCGGGATGGCTGAAGATAAAAGCGGCAGCCACCAGCGCCAGAAACGCGAGGGTCTTGAGAACGCTGGTAACGTTCTGAAATGCGCTGCCGGTGCGGATGCCATGCCATTGCAGGAGAGCCACGCCGACGATGACAGCGGCGGCGCACAGAACCGTATGTCCGGCGAGTGCGGGAATGAGGTCTCCGGCGTATTCGCCAACGACCATGGAGACGGCGGCGGTGCTGCCGCATTGTCCCAGCCAGTCGGTCCATCCCATGGCGAAACCGCCGAACTCGCCCAGCGCGCGCCGCGCGAAGACGTAGAAACCTCCCGAGCGCGGCAACATTACCCCAAGTTCGGACAATGAGAAGGCGCCGAGCAGCGCGTAGATCCCTCCCGCCACCCAGACGGCGAGGTAGAGCACGCGATTCGGAAGGTAACTGGCGACGTCTCCGGGAGTTCGAAGGATGCCCGCGCCAATTGCGCTGCCGATGATCACCGCCAGTCCGAAGCCCACGCCCAGAACGCGCAGCAAGCTTCTTGTGGGTAAGGAGGCACTCGGGCCAGTGGGTGCGGGATCGGTGATGGCCGAAGCGGCGGGATTGTTCATCGCGATGAAGATGAAGCCATGACCGCGAAATGTAACATAGCGGATGAACGAAAAGCTTATTGAAAACAGTTCTCGTTCCCCGGTTCTCAGCTTATGTTCATGCGCCACATCGAAGCGGGAGACGGATTCTATTGGTGGACGCGCAACTCACGTACGTTGCTGGAGGTCTGGTTGAAGCGGAATTCGAGGTTCCATTCGCTCGCAACGGCTTTGCCACTTTCGGACGGCGCTTCAAACTTCCATTGTTTTGCGGCGTCGAGCGATTTACTTTCAAAATACCTGCTCGGTCCTGGAGATTCCATCCGGACTCTTTCCACGCCGCCTGCGGCATCCACGAAGACCCTCAATCTCACTTTTATGGTCCCATGAATCGTGTGCAGGGCATTCTTCGACACGTCGGGCAACACGCGCCGGACGACTTTCCCGGGTGAAGATGAATTTGTGGCCGGATTCTGCTCTGCTTGAGGACTCGGCGGAGAAATCTGCGTTTGCGTTGTCTGTTCGGCCGCTTCGGGCGAGGAGTTTCGATGCTTTACCAAGAAAACTCCCAATAGGATTGCAAGCAATACGCCGATCAGGGCGAGTACGGGGAAGCGGCGCTTTGCAAGAGGTTTCGGCGGATTGGCTGCAACAGTCTTATGCTCAGGAACGGCCGGAGGATGCAGTTGCTTCTGTATGTCCGCTATCGTGCAGCGCTGTTGAGGGTCAGGGCGGAGACATTGGTCAACGATATTGCGGAACGGGGAGGGAAGCGCCGGCGGGACGATATTTCTTCCATCGAATGAAGGCATGCGCTGCGTCAGGACCTCGGCTATGGTGACGCCCAGTGACCAGACGTCTGCCGCAGGCGTGAGTTGTCCGGTTGAGGCTTCAGGAGGCAGATAACGATTGCGTTCAGCCGAGAGATGGTTGGCCCGGCCGGCAGGCGTTATACCATCGCTCGAGATCTTTACCTGCTCGCTTACCGCCATGATGTTTGACGGCTTGATGTGCCCGTGCACAAACCCGTGGCGGTGTATGCAGGCGAGAGCATCGAGGGCCGGAAGGAGCATCTCCTTCGTCTCCGCCGGGGTGAGCGCTCTGGTAGGCAGGATCATGGAAAGATTCTCTTCCGCGTACTCCATCACGCAATAGAGGAAGGTTTCTTCTCCGAGGGAACATTGACCGGTCTCAAACAACCGGATGAGATGCGGGTTCGATAACTTCTTCACCAGTGCCCAAAGGGAGAGTTGAGCCTGGGTTTTTGCTGGATCTGCCACGACGAGCTTGATGGCGGCTTTTTGTGACGGCGCGGAATCGAGGGGGGTAAGAAACACACCGCTGGCTTCGGTTCCGCCGAGATACTCCCTTAGCGCGAACCGGTTATCAATTGTCCGGCCTAGCCAGCGATTCCATTCACGGGGCATTCATTCACAGATATCACAATCGGGGTAATTTGAGTATCGGGTGCGAGGAATTGTCGGATGTCACCGCCTATTTCTTATAGATCACACCGCCCTTCATCACGAAAGAAACATTTCGTAGCGTGCTGACGTCCCGCAGCGGATCGCCTGCAACGGCGATGATATCGGCGAAATAACCCGGTTCCAGCGCTCCGATCTGTCCTTCCCATCCCAGCAATTTTGCTCCATTCAGCAGATCAGCCTGCAACGTGGCCAGGGGAGTCATGCCGTACTTCGCCATCAATTCGAACTCGCGCGCCTGGGTGCCGTGAGGAAAGGGACCGACATCAGAACCTACAGCCATCGGAACTCCTGCGGCGAGCTGTTTGCGGAAATCTTTCGCCTTAAAATCGAGCATCTGGCGCTCGCGTGCAGCTTGAGCGGGAGTGGAAGGGTGTTCGGCAAAATATTCGAAGATGGCGAATGTGGGCACCGCAAATATGTGTTTTTCGCGCATCAGGCGCATGGTCTCGTCCCCGAGCTGGTTCGCGTGATCAACGGAGGCGACTCCTGCTTGTGCGGCGAAGAGCGTACCGGGTTCGCCCAGAGCGTGCACGGCGACGCGACGGCCCAGGCGCGCCGCTTCCTGCACCGCCGCAGCCAATTCGGCTTCGGTGTATTGGTAAGGAGTGGAAAGTTTTCCGTCGCTCACCGTGTCGGCGCCGGTTTGGTAAATCTTGGTGAAATCCGCGCCTTCTTTGTACTGGCGGCGCATAACCGCAACCAGCTCGGCGGCGTTGTTTGCATAATCGGCGTTGGGCAGGACGTGTTGCGCCGGGTTGTAGCCGATGGCGTCTTCGTGGCCGCCAAGAATGTTAATGGCGTTGCCGCCGATGCGGAGGCGCGGCCCCGGAATTAGGCCTTGATTGATCGCATCGCGGACGGCGGTGTCCGCCGAACCCGCGCCCTCGGTCCCCATATCGCGTTCAGCCGTGAAGCCCGCCATGAGGTCAGATCGCGCGTTTAGAGTTGCCATGATGGTGCGCTGCGGGACCGACTCTTCAACCGTCTGCAGATCCTCGGCGCCGGGATGCAGAAAAAGGTGGACGTGTGCGTCAATCAACCCGGGAACCAGAGTGCGATCACCGAGATCAATCACCTCGGCATCTGCGGGATGCTTAACGGTTGACCCGACTTCGATGATTCGGTCGCCTTGGACGAGCACTTCGCCGGGGGTTATCAGGATTCCTTTTTTGATGTCGAGCAGGCGCGCGGCGTGCAGCACGATGGCGCGCGCGGGTTCCGGGGATTGGGCGGCGGCGAGCCGCAGGAAAAGCAGCAGGAACAACGAGACGGATTTGAAGCGCAGATTCATCAGTGGTTCGACTAATGCTGCGAGGCTGCCGCCGCCGGGCTGCGATTCGACTCCGCCTGCATGGCTTCGATCACTGAGTCGGCGAATTCCGTTGTTCCGGCTTTGCCGCCAATGTCGCGGGTGCACTTGTCCTTGGTGCGATAGACCTCGTCGAGTCCATGCTGAACTTTCGCGGCAGTTTCGGCCTCGCCCAGGTGCTGCAACATCAGTAGAGCCGAACGGATTACTGCGGTCGGATTGGCGAGGTCTTTCCCCGCAATGTCGGGAGCAGAACCGTGGACGGCTTCGAAGATCGCACAATGATCGCCCAGGTTTGCTCCGGGAACGAAACCGAGGCCGCCCACGAACGCGGCACAAAGATCGGAAATAATATCTCCGTAAAGATTCTCCATCACCAGCATGTCGTATTGATATGGATTCATCACCAGTTGCATGCACGTGTTGTCCACGATGTGCTCGCCGTATGTGATTTCGGGATATTCCTTCGCGACATTTCGAGAACAACGCAAAAATAATCCATCCGATAGCTTCATGATATTTGCCTTGTGGATGGCGTGAATTTTCTTGCGCTTATGCTTGCGCGCATATTCAAAGGCGAAACGCGCTATGCGGGTGGAAGCTTTTTCGGTGATGATTTTGAGGCTCTCCACCACCCCTGGGACGACTTCGTGCTCAAGTCCGGAGTAGAGACTTTCGGTATTTTCGCGGACGATGATTAAATCCACGTCTGGATATCGCGTGGGAACGTACGGCAGATTCTGGATGGGGCGAAAATTAGCGTAAAGCTCGAACTGCTTGCGGAGTTGGACGTTGATGCTGGCAAATCCGCCGCCAACCGGCGTAGTGACGGGACCTTTAAGCACGACGCGGGTGCGCTCGATGGATTCGGTGAGCTCTTTCGGAATGTACTCCCCATATTTCTCAAAGGCTTCGGCGCCCGCCTGAAACGTCTCCCATTCAAACTTGAGGCCGGTGGCTCCGAGGATGCGCACGGCGGCGCGCGTGACTTCGGGGCCAATGCCGTCTCCGGGAATCAACGTGATCTTGTACATCATTCTGTGCGTAGAGACGTAGCTTGCTACGTCTCTGAATGTGGGAAAGCTACCCTACTGGGTCTTCATTCCAACTTTGGCACGAACTTCGGGCGGCGTTTCCTTCGTCTTCAGCAAATCTTTCAGTTCGGTCATGAATTCTTGTACGTCTTTGAAATCGAGATACACGGACGCGAACCGCACATATGCAACTTTATCGTAGCGGCGTAGGCGATTCATGATGAGCTCGCCCACCTCGCTGGTCTTGCGTTCGCGCTCCGCCGAATCAATCACGAAACTTTCGGCTTCGTTTACGATCTGCTCCAATTTTCCGATCGGCACGGGACGCTTTTCGCAGGCTCGCAACAATCCATTCAAAACTTTTTGGCGATCGAATTTTTCGCGACGGCCGTCTTTCTTCACCACCATGTATGGGATTTCGTCAATGCGCTCATAGGTGGTAAATCGTTTTTCACATTTGAGGCACTCGCGGCGCCGGCGAATAGAATCGGCTTCTCTACTCTCGCGCGAGTCCACGACTTTATCGTTTTCAAAACCGCAAAAAGGGCATTTCATGCGCTTGACGTATGACTAGATAAGGATTTCGATTGATTGTAACTTAAGCTTTGTCGTTCCGAGCCCAAACACTGTTGGGAGGTCAAAACCTAACCGCGAGGAATCTGCATTTTCCGGCAAAATGCGAACTGCCATCAAGCCCTCATGGATTCGTCTTCCTCCTCCAGATGGCTTTCGTCCGAGAGCCGCCGCAACGACAGGCGTTCCCGGTGGGCGAGAATCAAACCGGGCGGGACTATGGACACAAACGTCACCAGCCAGAGCAGGATTCCACAACTGGCGGCAAGCTCATGAGAGGCCAGAAAAACATATTGCAAGGTGCCGATGGTTGCCAACTGCGATCCGCCTCCCACTCCAGGGAGTTGAATCATGGACCCCACCATGCTCGTGGCCATCAGTAGTGGAACGTCTGTCAACGGACGGCGGAGCGATACTTCCCCGTAAGACAACATGACCTCCCAATAAGCAATTGCGATCATGCACCACATTCCCAGGGAAACTGCGATCAGCTGAATCAGGGCGGTGAAGTTATGAATAGTGTTGAGTCCGCCGCGGAATTCGCGGATGCGAAGAGCCACGTGGTGGCCGAAGTTTGAAGCAAGATGCGCGAAGCGGCGCTCCACCCAATCCGCGACCGCGTCGCCCTTCCATGCGATCAAGAATGCTCCGGCGATGAGCGCGACAACCAGCCCAATAATAAAAAAGCCGCCATCGCGGAAGCGCCCGTGATAGGCCAATTCTCTTGGGGCCCGCGCAAAAAAAATAGCTGAGATCAGCAAGATTGCAAACGCCCCAACGTCGAAGATTCTTTCTACCGCCCACACGGCAAGTTGGGAAGAAAATGACAGATTAACTTTTCGTGCGATCAAGTACGGCCTTATCAGCTCTCCGGCGCGGCCCAAAAGCGCCAGTCCAGTGAACCCGACGATCGTGGGATTAATTAATTCTGCGGTGGTTGTTGTCCACCGGACGGGCCGCAAGAAAATTCGCCAGCGTAAAGCCCGGAATATGTACGCCACGTAAATCAGGGCTATGCCAAATAAAATCTTCAATTTGTTGACATGGCCGGTTTGGCTCCAGAAAGTTGCCCAGTCGAAGTTGCGCCAGGTGCGGAATTGCAGAAACATGAGGGCCAGCAGAATAGCCAGCACCGCGGCGTAGAGAGCAATGTTCTTCCTTTTCATTTAAAGGAATCGGACCGCCCTGGCGAGAAGGAAGCCTGATCTCATCGCGATTCGCCGGCACGAGGACTTTCCACCGTGATCTGCGTTACGGGCTGGCTTTTCTGGATTGACTGTTGCTTGTTCTTCTTCTTTGCGGCCAGAGCAGCGGCCTTCTGTTCCGCCAGTTTCTTGTTGTTGAAATCGCGAATGATGCGCGCCACGTAAGCGCGAGTTTCGTTATAAGGAGGCACTCCGTGATATTGCTTTACTCGTAGCGGGCCCGCGTTATATGCGGCCAACGCTTTGACCAGGTCGAAGTGGTAAAGCTCCAGAAGCTCCCGCAGGTAACGCGTTCCGCCATCCACGTTTGCCGCCGGATCAAATGAGTTGGCTACTCCCAGGTTTGCCGCTGTTTTGGGCATCAACTGCATGAGGCCCTGCGCACCCTTCGGAGAAAGCGCATGCGGATTGTATCCACTCTCGGCATGAATCACGCTGTTGATTAAATCAGGATCAATCTGCGTGTGATCACTGGCGCTGTTGATCACTTCATTGAGGTCCGGTGCTTTTGCGACGGGCTTTGTGAGGGCAACGGATGGCGGCGCTGCGGCGGTGCTGGAATGCTCCACCTTCGGCGCGGGAGGAGGCGCCGGCGGCGTGAGGTCTTTTTCAAAATTCACGATCTGAATGGTTGGGACATCCACGTAGCTGGTGTTACCGCGATCAATATAAAGCCGCGTGATGGATCCGATAATTTGGCGGTGATCATGGGGAATGGTAAATCCATTTTGAAGGACCGCCAGATCGGTTGCGTGCGCTGACACGCAAACGAAGACGATAAATGTCCACAAGAGCGACGCGAATGTGGTCCAGATCTTCATTCGGAGCGGAACAAAAACGAATCTACGCCTCTACCTCGATGCCAAGCGCCAACTCAATCGCCGCCGCTACCCCATTCTGGTCGTTGGGCAGGGTCACTTCCCAGCCTCGCGTACGCAGGTCTTCGCACGCATTCCCCATGATAAATGGGCGTCCGGCAAAGGCAAGCATTTCCACGTCGTTGTAGTTATCTCCTATGGCCATGACCTCAGCGCGGTCAATCCCTCGGTGACGCGCCCAACGCTCCACGGCATGCCCCTTCGAACAGCCCTGATTGAGTACATCCACAATCGAGAGATCACGCAGCGGATATTCGGTTCGACAGACGGTGATTGAGTTACCAAGCCCGCTGGAACCCAGAGTCGCGAGCGCTCTGTGCATCTGTTCTATCGGCCCGCAAAACATCGCCTGCACCGGGTCGGTGTTCAGCGAATTCTCCAGCGGAATGACGAAATCAATGAATTGAATATTCTTTTCCAGCCAGCGCTGAATGCTCACATTCAGATCACGGATGTGTTCGAGGACGATGGCGCCCTTGTTCTCGGTATCAAACGTCAACACTGTGTTTCCGCGAAATTCGTTCATGGCTGCGCAAAGTCGCATGCAAGTTGCCGCCGGAAGCATATCGCGATGGTGGGTCTCGCCTTGCAACGAACGGGTCACGGCGCCGTTGGAACTGATAATCCAGAGATCGAAGCCCAGGAGTTCAGCGATGGGCCGGGCAAAAGCATGCCGCCGTCCGGTTACCAGAACAACTTCCGTGCCCTGGCGATGAGCGCGGCGGAGAGCGGCCAGATCGCCGTCAGAGATGCGGAATTCAGGATTCAGCAGGGTGCCGTCAATATCGGCGGCCAGCAGGCGGATTGGAGACTTCACCGAACCAATTCTAGCATTGACCAGCACATGCCCCGCCGCCACGGGTTGCAGCCATATTTGAAGGGGCATGTCTGTGGAAAAGCCGCCCCAGATGTTATAGTGCGCATCTACATCTACGATCTACGCGCATGGGATCTTTGCTCCTTTTTGCTTTCTCGTGGTGGGGAATCATTCTCCAGGCCGTGGCCATCGTCCACTTCATACGACGGCGCCCTGACACATTCTGGCTGTTCATCATCCTGATCGGGGGCTGGCTGGGCGCTTTGGTCTACATTGTCGTCGAAGTTATTCCTGACGCGGATTTGCTGCGGCAGTCCTTTAAAGTCTTTCCACGGCGGAGGCGCATTCGCGAACTTGAAGCCGCGATTCTGGATAATCCCTCAGCTGGGAACTACGAAGAACTGGGCGAACTATACCTGAGCGAGAGAAAGTTTGAGCGTGTCCGGCAGGCGTATGACCATGCAATCACATCGCGCTCGGATTCGGTTGATCCTTTTTATCGTCGCGGCATCGCGGAAGTCCGACTGGACGACTTTGCCGCCGCCATCCCCGACCTGGAGCGAGTGATTTCCGAAGATCGCTCCTACGACTTTCATGGAGCCATGGGCCTGCTTGCTCATGCTTACGCCAATACCGGGCAGCCGCAGAAGGCTGAGCCACTCTTCCGGGAAGCCACAAAAATCTCAACTTCATCCGAGACTTATTACAACTATGCGCTCTTTCTTTCTTCGCAGCAGCGCAATGCTGAAGCTCGAGATTGGGCAAAGAAACTCCTGGCAAAGAAGATCAATATGCCCGGCTATTTGAGGCGCCGTGAGCGTCCCTGGTTTCGGAAGGCGAATGTTCTGTTGATGCGCCTGCCCGCAAATTAAGCTCGTATGGGGGGCACTCCATTCGACTACGCTCGGGGCAGGCTTTGTCCGCCGCATTTCGACCGAAGCTTCAAGTCTGCCTTCAATCTCTTTCCTGTGTCATCCCGAGCGCAGCGAGGACCCGCATTTTGCGGCGAGGAATGTATATCCCTCGCTTCGCTCGGGATTACAAATGATGAGATTTGCGAGGTACACTTGCCCATGCCCGAAACTGCTTTCGTTGAGTGCGCCAAATGCGGCGCAAAAATCCCTCTCGATTCCGAAAAGTCTCGCAATAATGAGGACGGCGTTTTGACGGTCCGCTACGATCCGCATAATACGCAGAAGATTGTTCTATTGGATTCTGTGTCGGGCGCGAGACACGAGTTTGACCTGTCCGGTGAAAAGCCGGCGTCCCGCCAGATAGGTGGAATCATCGGCCCTTACTAAGGGCGACCGGGCTCTATACGCAGAGTTAGAGTTTTCGCCAGAAGCATTCTTTCGCCCTGGTTGGGGCTTTAGCGTTTCCGACTGTTAACCCAGGGCTTTGCTCTGGGCTGCATTCTGCCGCCGCTTCGCGGCTCGGAGCGATGTTCGATCCCGGTTCGCAGATTCCAGTTCTTTTACGGGCTCGTGAGTCCTTTGGTAAAACCGTCGAGTAAAGCGCGTCCCGAGGGAAGGCGACCTGAGTTGTCGGCACACATTCTGTAGTCTTCCAAACCTCTTCCTTTCCTGTATTCGTGCTACATTTTGCTCAGCGGCGCTCGCGTTTCACGGAATATGGACTCACGCCTCATCCTGGTGAATCTGTTGATCAAGCTCGGCGTAGCCGCCGCTGCTGCCAGCATTCTCGTGCGTTCCGTCGAGTTCAAGTCTCTTCTGTTCCGCGAAAAGCGTTCGCTCAAACAGAGAATTTATCTAATTCTGTGGATCGCCGGCCCACTCGCCTTAGGCGTCTGGATTCGCTTCATCCAGAAGAGCTTTCTCGCGGGCGATCTATCGTTCGAAACCACGATTCTTCTGGGGGTAGTCGCCGGAAGATTTAGCGGCGTCGCAGGAGGCGCGCTTCTGGCTCTTCCCGCAGTTCTGCACGGGGAATGGGCGACCTTGCCTTTTAATTTGTTGTGTGGATTGGTCGCCGGGCAACTTGGCAGGCTTGCACCGGATCGCGAAGATATATGGTCTTTTTCCCCATTTATTGACCAGAGCATCTATCGCATGATTCGCCGCAATCTGCCCACTCCGCGTCTTTTCGACTGGCAGGTCATCTTCGGCGCCAGTATCGTTGCGCTTCGTCTTGTGCAGTCGGTTCTTTCCCAATATTTGCCCCATGCCACATTCAGCCTGGAGAGCAGGAACCTGTGGGTCGAGATCGCAATCTATGCTACGTCCATTGTGGTCATTGGCACGGAACTCAAAATCTGGAATAGCGTTCGCATCCAGATCAGGCTCGAAGAGCAGGAGCGGCTGTTACTGCAAGCCAGAATGCTGGCCCTGCAAAATCAGATCAATCCGCACTTTTTGTTTAATACTTTGAATTCGGTTTCATCGTTGGTTCGGTTTGATCCCGACACCGCTCGCGAATTGATTATCAAGCTGGCGAATATTCTGAGGCGCTTGCTGAAGAGCGGCGACGCTTTCGTTCCCTTGAGTGAAGAGCTTGAATTTATTGACAACTATCTGGATATTGAAGTGGTGCGCTTTGGCCGGAATAAATTGAAGGTGTTGAAGGAACTCGATCCTGCCTCTCTCGAGGTGATGATTCCCAGCATGCTGTTGCAGCCGCTGGTGGAGAATTCCATTAAGCACGGGCTTTCGTCAAAGATTGCGGGCGGTCGCATTTATCTCCGCAGCCGCATGGCTGACGATCATTTGATCATTGAAGTACAAGATGACGGCGTGGGCATGGGCTCAGCCATTCTGCTCGAAAAACCTACAGGACTCGGGGGCACCGGAATCGGAATGGCAAATGTCGCCGAGCGCCTCAAAGTGCTTTACGGAGACGCGGCCAAGATGACCATTGACAGCCCCGAAGGCAACGGCACACTGGTTCGCTTGTTGCTGCCTGTAGTTCCCACTGACGATGCCAATGGCGTCTTCTACGCGGAGCGCTCCAGCACGGCCCGGTAATATTCTTCATATTGCGGAATGATTCTGGTTGTGCAGAATCTCGACCGGGCCACCGCCCTGCAAGCTTTCGCAGTTTCAAGCAAAAGGCTTTCATCCTGTAATAAATCAATCGCATATTCCGCCATGGTTTCAATGTCGCCTACTTCCGCCAGAAACCCGCTCTTTCCGTCTTCAATCACCTCAGGAATGCCGCCGACTCGCGTAGCGATGGGCACAACCTCGCAGGCCATCGCTTCCAACGCCGCCAGTCCGAATGATTCGAGTTCGCTGGGCAATAGCATAATGTCTGCCATGGGAAGCTTCTCGTAGACCTGGTCCTGCTTGCCTAAAAAAATCACGTCGTGATGAATGCCCTTCTGCATTGCCAGCCATTCCGCGCGGGAGCGATCGGGGCCGTCTCCGATGAGCAGCAGTTTTGCTGGGACTTTTTTCCGCACGCGATCAAAAATTTCAATGGTGTCCGTCACCCTCTTTACCGGACGAAAATTTGACAGGTGCACCAGAATGCGCTCGCCATCGGGCGCGTATTGCAGGCGTTGTTGAGCCGCCTCTGGCTTGCGCACATACAAATCACAATTCACGAAGTTATAAATAACCTTGATCTCATGTTTTATCTCGAATTCACGAACCGTTCGTTCCCGCAAATACTCCGATATCGCGGTCACGCCGTCGCTTTGCTCAATGGAGTAGCGGGTTATGGGCAAATAGGAAGGGTCCTGGCCCACCAGAGTTATATCCGTTCCATGCAGCGTCGTGACGAATGGAAGCTTTCGATGTTTTGCTCCGGCGGCGAGCATTTGCCGCGCCAGCATCGCGCTCACCGAGTGCGGAATCGCGTAGTGAACATGCAGCAAATCGAGTTCGTAAAAATCGGCAACCTCGGCCATGCGGGTTGCCAGCGCCAAATCATAGGGGGGGTAGTCGAATAGCGGATAGCTGGAAACTTCCACCTCGTGATAGTGAATATTGGGATGCGGTCCGGTCAGGCGGATCGGCTGGGCGTAGGAAATGAAATGTATTTCGTGGCCGAGTTGCGCCAGTTCCAGCCCAAGCTCGGTCGCCACCACACCACTGCCGCCATAGGTTGGGTAGCAGGTAATCCCAATTCGCATGTTAAAGACCTTTCGCGCGATGTCGTCTGGATTGATCCTCGGGATGAGGATGTCCATTGGATGGTATCGCGAAGGTCCGGACTCAGTTTTTGCTGGCTGGCTTGAAACTCGCAGGAAGGGTCATTGACTCGTGGGTGGTACCGGCGGCGGCCGCAAATGCGGTGTCCATTTTTTCGAGCAGACCCTGTAGCTGCTCCTGGACCTGATTTGCGAGATCGGTGAATTCGATGCCCATGCCGACTCCGGGATCACTGGCGCGAACGATCCCGCTGGTCCTGGTTTTTTCCGAGTCCATCCAGAAGATGATGATCACTTCCGTTCCGACCGCCAAGGGAAGTAGGGTTTCGACATAGCACCCACGGCCGCCGATGTCGGTGGCATTCGTCTGCATGTGGGCGCGCCCGATATCGGGGAAGCCAATTTCAATCGGGAACAGGACTTTATGGCGCGCGTACCGTCTCTTATTCGGCCCACTGAGGGGCGCGCGCTTTCCGGCCGGCTCGGGAGTTAACTCTTTCCAGGGAAGGTGCTGCTGTGCGAGCAACTGTACGCCGGCCTCAATCTTGCGAATGGGGCCTGCATCAATGACCCACACCACGCGGAAGCGCGCTTTCCTCTCCCCATACTGAATTCCGATGACTTCTCCTGTCTTAAGGGGATGGTTAATTCCGGAAAGCAATGCTCCGTCGCTGCTTAGGTTTCCAGCGCTCGCGTTCTGAAAGAAGGGTCGGGCATCGGCGTCCATGCCCCATATGCGGACGGGTATATCGGCTTCCAAACGGGATTCAGGCCTGTTTTCCATAGGTTCTTGGGACACTAGACGAGCGCGAAGTATAGGCGCCAGCGTCTGGGATAATCATAACCCGGCGTCTTCGCCCCGCAATTGGCAATCTTCCAAGGATGGTTACCAAAAGGACGTGCACTTTGGGATGCGCTAGGCCGCGGTATCTGCAAAATCGTGGTATGAGATCAATTCAATGCCCTGGTTGGCCAATAATTCACGGGCTTCAGGAGAGGTTAGCGTCCGCAATTCTTCCGCCCGCGATTCTCGAAGCCTGGTCCTGACGCTTTGCAAATCGGCGTCGTTATATCCAGGATGGCTTACCAACTCCCACGTGCCATCTGGAATGTCTCGCACTACCGACCGGAAAAGATCGAAGTCCAATGCCCCCGTACCCACAATTCCCAGGGTTCCATCCGGCGTCTTTAATCCGGCTTTGCCTACCGTAGCCCGAAACCTTCCGGCAAGACTGCATAAGAGCTTCATTTGGGCATAACGTTTCCAAAGGCCTGGCCGCCTCGCGACGGTAGCGAAACGAACCGGACCGTAGAGGTTTCGGACGGCGCGAATGCCGCAAACCTGGGCAGCCCGCAGAAGCGGCTTGAGAATTTGCGGAGGCAAATGAGTGTGTTTGTGGGTGTCGAAATGTGAAACCGTGACGCCGGCCGCCTGCATCCTGGAAATCTGCGCAGTTGCTTCCGCTTCGACCTGATTCGGATCAATGCGCCCCATCATGGCCGCAACAAAAAAATCCCGCAGCGATTCGCGAAAGCGGGGCTGTAGGTTTGATTCCAGTAACGTCGAAACTCTTGAACTTTCGAGAACTGGCAAACCATCGGTTAAGACCATGTGGCAGCCAACGCTCAGCTTCGGGAGAGACAGGGAAATCTTGACGGCGTCGTCAAATGCTGTTCCGTTCGCCATGAGCGTCGCGGAACTTACTATGCCTTGCTGATGCGCCTCAAGAATCGCCCGATTAACTCCCAGCGTCAGCCCAAAATCGTCGGCGTTGATGATCAGGCGTTTCAACGTGCCAGTCTATCAGGGGTGGCTGATTCCTAACTAAGAACTGATAACCATGAACTGGAAACTGAAATCCTCCACATGATGGCTGCGGTGATCAGCGTATATACTTCTAGATCGTTTTTCCGAATTGTGTTTTTTCACAGAGTCGCCGGTATTCATCACGCCGTTAGCCCAAAATCGTCGGCGTTGATGATCAGGCGTTTCAAGAAGCCAGTCTAGCAGGGGACACAAGCTCGTCTTCGAGGCTTCGCAACTCTTTGCACTCGAGACTACGGCGTCCCGAACGTGCCGACCACGCTCTGTGGATTGGCGGATCACTTCTCGAACTTTAGTAATCAACACTATGGGCCATTGGTGCAGCGCCCCAAGCATGAAACCTTGGTATCGGCAGTACGAACTTGGAAAAGAGGCTTTAGTGAAACTTCGATGTGCAGCATTAGCGGTACTAGTATATGCAGCCATGGTCTCACCCTCGCTTTTGAGGGCAGACGATATTACATACAACGTTAATCAGACGGTTGGTGCGGGCAGCGTGACGGGCACCATAACAACCGACGGAACGATCGGGACGCTCAATACTGGCGGCGCCATAAACGACGCATCGGTCGGATCTGCTGGGAACATTGTCGCTGTGAACCTGGTATTGAACGATGGCACGAACACGGCGCCGCTGTCCGGCGGTATCTTTAGCAGTGGTGGAAGCGATCTAACCGCCTCGGCTACTGATTTAACCTTCAATTTCGGGGCCTCGGACGTGGGGTACATCTCTTTTTATAGCGGATTTGTCAATTATGATCAACTTTGCTACGCAACCATCGGCTCCGGCGCCTGCGTGCCCGGAGGCATTTATCTCTTCAACCCTGATCTAGATGGAGTAACGGTTACTGCAAACGAAACAGGGACTCAGGTCATCGGCACGACTACCGCCATGCCGGACGCATCGGGGTTATCTTTGGCGGGAATCACGGCGCTCGGGATTCTGGGAGCATTCAGGAAGAAGTTCATAGCTTCTTTCGAGAGCTGCTAGCTCCCACGTACGCATTCAACCTCCCTCATCTTCTTCCGGCCTCCACGGACGTCACCAGTATAGGGTTCGATGCGCTTTCGCGCTGTCAAATCGAATCGCCGGCAGTCCTCAACCGGCGTGCCACTGAAATTTCAGCGATGATTCCAAACGATGTTTTGGTATATCTTTAGTTTTTGAGTGGGCGGTTAGCTCAGTTGGTTAGAGCGCCTGCCTTACAAGCAGGAGGCCGCAGGTTCGAGTCCTGCACTGCCCACCATCTTTCAGTCGTAATTCCTACCCGGACGTTCTTATCGCGAATGAACCCTCATTGCGGCGACGATGATTCCGAGCTGCCGATTTTTAAGAGTTTCGTCTTGAGGGTGAATTTCTGATGAGGCGCCAGCTGCACCTCCGTTTCAAAGGTTTGGTATCCCGGAAGGCTGAGTGTAATTTTTCGCTTTCCGGGCGCGACCAATAGGCTCCTCCCCATCCCGCCCAGCTCTCCGGCGTGCCCCACCAGAAGTCCATCCACAAAAACCGCCGCGCGGTCGGGATCCACCTCCAACTTGATCTCGGAAGTGACGGCCGGCATTTGATATTGGAGGTCTTTCTCCAACGTCACCCTTACCAGGTTCTTTTCTCCAGGCTGCAGAGTCACGTCTTCGGTGAAGTCCTTGTACCCGTCGTGACGCACCACAATCTCATGTTTGCCTGGCAACAGCAGCACCTTCTTCGATCCCTTGAGCTCCTTCAGGTAGCCGAGATATTGCCCGTCCACCCACACTCCGGAATCTTGCTCGAGACTCGTCGCGCCTTCAAAGTCAACTTCACCCAACACCTTGTTCTCGGCATACGCCGTAGTGACGATAAGCAGCAATAAAGCGCACACTATATTCAGCGGTAAGGGGCTGACGCAGATCCTTGACATGACTTTCACTCCTATCCCTTCAGCAAGTTAAAAGTTTACTTGGCAGGAGGCCGCAGGTTCGAGTGCTGCATTGCCCGCCAAAACGTGCCTACCGAAGTTTAGTGAAGAACTGTTGGAGACTTCAATGGGGGGCATTCCTTTTGACGGACACGATTTAAGCGGCCAGAATAGATTCGATGGCAGCTACGAGTCCGCTTGCGTCGGATTTCGATACGACCTTCCTTATCCCAACTTTCATTACCTCCTGGGTCAAGAACTGATCGTCGGAGAAGTTCGTGAACATGAATAGTGGTGTCGCGGGCATGAGGACGCGCAATTCCTGAGCGGTTTCAAGACCATCCATCTGCGGCATTGACATGTCGAGAATGATGGCACACGGACGGTGCTCTTTAGCCTTCTCGATTCCGTCCCTTCCGTCAATCGCCTCGTAACAGGCTTGCCAGCCCTCCCGGGTCTCAAATAGGCGGCGCACGGCCCGCCGGATGTCCGGACTGTCATCAATAACGAGAAGGCAATGAGGCTGACCCCCGCACATCCCGCGAGTATAGATTGAGTTTTCGCACATAACCCTACGGGTGAACTGGTATTTGGCTGGAGTTGTTTTTCAAAACCCTTATATTTACTCCCCTATGACCTTTACGATGACGCGTTTGTCGCGTTGTCCGTCGAATTCCGCATAGAAGATGCGTTGCCAGCGACCGAGATCCAGCTTTCCTGCCGTAATTGGAACCATCACTTCGTGATGGATCAGCAATGCTTTTAGGTGGGAATCGCCATTGTTCTCGCCGGTCTCGTGATGTTTGTAATCTTTTTTGAATGGGGCGACGCCTTCCAGCCATTCGTCGATATCTTCGATCAGTCCAGATTCATTGTCATTGACGTAGACCCCGGCGGTGATGTGCATGGCCGAGATGAGAACCATGCCTTCCTTTACGCTGCTATCAGCGACGATAGCTTCGACCTGAGGCGTAATGTGGACGTAGGCGCGATGAGTCTTGGTGTGAAATTTGAGGTATTCGGTGGCGACTTTCACGAAGCAGTTTCCCCCGTCTCCATTTTAATCAACGGTGAAGGAACGGGTTTTGCCGCGCCAGGAAATCGTGTCTTATTTCTTTTTCACTCCGGGGTTTTTCTGGCCACCGCAATGCCGGTCGGATTGTTGGTCCCAAGATTCAGCGGGCCGGATAAGTGTTCAAGCGCACCGCTGCCGTTGATCGTCCACGAATCGGCTGTGCCCGGAACGCATGTCACCGGTCCGCAGGAACTGCCGGCGGTATAGACCACCTGGCCGCCGTATCCTTCCGCCATGTAGCTCGCGTTCGAGCTTCCGGTGCTGATATAGGTGGCTGGGCCCATCGCGCCGGTGTAGCCGTCAATATCGAACTCCCAGAAATAATTCTGGTTGCTGTTCGAGGCTTGGTTTGCGGTCCAGAGATAGCGAGTCAGCCAATCGGCGAGAACGCTTTGCGAATCGAACACCGTGCCTGACGAAGAATAAGGATTGCCCGGCACCGGCGTCAGCGTTCCGCTGTTGTATTGAATCTGGTATCCGTAGACCTGGTTACCGGGACCGTTGGAAATTCCGGCGTACAAATATTGATATCCGGCGCTCAGCGCGAAAGCGTAGGTGGCTCCGGGTATGGTGAAGGGACTCCCCGGAACCGGGGCAAGCGAGCCGACGTTCTGATTGACCGCAAAGCCGTAAATCTGGCCGGCGTTGGTTGCGGCATACAAATATTCCCCGTATGGATCGGTGCTGAGCGCCGTGAAAAGTCCGCCCGGGGTTAAGTCTGCCGTGAGACTCAATTCGCCGTTCGAGCGGTTGATGTTGAAACTGGCGATGGACTTCAAGCCGTTGTATATCGCGTACACAAAGTTTCCAGTGGGATCCGCAATCACCAGGTCTGGATTACTCAACAGATAGGGTGACCCTTCGGCGGGCGTCAGCGCGCCGGTGGATGCATTGATCTGGAATCCGAAGACTCCGCCTAAAGCCGCGGAATAAGCGAACCGCCCTCCGGGATCAACGGCGATGGTGTTTCCGCCAGCCGCCGACTGCACCTGTGGGGGATTGCCGCTGCCATTCGGATTGCTCAACGTACCGTTATTTGAATCGAACTGCGAAATCACTCCCGTCTGGCTGTTGGTATAGACGTGGCTATCGGAATCTCCGCCGGTGGATTGCAATGTGAAATTCGATTTGAAAACGTTGCCGCAGTTATCCCATGCCTGGATGGTTGCGTAGTAAGTCTCGGCCTTGAGCAGGACAAAGGCGTCGAGTTCATTGGAATCCACGGTGTATGGCGTGAATCCCCAGGAGGTGTAAATGCGCATGGCGGCGATGCCGGCGGGACAGTCGGGATTCTGCGCCGAGGCGGCGAAATGAACCGGACTCGATGTTGATGAACCGCTCGGCAGGAAAACGCTGACCAGCGCGGTCGAGGATACGCTCACCGCGACGGGAACTTTGGCGACTCCGCCGCAGTTATCCCATGCCTGCACCACCGTGTTGTAACTGCCGGGCTTCAGATAAACGAATGTCTCGAGATGACCGCCGTTGACGGTGAACACGCCATCGTTGGGCCCGCGATAGATGCGCATGGCGGCGATCCCGTTTGCGCACGACGAAGTCGCGTACGCTTCGTAAAACACCGGAGACCCGCTGTTGGAGCCGGTTTTCGGCGCGATGACGGTGATGGTGGGATCGGCGAATGCGGCAGTAGCCGCCGCAAAAAATAATAACGCGAAAAACGCTAACTTGGACGAAGGGAAGCGCGGCGAAAACATGGCGGGAACCCCGATGCTGCTCTATATGGCGGCAACAGCAAGCCTGATAATCCTCGCTCCGCCGCTCTGGTCACGGCAATCAGGTGAAATCCGCAGAAGTTTTGCGTGAAGTTGGTAGGGAAATAGGTGAGTACCTTAGGAGTCGAATGCCGTTTCAAAACCGGAATGGTCGCCGTCAAATCGAACATTACTCTTGTGACCTTGCTTCGCGCCCGAATACTGTTAGGGTTAAAACCTTAGATTGCCGAAAGGACCGTCTCCCCACTCCAAGCGGCATCTTGTCGGCCTGGCAAAGTTTGACCATCCTCGCCAAGGGGCTCGTACAGAAAGAGAAGGGATCATGAAAAAGTTACTACTTGTTCTGTTTGCATTTGCGTCACTTACGGGAGCTCAGGATAAACCACGTGTGTTCGTTCAAGGCAAGGGATCGGAAAACGTTAGTAGCAATGGGAGTGGCGGAGGTGGACGGCACTGGGGAGCGTGGGGATCAAAGTCTACGATTGACGCACACGACGAGAGTATGGAGATCACCAAGGATTTCCAGAGAGATTGCCCTGGCGTGATTGTGTCCATTAACCAGGCAAATGCCGACTACATTGTCATGATGAACCGCGAATCCAAACAGAATCGGGGGCTACTTCGTAGTAATAGCCAAATTCAAGTAGCCAACAAGGCAGGCGACGTTCTTGGGACGAATGCAACTCGCACAGTGGGCAACGCCGCGAAAGATGCTTGTAATTTGATCGTATCCGATTGGCAAACACACGGCCGCCTCAATGCTCAAGGGACCCCGTCAATTCCTGTCGCACAGGCTGCGGTTCAGGCTGTCGTACCGACCACGCCAAAGGCGGAAATAGTGCCCGCGGCATTGCCTGTGTCTGCTTCGCAGCCTGATTCGGTTAATCCTGCGGTTCCCGTGGTTACAACGGCTGGAGATAGCGTTGCCGACGCTGCCAGGAAAGAAAAACTGCACAGGGCATGTCTCGAACTGGCGAAGGACAACCCAAGTATTGTCTGCAAATGAGCCCTGCTGCTTCGCAGCTCACCTGAGCTCGGTCGGGATGACAGTTATTTTTCACGTCACGGAATTGACTCTTCCACTTCAGTAATCCAGTTGGGGCGCTTCAGGACTTCGCGAGGCTTGGGGCCGTCGGCGGCGCCGACGATTCCGTCGCGTTCCATTAAGTCAATGAGGTGGGCGGCGCGTCCGTAGCCGATTCGCAGACGGCGTTGCAGCAGGGAAGTGGAGGCTTTGCCGAATTCGATGACCAGACGTACCGCATCCTCGTAGGCGGGATCGTGTTCTTCTTCTGAATCGCTGCCCTCGCCCAGAGATCCGCCCTCGTGATCTTCTTTCGGAGCTTCCAGGAATTTCTCTTCGTACTCCGCCGTCCCTTGCGAACGCCAGAATTCGACGACTGCGGCGATTTCTTTTTCAGTAACGAAGGGCGCGTGCAGGCGATGAACCCGGGCGCTTCCCGATGGAAGGTAAAGCATGTCACCCTTGCCCAGCAGCGCTTCCGCTCCATTTGCGTCGAGGATGGTGCGCGAGTCAACTTTGGTCGCGACGCGGAACGAAATGCGCGCCGGGAAATTGGCTTTGATTAGTCCGGTGATCACGTCCACTGACGGCCTTTGGGTTGCCAAAACCAAATGAATCCCTACTGCCCGCGCCATCTGCGCTAATCGAGTTACCGATTCTTCGACATTGCCGGAATCGAGCATCATGAGGTCGGCCAATTCATCAATGATGATCACGATGAAGGGCAGCGGACGGTCTTCATCCGAATCGCCGAACAGGCTCGGCGTTCCGTCTTCGTCGAACAGCTTGTTGTACTGTTCAATGTTGCGGACACCCTTTTCGGCTAGCAGCTTTAAGCGCCGCTCCATCTCGCGCACGGCATTTCGCAACGCGTTTGCGGCCAGCTTTGGCTCAGTAATAATCGGCGTGAACAGATGCGGAACGCCTTCATAATTTCCCAGCTCCAATCTCTTAGGATCCACCAGAATCAGCCGTACCTGTTCCGGCGTGGCCTTATACAGAATGGACATGATCATGGCGTTGATGGCCACGCTCTTGCCCGCGCCGGTCGAGCCGGCTATGAGGAGATGCGGCATACCCGCGAGATCGGCGGTCACGATGCGTCCATTAATGTCTTTGCCCAGCGCCAGCGTCAGCTTCGATTTTGTGCTGATGAATTCCTGTGACTCGATGTTTTCCCGCAGCCAGATGATTTCGCGCTCGCGATTCGGCACCTGAATCCCCACCGTGGATTTCCCCGCCATGCGCTCGATCAAGATGCTCTCTGCTTTGAGAGCTAAGCAAAGGTCGTCGGTGAGATTGGTGATGCGGCTGTATTTGATGCCGGCTTCCGGCTTGAATTCGAACGTCGTCACTACCGGGCCGGGATTGATTTGCGTGACCTGCCCGTGGACCTCGAACTCAGCGTATTTACCGGTAAGAACTTGGGCTAGTATTTTCAGTTCATCGGAATCAATTGCCTGCTGCCCGTCGGGACGATGCAACAGGGAACTCGGCGGGAGCTTGAATCCACCGGCAATATGGGGAAGGGTGGTCTTCGCCTTGTGACCGCTGTCGGCGCGTTCGGTAACTTCGGGCGCCGCGGCAGATTCCGGCGCAGCTTGCTGCGACGACGAACCTGCACTTTCTTCAGCGAAAGTCCGGTCTATGCCGGTTCGCAGCGGCTCGGTGGTCCGCGAGTGCGTCGGTTCGGCCGCAGCGGGAATCAGCCGCGTGGTAATCACCGGCTTGGGCGCGGCGCGGCGCTTTTCCAACTCCTTCTGCATGCGCCTCCGGGCTCGCGCTTCCTGCCAGTCTTTCCAGCGATTCCATAAAGCGATCACAAATGCAAAACGAGTCGGCGCCCAGGTCTGCAAAGCGGAGAACGAAAATGCCGTCGAAAGATAAAGGGCCACGGCGAGAAAGCTGGCGCAAACGATGTATGCACCCGCCAGATTGAAGTAATGAATCAGAAAGTCCCCGAGAATTCTTCCGAAGACGCCCTCGATCGGAATCACGCCCATCCAGCGCACATGTCCCGGCAGCAAAGCCAGTAGCGCGGGCACGAACATAAGCAGCCAGATTCCGCCCAGGAGCTTCGCGGCCGGCGATGGCACCCTTCGAGAGCGGAACCAGCGCATGCCAAGGACGGCGGCGAAAAGCGGGACCAGGAAAGCGCCCACGCCGAAGCCCTGTAGCATGAGATCAGAAACCAGCGCGCCTACGACGCCGATCCAATTTCTGGCGGCGCGAGAACCGGTCAGGACCGACGCGCTATTCAACGATGGGTCGAGTGGAGAATACGAAGCCAGCGCAAGGAAAAGAAGGAGCGCGGAGACACACAACAGGAATCCAATCAGCTCGTTCAGCCGACGGTTGTTGGTGGGGGCGAAAATGCGAGGTAAAACTTTCATGCAGCCTATTTCGCGCATGCGGACAAAAGCCCCGTCATGCCTGAGCTGCGCCAGAGCCTTTCAATTATGCCAAGAACGACGGCGCCCTACAATGGGAGGCAGTATCGAGTTAGTTTCGGGCGTGGAAATTGAATTACTCGATTTACCCAGCCAATCTGGACATGAATATCAAGACCAGCGTTCCGACGATGATCCTATATACGGCAAATGGAACGAATCCGTGTTTTCTTACCCAGGCCATGAACCATGCCACGGCGGCGTAGGCGACGATGAATGAAACGACGAAGCCGATGGCAAGAATCATCCATCCGTGGGGATCAATTTGCGAGACTCCGATCGGATTTTCGCCTTTCCCGACGAGCGATTTGAGCAAATCGTAGAGCGTCGCAACAATCATGGTCGGAATGGAAAGGAAGAACGAAAATTCCAGCGCTGAGGCCCGCGACATTCCCGCCAACTGCCCGGCTGCGATGGTGGACATGGAGCGCGATGTTCCGGGAAAAACCGCCGAAAGAATCTGGCAGGCGCCAATCCAAATCGCCTGCGCCAGGCTCATGGTTTCCATCTTCCAGGTATGAATTCTGCTTGAAGCAGCTTCCGGGCCGGCTCTTTCTGAGGGCGCGTTCATGGCGTCCACGATCCACATGACGACGCCGCCGACGACTAATGACGTTCCCATGATCTGAAGGCTCTCCAAATGCTTGCCAATGACTTTCGTCAGCAAAAACGCGGGGATCGCCGTGACCACGAACGCAATCATAACCAGGCCGAGAGGATGGGTTAAAAAATTACGGTCGCCATTTTCGCCGCGCGGAAAGGTTGACATGAATTTGGAGATTCGGTGACGGAAATACACCGGCAGGCAAAGAATTGCGCCCAGCTGAATGACGATGGTGTACATCTTCCAGTATCCATCGGAAAGACTGATGTGAAACAGCGACTCGGCGATTCTCAGGTGCGCGGTCGAACTCACCGGAAGAAATTCAGTCAGGCCTTCTACGATTCCCAGTATGACCGAGAGCAGATATGCGTTCACGCCTCCCCCTGTTAATCAGAGTATGTCAGAAAATTAGCGCCCAGAGGGCTGGCAGGATTGGTTCAAAAAAAGTTTCAATCAGCGTTGCCGTAGGTTGGAATCCCTTGCTGGACGTAATATAACAGCCGCGCTCCGCGCGCCGTCCAATCGGTCTGCGGGGATTGCGTTGCCAGTTTCTGTGCGACGGCGAGGGCCTTTGCCCGGGATTGTTCGGATTTTTTCGCTTCGCCCTCGCCTTTGTAAATTTCAATCAGCGCGGACCAGCGATAAGCGGCGTCGTACATCGCCTCCGGAGTGTTCGGCGATTGCGGATGCTCGGCGGCATATTTTTCATATATTTCCGCCTCTTTTTCGGGACACTTAGACATTGCCTGCCAATCGCCGCAGAGTTTGTTATCAATCAAATGAAAAGCTGCCATATCGGCCCATCTCGTTCCCGGGAACTTCTTTATGACCTCTTTCATGTATTGCTCGTTCATGCCCTCGCGCAGAAAGGCATCCTGCTCTTTGGCTGAAGGGCGAGACATTACGTCGGCTTTTTCAATTTGCCAGCGAATGTCGGCGGCGCGATACATGGCCTCGCCCGCCAGCGGCGAATTCGGGAAATCTTGAGAGACCGCATAATAGAGCCGCATCGCGTCCTGCGCCGCGCCGTTACGGCCGTGGCTCCGGCTGGCCTGGTCTTCGGAGTCCACCGCCTCGCCGAAGAGGACTTGGTCCCCATTCGGTGTGGAGGGCAGCACAACATCCTTGGCTTCGATCCATCCGGTAATAATTTTTTCTTCCGTCATGTTGGCTTCGACGTGCAGCCAGTCCCGGCTGGTTTCAAGAATGATGACCTCGCGTCCGCGATCTACATCCCCCATCTTGGTGGACGTTGAATCGGGAGAGAGGTAGATTGGCGCCACTCGAATGGGTGCGCCGCGAACGGCGTCGGCCGAGGCGGTGACGGATAGCAGAAATATCGCGGCCAGGACTCTAAACATTGAATTCATTTGGCAGGCGGAAGACTCGCGGTTCATCTTGCTTTATTTCCTGCAGCATCTTCGGATCAATATTGCCACCGCTGATCACGGCCACATTCAGCTTGGACCCCGGCAATTCGTTCGAATGGAAAAGAAATCCCGCGACCGCAACCGCGCCGCTTGGTTCGGCCACCGTGTCCGCATTCATCGCCAAACGCCACATCGCTTCCCGGATTTCGCCTTCGCTCACGGTCACAATGTCATCCACGTAGTTGCGGATGTGCGCGAAGTTCATAGCGCCGATGCTTTGAGTGCGCAATCCGTCGGCCATGGTGCTGGAGGCCTGCTCTGCCGCAAACTCGACAATCTTTCCTGACCTGAAGCTGGCCTGAGCGTCGGCCGCGAGTTCGGGTTCAACGCCGATGATCTTCGCCTTCGATCCACTCAGTTTGACGGCAGCGGCGATCCCGCTGATCATTCCTCCCCCGCCCACAGGCACCAGAATTGTTTCGACGTCCGGCAAGTCTTCGAGTATTTCGAGGCCAAGGGTTCCCTGACCGGCAATAATTTTCTCATCGTTATATGGCGGTACGATAACGTACCCGCGTTCGGCGGCTAATTCCTCCGCCTTGGCCTGACGCTCGGCGCTACCGGGTCCTACCACTATGATCTCAGCCCCAAGGGCTGCGGTTGCTTCGCGCTTATTGGATGGCGCATTATCCGGCATCACGATTATCGCTTTGACCCCAAGCGCGCGGGCCGCGTAGGCCACGCCCTGGCCGTGATTGCCGCTGGAGTAGGAAATCACCCCGCGTTTGCGTTCGTCGGGGGCCAACGACGAGATCTTGTTATACGCACCGCGAAGCTTGAAGGCTCCAATTGGCTGTTGATTCTCGGGCTTCAGGAACAGGCGGCGTCCGTCATGGGTTGCATCGCTCTGATGATGAATATGTGATTCGATGAGGGGAGTGCGGACGGTGACGCCGCGAAGACGGATCTGAGCGTCCCGGATGTCGTTTAGGGTCACCATCGTTTCGTCGCATGGACAGGTACGGTCAGTTGTCTCGCATTAGCTCCTCAACCACAATACCGAGAAGCTATGCCCGAGCCTGCGAAAGTCAGAGTCGCTGGTCACCAGGGCGGCTTTGTATTCAATGGCAAGGGCTGCCGCAAAACTATCAACATAGTAAAGCTTATAGCGGGACTTGACTTCAGCGGCGCGGAACGCTCTTTCCGGAGTAGCGTCCATGAGCCGGATCGGCAATGCGCCCACAGCGCTCATGGTTGCCACCGCCCGGTCGGGGCCGTGCTGGCGCAGGATTCCGCCATAGACTTCCCCGTAGTTGACCGCGGACATCAGAATATCGCTTTGCCCGAGCAGTGTCTGCTTGAGAAGTTCGCCCACTTTGCGGGCGGCAGCTTTCTTTTGCAGGAATACGAAGAGCGCGCTGGCATCGAACACATACACTTTCACGGTTCGTGCTTGCCTTCATGCCGATGCTCGCTCTGCCACTTCGCGAGCAAATCCGGCCCATCCGCTAGGCAGCCCATCACGCTGTCAATGTATTCCCCAGTAATGGGTTGCAGGACAATGCGGCCGAACTGATCTTCCAGAATCTTCACTTTGGTGCCGGCAGCAATTCCGTGCTTGCGGCGGAGTTCCGCCGGTACCACCAGTTGGCCCTTTGAGGTAAAAGTAGCACCTTGTTCCTTCATGGCTTACATGTTACCACAAGTAAGCAATCGAGGGCAGCGCGGCCCTAGTAAAAGGTTCGCCAATGGCGATGAGAATTTATTTCTGTGCCGGCGGGACGTACTCCGCGGGCAGGGCTGCGCCTTCGCCAAAAAAATATTGCTCCATCTGCTTGACGATGACTTCCTGATCCTCGCGCCGCGCCGGATTCAAGCGGTATTCATTCAAAAGCATTTTGCAGAATTCCGTCCAGCCATTCCATGCCTCGCGGGAGACGTGGTTATATATTTTGTTTCCCAACTCGGTGTCAAACGGCGGCTCGTCCAAACCCGGAAGTTCTTTGTGGAGTTTGGCACAGAAAACTTTGTGATCCGGCATAATTTTCCTCGAAGAGGTAATGAAAAAATTATCTCATAACTTTCGAACGACATTTGCGTGCCGGAAATGAAAAGGGTCCGCCGGTTAGCGGACCCCTAAAGATTCTGCCGCTACTATTTTTGCGGCGGCGTCGCAGTGGGGGGAGGATTGGGCGGCGAAGTCTTTGGTGTGGTCTCCGGGACGGTTCCGGGAGTTGTTGTCTCATTGCCAGGGGTTACCGAACCGGGGGCGGTTTCCGGTGTTGTGGAGCTTGGATTCGGAGCGGCAGTCTGTGGCTTGGGAGCCGCAGTACCAGGGGTCGGGGCTGCTGTGCCAGACGCCGGAGCTGCCGTCGTTCCATTCGGGTTCGGAGTCACGTCCGGGGTGGTTGACGGCATAGTTCCAGGAGTCGTTGTATCGGGAGTAGAGGAACCCGATGGATTCGGCGAGGTGGAAGTAGAGGATCCGGTCTGTCCTGTCGTGTTGGTTCCATTCGAGCCGGGCGTGGAAGAGCCTGCCTGTCCTGCTGGGGACGTCCCGCCGGGACCCACCTGCGCACCCGCGCCGGTACCTGCTTCCGCACCGGCACCCGTTTGCAGTGCGGCCATTTCTACGGTTCCGCCGTAGATCGCAGCCGAGGGCCCGCTACTGCTCTTGGCTCCGCCGGTCGAACAGTTTTCAGCTACCTTGGTGGCGCCGGTTACCTGGAATGCCTTGGCCGCCATTGGTTGAGCGGTGGTGTTCGATCCCGCATTGGTGGCGCTCATTGAACCGTTGCTGCTCATATCAACCGCCTTGCCCGTGACCTGAACCTGGTTTCCGATCAAAATGCGTAGATCATTGTCGTCGCCCACGAGGCTATAGACGGTTCCGGATGGATCGGTCAACTTAAAAGTCCCGGTAATAGCTGAGCCCGATAGGCAGCCCGTCAAAGTGCCTGACTCGCCAGTCGCGGTTGAGCCGGCGGCCGACGGCTGCGCCGGGCTCGATGGAGTGGTGGTTGCAGAATCTTGCGTTGGTGAATGAGCCGGTTGGCTGGGGGATGGGGATGCCTGATTCGAGGCCGCATTCGGCGCAGCCGAGCCGTTAATCTGGTTAGGGGTTGTGCTGCTATGAGACGTGGTTTCCTGCGCGACCGCGAAGCTGGCAGCCAGGAGCAATACCGCAAGGGTTGTGAATTTTGCTTTCATAGTCGGTAACGCCTCCGGAGGTTTTCATTCTTCAACAAAGTGTATGGTGAGAGAAGACCTCAGGGAATCCGGTAGAAGCTTTAAGTTCAGGGTGGGTTTCCGGTACGGCGAATTTGCCTAGGTAGGGCAACAAGTACCTTGCGGTTCCGTAATTTTCAAAGAGTGTGCCCAGGGCCGGGACTCGGAAGGGGCCTGGAAAATCCCGGACGCGGCTTCCGGCTGGTTCGTGTCCGCAATCTGTCCATGTAGAGATAAATGACCGGGGTGGTGAAGAGCGTTAAGGCCTGGCTCAGGATAAGGCCGCCCACGATCGTAATGCCCAGAGGCTGGCGAAGTTCGAATCCAGTTCCGGTTCCGAGCGCGAGAGGCAGGCCTCCCAGCAGAGCTGCCATGGTGGTCATCATAATCGGACGGAAACGCAGCATGCAGGCTTCGAAGATGGCGTCCTCCGGCGATTTTCCCTCCAGCCGCTCCGCTTGCAGCGCAAAGTCAATCATCATGATGGCGTTCTTCTTGACGATGCCTATCAGCAAAATAATTCCAATCAGCCCGATCACATTGAGTTCATTGTGGGTGAGCAAGAGAGCCAGAAGGGCTCCCACCCCGGCGGAAGGCAAGGTCGAAAGAATCGTAATGGGATGGATGTAGCTCTCGTACAGAATTCCAAGCACGATATAAACCGTCAGAAGAGCGGTCAGAATCAGAACGGGTTCATTCGCCAGCGAATCTTGAAAGGCGGCGGCGGTTCCCTGGAAGCTGGCATTGATCGTGTTGGGGAAACGGATGCTCCGCTCGGCGTTTTCTATCGCCGTCGTAGCCTGCCCCAGCGATATGTTAGGCGCCAGATTAAAGGACAGCGTGACGGAAGGATACTGCCCCTGGTGATTCACTGCCAGCGCGGTATTCGACGGACCGAAGTGGGCAATGGCGGAAAGCGGTATCAACTTTCCGCTGGAGGAATGGACATACACGGTGTCGAGCGTATCCGGATCCTGCTGGAAACGCGGATCCACTTCCATCACCACGTGATACTGATTCAGGGCTTTGAAAATGGTCGAGACCTGCCGCTGTCCGAAAGCGTCGTAGAGCGCGTTGTCAATATCCTGCGGAGAGACTCCTAGCCGGGACGCGGTATCCCGATCAATCGCCACGCCGGCTTCCAGTCCCTTATCCTGCTGGTCGGTGTTGACGTCGCGCAATTCAGGAAGCGTGCGCAGTTTCTGCAGCAGCTGTGGGGCCCAAGTGTTCAGTTCTTTCAAATCCTCGCCCTGCAATGTGTATTGATATTGCGCCTGGCTGAGGCGGCCACCAATGGTCAGGTCTTGCGCGGATTGCATGTAAAGTGTCGCTCCGGGTACAACGGCAAGCTTTTTTCGCAGGCGGGCGATCACCTGGTCGGCAGTTACCTTCCTTTCGTTGATCGGCTTCAACATGATGAACATGCGGCCAGAATTAAGCGCAGTGTTGCCGCCCGCGAAGCCTACAATCGTCTCCACCGCAGGATCCTTCTTTACGATGCCCACGAACTGATACATCTTTGCACGGATGGCGGGGAACGAAATATCCTGCGCGGCCTGAACAGATCCGAAGAGCCTTCCGGTGTCCTGTTGAGGAAAAAATCCCTTGGGAACAATAATGTAGAGATAGACGGTCAATCCCGCGGTCAAGATGGTGGCCAGCAGCATGACGGGCTGATGGCGCAGTACCCATCCTAGTCCAACTTTATAAATCGCATGGATCCTGTCAAAAAAGCCTTGGCTCCAGCGATAGGCGCGGCCGTGCTTTTCTTCGTGCAAGGGTTTCAGAAGTTGCGCGCACATGGTTGGCGTCGTGGTCAGGGAAACCACGAGGGAGACCGCAATCGCGCTGCTCAGAGTTACCGCAAATTCACGGAATAGCCTTCCGACGATTCCGCCCATCATCAAAATTGGGATAAACACTGCGATCAACGACGTACTCATGGAAAGAACGGTAAAGCCGATTTCTCTGGCTCCGAGGAAGGCGGCCTGGGCAGGCGCAATGCCTCGTTCCAGATAGCGGGTAATGTTCTCCAGAACCACAATCGCGTCGTCCACCACAAAACCCGTCGAAATCGCCAACGCCATCAATGAGAGATTGTCGAGGCTGTAATGCAGAAGGTACATCACGCCGAAAGTTCCGATTAAAGAAAGCGGCACCGCGATGCTTGGAATGATGGTCGCGCGAACCGTGCGTAGAAAAACGAACACTACCAGAATGACCAGCACGATGGAGATCAGAAGAGTAATTTCAATGTCGTGCACTGACGCGCGCACCGTGGTCGTTCGATCCATGACCACGTTCAGCTTTATCGCCGGAGAAATTGAGGCCTGAAGTTCCGGCAGCAAGGCCTTAACGTTGTCCACCGTGGCGATAATGTTTGCCCCCGGCTGGCGAAAAATAATGATCAGTACCGCGCGCTTGCCATTGAACAACCCCACGATGTGTGCGTCTTCCACTGAGTTCTGAACGTCCGCAACATCTTCCAGACGCACGGCGGCGCCGGTAGTGCGGTTATAGGCAAGGATCAGCGGAGCATATTGGTCGGCCCGCATGATCTGATCGTTATCGGCGATCGTCCACATATTAACTGCGTTCGATACTTCGCCTTTCGGCAGATTGGAGTTCGCGGCTCCGAGAGCAGCGCGAACCGCATCCAGTCCAATCCCGAATTTGTTAAGAGCGGTCGGATTGACTTCAGCTCGGACGGCGGGATTCGCGCCACCCCCGACGTACACCTGTCCCACGCCGCTGACCTGCGCCAGCTTTTGCGAAAGAATCAAATTGGCCTGATCGTAGATATTCGGCGGCGTGATGATGTCAGAGGTCAGGGCCAGGATCAAAACTGGGGCGTCCGCCGGATTCACCTTCCGATAGGAAGGATTCCCCGGCATGTATGACGGCAGTTGACTTCGTGCGGCATTGATGGCCGCCTGCACGTCGCGGGCGGCGGCGTCAATGTTGCGATTCAAATCGAACTGCAACGAGATTCCGGTAGAACCCAGTTGGCTGCTCGACGTCATCTGGTTGATTCCAGCAATGCGGCCAAATTGCCGCTCCAGGGGCGTTGCTACCGCCGATGCCATGGTTTCCGGACTAGCGCCGGGAAGTCCCGCACCCACCTGGATTACCGGGAACTCGACTTGGGGAAGCGGCGCGACGGGAAGAAAGTTAAATGCAAGCGCGCCCGACAACAAGAGTGCAAACGTCAGCAGCGACGTTCCGATCGGTCTCTTGATGAAAGGCGTGGATACGCTCATATAGTCACGTGGGGACAGCCGCCCCCGACTGTCCGGCGGAGCGAAGCTCCGCAGTCTGTTTTGAGCACACGAGCCGTCGAGCTTTCGCTCGACCTGGACAGCCGGGGGCGGCTGTCCCCACGTGAGCCTCTAGTCTCCTGCCACGGGCTCTTCGACCGGGTGCTCAAACTGTAACCTCTGGAACCGGCTGGCAAGCCGGTTAAACCACAAATAAACCACTGGAGTGGTGTAAAGCGTCAGCGCCTGGCTGACCAACAAGCCTCCAACAATCGTAATGCCAAGCGGATGCCGCAACTCGGAACCCGTTCCTCTTCCCAATGCCAGCGGAAGACCGCCCAGCAAAGCCGCCATCGTGGTCATCATGATGGGACGAAATCGCAACAGGCAGGCCTGAAAAATCGCCTCTTCGGGAGGTTTATGTTCAACTCGCTCGGCTTCGAGCGCGAAGTCAATCATCATGATGGCGTTCTTTTTCACGATTCCGATCAGCAGAATGATTCCGATCAGGCTGACGACTCCGAGGTCATTTCCAGTGATCAGCAACGCCAAAATCGCGCCCACGCCCGCCGATGGTAGCGTCGAAAGGATCGTAATGGGATGGATGTAGCTTTCGTACAAGACTCCCAGCACGATATATACGGTGACAATAGCGGCAACGATCAGCCAGGGCTCGGTCGAGAGGGAATTCTGAAATGCAGCCGCGGTTCCCTGGAAGCTGGTGTGAACGCTGGCCGGCATGTTGATTTCCGCTTCCGCGGCGGCGATGGCCTTGGTTGCATCTCCCAGCGATTTCCCGGGAGCGAGATTGAATGACAAAGTGACAACCGGAAACTGGCCCTGATGGTTTACCGCAAGGGAGGCATTCGAGGTCTGCATCTTCGTGAAGGAAGAGAGTGGAACTTCGGTTCCGGTATTGGACTTCACGTACAAATCCTTGAAAGCGCCCGGATTCTGTTGGAATTGCGGATCAACTTCCAAAATGACGTGATACTGATTCAGCTGGGTGAAGATGGTCGAGACTTGGCGCTGTCCAAAGGCGTCGTAAAGTGTGTTGTCAATTGCCTGCGGGAAAATGCCCAGCCGGGATGCGGTGTCGCGGTCAATCGTCAGGTCGGCCTGAAGTCCGCCATTTTGCTGGTCCGTCGCAACATCCCGCAGTTCCGGAAGTGTGCGCAGCTTGTTGGCCAATTCCGTGGACAGCCGGTTGAGCTCGACCGGATCAGCATCCTCCATCGAATATTGAAATTGAGTGCGGCTCACCCGGTCTTCGACGCTCAAATCCTGCACCGGTTGCATATAAAGAGTGATGCCCGTGACCTGTCGGGCGAGTTCGGGCTGCAAGCGGCGAATCACATCCGATGCGGTATCGTTTCGCTGGTTTCGCGGTTTCAGATTGATTTCAATGCGACCGCTGTTGGGAGTAAGGTTGGTGCCGTCCACTCCAATGAAGGAAGACAGGCTCTCCACGTCGGGATCCTTGAGAATGACTCGTGCCAAAGCTTGCTGATCGCGGGACATGGCGGCAAACGAAGCGCTCTGCGGCGCATCGGAAATGCCGAGAATCAGGCCGGTATCCTGCACCGGAAAAAATCCCTTCGGAACGATCACGTAAAGAAACAAGGTGAGCACCAGCGTCCCAGCCGTAATCAATAGGGTGATGGTTTGGTGTCCCAGAACAAATTTCAGGGTGCGCCCATAGAAATGGATGACGCGGTTGTACAAGTCTTCGGTTCTTTTGTAAAAGCGGCTCTGGCGCGCCGGATCTTTGTGTTTGAGCAGTCGCGCGGACATCATTGGCGTCAGGCTCAATGACACTGCGGCCGAAACAATAATGGTGACCGCCAGGGTCACGGCAAATTCGCGGAAGAGTCGCCCCACAATGTCGCCCATGAATAACAACGGAATCAGTACCGCAATCAGTGACACCGTCAACGACACAATAGTGAAGCCAATCTGGCCCGCCCCTTTGAGAGCGGCGTCGAGAGGAGAATCCCCCGCTTCGAGAAAACGGTCAATGTTCTCGATCATGACGATGGCGTCATCCACGACGAATCCGGTGGAGATGGTCAAAGCCATGAGGGTGAGGTTGTTGAGGCTGTAGCCGAGCAGATACATCACGGCGAACGTTCCGACGATGGATAGGGGTACGGCGACGCCGGGAATGATGGTCGCGTAAAAATTCCGCAGAAAAAGAAAAATAACCATCACTACGAGAGCCACGGTCAACATGAGTTCGAATTCGACATCGGCGACTGAGGCGCGAATCGTCACCGTGCGATCCGTTAGCACTGAGACTTTTACCGCTGCGGGAAGCGAAGCCTGAAGCTGGGGCAGAAGCTTCTTGATGCGGTCCACCACGCTGATAATGTTTGCGCCGGGCTGGCGCTGTATGTTCACGATCACCGCCGGATCGAGATTCATCCACGCGGATTCCATTACGTTTTCGACGCCGTCCGTGATCGTCGCCACGTCGGCCAGCCGCACGGGAGAGCCGTTTCGATAGGCAATGACGATGGGACTGTATTGCGCGCCGGACATAAGCTGATCGTTCGCACCGATGGTGAAGGACTGCCGCGGGCCATTCAGCGTACCCTTGGCCTGGTCCACGTTGGCGGATGCAAGCGCGGTTCGCACATCCTCGAGGCTGAGGCCATAGGAAGCCAACGCGGTAGGGTTTGCCTGAATCCGAACCGCCGGTTTTTGTCCTCCGCTGATTGAGACGAGGCCCACGCCCGTGACTTGTGAAATCTTCTGAGCCAGCCCCGTATCCGCCAGGTCTTCGACCTTCGACAAGGGCAACGTGCTCGAAGTCAATGCGAGGGTGAGAATCGGAGTATCCGCCGGATTCACTTTGCTATAAATCGGCGGATTCGGAAGATCGGCAGGAAGGTACGTTGTGGCGGAGTTGATTGCCGCCTGAACTTCCTGTTCCGCAACATCAATATTCTGGTCGAGATTGAATTGAAGCGTGATGACTGAACTTCCCATCGAACTGGTGGAAGTCATCTGGCTCAGGCCGGGAACCTGCCCGAATTGCCGCTCCAGGGGCGCGGTCACGGATGAGGCCATGACGTCAGGACTGCCCCCGGGATAGAACGTCATCACTTGAATCGTCGGGTAGTCAACTTCCGGCAACGCCGATACCGGCAGCTGGCGGTAGGCTACGATTCCCACCAGCATGATCGCAACCATTAAGAGGGCGGTTGCGACCGGCCGAAGAATAAACAGCCGCGACGGATTCATTTCGAACTATCCCCTGAGGCCGTGCCGCCCGAAGTGGGACCACCCGAAGCGCTGCTTTTGTGGCGATTTCCCGAATGTGCCTTGGGTGGCGAAGATGCACCCGCTGCCGCTGACGGTGGACTGTCAGAGGTGGGACTCATGGCTCCCGTTGACTGATCGGGCTGATCTGCGGGCTGATTTCCGGAAGAACTGTCGCCCGACGGTTGCCCGTTCTGATCGGATGAGGACGCATTCTGCATGCGCGGTTCGATCTTGCTTCCCGCCTGAAGCTTATCCTGGCCATCGGTCACCACTTCGTCGCCAGGCGAAACGCCGCTGGCAATCGTGGACAGGTTCTGCTGGGTGAACGCAATCGTGACCGGGCGCACTTCCACTGTCTTATCTGGCTTTACAACGAATACATAAGTGCCCTGCGGACCGCGCTGAATAGCCGCCGCCGGGATGACGGTGCTGTTCTTGCGCACTTCCAGCAGCAGCCGGATATTGACGAACTGGTTCGGCCACAGCATATTGTTTTTATTGTCGAAGACCGCCTTCAGCTTTCCGGTGCCCGTCGTAGGATCAATTTCATTGTCAATCGTCAGCAGTTTGCCGGTGGCCAATTTTGTCTGGTCATCACGGCTGTAGGCGTCTACCGCGAGCGGTCCTTGCTTCATATGCTGTGAAACCGCAGGCAGGGAATCCTCAGGAAGAGTGAAGAGCACGGTGATTGGGTGGAGTTGTGTGATGACGAACATGGGATTTGCATCGGTGGCATGCACGATGTTGCCGGGATCAACCTGCCTGAGTCCGATTCTGCCCGTGACTGGCGCAGTAATGTGGCAGTAGGTGATTTGCAGTTTGGCATTATCAATCGCCGCCTGGTCGTTTCTAACCGTTCCCTCGAGTTCGTCCGCGGTTGCTTGTTGCGTATCTATTTGTTGCTGCGAGACTGCGCCTGACTCCTTGAGAAGGGCTTTGAAACGCCCTAACATGGTTCTCGCATCGCGAAGCGAGGCCTGATCCTTATAAAGTGTAGCTTCGGCCTGGCTCAACTGAACTTCATAAGGGCGGGGATCAATTACCGCCAACAATTCCCCCTGCTTGACGTTTTGTCCTTCTTTGAATCTCACATCCTGAAGTTGCCCGTCCACCCTGCTTTTTACGTTGACGGTATAAAAGGCGGTGACCGTACCCAGACCAGTGAGGTAATAAGGCATGTCCCGCTCTTGCGCCGTGGCCACGCCCACCGGCATGATTTGTGGACCGGTGGGTCTGCCGGAAGCCGACTTCGAGGACGTACTGCCGCACCCGATATATAAAAAAGATAGCAACAGGCACGAAGCCAGGGTTACGTGTCGCCCCCGGATTGTGGGTTCCTTCATTTAGCGGACCTCGTTTCAGAAAAACAAACATTCAGTCTTTGTCGGACTGGTTATTCCGGGCTTGACTCATCTCGCCCTGTTCATTAGACGATACAGCCTTTAGAAAAGAGCGTAACTTATCGCCAACTTTTGTAAGGATTCTTTACAAACTTTTACGTGTACTTCGACTCCCAAAATTAGAAAAACGCGTTGTCCTCCTGAGACAGCGGATTCTTCGCGCAAGCGAAGAATCCCAACGAAGGACCTATGCATTTTCTCTGAATAGACCCCCGCATTGTTCCGAATCGCGGTCGAGCGAGAATCCGGCGCGTGCACCCGTGTCCCGCTGGCGTCTCTAGTCCATCGTCACGTATATTAATCGCCTTACATCGAGCACGCTCATGCCCGAAATCAAGCCTCCCATTATGATCCGTCGCCTCGAAGGCGCGGCCGATTTGCGGCTGGTCCAAACCCTCGAAAAAGAAGTCTGGAACCTGGCGGATATTGATGTCCTGCCGTTGACCTGGGCGGTTGCGTCACTCGAAGCCGGAGCCATATGGCTCGGTGCCTTTGATGATGACAAGCTGATTGGCTTTGCTTTCGCCTTTCCCTCAATCAGCCACGGAGCGTTAACATTCCATTCACATCAATTGGCGGTTCAGGCGCGATCTCGCGATTCGGAGCTGGGATTCAAGCTCAAACTCGCTCAGCGGGAAGCTGTCCTGGCGGTTCAGATAAAAGATGAAGATAAGGATGGACTGGAGGAACGCCTGCCGGAACGTCGCGTGGCGTCATCCATCGGGTCCAGGATTTCGGAGATTTCATGGACCTTCGATCCCCTTCAAAGCAAGAACGCGCATCTGAACTTTTCCAAGCTCGCAGTAATTTCGAATAGTTACAAAGTGGATTTGTATGGGCCGGAAACGTCGAGCGCCTTGCATCGAAATGGCACCGACCGCTTATGGGTCCAATGGCCTATTACGAGCCGCCGTGTTACCGGGCGGATTCATGAGACCAAGGGGGCCGAAAAGAGAGCCGCGGTGAGGACTGAAACTCTCGACGCTCTCTCCACCGTGCAACCCCTGATTCTCTTTAGCGGCGATGGGCGGCCCGTGCGGGCCGACCTCGAAACCGCACTCCGGCGCCAAAGAATAGCCATTGAGATTCCCAGCGACATCAATTCGATTGAGCGCAAAGATCCGCAGTTGGCGCGAGAATGGCGGATGGCGACGCGGTGGGCTTTCACCGAGAGTCTCCAAGCTGGATTCCATGTCGCCGAGTTCTGCAGGACGGTTCGGGGGCAGCAAGGTCCGGGAGCCTATTTGCTCGAAGCTGCTCCGCCGGCGGATTGGGCATAGAACAGCGGAGCTCCAGCGCCTGCGCCGAGGGGCTGGTTTGCTTGTCAGGGCTTTTGCCCCGGCGACATCCGGCCCCCCAAAGGGCCTCTTTGAGTGGGGACCCACGACGCGGCGATGAATGGGCCGCTCTCCCAGTAGGTAAACTCTGATTAAGACTACACTCTGTCATTTCGAGCGAAGTCGAGAAACCTGCTGTTTCTTTTCGGAACTTGTTCAGAGTTCCCCTAGGTGTTCCACATGGGAATTGAACCTAAGGACGAGCGTCTGGGTGGTGATGACGCCAGTTCCAGTATTCGTTTTGCTCTTCTCTGTTCAACCTGCGGAAGTCGCGATGCTCGTCGCGGTGCGTTTCCACGGCCCATTGCCGATAGTAAACGCGCTCGTGATTGTCCCACCGATGGTAGTCGCCGTGGCCGGGATCGTAGTAGCTGCGCACACGCACGGCGCAACCTGTGCCGAGCAGCGAAAGCAGGAAAAAGATCGCGATGAAAACGAATCCCGTGAATTTCGACGTTCTTTGCATCTCGTCACTCCTTGTAGCTACATTACGCAAAATGCCAGGGCTTTTGGGATTCCCTATCAGGATGGCGGGTTGCCCCTTGCCGATTTCGTCGAGCACCGGCATTCCGCTTCTACGCCGCGCGCGGCGTGTGTTCAAAGGGAAGCTTCATGTACCGCGCATGGTCAACTTCGATAACGAGCGCAATCCGGTCTTCATAGCCGCGCATGGGAAACGGCTTCCCGATGTATTTCATCGAAATGGGATCCATGAGCTTGAGGTCCGGGTCGGGACGATGCTCGACCACGCGCCCCCGAACTTGCAGTTCGCTGTACGGATTCTTGAACTCCACCATCGAAATCGCAATCCTGGGATCACGTCGAGTGTTGCGCGACTTGAGGGATTTTCCCCCGGTGCAGATGATGACGCGCTCTCCGTCGCGTCCCGCCCAAACCGGGGTGCTGTGCGGAGAACCATCCGGCATGAGCGTGGAGAGGTGGGCAAAATTGGGAACGTCGAACAACTGTTTGATTTCGTCAGAGAGAGCGATTCCCATTAGGTCCTCCTCCGGTAGGATCTCCAAATATAGCATCGGGGCGCATTGAAGATTTACCCACTCTGCATGCGTCCGAAATTATCCCTAACCTTCGGTTTACACTTGATGAGGCATGGAAGTTACTGTCTATTCCGCGTTTTGGTGTCCCGACTGCCGCACCGCGAAACGCTTTTTACAGCAGCACAACATTCCATTCACGGACGTGGACATCGAAAAGACTCCCGGAGCTGCCGCGGAAGTCATCAAGCAGACCGGCAAGCGCGCCATCCCGCAATTTGTGATTGATGGAGAATGGGTGCAGCCTTACAGGCCGGGCGAAGGCTTTCTTTATGAAGAGATGGCGGAGAGACTGGGAATCGAGAAATCATGATTCGCAGCTACAAAGGCTGCGCCAACTATTCCAAACACCTGTTACTTGGATGAGTCGGCGCAAATCATCGGCGACGTAATCCTTGGCGAACATGCCGGCATCTGGATGAACGCCGTCGTCCCCGGCGATGTTCATTCGATTCGGCCATTGCTTTGTGGCGAGGCAGTAATGCTCAGCTCGAAATTGATCGGGAGATGTCCTTGCTCCGCTCAAGCCCTGACCGTACAATCTTTCGACTATGCCTGATGACCTCGTTATCGAACGCCTGGAGCCGCTGCCTAAGCAAGCCGTGTTGTGCCTGGAAGGGCCGCTGACTGCCGAGACCGTATCTTCCTTTCAGAGTGCGCTTCGGAATGAATTTGCTCCAGTCGTAATCCTCGACCTGGCTGAAGTTCCTTTTATAGATTCCGCTGGATTGGGGTCGCTGGTCAGCGCTTACATCACCTGTCACAAGTCCGGACGGCAGGTGGTTCTCACCGGCGTGAACTCTAGAATTTTGAGGCTTTTTGAAATCACCCGCGTGGAGTCGCTTTTTCTGATGTTCCCAACCCTGGATGATGCGCTCGCAGCATTCGTAACTCCGGCGCATGCGTAGGGCAATCAACTCCGGGTGATCACTTCGAGGTTTTGTGCGGACAACCTGGTGTATTCAGGCATTCATCCGGAATCAATAACCGCTCGACGGGCTTTCCTCCCAGAATGTGCGATTCGATGATCTCGTCAACATCGTTTGCCGTCACTCTTCCATACCATGCCGCTTCCGGGTAAATCACAACGTTGGGCCCATGTTCGCACTGATCGAGGCAGCCGGACTGATTCGCGCGGACTCTCCCCTTGAGACCCAGAGCCGCGAGCTTCTGTTTAAACAGTTTCTGTAGGGCTTGAGCGCCTTCAGGATCGCAGCAGGGACGAGACTGCCCGGGCGGACGCTGGTTGCAGCACACAAAGATGTGCTTCTCAAATTTGGGCATCAATACAATTTATCGCAGACTGAGCGGAAGGAGAGCGAAAGGTGGCTAATCTCTAAGCGGGACCATGGACTTGTCACCCTGGCAGAATGTCGCGATACGTTGGAATCCAACCGTCGGCTCGGTGATGACCATCACCGGCCCGTAACAATACACCGCATGCCCGCTTTCCGCGAGGTACCACTGTCCTCCTTTTCGGGCTTCCGGGTTTTTAGGATGGACTTCGGGGAGGTGTGATGGCGGACCCAATCGAGGCGCTACGATCGAAATCATCAACAGAAAAGTGGCCAGAGCTTTCATTTTCTCGTTTAATCCGATCTATATTTCTCTAACGCGGCTCAAAAGCACGACCCCATCCAGGCTCCTGCAAAAATGGAGCCTAGATGGTAAGAGGAATTCTCCGCGAATCCGCGGTGTCGGCCGCAGGCTTTGGCGGTCGCTCGACCACCGGTCTGCGCGCTTTCGCAGCTTTATTTTTCTTCCCATTCTCTTGGGGAACAACTTGTATGGGTGCGGTTTCGGTCCGATCCCCAGTTTTCGCCGGCGGAGCAGTCATTCCGCGCCCGTGAAAGACTTCTTTCATTTTCAGCGCGCTCAGCTCGGAGCTGTCATTGAACAGATCGTGAATCAAACTCCGTTGCGATTCGATGGTGCGCCCCTGTTCCACGACCAACGTGGACATTAAGCCGTAGGAGATCAGGAACAGAACTATCAGAATTGGCAGCATTCCTCTTTTCTTCTTGGTGGGGGCGACGATCTTTTCGTCCAGAGCCAAAGTCACCACGGGCGCTCCAATCTACAGTTGCCTGAGTCGCGGGCACATGAGGAAATGCAGCTTTGCAGCCAACAGGGATATTTGCGCTAACTGATTGCGGGAATGGACCTTAGCTCAATATTGAAGAGGGATGAGTGTTGTTCGTGCCGCAACTTCCTGCACATTATAGGCAAGGGTCAGATAGGCAGCGGTCAGCGGAGCTTATCGCCGAGAACAAGCTTGGCAATGGTCGCCAGTTGCATGTTGGAAGTTCCTTCGTAAATCTTTCCGATCTTCGAATCCCTCCAATATTTTTCCACCGGATAATCCTTGGTGAAGCCGTATCCGCCGTAAATCTCGATCGCGAGCGAGGTGACCCGCTCCGCGACTTGCGAGCAGAACAATTTGGCCATTGCCGCTTCTTTTACAAATGGAATGCCCGTGTCTTTCATTCTGGCGGCGTTGTACACCATGAGGCGCGCCGCCTCAATCTCGGTGGCCATCTGCGCAATCTGGAACTGCACTCCCTGAAAATCGGAAAGCTTCTTGCCGAACTGTTGGCGCTGTTGAGCATAGGTTGCAGCGCATTCCCAGGCGCCGCGAGCAATCCCGGCCATTTGTGCCCCGATTCCGATGCGTCCTTCATTCAGGGTTTCAATAGCGATCTTGTAGCCTTTGCCGACTTCGCCAAGCACATTCTCCCTGGGAACCTGGCAGTCTTCTAAAATCAATTCGCAAGTAGATGAAGCGCGGATTCCCAGCTTGTCCTCTTTTTTGCCGACAGCGAAGCCGCGAAATTCCTTCTCTACAATGAACGCGGTGATCCCTTTGTAGCCGGCCGTCGCGTCCACGGTTGCAAAAAGTATAAAAATGCCGGCCTCTTTACCGTTGGTGATCCAGAGCTTGCGTCCATTCAGCACATAATCGCTACCCTTCAATTCCGCTTTGGTTTGCAACGCAAACGCATCGGAGCCTGATCCGGCTTCGCTCAAGGCATAAGCTCCGCAGGTGTCAGCGGCCATTCCGGGCAGGTAGCGCCGTTTCTGCTCCTCTGTGGTCCACCGCAGGAGCGCGTTGTTCACCAGCGTATTCTGCACGTCCACGATTACGCCCGCCGAAGCGTCCACCCGCGATAATTCTTCGACCGCAAGGATCGCCTCAAAGAACCCGCCACCGCCGCCGCCATACTGCTCCGGGATTTCAATCCCCATGAGTCCAAGCTGGAAGAACTCATGAATCAAGCCGGGATCGAAGATTCCGTTCTCATCCATCTCCTTGACTCGGGGACGGATTCGTTCCTCCGCGAACCGGCGGATATTGTCGCGGAACAGAACTTCGTCGTCGCTCAAGGTCGTCAGCGGATTGGATTTTGGAATGTGTTCGGAAACGTGGACCATGCATGCCTCTGAGATCAGAACGCAGCGAGAATTCTAGCACTACGAGGATTGACGGCTGTTGATCGTCTAATCCAGCGAGGGCTAGGGAAAATTACCTAGAAAAACCACGTGTAAGTACAAATTATTCTTGCCACGCGTCTTTAAGTTGTGCCACTATCTTCGAGCGCGTTCGGCTTAACTGCCTTCGCCCTCCCCAAAAATTGAATTCTCGAACGTCAGGCTTTCGATGTACGTATCAGTCTGTCCGAGACGTTTTCGTGGATAACTCGGCTCTAATCGCCTTCGCGCCCGACATTGTCATTACAGGAGATTTGAAGTGAAATTTTTGTTCCTGGCGGTCGCTCTCACCGCGTGTCCGATTCTGGGGCATGCCCAATCATCCTTCACATGCCCGACTGGATACGAGGACATGATGAACTATTTTGTGATGGCGTATCCCAATCGGGTTGACAACCACATGGGTCCCGGAAACGCCAACGCTGTTTACAGCGCAATTTTCCCCGATGACAACACGAATAACTACGCAGCTTCGGGGTACTTTCTATGGATCAAGAGTCCCTCTGGTTATCCCTGGGACATAAAGACCTTCGATACTCAATACGTTTATGATCGGGCGACCGAACTGGGATGGACCGATCCCACAAGTTTCAAGCGCTTCGACAAAGATCTGCCCATGACCCGGCGCTGTCTGCCAGTATGGGCGGGTGCCACGGTAGCGGTCCAGGCTTCCGGCTCGACTTATCAAAGCTTCTCCCAATGCCAGTCCTATCTCCGCCAACCCCTCGGCTATGTGCTCAACCAAACCTCCGCTCCCATGACGGCATATATAGACAACATCGGCTTTGTGCCAACGCGTTACTTTACCTATAACTACACTTGCAATCGAAATTACGCGTCCTGCAAATACAGGGAGGTCTTCAGCCTGGGATACGGGATTGGCCTGTACGACTGGAAATATTACGTCAATCAGCACGGTAAATTCGTTCTCCAACAAGAGTCGGTGATAAACAATATGGAAGGTGGACAAACCACCCCATCGCTGCCTTGCACTAATAGCTATCAGTAGCCCTTCGACGTCGAGCGGTTGTCCGGCCTTTTTTGCGCAGGCGTCGAAGCATCCCTGCTCCATCCTGTCCTAAAAGTGCTAGTATGGCGGCAAAGCAGGTGTCCCATGAAACTCACCGACGCGGTTGACGCCGTTTTAAGGAGCAAGGGGTCTGACCGAATCCTGTCCATAGACCCTGATCACTCTGTTTTCGAAGCCATTCAAAAGATGGCGGATGAGAGCGTGGGCGCCTTACTCGTCTTGTCCCACGATAAGCTGGTCGGTATCTTGTCGGAGCGGGACTACGCGCGTAAGGTCATCCTTAAAGGCCTCGCGTCCAAGGAGACTCCGGTACGCGACATCATGACCACGCCCGTTGTGTTCGTAACCCGTCAGCACACTGTTGACGAATGTATGAGCATTATGACCAAGCATCGCCTGCGCCATTTGCCGGTCATGAAAGATGACAGGGTGGTCGGAATCGTTTCAATTGGAGACCTGGTGAAGTGGACCATTTCCGGGCAAGCTGAAACCATTCAGGAGCTTCAGGGATACATTACCGGAGGTTATCCAGGTTAGGAATCTGGTCAGGCAACCAGTTCAGGCCATCTCCACGTAAGAGCGATCGAGCGCGTTTATTGAAGGACAGCCGAGTAGTTTGAGAGTGCGCTCGACGTCGGTGCGCAATATTTGCAGCGCCCTGGAGACGCCATCATGGCCGGCCGCGCTGAGCCCGTAAGCGTACGCCCGGCCGATCAGAACCGCGCGCGCCCCCAGGCACAGCGCCTTGACGATATCCGCGCCGCGGCGAATCCCTCCGTCGAGAAGCACTTCGGTGCGGTCGTCCACCGCCGCTATTATTTCCGGCAATGCCCGCAGAGTTGCTGAGACACCATCGAGTTGCCGCCCGCCGTGGTTCGACACCACGATGGCTGCGGCCCCGTGATCCACTGCCAGTTTCGCGTCCTCGCCGGTGAGAATCCCTTTTACGACAATCGGTCCCTGCCACGCCTGCTGTATCCAACGCAAGTCTTCCCATGAAACCGCGGCTCGAGCCAATGCTGCCGCCACATCAATGAGCGGCATCGGCCCCTGCCCGGGAATTACAACATTCGGAAGCTTGGGAACCCCTCCGTCGTAGAGAAATCCGGCAAGCCACGCGGGGTGCGCGAATAGTTGAGGCAGGAACGGAATTTTGGATAGAAAACTTCCACACAACAACTCAGTCATGCCATTACGGTAGTCTCGCTCGCGCATCCCCGCGACCGGCGTGTCAATCGTGACTACGAGGGCTGAGTATCCCGCCTTCCGCGCGCGTTCGATCGCTCCTTCCGCCGCTTCTCTGCCGCCAAGTACGTAAAGTTGGTACCACGCCGGGCCGGAGGTCGCCGCTTTGACACTCTCCAAAGAATGTCCGGAGATAGTGGAAAGGATGTATGCAGTTCCCGCCGCGCCCGCCGCCTTTGCCGCCCCCATCTCTCCGTCGGGATGCATGAGGCGGCTGTAGCCCACCGGAGCAAGCAGCGCCGGAAAAGATAGATCAAGGCCCAGCACCCGGCACCTCAGATCGCATTGACCTGGCAACGCTACTGCATGCCGCGGACGGAATATCGTAGACTCGAACGCCGCGCGATTGGCCCGCAGCGTCATCTCAGCTTCGGCCCCGCCATCCAGATAATCGAACACCACCGCAGGCAGCCGATTGCGCGCCAGCCGCCGCAAATCCTCGATATTTACCACCCGTGGAGAAGCAACAGCACGCGCTCGATTTCTCACGCGCCAATTATCCGCATTTGCATCCCTCTTTGCCAATACGCATGGTGACGAAATGCGAACTTCTATTTTAAATTTGTCATCCCGACCGGAGCATAACGAAGCGAGCGCAACCCAGGAATCTACGTCTTTGATGACCGTCAGATGGTCGCGACATTACTACGTTCACTGCGTCCGGTTGCGCGGCCATGTGGACAGCCTAGTGGAGGAGAACGTGTTCGGGCGTTTGGCTAGCGTTCCCGTCAAACTGACCCGTTGTCGGGAAACCCCTCATCTTGCGGATGAATCCAAAACTTGCTTATATTTAAGGTTTGACCCGAACGTTAACGCTGCGGTGGTGATCATATGGCAGAAGGAGCCTGGAACGTCGAGGACGCCTCTGCAAGCAAAACTCTGAAGTTCTTGCAATCACTCCTGGGGGATTTTCATCCTCGCGATTTTGCAATCGAACTCTGGGACCGGACTCGCTGGGCGACCGAAAAGAATCAATTCCGCCGATTCACCTGGAAGATCAACCATCCGGATGCATTGAGGGCGGCGATTTCTGCTTCCAATCGCCAGGTCTCCCTCGCCGAAGCTTACGTGTACGGAGACTTCGATATTGAAGGCGATATCGAAGGCATATTCCCGGTCGCCGATTACCTCATTCACAAACAATGGACGGCGGCGGAAAAATTGCGCCTGGGGCTCATGGCAATCGGATTTCCGTCCAGGAACACAGACTTAAATCACCCGAACTCTCGTTTGTCGGGCCGGCTCCATTCGATACCGCGCGACCGGCAGGCTATCCGCTATCACTATGATGTCTCCAATGACTTTTACTCGCTATGGCTCGACCGGAACATGGCTTATTCGTGCGCTTATTTCAAAACTGAGGACGACGATATTGATACCGCTCAGACGCAAAAATTTGACTACATTTGCCGCAAACTCCGGCTGAAATCGGGCGAACGGCTTTTGGATATAGGCTGTGGATGGGGTGGATTGATATTGCACGCGGTGCGCGAATACAGTGTCCATGCCGCCGGAATCACCATCAGTCAACAGCAGCTGGAATTCGCCGAAGCAAGGATCCGCAAACTTGGACTGTCAGGCCAATGTGAAGTTCGACTGCTCGATTATCGCGATCTGAATGAACCGGGCTCGTACGACAAACTCGTGAGCGTGGGCATGGTCGAGCACGTTGGCGAGTCAAACTTGCCGGAGTATTTTCGTCGGGCCTTTCGCCTGCTGCGCCCCGGCGGGGTCCTCTTGAATGTGGGAATCGGCAGGGCGGGTAACAGGCCTTCACACAACGAGCCAACCTACACCGACGTTTACATCTTTCCTGACAGTGAACTCGTCAGCGTGGGAACCATGCTGACGTGCGCGGAACAGGCCGGCTTCGAGGTTCGCGACCTCGAAAATTTCCGCGAGCACTACTGCCTCACCACAAAGCAATGGCTGCGCCGCCTGGAAGCGCGCGCCGAGGAAGCCAAGGCGATTGTGGGTGACCTCAAATATCGCATGTGGCGTCTGTATCTGGCAGGGTCAGCCTACTATTTTCAAAAAGGCCTGCTGAATTTGTATCAAACCCTGTGCGTTAAGAATGAGAATGGTCGCAACCGCCTGCCGTTGACCCGGCAAGACTGGTATTCGGACAGAGCATTCTAAAATTTTATAGCAGTCGTTGTCCGGTTTTGCAGACGCCCGCTTCGCGGTATCTTATTACCATGCAACTTCACAGCCGCAAATCTTCGATATTTACCACCCGTGGAGAAGCAACAGCACGCGCTCGATTTCTCACGCGCCAATTATCCGCATTTGCATCCCGCTTTGCCAGCCCGCATGGTTACTAGATTCGAGCTTCCATTTTTGATTTGCCATCCCGGCAGAAGCACAAGCCAGGCGAGCGCAGCGGAGGAATCTGCATTTTTGATGACCAACAGACAGTCGCCTGACGGTTAACGCACTCTCGACCGTTCATTGGCTGGCTCGGCTAGCAGACCGCTACATTCCCGGAAACTTCATCCCGGCGAACTTTCGCGCGAAGCTCGCCTTTCCCATCTCCTTGAACATTTTTCGCATTTGCGCGTACTGGCGCAGCAGATTATTCACTTCCTGAACACTAGTGCCGGAACCGCGAGCAATACGTTTGCGGCGGCTTCCATTCATTACCTCATGATGCATCCGTTCATGAATGGTCATCGAGTTGATGATGGCTTCCACGCGATTAATTTGTTTCTCATCAACTTTATCCGCCGCTTTTTGCAATCCCGCGAATGGACCTACGCTCGGCAGCATTCCCATCAAGCTCTGTATGGATCCCATCTTCTTAACCTGGCGCAACTGATCTCGAAAGTCCTCCAGCGAAAATCCGTCTCCCGCCAAAGCCTTGGTAGCCATTTCCTGGGCTTTTTTCTTGTCAACATGCTGCTCGGCTTTCTCGATTAAGGAGAGAATGTCGCCCATCCCCAGAATTCGGGAAACGATGCGGTCAGGATGAAAGGGCTCCAGCGCGTCGTACTTTTCGCCCACCCCGATAAACTTGATGGGCTGGCCGGTAACTTGACGGATGGAGAGCGCGGCTCCGCCACGTGCGTCGCCGTCCATTTTCGTGAGCACGACGCCGGTGAGCGATAGCTTCTTGTGAAATTCGTCAGCGGATCGAACCGCATCCTGTCCGGTCATCGCGTCGGCAACGAACAGGATTTCCTGTGGATTGAGCAATCGCTTCAACGATTGCATTTCGTCCATGAGTTGATCGTCTATGTGGAGGCGTCCGGCGGTGTCCACAATGAGAACGTCGGAGCCGGTATTGATGGCCTCCTTTCGCGCTTCTTTGGCAAGGCGCTCGACCGTGGACGTATTGGCTTCTCCAACTTCTCCTTCATAAATATTCGCCTTGATGGCCTGCGCCACAACTTTGAGCTGCTCGCGGGCTGCCGGACGATAAACGTCAACCGAAACCAGAAGCGGCCTGTGACCGCCATTCTTAAACCAATTTGCCAGCTTGCCTGAAGTTGTGGTCTTACCCGAACCCTGAAGACCCGCCATAAGTACGATCGTCGGAGGTTGCGAGGCGAATTTAATCCGGGCGGTATCACGGCCCAAGGTTTCGATTAGCTCATCCCGCACGATCTTAATGACCTGCTCTCCAGGAGAGAGCGCCGTAGCCACTTGCTGGCCGACAGCTTTTTCCTGGATATTGTCTATCAGTTGCTTGACAACCTTAAAATTAACGTCTGCCTCGAGTAGCGCCAGGCGAATCTCCCGCAGCGCCTCTTGAATGTTTTCTTCGTTGAGGACAGCCTGGCCGCGCAGAGTCTTGAACGCCCGCTGTAGTTTTTCTGAAAGATTCTCAAACATGGTGGAGCGATCATTTTAACAGGACGGAGATTCCCCGCTTCGAGAGCTACGAAATCACTCAATAAGCGACCAACAACGTCGCGAAGTTACACGAAGAAGTCGTGTGAACGTCTTCCTTCGTGAACCTTAGTGGGTAATTATCCCTTGACGACAAGGCGAACAGATGGCATACTGTTTTTGCCATGAATCGCCGACAAACCATCCCGCCCGAACTTCGCTATACTTTCCAACAATTTGAACGAGATTTTCCGACCGACGATGCCTGCCTTGAGCAAGTCAAAGAGCAGCGCTTTCCCGGCGGAATCACCGTCTGCCACAAATGCGAGAAACCGCGCAAACACTACCGCGTGAAGGGCCGGACGGCTTACGCTTGTGAGACATGCGGCAATCACATTTACCCGCTGGCCGGAACGATCTTCGAGAAGTCCAGCACGGCACTGCGAATCTGGTTTCACGCAATGTACCTGATGGGCAGTACCCGTTGCGGCATCAGCGCAAAACAAATCCAGAGGGAGACTGGAGTCACGTATAAATGCGCGTGGCGCATGTTCCACCAAATTCGGAAACTGATGAGCGAAGATTTGAAACTTGGCGGCCCTGACGGCGGCGGAGTCGAAGTTGATGAGGCCTATTTCGGCGGACGGCGCAAAGGACAATCCGGTCGGATGCTGAGAGCCAACAAGGGCGGCCATGTCACCGTGCTCGGAGTTGTGGAGCGCAAGGGCCGGATCGCGGCTCGCATCACACCTGACCTAAAACTGAGTTCAGCAAACGCCGTTGTGAAAGAGTTCGTAATGCCCCGGACGATGGTCTATACGGATGATTCCGTGATCTACAACTCAGTCCCGCATCTTGAAGGCATGGGCTATCTGCATCGGCGCATCAACCACTCGCAAAAAGTTTATGTGATGGGAGACGTTCATACGAACACGATTGAGGGGTTTTGGAGTCTAGTGAAACGCGGAATCGGCGGCGTGTACCACTCGGTTAGCGCGAAGTATTTGCAGTCTTACCTCGACGAATATTCTTTTCGGTACAACCGCCGCGATTCCGGGAATTTGATTTTCCCTGCGATGCTTTTGCGGGTAAGTGAGATGGCGTCTCGCAAGCCCGCTTCAGAAGCGTAGAGAAATTTCTCTTTGTAAAAATCGTTTCGTCCTGATTCAACTTGACCGGAGTTTCAGGGCGAATCGGCATGGTGCGTTAGAGGGAGTGTCGCGCACACCATGCCCAATAGTCAACGAAGAATTTGGACTATCAAGCATGAACAATTCGCTTTTGCCTCTCTTGGTTCCCGCTGCGTTGCTTGTGATCGGTGCTGCTGGTAAAACTCTCATTGCTGGCGAATTCAGATGGAATAACTTATACCTTGGGCCGGATTTCTCGCTCGCCGCAATCTCTGTTGGCCTGTTAAACTTCCTCGATATTTTCAATGCCAAAGCGGTACCAGCAACCTTATCGAAGGTCGAATGGGGAATTGGCTATATGGTCGTGACTTTGGGCATCTATATGCTGGTACTCATCATGCATCAGAATATCGAGAAGCGGCATACCCACCCCCGTCCCAAAGCGGCAGTACTGATCGGCCTTTTGGCGAACTTCATTGGACTCGCTCCCAATTTCGCGTTCGTTTGGTTTAAGCTGAAAGGAACGTTATGAACCTGACTAAGGAAAACAAACTTGATGTCCTCAGTGGGACCTTAGCCGTTCTTGGAATTGTCCTGATGTTGGCGGCCAGCGAACTGTCTCTTGAGTTTCTCATGGAATTGGGAGCAGCGATAGTAGTCATGACCGCCGGAGTTCGTTTTTGGGTTTTCCGCTCCTCACAACACTCCCACTTGCACTAATTGGCCGGATTGCAATCCTACCCCGTCACGGCCCTAAAAGTATACCTTGTCCCCAAGGGATAATTACCCCTTAGTGTCCTTCGTGGTTAAGTTTTCCGCTTGCCCGCGTCGTAAAGCGGAACCTGTACGAAGTCTTAGCTCCGGACCGGAAAGTCGCGTTGCATGAGGTCCGCCACATGAATTAATCGAAATTCCAACGTATTGTGTTCAACCCCGCTCTGGTTTGTAATCGTCACGTTCACGAGGATCAATCATGTACAAACCTTCAACGAAGGCAAACCCGGAATCGCAGCGAGATCTCAAACAAGACTTCGAAGCGGCCCTGAATGAGTTTTACGAGGAAGATCCAAAAGCCATCGCGCACCGCACGCCGATCGTCCAGCGCCAGAGAGCTTTTAGCGGGCCTGTGGACCCGAAGAAGCAGGCTCTCTCCATGGCCGCCAGCGCTTTGGCCACGCTCTGGGGCGTGTAACAATCCCCGAAGACCTGTCAGTGGCGAGCGCGAAGGCCTGTCCACATCTGGCGTGCATAAACAGCGAGATTTAGCGCGCACACACTCACGCCCGCGGCAATCAGAATGTTTCCGGAAATATCGGGATAGACGATTCTATCCAGATAGTGCAGCAGGAACCCGCCTTGATACGGCTCGATTCCCGCGCGGCCTTCGAGCAAGCCCTCCAGCAAAGTCAAGGGACACGGCAAAGCGGATACCTCCGTCAAGATTCCCCAGAGAAGAGACCCAATGTGCAGCCACCGAAGAATCGGGCGCGAGCGTGTCAGAAAAACGCCGAACACCACCCACAAAATGAACAGAGCGTGCAGAAAGAGGACAAGACTGGCCAGCCCCGAATAAAATTGATTAACCGAATGCATTCTTTCCGAACCTTTTCAAAAGCCCGTCGCTCTTCGCTACATTCGCCCTGGTTTTATCGTTTTGAATCACCCGTACTCACTGTGCTAACATCCGCGTCAATCAGAGCCTGTCCTGAGGATGGCCCCCTGCAATGGAATCTACTTCTCCCGAGGTAACAGTGGCACGAATCGCCGCGAGTGACCGTCTTATCCTCGCATTAGATGTCCCCGCCGCCGAACAAGCAATGCGCTTTGTAACCGAGCTTGATGGGCTCGTTTCGTTCTTTAAGGTCGGATTAGAACTCTACACCGCTGTTGGTTCGAGTGTTGTTAAGGAACTGATCAAAGGAGGAAAGAAAGTATTTCTTGACTTGAAGTACTTCGATGTCCCTGAGACCGTGCAGAGAGCGGTTGAAGTAGTGGCTTCTATGGATGTCAATTTCTTAACCATCCATGGGAACGGCAAGATTGTCAGAGCCGCCGTAAAAGGGCGCGGCACGTCCGCGCTTAAACTTCTGGCGGTTACGGCATTAACCAGTTTAGATGACGATGACATGGATGACCTCGGCCTGTCCTGCACTGTTAGAGAACTGGTCGCGTACCGAGCCAGGAAGGCTTTGGAAGCTGGCTGTGACGGGGTGATTACTTCTCCCGAAGAGGCCAACACTATTCGTCAGCTCGCCGGGGAGGCGAAAATGACGGAAGAGTTCCTTATCGTGACCCCGGGAATCCGTCCCAGCGACTCCTCGCGAGATGACCATAAACGATACAGCACGCCTTTTAACGCCATTCAGCAGGGGGCAGATTTTCTGGTAGTCGGGCGGCCCATAAGGAACTCCGCCAATCCCAGGCAGGCGGCGGAAAAGATAATTGCTGAAATGCAGCAGGCCTTTGACGCCCGCTAATCCCTCGCAATCAACCATTCCAAACAGGTTTCAAGGTTCGCTACGGTATTCGTCAGGCCCGCTGCATGAGGTTAATAAATTACAAAAGTTTTGCTTGACAAGCTCTCCCCAATCGAAATATTGTTCGGGCCACGAATTAATCTTAACGAGAGCTCGTGATTCTAACAACGGGAATTTCGGGCTGCGACTACCATTGAACCCATGCGGCATATTGACTTCACCAACACGCAAGTGGCGTCGAGCGAGACCGCGCGCGATATAAATCGTGGGGTCGTCCTGAACCTGATCCGGCGCCGGCAGCCGATCTCAAGAGCCAGCCTGGCGCGGATCTCGGGATTGCAGAGAAGCACAATTTCCCTGATTACTGAACAGTTGATTGGCGAGAGTTGGGTGGTCGAGGGTCCAACCGGCAGGTTGCCGCGCGGACGCAGGCCTACGTTCATGCGCCTCAATGAGCGCAGAGCGATTTTGGTTGCCGATCTCCGTCCCACCCACACCACGGTGGGCGTGGCCGACGTCAATGGAAAATTTTTATCTCAGGAGATTATTTCTACGTCGAACGATCCCAGGGCCACTGCGGAAAATCTGGGCGCCAGATTGAAACATTTAATGCAGGTTCATTCCGCACTTGACTTCGAAGGCGTAGGAATCAGCCTGCCAGGCCGCTTCGACGATATCACCCAGCGGGTCATTTTTGCTCCCAACCTGAAATGGCCGGAATTCGATCTTAAAAGAACGGTGGAGCAGATAACCGGCATGCGCGTGGAACTTGAGAATGCAGCCAATGCCTGTGTTTTAGCTGAGATATGGTTTGGTCACAGAGAAAAAACTCGCGACCTTGCGGTCATTACAATTTCTGAAGGCATTGGCACGGGCCTATTCATTAATGGTCAGTTGGCGCGCGGACGAAGCGGCATGGCGGGTGAATTTGGTCACGTGCCGCTCGACCTTTCCGGGCCTCCATGCACCTGCGGAGGGCGCGGTTGCTGGGAGGTTTATGCGTCGAATAAGGCTGCTCTCCGGTACTACCACGAATCGGATTCCGCGGCCGGCGATCTTACTTTTCAGGAATTGCTGATGCTGGCGGACGCGGGAGACGCGTTGGCCTTGCGGTCGCTTGATCGAATGGCCCACGCCATCGGGCGGGGCCTGAAAATGGTCATTGTCGGACTGGCTCCGGAGGAGATTGTGGTCGTCGGCGAGTTCGCCAGGATGTGGAGCCGCTTTGGTCCCGTGATAGAAGCTGAAGTTCAGGCGTCCGTTCTGGCTGGGAAACCGCCGAGAGTCCATCCCGCCGCCGATCCGGGAATGGCTCGTCTTCGCGGCAGCGTTGCCCTGGTGTTGCAAAAGCACTTTGGTCCCGGTGTCCGCAGATCGTCGGAGCATAAGCAGCAACGATTGAGCGCATTGGCATAAACATTCGGAGTTGAGGCAGGTTCTTTCAGGAGGCGTTTATGTTGCAGTCGAAGGCGGCCGTATTCCAATTTAGTACGCGTATCAAACTAAATCTGATAACTGCGTTCCTATTGATGTTGGTGGCCTCCATCGGCCAGGCGCAAGTACTTTACGGCTCTTTGACCGGTAACGTCACCGATCCCAGCGGCGCCGTGATTGCCGGCGCTCAGGTTACGGCCTTGGAAGTTCAGACCGGGGTCACTCAGGCGGCGGCCACCGACCCGAGCGGCATATACCGGTTCACGGCGCTGTTGCCAGGCACGTATAAGGTGACAATCTCGGCTGCCGGCTTCGCCAATCAGGAAACACCGGGGGTGATTGTAAGAGGGAATGAGATTGCCCGTGTCAACGCGCAGCTCACTGTGGCGAACGCGACACAAAACGTGACCGTCACCACGGAAGCACCAATACTCCAGACCGACAAGGCGGACGTTCATACCGACCTAACATCGCAGCAGATTTTGGACCTTCCGACCATGGGTTCTCAGGGGAGAAACTTCCAGTCTCTGCTGCGAACTATACCTGGCGCGGGCCTGACGGATGAAACCAATTCTCTCGCCGGGAACCCGCAGCGCGCAATCAATGCCAATGTAAATGGGCAGTCCCAACAAGGCATTAACACTCGAATTGACGGCACCCAGGATGCCTATCCATGGCTCCCCTCGAACGTTGCCTATGTGCCGCCGGCGGATGCAATTCAGTCCGTCAACGTGACAACGAACTCGTTCGACGCCGAGCAGGGTAATGCGGGCGGCGCTGCGGTTAACGTGCAGATCAAATCTGGCACAAACCAGTTCCACGGCGACGTCCACGAATTTCATACCGACGAGAACTTTCAGGCGCGGAACTACTTTCAGACCGACAAGAAAATCTTTCCGAAATTCAATGCAAACCTACAGAACCAGTACGGCGGCGTCCTGGGCGGTCCGATACTCAGAAATAAGTTGTTCTTCTTCACTGACTTTGAGCGTACAACGCAATCGCAAAAAGCGGGACCCGACTCACGCATTCTGCCCACTCCCACCATGGCTATGGGCGATTTCCGCGGCCTCACGGACTCCAAAGGGAATCCCATCAATATCTACGATCCGGCGACCGGCGACGCGCACGGCAACGGCAAGCAAATCGTTTCCTGCAATGGCGTTCAGAATGTCATCTGCCCAAACCGCATTGATCCGGCAGCGTCGGCGATGGTCGCCCTGCTTCAGCCGCATTTCGCTCAGGAATTCCCGGCGCAGTTCGGAACTAACAACTGGGCGGGAAGTGGAACCGCTTTCTTCACCCGCGACAACGCTGACTTCAAGGTTGACTACAATCCCGGTTCTAACACAACGTTTTTCAGCCGATACAGTTTTTCGAAAACCTTTGTATTTGACCCCCCATTGCTCGGAGCTGCGGTAGGCGATGCCACCAATGGTGGACAACTTGGCAACGCTCCCGGCCTGGTTCAGAATGTGGGTCTTGGCGCCACCCACACCTTCACTCCCAATCTACTGCTGGATTGGAATTTCGGTTTCACCCGGCAGCGGCTGGGATCAACATTTGATCTCACCTCGGCGAAAGGCCTCAACGATCTCAAGATTCCCGGAACGAACAATGCCGGCGCTACCGGCGACCCGTCCTTGTATTATGGCCTTCCGGGCTTCATCTTCCCTACTGGCTCGACGCCGCCGTCGACTGGTGGAGGGACCGGGGCGGCCTTGGGAAACGCGCAACCCGCGAACCCCTTCCTGTTCCGCGATCAACAGTTTGTCAGTGGCGCGAACATGACCTGGATCAAGGGCAAGCATTCGTTCCGCGGCGGCATAGAGTGGAACCACTCACAAATCAATCACTTCCAGCCGCAGGGTGGCACCTTCCAGGAGCCGCGCGGCTCATTCGAGTTCAACGGGTTCGTTACCTCTCCCGATGGCACGACGCCGAACTGGGCCAACTCATGGGCTGACTTCCTGTTCGGGCTACCCAGCGGAACGGGTAAAGCAAGAGCGCTCTTCAACCCAACGGCCCTCCGGTGGTCGGAGTGGGCTTGGTATCTGCGAGACCAGTGGCAGATGACCCCCAAACTGACGCTGAATCTCGGCGTCCGTTGGGAGTATTACCCGTTCGGGTATAGCGATAACGGTAAAGGGCTTCGATTGCTCGACTTAAACACCGGCAACGTTCTTATAGGCGGCTACGGGAGCACTCCGGTGAACGATCGCATGGACGTTGGTTCAGGACAATTCCTGCCGCGAGTGGGCATTGCCTATCGGCTGACTTCGTCTACAGTAGTTCGCGCGGGATACGGAATGAGTGCCGATCCCTATCAATGGCATGTCTTGCGCAACGCGTATCCGGCCGTGATCCTCGATACGAATATTCAGTATGACGGAATCGGCACAGATCACGTTCCTGCCGCCAGCCTGACTGGACTGAACGCTGCCGGACTTGGCGGGGGGACCTACTCCGTACCGATCGGCATCACGCTCACGCCTCTTCCCGACCTAAGCAGCGGTCTCGTTGCACTTCCCCACAACATCAGTACCACCACTTTTGCCAATCCCTTCAAGCGCGGGTACATCAATTCGTACAACCTTATGGTCGAACACGAGTTTGGGACAAACCTCGTTTTTCAGACCGGTTACGTAGGCACGTACGACGTCCGGCCGACGGTTAATATGAACGCTAATCCGTCACCCCCGGGCACTGGCACGGCCGGCGGCATCTTGAGCCAGAGGTATGGCGCCAACTATACGGGAGGCATCAACGAGATTAGCCCGTTCCAGAGCAGCCGATACGATTCTCTACAGACCAAAGTCACGTACCGGACGGCTGGCGGATCTAACGCGGGGTTCGCATGGACTTGGTCGAAGGCGATTGACTACGCAGGTAACGAGGATCTTGGTTTTCTTCTTTTTCCCGATCCGGCGAATTGGCAGATGAACCGCGCGCGGGCCAATTTCGACCGCACCCACAATTTCGAGATATGGGGCGTCTTCGCTTCGCCCTTCGGAAAGGGTCGGCGCTGGGCTAAGAGTGAGGTCAGCAATTGGCTTCTGGGTGGCTGGCTCGTTGACCCGATCGTCAGCTACTTGACCGGGCTGCCATTCACGGTGACCGCCGGCAGCAACCTGAATGCAAATGGTTCCACGGAAACGGCCGATCTCGTCGGAAAATTTCATCTGACGGGCGGCAGACCCCCCCGGACCGGGCAAACCTGCCTCCAGGATGATCCCAGTTGCCACTATTTTTTAGCAAGCGCTTTTGCCGCCCCGCTGATCACCAGCCCGGCGAACGCGCATTTCGGAAATACCGGCCGCAATGAGTTCCGTGGTCCGGGGTATTTCAACATGAATCTGAGTGTGCTTCGCGACTTCAAATTGACGGAACGGTTCACTCTTGAGGTGCGCGCCGACGCCTTCGGATTCACCAACACGCCCCATTTTGCCAATCCCAACACCGGATGCCCAGGCAGCGGTGGAGCTCCCGGTTCAATTGCCGGCGAAGGCGGGTTGTGCGACACAGGCGCTAATAACAACTTCGGAGTCGTTACAGGCGGTCTGCAGCCCGGCGGCTTCTTCGGCCCCGATCCCGGCAACCGAACTTTATGGCTCGGCGCGACTGTGAAGTTCTAACCGATTCACGGGCGCGCGTCGAACCCGGCGCGCCCGCGATTGTCCTCGTCGCGTCTTGGGGGCGAAGAAATTAACGCGGGCTTCTCCGGTGGCCTCTTCGGCGCGCTGAGGACTTTTTCCGCAGCTATTAGACCCGCTCAGGGGCACAAGGCATCGAGCTTCGGAGGGGCGGGACGAGGCGGCAGCGGCAGATGTCGCGCCACCGCGATTCCTTCGAGCATATCGGGACCCGCCGGCTGGCGCAGATCGGTGTCTTCGCGATAAAACTGGTCTTTCTCGGCTTCCGGGAGCGTCACGAATTTGAAGCCCCTGGATTTGTAGAGGTCGAGCAACTGGGGCAGCATCTCCGCGTCAAGCGCCCCGATGTGCATCAGCAGAACATAAGGAATGTCACGGCCGTAAAGTTCGCGCGAAAGTTCCCGATAATAGCTGATGCTTTGATCCGCAGCTGTGAGATAGCTGCTTTCGAGGAATCCAATCGCCGTGCTATCGCCCTTGGCGCTACAACGGGCGTAAGGCTCGTTCCATAGATAATCCCCGAAGCTCATGGTGACGTCGGCGATCTTGTAACCATGTTTCGCGAAAAAGGTCCGGATGGCGGCCCGCTTTTCCGGCGTATCTCCTTCTGCGAGATATGGGTACCGGAACCAGCGCCAGTCTTCATGCTTCATCAACTTCTTGATCAGCGGTTCGTTACGAGTGACGTCCGCCTCGAATTCCTCGACCGTATGCTGATTCAAATTCATATGCGACCAGCTGTGGTTGCCGAGCGGATTACCCGCCGCGCGCCAAGCCTCTAGCACGGCTGCATCGGCCGGTTGTTCCTGTATCCGTATGCCGTTCACGAAGCCGTAGGTCGGCGGCAAGTTGGCTTCGCGCAGAGCGCCAAGAATCTTTGACGCGACATCAATGCGAGTCTCGCCGGGCGGAAGCGGGCCGTGTGCGGGCAAATCGTCGAAGGTGAATGCGATCTCTGGGGCCGGAGCTGTAGCTGGGGCGGTAAAGGCAAATAGTGAGAGCGGAACGGCAGCGGCCATCGCTGCGTATCCGGCGGGCCCGGGATGTAGATGATCGCCGGAATCAAACGCCGGGAGCAACTGGTCAGGATGTGCCGGGTCGCGCATGGCTTTGTCGAGGTCAATCACAGCGTCATAATGGCCGGGAGCCAAAATCCATTGGTTGACGGCCTGCCGGTCCTGCTCGTTGCTTGGTCCAGGGTGGTAGTACCCTGAACCGACAAATGGCATTATGGTGCAGCCAATAACCTCGATGCCGTCGGTATGTGCGCGTGCGATGATCTGCTCGTACGCGGCCAGTATTTGGCTGACAAGAGCGTCGTGTTCAGACCGCGGAACGTCGCCCTCGCGGGACAATCTGCCGAGATCGTTGACTCCTTCAAGAACGATGAGGTAGCGAACGCCCGCCTGCGCCAGCACGTCATGATCGAAGCGCGCCAACGCGTTCGGTCCCAGGCCGTCGGTTAAAAGATGATTGCCGCCGATGCCGTGGTTGAGGACGGCAAGTGTCTTCGTCCCCGGTTCCGCCTGCAAACGTTTGGCGAGAACGTCAGTCCAGCGGTTGTTTTCATTGGTGGTTGTGGCATGGCCGTCGGTGATCGAGTCTCCCAGAACCACGATAGATGCGGCATTGGAGGGAGCAGCGACGTCTACGCCTGAGATGAAGTACCAGTGCTCAACTTTCTTGGCGTCAGGAAGGTCGGCAGCCGAAACCAGATCGCCATGCGCGAGATAGGAGGTCGAGCGTGAGCCGGGATGTCCGGTCTGGCTTGCCGGCGGCTCATCAATATGGAGTGTGATCGCCAAATCGGACAGCGGAGCTGCGGAGAACCCGAGCGGGTCAGAGACGTAATCGGCGCCCGCCGGTATCGTTACATCCGGAGAACTGGAGAAGGTCAGCGGTACGTCGGTCCCGCTCATGATCTGCGCTGAAGCAGCCGAAACTGGCCGGGCGATATGTACAGCCGTAAAATGAAGCGGAGCCGTGCCGAATCTATTCGACAGATGTACCCGCAATTCCGATCCGCCAATGGAGAGATGGACAATCTGTCGAAGCGTGGCGTCCCTAAGATCGTCTTGTGCCAGCGAATTGTTTGGCTCGGGAAGTTGCTGTGAAGCAGCCCACGAGCCGACCCAGTGAGTTTGGGCATGCCCGTTGGAGGCAGAGCATAAAAGGAAGAGTAAGTATAGCGTGACGGAAGCCGTAATCCGGGAGCGCCGCATTCGAAAAGGAATCTATCACAGCCAAACGCTTGAACTTGAATCATTCTGCGGCCGTGAGGCTGAGCGCAAGCGAAGGATCTCAGAATGGTTAGGATGAAATTTGGAGGCGCGGGTGAGAATCGAACTCACGCATAAAGGTTTTGCAGACCTCTCCCTTACCACTTGGGTACCGCGCCCGGCAAAGAATTGGAGCGGGAGACGGGGGTCGAACCCGCGACATCGACCTTGGCAAGGTCGCGCTCTACCACTGAGCTACTCCCGCTCGGCAGCAGTGATTATAAATAGCGCAACAAGTGCAAGCAATGGCAGGGAAGATTGCCGGGGCCCGCTCAATCGCGCACTTGCGGAAGAGTGGGGTTAACCGTCTATCCTCGGATGTTAAACAATCAAGAGGATGAGTCCGACTGCAGACGCTGGCTGACCACGGCTACTCATTTACAAAACGAATGTGTGGGTGCCGGGCGAAACGCGTGGGTCTGGCTCCGGCGAGGTGCCTGGCCTCGAACCGAATCGCCCGCGCCGAAAGCTTTAATCAGAGCATGTCCCTGCGATTGCCCGTTGGCGGTACTTCTAATTACCTAGTTGGTTCGATTTCCTGCGTTTGGTCGGAAATAATCGGCTCGGACTGGCTCTTAATGAAATAGCGAACGTCCTCGAATGTCCATTCTGACGCCCCGGCTCGGACCTGTACGTGATCGGCGCCGGAGTTTAGCCATCCCGCGATCGGCTCCAGGTCGGCTTTGAGGAGCACGCGCACACTCTTTCCCGGCTCGATCCTAAGCAACGACCCTTTTACACTGTCCGACCCAGCGGCCACGCCTACTATGGATGAGACTTGCCGGCCCCGGCTCGGATCCGCAAATATGAGATTGAAATCGAAATCGCGTCGGCCTTTGCCCTCATGTTGCAAGACCTCAACACTATTCTGGGATGCCGGCAAGAAAAATGCCGACGAGCCGATGTTCTGTAGGCGCACCTCGACGATGAATTTGTCTCCAAGCTTGGCAGGCAGTGGGGCAATGGATAACAATTCGATTTTAAGAGGGAGTATGTAACCCTTCGGAAGGGACTGCCCCTCAATACCCCCGACTGACATGCCAGGCACAGAGGTTACCTGTTGTTCTCTCGGCGGCGTTTTAGTGAGGTCGAGAACCGGCACGGCCGGCTCTTTGGCTGCTAGCGAGGCGGCTAGAGCTACTACCACGGCGAACGGCGAAAACATCCGATGCATTCTATGGGCAAGTGGCGTAAGGAGCATAGTTTATATTTCCTAAGAAGGTCCCGGTCTCGCTATCATTCACCGGATAAGGCTCAACGCTCGTGTCAGCGAAGACCTGGTTGTAGCGGGCTACGAGCCCGCTCTTCGTCAAGTTTGCGAATTGCACTAAGTCAGCTCCGGGAATCGCTATTTGCTGTTCGAAGAAGTCGCCCGGATTATTTGTGCTGGAATTGATGGAAGTGGTATAGAAAGCGTAATGGCTCTGCGTGGAGCTGTTATATTCGTGACGATTCGTCTGTGTTAACAGGTTGGACCAGGAAATGTACCCACAGGCACCCCATTGATGGGTAGAGAACTGCGAGGTTGAACTCTGCAAGTCAGGGTTTATTTCATACTGGAAGAGGGTCGAAATAGAAAGTTGACTAGCAAAGTAAGCATAACCGTTGTTCGGACCATTGTCCTCTATCACCGTGCTGGTTGGACCGGATGAATTGCTTGTATCTTCGCTAAATTTCCCAAGTCCTGAATCGGGGGGTATAGGCTGCGTGGGCAGCGGCAAAGTATAAAAGGTTCCATTCGGGACACCGGTTGCGCTTGCCTGCCCCGTATGCCAGTTCCGATTGTTCACTGTGATCTGTGTGAATTATTTCGCTGTCTGTAGCGAAAGGCGTGGCATCGTGTCGGGAAACTTACAAAAAAGAGTTCGATACGGCTCGAGGAACCAACAGTTTTACTCCACAATCTCCCCATCGCGCATATGAATGGTCCGGTCTCCGTACGCTGCGGCCTCGGGGTTGTGCGTGATCATCAGAACTGTCTGTCCCAACTCGCGGTTGGAATGGCGAAGCATGTTCAGCACGATATCCGAGTTTTTCGAATCAAGGTTTCCGGTCGGTTCATCCGCCAAAACAATGGCGGGTTTATTCACCAGGGCGCGAGCCAGCGCGACCCGTTGCTGCTCGCCGCCGGAAAGCTCCGAGGGACGGTGGGGAAGCCGCTTTTCCAGCCCCAACAACCCCACAATCCGGTTCAGATATTCAGAATCCTTATCTCCGTTTGTCCCGGCAATCTCGCGCGCGATTTCAATGTTGGTTCCGGCATTGAGGGTGGGAAGGAGATTAAATTTCTGAAAAACAAATCCGATTTTGCGCTTCCTCATTCGCGTGCGCTCTGCGTCTGAGAGTTTTGCAAAGTCGTCGCCATCAACAATCACATGTCCGGAATCAGGCCGGGCGAGGCCGCCCAGAAGATAAAACAGCGTGGATTTGCCGCTGCCCGATGGTCCCACCACACTGACGAATTCGCCCTTGCTTACCGCGAAAGTGACGCCACGAAGCGCCGGTACCTCGATCTTGCCCACCTGATAACTTTTGCGGAGGTCAACAGCTTCAATGAATGCGGCCATCTAGGATTAGTTAGGATCAGTCAATCCACAGCACGGCGCAGGTTCAACCAGCCAGCCGATGGAAAATTAATCTTACACGATGCGGGCTGAACCCCGCAGCGAAGCGAACGGGCCATAACTTCGGCGGTTGAAGAGTTATTTGTATTTCACGCTGCGGTAGCGGCCTTGCTGCGGGGCCGGTGGGCGGAAGCGTGCTTGGGACCACGCTTACGTATTAAGAGCAGGCGGATTCTGTCGAGAAGTTCAGCCGGACCATACATGCCTTTGGCGAGAAAGACGTCGGCGCGCGTCTCACGATCGTAGCTTCTGACTTTAGTGGAAAGTAAAATCGCCGGGGTCTCCGGAGAAAGGCCCTTGATCTGCTCGACCAGCCTGCTTCCGTCAAAGCCAGGCATGATCAAATCGGCCAGCACCAGATCAATCCCGCCCTCCTTGAAGCGTTCCAACGCCTCCTGGCTGCTTGAGCAAGCCAGCACTTTATAGCCGCGAGTTTCCAGCATTACTTTCCTTATGGAGAGTGACTGTTCATTTGCGTCAGCACAAAGTATCGTTTTCTTAGGTTTCATGGATTGTTTCTGCCGCTCCCGGAGCGCCGATGTAAAAGACTTTCTGTTGAATGTGATCGGAATGAATCCTACCCGGTGGCGAGACGCCGCGAAAGTGCCGCAGACGATAATGGCACTCCCGGAGTATTGAAAAAATTTAATGCGTATGCCTCTACGATTTCTTATGGAGAAATGCTCCGTGTCCGCCGAAACAGATATCCCATGGCATGAATCATGACAATCTTTTCCACTGTCGTTCACAATCACTATTCGGTTACCACCACGAAAGAGCCACGGCGGGTCATTCGTTGGATTCACTTCTTGAGCATGCCGCGCAGGAACGATCTTTCAAAATCCGCCGGATAATAATCTTGCATCCCGTCGCCAGAACCTGTGCGTCTTCCTTCCCGTTGACTGAATTCGACCCGCTGAGTATTCTTTAAACATGCGCGTAAGCTCCATGCCGGTTTGCCTCTGTTGTTGTACTTGGGCGCCGGTGTGTGGGTAGCGCAGTCGGTTTTCGATACCCACCCGCCGCAAACGGGTGGGTTTCTTTTTTGCAGGAAATTTACCCGAAAGCTGCGGGAGCACTTCCGCCCCGGTAAACCGGGAGCCTGATCTCAATTAAGGAGCCAACGAACAATGAGCACACAAACTGTTACCCCGAATGCCGCGCCGGCCGCTCTCCGCATTAACGACACAGCGCCCGATTTCACCGCCGATACCACCCAGGGTCCGATCAAATTTCACGAATGGATCGGCGACGGATGGGCCGTCCTGTTTTCACATCCGAAAGACTTCACGCCCGTATGCACGACGGAGCTCGGTTATATGGCCGGCCTCCAGCCTGAATTTACCAAACGGAATACCAAAATTATCGGCCTAAGCGTTGATCCGGTGAGCAATCACACAAAATGGGCCGCGGATATCGAAGAGACCCAGGGTCACAAAGTAAATTATCCAATGATAGGCGATACGGAACTGAAAATTGCCAAGCTCTACGGCATGCTCCCCGCCGCGAGCGGTACTACCTCCGAGGGGCGCACGGCGGCCGATAACGCCACTGTCCGTACCGTTTTCGTCGTTGGGCCGGACAAGAAGATCAAACTGATGCTTGCTTATCCGATGAACACTGGCCGCAACTTTGACGAGATTTTGCGCGTCATTGACTCGCTTCAGCTCACTGCCACTCGCCAGGTGGCTACGCCCGCAAACTGGAAACAGGGCGGAGATGTGATCATTCCGCCGGCTGTCTCGAACGAAGAAGCGCAGAAGAAATATCCTGGAGGCTGGAAGACGCTGAAGCCATATCTACGGGTGGTTCCGCAGCCAAAATAGAAAATGTTCCACTTGGAACAATTGGAAAATTGCGCCACCTGAAAAAGGTGGTCAGGGCGGATTTCCAATTTTGGGTGGTATGCCGATGGCACACGCGACGAGTGCCCACGTCTGATTGCGCTTAAAGCGCTCGGGACGGTCGCGGGCGAAGAAGTTGTGCACAGCTATTTCTAGCGCGGACTGAAGCCTGGCCAAACCTGTCTGCCTGGCATGTCCCTGCAATCTGGAGCGCTTATTTCTGTCCCTGAAGCGGGATACCGTTCGAGCTGTTTGGGAAATAGAATATCAGTTGCGCATGAGTTGCACGTGCCAGTGGTGATAGCTCGACGGAGAGACGATGGCGGGTGGTCCAGGCGAAACAATTCTAGGCGCGAGGGTGCCCCGCTCAAGCTTTGCTTGGGCGGGGATTTTCTGCCGGTGCCCTTACCTTCAGCGTCGGGAATATTCCCAGTCGACGCGTTGCGATTCCATCTCGGAAGAGCGGTAGAAAACGGAGTTAAAGAGCAGGAGCTGATCGAGGCAATCACTCATCTCGCGTTTTACTCAGGCTGGCCCAACGCAATGAGCGCGATCATGATTGCAAAAGAGCTGTTTTCTGAAGCCTGAAGGAGTTTTAGGCGATGCTTCACGCCAGGTAATACTCCATATGGGTGATTGGCTGGTATGCCCATCGCAGTCCATCATTAGATGGGGGGCTACGATGAAAACTTTATTGTTTGCGATTTTGTTTGCCTGCGCGACGGCTGCCGTGGGCCAGAACGTGAGTGCTGTGATCACTAACACACTGGTAATGCCGGACCATCCGGAGCGCGCCGCGAATCACACGCTGGCGCAAGAGCAAAACCTGCGAGGAGAGCAGTCTCCGTACACCTACGCAAAGGGTGAACGGCCACTGAGCGACTTCGCGATGGCATCACAGGCGGTGCCGCTGGGAGATATTGCGCGCAACTACCGCCGCGAACACGCGTCAGCCAGGAAAGCTAATATCGTTTGGGTGAATAATTAATAATTAATAATTAAAGATCGGCGCGGGTCCCCCTACGTGCTTTTCACCGCGCAAGATTCTCTTGCTCGGCTGAAAATCGCAGAGCGCCGGGATGACGTCAAATTGATGGTAGGCGCGGCAGGAATCGAACCTGCAACCCTCAGATTAGAAATCTGATGCTCTATCCGTTTGAGCTACGCGCCCGTGGCGGCATGCGTAAGAATTGTCTCCAGCCGGCTCTCGCCGATCATTTCGGCGAATGGGTTGAAGAGCTTCCCCACCAGATGGTTATGCGTCCCAATCTAGCATAGGCCAAATTATTCCACATTCCTCGATTTGCTCTCCGGTTCGGCAACGAAGCCGAAACCGCGTGCTCATGCGGGAATTTATTTGTTCACATACGGTATGATGCTGATCGACTCTTCGCCGGTAAATATCTAGCCTTTTAGAATCGGCGCCCTTTATTGATTGCGACGCGTGACAGGTCGAAGGTCTTTTTAGCTGCGCCTATTGGCTGTGGGAGGAAAGTTCCATGATTACATCGTCATCCAGGCTGTCAGGAACATTGTGCAATTGGTCGCTTGCGATCATCTCGCTTGCCTTGTCAGCCACGCCTGCAATTTCGCAGGACACCGCGGTTACGGGCAACAGCACGTCCGGATACCGGATGCACGTGATCTCACGTAGCACACAGGCGGTGGACTACCGGCGCACCGGCTCAACTCATGTGAATCTTCGCGGCACGGATCTTATGCCCGAAGTAAAGGGCGAGGCCAAGGTGGAAAGCAAAACCGGGAGGATCGAAATTGATGCATCGCTGGACCACTTGCGTCCTCCCAGCACGTTTGGTTTGACATATCTGACGTATGTCTTATGGGCAATTACGCCGCAGGGTGGCCCACGGAATCTTGGCGAATTGGTTCTCAGGGGTGATCATGCTTCGTTGAAGGTCACGGCGGATTTGCAGGCGTTCGCATTGATCGTCACCGCCGAGCCGTACTTTGCGGTCTCGCAACCAAGCGATCTTGTCGTGGCTCAGGATGTGGTCCGCCAGGATACGAAGGGCAGAATCGAGTCCGTCGAAGTGAAATACGATCTCATACCCCGCGGCGTCTATGCGGCGCAGGTTTCGGAAGTGCCCGAGTCCATTTTTGGGGTGGACAAGAAAATCCCACTGGATTTAATCGAGGCCAGGAACGCGCTTCGAATCGCGAAGGACGCTCATGCCGAACAGTACGCGCCTTCCACATACGCGAAAGCGCGGGCGCTGCTGGATCAGGCGGAGGATTATTACCGCCGGAAGCAGGGCATGGGCCCCATAGGAACCGTCGCCCGCGAAGCCAGCCAAACCGCCGAAGAGGCGCGGGTAATGACGTTAAAAGCTGAGGAAGACGAGCGGGTGCAAGCAGAGAAAGATGCGGCGCGAAAGCGAGCCGAGGATGCCGAGGCTGCGGCGGAGAGGCAAAAAGAAGAAGCCGAAGCGCAGGCGCGTGCTGCCGCGCAAGCCGAGGCTGCGGCGCAACAGGCGGAAGCTACAGCCCAGACGGAGGCTCAGCAGCGCCAGCAAGCGGATGCCGAGCGCGCTGCGGCGGAACAAGCCAAAGAACAAGCCGACGCCGCAAGACAGCAGGCCGATCAAGCGCGCCAGCAGGCGGAACTGGCTCAACAACAGGCCGCACAGCAGGCGCAACAGGCAGATCAGGCTCGCCAGCAAGCTGAGGCGCAAACAGCGCAATTGCGCGCCCGGCTGCTTTCGCAGCTCAATCAAGTTTTGCAGACGCGCGATACCGCGCGAGGACTAATCGTAAGCATGCCCGATGTGCTTTTCGACACCGGCAAAGCCAACCTCAGGCCTGCCGCGCGCGAACGGCTGGCTAAAGTTGCGGGAATATTGCTGGCTTATCCCGATATCAAAGTCGAAATTGACGGTTATACGGACAGCACCGGCCCCCTTGCGTTCAACCAAAAACTTTCCGAGGCGAGAGCTGCCGGGGTTGAGTCTTATCTTGCCCAGGAGGGTGTTGCCGAAACATCCATGACCATGCAGGGGTTCGGACCGGGTGATCCTATTGCTTCCAATTCCACAGCCGCCGGACGGCAGCAAAATCGCCGGGTGGAAATGGTTGTCTCCGGCGAATCCATCGGCGGGGCGGTCGGTCAGAATGGAGCAGGCAGCCCGGTCTCCACGCCGCCGCAGCAGATGCCTGCGCCGCAGTAGATAGTGTCGTGATCGGCCGGAACAAGGCGTGGAAGTGTGACTCGTTGCATCTCTCCAAATCGAGTCCGGCAATGCTTTTTTCACCGTATTTTATCTTTTCCGCAATGCCGGTCAGCGTAAAATGGTTGGTTATAGAGCATATTTCCGGCAAAACAGCCATACCAAGGAGGTAATTTCGTGACGAAAGCTAAAAGCCCAATTCCTGAAGGATTCCACACCGTTACGCCGTCGCTCGTTGTACGCAATGCCGCCGCAGCCATAGACTTCTACAAGAAGGCGCTGGGAGCCGAAGAAACTGTGAGGATGCCAGGCCCGGATGGCAAGATCATGCATGCAGAATTGAAGATCGGAGACTCAATTATTTTCCTGGGCGAAGAGTCTATCGAAATGGGAAACAAATCTCCGCAAACCCTGGGAGGAGCCGCGGGCACCCTGAACCTGTATGTCGAAGATGTTGATAAATTGTTTAGGCAGGCCATTCAGGCGGGAGGCAAGGAAACAATGGCGGTCGCAGACCAGTTTTGGGGAGACCGGTACGGCCAGTTTGTTGATCCCTTCGGACATTCCTGGGGCATCGCCACGCACAAGGAAGACTTGAGTCCGCAGGAAATGGATAAGCGGATTAAGGATTTCTTTGCCCAGATGCAGCAACCCCAGAAAAAAACCGCTTAAGCCGAAATTAAAGGGACGCGGAGGGGCGCTTTTGGATCGCGCCGACGTGTCCCTTTGATTCCGGTTGGAAAGCTATTTCAGGTTGATTTTTCCCGTACCGGCGTCTTATCAAACAAAATTTCAAATACCAGCAATCCTGCGCCCACCACAATGGAGCTGTCCGCGACGTTGAACGCGGGCCATTGATAAGATCCGATATAGACGAGCAGAAAATCCACGACGTGCCCGCTCAACAGGCGATCCCAGAGATTACCGACAGCTCCGCCAAGAATCAGCGACAGGCCGACTCCGGTCATGGTCATCACGTGCCCGCTTCGCCAAAGCAAGGCGGAAACAATAATCAGAGCCACAATCGAAAACAGGATTAACATTCCGATCTTCCATTGCGAGGGCGATTGCGCAAACAGGCCGAACGCCGCGCCCCGGTTCTCAACATGAGTGATATAAAACACGCGGGGGATCACTTGAATGCTGTCATGCAAAGAAATGTCTTTGGCGACGATCCATTTGGATGCCCGATCAAGCAGAACGACGAGAAGTGCGGTCAGAAAATGGAATTTGCGCATGAAACAAAGTCTATGTCATTCCGAACGCAGCGGGGATCTGGTCCTCTTTTGTGACGAACGGTCAATGCAGATTCCTCGCTGCGCTCGGGATGACAAATTTCTCATTCTAGCTAGTTGATTAATCCGGACTCAGATTCTTGCGGAGGCCTCAATCTCTTTTAGCACCGCGCTGCACCGCTCGCATACCGTCGGGTATACCGGGTCTTCCCCGACGTGGATGGAATAATTCCAGCAACGCTCGCACTTGGCGCCGTCGGCTTTACTGACTTTTACAGCCAACCCGGTGTTGCCATTTCCCGATGACCCGGCCTCGAGACTCACCGCCGATACGATAAATAAATATCGAAGTTGTTCTTTGTACCCCACGAGCACGAAGTAGGCCGGCTCAGGCGCAACGATCTTCACTTGCGCCCCAAGGTTCACGCCGATCAGTTTGTCATTGCGGGCTTCTTCCAGAGACTTCAGTACTTGCTCGCGAACCGCCAGCAACGTCGCCCAATCCTCCAGTTGTTTCGGATCATCCGCCACCGCGCCGCCGAAAATTTCTTCAGACAGGGGGAACTTCGATACGTGCACACTGTCAAAACGGTCCTTCATCGCGGGCAGGTATTGCCATACTTCGTCGGAAGTGAAGCTCGTGATCGGCGCCAGTAACCGGACGAGCGCTTCCGCAATCCTCCACATCGCGGTCTGAGCGGATCGCCGTCCCTTCGAGTTTGGCGCGAAGGTGTATAGCCGGTCTTTCAGTACATCGAAATAGAATGCGCTCAAATCCACGACGCAAAAGTGATTCACGCGATGGTAAATCTTATGGAAGGCAAATTCTTCGTACCACCGAGTCATGTCGGCGGCGAGCGCAACGGTTTGGCGAAGCATGTACTGATCAATCGCTTCCATGTCTTCAAAGCGCACCGTGTCTCGTTCGGGATCGAAGTCGTAGAGGTTTCCCAGAACGTTCTTCAATGTATTGCGAATCTTCCGGTAGTTGTCCGCCACGCGCTGCATCAACTGCTCGGAGCAGGTTACGTCTTCGCGAAAATCAACCGAGGCAACCCACAACCGGACGATCTCGGCACCCATGCGGTTGGCGATATCCACCGGATCAACAACGTTGCCGAGCGACTTCGACATGGCGCGGCCCTGTTCATCCAATGTCCAGCCGCTGGTCGCCACCATTTTGTAGGGAGCGCTTCCCTTGGTCGCGACGGCGCAGAGCAGGGAAGAGTGAAACCATCCGCGATGTTGATCTCCGCCCTCGGTATATAAATCGGAGGGCCAGGGAAACCCAGGCTCAGCATCGCGCACGGCGAGGTAGCTGCATCCCGATTCGAACCACACATCGAGAATGTCGGTTTCTTTGCTGAACTTTGTGCCGGAGCACGCCGGACATCTCGCGCCCTGAACCAACGCGTCCGGCTGATCGGAATACCAAGCATCGGCTCCAGAGATCGCAAATAACTCCACAACCCTGCGGTTGATTTCCGGATTGTTCAGCGGTTTGCCGCAGCCCGCGCATAAAAACACGGCGATTGGAACTCCCCAAATACGCTGGCGGGAAATGCACCAGTCAGGGCGGTTTGCGATCATGTTCGAAATGCGTTCTTCTCCCCAGTTGGGATCCCACTTTACTTTCTTGATTTCCTCCAGCGCGCGGCTGCGCAGGGTTCCACCCTGTATGGGAGTTTCCATGGAAATGAACCACTGCTCGGTCGCCCGAAAGATGATCGGATTGTGGCAGCGCCAGCAATGCGGATAAGAATGCTGCAAGCTCTCCTGATGCAACAGCACGCCGCGGGCTTTGAGCAATTCAATAATGGGTGCGTTGGCCTTGAAGACCTGAAGCCCGTCATATTCGGGCAAACCGTTGCGAAGGCGGCCGCCCGCGTCAACGTCGCACGTTGGATCAATTTTGTATTTAGTGCCGGTTGCGAAGTCCTCCGCGCCATGGGCGGGTGCGGTGTGAACAACTCCCGTGCCGGTATCCATGGTAACGTAATCGGCAAGTACGCCGAGAACCTTGCGCCGCTCCCAGGGCAGAAACGGATGATAGAACCATGAATGTTCCAGGGCTCTTCCCGGGAACGTGGCGACGATTTTCGCATCGGAAATCCCGCATTTTTCCGCCACTACTGCCGCCAACTTCCGGGCAACGATGTAAATTTCGTTCTCCGTCTCCAGCGCCACATATTCTTCGACGGGATGAAAAGCGACCGCCATTGAGGCCGGCAAAGTCCATGGCGTTGTAGTCCAAATGATTGTGAAAATCGGCTTGCCGCTCCGCCGGTGCGCTTCGGCGAGGGCAGAATCAATTTTCGCCGGATCGGATTGTAAACGGTATTTCACCCAAACGGTCGGGCTGGTGTGGTTCTCGTATTCGACTTCGGCTTCGGCCAGCGCGGTCCGATCATGAATGCACCAATAGACCGATCGCAGGCCCTTGTAAACGAAGTCCTTTTCCAGAAAGTCGTAGAGTGTCGCCAAGACCACCGATTCATATTGCGGCGTCATGGTGGAATAGGGATTGTCCCAGCGTCCGAAAACGCCAATTCGCTTGAATTGCTGGCGCTGTAAATCGAGGTATTTCTGCGCGTATTTGCGGCACTCCAGGCGCACGTCCGCAGGATTCATTTGCAGCTTTTTGCCGCCGAGCTGCTGGTCAACCTTGATCTCAATCGGAAGGCCATGGCAGTCCCATCCAGGGACGTAGGGCGCGTCCATTCCCGCCATGCTTTTCGACTTCACTATGAAGTCTTTGAGGCACTTATTGAGGGCGTGGCCCAGGTGGATAGGGCCGTTAGCGTAGGGGGGACCATCGTGCAAAAGATAGACAGGCGCACCGCGGCGAGCCCGCCGAACCTGATCGTAGACTCGCGATTGTTCCCATCGGGCCAGGATTTTCGGCTCGTTTTGAGGCAGATTTGCCTTCATCGGAAAGTCGGTTTTAGGCAAATTGAGGGTTGATTTCAGGTCCAAAGGCACGCGCAGATTCTCTCCCAAATAATTGATTTCCTTCATTATAGGGAGCGGTTATCGGAACGTCCATTGACCGGCGGCGATGCTCCAGATTCATGGTTTTATCTCGTATAGAAATTTTCGATTTCGGTGTACGATTTCCAGAGATGACGTTTGCCGGATTTAAGCATCTAAATTGTCGTGTGGCAGTTGCGGGATTTGCGAACGAGCGGTAGTCTTTGTGGTAACGCTTCCGCAAAAGCAACTTTGCGGGGACCGTCCTCATCAATCTGTAGGAACGGGATGGGATGCGGGTTCCCAAGTGACATTCCGGTTTGAGCGCAGCTAATAGGGCAACCTGATTTATGGCAACCTTGGATATCGAATCGCAACCCGTCAATGCCGCACCGGCTCCGGATGCTGTGCCGAGTTTCCTTCTGCCGAAGGGGACTTATGATCAGTCGTTACTGAAGTCGCTTTCCCAGAATCTTAATGATTTCTTCTTTCCCAAGAAGCAGCCTCCGCTGGTCCTGACGTCAAAGCCGATTCCGGTAAAGGATATTTGGGGCTTTTACGATAATAAGAAGAGCGGCGCTCTAGGCTCCAGCGTGATGCACGTGATACTTCTTGCCGTGATCATCGGGGCGACGATCTGGGCCCGCAACCTGGTGAAGGAGACCCCGAAGCAATCCATCGTAACTACTATCATTGCGCCTGACGATGTGCCGACCCTGAAACCCTCGAAGACGCTGGCCGGGGGTGGTGGCGGCGGCGGCGACCGCGATAAATTCCAGGCGCCAAAAGGTAAGCTTCCGAAACTTGCCATGGAGCAGATTACTCCACCGGCGGTTGTGGTTCGCAATAACGATCCCAAGCTGCCAGTCACGCCCACGGTTGTGGTTCCTCCGCAGATCAAGATGGCGATGAGCAACCTTCCCAATCTTGGCGTGCCGATGTCTAAGCTGCCTTCGGGACCTCCTTCGAACGGCACCGGGTCAGGCGGCGGAATTGGGTCTGGTTCAGGCGGCGGCGTTGGGGTCGGGGCCGGCCCTGGCGTCGGAGCTGGGCATGGCGGCGGCACCGGTGGCGGCGTATTCCACGTTGGCGGCGGAGTAAGCGCTCCTCGAGTTCTATTCGATCCTTCGCCTGAATATTCAGAAGAGGCCCGCAAGGCCAAGTATCAGGGAACCTCGGTAGTTTCGCTAATTGTAGGCCCCGATGGGCTTCCGCGCGATATTCACATTTCCCGCAGTCTCGGTCTTGGCTTGGATGAAAAGGCCATCGAAGCGGTAAAGCAGTGGAAGTTCGCTCCCGCCGAGAAAGATGGAAAGCCGGTCGCAGTCGAAATCAGCGTCGAAGTGGATTTCCACTTGTACTGAGTTGCGCTTCTTCCACCAACCGGCCGCGGCTCGCGGCTTTTTTGTTCTCTAAAAATTGTCATTCCGAGAAGCGCAGGGACGAGGAATCTGCTGTTAGCCTGTGCTCAGGGAAAAAGCAGATCTCTCGCGGTGCTCGAAATGACAATTCTTTTTTTATTCCTTCAGATCCACGTGCTGGACGTCCTGAATCTCGTGTCCCAGAAAGCGCGCTCCGAGCGCGCGAAATTTCTCCACTGAATCGGTGGCAAAAAACTTCAGGCGAGGCAGCTTGCGGCGCTCTTCTTGTGTTATTTGGACCGGCGTGGACCCGAGTAAGTCTTTCACCACCTGGGCGGTCGATTGCGCCGAGTCAACGATAGTGACGTGCGAGGGGGCGACTCTTCTCAGGAGATGCCGTATCAGCGGATAGTGGGTGCATCCCAAGAGCAGCGTGTCTCCATCCTCAAAGCCATCGCCAAACGCTTCGCTGAGGTAGATCCGGGCGACCTGTTCGGTCACACCATGCTCAGTCCATCCTTCCTCAACCAGCGGAACCAGCAGCGGGCAGGCCTTTTCCTTCGCGTGAATTCCCCGCCGCTCCAGGGCCTTCCGGTAAGCGTGGCTGCCGATGGTGGCGTCGGTGCCGATGACGACTACCTTCCGGTTCTTTGTGACTTGAGAGGCGCTTTCGGCGCCAGGTTCAATTACTCCAACGACCGGGACTCCCGACTGGGCTTCTATTTTGTCGAGAGCCAGCGCCGTCGCCGTATTGCAGGCAACGACCAGCAATTGAGCGCCTTGTTGCTCAAGGAACCGCGTGGCCTCCACGGCGTATCTGGCAACGGTCTCGACAGATTTTGACCCGTAGGGAAGGCGTGCAGTGTCGCCAAAGTAGAAATAGTCGGATTCCGGAATAAGCTCAAGCAGCGCTTTGAGGACGGTAAGGCCGCCAAATCCAGAGTCGAACACGCCAATGGCGGGACGCCGGAGAGTCGTCACGTTCAGCCGGCGCGACCCGATTTCATGCCGAATGCTCCGGCCAGTTCGGAATTGGTTCGACCGCAGCATGGTCCGGGCGGAATCAGCGCTCCGTGCGGACAGGTGCGCGGATGCCCGAGGAAAGTGCAGATCTTGTCGGTGGCTTCGGGAGAAAGAATGTGTTCGAACTTGCAAGCTTGCTGTTCGATTTCGGACTCGCTATCGAGGGCAAGGCTATCGGTAAACAGGCGTTCGGCAAGGCGGTGGCGTCGAATTACGTCGGCAGCCCGCTGGTAGCCTCGGGGGGTGAGTTCAACGATCAAGTTTCCTTCCCCGATCGAGACGCCGGTGGGCTTCAGCGCGTCATGGCACGGGTTCACGAAAGGTTTGGAATCAGGTATTGGCGCGGAGGGCAGAAGCGTGTTCACAAGGCCCAAAGCCGTCATTTTTTCGATGGCGATGCTGACGGGGAGCGCGCCGTGGACCTCCATGCGCCCGGTTTCGGCGACTTGCCCATGCTCCGCGAGCGCCCACAGTTCTTCAAGGACTTCATCAAATTGCTCTTCGTCGGCCATGGCAAAAACTTCCTGCGCGGCGATTTTGCCGTGATGCAGTTCGATGCGCCGATCGGCGAGGCGCGCCACCACCGGGTCGTGCGTAACCATCACGATGGTGCGGCCGCCGTGATGCAACTCGCGCAGAAGGCGAAGGACAATCTCTTCGTTCACAGCGTCGAGGTTGCCGGTAGGCTCATCCGCCAGGACAATTTTGGGATCATTGATCAGGGCGCGGGCAATGCAAACCCGCTGCTGCTCGCCGCCGGAAAGTTGTGATGGAACATGGTCCGCGCGATCTTTCAGGCCCACCCGGTCGAGCGCCTTCAGCGCCTCCTCTTCGTCAGTCATGCTGTGCAGGTATTGCGCCAGCATCACATTTTCCAGGGCCGTAAGGTAGGGAATCAGGTGGAATTGCTGAAAGATGAATCCAATTTTTTCAGCGCGAACCCGATTCAATTCGCCGGCGGAAATTCTGGCGATGTCCTGGTCGTCAATCCATATTTCGCCCGAGGTTGGACGATCAAGGCAGCCGATCAGGTTCACCAGCGTTGACTTGCCCGACCCCGATGGTCCCATGATGGCAATCCACTCGCCGGGCGCCACGCTTAAGGAGAAGTCATCGAGCGCACGAATGCCGCCTCCAGCTTCCGCCCGCGCTGGATAGGACCGGCTGACATTCTTAACCTGGATCACGTCATTCTCCCTTTAGAATCATAGCTGGCTGAACGCCCCGTAGCAAAGAGATTGGCAAAATGGCGGAGATCAACGCGATCACAATGCATCCCGTCAAAACGATTGGAAACAGCTCGAGCCGCGGCATTACCGGCGCATGAAAGTTTGCCCTCCCAATCCATGCCGCGATTCCAACTCCGGCGCCGAAGCCTAAAAGCGCTCCGATGGCGCCCAGAAATGCAGCCTCGGCGGCGAAGAATCCGCTGATAAATCGCTGCGACGCGCCTAAAGCCTTCATGATGGCGAAGTCACGCCGCCGGTCAAGCACCCATCCGGTCAGCGTCGCCAAAACGCATAGGGCAGCGGTGACAATGATCAGAATGGAAGCCGCCAGCAGGGTGGCTTTGGTTTTCCCCAATACGTGAGCTTCGGCCTCCATGATTTGGCGCACCGGTCGGACCTCGACCCCCGGCAATGCCTGCTTTAGTTTTGCGATGTTGGCGTTCACTTCGTCCGGCGGGCCGGAAACGGCAACTTCAATGGTGGATGGTTGCACACTCGTCCAGGCATCGAAATCGGACAATGGGAGATAAATGCGGCTGTCTTCGTCCGCGCCAGTATGCAAAATACCGGACGAATTCAAACGAATCTTGCGCCCGTGAAAGCTGAGATCGAACGGCTTTCCCTCCGGGCTCACCACCGCTGCGGCGCGAACACCGAGCAGAGCTTCACCGGACCGTTCCGGCCACGAGCTTACCGCCCACCAACTATTCAACTTTCGAACCGCAGCGAAATCCGTCCCCGATACGACAACGGGCTGATCGTTCGAAGTCCGGGCGACGACGTAGGCAAACGGGACGGCGAGTCCGCGTCCCGCAAGTACGGATTCGGTCTTGGCGAGAGTATCCGGCGGAAGCCGTTGCTGTTGCGCGGCGAGCACGACTACGTTGGCGCCATAACCGCGAAACTCCTTGCGCAGCTTGGACTGTATATCCACAAAGAGATTCAGCATTGTGGTGGCAACGGTTGCGGCGACAACCATGGCCAGCAGAGCAGTTGCGGCCCGTCCGCGACGAAGAACGGCGGCGCGGAACAACATGCGGAAAAACATCGAAGGACGGTGGGCGCCAGTAGAAGCATTTGTCATGCTTCACCACGCAGTGCATATACGGCATCAAATTTCACCGCCCGCCGGATGGCGGCGGCGCTGCCGGCAAACGTCACGATCACCGCAATGACGAGAATCAGTGGAAACAAAACCGGCTGGATGGTGATTGGAGAATCGAATATCCACCGTCCGGCATGGTACGCGAGTATAGATCCGCCGGCGAATCCTGCAACGCCGCCAATGAGCGCCAATAGAGTCGCTTCGGCTAAGAACAGGAAAGCGATAGAAAATCCACCTGCTCCAAGGGCTTTCATCAATCCCACCTCGTGACGGCGTTCAAAAATCGTGGTCGCCATGGCCGCCGCCACGGCCAGCGCGGATGCGAAAAGAGCGGCGAGCGTAACCAGCAGCATCAGCCCCTCGATGCGCGTAAGAATCGTGCCCTCGGTTTGCGCGACTTGCCGGATCTGTTCGGCATGAGAGTGCGGAATGGCCTCCTGCAGCTGGAAGGCAATGGATTGCGGGTATGCCGAGCAATACCAGCGGTCGTACATCTCCGGAGGCAAGGTTTTCGGATCGCGGCGGGCGAACGCGTCCTCGGGCTTGGTCAGCGCGCTGACGTATACTCGGCGCACTGCACCGGGCTTGCCGAGCAACTGCTGCGCCAAGGCGAGCGGCGCTACGATTTCGCTGTCCTGCGCCCCTCCGGCGGAAAGAATGCCTGAGATTCGGTGAGTACTTCCATCAATCGTAATTCCATCACTTGGCACTTTTCCAAGACTTGCCGCCAATCGCCGGCCAAGCAACACGTCCTGCGACTGGTCATTGGGCCACGCGCCTTCAACCTTCCACAATGGATACGTAGCGCGTACGCCGGTTACAAAGTCCTCCGCGCCAAAACGCAGTTGCTTCGAAAAGTAAGTGCCCACAAGAGAAATCGCTTTATCAGAACCGCTCACTCTGACATTCACCGGCAACATCGGCGCGAATCCAACGATGTTGTTTCGCCAGAACATGCCTTTGATTTTTGGCAGGTCGGCTTCGTTAAGATAAGCGCCATCGCTGGGCGGTTTGAGATTGCCGCCGGCAATCTCAACGTCCAGAGTGTCGTCCTGGGGAGTAACCACCAGATTCGCGCCAAAGCTGCGAAGCTCGCGATTAATTTTGTCGCCCACGTTGGTAGCGACGGCAATCATGGCGGTGGCGACGGTCACTCCAAGAGTGATGGCGGCGCCGGCCAGCAGCTTGTTTCGCTTCTGCCTCCGAAACGATTCATATACGAGACGCAGGAACATTTTACTTTTGGAATAGCCGGACGCCGGCACCGATGTCCGCCTCCTTAATGATGACCGCACTGGGCGTGATCTGCGCCGCAAGGGGCAGCGGATTGCATCCCCCCTTGGTTCCGATGGATTCCGCGTTAACCGGTGAAGCGCAATTTTTGCAGACGAGTCCGTTCGCCGTTTTGTAATATCCGACCCCACCGCATATCTGGCAGGCGTCGAAAACAGTGGCAATTTTTCCATCCGGCTTCTTGAAAAGCCAGAAGCGGACGGTCGTGCCGTTTTCGTCGGCGGCAAAGCGGTGCAAGTCCCCATCAGAAACCTGGGAGAGCGGGATGCTCACTTGGCCGTTGGTAAAGTGCACTTCGGTTGCGGGCGAAAGCGCGCTCACGCTCTTCGTATAGGCGAACTCTGCGGTGATCAGCAAAATAAAAACAAAAGAGCTGGCGTACACCGACCTCATCCACCAGCGGTCGCGGCGCGCGCTCCAGGCGGCTTTGCGGCGTTCCGCCCCGGAGGCGGGCAGCGGAGCCGCTTCCCGGCGCTTGACCTCGAACAGAATCATGAGCGCGGCCAGCGCAAGAATGGTTACCGCGAAAAAGAAGTCATTGCGCACAATCGGCCCAACGATCGCCATCTCTCGCTTCGAAGAGGGAAGCACGCCGTACTCGGACAACTCGTGCAGTCCTGAAACCAGCAGTTGCGCGGCGACAAAAAAAAGAATCGCGCTGGTAACGCGAAAGAACTTTTGCAGGTTGATGCGAACGCTGCCCTTCACGAACATCACACCAAACAGCACTGCCACCAGAACGCCCGACAGCGTCCCCAGAAAACTAAGCAGTTCGGTGGAATTCAACGTTACTGCCGACAGGATCAAAACCGTTTCGGCGCCCTCGCGCAGCACCATCAGGAACACGAAAAAGAAAACGCCGAGTCCTGAACCGCGGCCTGCCAGCGCGCCAATCTTGCCTTCAATTTGTCCCTTCAGCTTGCGCCCTGTCCTCATCATGAAAATAATCATGGTGACGACAAATACGGCCGCAGCCAGCATGACGCAGCCTTCAAAGACGTCCTCATTCAAATTCAAACGGGAAAGAAGGATGGCGACGCCAATGCTTGCGACAAACGCGGATATCAGCGCCCAGTAAACGTACCGGCGAAGGTCGGCGCGCCCAATCTTGGTGAGGTAAGCCAGGGTGATGCCGACGATGAGGGCGGCTTCGACCCCCTCGCGCAAAGTTATGATGAATGCTTGTAGCATCTACAACAATTCTCCTGAGGCCAAACGAAGCGCGTCTCCTCAGGAGGCGGGTTCGTAGATTGAGCCTATTCCTATCTATTTTAAGGATAGTGGGGGCCGTGAATCGCGTCAACGCGCGCGCATCCAGTGGGCGCTTGAGCGCTGTTGAATTGATATTATCGTCAGCCTATGGAAAACTCTGATTGCTTAAGCACGGCGAGGAGGAAATCATGGCTTGTACTCATCTGAACACAATTCGCAAAGTGACGCCCTCGGCGCAGGGATGCGAGGATTGCCTAAAAATAGGCGCCACGTGGGTCCACCTGCGTCTATGCCTCGAATGTGGACACGTCGGTTGCTGCGACAGCTCGGTCCATAAACACTCCACCAAGCATTTTCATAAGACGAAGCACCCGATTATTCAGTCCTTCGAGCCCGGCGAAGACTGGCGCTGGTGCTTTGTGGACGAGATGCAGGTGTGAGGTGTTCTTGTGGCGCGGACACTCCTGTCCGCGTAGACGGCATCTGTCTCCAAAGAAGTGGCCGGGACCGAGTGTTTATCGCCAGCCGCGGAGACAATTGCCAGCCGTATTCACTTTTTCGTCGTCTAATTAACAAAATCAAAGTCTCAAGTGAACTTTAACAAGCGAACCTAAGACCATAATGCAGGACAGAGTCCTACAACTCGACCCGAGAGACAACGTGCTGATCGCTCTGGCTGATCTAAAGCAGGGCGACGAGGTGAATTTCTCCGGGAAGAATTACGCGTTGGTTTCAAGCGTGCCCGCCAAGCACAAATTCGCGACCGAAGATCTCGGACCGAGCGCGCCCGTGATCATGTACGGGATTATGGTTGGAAGCGCCACCAGGCCAATCCCTCGCGGATCTCTGCTAACCACGGGCAATGTTCATCACCAGGCAGCGCCCTTTCACGCGAAGTCGGGGGAATTTCAGTGGAAGGCTCCAGGCATTAGCCGCTGGAAGAATCGAACCTTTCTGGGATTTCCGCGCTCGGACGGTCAGGTGGGCACCAGGAATTATTGGCTGGTCGTGCCTCTGGTATTCTGCGAGAACCGCAACATCGCCGTCCTGAGGCAGGCCTTCGAAGAGGAACTCGGCTTCGCCGCCCCGCAGGTGTACAGGCGGCAGGTCGCCGAACTGGCAGGGCTTTACCGGGAGGGGAAGACCGAAGCTTTAGATGTTCCGGCGTCGGGAAATCGTTTGGATCATGCCTCCGATCCTCCGGCCCAAAAGGTTTTTAAGCACATTGACGGCATTAAGTTTCTTGTTCACGAGGGCGGCTGCGGAGGAACCAGAGAAGACTCGACCAACCTGTGCGGACTGATCGCCGGATACGTGAACCATCCCAACGTGGCGGGAGCCACGGTTCTCAGCCTGGGATGCCAGAACGCTCAGGCCGGGATACTTCGGCAACAGATCAAGAAGCGCAATCCGGATTTCAACAAGCCCCTGATCATTCTGGAGCATCAGCAAAGTGGGTCTGAATTCGCGCTGTTGTCAGAGGCAATCCGCCAGACTTTTTCCGGGCTGGCGGAAACGAACACAGCCAGGCGAGTACCATCGTCGCTCTCTCATCTGACTGTCGGCCTGAAGTGTGGAGGGTCGGACGGATTCTCCGGCATTTCGGCCAACCCTGCCATCGGTCACACATCCGATCTGATCGTGGCGCTGGGCGGGAAGACGATTCTTTCTGAGTTTCCAGAATTGTGCGGAACGGAGCAGCAGTTCATCAATCGCAGTACTCGAAGCGAGATTTCGGACAAATTCCTTCATCTGATGCAAAGCTACAACGCGCGAGCAAATGCTGTGGGTTCTGGCTTCGATATGAATCCTTCTCCCGGTAACATCCGCGACGGGCTGATTACGGATGCGATGAAGTCGGCAGGCGCGGCAAAAAAGGGAGGGACGGCGCCGGTGGCCGCCGTGATTGACTATCCCGAATACGCCACGGAGCCGGGATTGAACTTGCAGTGTACGCCGGGCAACGACGTCGAATGTGTTACGGCACAAGTGGGGGCTGGCGCGAATGTCGTTTTGTTTACGACGGGTCTGGGAACTCCCACTGGCAATCCAATCGCCCCGGTAGTCAAGCTTTCCACGAATTCAAATTTGGCGCTGCGAATGAGCGACATCATTGATATTGATACCGGCAGAATCGTTACCGGCGAAACTACAATCGAACGAATGGGCGAGGAGATATTAGAGCTCGTGATCAAAGTCGCCAGTGGAGAGGTTCAGACGAAAGCGGAAATCAAAGCGCAGGCAGACTTTATTCCGTGGAAGCGCGGGGTCTCGCTGTGAAAAACTCTGTCTTGCCGTGAACCACCAAGAAAGAGGGTGCCCCCACCCTTTTCGCGCACTTTGCGAAAGGGTGGGAATAAATGAACTATACGTATCCGATTTTGACTTCCCGCACCAGAAACACCATCGCTGCGACCGGACCCGCGGAAGGGGTAAGAGCCGCCGAAGTCAACCGGTGGACGACAATGCCTGCACAGATCTCAAAATAGAGAGGTGAACAATGACTGACAAATCAGTAACAGACAAAGTAGTCAAGACCGACGAAGAGTGGAAGAAGCAGCTCACTCCGGGCCAATTTCAGGTTGCGAGGAAAGCAGGCACGGAACCGGCATTCACCGGAAAATACTGGAACGCGAAAGACAAGGGCACATACGTCTGTGTGTGTTGCGGCCAGCCGCTGTTCAGCGCGGACACCAAATTCGACTCCGGAACCGGCTGGCCAAGTTTCTCGAAACCGCTGGATGCGTCCGCTGTCGAGGAAGAAAGCGACCGCAAATTCGGGATGGCGCGTACCGAAGTTCGCTGCTCCAGATGCGACGCTCACCTCGGGCATGTTTTTGAAGATGGTCCAGCCTCAACGGGGTTGCGCTACTGTATGAACTCAGCTTCGCTGGATCTGAAGCCTGAGGAGAAAAAATGACGGAATCGGGGAGGGATTGCCAGTGAAAGGGATGGGAACCGGTCCACTGGAAGAAAGGTTCCCGGATGCAGCCTGGTTTCGCTCGAATCTTACTTTCCTGCGGTTGCGGCCAATGACTCGTCAGTCGCGGTTTTTGAGCTTTCGCCGACAGATGCTTGAGTTTGATTCTGTGACTTATCTTTCTTGCTTTCCGCTTTTGTGTCGGTTGCGCGGATCTGCACGCTGCCTTTCAATATTGCTCCGTCCTCAACGCTGATGCGCTGGGTAACGATGTCGCCGGTTAGGCAGCCTTCGGCGCGAATGTCCACGCGGTCGGTGCATTGAACGTTGCCTTTTACCGATCCCATGATCACGACTTCGCGGGCCGAGATATTAGCGCTGATCTTTCCGTTACGTCCAATGGTGACGCGGTGATCGCCGAACTGGATCGTACCCTCGATTTGGCCGTCAATGTAAATGGATTCGTCGCCCTTCACCTCTCCCTTGATGACGAGGGTGCGGCCAATCGTGGCCTGCTCCACCGGCGTGGTCACAGTTTTCGACGGAGTATAAGTGTTTGGAGAATATTTTTGCGTGTTGTCCGAAGACTGCAACATGGAGTACGACCTTCCTTATTCGCAGGGCAGCGAGGTCGGTTGCCGCCGATGCCGAGGTAAATGGATTGAGGCCAAAGGCCACTCTGAATATCGCACGGGAATGGGGGAAAGGGAGAGTTACGGAAGTGCTCGGACCTGGGACCGCCACTGACGCACGATGGAGCGACCGGCCTGAGCCAATGGAGCGATGGACTGAGCACGATGGAGCGATGGACTGAGCATGATGGAGCGACGGGCGCCCTCGCCCGTCAGAATAATCCGTTTGGAGGGTTAATTACGCCTGAAGCGCCTGGCTCAGGTCTTCCCATTCTGCGAGGCACGCCTTCAGTTGCATGCGCGAATCATGCAATTCGCGGCTCTGGCGCTCAGTCTCAGCGGCACTTACGAAATCCTGCAACGCTGTTTCGCAGGTTTGGATGGCGGCTTCCAATCGTGATATTTCGCCCTCCAGTTCGTGAACTCGCTTTTCGATCTGCTTGCGTTTGATGGGGTTGAGGCGTTTATGATTCTCTTCGGAACGTTCTTGTGAGCCTTCACCCCGTCTCCCGTTTGTCGGGACGCCAGATTTCCCGGAGTCGGATTTTGAAGATGCTTTAACCGATTGTTCCAGTGCCTCCGCCCCGCCCCGCTTGCGCCAAAGATAGTCTTCGTAATGTCCGGGATAGATTTCGACGCGGCCGTCGCCGACCTCGAAAATCCTGGTCGCCAGCTTGTCAATAAAATATCGGTCGTGAGAAACGAAGAGAACCGTACCGGTATATTTCGTGAGGGACTCAAGCAGTACGTCTTTGGCGCGCATGTCGAGGTGATTTGTGGGTTCGTCCAGCAGCAAGAAATTAGCCGGATGAAGCAGCATGCGAAGAAGCGCGTAGCGATTTCGCTCGCCTCCCGAAAGCACACCGATGCGCTTGAAAACGTCTTCTGCTGAAAACAGGAAGCACCCCAGCAGGCTGCGCAGTTCTGTCTCCGTGGAACGCGGGGAAAGCTCGCCGAGATCGTCGAGAATGCGAGCGTCCGGATTCAATTCCTTGTATTGGTCTTGCGCGAAATAATCGGGCTGAACGTTGTGTCCAATTCGATATTCGCCGCTGGTAAGCGGTTCTTCCTTCGCCAGCAGTTTGATGAGTGTGGACTTTCCAGCCCCATTGACGCCGACTAAAGCGATGCGGTCTCCGCGCTCGATCATGAAGCTAACATCGCGAAAAACTTCTTTTTCGCCATAGCATTTCGAGACGTTTTCGAATTCGACCACAATCCTGCCGCTGGGTTTCGGCTGCGGAAAAGAAAAGTGGATGGTCTTTTCTTCTTCTGGAAGTTCGATTCGCTCCATCCGCTCCAGTTCTTTCACCCGGCTCTGCACCTGTTTTGCCTTGGTGGCCGTATAACGAAACCGGTTGATGAATACTTCCAGTTGTTCAACGCGTTCCTTCTGGTTTCGATAGGCCGCCTGAAGCTGCTCCAGCCGCTGCGTTTTTTGATTCAGATATTTCGCGTAGTTGCCGCTATAAAGGTGAATACGCTTATTCCAGATTTCGGCAATTCTGTTTACCGTGACGTCCAAAAAATAGCGATCATGCGAAATCAAAAGATAAGCGTTCGGATAATGCGTCAAATATTCCTCAAGCCAGTTGCGCGCTTCGAGATCAAGATGATTGGTGGGCTCATCGAGCAGGAGCAGATTGGGTTGCTGCAATAGCAATTTGGCGAGGGCAAGGCGCATCTGCCATCCGCCGGAAAACTCGTCGGTAAGGCGGGTCCAGTCTTCTTTGCGGAAGCCCAGGCCGGTCAGTACGGTTCCAACTTTTGCATCGATCGCGTATCCATCGCGGGTTTGAAACTCGTGTTCGATCTGGTGATAGCGGTCCGCGACCTGCGAGTATTCCGTTGATGTGTGATCCAACTCCGGCATGCGCGCAGTCAGGTCTTCCATCTCCTGTTCCATGTCGCGGAGGTCGGAGAAGACCGACATGCATTCGGAGAAAACGGTCTGCCCGGATAGGGCGAGTCCGTCCTGGGGAAGGTATCCCGCGCTAATGCCTTTAGCGAGACTGATAGCGCCGTAGTCCAGAGTTTCCAACCCGGCCAGGACCTTCATTAGGGTGGATTTCCCGGTCCCATTCGCTCCGACAAGTCCCACGCGGTCGCGGGGAGTAATCATCCAATCCGCGCCTTCAAAAAGGAGCTTGTGACCAAATCGCTTGCCGGCGTTGGAAAGTTGAATCATGATGCGTCGAGGAATTTGAAGAGGGACGGGCGAGGGCGGCGCCCGTCTCTCCATTACAATCGGCAATCCATCCTATGCCGTTCGGGATCATAACGTCAGTTCCCGGATCTCAGTTTTAAGTTCTAAGACGCAGAGGGGCGTTACATGAGAGACTTTTTTGCATTTACGCGGCAATACGGCCTAGCGGGCACCGACCAGGGCTGCTTCAGCGTCGTAAATAGAGTGCCAGGAGGTAGCGGCTTTCAGACTCTCATTCACGTTTTCGATGTTCTTAACGCCTTCATCCAGCAGCCACTTGCGAAACGCCTCGCCGCCCTGTTTAGCGTAGATGGGAATCCCCTCTTTCCATGTGGCGCGGCCACATAGAACCCCATTGAACTTCACGCCAGATTCGGCGGCAAGTTCAAGAGCCTCAGTAAACTCCGAATTGCTAACTCCGGCAGAAAGATAAATGAACGGCTTGGTCGCGACTGCGGCGGCTTTGTTGAATAAGTCCATGGCTTCTTTGCGTGTATAAGCGGATTTGCCGGCGCAAGCTTTTGCCCCTTCCACGAATTTCATGTTCACCGGCACTTCCACTTTGAGGATGTCCACGCCGTAGTTGGGTTTGCTGAATTCCTTCATGCTCTCGGTGACGATTTGCGGCTTCAGCTTCGCATACTCAAGACCCTTTTCGTCCGCGCCTTCCTGATAACCGACAAATTCGAGAAAGAAAGGAATGTCGTTGGCGCGGCACTCGTCTCCAAGCCGTTCAACCCAGGCATGCTTCAGATCGTTCATCGGCTTGGGATCGAAAGGCGTGTAGTAAAGCAGGATTTTTATGCAGTCGGCGCCCGCGGCTTTTAGCCGCTGGACGGACCAATGATCGAGCAGGTCGGGTAGCCGCCCAGGCGTTGTTGCATCGTATCCGGTTTTTTCATAGGCAAGCAGCAAACCGGAGTTTTTCGCTCTCCGTTTCGAGGCAGGCAATCCCCACTCGGGATCGAGCAGGATGGCGCTTGCGTATTGAGTGAGAACCTCGGTCACCAGCGACTTAAATTCCTCCATCATGGCGTCGCTGATTTCAGAGCCCTTTTCCTTTGCGAGGGATTTCTGAAGGGAACCGCGCTGATCCATTGCGGCCGCGGCTATCACCCCACGTTGGTTGGAAACCTTCTTCAGTCCGGCCAGTTTTCCAGGGCTAAGCTTCATGAAATCCTCCAATAATTTCGATTGTATGGGAAGTTCCGCGCTGCGCAATGAATCGGGATAACCGGTAATTGTATTACGTCCTGCGCGCTCGACAAAATCGCAAACGATCTCATGCCGGGGATGAGTAACCAAAGAGGCTATAAAGCAAAACGGAAAGCACGATCAGAGTGAAGACGACGTACATGTAATCCTTTTCCTTGGTGAATCCAAAGACGGAAAATATCACTCGCGCGACCGGGGTGGCGATCAGCAATATCAGTCCAAGTTGAATGATGCCGCTTCCCTGCAGTTGGAGGGAGTTTTTTAAGATGGCAGAAACGCTTTTCAAGCTCGCAGGCTCGCCGTGAAAAGCCCGGTAATCCGGATAAGACTCGCCATGATGAGTCAAAAAAACCACCCCGCCGCAAAATACAACCAGAGCTGAGATGAGCACGCCGAGAATCAGCAAATTGCTGATAATCCTGTCGAGCTTTTCGTCCGTCCAACGCGATGGGTTCATATAGTTCCGAAGAAGCCTTTCAAGAGCATTTGAACGCCGAGAACTGCAATCACCACGCTGAATATAATGCGCAACCATTTCGTTTTTGCTTTGACCAGAATTCGGGTTCCCCACAACGAACCCACCAGCACGCCCAGCATGACCGGCATTGCCAGTCCGGGATCAATGTATCCCCGTTTCAAATAAAGTCCGGCGCTTGCCGCAGCGGTGACGCCGATCATGAAATTGCTGGTCGTGGTTGAAACTTTGAAGGGAATCTTCATGGCCTGGTCCATGGCCAAGACTTTCACCGCTCCAGACCCTATGCCCAACAATCCGGATAAAGCTCCCGCGCCGAACATCAGGCCGAAGCCCACAGGAACATGCTGCACGTTGTAGTGTCGGATGCCGGATGAATCGGGGAAACTGCCATTCATGCGCAGGCGGGTTGCCAGCGCATCGGCAGACACATTTCGATCGGATGCGGATCGCGGACTGCGTGACAGATATGCGGAGTACATCAACACCAATCCAAAAATAACCGCAATCGCGGAGGTCGAAACTTTAGCCGCTAAAAAGGCGCCGCAAATCGCGCCCAGCGTGGTCGCGATCTCCAAAAACATTCCGATGCGAATGTTGGAAAATCCCTCCTTGACGTAAGCTGCCGCGGACCCTGACGAGGTTGCGATGACTGACACCAGCGACGCTCCAATGGCATACCGGATATCCACCTTAAAAAAAATTGTCAGGAGAGGAACCAGAACAACTCCACCTCCCAACCCGGTTAGCGATCCGAGCAGGCCCGCAGCGAGCGACCCGACGCCGACTAATGCCGTAAACTCAAGAACGTTCACAATTTGTCTCCGACAGGTTTACATCTTACGTGAAACTTTTGCGTTTCCGTTGTTGTGCGCGAGTCACATGGCGGATCGCGCTGGATTTATGTCGTCTTTACAGCGAAAATGAATTTACGCTATTGATATTCTTATGGCCACTCTAGCAATAGAGCCAATTCGGTCGGATATCCCCGAGAGGCGGCGCAAGAAAAAGGAGGGGCTTGCCCTCTGGATGGAACGCGTGCTGGAAGAATGCGACCGCTCGGGCATCGAGTTGTCGCCAGATCCGGTTCACGACTTGCGCGTGGCGCTTCGGCGCTGCCGGTCCGTGGCGGACGGCGTCATGATCGTGGATCCCGACCCAGCATGGCGGGAGATGAAAAAGGCGGGAAGGGATTTATTTCGAAGCCTCGGATCGCTGCGGGATGTGCATGTTATGGAAGAATGGGTGCAGCGGTTGGGAGCGGCGGATGATCCGGTCGCGGTGACACTGTCGCAGCACCTACGAAATCAAGAAGACCAGTTCAAGCAGCAGGCGTCTAGGGCTCTCATAAGTTTTGACCGCAAGCAGTGGAGGAAGTGGGCCCTTGCCCTCCCGCGCCGGATAGCGAGACTCCGGGCGGGAAGCATAGTGTTCAAGCATTTGGCCCTGGAACGTTGGACCCAGGCTCATGAATTGCATCGCGCTGCCCTGCGCAACCGTTCAAAAACCTCATTCCACAATCTGCGCATCGGGCTGAAGCGATTCCGTTATATCGTCGAGAATTTTCTTCCCGAGCAGCACGCCGCATGGAGCAATGATCTCAAGGAACTTCAGGACTTGCTGGGCGAAGTGCATGACCTCGATGTCCTGTGGGACACCGCGTTGCAGGTGCATTCATTTCCCACGATCGAGTCGCGATCCTGGTGGCATACGCGAATCATGGAGGAACGCGCGGCGCGGATCGAGAGATATCGCGCCAGAATGCTAGGCAGGAATTCCCTGTGGCACGTGTGGCGCGGGGAATTACCGAACGAGAAAGAGATAAGAGTCGCCGCTCTTTCGCGCCTCAAACTTTGGGCCGCCGCGCTCGATCCGGACGTCAAACATTCCGTCCACGTCGCGAAGCTGTCGCTGCAACTGTACGACTCGCTGTCTGATGGAAGGGAGCAGTCGAATTCGAATCACTCAGACGAGCGGTCAATTTTACAAGTCGCGGCCCTGCTGCACGATGTCGGCCGCTCAAAAAGAGAAAGGAAATCCCACAAAGCGACCTACAAACTCATCGAACGGTTGCCCCTTCCTCTAGGATGGACCGCCGACGAGTTGCGTGTGGCGGCAGCAGTTTCCCGATACAATCGCGGCGCATTCCCGCAAAATGGACAGAAAGCGTTGCAAGGCCTCATGCCTGCCCAGCGGCAAAGGGTTCTGCGCCTGGCAGGAATTCTTCGATTGGCGGAATCGCTCGATGCCGACCACCGTGGAACTATTCAGCGCGTTCGAGTCGAGGACAAGAAAAGCTTCCTCGTGGTTCACGCCGGGGGCTATTCGCCTCGCACTCCCCTGGCGGAAGGTATTGCCGGGGCTCGCCACCTGCTGGAAATCGTGGACAGGCGCCCGGTGCTGGTGAAGGCGGAGCCCGTCAGCAGGTGATATCTTTCTCGGCGCGCAACTCGTAGATCTTCGCCTTGATGTGAAAAAACTGCACGCTCTGAAAGCCGCAATAAATCAGCCCGGGAACCCCGTCCAAAAAACCAAGCCGAAAAAAATACCGGTATAAGAAAAGCATGACCGGTGATCCCGGAACGTTAAATAGTTTTTTGCGGAGCCAGCGCCGGCGTTGTGCCTGATTCCCCATCAACGAGGGTGGCAACTCGGTGCAGGGCTCTCCATCCACCCAGACCTTGGCATCCCAGTTCGAATACTCGTCGTGCTTGTGAATGTACCGGGAAAGCGATTCGACATTGTGGTGCAGCAAAGGATTCTTTAACTTCGACGTTCGTCCGTCCACCACGATATGCTCGTGCACTTCCATGTCAGCCATGGAGGTATCCTGTTCGCGAAGCCGGCATTCAAAGTGGGCCTTGCCTTGCCGAAAGAGCGACAGCTTTTCGAAGCCTGCGCCACAATGTTTCAGCGTTCGTCCCAGGAAATGCATTTGCAGGGTGATGTGATACCCGCTGATGTCCTTGTTCTGAATGGAGCGTCGAATCTCGTCGGTCAACTCGGGAGTTAACGCTTCATCCGCGTCGAGAAGCAGTATCCATGGATGTGCGAATGAAAGACTATCCAGAGCCCATTGACGCTTTTTGGGCCATCCGCCGTGATAGTGAAACTGCACAACCGTAGCTTCGTACGAAGAAGCAATTTCGGGCGTGCTATCAGTACTTTGTGAATCAACAACGTAAATTTCGCCAAATTCGCGCAGCGACGCCAGACAACGGGGTAGATTGTGCGCTTCGTTGCGTACCGGGATAATGACGCTGACCGGGATATTCACGAGAGCGTTCTTCCGAAGCCGTGGTCCCCGATCTTCGAGTTTGGATACTGTCGCGGACAAATTACTGCCGACATTTTACCTTCAATTCGTCGCCTGCTCTAATGAAACACGCGCGGGCAATAAGATAAGCTTTTCTCTTGATCAGCAAGCGGAAAAAGAGCTAAATCTAACACGGACTGAACATGGCGGAGACTATAGTTCGATTCGTTGTTGGGGGACTTTTCGTATCGTTTTTCTCGATCTTCGCCGACGCGTTAAAACCAAAAAGCTTTGCGGGCCTGCTGAGCGCGGCCCCCTCCGTAGCGCTGGCCACCATAACCCTTACCGTGCTGGAGAAGGGAAGAGCCTACGCTTCCATTGAAGCCTACTCGATGATCTTTGGCGCTGTGGCCTTTTTTGCCTACGCTTGCGTGGTCTCAAAGCTATTGATGCGGGCAAAATGGTCAGCCTTGTTTACAACTGCGATTTGCCTTTCTGTATGGTTCGGTTGCGCCTTCGGCCTGTGGTATGTAACCGCGAGGTAAAAAATGCTGGTGAAGTTCGAAGCCGATGCACTCCGACAAACGCGATGGTATGAATACGCCTCGCGTTTTTTCTTCGGCGGAGCCATAACTGCTCTCGCGGGATTGATCGCTCACAAATATGGGCCCGCAGTTGGCGGTCTGTTTCTGGCCTTTCCCGCGATCTTCCCGGCCAGCGCCTCGCTCATAGAGAAGCACGAAAACGAACGGAAAGCTCGGGCCGGATTCACTGGGACCAAGCGGGGACGAATTGCGGCGGGTATAGACGCGGCGGGAGCGACCATGGGTTGCATCGGCCTGATAGTCTTTGCGGTCTTCTCCTGGAGGATGTTGCCTGCGTTTCACACCTGGCTGACACTGATTTCTGCAACATTGGCGTGGGCAGCGGTCTCGGTAACAGTATGGATCACGCGAAAACGCACTTAGCGCATATTTTCCGGACATTGGAAAATCAGCACTAAGAGACATGTCGGCAGAAATGACAGTAAGCGTTTATTATTGATCGAGCGCCCTGCGATAAGGGTCATCGCGAGCGATTACAACAACGCCATTAAGATTTGATTTGCAAAACGAGTAAGCGTTTACTACACTCCAAACGCTTGCCTTGTCCGTTTACCCCTAAGGAGGAAGGCGACTTGCAAAGTTCATCTGCGACATTCTCTTCATCCCGCCGAAAATTCTTGCGTCAGGCTTCGGCCGCGGGATTGGCTTGCTCCACCAATCTTCTATGCGGGCGTTTCTCGTCCGCCCAGGTTGCCTCCTCCGCGAACTCCGTTCGCGTTTACGTTGATTCCCGGCGCACCGTCGCGCCGCTGGACCGGAATTTGTTCGGATCGTTTCTAGAACATATGGGACGTGCAATTTATGGGGGAATTTACGAACCTGGATCGAAATTGTCCGATTCCAACGGATTCCGCACTGACGTTTTGAATGAGATTAAGAAGCTTGGCGTACCGATCATCCGTTATCCCGGAGGAAACTTCGTCTCGGGATATAACTGGCTGGACGGCATCGGTCCAAAGAAAGACCGCCCGGTGGAATTGGATAAAGCCTGGAATTCCATTGAATCCAACCAGTTCGGCACTGACGATTTCCTTGCCTGGTGCAAGCTCGCCGGCACCGAGCCGCTCATGGGCCTGAATCTCGGCACCGGGACCGCCGAAGAGGCGGCCGCGCTGGTGGAATATTGCAATGTTGATAAAGGCACCAAGTGGAGCGACCTGCGGCGAAAGAATGGCATAGCTGAACCCTACAAGGTGGAGAAATGGTGTTTGGGCAATGAGATGGACGGCCCCTGGCAGATCGGCCACATGCTGGCCACCGAATATGGTCTTAAGGCGGCCGATGCAGCGCGCCAAATGCGCTATGTTGACCGGTCGCTGAACCTGGTGGCTTGCGGATCGAGCGGCCCGTTCACTCCGACTTATCTCGAGTGGGATCGCCAAGTCCTCGAGCAGTGCTATGACTATGTGGATGCGTTATCGCTACACCGTTATTTTGACAACGCCGATTCCACCGGGGGAGACAGCGCGAAGTTCCTCGCCATGAACCTCAGCATGGAGCAGCAAATCGCTGAGACTCTCGCGGTTTGCGATACGGTCGGCGGCCGCCGGCACTCTCCGAAGAAACTGTGGTTGTCGTTTGATGAATGGAATGTATGGTACCGTGCGCGTACCGGTGCTGCGGTGGATGGAAACAGACAAGAAGCGCCGCACTTGCTGGAAGAGGTTTACAACCTTGAGGACGCGCTCCTGGTGGGCGGTCTGATCAATTCGCTGGTACGAAATGCGGATCGGGTGAAGATTGCGTGCCTGGCTCAGCTTGTGAATGTAATCGCTCCGATCATGACCAATGAAAGCGGATTGATGAGGCAAACGATTTACTATCCTTATAGTTGGGCGCTTCAATATGCTCGCGGGCGAGTGCTTAACGTTTTGGTCCAGTCGCCGACGTACGAGGTTTCAAAAATGGGCGAGGTTCCATACATTGACGTGGCCGGCACCTTTAGCACCGACGATGGGAAGATCTCACTGTTTGTTCTGAACCGCGATCTCAAACAATCGCACCCGGTCGAAGTGAACTGGGAGGATCGTGCGCCCGGTCGAATTCTGTCTTCGATACTGCTGACTGGCGACGATTTGAAGGCTGTCAACACATTTGATGCGCCGCAGCGCGTGGCTCCGCAAGCGTTCCAGCGTCCTTCCGTCTCCGGCAACCGGACAACAGTGGAAATGCCGCCTCGCTCATACGCTGTAATTCAATGGAGCGCGTAGTTCACGAGGGTTTTTTGGGGAAAAACTTATAATGCTGCAAGAACTTCGCGACGCAGTGCTGCACGCAAATCTCGAACTGGTGCGCAGAGGACTGGTCCTGTACACCTTCGGGAATGTGAGCGGCATCTCGCGGAAGGATGGACTTGTCGTTATTAAGCCGAGCGGCGTGCCCTACGATCAAATGAAGCCTGAACATCTTGTGATAACCGATCTTGAAGGCAGGCGGGTCGAGGGCGATTTGAAACCTTCGTCCGACCTGGCAACCCATCTGATTCTGTATAAGGCGTTCCCTGAGATCGGCGGCGTGACACACACCCATTCCGAATATGCGACGGCGTGGGCCCAGGCGAGGCTGCCAATTCCATGCTTCGGAACTACGCACGCGGATTATTTTCATGGATCCATTCCGGTCACAGAAGCCATGACTGATCGGGAAATCGCTACCGAGTACGAAAAAAATACCGGGCATGCGATTGTACGCGCGTTTAAGACCTTGGACTATGCGGCTGTGCCTGCGGTGCTCGTGGCAAATCACGGTCCGTTTGCGTGGGGACCGGATGCCGAGACTTCTGCTCATAATGCCGTGATTCTCGAAGCTGTTGCCCGCACCGCTTACTTGACGCGCGCAATCAATCATGAAGCAGGCTCCGCAGGGCAGGGTTTGCAGAACAAACACTATTCGCGAAAACACGGAGGCAGTGCCTATTACGGGCAGGAGAAGAAGCTGCAGTAACGATTGCGCCGGTGAATCTTGTCTGCCGACCGGTTCATTTTGTGGACTAGGTAATATTTTTAGCTGATATCTTTATACTGCGCGGAATGGCCTATTGAGCGCGCCAACAGGAGTGATATGCCCAAGAAAAAAATGACGATGGGATTGATCGTCGGGAATCGCGGGTTTTTCCCCGATCACCTCGCCAAAGAAGGTCGCGAAGAAATGCTTCGCGTGCTCAAAGCCAAAGACATTGACGTGGTTGCGCCCACTCCCGAGGAGACACACTACGGCGCAGTGGAAACCCGCGAAGAGTCCCGGCATTGTGCGGATCTATTCAGGCGAAACCGCGACCGCATTGACGGAATCATCGTTACGTTGCCAAATTTTGGAGAGGAGCGCGCCATTGCGGATACGCTGCGGTTGGCCGGTTTGCAGGTCCCGGTATTAATTCAGGCTACGCCTGACGATCCGAAGAAGATGACCATCGCCTTCCGCCGCGACAGTTTTTGCGGCAAGATGTCGGCATGCAACAACCTGACGCAATACGGCATTCCATATTCCATCACGACGTTGCATACCGAAAGCCCGGACTCTCCCGAGTTTGACCGGGACCTCGACTGGTTTGCCGCCGTATGCCGCGTGGTAGATGGATTCAGGAATTTACGTGTTGGCGCAATTGGCGCGCGGCCGGCGGCTTTCAACACAGTTCGTTACAGCGAAAAGATTCTGGAATCGCAGGGAATCTCCATCGAGACATTCGACCTTTCCGAGGTCCTGGGCCGCATTGGCAGAATGAAAGATGATGACGAACTGGCCCAGAGCAAGCTCGCCTCCATAAAGAAGTATGTGGATTCGAGCAACGTCCCTGCCGCCGCATTGTTGAAAATGGCGAAATTAGGCGCAGTTGTAGATCAATGGATGTCCGCCACCGAAGTCGCAATCAGTGCCGTGCAGTGCTGGACCTCCATCGAAGAGAATCTCGGCGTCGTGCCTTGCACGATTATGAGCATGATGAGCGACAGTCTTCTTTCAAGCGCCTGCGAGGTGGATATCTGCGGAGTGATCGGTATGCACGCCTTGCGCCTGGCCTCCGGTACGCCTTCCGCCCTGCTCGATTGGAATAACAATTACGGTTCCGACCCAAATAAGGCAGTGTGCTTCCACTGTTCGAACCTGCCGAAACACTTTTTCCGCTCGGTGAAAATGGACTACCAGGCAATCATCGCGGGAACCGTCGGAATTGAAAATACGTACGGCACGTGCTCCGGAATCATCAAGCCGGAGAAAATGAGCTTCGCGCGTTTTTCCACCGACGATACTTCGGGCAGGATGCGGGGCTACGTAGGCGAAGGCAGGTTTACTGACGATCCGCTGAATACCTTCGGCGGCGCGGGCGTGGTCGAAATTCCAAAGCTGCAAAGGCTTTTGCGCTATATATGCGAAACCGGCTTCGAACATCACGTCGCTGCGAATCTTTCCATTGTGGCATCCGCCGTTTACGAAGCGACTACAAAATATTTTGGTTGGGATATGTACTGGCATGAAAGGAACGACGGAAACTCCTGATGGCCATCGTGGCTGGAGTGGATTTTGGAACCTTGAGCGTTCGCGTGGCCATTGTGGACAGCGAGCGCGGAGTATTGGCTTCTTCCATTGCGGGTTATCCATTGCACCGCAAACGCGAGGATCCTGAGTATGCGACCCAATCACATGAAGACCACATGCGCGCCCTCGCTTCCGCGACCCGCGACGCTCTGAAACAGGCCGGCGTCTCCGGCCATCAGGTACAAGCCATTGCTCTCGATACCACTGGCTCCTCTGTGATTCCGGTGGACAAGAACATGCAGCCCCTCGGCGAATATTATTTGTGGTGTGATCATCGGGCTAAAACGGAAGCTGCCGAGATCACCGAAGCCGCCCATCGTGAAGGCCTCGAAGCGATCCAGTGGTGCGGTGGCATCTATTCTTCGGAATGGGGATTCTCCAAGCTCCTCCATTGGTTACGGCACAGTCCTTCCAAACGCCCGGATTTCAGTTCAGCATTTGAACACTGTGATATGGTCGCGGCGACGCTCTGCGGAATCACGGATCCCCGGAAAGCGAAACGAAGCATCTGCGCCATGGGCCACAAGTGGATGTGGAACGCCGGCCTCGGGGGTCTTCCGCCGGAAGATTTCCTGGCCCATATAGACCCTCTATTCGAAGGCGTCAGGGAGAAACTTGACGGAGACTACGCCGCTTCGGATCAGATTGCAGGAACACTCTCCCCGTATTGGGCCGGGCAACTCGGGCTGAAAGCCGGAATCCCCATTCCCGTGGGCGCGTTCGATGCGCACTGGGATGCAATCGGCGCCGGTTGCAGGACGGATGACATGGTGAACGTCATCGGAACTTCCACCTGTATTATTGGAATCACTCCCAGCGTGAATCTGGTTCCCGGCGTGTGTGGTGTGGTGCAGGGGAGCGTGCATCCTAAGAGGACTGGGATTGAGGCGGGGCTTTCCGCCGTGGGCGACATCTTCAATGCCATAGCCACCCGCGCTGCCACGGACGTCAAGACGCTTAGCCGGGGACTGGAAACTTACCGCGCCGGACAAACCGGACTTCTGCGCATGACTTGGGACAACGGCGACCGCACTGTGCTGGTAAATCCCAACCTTCGCGGCATGACCCTGGGATGGAATTTGCAGAGTACGGCTCGGGACGAATTATTCGCAGCCATTGAAGGCACTGCTTTCCACACTCGCGTGATTCTCGATCGGATGTCGGAGAGCGGCGTGCACATCAAGCGCGTAATTAATGCGGGCGGCATTCCTCAGAAAAATGATGTACTCAACCAAGTTTACGCGAACGTCTTGGGACGGACCGTGTTGGTCCCCAGTAAGAACGTAGTAAGTTTGGGTTCTGCGATTTTTGCATTCCTTGCTGCCGGCACGTTCAAGACGGTTGAGGAAGCCCAAGACCATATCTGTCCACCGCACAGATCGTACAGCCCTGATAAGTCTCAGCAACCCGTTTATGATTCCCTGTATAGTCTGTATCGAAACATTTACTTCGGTTTTGGATCCACGACGGGAGCTTTTGGGGAGACGTTGCCGGAATTGATTCGAACTGCTGAACAGGTCAATAAGAATCTGGCAAGCAAGGCTTCCTGATCACAGCGTGCAGAGAACGTTGTTCAGGATTGAGCATGTTAACGAAATAATAGCTGAGATTTTAGTCTCTAAAAACAACTCGCGGAGGCCACAATGAAGTCAACCGTGCGAATGATCACCATTTTGTTGGGCTTACTATTAGCTGTGAATGGATGGAGCGCATCGGGAAAGAAACCAACTATGCAAAAGCAGGCATTTGGGAAAATTGATGACGGTCAGGAAATGGATTTATACACCCTTACCAACACGAAGGGAATGCAGGTCGCAATCACAAATTTTGGCGGCACCATCGTCTCCATTAAGGTTCCAGACAAGAGCGGCAATATCGCCGACGTGGTCCTGGGTTACGATGACGCCGCCGGCTATCAGGGTGGCAAGGCCTATTTCGGAGCAACCATTGGGCGATATGGCAATCGCATCGCCAAGGGAATCTTCAAGCTGGATGGAAAGACGTATCACCTGCCGCTCAATGACGGTCCCAACACGCTTCACGGGGGCACCAAAGGGTTCAGCCAGCGCGTCTGGACGGCCAAAGATGTTTCAGGGCCGGCGGGCCAGGCATTGCAGTTAACCTACCTCAGCAAAGATGGGGAAGAAGGATTTCCGGGAAACCTCTCCGCGAAAGTCGTGTTCACCCTGACCAACGCGAATGAGTTGAAGATTGGTTACAGCGCAACCACCGACAAGGATACGGTAATCAATTTGACCAATCACTCATATTTCAACCTGGACGGCCAGGGCAATGGCGATATTCTCGGCACCGAACTCACGCTCCACGCCTCGCGGTTTACTCCAGTGGATTCGACGCTGATTCCCACCGGCGAATTGCGCAGCGTGAAAGGAACGCCCTTTGATTTTACGAAGTCCACCGCCATTGGCGCGCGCATCAATCAAGACAATGAGCAACTGAAACTCGCCGGAGGTTACGACCACAATTGGGTTCTGGATGCGGGCAAGACTGCTGCTTTGCACTCCGCGGCAGAAGCCTACGACCCCAGGAGCGGACGCGTACTCGACGTATGGACCACCGAGCCGGGCATCCAGTTCTACACCGGCAATTTCCTGGACGGTACCATCCACGGCAAGGAAGGCAAGGTCTATAACAAGCATTATGCGTTTTGCCTGGAGACTCAACACTTCCCGGACTCGCCGAACCATCCCAACTTTCCCACCACTGAGCTGAAGCCTGGGCGGCGGTATCATTCGGAGACCATTTTCAAATTTTCCACGAAATAGGGGATCAGCATAGCCGCGTGCGTGAGTGTCAGGAGGCTTCGAATCGGCGGGAAATGGCTCATGGCGCTTTCGTGGAGAATAGATTGCTTTGGTCTTATGTATATCTCCGCGCCGGGCTTCGGGCACAGGCGTAGCTGGCTGCATCTCTTTTCCGAGACAGAGCCATGCGCCCACGGATAGAATCATCTGCGCAACCCACTCTTGAAGAGGTCCGCATGGCGAATCCAACCACGACACCACCATCCACTGACATTGATTCCATCCTGCAAGAGCAGCGAAAATTCGAACCGTCTGCGGAGTTCCGCGCGCATGCCCATATGAACAGCCTGGAAGCCTACGAACGAATCTATCGCGAATCGGTGGAGCGACCGGAAAAGTTTTGGGCGGCCATCGCGAACGAACTGCATTGGTTCAAGAAGTGGGATCGGGTGCTGGAGTGGAATTGCCCCTGGGCGAAGTGGTTTTTGGGCGGACAGATCAATCTTTCCTACAATTGCCTGGATCGCCACGTTCAAACCTCCCGCAAGGATAAGGCCGCAATCGTATGGGAGAGCGAACCCGGCGACGTGCGCACGCTTACCTATCAGCAGCTTCATCGCGAGGTGCGGAAGTTTGCCAACGTACTCAAGGGTCTGGGAGTACGGAAAGGCGACACGGTCGCGATTTATATGGGGATGACTCCGGAACTCCCAATCGCAATGCTGGCCTGCGCGCGAATTGGGGCTCCGCATACGGTGGTCTTCGGCGGATTCTCTTCCCACGCGCTGGTTGACCGCATCACCGATTCGCAAGCCGTCGCGGTGATCACACAGGACGGTTCTTACCGGCGAGGAACGGAAGTCAAATTGTTTCCGGCAGTGGAAGAGGCGTTGAAGTCATGCCCTTCGGTGAGAAATGTGGTGGTGTATCAGCGAACCGGGACGCCCATCAACATGAAATCCGGACGCGATCACTGGTGGCACGATCTGATGGCCACGGCCTCGGACGATTGCGCGGCCGAGCCTTTGGATGCCGAGCATCCTCTCTACATTCTTTATACGTCCGGCACAACCGGCAAACCCAAGGGCGTGGTGCACACAACCGGCGGATATTCGGTGGGAACATATATCACCACAAAATGGGTTTTCGACCTGAAAGAAGAAGACACGTATTGGTGCACGGCCGATATTGGCTGGGTCACCGGCCACAGTTACATCGTTTATGGGCCGCTGCAAAATGGTGCGACCACTTTGATGTACGAAGGCGCCCCAAACTTCCCCGAGCAGGACCGTTTCTGGAGCATCATTGACCGCCACAAGGTGAGCGTGTTCTACACCGCCCCGACGGCAATCCGCACCTTCGTCAAATGGGGAGACGAATGGCCGAAGCGGCACAAACTCGACAGCCTGCGCTTGCTGGGAACTGTCGGCGAACCGATTAATCCCGAAGCATGGATGTGGTACCGCGAGGTGATCGGCCACAACCGCTGCCCCATCACCGATACGTGGTGGCAGACGGAAACAGGACACATCATGATTGCGCCAATACCGGGGGCGGTGGCGACGAAGCCGGGGTCGGCGACGCGGCCGTTTCCAGGCGTGGTTGCGGAGATCGTGAATATGCTGGGGCAGCCCGTGCCCGACGGCTCAGGAGGTTTTCTGGTGATCAAGCAGCCGTGGCCGGGGATGCTGCGGACAATTTACGGAGATCCAGAGCGCTATGAGAAGCAGTACTGGTCGCAGATTCCGGGGATGTATTTCACTGGAGACGGCGCGCGCAAAGATAAAGACGGATATTTCTGGGTAATGGGGCGCGTGGACGACGTGATCAACGTTTCGGGGCACCGGCTGAGTACGATGGAAGTGGAATCGGCGCTGGTAGCGCATGAAGATGTGGCGGAGGCCGCGGTGGTTGGACGTCCCGATGAACTTAAAGGGCAGGCAATTTCGGCGTTCGTATCGCTCGAACATGGCAAAAAGCCTACGCCGGAATTAAAAGAAGAGCTGCGCCGCTGGGTGACGAAAGAGATTGGAGCGTTGGCGCGTCCCGATGACATTCGGTTTACGGATTCGCTGCCAAAGACTCGCAGCGGGAAAATTATGCGGCGCTTGTTGAGGGAACTGGCGACCAGTGGAGAAGTGAAGGGCGACGTCACCACGCTGGAAGACTTGAGCGTGATCGCCAGATTGAAGGAGAGCGAAGAGAGCTAGGCCACACAGACGATCTCTCGAGCCTGCTGGGCGGCGGCCCACATTTCCTTTTCTTAACATCAGTCCAACTGGGGTGCCCCATCCCTTTGACTTCGCTCAGGTCAGACTCTTGCGCGGTTTTCGCAAGGCTGGGAAGCAGCGGTTTGGATCCCGTCTTTGATTTTGTTCCCGCCATGGGAAAGCCGCGACTCAGTGGGGCAACTGGCCACCGCCAAAATCTCCAATTTGTCGCAGAATGCAGCAGCTTGCGAAAACCGCGCAAGGATCGCCACCCTCTTCGTTTATTATATTGAGGCTTCAAACCTATACAAAACAAGGCGGCGGGCGCGCTGACATCAAACATGGGCCAGCCCCTGTCAATTAAGTGAAGTCGGAGGTTCTCGTGCGGCCAGTCTTCCTGGACAAAATCAAAAGGCCGATTCCATCCGTCACGATTGTGTGGGCTGTTGCCCTGCTCGCGTCGTTCTTGTATTCAGCACTCGCTTTCGGTCAGAAGCCTGAGTACGAGTTTTACTACAAATTTCGCGCAGATTTCGCGCCGACGTTGCAAGAGGCTAATCATTGGTCGCTAACAGACGAGCAGATATTTGAAAAATACGCTGCCAAGCTGAAACAAGATGGCATCACGGAATCCGAGATTGGCCGCAGAATCAAATTGCTTCGCACCGAGCACAACACTCTAGAGGCCGACTACTGGAGTCGTTACTACCTCGATCCTGATTCCAATTTCAACCACGCGCCCAACGCCTTCCTGCAGGAGGTGATGAAAGGGAGACAACCCGGAGTGGCGTTAGATTATGGAATGGGGCAGGGACGAAATGCCATTTACTTGGCGAGTCTCGGATGGGACGTTTGGGGGTTCGATCCCGCTGAGGGAGGAATCACCATCGCTCAAAAGCGCGCGAAGGAGCTGGGCCTGACTCTCCACACCTCCGCCGTCAGAGATAGTGATTACAATTTTGGGAAGCAGCGGTTCGACCTAGTTTTGTTTAGCTGGACGATGCCAACGGTGCCAGTCGAGAGGGTTGTCGAATCGCTCAAAGCAGGAGGGATCGTTGTGATGGAATGCGGACCCGAATTCAACGACCGGCGCAATGCGATGCTTCATCTCTTTGATCTTCTGGAGATTGTGCATTACGAGGTCGTTCGGGACAAGGCGGATTTCAATGGTCGCAGAGAGACCGACGTCATTCGGCTTGTGGCGAGGAAACCATAGAAGTAGATCTCGTGGCCCTTAGCATGTGGTCTGGAATTGCTGTCCAGCATGAATCGTCAGCGTATAGTCCGGCCTTCCGGCCAAAACCCTGCCAGAGGCCCGTTACGATCAACCAAGACTGAGGCTGCTTTATCCATCGCGATTTGAGATTGCTGCGAAACTACCAGCGGGGAGAGTATATCGCGATGGCAAAGATGCCAACCTTTTGTTCTTATAGATTTGGGTATTTGAGAGGGGAGCGGGTATACACCTGGGAGACCACATGAGGGGCTCGTCCTGGGCGAGCTCACGCACATTTGCTCGACCGCGCCAGAGGATGGGGCATCCGCGGGCTAAGAATGAATTAGCGAGATCAGTAGCCGTGGATCAGTTGGTCAGGTAGCGCTGTTCGAGCCAAAGTTGCAAGTCGCGTTTGGTTGGGCCTGCATGTGACACGAAGCGAACTCCGGCATGTCCATGATGATTTTGCCATGCGACTTCAGCTTGCATCCTGACCTGGCGGGTGGTTCCGGGGAGAGCGAAGCTGACCTGGAGCGGGCCGTCAGAAGGCAGGGGTTTGGTCAGATGGACGCGAAGGCCTCCCTGGCTGAGGTTCATAAGTTGGGCATCCACTTTTTTTCTCATACCGCACCTGAACAGAACGGGAGTGTTGATGGGGTGGCGATGGTAGCGAAGCCTGCCATCCACGATCAGGGTTCTGGCGGCTGACAGAGTGCGGACGGCCTGTTCCACGGAAATCGGTTTCCGGAAGAAGAATGTGCCGACCGATGGGTTGACTTGCCTGCTTCCATAACTTCCGAGAATGAGCAAGGGGACTGTTTGCAGCAGAAGCGTGTCTTCGAGTCCGCTCAAGAAACCAGCCGAGCCATCCAGATCACAATCCACGACCAGGGCGTCAATTTTTGATTTGGCTAATTTCTCTTTCGCGCGGAAGGGTTGAGGTTCTACTTCGACTTCGATATGTAACGCGCCAAGGATACATTCAAGGACGCTGACTTCAGGCCAATCCCGCGAGACGACCATGGATGAAAGTGTCATTCCCCGACTCTAGCCCGCAGGGTAATGTGGGACCTAGATCACCAAGGTAATGGCGGTGACAAAGGGCGAGATTGCAGAGACTGCGAATGTTGATGCAGCCATCTGACGCCGGACGCCCAATCACAAATGTTAGACTGCTGCTTCCCGCGATATTCGCGATAATAGTAAACAATGGCAACGCAGACCAAAGACTATTACGGCATCCTCGGAGTCAAGAAAACTGCCTCCGCGGACGAAGTGCGCAAGGCATTCCGCAAACTTGCACGCAAATACCATCCTGACGTAAACCCCGGCGACAAGGCTGCGGAAGAGAAATTCAAAGCTCTCTCGGAGGCAAATGATGTTTTGAGTGATCCCAAGAAGCGCAAGATTTACGACCAGCTTGGTTTTTATTCCGACAACATTGATCCGGCCGCAGCCGACGCATACAGCAAAGGAGGCGGCCAGCCGGGGACGGGCGGATTCCCCGGCGGAGGCTTTTCGGGAGGGCAGACCGGCCCCCAGGGCTCAAATTTTGATTTTGGCGGCTTTGACTTCTCGGATTTGTTTGAGGGCGCGCGCGGAAAAAAGCCTTCCAGTTCCGGCGGCGGCTTCAAGGACATTTTCTCCGGAATGTTCGGCGGCCGCGGAGGAGTGGCGTCCGACAACGGGCCTGAACCGGGGAACGATCTCGAGTATCAGGTGAATGTGCCGTTCTGGACGGCGATCCGCGGTGGTGTGATGCGCCTGAACATCACTCGCCGGGAGACTTGTACAAATTGCAAGGGAAGCGGCTTTGTGGAAGCGCCGGGTGTTTGCCCAGAATGCGGCGGCAAAGGCCAGGTAACTCAGACGGGCGGCCGCATGAAGTTTAACGTTCCCTGTCCGCGATGCCACGGGACGGGACGAAATATTTCAACCTGTCCGGTCTGCCATGGCGAAGGAACTGTGGAGCGGACGGAACCCCTCGAGGTGCGCATCAAGGGGGGCACTCGCGACGGACAGCGCATTCGCATCCCGGGAAAGGGCAACGCGGGGTCCCGCGGCGGTCCTCCCGGCGATTTATATGTAATCATCCGCGCGGGTGAGCACCCGATTTTCCAGCGCGAGGGCGACGACATCCGGATCACCGTTCCGATAACGGCTACCGAAGCCGCGCTGGGCGCGAAGGTTGAAGTGCCAACCATTGACGGCCGCACGGTGCTGAAGATTCCGCCGGGAACCCAATCCGGCCAGAAGCTGCGCTTGCGCGAAAAGGGAGTTCCTTCTGCCACCAAGGACGGCGCGCGCGGAGATGAATTTGTGGAAGTGAAGGTGACGGTCCCCATGCCGCGCGATGAGCGTTCCAAAGAAATTCTTCGAGAGCTTGCGAAATTAAATCCCGAAGACCCGCGCGCGGAGTTGTGGAAAGAGATTTAGGGAAACTCTGAACAAGCTCCGAGGAAAAACCAGCAGGTTTCTCGACTTCGCACAATTACCCGCAAACGGGCAATTGTGCTGCGGTCGAAATGACAGAGGTAGGACTTAATCAGAGCTTCCTTAGGAAGCGCCAGGCCTTGGCTAGCGCAGATCCTTTGCTGCGGCGAGCATCTGATCGGCGCGGGCCCGGACGCGAATGTCTTCAGTGAAGTTGGTCCAACGTATTACCCTCGACGAGTCCACCAGAAACTCCGCAGGCCTCGCAATGTCATGACCATCGGGACCGCCGCCCACGTGCAGCAGATCGTAACGGCGAATTACTTCCGCCTGGGGGTCTGAGAGAATGGTGAAGGTATAGCCTGCCTTCCTGCTCAGATCACTCGATACCTCGGGCGAGTCCACGCTGATGGCAACGGGCCGGATTCCTTCGGCTTTGAATTCGTTGAGCCGTTTCTCAATTCCTCGTAACTCGAGGTTGCAGAATGGTCACCAGTAACCACGATAGAAAACCAGCATAAGTGCTTTTGGCGGGACTCCCTGCGTGTCCGCCGATGCTTCGAACAACTGGTCTAACGAAACCGGCCGACCGCTGGTGTCGGCAAGAGTGAAGTCGGGCGCTTTTTGTCCTACTTGTGGCGCCCCCGCCGAGCGTGGAAGCGCGCGAGCGTGAAAGAAAGAGAAAAATGACACGCCAACCAGCATGAGCGAAAATACGGCTGTGATCGAGCTCAGAATTCTGCTGCGATAAAGCCGGGGTTGCCGGAATGTCCCAAGCATCCCCTTGATCAGGAAAATTACCGCAACCAAAGCCAGAACCAGGCTGATCCACGGTATGGCGTTCTGTGCAGGAATGTTGGCAAAGAACGCGATGTTGGACAGCATCGCGGCCAATGCGAAAAGAAACCCGGCGAACACGGGCCAATTCTTGCGATTTGCGATGATTTCCGGCAAGCGACGCCTAGTGTACCAGAGCAGAGCCGTGCGATTCTGTCGTCCGAACCGCAATTTTTTCTTGCTGCCTCTTCAATTTCCCGTATTGTGAATTTGTCACTGCCGAATTTGCCTTCTCAGATTGACGGATGAGGCGTGATTGTAACTTTCCGGGAGCATGGAATTGGCGACACAGAGTCTGCGGGCAGATACATCCCGCCCCAAGAAAAAATCCGCTCATCTCACGCTGTGGCCCCTCGTCGCCGCGACCTTTTTTATGGTGTCCGGAGGGGCGTACGGAATCGAAGACATCGTCCACGGTACCGGCTATCGGCTGGCAATTCTGATTCTGTTGCTTACTCCAATCGTTTGGAGCCTGCCCACGGCCTTCATGATCGGAGAACTATCGAGCGCTCTGCCATGCGAGGGGGGATACTACGCGTGGGTTCGCCGCGCCATGGGAGACTTCTGGGGATTCCAGGAGGCGTGGCTCTCGCTGGTGGCCTCGATTTTTGACATGGCGATCTATCCGACTTTGTTTGTTCTCTATCTGGATCGCCTGGTTCCCTGGTTCGCGGAAGGGCATCGCGGCGTATTGGCAGGGCTGGCCGTGGTCATTGTGTGCGCGGCGCTTAATATCGCCGGCGTGAAAGTCGTATCCACCACATCATTATGGCTTTTTCTTGTACTCTCGGCTCCGTTTGTATTGATTGTGCTGCTTGCGCCGCTTAAATATTCCGCTCTCCTTCACGCGGCGACAACGCCAACCAAAACCCAAGTCGGGATAATCGGCGGTCTGCTCATTGCTATGTGGAACTACATGGGATGGGACAACGCCTCAACCATCGCCACCGAAGTTGACCGGCCGCAGAGGACATATCCGCTGGCGATGTTGCTGGCTGTGGCCATCGTTGCAGTCAGCTACGTTGCGCCAGTTGCGGCGGTTTGGACGACCAAGCTTCCGGCGAGCGCATGGGAAACTGGCTCGTGGGCGGATATAGCCGGATTGCTTGGTGGTGAGCCGTTGCGGGTTGCCCTGGTTGCCGGAGGCATGATGAGTGCCTTTGGAATGTTCAACGCGCTGGTGATGAGCTATTCGCGGCTGCCGCTCGCCATGGCCCAGGACGGCATGTTGCCGCGCGTTTTTGCAAAACTGAATCCGCGCACCGGCGCGCCCTGGGTCGCAATCATCGCTTGCGCCGTGGGATGGGGCCTGTGCCTGGGACTTGGATTCGAGCGCCTGATCACGATTGATATCCTTTTATATGGAGGAAGTCTCGGCCTGGAATTTCTGGCGCTGATCTTCTTAAGAACCCGGGAGCCAGAATTGCCGCGCGCGTTTCGAGTGCCCGGGGGAATGTTCGGAGCAGTTGCGATTGGGGTTGCGCCCATGCTGTTGCTGGGACTCTCGATCCTTCGGAGCGAAAGCGAGCATGTGGGAGGAATGAGTTCGCTTTCCCTAGGGATGATTTTGATTGCGGCTGGGTTTGCAGCTTACTTTGTGAACCGCGTGGTTAAGCCGGGTGGGTGGGAGTCGTAACCTTCATAGATGTGATTGATTTGAAGGGGCGCGGCTTCATTTCGAAAAAAAAGCTCTGTATTGTTTACGTTTTGAAGGGGCGCGGCTTCAGGCGCGCCGTTAGCGGAGCAGTTGGGCTAATGGCACGCCTGAAGGCGTGCCCCTTCAAAACCAATCTCCTCCGAGAGTTTTTCCGCAAACTGTGAAGGGCGTGCCCCTTCAAACATCCCGTTACTCTCAACAGCCTCTTTCCGGTTGATATAAAGTATGTTGAGCGGTCAGCGCACGTAGGGCGATGCACCATGACTAAACGCAAATCCCAGGGCGCGTACATGATCTCAGCGGTCGCGGAGATGTATGGCATTCATCCGCAGACGTTGCGTCTTTATGAACGCGAGGGACTGCTGAAGCCCTCCCGCACCGAAGGCAACACGCGGCTTTACACGGACGATGACCTCCAGCGACTGGAATTTATTTTGTCGCTGGCCCGCGATCTTGGTGTGAACATCTCCGGCATGGCGATCATTTTGCAAATGCGGGAACGCATGGAGGAGATGCAGCGGCAAATCCACGACTTCGTATCCTACATTCAGGAAGAAGTGCTGGCCCGCGCCAGCGCGGCCACGGATGCCTCTCGCGGCGCAATCGTTCCGTTGCGGCGTTCGTTTATGACGACGGCTCCAACGAAAGATAAGAAGCGTCATCCTTAGACTTCCGCCTCCAGCGATAATTGTTGTACCGAATTGTTCAGGAGTTTCTGCGCCTCGTTCCGTTTTTGCTTCAGGTCTGAAATCTGCTTGTGTAGCGAATCAACCTGGTCCTCCTGCTGGTTTAGCTGGCGAGCGTACCGCTGCACCAGAGTCTTTTCTTCGACGCTGCCTTTTAAGGCTTTCATGTTTTCGCGGACTCGCTGTTGGTCTTCGGCGATGCTGGTGATCTGCGCCTGACGCGAATCAATGTCAGCTTGCAGGGCAGCAACCTGATTCTTCTGTTCAACTATTTTTCGTAGAGCCAGTTCCACCTGGCGATTGATCATTTTCTGCTGAAGAAAGAATCCGATCTGGTCGTCGTTGAGGTTGGTCAATTCATAGCGCGAGTAGTTAGGGCGATATTCTTTCACTACGAGAGTTGCCGTGGTATTTGGCTCAACTTTCAAGCGGAAGCGATGGAATGAAACCGTGCTCTCGTCCGGTTGCATTTCCTTATCGAGCTTCCAATTTTCTTTTATCGGATGCTCAATTACGACCGTCCGAGGTGTTGTGTCACGGTCGCGAACGGTGTATGCCATCTCTTGTTCTTCCTGGCTGACGTAAGTCAGAACACCGTGATTGATCACAACTTTGGTGACCTTCTGCCGTTCTTCTTTCTGTTTGGTATCAACCAGAACTCCCAAATCCGCCGCGTAGGAGAGCAATCGCTTCTCGTCCGGCTTGATCGGATCCATGAGGCCCTCACCGGCGAAGGCGTCGTCTTCGAGGACGTTGAAACTGCCGCCGTCAAGCGTGAGTCCGCTGGTATTGTTGAGCCACAGTGCACGCAGAACGTAGTTGTCCGCCGGATTCCACACTGAGACTTTTTCGGCATCCACACGAGACTGCAAGATGGGAACGAGTGCCGATTGATTCTTATGGATGGTCACTCGATCCGGCAACCGGTATTCGAAAAGGTCGCCGAGTTCGCGAGAGTTCGCAACGTTATTGTTTGCTTGCTCCAAAGCGTCGGCGTTGATCGACTGCGCTTTGAAAACCGGGCCGCCGATAGCTGCACGGTTTGCAGAGCTGGAAAGAATGCCGCCAATTACCCCGCCAGCGGATCCGTGAATGGATGCCGGCGCCATCGCGGGTGACGGCGGAGGCGGTGGCGCGGCCTCCTCCTTTTCCTCGAGCACCGCTTCATGTGTCTGAGGCGTGATCATGGCATTCTCCGGCATCGGAACCACCGGACGCCGCGCATAATACGGCTGCGACAGGTCCTGCACGAATGACTGTGGCGCACCCGCCACCAGCGAAAGTTCCACGTTGTCCCAATCTTCTCCGACGGTGTTGTCAACGATTGCCCATCCTTGCAGCAGCGGCTTGCCATCTTTAGGAATGATGATGCGATAGGTGGACTTCCAGATCGGCACTTCGCTGATGTAGCTGACCAGCAGATCACGCTCGCCTGTTCCTTGCGTGGAGATTGTCAGCCGGCGTACATCCTGGTCCCTCGTGGAAGCAACCAGGCTCAGATAGTGCCCGACTTCGTCATTCAAATCTTTCTCCGCGATCCGGACCGTGGTTTCCGGTGTGAGATCAAACGTGCGGACCTCGCCGGAATCGCTCACCAGCGAAATTGCATCCACAGTGATCTTCTGATTGTCCCTCCCTTGTAGGTCCCGCTGTTCAACACTCAGCAATCGTCCCGTGGCACTGAGCGAGCCGCTATGCACTTCAATTCGAGCGCCGCGCATCGCGTCCAGAAACTGCGCGGTGGTTGTGTCCTCCCCCAGCGGCAATCGCAGCGCGCCCAGCCTTTTATTCAGAGGATCAATCGAGTTGTATGCGACGCCGGTGATGCGGCCTTTGCCGAGATCGAGCGTGGTGAGCGATTTGAGAACGTCATTGAGCTGCGCGGTCGTGAGGTCAATATTCACGTCCTCGTTTCCATTTACCCGGCCAGAATGTTCGAAATAGCCCATGCCGTTTTTGTAAAGGACCACCCTTTTCACCGGAAGGCGAACCGACCCGGCAGGGGATTGAGCAATAGAGAGAGAAGACAACGATATAATCAACAGAAGACACGCCAAAGACAGCCGCATAATTCCTCCTCGGAAGAACAACTCAACGGTAGAACGGGAAGCGTCCACGCAACTTGCGTGCCCAAAAGAATTAGACACCGAAGGGCACAAGATTGCGTTCTTGATCTTGGACGGGAATAGAGGAAGTACCTACGCCAGCGCAAACTGGAAACTTTTAAATTTTCGTGGTGTTGGTAACATTGATCTCAACTTAGTTCGAGGAGAAAGCCGTGCAAGGAAAATATCCAAAGATTGTTACTGTCATTCTGCTAGCGCTCGCGACCTTGCTGCTATCCGGTTGTCCGCCGCGAGAAAGCATTGCCCGGATTGACCAGACTCCCGGACGTTTTACGGGCAAAGAAATCACCATCGCGGGGCGCGTGACCAATTCGTTCGGCGCCATGGGCGCGGGTGTTTTTCAATTGGACGACGGCAGCGGGCGCCTATGGGTCTTCAGCGAGAACTTCGGACTTCCCGGACGCGACGCGAAACTGGCCGTCACCGGGCGACTGGAAGAAGGATTCAGCTTCGGAGGCAGGCACTTCGCAACGATTCTGCGGGAGACGAGGCGACAGCATTACTAATGTAGGGCAGATTGTACGACCAACAAAGAGAGTACCCCATCCTATTCGCGTACTTTACGAAAGGGTGGGAGTAAATGAACTATGCACAACCGGTTTTGACTTTCCCGGACAAGAAACACACACCGGTCGGGGATCTGCGGAAAAGTACGAGCGCCCGCCACTCCTTCGAAGGGTTTACGACACGACTGAAGTCATGCCAAATCTAAGCCTTGTGCTTAATTCTGCCGGGAGTGGAACGGGGCCTGATCGGAAAGCTGTTGCGCTTCCGATTCGCGGACTTCGAGGCGCATCTGGCGCAGGCTGGTTGCTTCGGCCGGATTCATCCCAGCCTTGAGATCGGTTTTTTCCAGGAAATATCGCCAGCCGGCGTGCCTGTCTTCGGATGACTGCGAGTGTTCAAATTGGCCGAGCGTCCCTTCGGCGCTGACGCGTCCTTTAACGACAGCCATGACGCCGCCGGATTCGTAGGTTCGAACGTTGTGGCGAATGACCGCGAACGAGGCCTTCGATTCATCCTGCATGTGGAGAGCTCCAGTCGGAAGCGCGTTGCGTGAGGGGGAGAGAATTTGATAGCGTGCCCGCTACTTTTCATGGTCGCGAGCACGCGTTTGTTATTGAGATGTTTCCGCTTTACAGCGGGCGAACGTTCTCAGCTTGCCAGCCCTTTGGTCCCTTGGTGACCTCGAACTCAACACTCTGGCCTTCCTGCAGGCTGCGGAAGCCGCCCGCCTGGATTGCCGAAAAGTGCACAAATACATCTTCGCCACTCTGACGGCTGATGAAGCCGTAGCCTTTGGCGTCGTTAAACCACTTTACTGTTCCTTGTTCTGCCATTTGCTGCTTGTATCCTTTTTTGTTGATTTTACGCTGATGCTTCGGAGGTACTAAGGGCAGTGCTAGCTGGTTTGCAAGAAGCTGCTCAACAACCGATATATCAAACGCAGCTATAGTGTAGCAGATTTGGGGTTGGGAGGGTAGGGGAAAGTGCGGGGAGGCTGCTATGCAGAACTCAGCGCATCGTTAAGAAAAGGATGGAAACCCACACGGCTATAAAACTCCATAGACTGATAGCCACAATCCGTTCAATCCGCCTCACCTGCGGAGAACGTTTAGGGGTGTTTTTAGAACTTCGATAAACACCATAAACTCTGAGACCGAGGGCAAAAGCAACAATAATTCCGGTCGGAATGCGAATGGAGTTCGGAGCTTCCCACCAGATCTGTTTGTCGGCAAACACAGTATATTCCTGCCGGTTTATGTCATCCGGAGGGACGTAGCGGCTCTTCACCGGATGCGGAAAAATGCATCGCCCGCCTTGGCTTTGAAGGGGCATGGCTTCAGCCATGCCGAA
>JBOGLA010000026.1:0-122495 GCA_050746185.1 Terriglobales bacterium | reverse complement strand
CGGCCCAGTTCTTTTTTGCTCAATCCCGTTCTCCCCAATCGCGGTTCCTCCTTCTACGAAGGAACTCTAAATAGGGGACGCTTCTAATGTGGTCTCATGGGGACACTTTCAATGTGGTTCAACACGCGATCGTGTGGCGCGGACACTCTTGTCCGCCCGCATCGAGCTTGTCGCGTCTGGACGTTTGACCATCCACCGCTTCATCTTTCTTAACACCGATTCCGGCGCCTCTACTTCAAGTTCGACCGCACCATCCTTGTAGCGACGCGAACAGATTCTCGATTTCGCTTCCAACAGCGCCAACATTTTCCCTTCGCTCTGGGGAATCTTCAATCCGACGCGGCGCACTGCGTCCTCGGTAAGCATTCGGTCAATTCTCTCCATCAGGTTGCTGAGTCCGGCCCCTAGCGCCGCCGATACGAATATTGTGGAGTCATCATCATGACGCAGGGATTCGAGCCGCCCTGCCGCTAAAAGATCCACCTTGTTCATGACTTTGAGACGCGGCTTCGCCTCCACCTCAAGCTCTTTCAGAACCTTTTCGACTTGCGCGTCTTGTTCCGTCGAGAGCGGGCTGCTGGCATCGGATACCTGCAATACCAAGTCCGCGCGTTGCAGTTCCTCCAAAGTTGCGCGGAAGGCCGACACCAGAGTGTGCGGCAAGTTGCGAATAAATCCGACCGTGTCGGAAAGCAGCACTTCGCGGCGGGACGGAAGAGTAATCGCGCGGATAGTAGGGTCCAGCGTGGCAAACATTCGCGAAGACTCCAGAACTCCCGCTTGAGTGAGTGCATTAAACAGGGTGGACTTCCCCGCGTTCGTATATCCCACCAGCGCAATCGTGGAAACCGGTACGGACTCTCGCCGTTGACGTTGTTGGGCGCGAATCCGCCGCACATTCTCCAGTTGCTGCTTGACGTGACGAACCCGCCGAAAGATTTTCCTGCGGTCGGTTTCAAGCTGAGTTTCCCCGGGACCGCGTGTTCCGATTCCTCCGCCTAGTTGCGACATCTCGATGCCGCGCCCGCTCAATCGCGGAAGCATGTAATCCAACTGCGCCAGTTCCACTTGCAACTGGCCTTCGCGGGTTCGCGCATGCATGGCAAAAATATCCAGAATAAGCTGGGTGCGATCAATCACCCGGATGCCCACGACCTTCTCGATATTGCGCTGCTGCGAAGCCGTCAGATCATGGTCGAACAAAAGCAGATCGGCGGAGGCCGAAGCCGCCGCGCCGGCAATCTCCTCCAGCTTGCCTTTTCCTATCAACGTGGCGGCATCGGGCCGTTCGCGGCGCTGAAGGAACTCTCCGGCAACCTCCGCGCCCGCGCTGCGGGCAAGCGACCGCAGCTCGTCCAAGGATTCATCGGCGCTGAAATCGAGGATAGGCGGCGCTTTGGAATGCGGATCATTCGCCGGGACTGCGCCGGACGTGCGTAATGACCTTCCAGATTTTGTTTTCGGCAATCGCTGGTTGTAATCCAGTCCTATCAGGAAGGCGCGTTCCCGGGTGCCCGCACTCGTGGGAGTGCCTTTGAGGAGCTTCCCGGAGAGCGCGGCACGTGACCACTTGGATTGCGGGCCTGGCAAATTGAGAATGCCTATGCTTCGTCGGCTGATGCGGAAACTGCGGCCGAAGATGCTGACGAACCGGAACCCAATTCGCTTCCAGCAGCCGCCGGAGATCCCGGCTTCTCGCCGTGTGCGTGAGGCGCGCGTCCCGTCGCGATGGTCGAGATCGCGTGCTTGAAGATGAGCTGCTCCTGGTTGTTGGTATCGAGCACGACGGAATATTTATCGAACGAGCGAATTCGTCCCGTGAGTTTGACCCCGCTCAAGAGGTAAATCGTGATGTTGGTCCTTTCCTTCCGAGCCGTATTGAGGAAGGAATCCTGTATATTCTGTGCCGGCTTATTTTCCATCGCCGATCTCCTTCGGCTCCTGACCGCGGAGCCTCAGCAGTGCAAAGTTCCATCATGTTCCCATACTTGGCCCGGTATTCAGATGCAATTTACCCAGTGCGCGAACGCATGAGCAAAACATTCAGAAGAATTGCCAGCAAAGCAATATTGGTACGATACGGGGTGCACGATAATTTTTCAACCGCGGTCCAGAGACGGGCGAGCGTGCCCGTCGCTCCATTGATTGATGCATAGGGAGGGCGGATGCGGACGCCCGTCCGCCCACGGCAACGTTTAGGGTTTCCCCGATTTCTTTTCTATATCACTCGCGTCTATATCACTCGCGATGGAGAGACGGGCGCCCCGCCCGTCGCGCATGTGGTAGCTTTGACCAATGAGTACTGCACCGCTCGTATCCGTTCCGCATGATTTCAGCACCAATCTCCTGATGTTATTTCGATGGGTTCACTTTCTGGCCGGGTTCACCTGGGTGGGCCTGCTGTATTTCTTCAACCTGGTGAACGTTCCATTCATGAAGGAAATTGATACCGCTACGAAGGGTAAGGTGATCCCGCGGCTCATGCCTCGCGCTCTGTGGTGGTTTCGCTGGTCTTCCGTCGTCACCGTGATAGCCGGCATGGCCTATTGGGGAAATATCGTTGCATCCGACGCCCGCAACGCAGGTACCCACGGCGATGCGGCAATGGCGAGCTTCCTCATCATTTGGACCGTAACTTGGGCGGTTCTCTATGCGCTGTTGATTCCCGGCAAAGGCCTGCTTAACAAAGGCCCGGTACTCGCCGTGCTAGTCACCATTATCGTGATCGCCGCCGCGTGGCTGTTCCTAAGCCTGAACGATCATGGGTGGGAGAGCAATCGCATGCTCGCCATCGGAATCGGCGGCGGGATCGGATGGGTGATGATGCTGAATGTCTGGGGGGTGATCTGGCGAATCCAGAAAAGGCTCATTCAGTGGACTGCCGAGAACGCAGCCAACGGCACGCTCATCCCGGAGAAATCCACCCGCATGGCGCGGATGGCATTCCTGACTTCGCGAATCAGCGCGTATCTGACAATTCCGCTTCTGTTCTTCATGGGCGCGGCCAGCCACTACCCCATGTTCGGAAGGTGATTCGCGGTTTCGCAGCTGGGCGCCGCTGAACGGCGATGAGAAAAGTTATACCGCACTACGAAGTCCACGACATACAGGCAAGAAAAGAGGAGGCCCATTAGGGGCCCCTTCAACTCCGACTTACCTCTACGATCAGAAGATGAACTTCGCAGACAGTTGCATCGTTCGGGGGTTACTCGAAAATGCAAGTCGGGGATTGTTGAACGCTGGATTGCGAGGTTGCAGATACGGAGTATTGCCAGTTTGACTCAGTTGGTTGACCGAGTTTACAAATCCAGTCGTAAACTCGGGGTGGTTCAACGCATTCGAGGCTTGCGCAGCCACCTCCATCTTGAATCGCTCCGTAAATGACACCTTCTTCACCAAGGCCAGGTCCCAATTGTTTATGGGCGGAGAAGCCAGGGTATTTCGGGCCGAAGTCGCCAGCGCACCCTTGTACGCTTCAATGTACTGTGCGTTCGGGTTTTTCGCGACATAACCGACGGTAAACCCCGCGGTGTTCTTCACGGCAGTCGCGTCGCTTCCGGTTCCTGGCACGCCATTGGGATTAAATACCGTGCGATCTCCTGCTGCATCACCGTTCAAATTTGCGTCAATACCGCTCTGAGCGTCCACCCATTCGCCGGTCTCGTAAGTGTAGACCGGCACTAACTCCCAATTGCCCACCACGTTCTTTAGGATGGCCCCCCGGGTCTTGAAGAATGGAAGGTCGTAGAGTACCAACGCGGTAAAGCGATGCCGACGGTCGAGCGCCGAGTTGGAACGGTCCGCCGCTAGGTTCTGGAAATCCTGTGGACGCCGCGGCGTCAACACGGTGCTAAAAAAATCGGCAGTGGAATTGTCAATGTTATGGCTATACGTGTAGGCAATCTGGAACTGAAGCCCATTGTCAAATCGCCGGTTCAATGAACTCGCCAATCCGTGGTACGTGGACGCGCCGTTTGGAGTGAATTGCACCAGGTTTTGGGCATTGAAACCGGCAGCAGCATACGCCGGCACATAGCTCGCCCCTGCGGCGTTCTGCGCATTCAATCCGCCCGGACCATCTAAGGTTAACGTCAAGGCAGCTATCTGGGCTGGTGTAGGAGGCGTAAGGAAAGTGGGTAAGTAGTTGGTCGGGGTAACAACATCCTGACGGTTGATTCTTTCCTGAGTATCGAGGTTTACGCCCCTGGTCCCTAAGTATCGTATTTCCGCAGTGTAGCTCTTGGCGAAAACGTGTTGAATCCCTAGATTCCAACTCAGGGAATACGGATACTTTTGGTTCACCACGACGTGATTCGCTGTCGCCGCACGTTGAGTGGCAATATCCGGAAAAGTCTGAATGCCACCATTGGTTGGAGGAATACCGCCGCTTCCTAGAAACAACGCGGTTGGGGCTGGGCACGGAGGCGGTCCGCCGCCCGCGCAGTCAACCGTTCCGCTCAACTGCGGCGGAAGCGAAAGAATGCCTATGTTGTCGAAATTAACGTCGTAAGCCTCCCCGAACCCCCCACGGATGGAGGTGTTTCCGCTGGTTCCCGGCGAATATGCGAAGCCGATTCGGGGCGCGAAGTCGTCTTTTGGCGCCACTGGCTTCGCGAAGCTAACCAAACCTGGCACGCTGGCCGCCTGGTTTAAAGATTGCAACGATTCGCCCTCGGTAACACCCGTGTATTCGTACCGGACCCCCAAGTCCAAGGTCAGGTTTGGGGTCACTTTGAGGACGTCATTTGCGTACCAATAGATAGCCTTCTGATTGCCGTAGTAAATTGGATTGCCCAAGCTTCGTTCGGCCAAATTGTCCGGAGTTTGATCCTGGAGGTACAGGCCAATGGAGTTATAGTCGTAATCTCCGCGGGAACGCTGGGTGAATGTCTGGGGCGATATATAATCGATATATTCCGCGCCAAATTGCAAAGTGTTCTTCCCTTTTGTCCAGGTCAGGTTATCGGTTCCCTGATAAGTGTTAATGATGGTCTCTTGCGGGCCGTTCGGATCGGGACCAATCTGCAGATTCAGGTCCGTGAAGAGGATATTCGGGAAGCTATCCAAACCTGGGAACTTAAAATTTCCAGTGTTTGTTATGTTGTAGTAGCGGGTGTAGCCCACCCGGAATTCGTTGGTTACGTTGGGTGAAAAATTGTGGTATTCCGCTACCGTGAAAAGATGCTCAATGAACGGGGTCGGCTCCCAAAACGCCGATAAATTCGCGGCTGTATCGATCAACGCACTCTTGTTGTAAACATATCGGCCGCGCAGTTGGTCGTGATCGGAGATGTTAAAGTCTACGGTCGCGACCCTGGCGCTGTTATTAATGTAGTTTGGGGAGACGATGGGCAAGATATTCGCTTCCACCGGATTCCCGGCAAAATCTGACGTGATGCAATTATTCGGGGCAGGCGGGCAAGCCGGCGCGACAGGCACGTATTTCTTGAATATCGCCAAATTAGTAGCCGAAACTCCGGACCCTGCGGCAATCGTCGCCATGCCGTTCGCCGTAGGGGCGTAAACGGAGTTGGCAGGAGTGGAACTCTGCCCGATCGGGTTGTATTCCTGGTTGTAGAAGAAAAACAGCTTGTTCTTTATCAGCGGGCCGCCGATCTGCCCCCCAAAACGGTTGTTATCGTACCGGGGATTCACTACGGGCTGGCCGGGGCTGACTCCACGGGCGATTGCGAAATCAATCGCGTTCAAATTACGGTTTTGAAAATACTCGTACACTCTTCCGTGGAAACTATTGGTTCCGCCGACGACCACGGTGTTAAATTGTCCACCCGACGAGTGACCAAACTCAGGACTGAACTGGTTCTGGAGGAGCGTAAAGCTCTCTACTGCATCATTTGGCACGATCGCCAGTGCCCCAGTCACCGACTTATTGTTATCGTCCGTACCTTCGATCGTGAAGTTGTTATTGCGCGAACGCTGTCCGCCGACCGATGGACCCATTCCTGAACCAACACCGCCGGGACTCGCGACGCCGGCTGAGTACAATGAAAGGTTTAGCACACCGGCGCCTCCACTGAGCGCGGCGGCGGGCACGTCCTGCACTTCCGCGGCCTGATAATTGGTCGCAATTTGAGCGGTAGTCGTGTCCACGGGCGGCGCGATTCCGGAAACTTCAACCGTCGTCGCGCTGCTGCCGACTTCCAACTGAAAGTTCGCAGTGCCAATCTTATTGAGCTCGACCGGAACGTTCGCCAGTGTGGTGGTCTTAAAATTCGGCGAACTGGCCGTAATGTTGTAGCTTCCGACCGGCAGATTCTCGAACCGATAGTCGCCCAAGGCTTTAGTCGTAGTGGTTTCAGTCTGACCGGTGGCTGTGTTCACTGCGGTGACCGTGGCGCCATTTACGGCTGCTCCAGTCGGATCATAAACCGTGCCCGTCAAAGTACCGCTGATGGCCTGGCCAAATGCTGGCGTCGCCATGAGAGTGAAAATTGCCAAGCTTGCCAGAACCACCGCGAAACGCTTACGGCTTGTAACTGTATTCATCCGGTTTCTCCTGAAAAACTAAAATTGCCGAGTGCGGAACACAAAGACACACATGACTCGTACTGACAATAGGCAGCAAGTGCCATTCCAAAGCTATACAGTCTTATTACCTATTAAATACAGCAACTTAAGTATGACTGGCAACGACTCGCTACTATTACTTATATTGTTCCGGCTGGAGGAATATGAAATCGCGTATGTTCCCACATAACACTAATCTCATGTCATCCAGAGCGCGCCTCAGGCTCGCGAAGGATCTCACGCGTCACTTCAGAGCCATAGCCGACGCAGATGGTTGGACACGGCCGGAAACGGATTCAACTTCCTTCCCGACCCAATGTTCAGCAAGATCCTTCGCAGGCGGGCCTGCTCTGGATGACATGAATTTGTGGCGCACGGTGCGTGAACACTCGCTGTGAACAAACAATGAATGTCGCGCTGATTCCCTTAGCGACGCCTCCTGGCGTGTCCTTCAGCAGCCTCTTTGACTTCCCCGAGAGCCAAAACCCGATGCACGATCGGCGTATTCAACTTGTATTTTCGTTCGACGATGTTTCCTGAAGCGTCTTTTACCCGAAGCACAAATACCGGCAACACACCCTCTTTGCCGAAGTCTTCGTGCGAGACGGTGACGGGCAAGAGGCCGTTCAGATTGTGCTCGCGATAGGCGGTTTCGTAGCGATGCCGCCTTGCGTTCCATGTGAAAACGCGGAATTGGTTGTAGTCAAATGGCAGGCCATCCTTCGGTTCGGTAAACAACACGAGGTACTGCGGCACTTTCTTATCCGCATCCTGCACCTGATCGAGTACGAAGAACGCGACCAGCCGCTGCCCTTCGGAATATTGCGCGATCTCGAGCGGAACATCCAGATCAACCATTCGCCCCAACAGCCAACCGGTTCTTCCCATGTCGTCGCGGACGAGCCACCAGTCTTCCATTGGAACTGCGGGCATGGGAACAACGGCGTTCCTGCCGCTTTGGCCGCCGGGGTTCGCGGAAGTCACGGGAGCGCCTTTTTCTACGGTCTCCCGCTTCAGCATCGAGACTTTAGATCCCTGGTTTAATTGATAAAGATGGTCGGTTTCGCGGCCGGGCGCCACGTGCAAATTAGTATCGTTGCGAGTGGTTCCCGTGGCCTCAACCGCATCGTTCTTCTCCTGCTGCGCAAGTTTCTGGAACGCCAGGTAAACCTGCTCCGAAGCGAGAAACCGCTGTTCAATCCAGCCTTGCTCTCCGCCTGCGGTTCGCACTTGTACGAAACGGCGGTCGCGGTCGAGCACTTCGACGCGCTCTCCATTTTTCACTACGCCGGTCTTGTTGAATACGGCGGAAACATGATCCCGCAACACCGCCTGCGGAACGGAGACGTATGCAATTTCCAATACCCGGCCGCGGCCCCGATTGCACGAGCACAAACACAGGCACGATGCGCACAGCAACGCTAAAAGGCAGGTCGAAGTTGATCGAACGGCTGCTTTCACGGATAAAAACAATATAGCGCAAAGCCGACCTGATTTTGGTTCGCGGTTTACGATAAGGCTACCGGCAGAGCACGTGAAGCGTTTGACGTTTTTTCTGCACAAGTGCTAATGGGTGTCTCAGCCTTTTGAATGCTCGCGAGGTGCATCGCCACCTGACGGGAGAAGCGCAGCCGCAAATGCCAGGGGGCGGGCCGTCCTGGCGCGAAGGGAAATTGGATATTTTTAGGCGACGGATTGAGGACGGATATCAGCCGTAAGAGGGGTCGCCCACCCATCGCGGGCACCCCTATAGTCCCTATTTCACCTCTTCGACAGTGAAAGACAGACCCTGTGCGATCGTGTTACTGCTATTAGACTCGAATACGATTGATACAGTCTGCGCGCTGGACCATGCAAGGTTTGACAGGTGAACCCAGGTGGTGTTAACCCCAACAGGGCTACCGTTGCTAGGTACGAACCCCGTAAGCTCGCCCGTCGTGGAGCTGTTATTGAGAATCAATACTTCGTACTGGTTGTAATGCAGATTGTCGCTGCCTCCGGATCCACTACCAATTATGTTTACCCCATTCATCGCGATCTGCGTATTTGCCTGCGCGCTTATCTGTGGGAAGCTTACCGTCGCTGTCACCCTGATCGCGCCAAAAGCGGGGATGTCGTTGGCGGGTATCGTACAAGTGTAAACCGTTTCCCACGTGCTGTTGCCTGCGATCCCGGCCGTCGCCCCTCCAGAGCAAAGGAGCGCGTCGGCCGCAAAGCTGCTCAAGCTCGTAGTGACCGTCAATAGGATTACCGCACAGAGAAAAAGACCTGCTCGCTTCATGACTCCTCCTTGAGATGTCTGGAAAGTTGGGTCTTGGGGCCCACAAACAATGTATCATCGCGAACGCGAGGCAGCATCGCTGCGAACCGCGGTTGCTATTGCAAGCGGCCCATTTCGGGACTGGCTCGCCGGTTGAGACGCGGCCCCAAACACGCTATTGGGTCACTGTCACTATTGCGGTCGCGGTAAAGATCGTGGTGCTGTTGTAGGTGGCAGTTAGCTGGACCGCCTCGCCTGGCGTCGCGCCTGACCCGGCGGTAATTGTCACTGGATCCCCGGCGGTCGTAGGCAGTGTTATCGTGAAGTTGCTTGGATCGCCTATCGTCCAAGTTGCAGTCGAGGAAACGTCAACTGGTGCACTGACTCCGCTTACCGTGGCAAGCGCGCTAAAGGGTTGGCTTCCATTTACGGCGATGTTGGCGCTTGTCGGCGAAATCTTAAGCCCCGTCACGTTTCCTAAACTGACTGTGATGTTCGATGTGCCAGTCGTCGTCTGAAACGCGGCCGTAATTGTTGCGCTGCCCGGCGAGACGCCACTCACCAATCCTGAAGAATCGACACTGGCGATGGTGGTAGGACTACTGCTCCATTGAACGCCCGAACCAAGGGTTTTTGTTGTCCCGTCGTTATAGGTTCCGACGGCACTCTCCCGTACCGTATTACCCTGTTCTATCGTCGCCGTAGGGCCCACGGTTATAGACGTCAAGGTCGGGTTCACGAAGAACCCCGTGCAGCCGCTCCCGACCACAAGGACCAGGAATGCCGTCATGGCGGCGCCGACCTGTACCGTTCGTTTCTTCTTGTTCAACATTAGAGAATTAAATTGTAGCAGAGAACATTCGCCCAACATCTTGCGCGTGGACATGTACCAGAGTGTGCATGGCAATCGCCTTCGCAGAGAGAACGCCGGACCATCGAATACTTGCAAGAAAATCACGTGGGGACAGCCGCCCTCGGCTGTCCGGGCCGAGCAAGGCTCGGCGGGTCTTTTATTTCTTCGTAAACTTGGGGAAAAAACCTGCTGAACGTCGTTCAGCCGGACAGCCGAAGGCGGCTGTCCCCACGTGAGCTAGTTGGTTCTTTTGGCTTTTGCGATGCGCTCGTCTATCGCTTTGCGGCCGGCAAATCCTTCGCTGACGCTGTGCCAGTGGGTAATTCCCGGCTCGCCCAGCTTCCAGCAAAGCAGCACCGTGCTTCCATCCACTTCGCAGGGAAAATCCAGCAGTCCGATATCCAGATCTTTCACCTGCACCCCGATGGCGTCAATTTCAGCCATCGCGTCCTTCACGCGGTGAATGGTCTTCTCGCGCTCGGCCTTGCGCCGGGCCATCTGAACAACGTTGACCAGCAGGCCCCCGCTAAGAAATACGCGATGCGCCAGTTCCTGAAATTCGAGGTCCACGGCTTCGATCAGCTTCTTGCCATCAATGGATGTACGCAAAAGCGATTCGAGAACGGGCAAAAGAGATTGAGCTTCTTCGAGGGTAAAAGTTCGGTCTGACATAGGAGGTATGGTTCTATTCTAAACCATCCGGAAAACCCACGGAGCCACAAACTTGATCGTCCGGAAATTGCCGGCCTTTCGCGGGCGAGGGCGCCCGCGCCACACTTACTGGAGTTCCAGCATCCGGTCCAGCGCCACTTTTGCCCAATATTTCACGTCATCTTTTACTTTGATTTGATTCACGATGTTGCCTTCGGCCAGGTTCTCCAATGCCCAGCACAAATGTTGCGGAGAAATGCGGTACATCGTCGTGCACAAACATCCGGATTCGTTCAGCGTGATGACTTTCTTGCCTTCCGCCGCAAATTCCTTGCCCATGCGGTTGACCAGGTGAATCTCCGTGCCGACGGCAAACATGGTTCCGGATGGCGCGTTGCGAATCATCTTCAGCAAGCCTTCGGTCGAGCCGATTCCGTCCGCTTTCTGACAGACTTCCCACCGGCATTCGGGATGCACGATCACGCGGATACCAGGATATTTCGCGCGAACATTATCTACATGCTCAGGAAGGAAGCGTTGATGCACCGAGCAATGTCCCTTCCATAAAATTACTTTGGCTGCGTTCATTCGCTCGCGAGTCAGACCGCCATTGGGCATATACGGATCCCAAACCACCATTTCGCTAAGCGGGATTCCCATGGCATATCCGGTATTGCGGCCAAGATGCTGATCAGGGAGAAAAAGAATCTTCGGGGTCTTGCCAAATCCCCAGTGAAATGCCGCACCCGCATTCGACGACGTGCAAACAACTCCGCCGCGCTCTCCACAGAACGCTTTGATCGCCGCGGTGGAATTCATATATGTGATCGGAGTAATGCCATCGCCGAATTCGCCGGTCACGCCGGCGGCGACGAGGTGCTCCCAGCAATCCTCAACCTGGGTGATTTCGGCCATGTCGGCCATGGAGCAACCGGCATTCAGATCAGGCAGAATGGTCACCTGGCCAGGATGAGCGAGAATGTCGGCGCTCTCCGCCATGAAATGCACGCCGCAAAAGACGATGTACTTTCCACCAGCTTGGGCCGCTTGTTGAGCGAGCCTATAAGAGTCGCCGCGAAAATCGGCGAAGCGAATGACTTCATCACGCTGATAGTGATGGCCAAGGATGACACATTCGCGGCCCAAAATTCTGCGAGCGGCGGCAATGCGTTCGTCCATGGTGTGATCGGGCAGGACGAGATAATTTTCCAAACTGCAAACAGCCGATGCGGTTGCCATGTTGTTCACGCTTTCAGCTCCGGACACGTAGTAGCTTGCGGTTTCCCGCAAACTCTACCCACATTCCGGAACGGGGATGTTGAAAGCCACCAGCGGCTACAGCCGATTCACTACGCGACTCTGTCGCGCCCAACCGGCGGGGATGTTGAAGCCGCTACTACTTCTTCATAACCAATTAATAAGATGCTCGGCGCCCGCAAAAGGTACCACTTTTTACCGCTGCAAAAGTCGCCTTCGCAGGTTACCGGGCGATCCGGCATTATTGTGCACTGTCGACGGTGCGAAGCGCAATGGGAGTTTCGAGGATCGTGTGGCGCGGGCACTATTGCTCGCGAAAATGTGACGGAGGGGAAAAGCTGCGTCGAAATCTTTCCGAGCGTTGCCCGGATGGACAGCCGGGGGCGGCTGTCCCCGCGTGAGCGGTTCACTAGCGCGTTCTTCCCTGGGAGGGATCTGCGCTGGTGGCCGTATCCACGTCTACGTAGGCTTGACCTGCCAGTCCCGGAGCATAACATTTTCCGTCGGGGGCATAATTTGCGGGACAGCCTGCCGCAAAATCCGGTCGCCTGGGCGACTGCGCAAACTGCCATATCTGCGCGAACCGAACTCCGCCCTTTGTCGGCGACAAGTCACCGGAGAACGCGCAGCCCGGCGACGGTGGACATTGGTCATTGGCTACGAAATAGACGATGCTGCGGCCAGCCGCGCCGGTGCGAATGTCTTCGGCGGTGACAATATTCTCGTCATCCTTTGCACCAATGCCGGAACAATAAATGCCGGCGCGGAAGCCAGCTGCGAGAACGGTATCCACCCAGGCAAAGATGTATGCCTTTTGCTCGGGCAGCATGCGTCCACCTTCCTCCTGATCGAGAAAGATAATCGCGCCGAGGGGAAAACCCTCGCGGCGTGCCGCGGCGGCAGCGGATCGCGCATCGCCCGTAGCCATCATTCGAGCGCTTGCGGCGGACTTCAATTCGGCGTCAAGGCGGCCGTTGAACAACACCAGGAATCCGAATCCCGCGGATTGCAGCGCGCGCCGCTTCCCCGTCCAGCTATTCGATGTTTCTCCCGGTGGATTATTCAGCCAATATCCCGCGAAAGAAAAAGTTTTGCGAAGCGCCTGAAGATTCTGATCTCCGGGATAATCATTGCGATCGAAACCAAGATAAAAAGCCTGGCGCGAAACCGATTGCCCGCTGCCATATGCGTTGAAGGCGCCGAACATCACAATAGCGATAATCAGCCTGACAGATCGCGGAAAAACTCCTCGCCTGCGGACGCCTTGAAGGGCCGCGGCTTCAACCGCGCCGGCTATCAACCCCACGCATTTACGGCACGACCGAAGTCGTGCCCCTTCAAAACCGCGCGATGGAAAGCATTTTTTCGGGACCTGTTCAGCTCCGCCGTAAATCCTCCGACCTGACTCTTCATGCGGCTGGAAGCCGCACCTCTTCAAAGCCCTTTCCCATATCCGGAACTTGTTAAACACCATTGGGGCGATTGTGAATCAGAGATAGAAATTCAGTCCGGGTTTCCTGCTCATTGCGGAAGCAGCCGAGCATTGATGACGTCACCGCCGCGGAATGCTGCTTTTCGACGCCGCGCATCATCATGCAGAGATGGCGGGCTTCGATCACGACGCCCACGCCCTGCGGCTCAATTGCGTTTTGAATGGTTTCCGCAATCTGCGTGGTCAGCCGCTCCTGAATTTGCAGCCGCCGCGAGAAAATTTCGATTAGCCGTGGAATCTTGCTGAGCCCGATGACTTTGCCATTGGGAATGTAGGCAACGTGCACTTTGCCGAAGAACGGCAGCATGTGATGCTCGCAAAGGCTGAACATTTCGATATCCTTCACGATCACCATTTCGTCATAGGTCACGGTAAAGAGGGCCGCCTTCAGCATCGCGTCGGCATCTTCTTTATATCCCTTCATCAGGTGCTGGTAAGTGCGTTGAACCCGGTCAGGGGTGCGAATTAGCCCCTCTCGGTCTGGATCTTCCCCAAGCCGCACAATCATTTCGCGCACCAGATCTTCAAAAGATGCGCCGGTGATGGTTGGATCATCCACTGGAATAGAAACATTCGGCTTGCGAAAATCCGGAGTCATATGCGAGGCTCCTCGCGGCCTGAATATTCGAAGGAATTCATCATAGTCTCTTCAATACGCACCTTTTCCAGATGAGCACGATTGAATCCGCGATGCAGAATATCGTGAATGACGACAGACAGATTCTCCGTGGTGGGGACGTTTTCGATGAATTCCGGGACCATGTTCAGGTTCTGCACATCGAAGCGCCCCACGATTTCGCGTTGCACAAACGCATCGAGGTCGGCAAGATTGCAGACCATTCCTGTGTTGTGGTCAACCTGGCCGCTAACGGTAATTTCCAGCAGGTAGTTGTGGCCGTGTCCGAACGGATTGTTGCACTTCCCATACGTCGCAACATTCTCGGCTGCGGACATCGCATCGCTATGCAAACGGTGCGAAGCGGAAAACATGTAGCGCCGGGTAAGGTGGACCTTCACGCTTCTCCATAAAAATCCACAAAGAGATCGGGAGTTTCGTAAACCCGCACTCGATGCAGTCGAGCGGCTTTGAGTCTAGGCTCAAGCCGTTGCCAGATGGCAATCGCAAGGTTTTCGGTGGTAGGAATTCGATTCAGGAATTCGGGAAGTTCTTTATTCAGGAAGCGATGATCGTAGGCGTCGAGCACCTCCCGCTTCAGAATTTCTTTCAACTGCTTGAGATCAACCACGAATCCTGAGCGAGGGTCAATCTCGCCTTTGACGGTGACTTCCAAAGTGTAATTGTGGCCGTGGCCATGGGGATTGTTGCATTTTCCGAATACGCGCTGATTCTCTTCCGGGGTGAAATCCGGATTGTGATAGTAGTGGGAAGCGGAGAACTCGGCTTTGCGGGTTAGGTAGACCATTCGAAATTCAGATGGACCATTTAATCTTTTTCTCTTTTGAAATAGACGTTCGCCGAGCTTTGCTCGGCTGGACATCCGGGGGCGGCTGTCCCCACGCGGTCTCATATGTCCGGCCCTTCCAAAGAACTTGGCCTCTCTTGCGAAAGAGTCGCGAGCGGAGCAATAGATAGGAAAATAATGGGAGCCCGCAGAATGCCAGGAGATTTGCATCCCAGCGGAAATGCGCTTGGCGAATTCGCAGGAGGAATCGGGAATAGGTGATCATTGCGATGCCGGCAGCCACGAGCGCCCAAAGCGGTTCATTGACCGCCAGAATACATGCAGCGGAGACGCTTCCGGCGATCATTACAAATTCGGCAATTCCCAATGCCGCCAACTTGAGCGGCGATGGAAACAAAATCGCCAGATTCTTCGTCCAACCTTCTCGGAGTTGCGCGAAGCTGCGGTACATGCGGGTGCGGACGGCGTCGCCCCCATAGCGAAATCGCAGCTTGCGTCCGGAAACTTTTACCAGACGCGCAAGGTCCACGTCGTCCAACAAACTGGACGCCACGGCCGCGTGGCCTCCCACGGCATCGTAGGCTTCGCGCGTGATCAAAATATATTGTCCGTTCGCCGCCGCGACCGAACTCCAGGGATCATTGACTTCTGGAGGGCGATAGGCTGTAGCAAGCTCCGCAAAAATTACGGGCATCAATGCCTTCTCCCAAAAGCTGTACACTTCCTGTTCCGGCGAATACGACAATAAAGACGCGCCGTACTGTTGCGCTTCCGCCAGCGAGCGCGCCAGAGAGCCGGAGTTATGCTCCGTGTCCGCATCGGTGAATAACAGCCATGCGCCGCGGGCCTCGTTCGCGCCCGCGAATACGGCATTGTTCTTACCGGTCCAACCATCTGGCAATGACGGAGCGTTGATCACGTTTACGGAAGCGAAAGACTCCGCTATCTCGCCGGTCCGATCCGTAGATCCGTCATTCACGACAATGATCTCGAAACTCACTCCCGTTTGGGCGACGAGAGACGCGATACAACGTCCCAGGCTGGCTTCCTCGTTGCGAGCCGGAACAATGATCGAGATAGTCGGCGAAGGCCCTCCCGGCGAATCCATGGAATTATCGTATTATAACTTTGTGCGACGCGCTTCCCTCCTGATTGCATCCCTGACGCTATTTCTGGCTGGTTGTTACAGCAATTCGGCGCCGCGAATGATCGGCAAACCTGCCCCGCAATTCACGGTTCAGGATTCAGACCGCCGGGTCTCGCTCGCCGAGTTCAAAGGAAAAATAGTGGTTCTCAATTTCTGGGCGACCTGGTGCCCGCCCTGCGTGGATGAGTTGCCGTCCCTGATTCAAATGCAGCAGCGTATGAAGAATAGGGGCGTGATCGTGCTGGCTATCAGCGTGGACGACGACAGGAGCACCTATGAGCAGTTCCTGAAAGACCACAACGTCAATTTGTTGACCGTTCGCGACGCCGATCAAAAAAGCAACAATCTGTACGGGACAGGCAAATTTCCTGAGACTTACATCATTGACCGGAATGGCATCGTCCGTCGCAAATTCATCGGCCCCGTGGATTGGACCCAGGCTGACGTTCTCGATTATCTGAGTAAACTGTAAATAGCAAAGTTCTCGTGGGGACAGACGCCCGACTCTCAGGTGAGTGAAGCTCACTTGGGTGTGAGAATGAAGGACTTTTGTCTTCGCCAAACGCACAGCCGGGTGCGGCTGTCCCCACGGGGGCCTTGCAGCGGTCCTGGCCCGTTCTACAATTCAAGCGTGCGCCATTGGGACGTGATTATTGTTGGCGGCGGAATAATTGGGCTGTCGCTTTCAATTGAGTTACGCAAAGAGAATTTGAGCGTGCTGGTAGTGGAGCGCGGAGAGCCCGGTCGCGAGGCTTCCCATGCCGCCGCCGGAATGTTGGCCGACAGCGGCGTCGAAGATAACTCACCGCTGAAGACTCTCGCGTCGGCGAGCGCGCGCATTTATCCGGAATTCGTGCACGAGTTGCAGGATGAATCGGGAATCAACTGCGATTTACGCGATCAGGGTACGCTCGAATTTTCCCTCGAACTGGATCACCTGTTGACGGAGATCGGCTCGCCAGAACTCCTGCGCAAAGAGATCGCCGAACCTGAGCCTGCCCTCGCCCCCTCGTCCCTGCCGATCATTTATTTAAAGGAGCGAAGCGTGGATCCGCGGGCGCTCACCGAAGCTGCGCTGAAGGCCGCGAAGCATCGTGGCGTGGACATTTCCTCCGGGTCGGAAGTCGCTGAAATCCTCCTTTCAGCGGGAGAAACCGCGGGGGTTCGTACCAGTAAGACTACATATAACGCTCCCGTCGTGGTCAATTGTGCCGGAGCGTGGGCGGGGCAAATTGGTCCGTTACTATTTCCAGTTCGGCCGGTGAAAGGTCATATGCTATGCGTGGTAGATGGGCCACGGCTTCGACACGTGATCCGCTCTGACGATGTGTATATCGTCCCGAGAAGCGATGGGCGAACGTTGATCGGTTCCACGCTGGAAGAAGCGGGATTCGACAAGCGCACAGATCCGGAGGTTATAGGTCGCCTGCGAGCGGCCGCAATGGTCCTGGTACCTGCACTGAAGGAATCGCGAATCCTGGAGGCGTGGGCAGGCTTGCGTCCGGCGACTCCCGACAACTTGCCGATTCTGGGATTCACCGCCATTCCCGGATATTTTGTGGCAACCGGACACTTTCGTGACGGCATCCTTTTGGCGCCGAACACTGCCAAGTTGATGACGCAAGTGATAATCGGAAAACGGCCAGATTATGATCTCTCGGCCCTTTCTACGGCCCGCTTCGAGAACTGACCTCTAATCAACCTCGCCGCGATATATTATTGTTCCTCTCGTAAGAAGCGAATTCGATTTTGAAAGGCAAGCCAATGGCGTCTCCCGCGGTTGATTATGCTCGTGAAAACAAGCAGCGTTTTGTGGCTGAACTCAAGAACCTGCTTCGCATCCCCAGCATCAGCACTCTGCCGGAACACAAATCCGATGTGCAACGGGCCGCAGATTTTGTAGCGACTGAGCTGCGCCGCATCGGAATGCAGAATGTGGAAGTCATCCCCACCAAGGGCCATCCCCTGATCTACGCCGACTGGCTGCACGCGCCGGGGAAACCAACGGCGCTGTGCTATGCGCATTACGACGTACAGCCGGCCGAACCATTGGATGAGTGGATTTCGCCTCCGTTCGAGCCCACCGAGCGCAATAACAATATCTATGCGCGCGGCGCCGTGGATGACAAAGGACAGCTTTGGATGGAAATCAAAGCCGTCGAAGCCCTTATGAGGGGACACAAAGGCAGCCTGCCGATTAACATCAAGCTCATCATCGAGGGCGAAGAAGAGGTAGGAGGAGAGTCCATCGCGGCTTATGTTCGCAAAGAAAAAGACAAACTTGCGGCTGACTTCGCGCTGGTGTGCGATACCGAACTCTTTGCCAACAATCTCCCGACCCTCTGCGTGGGATTGCGCGGGCTTATTTATTCCGAGATTGAGGCAATAGGAGCGAAGACAGATTTACATTCTGGAATGTACGGCGGGGCCGCGCCGAATCCCTTATTTGCTTTGATCGAAATCATCAGCAAGCTCAAAGACTCCAAGGGACGCGTTCTGATTCCCGGCTTTTATACCAAGGTGAAAGCGCCGTCCAAGGCCGAATTGAAAGCATGGAAACGTTTGCCGTTTAATGAAGAGCACTATCGCAAGACCGAAGTGGGGTCGAGTGTTCTGACGGGAGAGCCCGGATTTTCGGTGCTGTATCGCACATGGGCCCGGCCCACGCTCGAAGTCCACGGAATTCCAGGCGGCTTCACTGCGGCCGGCGCGAAGACGGTCATTCCCGCCAAAGCATCGGCCAAGGTTTCCATGCGGTTGGTGCCGAACCAGGATCCGGACGACATCCTCAACAGATATAAGAATTACGTCAAGAAGCTTACTCCGAAAGGGATTCAGACGAATATCAAAGTGTTGAGCAAAGGGCCGGCGTGCGTGGTCGGCACCGACAACAAATTCGTGAAGGCTTCCACGGAAGCTCTGCGTGAAGTGTTCAAGAAAGATACGGTATTTATACGCTCCGGCGGTTCCATCCCCATTGTCACCGACTTTCAGGATGTGCTGAAAATCCCCTCGGTGATGATGGGATTCGGATTGCCCGATGACAATTTGCATGCCCCCAATGAAAAGTTTCATATCCCAAATTTCCATCGCGGCATTGAATCCATTTGCTTGTTTTTTGAGAAACTGGGCGGGACGAAAAAGTAGTTTCGAGTTTCCAGGGTTCTGGTTGAGCAGCCTTCCGAAGGAAACTGAACCGGACAATGACGAGAAAAGAGTCCGCGTTTATTGCTGCGGTGGTGGGGGCGGCGGATCGCCAGAATCTGGGGCCTGTTCGGGCGGCAGGGGCGCGCCCATGGCCTGCACTGGAGGCTCGGGTCCTGGCGCGGCCTGTGCCAGGCTCGGTTGTGAAGAACCGCACGGATAAATCACTGCCTGGGGAGCGCCCCCCTGCTTCGGCGTCAGAACGACCTGGCGTATGCCCCCCGGGTCATGTTCCGATCCAATCACAATAAAATTGAAGCGCGACCCATTAAGGAGCGAGGCCAGGACTTCTTTGGGCGCGCCCGGGCCCAAGTTGGTGAAAACCTCGTCTGATTCCGCACCGGGTGGGATTACGATTTCAGCCCCTGTCAGGCGGTGCACTTGAGCAAGAACCTCTGCCAGGCTGGCCTTGGTGGAGCGGATGCTGAGCATTCCATTTACGAACGAAACTTCCACCGGAGGCGGTGGCGCGGAAGCGGGCGAAACTACAGCCGCGGGCGTCGGTTGTGCAGCTTGTATAAGTCTGTCACGATTACTTCCCTGGATGGGAGTGCGCTCAATCGAAATTATAGTTTCCGGCGGATCGTCCGTGCCTTGAGCCGGATGCAGAGTCATTCGATTGGAGCCCATGCTCGGCGCACTCGCGGTGAACTTCACTACCACCGTGTTCCCTGCCGGAAACAGTTGATAGGGCTGAGGCGACTTGAGATCCAGCACGACCCGTGTGACGGGAGGATTGGAAGAAAAGAGACCGACACGGGCATCCAGAACGTCGCCGCGATTTATAGCGAGCTTATGCAAACTGCCGGCGGGCACGGTGTTGGGAAAATCCAAAATCAGCCGGTCGGGACCCTGAATCACCTTCGCTTGAGGATTGACGGGACCGCTAGCCGCAATCTCGAGTTCCAGCGTGCTGCCTGCGATGAGCGAAATACGCCGGATTGTGGCTGTTCCCTCCGCTTGCGCGACCACTGCACTTAGACACAGCCCCAGCCCTACCGCGCTACAGATCAAATTATCCGCGAAACATCGCATAACTGAGAACTAAATGTTAGCAGGGTTTGGGCAGAAATTAATAAACTTCGGTTGTTGTACCACAAGCCGGAAGTACACAAATGACGAAATCAATCCAAACTTCGATTAGACCGATTTCGCGAAGCGACCTTCCAGCATAAAATCATAGTCAAGGCAAAAATTTCAGCACAAATCAGCGCAAGGGCTCCAGGTTCGGGAACTGAAACCGGAGCTGATGGCGGTCCGGGTCCGCCCGTCCCCGCTGCGCCGCCGGAGTTGGTAGAGCCAGATCCACCGGGCGCGAGCGGCGAACCGATGGGCAAGAAGCCTGTTCCAGGCGGAACCCCGTCGGCAGCAAAAAGCGGAGATGCCGGCCCCAAAGCTAGCGTACTCAATCGGGGTGCGGGCCTCGAGTCCAATGCCGAGTGAAAGTCCTCCGGAAAAGGAATCCGCGTTGAGTTCCCTCCAACGGGCTTGTCGAACAGAGCGATGGCAGGTTCCTGGCGGGAAGTGTTCTTCTGCGGCAACTCCGACACGCGATTGCCGCAGCGTGTTCGCGCGGTGATCTTGCCGTCGGTGATCAGATCTTCGCCCTTGCGCAGGCTGACCCTCTTTGTCGTCCAATAAATTTTGTCGCCGATACGGTAGGAAAGGTACACCAGTCTGGCCTGTCTGACCTTAATCAGCTTCGCCGTCCGGAAGTCAAACCCGGCATAATGCGCTCCCACCACGGGATCGTGTGCACTCGCCTGCTGCAGTTCGTTGGGAGTGCGAACGCCGCCCGGCACCACTGAATACGGATATATCTCGCGTGAAGCATCCGTTTCAAATGAGCCGGCCGAGGGCAGGTCGGTGCGGGTTAATTTTTCAATTTCGTAAGCTTGGCCCCGCCGCGCATCAAGCGAATTTGAAGACCGAAACAGTGATGAATGCCCGGGCAGGAAAACGACGCAGCCGATGAGCGACAACGCCACCAGCAACGACAAGGCAAACGACGAATGTCCGGACCGTTCCCGGCTCCGTTTGCGACTGCTCTTGCGATTCAAAACTGCTCCCTGGAAGTTTACGACTCTCCGCGCATTATAGAGAGTCTGTTAGGGTTCAGGAGCAATTACATTTCCACAGGAGTGTCATGAAAGATGCTGAAAACAATGGGTCATCTTTGACGACCGACTCACAACTGTGCAGCGGAGGTGGAAATCATTTACCCATAATGCCGATCATTCGGCGCTGGTGACGACGAAACAATCGGCACTTTCATTCCGTGTTTGATCTGATCGTCTTAGATAAATTTCAAGGTCGGCTGCTGGAAGTTAACCAGATTGGGGAAGATGGCAGGCAAGTCCGAACTCTGTACTCCGAACCATTGCGCCAGAGTCGCACCGTACTGATCAAGCGATCTGCTGGCGGAATTTCGCCCGGATGACGGCTGTGGACGCCAAACTACACCATTACCAGTTTAGAAACTCGCGCTTTGAACTTCACTCTTGAATCCAAACGGCAAATATAATTTGACGGCTACCGCCTCTTCTTTTTAGCCCTCGCACTTGCCTTCTTCGACCCACCGTTCCTCGCTTTTGATTTTGGTTTAGCGACCTTCTGCTTCGTGGCAGATTTAGCCGATGTAGAGGATCGTTTCTCTGCCTTTTTCGGCGGAGCGGTCTCCGACCTTCCTTTTTGCGGTTTCAGCGGCGCGACGGGAGACGCCGGCTTCGGAGATGCTACTGGCGCCGCAACCGGAACCTCCACTTTGCCTTTCTTTTTGCCTTTAGCCGGAACTGCGAACGTGGTTGCAACTGCCGCTTGTGCGGCAGCGGCTTTGGCTCCCCGTCCACGCTTCGCCGGTGTGGGCGGCGGCGGGGGTGGCGGCGGCGGAGCCAGAGGCTTAAGAAATTTCATGATCTCGGTGTGCGAGCGCAGTTTCCCGTCCAGCAGCAACATGAAAACTTCGTTGGCGATCTTGGGATACTCCGCCATCTGCGGGGTTATCCGCAACTCCGTCATCTCAAGAAGCGGAACCTTCTTTTGTACTTCTCGCCACTTGGTAAAAAAGTTCTTGATCTTCTGGTCCACCGTCTTCTGGCGCGAGGTGACGGACAGAAACAAAATCATCTCAGCCGGAGTTTCCGACAATAATTTCCAGGTTCGGGACGGCGTCGAAGCTTCTTTCCCGGAAAGCCGCTTCGCCACGCTCTTCGCGTTATCTTCGAGATTGCGCCAGGCCTCGACGAGGTCTTTGCGGGGAATGAGCCTGCGGATTTCGGAAATATCCTTGTCGCCAAGTTTTGCGGTGAGAAAGTACAGAACCGCGGCTGCCGGGTCGGTAGGATAGCCCAGATCACTCATCTCCTGGCGGGTCTTCAATAGCTCCGATAATCCAGCCGCATCAATTTTCGCGATGGTCCAGTGCTGATTCAGGACCTTGAGCCATTGCTCTTTCTCCAGCGCACGAATGATGTTCATGGGATCATCCTCGTACGCCAACTGCTCGACCTCACGCCCTGTCGCCTTCGCGGTTATGTATTCGATGTAATTGTTTTCTTTGGCCGACTCGAAGCGTGCCTGAGTACGCTCTTCTAAAAGCCATTGGAAACGGGTGGCGAAACGAAGCGCCCGGAGGAGGCGGGAGGGATCCTCGACGAAAGCGTAATTGTGCAGGATGCGAAGAGTTTTTGCTTCAATGTCAGCCGCGCCGTTGAACGGATCCATCAGCAATCCGCGGGAGCCGGGATTGAGCGACAGCGCCATCGCGTTCACCGTGAAATCGCGACGGCGGAGGTCTTCAATGATGGTAGCGGGAGAAATCACCGGAGGCCTTCCGGTCTTTTCGTAACGTTCCGTGCGCGCGCTGCCGATCTCGGCGCGAACATTACCCGGCAACACTAGATATAGCGTCTTAAGATCATCGTCCGCTCCAGACATGGTTGCCCCGGCGCGTTCGAGCTCTTTTTGAAGCTTTAGAGGATTGCCTTGAACCGTGAAATCAAGGTCGCGGATGGAGAATCCGCTGATGATGTCGCGAACCGCGCCCCCGGTAAGGTAAACGTTCATGCCCGCAGCGCGGGCAATGTCCTGTACCAGAGTGACGCCACGCTGCTGGTCCGGCGTCAGCCGGATTTCCATTGTATAAATATAGTCAGCCATGCGTTAATCGCGGCAATGTGCCGCGCTGTAGCGACATCTCCGGATTTCCACAGGCCACCCCTGGGAAACCGGCAACGGCTCCTTTTTCGGGCCTAAGTGACTCTCCCCGCAATACTTAGATGTATTTTGATGTTAGGCGGCAAACTACAGAAACTAACACAACGTTGTCAGTTTGGCTACTACGAAGGGGATACTCCCCGAATTTAATGCCGAAAATGAGAGAATTGCTTAGGGATTGCGTTCCTGTTTAACCACGAAGGACACCCTTCGGCGTAGTCGAAGGGTGTCCTTCGTGGTTGCTGAATTTGAGCGCGAATTGACTGCATCAGGGTTAGAAAGAAACAGATCTTTTCCCGAAGCGCCATGCCATCCACTCACAAAAAGGTCGTTGTCCGCAAAATAGACCGCGACACCATTAATGGATATGTCTCGCCCTCTAATTTTGTCCACGAAGGCAAGGTCGAACTTCTCAATACCGCCGGGAACGTCGTCAGCATAGAACTGAGAGACATCAAAGTCGTTTACTTTGTCCGGGAATTTGGAGAAACCGAATCTCCAAACAGGAAGACGTTCACCACGCGTCCCCGGACCGAGGGCCTTTGGGTCCGGTTGAGGTTTAAGGACAACGAAGTACTTGAGGGCCTTATGCCCAATGACCTCTCGGTAAATATGCCGGAAGGATTCTTAGTGAACCCTCCCGACCTGCGCTCGAATACCCAACGCATTTTCGTTCCCCGCACCGCCCTCGATTCCTTGACGGTGCTATCTGTCATTGGAGCATCACGGAGACAGAGAAAAGGCGTCCCCTCCGATGTTCGGCAAGTGCCTATGTTCGGAGAATGACGCAGGAACGTTGATGCTCGACTTGGGAGCGCGAATGAGAAAACTGATAGTGCCACTTGCAGTTGGTTATTTACTTTTTTCGGGCGCAACAACTTTTACGCAATCGACGGAACCGGACGTGTGCAACCAAAGTCTGACCTTTTGCTGGTACGGTCCCTATCGGGACGGAAGCGATGAAATAGACGCCTGGGGAAATGAGTGGAAAGCTGACGACCCCACCGAAAAGCCGATCAAGCAGGTCACCGAGGTGCGATGTGTCAAGCGATTGCTTATCTGCATCAAGGCTCGTAATGAACAAATGCCCTTCGGAGGCGGCACAAGCCATACGAATATAGATATCTACAATGTTCGTTTCTGGAATAGTTTGAAAGTGCAGGCAGTCATGGATGAATCTTCAGACCGCGAATGCGAGCAGGACACCCTCGTGTTGAACCGCGTCGAAAAGAGCGCAATATCAATTAGCAGTCCAGGCCCGCACGGTAATCAAAAGGATTGCACAAGTTTTATCGGACCTCCCAAGACCGTCGTTTACAGGCTCACTGAGTTAGGCGCCGGCGTAATGCGTCCGGGAAATGCTCTTACTTGGCGAGAGGGACACGCCTTTCAACATCGCTGATGCAAAGCGCTCGCCAGCCTGAATCGCTCCGTTTTTTCGGAGCGCCCTCTGTTACGCGGCCCTGCCTTTGGCCGACGTGATTGACTTGTATCCGGACTCGCCGGCCTTTTTCACCGCTTGAGTGGCTTCTTCGCGTGTTAGCAATGGAGTGGTCTGGACCGCCTTGCATGCCCCGCCGCCCGCAAACGCAATCGAAATCCCAGCTGCGCTCACGTTGTTGGGCATCTCGGTGACCATAACGATGTCATACTCTCCAAAGGCGAACCAGGCGTTCACGATCTTTCCGCCTAACTTCTCAATTGCCGATCGAACGACTTCGATACGATCTTGAGGTTGCGCAATCAGTGCTCCCCAGCCTTCAGGTGCGTAGGCGATCTGGTGCAAATAATGTGGCATAGAATCCTCCTTAGAAGTTGCGACCCGGCGAATCATCCCAGAGCCGCAAATCGAAGTCAAGGGCGTCGTTTGACCGGCTTGACGCTTTGGAATAGACTTCGACCGTTTGAGTTCGCAGAAACAAAGGAGAATATCTATGCGATGCGTACTGAAGGCCACGATGCCGGTCGAATCCGGCAATGTCACCATGCTAGATGGCAGCTTGCCACGAGCAATCGAAGCGATACTCAATGATATGAAACCCGAGGCCGCATATTTCTTCGCCAATAATGGACAACGATCAGCTTTCGTCGTGTTCGATATGAAAGATACCTCTCAGATCCCGGCAGTCGCCGAGCCCTGGTTCCTTGCGTTTAATGCTCATGTCGAAATCATTCCGGCAATGAACCTCGAAGATTTAAAGAAGGCCGCACCGGGCATCGAGCGCGCGGTTCAAGCATACGGGCAGAAGTCCAAGGCTAAGGCTGCGTGATTTGAGCAGCCCCGCAGCAAATTTCCAATGCGAGCTTAAATTCGCGACTCTTCCGGCACCACTCTAAGTTCCAGCTTCTCCGTGTGCCGTAACACTGTCAGCGGATTGCTCACCCCGGTTCTCGCATCGGTCAAGAGGCGATGCAGATCATCCACTCCGGCGACCGGCTTTCCGTCGAGCGCAATGATTACGTCTCCTTCGCGAAGGCCCGCCTTCTGTGCCGGACTATCTTGGTCAACCGACATCACAAACACTCCGCTCTCGGCGGCGAGATCATAAAAGCGCACCAGGCGGCGATGCAGCGGCGCAGTCTGCGCCTCGACGCCGATGTAACTGCGCTTGATCCTGCCATCCCGCAACAATCGCCCGGCAACGAATTTGGCGGTGTTGATGCCGATGGCGAAGCACAGTCCCTGTGCTCCCATGATGGTGGCCGTGTTCACACCAATCACGCGCCCATCAGACGTCACCAGCGGGCCGCCGGAATTGCCGGGATTCAGCGATGCGTCGGTCTGAATCACGTCTTCAATCAAGCGTCCGGAATACGAGCGCAGAGAACGTCCCAGCGCGCTTAGCACGCCGGCGGTGACCGTGTATTGAAAGCCGTATGGATTTCCGATGGCAATCGCGATCTGGCCGACGCGCAGAGATTGCGAATCGCCAAGTGGCGCGGCGATCAGAGTGGGCGCGTCGTTATCCGGCATGCCCACACGAATGACCGCGAGATCGGTGGCCGGATCGTCGCCAATAGTGTGCGCCGAAAGATGACGTCCATCCGGGAAGGAAACCTGTATTCGTTTAGCATCGTGCACCACGTGGCTGTTGGTGAGCACCAGGCCATCGGGTGTGAACACGAATCCGGAGCCGCCACCCTGACGTTCTCTGGATTCGCCCGAACGAGTCTTGGCCGACTGCGTGACTTCGATCTTGACCACCGAGAGGCTGACCTTTTCAGCAGCGCCGACCACCGCCTGCGAATAGGCGTCGAGTAATACCGAATCGTGAGAGGCAGCAGCCGCAGATTGAAGAACCGGTTCCGAGTAGTTCGAAACCGGCGAAGGAATATTGCTGTTCATGAATTGCTAGATGAGAAAAGCTCCATTCCCGATTCACGCGCCTGCGGAGAACCAGGTGCCCTCATCTGTCCTTGCGAGCGATATTCGCCCCGCCCAGGCGCACTCCCCTTCCCCCTTGATGGGCTCAACAGACCTCCGAAATTCAAAGGGCGGCGGACAGGAGTGTCCGCCCCACACGGTCATTCGTAGCGAAGCGCCTCGATGGGATCGAGATTCGCGGCCCTCATCGCGGGAAACATGCCGCTGACGATGCCGACCAGTCCGAGAATTACGGTCGCAATCAGCAGGATTTTCGGGGCCACGATCAAACGAATATCTCCCGCAGACGCGTGGGAAGCCAGGGCGCTGTACAAGGTCAGGGTTCCCACGGAAAACGACACAGCGTAGGAAAGCAAAATCCCGAATATGCCGCCCACCGCGGTAATCACCATCGCCTCGGATAAAAATTGAAAAAGAATATCCCGCTTGCGCGCTCCCAGCGCCTTCTCCACCCCTATCTCACGCGTTCGCTGCGTCACAGATACCAGCATGATATTCATCAACCCCACCCCGCCAATGCCGAGTGTGATGGTTCCAATAAATGCCAGCAGCACCTTCAATGCGAGAGTGATGATGTTGAATTGCTCAAGCTGTTTCTTGGCGTCGAAAATGAATACCGCTCTTTCATCGTCCGGCTTGAAGTTGTGAGCCAGAGCTAATGCGTCGCGAATTTCCTTGGTCACTTTTAAATGATCCACGCCAAACGAATCCAGCCAGATGCCCCCAAGGTAATGGGTATCTTGCAGCACATCCGAAGAGTTGAACGAAATGTAAACCGTGCGATTATCGTCGTTGTCCGCCTCCTGCATGCGAGGCTGTAAGACTCCAACGACCTGAAAGCTGACCCCGTTAATTCGAATCCACTCCCCCAGCGGAGGAATTCCGGAAAACAATTTCTCCCTGGCTTCCGATCCAATGACCACGAAGTGGCCGTGGCTGAGATTATCTTCATCGTTAATGAAGCGCCCGATATCCACGTTTAAATTCCAGATGTCTTGCAGTGGGGGATCGAGACCGATTACAGGCAAGCTGAACGAACGGTTTCCGTTTTGAACCGTAGCCTGTATCCGAGAAAAACGCGAGACATGTCGCACCAGGGGAGCGACATTCCGCACCAACTCGACATCATCCTGGGTAAAACGGACTGGAGCTCCGGCCTTGTTTCCCCCCGCCTGCTGCGAGGTGCGCCCGGGAAAAATGCCGACGGCAGTGCCGCCAAAACTGTCCCAGATATTCTGTATAGCCCGCCCAAAGCCCTGCCCGTAAGCCAGTAACAGAACCACGGTCGCGATTCCCCATGCCATGCCGAGCATGGTCAGCAAGGTCTTGCGCAGATCGTGCCGCATCGCGCTGTAGGCCTGGCCCAGCAGGTCAATTCTCATGATTATTCTCTTCTCAGGGCCTCGACGGGCGCCAACCCTGCGGCTTTACTTGCCGGATATAACCCGGCAATCACGCCCGCGAACGCGAGCGAAAGAATTGCCAGGATCGCGGTAGCTGGAACTAATCGCGGCGAATCGAATCCCTGCGGCTGCGGCAGTGTGGATAGAGCTGCCATCAGGCCTGCTGCCCCGGCCATTCCGAGTCCGCCACTCAAAAGAGTAAGGAAGGCTCCTTCCACGAAAAATTGAAACATGATGCTGCGATTGGTTGCCCCGAGCGCCTTGCGAAGTCCAATTTCGCGGGTGCGGTCGGCAACCGCGACCAGCATGATGTTGATTATCCCAATAGCGCCGAGAGCCAGCGTCACCAGTCCCACGCTGCCGAGAAATGTATTCATAGCGTCGAAAATCTTGGCAATCTGGTCCACGGTCTTTACCGTATCCCATTCATCGAAAGAATCGGGGTTGTTGTAATCGAGTCCGTGATTTCGCGCGATGACCTTGTGCACTTCAAGTTTCGCCACCTCATGCAAATCGCGCGACGTGGGCTGATATTGAATCAGGGAAATAGCGTCGCTGCTCTCCCCTACATTCAAAGGGGGGAAATCCTCGCGCATGGTAGTGAAGGGGAGATAGTTTTTCAGATTTTGATCATTATTGTTGCCATGGCCAAGTCGCTTCAGGGTACCAATCACCTGAAAGCGAAATCCGTTCAGCAGGATGGTGCTGCCAATCGCCGGGCGGCCGGGAAATAACAGGCGTTTAGATTCATCCCCGAGCACGATGACCTGGCGTTTCTGAGCTACATCCATGGCGTTCAGCCAGCGGCCCTCATTCATCGGCATATAGCGGATTTCACTGAAAAGCGGCAACACGCCGAGCACCTGCCCGCTGGTCTGATAAAAATCGCTGACCGCCCGAATATCATTGCGCTGGATGATTGGAACCGCCGCCTTGACGTCGGGGCAGCCGGAAAGAATGTCTTGATAATCCTTGTAGGTCAAAAAGTACCAGCGCAGGCCGGTAAAGCTTCCATTCATCGCAGGAGCGTGGCCGCCCCAGATAAACATCACGTTCTCGCCCAGTTCGTCAAATTGTTTTCGGTTGCCGGAGCGAAAACCTTCTCCGAGCCCGACTAAGAGAAGCAGCGATCCCACTCCCCACGCGATGCCGAACATGGTCAGGAATGAGCGCAGCTTATGCGCCCAAAGCGTGCGAAGAGTCTGCCCGAAGATGTCGAGAACGGAGCGCATGAGGATGCGTTAATGATACGCGAGGATGGACTGCAGAGTTCCGTACCCGCCCCGGGTTAGCAAGCGCGCCGAACTATTGCACGATTAGCTTGAATGTCGTGTTATGAGTAAGCGTACCGCTCGTCGCCGTGACGGTGACGGTATAGGTGCCGACCGGTGTCCCCGGGTCCGGAGGCGGCGGTGGGGGGCTGTTGGTGCTGCCTCCGCCGCAGCCGATACCGACCATAAGAATCCCGGCCGCAAGCAGTGACAGGAGAGTTCCAAAGCGCCGCCGTTTGGCGGGTAGTCCGAGCAAGATGATACCCGCGAACGGAACACCCAAAGCCATCGCCACGAATTGGAATTTTGACCTGTTGCGATTCTGGGCCGCCACGCTGGCCGGAGCTTTGGTCGTTATCGTTAGCGTGCTGGAGCCTGGCGCCGCAACTGATGGTGCGCTACAGATTGCCTCGCTGGGTAAACCGGAGCAAGCGAAAGTAACCGTTCCAGTAAAACCGTCCACCGTTCCAACCGTGAGAACCAAAGACCCCTGGCCGCCGGGGACACTGATTTCAATGACATTGAGAGAAGAGGTGATGGAGAAATCAGGTAGCACCGTCACTTGCGGCGAAGTAGAAGTAGCGTAATTTGGGTCTCCGCTATACGCGGCCACGACGGTGAATTGACTACCGGTCAATTGGACATCGTTGTAAGCGGCAGTCGCTTGCGCACCACTGAATGCTTCCCCCAAAAATGTGGCGGGCACCCCGGTGACGGGAACGGGGCCGCCAACAGATGTGCCATTTACGGAGAACTGGATGGTTCCGGACGGAGGGTTGCCTCCGCTGTTCGTATTCACGGTCGCATTCAGAGTTGTGCCCTGAGTCGCACTCGTAGTGGAGACCGCGGTGGTGCTCGAAGCTCGGGTAATAGTGAAGCTTTGTGACGTGGAGTTGCTGGAATTAAAACTCGGATCTCCGCTGTATTGTGCCGTAATCGAGTGCGAACCAGCTGACAAGGTAAAAATACCGTTAGGAGTCGCGCTGTTCGCTTGACTGTTTAGCGGATACGGGTTGCCGGGGATGAGCCCGGCTGCATCTAGGAAATTAACCGTTCCCGTGGCTGTCCCCTGTCCAGACTTGCCCGATACGTCGGCTCGCAAATATACAAAGCGTCCGTACGCTCCTCCCATGAATGGAATTGGATTCCCGTTCTGATTGAATCCACTCGCGATTGTTAGCGTCGTCGAGCTAGGCTCTGGGTTGACCGTAACGAATGATGACGAACCGGCGGAGACGCTAGGCGCGTAGATTTTGTCCCCGTTGTAACCGGCCGAGAGAAAAAAATGTCCACCGGGCAACAAGTTCGTGGACGATGAAACAGCTCCCCCGGCCAAATGGAAGGATCCCACCGTAACCGCGGATCCCCCGGGGAAGTCCGCGAATAGTTCGACATCGCCTGTAGGCGTTCCGCCCCCACTCTTAGGGGCGACCGTAATGTTTACGGCAAACGGCGAGCCGTGGATTATGGTCTGCGGACCAACAGATAATGTGGTGGTCGTCGGACTGAAGGTAACTGAACTCCAATTGTTGACGAGATTCGTGACGTTCACAGAGCCTAGGCCCGTCGCAAGATCGAACCCAGGCCCGCTCTGATACCGTGCAGTGGAGGTTCCATATCCTACCTCGCCCGGGACAGCATTATTACCAACGGTAATGTCATTAAAGACGCACGCGCTCGCCGGACCGGAAGAATTGCACTGGGAGTAATTTTCGGCCGCTGCAAGTCTATACAGAATGTAACTTGCCTGCCCCTGTCGCTCATACGGGAAGTTTGGGGAGGAATTCTTTTGATCCACCAGCGCCATAATACCCGCGAACGAGGGCGCGGAGGCTGACGTACCACTCACGCCCTGAAAGAATATATTGCCTTGTGAATCCGGCACACAGGAACCCTCTAGACACAGAAGGTAGGGGTCGTGGCCTGCGGCAGTAAGTGACACGTCAGGAATGTCGCGTGCGCCATCACTTGGAATGCCCTGAACGCCGGACTGCCATGATGGTTTGCCGACCAGGGTGCTAGCCCCGCCCCCTCCGGCCAGAATGTTCGCATTTTGCCCGCATTGCGCAGAGGCGCAACTCTCATTCCAGACGTTTTCGGGAATGTACGAGAGCGCAGACTCCAACGTCCCTTCGGCATTCGATGAGTTCCAAAATTTACTGTCCAGTCCACCTTCATTAAACATCGTGCCGCCGACTGCGACATTGAATGCCGTAGACGCAAGCACGTTCACTGAAACAGGTCCCGCGGCTACCGTTTCGCTATTCGGATCGTCGCACCCTTCCGCGCCCGAATCGCCGGTGGAAACGATGTACGTTATTCCCTCGGCAGCCGCCTGTTCGGCGACGGCGGAAATCCCTGCGGCATCACTAGCTCCGGCCTCACAGCTTCCGAAGCTTTCAGTCATCACATCCCCCAAGGCGTTGTCGACAATGTAAATCTCAGAAAGATCAACCCCATCTGTAGTGTTGGTTGATGCGGAGACAACGAAGTTCACACGAGAATAGGGTGCGATTGCCCCAGACCAGGTGATGTCCAGCGTGGCCTCGGCTTCCTCACCGCCACCCAAATCTCCCGGGTCTGGGCCGTCCAGGATAATGGATGGAGCAAGAGCTCCCGATCCAAAGACGTTATTGAAATTCGTAATGTCCTGGTTTCCGTTGAAGATATTGCTGCGGCCGACTACCGCGATTGTTACACCATATCCTGGCGCGGGATTCGCGGGAATGCTAAAGGGAGGGATATTGTAAATCGTTCCGTAATCCGCGGGAGCTAAGGCATGGAAGGGCGGATTCCCAGGAAATGTGACTCGTGGCGGCCTGCCCGGACCTGCCGGCTCAATTCTGGCCGCTATCTTCTGCTCCAAAATATGTATCTGCGGCTTCTTCAAAAAATTGTGCAGGGTGAAAACTCCCGCCACCACCGGCGTCAACGCCGTTGGAATTTGCGGATCGCTGGCGTTTGCCCAATGCTGTTCGCCCCTCACGGCATATTTATGAATCGAAGTATGCAGTGCCTCTTGCACCTGCGCTGCGGTTCCGGAAAATTCAATTACGGTGCGGCCCTTGCTGACGTTCGCAATCTGAAATCCGTGACTCTGCAACCATGCGGTAACCTGCTGAACGTCCTGATCGGCGGGGCCAAACTGCTTTCCAAACTCTTCCGGGGTCAGCCACTTGTGATAATTAGGGGAAGCTTTATCCTGCTGATTATCGAGCAAACTCCGCAATGCGGTTTCTTGCTCAGCGCTCCGCTTCAACACCAGCAGCATCCGATTCATCGGAAGGTCGGCGGGCGCCGCGCCTTGATCGAATTCGGCGCGTGCCAGAGGGTGTGTGTTTCCTTTTAAGACCGTAAGCTGTGATTCATCCACCGGTTTCGTGATCAGAATGCGAGGCGAAATTTGCGCCACAGCCAGGCTTGAGAGAAAAACCAGCAGACTCAATAATTTCGGCAGACGAGCAGCGGAAACGCCCATGGCGACAGCACTCCCTGGAAATGTATGGACCTATCACTCCGAAGCCACGCCACGGGGAAGTGGTTGATGGATAGAGCAGAAGCTTGGCTCGTAGATATTGCGATTACGATGCCGCGCCGGTCAAGGGAAAACTGTATAAAACGCCCTAAAATTAGGTATTTCCCGAAGCGAACTAAGGTGTTTACTTTATGCGGAGCGGCCAAATCCGGTGACGTCGCTAGGTAGAGGAAGGGAATAATCTGCAATTACGAAATTTCAAGCGCGCGGCGGCTGGCGTCCGACCATATCAGCGCGTCTCGCCAGAAGGGTCTCAATCGTTTCTATGAGGGAGGAACTTTGGGATTTCGAAATCACGCCTTGCACCCCGATTTCAGAAGCCTCGGTACGCAATTGATCGGAGGCGTACATGGTCAGCATTACCGTCGGAATTTTGGGCGCAATCACCGCCATGCGGCGGGCTGCCTGGAGGCCATCCATCACCGGCATCACCAGGTCAAGCACGATGATGTCGGGCGTCAGCACCATCGCTTGATCAATTGCTTCCTGGCCATTGGCGGCCTCGCCGCAAATCTCCCACTCTGGATTGCTCTCCAGCAGCCGGCGAATGGATCTCCTAACCAGCGGGCTGTCATCGGCGATGAGTATCCGGGCGCGCACGGAGACTCCTTCCATTTCTGCCGGGGCGCACATACTAAGTTAGATGTTGGAGATACCCCGAGACGTTGTGCAAAAACACGAACACTATACCCTTGATCGCACAGGAGAGCAAAATTTTTTGCGGCAAAGGTGTCCAATGTCCAGCCCGCGAGAAAAGCGAGAAACGCAACCCCTCCCAAAAACCATCATCACAAATGCGCGGTGAAAAGCCAGCCTGAACCTTGTATAGAATGAACCATATGGGGCTGTAGCTCAGCTGGATAGAGCAAGAGTTTCCTAAACTCTAGGTCGGCGGTTCGACTCCGCCCAGCCCCTCCATCCATCTCTTCATGGCACGAATCGTGACAGTGTGCCCGGAAGTAAGGTTACTCCCGCTGAGTCACGCCAGTCAGAGAGGCCGAATCCTGGCTCTTGCCGCGCGAGTTTCCCACAACACATAAGCCATGTAGAGTACAACCGCGACATTCACCACCAGCAACCCCGCGTGAAACCAGTTTGGCTTTGTCGCCAGCTTAAACAATTCGAATGGCACATAGAGCGTTCCCGAAACCAGGGCGATCCATTCCGCCCAGGCTCGGGCCTTCCACAGTCCGTAGGCTTCCACAAATCGCAGAGTCGAATAAACGGCCGCGGCGCCCGCGACTACCCATAATTTCTTGTCGGTCAGACTATCCGCCCAATCGAGAAAGACCTGGGCAAAATGATGGTCTGGGCTGATATGTAAAACCGTCAAACACCAATCCGCGATGTCCCCGGGATCTTTGTGCACCAGAAATAAGATTCCAAAAATACCTCCCAGCACAATGAGTCCCTTGGTCAGTTCAAGGGAAGCAACCGCGCGCAAGACTTTGATGTGAGGCTTTTGCTGGTGCGGCGGCGGAAGGATGGCGGTTTGCAAGATATTCCTTAAACTCTCATTATCTACCAGGCTGAAGCATCAGTTGTCCGGCGGATGTGAACAAACGCGCACGAATGAACAGCGTACTGACGAGCGACGTCAGACCGGACGAGGCCAAAATCATGGCCAGCACGACAAACTGGTAAACCGCCGCATACAGTGGGCGAGCGCCGGAGAGCAGCATCCCCGCCATCAGTCCCGGAATCCACACAATGCCAAGGGAGCGCACGGAATCGATCGCAGGAATCAAACTGGATTCGAACGCTGCCTGGACGTAGGGAAAAACGCTTGCGCTGGGTTCAGCCCCCAATGCCAGCGCGGTTTCAATTTCACCGACATGCGCAAGAATCTCGCCACGAATCCGGTTTAGGGCGAGCCCGTTCGTATTCATCGCGTTGGCAATCAGCATGCTCCCCACCGGAACAAGCGAAGTAATAGCGCTGTCAATGACTCCCAGCCAGGTCATGATCGCAATCACCGATCCCGCGCCTAAAGCGATCGCCCATGTTGAAACGCCGAATGCTCCGGGAATGCCCTTGGCGCGGGTAGCAGATGTTGCGCCTGCGGCAATGATCATAATTAGAAGCAGCCACGCTCCATTCCACCGCGGGCCTTTGAGAAGCAGCACAAGAATCGAGCCCACCGCAATGATCTGCACCAGACCCCGCACCATTGCGATCACAATCTGCTTCTCGAGGTGAATTTCCCGCTTGCGCGCCAGCAGGACTACCAGCATGGCGGCCAGCGCTGCCACCGCGGCTTGCGCGAAGACCAGGTGGAGAGGATCGTTCAGCAACTGCTTAAGCATTCAATACCTCGTTGACGAGCCCAACGCGAAGCACGTGTCCAGCATCGAGCAGCAAAGCCCGGGTTGCGAGACGCGCGGCCTGCCCTGTGTCATGGGTAACGAGCACGCAGGTAAGTCTCTCATCACGCACAATATCGCGCAGCAACGATTCAATCTCGATCTTGGATGCTTCATCCAGGGACGAGGTCGGCTCGTCGAGTAAAAGTACCACCGGGCGGTTGGCTAACGTTCGTGCGACCGACACCCGCTGGGCTTCTCCTCCTGAAAGATTCGCGACATTCCGCGACGAATAGTTCCGCAGTCCGACTCTTGCCAGCAGCTCCCCAACTTCCTCTTGAGAAAGAACTTCACCGCGTTGAACGGGACCGTACTGAAGATTCTGCTCGACGGTGCCCGAGAACAGAAACGGCCGCTGCGTCACCAGGCCAACTTTCTGCCGCAATATTCGCGGCTCAATCTGCCGATAGTCAATCTCTTCAAGGTAAACTGTGCCGCTGGTGGGCTCATCGAGACGGTTCAGAAGCCGCAACAACGAACTTTTTCCCGATCCGCTGGGACCGACTACCGCTAATACCTCGCCGGAATTAATTGCGAACGTCGCCGCTTCAACCAAAGCTTTGCCGTTTGTAATGCGTCCCAGATTTTCCGCCCGCAGGATGCCGCAAACCGGCTGTGGTGGAGTATTCACGGTTCCCAGTTGTTATCCCTGGCTCGCCGTAACACTGGCTCGCAGCTCTTGCAAAATCTCCTGGGCGGCTTTGCGTGCGACATCTTTTTGCGAGACATCGAAGGAGATCGCGCCCACCCGTGCGTGGCCACCTCCTCCGTAGCGCTCACATACTTTTGCCAGATTGACTCTGGGTTCAACCGGTCCCCACGGATTCGATCCTACCGAAACTTTGACCCGAAAACTGCTCTTGCTCAAACCCACGCTATAGACAGAGTCGGGACACAAAAAGTACGGAACGAATTTGTTATACCCCTCCAGGTCCAGATCGGTAACGTCAAAAAAAAGGGTTCCGTCCTTGAATTCGATCCGTTGCCTCAAAGTCACGATGGATTGCTGGTGACGCTCGAGCAGAGGGGGCAATACCGATGCGACGAACGGCTCATCAAGGACCTGCAGCAGGGGCTTGCTGGCCAACAAAGGAATAATTCGCGGAATAAAATCCGGCTCTTTTGCGGATTCGATCGCCATCGTCAGCTTCATTGCGGGAGCCTTCATTTCGACCGCGGTCAACGCGTCGGGATACATCGCGCCGTCAATGATGTCGGTCCAGTAAACAAGCTCGGCCACGGGAGCAGGATCGAATCCGAAACGCTGCTCGGCTATCATCGCAATGAAACTGGTACACGATTTAAAATCCGGATCGTAAAATTTTCGATTACTCTGGTCCTGCTCAAAATGCGCCGCATCGGCGGGCGTCAGAAACGCGCTTTGATGGTGGTCGAACCACCAGGTCAACTTCGGCGAACTGGAATACTTGAAGTCCACAATCGCATTTTCCGCGCCGTCAAAATTCACCTGGTCAAAGAGCGCTCCCGCCCGGTGCAGTAATCCTGAAAAAGCAAATTCCACGTCATTCCGGATGCGCTCGCGATAAAACCGCGAAAACACGGCAGCGGATGACGCTCCGTCAAAACACTTGTCATGATAGAAGACTTTTACTTTCACCCGGCGTTCCTTCCAGCCATTGGATCAAAATACAAATATGCAGACTACCTGAAATTGGTATGGAACGAAAAATAAATAGGAACTTTGCAGTGTCCGGTTTTGAAGCTCAGTTACGACTCGCGGCCGCTCAATCGTTCCGCTAGATCGCCGATCCACGGAAACTTAAATTTCCTTCCCTGGAAAGCCTTGACCAGCAGTACGATCCAAAATAAGAGACAACCTGCGCAGGCAATCGCGCCCAACAGTGGCGCGACAAGGAAGGGAACAAAAGAGAAAATCGCGAATGCGCTCCAAAATGCGGCCGCCAGTAATACAGCAAGCGCGGTGAGAAAAATGGACTGGAAAGAATGAAATCGAATAAAGCGATGGGCTTTGTATCGCCCCAACAACAAAAAGACCGTCGCAGGGATAAATGTGAAGTAGGCAAATGCCCCTGTCAGTCTATCGGCTAGCGTTAATTCGGGTGCGAGGGATTGGCCCGGTTCACACACCGGGCACGGCTGACCGGAATCCCGCAACTGGGCCCCGCAATTTAAGCAACTGGCAGCCATTATTCTTCTCTCGTTAAAATTTACCAATCCTCGCAGAGCGCCAAGACGCAACCACCTTAGTGTAGCCTCGACCGAAGCGGAAATTATCACCCGCGGACATAATTGACGAAAGAACCTCGCCCGGAGATCGAGGTGGAACAGCGGCCCTTCAGAGCCGCGTGACGTCACATCGGGCGAGGTGCGCGGCGGTAAAGCGCCGCTCTACACTGAGAAGCCGGGGGCCTACGGCGAGTCCACCAGTTCGACGTCCACAGCCTGGCCAACGACATCTACTTGGGTTGCCTGCAAGGAGTTTTTCGTGGAGTCGTAAATGTTGAGCGCTCCGTTCTGGCAGACATAAACCACATTGCGGCCGGTGATGGGCTGTATCCCGGTCACGTTTCCTGCCGCCGGCGGCATGACGACAGCCGCACTCGAAATGTTGAAAATGGACAGGCATCCACCGGTGCAGGTTCGGGCTCCGATGAATAACTCATTATTCGTGCTGATCGCCATCCGGTTGTGATATCCGTCCGAGATCGTAATTGGATTGGCCTTCACCACCGTGTTGGAGCTTAGGCTGATGACCGACAGCGCACCCCCTGCCGACGAGGTGCCTGCGACGTAAAGAGTAGATCCGTTCAGCAGTCCATAGGTCGCGGCGGGCACGGGAATGCTCGCCGTAACTTGCGGCGGATTGAGATTCATGTTCAGTACTGCCACGCTCGCAGCCGTTCCCCCACACTCCGCTCCACAATTCATGATGTAGGCGGTGGTGTCGTCGGCGCTGAAAACTCCCCACACCGGATGGTCAAACGCCGGACTCGACACCGTCGTCCGCGGATCGGTGCTGGTCCCAATCTGGCTGGGGGCAATCACAGTGACCGTTTGTGGACTACTTCCAAAAGCAAGAATCCGGTTACCGTCGTGGCTGTCAACGACATACCGCGCACCCGCGACTGGAATCGTCGCGGAGACAGCTGCGGCCGGCAGGCCCAGCACCACCACGGCTCCCGGCGACGCCCCTTGGCCTGATGTAACCGGCGCAGTCGGAATCGCGGCAAAACCCGTCTGATTGTCCGTCCATACAAAGAAGCTTTGAGTCGTGCCTGGCAGACTAATCGTGGACCGCGCGCTCTCGTTGGTATTGTCCACTATCGCTACGAAATTGGTCGAAGGACTCGCCACCAGCGTGAGAGCCTTGCTCGGCGACAGCGCCATCATTCCCGCGTCGGTGACGGATACCGACAAATCAACCGTGGAGAACGAGAGTAAATCATGGGATGCGTCCAAGATGTCGAGGGCCGCTCCGGTGCCGCCGCTGGAACTGACCGATAAAGGATTTGAAACGAATGCCCGAAACTTGAGTCCGCTGGGAACGTGCGCGGTGCTGGAGGGCGAATTGGATCCGCACGACAACAGCCCGGTACATCCCATAAAAAGCAGAAAAATACCGCTAAGAGCTTTTTTCAACCGAGGGAACTCCAAAAGGCGGCAATAGTAAGTTGGATGCAAAGAAGCGGATTATAACAGAGCTAACCCGCATCATATCGCCTCCGTTCCGATTGCAGATCGAAGCCAAACGCCGATTCGCCAAGGCTGAACAGGCTGCGGAAAAAGTGGATTCGCATCCGATAGGCGACCGCCCCAGCTAAAGAGTCTGCGTGAGAACTCGAATTTGCGAACCACTGTGGAATGTGCCGTTCGATTTCAGCCGCGAAGCGGCGGCGGATTGCAGCCCCGGGCGCAAGCCCGGGGTAGTGAGCAGGAAACGGTTGAGCCCCAGCGGGGGCGAAAGAATAGTTCTTGCGCAGACTGAAAGGCCGCTCTTCCACTGTGAGGTTTTTCGCAGCCCCCTGAGGCCCTTCGGAAATGACAACCCAGAAGAGAGATTCCTGAGTTTCAGGCTTGTGGTTAGCGGCCTGTGCAAGACCTGCGATCATCTTGTATTCTCATCGTTATGGCTGGCGATTTGCTGGAGCGTCTGAAGAAGTCCCCGGTGCTGTGCGACGGCGCCATGGGTACTCTTCTCTATTCCAAAGGCATTTTTATAAACCGCTGCTATGACGAATTGAATCTCTCTCAGCCCGACCTGATTCGCGACATCCATCGCGAATATCTGCAAGCCGGCGCTGAAGTTATAGAAACCAACACATTTGGTGGAAACTCCTTTCGCCTGGAGCGGCACGGCATGGGGAATAAAGTCCGGGACATTAACCTTGCCGGGGCACATCTGGCCCGTGAAGCAGCGAAAAGTTTCGATGTATGGGTTGCGGGATCTGTCGGTCCTCTGGGTATGCGCATTGAGCCCTTAGGCAAAACATCGTTCGCCGAAGCTCGCACCGCTTTCCGTGAACAGATTGAAGCCTTAGTTGAAGGTGGCGTTGACATCCTGATCATGGAGACCTTCGGCTATGTTGAAGAACTTCACCAGGCGATACTGGCTGCCCGCGACGTGAATCCGAAGATTCCGGTGGTCGCTCAGGTCACCGTGGACGAGGATTCCAATTGCCTTGATGGTTCCACCCCCGAGACCTTTGCGCCTCGGTTGGAAGACTGGGGCGCCGACATTATCGGCTGCAATTGCAGCGTCGGCCCCGTCGCCATGCTTGAAGCGATGGAGCGAGTTCGCGCCGCCACTTCTTTGCCCTTATCGGCGCAACCGAATGCCGGAATACCCCGCTCCGTCGAGGGACGGAATATCTATCTGTGCTCGCCGGAGTATATGGCCAGCTATGCGCGAAAATTCGTTGCTGCCGGCGTGCGTCTCATTGGCGGATGTTGCGGAAGCACTCCTGACCATATTCGAGTAATGAAATCGGCGCTGCGCGCAGGCGAAGCCCGCACGAAAACCGTCACCACAAAGGGAAAAGGCGGTGCCACTACGGTGGCCGCGCCGGCCGCGCCGATGGATCAACGCTCGCGCATCGGCGCGAAAATCGCATCGGGCGAATTCGTGACCATGGTCGAGATCGTGCCCCCTAAGGGCACGGACATTCGCAAAGAAGTCGAAGGATCGCGCTTCCTCAAGTCGGTCGGGGTGGATGGAATCAACATTCCGGACAGCCCCAGAGCCTCAGCCCGCATGAGCAATCAGGCTCTTTCTCTTCTCATTCAGCAAGAGGTCGGCATCGAGACGATCCTTCATTACACATGCCGCGACCGCAACGTATTGTGTATTCAGTCGGACTTGCTGGGAGCGGCTGCAACCGGGCTTCGCAACCTGATCTGCATTACCGGGGATCCGCCGAAAATGGGCAGCTATCCCGATGCCACCGCCGTCTTTGACGTGGATGCGATTGGCCTGGTGAATATTGTCCACAATCTCAATCGCGGTCTGGATATCGGCGGAAATGCGATCGGCGCGGGTACGTCATTTGTGATTGGCGTGGGAGCCAATCCGGGAGTCTCCAATCTCGACGAAGAAGTCCGGCGCTTCGAATATAAAGTCGAAGCCGGCGCGGAATTCGCCGTGACCCAACCAGTATTTGATCTTAACTTGCTTGAGGCTTTCCTCCGCCGCGTCGAGCATTGCCGGATACCGGTTATCGCAGGCATCTGGCCATTAGTCAGCGCCCGCAACGCCGAATTCATGAAAAATGAGTTGCGTGTTTCAGTTCCCGACCACATATTGCAGCGCATGACCGGTGCTCCCAGCCCTGAAGCCGCAAGGGAAGAGGGCATCGCCATTGCCAGGGAAATGCTCATTGCAGTAAGGAGTTTGGTTCAAGGGGCTCAAATCAGCGCTCCCCAGGGAAGATATTCATCCGCCGTGGACGTGCTGGAAGCCCTCGGCGACACCTCGCGTACCGCTGCCGGGATCTAGCCGAAGGCTGTTCATTTCGGAACCTCCTACATTATTTACCCGATGCACCGCCCGGACGCTGACTGTAGAATAGTCCCAGGTACATACCCTTGCCGAAGTTTGAAGATTGCCTCGAGCGCTTGGAGAAAGTGGTGCAGGAACTTGAGAAGGGAGAGGTGCCGTTGGAGAAATCTCTGACCCTCTTCGAAGAAGGAATGCAACTCTCAGCCAGTTGCCGTAAGGAACTCGAAGAAGCTGAAGGCAAGGTGGAGATACTTTTGAAACAGAATGGAAAGCTCCAGGCCGAGCCGTTCGACGCGCTGAATGAGAAGGCGTCTATCCGCAAATAGACGCAAGCTTGAACCGTGTGACAGAGTTCATGCCAGTGAATTTCGCCACACCAGTCGCCATCCCCTGATGGTGAAAGTTAAGAGGGACGTATGCAGCCTCTCAATGTTGTCCTATTCCAGGGCGATTCGGGAATCTCGCAAAATCTGATTGCTTCTCTGTCAGACTCCGCAAACCATATTCGTCTCGCTCACTCTTCGCAAGAACTGCGCAGCTACATCCATGACCAGCACCCTGCAGCTGTAATCATGGACTTGGAATTATCGTCGCTTTCAGAGGTCGAGCAGTTGTCGCATGAGTTCCCCGACGTTTCTATCATCTGCAATCACCGCGTAGCAGACGAGCAGATGTGGACGGCATCGTTGAATGCTGGTGCGGCCGATTGCTGCCCATCTTCCGACACGAAAGGGATCGCGAGAGCGGCGATAGCAAGCTCCTCGCAAACGTCTTCCTCCATAGCCTAAGATGTTCTTCTCGTGTTCTGCGATCTTGGGAACGGCTATCCTTGGGCTAGTACCCTTCCCAAGCGGGAGTATTTCCATAACTCGCCAGGACAGGCAGTCGCGCAGTGCGTCGTAAGTCAAACACGACCCAGCCCGCCCGAATGACCCTACACCTTTTCCCCGCTTGTTATACTCACCGTCATGCTGGAGGAAACGCTGCAACAGGGCGGGAAAATAGTTGACGCGGCATTAGAGCGCCTGCTGCCCAGTCCCACCGAGCGCCCGGTTTCGATTCATCAGGCCATGCGCCACAGCGTGTTTGCCGGAGGGAAGCGAATCCGCCCCATCCTCTGCATGGAAGCGGGCCGCATGTTGGCGGGTTCTCTTCCCAAAGGAATCGAGGACCTTGGCGCAGCCCTTGAAATGCTGCATACCTATTCACTCATCCATGACGATCTTCCCGCGCTTGATAACGACGATCTGCGGCGGGGCCGACCCACCTGCCACAAGGTCTTTGGCGAAGCCATTGCCATTCTTGCCGGAGACGCCTTACAGACACTTGCATACGAAGTCCTTTCGCGGCTGCAATGCCCAGCCGAAGCCCGTGTCCGGATTATTGAGGAGATTGCTCGCGCCACGGGTACGATCAACGGGATGATTGGCGGGCAGGTCGTAGATTTGGAAGCCGAGCACGGCAAGCCCGATCTGGAATCACTTGAATACATTCACCGTGCCAAGACCGCGGCCCTGATCACCGCCAGCGTGGTCAGCGGCGGCTTATACGGAGGAGCGCACGATAACAAAAAAGATGAAGATAAAGAAATCGCCCACCTCCGCTCATTCGGCAGTTCCATTGGGCTGGCATTTCAGATTGTTGATGATGTGCTGGACCTCACTCAGACCTCTGAGCAACTGGGAAAGACCGCCGGTAAAGACTCCGAGGCTGAGAAGGCAACATACCCTGCCTTGTTTGGCATAGACGAGTCCCGTGCGCGGGCCGACGCCCTTCTCCGCTCAGCCCTCGAATCCCTGAAAGATTTCGGCGAGACAGCGGAGACGCTGCGTTCGCTCGCCCAATTTCTTGTCCAACGGAAGAACTAGTTTGACCATCCCAGCCAGGATCACGGAGAAGTCGCGGTGTTTCTTTTGATCAATCGGTTGCGAAGTCCAGACAGACTCTTTTGTCTGAATAACCTACCCCTGCTGATCATTCTATGGGGCTCGTTCGCTGCTCCTTTGAGGGCAAACGCTGCCGACGGCCCCGCGGAAATACCCTCCATAGCCCGGGCGGTAGATGCCCATTACAACCATCTGCGCACCATGGAAGCTGATTTCGTCGAAATCTACACCGGCGCTGGAGCGGAACGCACCGAATCCGGAACCCTCTGGCTAAAAAAAAATGGCAAGATGCGTTGGGAATACCGTTCTCCAAGGGAGAAGCTGTTTGTCAGCGACGGAAAGGATGCGTGGTTTTTCGTTCCGGGGGAGCAGCAAGTCCGGAAGATCTCCGCTCGCCAGCTCGATGACCTCCGCTCTCCTATCGCTTTTCTCTTAGGTAAGACACGGTTACAAAAGGAGTTGAAGGGGCTTTCGCGTGCCGAAGATGTACTGCCTTTGCAGGCCGGGGACACGATTTTGAGAGGAGAACCCGCCGGCATGGAAGACCGCGTCAGTCAGGTATTGCTGGAGATAAATCCCGAGCATGAAATATTCCGGATTTTACTCGAAGGAACCGATGGATCAACCACCGAATATAGATTCACGAATCAGAAAGGCAATATTCCAATCCCCGAACAGGAGTTCCATTTTGTCCCTCCCCCAGGCGTTGAGATTATTGAGGGCGATTTAGAGCAGTGAGGCCGGTCGTCGCCATGGAAAAGCACGAACATTTATCTTTTGTTATCAATCTTATGGCTCCTGCGTTCGGATATGGTCGTGCGCGTTACTCCGGGCACCAAAATCGGGTATTCGCCGTCCGGGAACCGCGATCTGGGGTGCTAAACTTGGCTGGGGATTCCCTTTAGAGAGTTTATGGCTGAATTTGTCATAAAAGTTGCGGATGAGCGTGGTCGCCTGTTGCAACAGGTCGAGAGCGGCTATTCAGAAGCCGAGGTCCGCGATCGGTTTGTCCAGCAGGGCTTTCTCGTCTATTGGGTTAAGCCCCGGGGGATGCTGTCGTCAGGGGATTTCAGGCTGGGGCGAGGCGGCAAGGTTAAACAGTCTTCATTTGTGATCTTTAATCAGCAATTCCTGACTCTGATCAAGGCTGGCCTTCCGGTTCTCAGTTCGCTGGATTTATTGATCAGGCGTCAAAAAGACTCCTACCTGCGCAGCCTCTTACAGAACGTTCGCGACCGGGTCAAGAGCGGCGAATTGCTCTCCGATGCCTTCGCGGCGCAGGGCGCTTTTCCCAAGATCTATACCACAACCCTGCTGGCGGGCGAGAAGAGCGGCAATATGGAAGAGGTATTGGCCCGCTATATCGCCATGCAGCGCATGGGTTTGACGTTCAAGAAAAAATTGGTGGTTTCGCTGGTCTATCCGGTGCTGCTTATTTCAGTCGTTTTCGTGATGCTGATATTTCTGGTGACTTACGTCGTCCCCCAATTCGCCAAGCTTTACGAGGATATGAACGCGCAACTTCCCGCCATCACCGTCTTCATGCTTGCCCTCGGAACCCATGCCCAGCGCTATGGTCCGCTCATCGCTGTCGGGGTGGTTCTCGCGCTTGTCGGCCTATGGCGGTGGAAGAGCACCGACCGTGGAGCCGATCGCATTGATCGCACTATCCTGGGAATGCCATTGCTGGGCGATATATGGCTGAAGTACCAGGTGGCCAATTTCTCCCGAATGCTTTCCACCCTGCTTAGCGGAGGCATGCCCCTCGTTCCCTCCCTGGAAACAGCAGGTGCGTCTATGAGCAGTCGGCGCATCTTAAATGGTGTAGCCGATGCCGCAATTCGGGTTCGCGAAGGTCAGCCGTTGGCAAAGAGCCTGGAAGATCAAAAAATGTTCCCCGATCTCTCCGTCGAGATGATCGAAGTGGGCGAATCCACAGGAGCTTTGCCCGCCATGCTCAACTCGGTGGCCGAATTTTACGAAGAGGATGTGCAAACGGCGCTCGGCGCGGCGATGGCGCTGATCGAACCTCTCATCCTCATTGTTATGGCGGTTATAGTGGGCGGAATACTGATTTCCCTCTATATGCCGATCTTTAGCCTGGGAAATACTATTCACTAACCATTGCGCGAAGTAAGGCCCAAGGGCGGCGCAAGGCGGACTCATGGCGAACGTGGCGGAAAAGAAATCTGTATTCGTAGGCGGCGGCAACGGCTCCGTTGCCGGCACTCATGCCGAAGAACTGGAACGTGCCCGCGACATCGCCCGGCGCTATCGCTGCGAGTTCGTGGATTTGCATGACTTCCAGCTTCACCACGATCTGTTCAAGAAAATTCCCGTCCATCTGATGTTCCGCTACAACTTCATCCCTTTGGAAGAGACCAAGGATGATCGCTTGGCCATTGCCATCGCCGATCCCAGCCAGTTGATGATGATTGACGAGATCAGCCTGCTGCTCGGCAAGCGCATCGTTACTAAAGTCTCCACGCTGGCGCAAATCACCGAAATCCTCAAAAAAACGGAACAGTCCAAGCGCGTTCTTGAAGACGCCAGCGAAGGCTTCACCCTGGACGTCATTCACGAGGACGATGCCGTCAGCGACGAGAGCATCTCCATTGACCGCTTGACCGCGCAGGGAGACATCAGCCCGATTATCCGTCTGGTGGACACGACAATCTTCACCGCCCTGCAACGGCGTGCCAGCGACATTCACATTGAAACCCGCGATGATTCCGTGGCCATCAAGTTTCGTATTGATGGCGTGCTCACGCAAGCCATGCCGCCGATTGCCCGGGAGCATCACTCCACAATCATCTCTCGCGTCAAAGTCATGAGCGAACTGGACATCTCGGAGCGCCGCGTTCCGCAGGACGGCCGTTTCCGCGTGAAGTATGGCCAGCCCGAGCGGCCCATTGATTTCCGCGTCTCGATTATGCCGTCCATCCACGGCGAGGACGCAGTGCTCCGCGTGCTCGACAAGGAATCCATGAGCGAGAAGTTTCACAAACTCGTTCTGGATGTGGTGGGTTTCGACGAACAGGACTTAAGAAAATTCCGGCGCTATATCAGCGAGCCCTACGGCATGGTGCTGGTCACCGGCCCCACGGGCAGCGGAAAAACCACGACGCTGTATGCGGCGGTGAACGAAATCAAGACCGATGAAGACAAGATCATTACCATTGAAGATCCCGTGGAATATCAGATCCGGGGCATCACCCAGATTCCGGTCAATGAAAAAAAGGGGCTGACCTTCGCCCGCGGCCTCCGTTCCATCCTCCGCCACGATCCCGACAAGATCATGATTGGAGAAATCCGCGATACTGAAACCGCCCAAATCGCCATTCAATCCGCCCTCACTGGACACCTCGTGTTCACCACCGTCCACGCCAACAATGTTGTGGACGTAATTGGGCGCTTTCTGAACATGGGCGTCGAACCCTATAATTTCGTCTCCGCCTTGAACTGTATTCTGGCGCAGCGCCTTGTGCGTTTGATTTGTGAATCGTGCCGGGCCGTGGTGCATTATCCGCCGGAGCTGCTGGAGTCCAGCGGCCTCGATCCGGAGCAATGGTCGAAAGTTTCGTTCTACGAAGGGCAAGGTTGCATCGAATGTGCGGGAACCGGGTTCCGTGGACGAACCGCGATCCACGAACTGCTCGATTTAAGCGACCGCATTCGAGAGATGATTCTTCTCAAGAAGCCGACCTCTGAAATTCGCCGGGCCGCCCGCGAAGAAGGGATGCGGTTCCTCCGGGAATCTGCGTTGGACAAAGTACGCCTCGGCATGACTACCCTGAAAGAAATTAATAAAGTTACATTTATTGAAAGCATGCGCTAGGAAGATGTTTCGCGTTTCAAGTTTCTTGTTTCAACCGGGAACTGGAAACTGCGATCAAAAAACTGTTTTAAGAATGGGTCCGTCGAAATTGGAAACTCGAAACCCGAAACCTTAAAAATGGCAAGGACAATGACAAAGACATCCAACTCATCGGCCAAGCCAAAGGTCGCTTGTGAAATCGCCGCCGACCGCGTTATTGCCGCGCGCGTTGCAGATACCGGCAGCATGCTCGATGCCTGTGTCTCCCACGAGCTGTCGCCGGGCAGCGTCGTGCCCGACCTCGTGGAAGCCAATCTCCACGAACGCAACTCTGTATTTCAGGCGTTGCGCAACACTTTGGGTAGCGTTAGCGGCCGTTCCCGGGACGTGATCGCCGTCCTGCCCGACGCTGCGGTTCGCGTGGTTCTTCTGGACTTCGAAACCTTGCCCGGCAGTCGCGAGGAGGCCGAGGCCGTGGTGCGTTTCCGCCTGAAGAAATCGCTGCCCTTCGATATTGATAAAGCTAAAGTTTCCTACCAGTCTCAGACTTCGACGACTGGCTTGCGGGTGATTGCGGCCGTGGCCCTGAACACCATCGTGGACGATTACGAATCGGCGTTTCGCGAGGCCGGCTACACTCCCGGAGTCGTAATTCCCTCCATGTTGGCGGCTTTGGGCGTTGCGCAGTCCACCGGTCCTTCGCTTGTGGTCAAGGTAGACACGCGCACCACCAGCATAGCCATCATGGATAAGCAGCAGCTATTGCTGTTCCGAACTCTGGAAAATGCGCGCGGCGTCACCATAACCGGCGAGCAATTGGCCGAGGAAATTTATCCCTCCGTAGTCTTTTTCCAGGACACTTATCACATGAATATAGATCGGATATTTGTTGCTGGAGTCTCGGACCTCGCAAACGCAGCTCCCGCATTGCGGGCTCAAACTGGCGCGGAAGTTGAAGAGTTGGTGGGATCATCGCAACTTGGCGGCAATATAGTTTCCGTTCCCAAGTGGAGAACGGCGGGAGTCCTTGGAGCCTTACTGTCTTAGATTATGCGTGTAGATATCAATCTCGCGGCCCATCCTTACGAGGACCTGCGGCTTTTCTGGACGCGGTGGGGAAGCTTACTCGCGGGCCTCGGTTTGCTGCTGCTCGTTCTTCTATTTTTCATTTTTCGCGGATGGGAACAGGCGAGAGTCGCGGAGGAAAAGATTACATTTGGGGAAAAACAAGTAGCCGGTCTCGACGGTGAAAAGTCAGCAGCCGAAGCGACTTTGAACCGTCCCGAAAATCGCGATACCCGCGACCGTTCGCAGTTTCTCAACGATCTGTTCGAGCGCAAGGCATTTTCCTGGACTCAGGTTTTCGAGGATCTCGAACGTATCATGCCGCCGCGCGTCCATGTAGTTTCGATCCACCCTGACATGTCTCCTGACAACGAGTTGCAGATTACGCTTATCGTCGCCGGCGATTCACCGGGGCGCGTGCTTGAACTAGTTCGCAAGATGGAAAGTTCGCAACACTTCCGGCAGACAGAAATTCACGTGCAACAATCAGTGAGTCGCCAGCAAGGCTCGGGAGATACGGTAAGTTTCAATATCAGCGCCCTCTACGTCCCGCAGTACCTGCCGCAAGATTCTTCCCCACAGCCTGGCGCGCACGGGAGCACGCGATAATGCCGGAGCTGGGAGAAACTCGCCGCAAGGTCAAGATCGCAGCCGTCGCCCTTGCTGTGTTGGACGTCATCGCCGCCGGAATCCTCATTTCGCCGCTAGTCGGTTCCGCGCAGTCGCGAGGTGAAAAGCTGACGCTTTTAGGGAATGAAATCCGGCTTAAGACCCGGCAAGTCGAGCCCTTGCGTGGGCTCGATAAAAAGATTCCGGCCGCGCGGCAGCAGATTGATGACTTCTACCAGGGGAGGCTGACCTCCGAGGACTCGGAGATTTCCGCCGAACTGGAAAGGGTAGCCTCCGGAAGCGGTGTAAAGGTTGACGGCGTAAAGTATGCTCAGGACCAGAGCGAGCGAGCGTCCGACTTGGAGCAAAGGGCGGAGGCAGTGGGCCTCCATCGCGTGGTCGTCGAAGCCGACCTTACCGGCGATTATTTGCAACTCGTACGTTTCATCAACGCTCTCGAGAGGAACAAGCTCTTTTTCATCGTTGATAGCGTCGAGTTGGGCGGTCAGCAAGGCGGCGCTGTTAAACTCGCGATGAGGCTTGAGACCTACAGAAAGGTCGGCGCCGCATAATTGGAATGACTTCGCAATCTCGCAACTCTTGACGGAAAAATCAGGTTGCGTTTAACGGCAAATTGTAAATACAAATGAATCTTGGAAGCGAAAACCGGAACAAGCTGATCGTCGCGGTGGTGCTGATGGTTATCGCCATTGGACTGCTTGCGCGCTGGCTTTTCAGTTCCATCGGGACGTCTTCGGCGGCCTCAATTTCTCCTTCCGCAACGTCGGTTCCCGCGGCCTCTACGCCGACGGCTCACCGCGGTACTCGTAACAATAAGAAGACGACCACTGTTGAACGCAGCCTTGATCCAACGTTGCGCCTGGACCTGTTGAGAGTCAGCGAAGATACGAAATACGAAGGGAAGGGACGGAATATCTTTCGGGCGGAGGCGGAGGTAATTCCCAAAGCTAAATTCCCGGCTATCAAGCCCATGCCCGCGCCTCCTCCAGTGGCGCAGGGTCCGCCCCCGCCGCCTCCAATCAATCTTAAATTTTACGGATTCGCCAGCCGGCCCGGCGAGCCGAAAAAGATATTCCTCTCCCAGGGCGATGATGTTTTTATCGCCGGCGAAGGCGAGATCGTGGACCGGCGTTACAAAGTCCTGCAAATTTCTCCTACATCGGTGGAAATTGAAGATGTGCTCACCAACAATCGCCAAAGCATTCCGCTCACCCAGGGGCAAGGATAGAAATGATTACTTCGCCCCCCACCTCGCGCCGCGCGTCGCGTCCTTCCGAAGGCGGCTACATTCTGCTCGCGCTGCTGTTGACTGTAGCCCTGCTGACCATTGCTGCCGCCGCCATCGCCCCAAGTATTGCATTTCAGGTGAAACGCGACCGGGAAGAAGAACTGATTCATCGCGGCGTGCAATACTCGCGCGCGGTTCAGCATTACTACAAAAAATTTAACCGGTACCCAACGAAAATCGAGGACCTGGAGAGCACGAATAACCTTCGCTTCCTGCGCAAGCGGTACAAAGACCCGATTACCGGAACTGATTTCAAAGTGCTGTATCTCAGTCAGGTTCAAGCGGCGTTAGGAGGAGTAACCCCAGGCGCCGCCCTGGGTCTGAACCCATCCGGCACCAGCGGTAGTCAATCCGGGCAACCCGGCGGCGGATTCGGAGGTGGAAGTTTTGGCGCCGCGCAGTCCGCGTTCTCTGCGAACGGCGCCGGGGGCGCGGCAAAGACCACCGCGGGAGCGGGTACCGATCAATCCACATCCGCAAGCGAGCCAGGCGACACGGATACACTGTCAGGAAAAACTTTTGGAGGCGGCCCGATTGCCGGGGTTGTGAGCACCAGCAAATTGAAGAGCATTCGCGAGTTCAACAAGAAGGATCATTACAACGAATGGTTCTTTATCTACAATCCGCAAATGGACAGGGGAGGCCTGCTCAACACCCCGAGCCAACCGGCATTAGCGGGCGCGGCGCCCATTGGACAGCCTGCCGGCGCAGTTGCCCCCGGCGCTGGATTCGGGAACCAGGGATTCGGGAATCAGGGCATCGGAAATCAGGGCTCCCAATTCGGCGGCGGCATGCAGCCTGCGCAACCCATTCAGCCCCAGCAGCCACCGCAACAACAGTAGCTTTTCCGAGTCAATAAAAAACCCGCCTGATGGGCGGGTTTTCCTGTAGCCAAAGTCAAACCTAAACGCTGAACGATGACCCACAACCACAAGTGCTTTTTACGTTCGGATTTTCGAACTTGAAGCCCGCGCCTTCAAGCGTTTCCACGTAATCAACCACGCAGCCGTTCAAGTACATGACCGAGGTGGCGTCCACATAAACCTTCAAGTCGTCCATGTTGAACACTTTGTCCATCATGCCGGGAGAATTTTCGAAAGACATGGAATATGAGAATCCTGAGCATCCGCCGCCCACAACCCCAACCCGCAAACCGCTGGGGACCGGATTTTGCTGCGCCATAATTTCCTTCACTTTAGCCACGGCATTGGGCGTCAGGGAAATCGGAGGCGTTTTTTTCACATCAGGTGTTACTTCCGGGACGGTGGTGGTAGCCATGTTCTCTCCTTGATCGAAGATCGAACTTTTATTGTAGCAAAACAGGCGGACGAACACATGCAAAAACCGCAAGTCTCGCCAAATCAATCCACTAATTAGATGACAGGTCTGTTGGCTTGGTCGCAAACCGTCAAAATCAGAAACAACTCTAACGCCGTTCGGAATTGGCCGACTCCGCCGGTGGGAGCGCTGCCGATTTCTTCCCTTCTATTAACTTTCGCAGCCTCCGAACTTCGAGGAAAGTCAGCGCCGTCATGGTAGAGATCACGCTTCCAAACATAATCGCCACGATGTCCATCGTTTGCGGGCTCCCAGCCTGCTTCCCCTCTTGAATCTATGTCTCATGGCATCTTAATACGGAAACCGCCGCAAAGCGCAACCATGAGGGTTTACGTTCTGGTTCGGGCTGCGAGACTGTCGAAACTTTGCCCTGGAATCGTATAATAGAAATTCATGCCGAAATATTCCATCGTGGTTCCCCTGCACGACGAGCAGGAGAACGTCACCGATCTGTACGGCCGCCTCAAGGCGGTGATGGAAATCAATGGCGAAAGTTTTGAAATCGTCCTGGTGGATGACGGCTCCAAAGATCGCACCTTCAATCTTCTGCGCGAAATCGCCGCCATTGACAGCCGAGTCACAGTGGTGAAATTGCGCCGCAATTTTGGCCAGACCTCAGCGTTGGCGGCGGGATTTGATCACTCGCGCGGTGAATATGTCATTGCCATGGATGGCGACTTGCAGCACGATCCCGCCGATATCCCCCTGTTTCTCGAGAAGATTGCCGAGGGCTACGACATCGTCAGCGGATGGCGAAAGATTCGTATTGACAATCTGTGGTTGCGCCGGATTCCGTCGAAATGCGCCAACTGGTTAATGGCGAAACTGAGCGGCGTGAACATTCACGATTTCGGGACCACCTTCAAAGCTTACCGGCGGGAAATTCTGGAGCAGGTCCCCCTGTATGGCGAACTCCATCGCTTTATTCCCGCGCTTGCATCCTGGCACGGCGCTTCGATTTGCGAGGTTCCGATTCGCAACGTAAACCGCGAGCGCGGAGCATCGCACTATGGAATTTCGCGCACTTTCAGAGTCTTCTTCGATCTAATCACCATTCGCTTCCTATTGCGTTACCTCTCGCGCCCTCTGCACTTCTTTGGAACCTTAGGAATGTTGAGCATCTTCGCCGGCTCGGGCGTTTCCCTTTGGTTACTGGTGGAGAAGTTTTTGAATCACGCCGATGTAATGATGAAGCACGGCCCGCTCATGATTTTTGCAGCGGTCCTGCTGCTCGGCGGGTTCAATATGCTTGCGGTTGGGCTTCTGGGTGAGATGCAAGTGCGGCATTACTACGAACCTTCGCGCCGTGCACCCTATTCTATTGACCGGGTTCTGCGGGCGCAGAGCGAAGAGCACACGGTTTCGGAGTAGTCATTTCGATAACTGGGAATAGCATCATCCGAACGCCTCTTTGTTCACCACATATGGCATTTTTGTAATGTCTCCGCCGTAGTTTTTTTCCAACACGTCCATCAGGCCTTGAATGCATCGTCCGGCCATGCCTTTGTTGGGATCAGTTGACAGGCGAGTGATCTTGCCGGCGCTAGCGAAGTGCGGATAAAGCCGGCAGCGGTCTTCTATGGCCGGATCGCGCAGCGGGGAGTCCGCCGGCAGCGGTTCCTTCTCGTAAACATCGAGCGCCGCGCCCGCAATCCAATTTTCGTTGAGCGCCCGCGCCAAAGCTGCCTCATCTACGACCGGACCACGGGAAGTGTTCACCAGGAACGCCGAGGGCTTCATCAGTCGCAAACTGCGTTCGTTGAACAGATGATAGGTCGGAGTGGCGCTTTCGCCCTCCCGAAGCAGCGGCACATGGATGCTCACGAAATCTGCTTGTCTGAGCGCTTCCTCTAAGCTCACATATTTGATCCATGTTTTTTCTTTGCAGATGCCGCGCGCATGCCGCATATCCATGGTTTCCTGAATCGCCCTCGCATACTCTTGATTTTGAAACGCCGGGTCGTAACAAAGAATATTCATATCGAATCCGGCGCATTTCTTGATCATCGCCAGGCCAATGCGTCCGGTCCCGATGATCGCAATAGTTTTGCCGGTTACTTCATCCCCCAAAATTGGCAAAGAAGGATGCCAGTAATTCCATTTGTTTTCGCGGGTCAGATGCTCGGCTGTCCACATTTTTCGGGCGAGCGCTCCCAGCATAAAGAAAGCAAATTCCGCTGTTGCCTCGGTAAGGACGTCGGCCGTATTGGTGAACGGAATCTTGTAGCGATTCGCGTCAGCGCGGTTAATGTTGTCGAAACCCACCGCATATTGCGCCACGACTTTCAAGCTGCCCTTTCCAGCCTCGAATACCTCGGCATCTATCGGGTCGCGCAAGCTGGTGATAAGACCGTCAATTCCGGATTTCACCTTTTCGATGATGAGATTCTTCGGCGGAGACGTCGGTTCTGGGTACACTTCGACTTCATATCCCCGATGTCGCAACACATCAATGGCTTCGCCGATGTCGCAAGTAGCAAAAACGCGAAATTTATTTCCCATAAGCTCGTGTGGCGCGGGCGCCCCCGCCCGCGGCCTTTGATTTCGGCTTTACTACAAATTTCTCTCAGTCCACCGCTGGATTAGCTCCAGCGCTCTTTGCAAATTCTCTATAGAGTTGGCGACGCTGAACCGCAAATATCCCTCTCCAAACGCCCCGAATGAAGCGCCTGAAAGGCAGGCAACGCCTGCATCTTCAAGCAGCGACTCAGCCAAATTTTTCGAACTCCGTCCCGTTTGTGTAATGTTGGGAAACGCGTAAAATGCTCCCTTCGGCACGCGGCATGAAAATCCCTTGATCCGGTTCAATCCGTCCACGAACACGTCGCGCCGCCGTCGAAATTCATCCCGCATCTTACCAACCGAAGACTGATCTCCGCGAATAGCCTCGATCCCCGCGATCTGGGTGAAGCTCGCCGTGCATGAATTCGAATTCGTCATCAGTCGCGTGATCTGCGCCGCCAGATCCGGGCGCATCACTCCGTATCCGATGCGCCATCCTGTCATCGCATACGATTTTGAAAACCCGTCCAGCAGAATCGTGCGCTCCTTGAACCCGGGAATTGAGAGGATCGAGAAATGTTCGCCTTCAAAAACCAGCCGGCTGTATATCTCGTCGGAAAGAATCATAATATTTCGATCGCCGATGATTTCGGCGATGTTCCATACTTGATTCTCATCGAGCACCCCGCCCGTGGGATTGTGGGGTGAATTAAGGATGATCAGTTTCGTGCGCTCGTTGATGAGTCCCGCCAGTTCGTAGATGTCGAGCCCAAAATCTTTTTCTTCCTGCAACCTTATGGGCACGGCTTTCCCGCCGGCATAGCGAATCATGGATTCGTAAATCGGAAACCCAGGGTTCGGATATATGACCTCGTCGCCTTCATCAATCAACGCAAGAATGCTGAAAAAAATAATGGGCTTGCCGCCGGGTACTACAACCACCTCATCGCTGCTGACCGGAACGCGGCGAGTTCGCGCAATCTCTTCGGCGATGGCCTGACGCAATTCCGGCAAGCCCGCCGACGGCCCGTAGTGCGTCCAACCGTCATGGAGCGCCCCAACCGCAGCTTCGACAATATTGGAAGGGGTGTCGAAATCAGGCTCGCCAATTTCCAGGTGAATGATTTCTTTTCCTTGACTCTCCAGGAATCGAGCCTTGCTTAGGACTTCAAATGCAGTTTCGGTGCCCAGTCTCGACATGCGGTTGGCAAGTCTGAGCTCGAACTGGATGGCTGGTTCCATGAAGCAAACAAATTATTGTACGCCCCGCTTCGTTGGCTGGTGGCGGGGGATTGCCCGCGAAGCGGAGAATGAAGGAGTTTAAAGATTGTTCGTTCGTACCGGGTTACTATGGTGAAACATACTTCGAGATCGGTATCGCTGACGTGATACACTGACGTTGCGCTGAATACCACGGTTGCGTGGTGTGGTTGCTCCGGTTGAGTACCTGATCTGGGATTTCCCACCTTTCTTCCACTCCGTAAGTTTTTCGCGTAATTGAACCAAATCATGGCATTTGCCTGCGCGCCAACGTGTATGCGCCGCCATCGCCAGTAAAGAAAGCAAGAGAAAACAATACAAATGCAGAATTTTTCAGACCTCACGATTTCCGTTTATACAAAACAGCGGCTATCGTCATTCAATTTTTTAACACCAACACCCGTTCAAGCCGCCACGATCCCTGAAGCGCTCTTAGGCAAGGACGTCCTCGCCACCGCTCAAACCGGAACCGGTAAAACTCTGGCGTTTCTCGTTCCAATCATCGAACATCTGCTCCAGTGCGATGCTTCCGGAATTGCAGCCCTTGTTCTCGCTCCCACCCGCGAGCTGGCGATGCAGATTGTGGATCAGTACAATGCTTTGCGGGGAAACAAGCTATCTCCCGCCGCCCTGGTCGTCGGCGGTCTGGCGGAAGGGCAACAACTCAGTGCGCTGCGGCGGGGAGCGCGCCTCGTGGTCGCAACTCCCGGACGACTAGAAGATTTCCTCGACCGCAGGCTGGTCAACTTCAAAGATCTCCGAGTGCTGGTGCTCGACGAAGCCGACCGCATGCTCGATATGGGATTCCTTCCCGCAATTCGCCGAATCGCCGCTATTCTGCCGAAACAGCGACAGACGATGTGCTTTTCAGCGACGCTCGAAGCCTCCGTCGTCCACCTCGTCAACGATTACATGACCAATCCGGTGAGGATTGCATTCGGCTCGACTCTAAAACCTTCCGAAAATGTTCGGGTTCAGGCCTTTGAAGTTACTGCCGACGGCAAGCAGGAAATGCTTCATCGCCTGCTCGCAAAAGAAACGGGACGCTGTCTGGTTTTCGCCCGCACCAAACGCGGAACCGAGCGGCTCGCCAGGAACCTGAATCGCGAAGGCTTCGCTGCCGCCATGATTCACGGCGACCGTTCCCAGTCGCAGCGAACCTCGGCGCTTGCTGGATTTCAGCAAGGCCGCTACCGCATCCTGGTCGCAACCGATCTGGCTTCCCGCGGAATTCACGTGCAGGATATCGCGCATGTCATTAACTACGACCTGCCTGAGGTTGCGGAGAATTTCATCCATCGTGTAGGACGCACTGGACGAGCGGGCGGACGCGGCATCGCCTCAACCCTCTTCTCACGCGAGCAACACGCCGACCTTTATCAGTTGGAACGCACTCTCGGCATTCGCATGGAAAGAATGTCCACGGCAAAAGCGTTATCCGAAGATGGCGCTCACGAAAAATATGAGGCCATGCGAGAGGCAACGAGACCAATCTCCGCACGTGGCAGAATGGTTCGCCTCCCCGGAGAATTTTTGCAAGCCCAAATGTAATTCCCGCGTCCTGATGGATGGCCTCAGAATTCCCATGCTAGTCTGAGGCCACCATGGGCAATGCGGCCAGTCCATCCAAGCAATTTCTCAGCGACAAGAGTAGTTTCTTCACCGAGTCTGTCATTCGCGACATGACGCGCCAGGCGATGCTTTATAGCGCGGTGAATCTGGCTCAAGGTTTCCCTGACTTTCCGGCGCCGGCCGAAATAAAGCTCGCGGCGCGGAATGCTATCGCGAATGACGTCAATCAGTACGCGATCACATGGGGCGCGAAGAATCTCCGCGACGCCATCGCGCGCCACATGCAGGGGTGGCAAAACATTCCCGTTGATCCCGAAACTCAAATCACCGTCTGCTGCGGTTCGACAGAAGCAATGATTTCCACCTTGCTCGCCACGTGCAATCCGGGAGACGAAGGTCGTCATCTTCGAGCCGTTCTACGAAAACTACGGGCCCGATTCAATCCTCTCCGGCGCAAGGCCGCGCTTCGTAAAACTGCACCCGCCGATCTCTGAAGACGGCGAGTGGACCTTTGATGAGGGCGAATTACGCGCAGCCTTCCACCCCGGCACGAAAGCCATTATTGTGAATACTCCCAATAATCCGACCGGCAAAGTGTTTACCCGCGCCGAACTGGAAATCATTCGCAACCTTTGCGTGGAATTCAATGTTCTGGCAATCACCGACGAAATTTACCAGCACATTCTTTATGACGGCGCGCAACACATTTCGATAGCCGGCCTCGAGGGCATGGAGGATCGCACCGTCACCATCAATGGCATGTCAAAGACTTTCGGCGTGACCGGCTGGCGCGTGGGATGGGCCGTTGCGCCAGATGCAATTACCAACGCGATTCGAAAGGTCCACGATTTTCTTACCGTCGGCGCTCCGGCCCCATTCCAGGATGCGGGTGCGGCCGCACTCGGATTGCCGCGCCACTATTATCAAAACCTCGCGGACGGATATCGCCAGCGGCGTGAGCGTTTGATCCCTGCCTTGACCGGCGCCGGGTTCCGATGCTTCCGCCCCCGCGGCGCTTACTACGTCATGACGGACATCAGCGCGTTTGCCTTCGCCGACGACGTCGAATTTACGAGATACCTTGTGAAAGAAATTGGCGTAGCAGCCGTTCCCGGATCCAGCTTCTATCGCGATCCGAAAGATGGCGCGCAGCAGGTGCGCTTCGCCTTCTGCAAAAAAGAAGAAACGCTGGACGAAGCAGCGAGAAGGCTGCGAAAGCTGAGCGTGTAGCGGCAGACGCGTCCTCGTCTGTCCGGTCGAGCGAAGCTCGACAATGCCCGGGGGAGCGTCCCTCACAAACCGAACTGCACCGAAAGAAGCGCAATGCCGGTCTTGCTTCCTGATCAAATTGGTTCCTTGACCCTTCCTACTGATCTCTTCACAGGCTTCTGCGGTATACTGCGCACAAGTTCCGAATTTCTCTCGCGAGTGTGCAATTATGTCTGTAAAGGTAGGAGAAGAAGTATCCACCCAGGCTCCGGCCGACGATTTTCAGGCGCTGGAAGACAAAGTCTATCGTACGATTGAGATGTTTAAGACCGCGCGCGAAGGCCGGGCCAACGCGGAGCGGGATTTAAAACGGCTCCGCCAGCAACTGGAAGAACGCGAAGAAGAACTCGAAGCTTTGCGTCGTGAGGCGATACAGCTGCGCCGGGAGCGGGAAGAGATTCGCAGCCGCGTGGAAAAGATGCTCCACCAGGTAGAATCCATTGGCGAGGAGCAGGCCGCTAGTTAGTTTTTCGCGGATAGCGTGCCGGGTAGGATGCAGCCCAGGATCTGCCCTGTGCTTGTCGAACGGGCGCAGGCCGTGGGTAGAAAAGTGGGGGCGAGAAAAAGTGTCCTGAAAGGGACGCAATTTAATTCCGGAGTTAGACAATGGCCACTGCCACGAAACATCCCCCCGCCAGAGATTCAGCCAACGGAAGCGTCCGCGTCGAAATCTTCGATCAGGGATACAATCTTCGCGGCTCCGATCCCGACTACATTCTCAAACTCGCCGCCTACGTTGACGCCAAAATGCGCGCCGTCGCCGAACACACCCAAACCGTGGATACTTCGCGCGTTGCCGTATTGGCCGCTATTAACATCGCCGACGAATATCATCTGGCAAACGGCAAAGGCGAACCCGTCCCTGACCTGAAGCAGCGCGCTAAGCATCTTTCCCACGCGCTCGATGAGGTTCTCGCAAGCGAGAAGCGCGCCGGCTAGCCGCCACTCCGCCTTACTAAAGATTGTTCTTACCAAAGTTGCTGGCAAGCCGATTGCCATCTTTCTTCTACTTCCCCCTTGCCAATCTTTGAAGATTTCCCTAGCATCCAACATGAAAGCTGGCCTACAAAGTTGGTGATGGTGGTCACCGATTTTTGAACCAATGCTGAATGAACGGGAGCCTGACTCGTAGATACGATCCGGTGTGCAACGCTCCGCCACGCGGAGATGCCTAATGGGTCGCGGCAGGTTCCCAACGTCTACCGACGGTTCATTCTCGGCCCGCCACACGGCTTGATGGGTCAGCTTTTACTCTTCCCCGTCTCTGCCGGCGATTCCGAGTTTGCAACCCTGCTACACTGTGCCCGTAACAAATATTCCTGTCGCCGCATCTAACTTATCAAGTGTTTCCACGCCTCTTTCATATCGGCAACTTTAACCTGCCCACGTATGGATTCCTTGTCTCTTTAGGAGTTCTTGTCGGACTGCTCATCAGCGTCCGCAATTCCGAGAAGGAGGGAATCAATCCCGACACCGCATGGAACTTCGGCATCCTCATCGTGCTCGCGGGAATCGTGGGCGCGAAAGTTCTTTACATCATTAATGACTGGAGCACTCACTCTACCCTGCGGGAGATTTTCAGCTGGGAGACGCTGCAGTCCGGAGGCGTCTTCTCCGGCGGCCTGATTGCCTCGCTGATCGTGGCAGTATGGTACGTCCGCAAGCATCGCATGCCTGCGCTGAGGACCTTCGATGCCTTCGCTCCCGGGCTTGCCATGGGTCACGCCATCGGCAGGCTGGGATGCTTTGCCGCGGGATGCTGTTATGGCAAACCCACTCACCACTGGTGGGGCGTCACCTTTACCAACCCTCTGGCCGCCTCGCTCGTCGGAACTCCGCTGAACCAGGCGCTTGAGCCAACGCAATTGTTTGAATCGGCGGCGGAGCTTGTCATTTTTATCATTCTCATGTGGATGTTCAAACGCAAAAAGTTCGATGGCCAGATCTTCGGCTCCTATTTATTTCTCTACGGGATTGCCAGATTCTTGATCGAATTCGTGCGCGACGATCCAGGACGCGGCTCCGTATTCGGCGGAATCATGAGCGGAACCCAACTGATTGCCATCTGCCTGGTTCTCGCCGGTGGATTGATCTGGTGGCTCCGTCCCGGACAATCTGACAGCCGGAGCAAAACCAACACACCGGTTCCAGTCAAGGCCGCCCGCTAGCCCTTCCATTCCACTTGCTAATCCGCGCGCCCACTTGATCTGCGATGCGGGCACAAGGCGCAAAACTGATCGAGTTTAGCGGCGATTATCAGAAAGCGAGGGAACATGCCGAAAAGCTCGCGGCAGAAAATGGCTGGCATCTTGTTCCCACCTATCACCGCGACATCGTAAAAAGGTGTCGCGACTTACTGGCTCGAATTTTTCTCAGCGGTTCCGAATCTCGATGTTATTTACGTTCCTATCGGTCAAGGATCGGGCATTTGCTCGGCATGTGCGGTTCGAAACGGAAGGCTGCACCCAAAACCCGACATTATCAAATGAAGGCGCTACCTCTTAATCCGCAGAGGCGCAGTCAGCGTAAAGACTCCATCTCCCGTGGCGCACGGCACCGTATCGCTCTGCACCCGATAGGTAACGTCTCCGATAGTTATCCTGGCGAGCGAAGCATAATAGCCTCCTCGGTAATGAGAGCCGTAGATATGCAGCGAGACCTTCGTCAAAGCTGGAATCGGCGTCGAAAACCTTAGCCGCACCGGCGCCTCGACGTCGCGATCCATCATGTTGACCTGAATTTTCGTTCCGGCAGGGACCACAATCACATCGTCCGCTGAATCGTGCTTGCGATCAAAAACCGACTGCGCGCGCAAAGACTTTCCACTTTGAGCAACCGAGTCTTTCGGTTTTGCCTGGTCTCTGTTTCGTTCAGTCCCGGAAGCCTTCGATTCGGGCGCGGAGGGGGCCTCATTGACTTCGCTGCCATCCACTAACTTCGACTGATTAGTGAAATCCTCGTCAGTATAGACTCTCTCCCCTGCGCTCTGTGACTTCGGATGCAATTCCTGCTGCCCTCGAGCTATGTCTCCCAATGGCTGTTGGGGATCTGCATCCTGCGATTGAGCCATCGCCCCCATCAGGATCAGAACCGCGATCGCTCCAGCGCGTCGCTTCATTAACATATCCTGCCCCCAGGCCGCATAAGCCGCCAGTCTGGAATCTAGCTTTAGCAAAATGAGCGGTCAAGTTACCTTGTGACATTACCCAACCTTCGCGGCCGGACTTCCCGAAGCCACGTACCACATGCCCCCGGGGCTAAGACAGGATTTATTGTGTGGTGGACACTCCTGCTCGCCTTGAACCCGCGAAAGCGGCGATCAACGACCATTGCAGGTAAATGGGACGACTTAGAGGACGCAGCCCCCGCAAGGACGCTGGGAGCTGTGGACGCCAGGCTGGCGTTGACCAGTTCTCCCCTTCACTCGCTGGTGAAGTAATCAACTGTCACCGGATTCTCGAACAGGGAGTAATCGCGAGTGACCACCGTGATGCCGCTTTCCGTCACAAAATATTTCTGGCGGTCGGCCTCGGGGTCGTACCCGATCGTCGTCCCTTCCGGGATGTGGACATCGCGGTCAATAATCGCATTCCGAATCCGGCAATGCCTCCCTATATTGACGTGGGAGAACAGAATGCCGGCGTCAATATCACTGTAGGAATTCACCCGCACATCCGGAGAAAGAACGCTATTGCGGACGGAACTGCCGGAAACAATGCATCCTGCGGAGACAATCGAATCCAGGGCCTGCCCGGTGCGTCCGGCTTCGGCGAAAACGAACTTTGCAGGCGGGTACTGCCGCTGATGAGTCCGAATCGGCCACTGCGAGTCGTACAAATTGAAAACGGGCGAGACCGAGACGATATCCATGTTCGCCTCGTAATACGCCTCCAGCGTCCCTACGTCCCGCCAGTAGAGCGCTTCCTTCTTATTCTCATCCACAAAATCGAAGGAATAGACGCGGTAATCGTCCATCATCCTGGGCAAAATATCTTTGCCAAAGTCATGGCTGGACTGCTGATCCTCCGCGTCTTTTAGAAGCACGGGAATGAGCACGTCTGTATTAAAAATATAAATTCCCATGGATGCCGAAACCTTGGCGGGATTGTACGGTGACCGCAAATCGGTTTGCTTCGGCTTTTCCAGAAATCCCACCACGCGATAGTCGCGATCAACGTCCACCACGCCGAACCGCGCAACCTCCTCAGGATCAATCTGAATGGTCGCCAGCGTCACGTCCGCGCCTGAATCGTTGTGCTGTTTCAGCATCCGGCCGTAATTCATCTTGTAGATGTGGTCGCCGGAGAGAATCAAAACATGGCGCGGCTGCTCGGATCCGATTGAGTAAATGTTTTGGTACACCGCATCGGCGGTGCCCTGGTACCACTGTTCGCTCACGCGCTTCATGGGCGGCAGCACCTCGATGAACTCGCCCATTTCCCGGCCCACAATGTTCCATCCCTCCCGGATGTGGCGGTTCAAAGACAGCGCCTTATATTGAGTGAGGATATAGACCCGGCGTAGGTCGGAATTGATGCAATTGGAAAGCGTGATGTCAATGATGCGATACATGCCGCCAAAGGTAACCGCAGGCTTCGCGCGATCACGGGTCAGGGGATAGAGCCGTTCCCCGGCCCCTCCAGCAAGCAACACTCCGAGAGTGTCTTTCATGGTCATTCTGATTCCGCCAATGGTGCGGACCAGTTTGGATGATGATTCGCGTCCCTGAGGATGCGTTGCGAGCATTATCCTCAGGGCAGCGGAATACTAGCATAGCCGCAGGCTAGAATTCAGGGCCGAATTACGGCCAAGGATGCCAAATTATAGACCGGAGATCACGCCGGTCAGTGCTAGTCTGGTTTCCTCGGTTCTGTTGCAAATGATCAGGACGATCTCCAAATACTTTTTACTTTTCTCGCTGACTGCCATTCTTTCTGGTCACGGGGCCTCTGCCGAAGATGCGTTGTCGGTTCACTGGCAGCCTTCCCGATTGGTCAATGGCTCGCCGATTATTTTTCAAGTCGCGGCGCCCACCCACTTACGGTCCTTAGCCGGAAAATGGCTGGATCATGATGTGTATTTCGCCTTCGATCCGCATTCGAGGAAATGGTTTGCCATCGCCGGCGTCAGCCTCGAAACTAAGCCCGATAGCTATCGGCTGCGACTCGACGGAATCACCAGCCGTGGAACGAAGATTTCTTTCGTGCGAAGAATTGTCGTCACACGCGCATCCTACGCAAGCATTGCAATCACCGTGCCAACGAAATTTACCGAACCCAACCCGGAGCAGCTTAAGAAGGCCTTGGAGGACAAGACGCTCAAGCAAGACATATTCAGCCAGATCAATCCGCTGAAGGAGTGGTCGGGGGATTTCGAGCCTCCGGTGAATGCGCCCGTCTCAGGCTTATTCGGCACGCAGCGCACCTTCAACGGTGAGGTGCAGAGCACCCATCAAGGCCTGGATTATGCGGTCCCCGAAGGCACTCAGGTATCGGCTATGAACAGCGGCGTCGTTTTGGTTGCGCGGCCTATGTACTTTGAAGGGAATTGCGTGATGCTGGATCACGGGCAGGGACTGCTGACCATTTACATGCATCTTTCGGATTTCAAAGTCAAAGAAGGCGAGCAGGTGAAGCGAGGGCAGTTGATCGGTCTGAGCGGTGGCACGGGCCGGGCGACAGGGCCGCATCTCCACGTCGCGGTCCGCTGGGAAGGCATATACGTGGACCCAGCGAAACTTCTGCAACTGAAGGTGCCCTAGCGTTTTACACGAACGTGACGAGACGGGTCCCTGCTGTAAAAGGGCTCGATTTTTTGCGGTTGTTCGTATACTGAAACAGCGAAATCCCCTACCGCGTTCGTTTCGTCTTTTTCCTTCGTGATTCTCGACCCTCTTAAAACCCCATCCCAACGTCTAAATTACGTCTATCATGTTTTTTAACAACGGTTTAGCGGTTAGCTGAAAACTCCTGTTGCGGAGCGCTCAGAGGGTGGCCGGGCGGTTTTGTTCGGATTTCGTAACAAGATCGTCGGATCGAACACAGCCGCGCACCGGAATGGTACAAGGCAAGCGGGCACTGTTCGCAAAAGCGACCGGGGAAGCGCTTTTTAAGTGATTCGCGTGACGGAGCCAATCGGAAGCGCTGAGACCCCCTCACCGCGCTTCCGATTTTTTTCTGTCACGTTATCCGGCGGCCGCATGCGGCCCCGCCACCAGATATTGGGGACCGACGAACTCCAAGTTCGACTCTGTGATCGCCACCCCATCCCGGAAACTCACGGTCTTTCCCGATATTGCCGGAACGCGTTCGCCCGGCACAAGAATTCCGACCAGATTCAACGGATCCGCAGCAGAGATCGTAATCATTTCCCCGTTCGGCGGCAATTTTCGGCTCTCACGAAGCGATTCCAGCGCAACCGGCAGCGCGAATTGCTCGCCGATAAATCCATCTACAAAGCGGCCTCCGCGAATCTCGCCCCGGTCTTCCAGTCGCCGGAAGGCGACCTGGAGCTCACGCCACTTAGGCAGGTTGGTCTCGCGGGCGAGCACATCGCGGAACACCACTCCATACCGCTTCAACAGCATCCAGCACGTCGCTTCTACTGCCCGATTTCGTTCCACGGCGTGATCGGTGTAAAGCAGCGCCCAGCGTCCGGAGCTGTGGCGCGGACGGGTACTCCGGCCGCTTCCTTGACCGGCACGCCGCTTGGGGTCAATCAGCGCCCGCAGATTATCGAAGCCATCGGCGGTCACGACTCCAGCAGCGACCAGTTCCCACAGGGCGGTTTCGATTTCGGCTTTCAACTTCCCCGCTCCGCGAACAATGTCGGCAAAGAACGATGCCCCGCGATGACGCAGAAAATCCAGAACCTGCCGCGCGCCCTCACTCAATCCCCGCGAATTAGGATCGGCGGTTGTTGGATTATGAGGCGACATCCAATCCGCATCTTCACGAACAAAGAACGTAATCGGCGCAACGCTCGTAGGGATCACCCGGCGCTTTCTTTGCGGCGCTTCCGAGTCCTCATTAGCCTTCGACTCCGGCCCATAATCTATCGTCGCGGGATGCGGAGACAGCCGCCCCCATCCGACGGATCCCGTTAAACAAAGCTGATCGAGCCACTTGGGATCATAATTTGCGATACGACGAGCCAGCACGTGCCGCTCCCATGCGTTTGCCGGAATTTCGAATCCCTGCAACTGGCGCAAAACTTCGAGAGTGGCGCGCTCGCCCTGCATTTGCGAACCTGGAACAACCCGCTGCCAGCGCAGCAGCCAACGCATGAATTGCGCCGATGTTACAGGCTGAATCTGCTTCCGCAAAGTTGCGACCGTCAGCCGGTGAATCCGAGCCAGCAACCGGCGGTCGCACCACTCGGTATCCCCATTCGTAGGTTCTCCATTCGCGGACGAGGGGGTCCGCGCCACACCATCCGTAAATTTCCCGCGCAGCACCGCGCCGCTGGCCTCCATGCGAAGCAATGCCTGTTCGATTTCGGAAGACGGCAGCCCGAGCAGTTGTGCGAGTTGTGATGCAGTGACCGGACCAATATGGGACATCCACCCAGTCACCAGCGCCAGCAGAGCATCCTCTCGCGAAAGACGCGTTCCATCAACTTCAGCCGTCTCAGGCCTGAACTCCACGTCAGGAAACAGCACCTCAAACGGCTTGGCGCGTTCGGCGGTAACCCAATAATCACGCCCCTTCGCTATCGCTGTCGTAACCCGCCCCTGGTCCAGCAAATACAGGAAATATTTCTGCCACTCAGGGCCGGCATCGGCCATGTGGGGACAGCCGCCCTCGGCTGTCCGACCGAGCGAAGCTCGGTCAGAAGGCAGAGGCGATAATTCACACAATCCATGAGCCAAATTAAACTTCATTGCGGAGTCATTCAGCCGCAGCCGAGCTCCACCCGGCAGAACAGCCGGGGACGGCTGTTCCCACGTGGGCAGCAGCAAAATCGGCAGTGCCACCAGCGTATGCAGCACATCGTGCAACTCATCCGCATCGCGCACATCGGGCCAAGCTTCCTCACGTACTTGCGCGATCGCCGCTGGATCGAGCTTGCCAACTTCCTCAAGCACCGACTCGGGCAAAATTCTCCGCATCTCGACCGCGCGCGCTCTTCTTTCTTCGAGCGGCGCGTCATCGAGATAAGCATAGGGATTCGCATTCAAAATCTCGTGGGAGAATTGCGAAGGCACCGGCGTGTCCACGGCAACGCAGCGAATTTTTCCGTCCGCCATGCCATTGAGTAGATTCTTCAGGCCCTCGATATCCATCGCTTCATTCAGAACATCCTTCATCACTTCGTTCACCAGAGGATGGTCGGGAATCTGTATGTCTCCCACAATGTTTTCCTGGCAGGCAGCGACATCGGGAAACACAGACGCCAGCAAATCATCGGCGCGCATGCGCTGGATTTGCGGCGGAACTTTCTTGCCGCCCTGGAAGCGAAGCAATGCCAAAGCCCGATTCGCGTCCCAACGCCAGCGCGTGGCGAATATCGGCGAAGTGCACGCCGCTTGTATCAGGACTTCCTGCACGGTTTCCGCATTCAGGAAGTGGAATACGTCAGCTAGAGGGAAGCTGTGCTGTTCAGCCAGAGCGATGTTGAGTCCATTGTCGGTGGCGGCGGCTTGCAATTCGAAATTAAAGCTGCGGCAAAAGCGTTTGCGCAGAGCCAGTCCCCATGCTTTGTTGATTCGTCCGCCAAAGGGCGCATGGATCACCAACTGCATTCCGCCGCCTTCATCAAAGAATCGCTCCGCGATAACCGTGTCTTGAGTCGGCACCGCGCCCAATACCGCGCGCCCTTCCAGAACGTACTGAATAGCCTGCTCGGCCCCTGAATCGTCGAGTCCGCATTCTTCCTTCAGCCATGCGACCGCCGCCGCAACTTCCGGCCGATTCGGAGACAGCGCAATCGGCGATGTGGTGGGCAGCATCTCGCTGATCTGTCGCCGGAAATCGGCAACATGCAGCGACAATTCCTCGGTGCGCGCCGGCGCTTCACCGCGCCAGAACGGAACGCTGGGTGGAGCGCCATGAGCATCTTCAACAATCACGCGGCCGGATTTGCCTTCGACGCGCCGGATTCGCCAGGAACTATTCCCCAGAAGCATGATGTCGCCCGCGTTGCTTTCCACGGCGAAATCTTCGTCCAGCGTGCCAATGACGTTTCCTTCCGGTTCAAGCACAACGGTGAACAATGCCGTCTCGGGAATTGCACCACCGCTGGTAATCGCGGCAAGGCGGCTTCCCCGTCGCGCGCGCAACTTATGGTTCACACGATCGCGATGGATGTAGGCCCCGTAGCGTCCACGCTTCGCGGCAATCCCCTCGGAAAGCATGTCGAGAACAGAATCGTATATCTCCCGCGAAAGATTTCGGTATGGATAAGCCCGCCGGACCAAAGCAAAAAGTTCGTCTTCGTCCCAGCCGCCGGCGTCTTCCTCTGCTCGCGAAGGACCGGCCGCCCCCGGTGTCCACGTAGGGACAGCCGCCCTCGGCTGTCCAGCCGAGCGAAGCTCGGCAGTCTTCCCCGCCGCGCAGGTAGCCACAATCTGCTGAGCCAAAATATCGAGCGGTGCGTCCGGAATAATGATGCGGTCCAGATCGCCGTGCCGGATGGCCCGCACCAGCGCGGCGCATTCCTGCAGCTCATCGCGAGTAGTGGCGAAAAACCTTCCCTTGGGAATTGCCCCTCGCCAGTGCCCCGATCGTCCTACTCGCTGCAAAGCCACAGCAATGGCCCGCGGCGAGCTGATCTGCGCGACCAGATCAACCGTCCCAATATCAATACCGAGTTCCAGCGATGCGGTCGCAACAAGAACCTTGACTTCGCCTTCCTTCAGCCGCTTCTCCGCATTCAGGCGCAGCTTGCGCGAGAGGCTGCCGTGATGAGCTGCAACTTTGTCTTCGCCAATCCGTTCGGCAAGATGATGGGATAGCCGCTCCGCAAGCCTGCGGGTGTTCACAAAGACAAGCGTCGAACGGTGCTGTTCCACCAACTCCACGAGGCGGTTGTAAATCTCGTCCCACATTTCATTGGTGGCGATCGCTCCCAATTCGCTGCCGGGAATTTCAATCGCCAGATCCAGCTTGCGCCTGTGGCCCACATCAACGACGACCGGCGCGGGACGCGAGCCTCCGGTCAAGAAATGAGCAATTTCTTCAATAGGCTTCTGCGTAGCCGAAAGGCCGATGCGAACTGGAGTACGATTCGTCAGCGCCTCCAGCCGCTCCAGTGAGAGCATTAAATGCGCCCCGCGCTTGTCGTCGGCAACGGCGTGGATTTCGTCCACGATCACAGTCTCAATGTCGCGCAGGATTGCACGGCTCTTTTCCGCCGTGAGCAAAATGTAAAGCGATTCGGGCGTGGTCACCAGAATATGCGGAGGCCGCTTCAGCATCGCCCGCCGCTCCGGCATCAATGTGTCTCCTGTGCGCACCGCGGTACGAATTTGCGGCATCAGCAGCCCGCGCTCGCCCGCCATTTGCAGGATTTCGCCTAAGGGAACTTCAAGATTCTTCTGAATATCATTGCCCAAAGCCTTCAACGGCGAAACGTAAAGAACTTCAGTTCGATCCTGGAGATCGCCGGCCAATGCTTTACGGACCAACCGGTCAATGCACGCCAGAAACGCCGCCAGCGTCTTGCCGGAGCCGGTAGGAGCGGAGATCAGCGTCGTATGTCCAGCAAGAATGTGCGGCCATCCCTGCTCCTGGGGCTCAGTCGGAGTGCCAAAGCGCCCAACGAACCAGTCGCGAACAAGAGGATGGGCCCAATCGAGTGGGGAGGTCAGCAAGTTGGGAGAAAGTGACACAAGGCTATTCTAAACGGTCTTCCGGTTTTCGTAAATTGTTCGCCAACAAAAAGCAGCCCGGTGAATCTGGATGCCAGGCAGGCTGGCCCATCCTTACTGGATCTTATTTATCAAACACCGAAAAAAGGCTCCGCCGTCGCGGGAAAGCCCGAACCTTACACTCCACCCTTCTCCATGTAATTTCGAAATGAATTCATCGCCGCCTGCATCCGTGCCAATCCCACACCCATCCGGGTCTCGTCCGATTCACTTGGAGGTTCTTCCGCTGTCTCTTCACACCCCGACGCTCCGGGTGCCCCATTTCTCGCAGCTGTTGCGAGAAGTGGGGATTTCAGCAGATGCCACGCCTCCCGATACTCCTCATACTTCGGCATCGTGCTGCACAAGCAAATAGCTCCCATCCCGCGAATCGCCTTTTCGGGAACGATGTACCACGTGTCTTCAAGTATCGCGTACGCGGCCAGAAAATCGAACGACCTCGGCCGGTACTTCTTGTTATTGCTCTTCAGGTTACAGATGTATCCTTTCGCGTTGTGCTGTTTTGCAATCGTGCACTTCACCTGCACCGCTGCAAACTTCCCCGGAGTCCCCACCACGCAATCAAACCTCCCCGAATCTCCAAACGGCTTGCTTATCTGCAATCCATTCTCCGCCGCCCGCGCCGCAAACACCGACTCCGCCCACTCCCCGCGTTTCTTGTTGTCCCTGATAATTTTCGGTTTCCGCTTTTTCATCCTACGCAAACCTCAGTGATTCTCGCAGTCTTCATTGGATTCTTCCGAAAAAACGAAGGCAAGCAAATTCCGGCATGAGTTTTTCGAGCTGGGCGCTCTAAAAGTTGACGTAAAAACAAAAGAGCGCGAAGTCACTCTGACGCACTCCGATTTTGTCATTCCCCTCGACGACGTCCCGCCGAAGTGCGAGGCACGATTAAGCAGGGGGCCGAATGGTGGATTACTGGGCGGTGGATTGGGACTTCAAAGACGATATATTTCACAACCAATGGCAGTCGTACCGAACCCGAAAGAATCTGAAGCTGGAACTCAGTCAAACGGGAGTATGAAGCATCTGATCCCGCCGGCACCCTTCACGCTGCCTACTACAGCCGCGAGAAGGTTGTGGCCGCTTGCTTGCTCTTTGTGGGAGGCTAGCCTTACTGCCTAATCCTCGGGTTCGCCACCGAATAAAGCAAATCCGTCAGAAAATTCACCGCGACGTAGGTTAGCCCAATCGCAAGGATGCATCCTTGGACCAAATAATAATCGCGGTTACTAATGGCTTGAATTGTGAGCCTTCCGATTCCCGGCCACGAAAAAATTGTTTCGGTTACGATTGCGCCAGCCAAAAGCGCGCCGAACTGCAATCCCAAGACCGTAATCACCGGAATCATCGCATTGCGCAATGCGTGGCGACACACAACTGTTCGCTCGGGCAAACCCTTGGCGCGGGCGGTGCGTATGTAATCCTGGCCGAGTTCCTCGAGCATGGAGGTGCGAACCATGCGCGTCAGAATCGCCGCCAATGCGCCGCCCATCGTGATGGACGGCAAGATTAGGTGTGCGAAACTGCCAGAGCCGGAGACGGGCAACCATCCCAGCTCGATGGAGAAAAATAAAATCAGAATGGGACCCAGGGCGAAGTTCGGGAACGACAATCCGAAGAGGCTGACTACGCTGATGGTCCGGTCATCCCAACGATTTCGCCTTTGGGCAGAGCGTACTCCCGCCGGAATGGATAGCAGAATCGCAACTACCAGCGCCGCCAGGGTCAACTGCAAAGTATAGGGATACCGCTCCGCAATCAGGCTGCTGACGCTCTGGTTGAAGCGTACCGAGGGCCCAAGGTCTCCGTGAACAACGCCTTTCCAGTAGTGAAAGTACTGTTGGCCGAGTGGAACATCGAGTCCATAGGCGTGCCGGGCTGCCTGTATGTCGGTCGCCGGGGCGCCCTCGCCGAGCATCTGGAGAATGGGATCGCCGGGCACTAAATGGATGAGCAGAAAGACAAGAGAGACTACCAGCCAGATGACGGGCAGCGTGTAGAGGACTCTTAAGGAGAGGTAACGGAGCATTAGGAATCAGTTAATAGTTTGCAGTTCTCAGTTCCCGGTTGACACTACTTTACGGCCTGACCAACCGGCTTGGGTTCCAGATTCTCGATCTTCACCTTGACGATGCGATGTCCATCCATTTCGGCGATTACGAAGCGATGGCCGTCATATTCGAAAAATTCTCCGGCACGGGGGATCTTTTGTAGTTGCGCGAGCACAAAACCGGCCAGAGTCTCGAAGCCGCGGTCGCGGGGCAACGCCAAGTCATACTGGGCTTCGAGGTCGCGGATGTTGGCCGAGCCATCCAACGAGAGAGTTTCATCCGCACTATTTACCATGGCTTGTTCGGATGGCGTCACGTCAAACTCGTCTTCGATCTCGCCCACCAATTGCTCGAGAATGTCTTCAACCGTAATCACTCCTGCGGTAGAACCAAACTCATCCACCACAACCGCGAGATGGCGTTTGCGCTCCCGAAACTCGGTAAGCAGTTCGGTGAGAACTTTGGTCTCAGGCACAACCAAAACGTCGTGCATGATCTGGCTGATTTTCATGCCCGAAATTCGGGCGGCTGTCGGAAGATTCGCCAGCCGCATGCGAATCCAGCGCATGAGGTCCTTAGAATAAAGGACCCCGACAATATGCTCGGGGCCGCTTTGAGGATCGAAAACAGGGATGCGCGAATGTTGTTCTTCGGTGACGCGCTTTAGAGCTTCATCGAGATTCATATCGCCGGGCAAGGAAAAAATATTGGGACGGGGAACCATAACTTCTCGCACGGTGATGTTATCGAGTTCCAGCGCCTGATGAATCATCTCTTCCTGGAATGGCGGAATTTGCCCCAGCTGGCGGCTTGCGGTCACAATCAGCTTCAGTTCGTCTGGAGAATGCACCGGTCCCTGGCGAATTTTGCGCGAGCCAAATGTGCGCAGAACGGAGCCGGCGGCACGGGTCATCAGGAAGATCACCGGCCGGGTGAGGGTGAGAAAAACCTCCATAGGAGCGGCAACGGCGAGAGCGACTTGTTCCGAGCGTTGCAATGCTAATGACTTCGGCACCAGTTCGCCCAAAATCACGTGCATGCAGGTAATGAGGCTGAACGCGACGATGATGGCGATGCCATGCGCGTACACGAGGGCGTGAGGGACTTTGGCGATGAAGCGGGAAGCCTCGACGATGTGGGCCACGATCGGCTCGCCAATCCATCCCAGGGTGAGGCTGACGACGGTGATGCCGAGTTGGACGCCGTTGACGACTTCGTCCAGATTGCGGTGCAGCCTTTGGACGACTTTGGCTCCGATACGGCGGGCTTCAATGAGCTGCTGGATCCGGGTATCCCGAACGCTGACTAATGCGAATTCCGCGGCGGCAAAGAAGGCATTGGCTGCGACCAGCAGGATCACCAGGAAAACCCGGAGCAGCACAAAGGCGATCATGAATGCATAATCTTAACATTCCAAAGAGGGTGTCGCGTTTTCAAGAGTGGGCCAAACCTGTAGAATTGAATGCAACTTAGGGCCTTTGAAGAACTTCCCCGCTTAGGTTCTGACCGTAACGTTTAAATTATGTTTGCTTTCGTTTTCGGTGTCACCCGGTCTAATGAACGAAGCTTTCCAGTGGTGTGAAATCGAAAGCAATCAGTTTCCACAAGTGAGGCCCGAGTTTTCTGGAACTTAGTTGTCTTCCCATTCGTAAGACGAGTGTGGACAGAGGCGCTGTTCTTAAAATCAGGAGGATGTGTGAACGGCAATAATAATGGCAGGAAGAAGCGGCGTAAGCGAATCATCATAGTCACAATTGTCGTTCTGGTGATTGTGATATTCGCGGGCGCTCTATACGCCTTCAACCGGGGCGGCACCAAGATTGATCCGTCGAAGCTTGCGAAGGTTGAAAAAGGAGACCTTGCCAAGAGCGTAGTGGCGACCGGGAAAGTCGAGCCCATCACCAAGGTCGAGGTGAAATCGAAAGCCAGCGGCATCGTGACAAAGCTGTACGTGGACGCGGGCGATAGAGTAAAGAAGGGCCAACTTCTGGCGCAATTGGATAAGGTTGAGATCGAGGCCCAGGTCGAGCAGTCCCGCGCCGCGTTGCAAGCGGACGAGGCTAATCTCGCAAGCTCGCAGGCGGACTGGCAGCGGGCCAAAGTGGACGCCGAAGGCCCGGACGTTCCGCTGCTGAAGCGAGAGTACGAGCGTGCGCAAGGAATGGCCAAGGACGGAATTCTGTCCGAGACGGCTCTGGATGATGCGGACAAGAACTATCAACTGGCCCTGAACAAGCAAAACGTCTCCAAGGCGCAGGTAGTGGTTTTAGCCTCAAAAGTCGCTCAATCTGAAGCTCAAATCGCACAGGGCCGCGCCAATTTGAAGCAACTTGAAGAACAACTCAGCTATACCGATATTGAGTCTCCCATGGACGGCGTGGTGTTGTCACGGGATGTAGAACTCGGAGACGCGGTGAGCTCAATCCTGGTATTGGGTTCGTCCGCGACCCTGGTGATGACTCTGGGCGATACCAGTCAGGTCTATGTAAAGGGCAAGGTTGATGAGAGCGACATCGGCCGGGTTTATCTCGGGCAACCGGCACGGATCAAAGTGGAGAGTTTCAAAGACAAGACTTTCAACGGAGTGGTGACGAAGATCTCTCCGATGGGAGTTGAAAAAGACAATGTCACTACTTTCGAGGTTCGTGTCTCCATCAATAATCCCGGCGGAGAATTAAAGGCAGAAATGACTGCCAATGCAGAAATCATTCTCGAAGAACACAAGAATGTGCTGCAAATTCCGGAAGGCGCAATTATTTACGACAAGGACAAGAAGGCATCGGTGGAGATTCCACAGCCCAAAGCGAAGGACGGTAAGGTCAAAGTTGCAGTGAATATTGGAATTTCGAACGGAGCGAAAACCGAAGTCCTCAGCGGGTTAAAGGAAGGCGATCAGGTCGTGCTGCAATAGACGATTTGCGGCGGCCGAGACACCCCGCCGCTCCCCTGGGGTGGCGTGCCGGACTATGAAGGAGCGACCATTGCGACTCCGCAGAACGAATTCCTCCACTTCTTGCCCGTGTTTCCTGCTTGCGCCGCTTTGTCTTATTCTGGCTGTCTGCTCGCTTGCCCTGCCTGCGGTGGCCGCCTCCGAGGGATCTTTTCAGCGCACCCTGAAAGTTTCGGGAAACGTCAATCTGGATGTGATCACGGGATCCGGCAACATTCAGGTCCAAACGGGAAGGTCTGACGAAGTTCGAATCAATGCACGAATCCGAGCGACAGACTGGTTCGACGGAAATGCGGACGAAAAAATTAGGCGTCTTGAATCCAATCCTCCCATTCAGCAGAACGGGAGTGAAATTCGAATCGGCCACATTGATGATCCCGAATTGCGGAGGGGCATATCAATCAGCTACGAATTGGTTGTACCTTCCGAAACTCAGCTGCGGGCGCAGACCGGTTCCGGAAGTGAGGACATTGAAGGCATTCACGGTTCCGCGGATCTCTCATCGGGTTCCGGACACCTCAAGGCTTCAAAAATTGGCAACACGGTCCGCGCCAGCACTGGCTCGGGCGACGTTGAGATTGACCAGGTGAATGGCAATGTTCATGTGAAAACCGGGAGCGGTTCGATTCACGCCACGGACATCGCCGGCGGGTTCGAGGGAAACACCGGTAGTGGGTCCATCCATCTCGAACAAACTGCTTCGGGATCGGTGCGGGCCGGTACCGGCTCCGGAAGCCTTGATTTACAGGGGCTTCGCGGCTCACTCGAGGCCTCGACCGGCAGTGGCTCCATCCTCGCGGAAGGCGATCCCACCGGGGCGTGGAATGTACATACAGGATCAGGAACCGTGCGCTTGCGATTCCCTTCGAATGCTTCGTTCGACCTCGATGCGCATACCAGCTCAGGGACCGTGTCGGTGAACTTCCCCATGACCACGGAAGTTGCCAGCGGCAAGAAAGACGTTCGCGGAAAGGTTCGCGGAGGCGGAGTCTCCGTACACATTGAAACCGGCTCAGGCGACATCGAGGTTCGCTAACGTCACGACTGGGCTGCCCTCATTCCGGACGCCGGATGAAGAATCGCTTTTTGTCCATGTTCGCAGGCACTGCGACGTCGAAGAATCCAACCATCATTTCGTTATAGGTCTGATCTCCCCAAATCACTGGCGCGTCGGGATCGGGATTGTGCGCATTGTTTCGTGAATTGTCATACCAGGCCACGGCTTGAAGTTCCGTTCCCGCTTTCAGGAAACGCGGTTCAGCCAGCCGGTAACTCATCTGCCAATAGAAGTCGTAATTCACTCTCAGCAGGGTTTCGATTCTCTTGTCCGGCGCCGCGTCAGGATGAATGATGTTGTATTCGAACCGCCTGCCGCGAAGATGCATGTGCGGGAAAAAGCTCAATAGCGTCGCATCATTGGGCAGCGTTCCGTGCACTTCGACGCGATAGTTATCGGCGCCGGGGGGAATGGGTATCGTGTCGTCTTCATTGGCCAACTGGAGCGTGAGAACACGCCGAATAGGTATGTGTTTTGAAAATACCATGCCCACGGCAGTTTGATCGCTGGCGGCTCGTCCGTTGGTGGTGTAATGCATCTGGAATATCAGGTCGGAGTGGGCGGGGATGAATTTTGCCTCGCCGGCAGGCCAGTTATCCGGTGAACTGCCGGGCGCGTAAACAAGAAGCATATCGCTCGTCGTTGCATGAGCTTCGCGCATGAGATGAGGATCATGCACGGTTGACGCAGTGAATGGCACTCCGATTGGGGCGCCGCGAAGCCATGTGGATTCCGGAGGCCGGACATAGAGAACGGCATGATGAACGTGCTCGCGGCTCGATGGCCGCACCTCGCACATCTGCACCCATCGGTCCTGGACGAAGTTCGTTGGCACGATCTCGTAGGTATATTCCACGTCGCCATGGGCCGGAATCGCAACCGGCTTCGGCATTTGCAAAATCAGATCTGGCTTCGCGATATTCCAACCTGCGACCCAGTGGGGAGGCTTCGGCGCGTCACGAGGATTTCCCGCCGGCGCCCTGGCATCTGCCCATGAAGATACTGTCGCAATTTCCGCCGCGCTCAGCGACGGATCGTCGGCGAATTTTCCGCAGCAGGGATCGGCAAACCATGGCGGCATTCGTTTCGCGCGTACCGCATCTTTAATCTGTTCCGACCATGAATGAGCCTGCTGATAACTCACCAGGGGAAAGGGGGCGATTTCGCCGGGACGATGGCAAGTTTGGCAATGTTGCTGAAGGATGGGAAGGACATCTTTGTAAAAAGTTGGTGGCGCATTTGCGTTCGTCTGCGCGAACATGATCCCCGTCCCTGTGACTAAAATCAGCATCGTTCGTATCACGACTGAACGCATCGCGTCTCAGTATCCCTTTTTCTTATCTACAATCGCAATCAGTGGCGCATGGTTAAGATAGCGGCGGAGGTTTTCTGTGAAAAGCGTGTAGTGGCGCTCCCACATCTTTTCGGTAAAACCCGCGGTGTGAGGCGTAATCAGCAGATTTTCCAAGTCCCAGAGCGGCGACTCGGCAGGCAGCGGCTCCTCGTCAAAAACATCCAGCGCAGCTCCTGCGATTTTGTTAGAACGCAAGGCTTCGGCTAAAGCAAGTTCGTCCACGAGTTGTCCGCGGCCCACATTGATCAGATGAGCATCCGGCTTCATATGCCCGAGACGGTCGGCGTTGATCATGCCTCGCGTGGCGTCGGTCACCGGAGCGGCAAGCACCACGTAATCCGATTGCGACAACATCGCTTCAAGCTGTGAAGGGGCAAATACTTCCTCGACGTCCTCCGGCTTATCTTTTTTCACGCTCTCGCGAACGGCGATCACGCGCATGCCAAGCAGCGAAGCGCGTTTGGCAACTTCACGGCCAATACTGCCGAGCCCGATTAATCCCAGGGTTGCTCCGGCAATCTCGCGGGGCGGCGGATGGGACTCCCAGACCAGACTCTGCCCCCATGTATGTTGCTGCTGGAATCGCATCGCCGTAGGAAGCTTCTTGGCAAGAGCGAAGATCAGCGTGATCGCATGCTCGGCTACCGTTGCGCCATGCACATCGCGAGCGTTGGTGAGGATGACATCACTATTCACCATTTCGGGGAAGAGCAATTGATGGACAGCCGCCGCGGGAGAATGAACCCAGCGCAGCTTCTTCGCGGCGATGAATTGTTTCGGACGAAGCGACCATCCCATGACGACGTCGGCGTCGCGAATCTCTTCTTCGATTTGATCGTAGTCGCTGAGGTGAATGATGTTTAGCTGCGGGAAGTCGTCGCGCAGGCGTTCGGAAAACCAGAGCGGAGCGTTCCAGAGGCTCAAGCGATGATAGGGAAGAATGAGAAGCTTCATGGCCGGACTCGGCGTAACTGTCAACCAATTAAATCCGTCATCCCGACCGGAACGAACGATTTGCATGCAAATCGTTTGTGAAGTGGAGGGACCTGCTTTCTCCCTACGCCCAAAACCCCGAAGAATATCTGTCGCCGACGGGAAGCACCCCTCTCGACTCCGCAATATGGCCCGAGGCAATCTTGCTCCGATCGAGATGACAATTACTTTTTGGCAAACATCAACTCCAGATGACAATTCCCTCTTGATTGACGCTAATTCCCTCGCAGCATCCTCAAATCGTGACCCGTCATGTCTTTTGGCTGCGGAATTCCCAACATCGCCAAAATTGTCGGCGAGATGTCGCGCAGCGAGCCATTCGGCCTCAAAGTTATCTTTTTGCCGTTTTCCGCGATGACAATGAACGGAACCGGATTCGTCGTATGCGCCGTGTGTGGCCCGCCGGTCACCGGATCAATCAGCATCTCAGCATTGCCGTGATCAGCGGTGATCAGAATCGCACCGCCCTTCGCGCGCACTGCCCGCTCGATGCTATCGAGGCACCCGTCCACGGTTTCGACGGCACGGACAGTCGGTTCGATCTTGCCGGAATGCCCAACCATGTCGGCATTGGCAAAATTGACAATGATTACGTCGAACGTTCCATCCTCGACTGCTTTGATGACGGCATCCGCAATTCCCGCCGCGCTCATCTCCGGCTTCAAGTCGTAAGTTGCGACCTTTTGCGACGGAATCAGCACACGGTCTTCTCCGGGGAACGGCGTTTCGACGCCGCCGTTGAAAAAGTACGTCACGTGGGCGTACTTTTCCGTTTCTGCCACGCGCAGATTTCGTAGATTCATCTGGCCCATAACGTTGGCGAGAATGTTGTCCATGGATTCCGGCGGAATCACGATCGGCAAGCTGAAATGCTTGTCGTATTGGGTCATGCAGACGTAGTGAAGGTTAGTGGGCACACGATCTCGCGGTATTGTGGCGTCGAGGTCGTCGGCTCCGGGTAAATCGCGTCCTCCCTCCGCATTGAGGCCACTGTTGCGAGTAAGCGCGCGCGTGATCTGGCGCACGCGGTCAGCACGGAAATTAAAACAGATGCAGGAATCGCCGTCGCGAACGGTCGCAACCGGCTCTCCAGACTCGCCTTCCTTGTTGCAGACAAACGGCACGATAAATTCGTCGGTGACGTTCTTGTTGTAGGAATCCTTAACGCCCTGGACCGGATCGTCGTATTTTCTGCCTTCGCCGGCGCCATTGACCATTGCCGTGAATGCCTTGTCAATGCGCTCCCACCGGCGATCACGATCCATCGCGTAATATCGCCCATGCACGCTGGCAATCTTGCCAGTATCGTATTCGCGCATTTTCTGCTGAAGCAGTTCCAGATACCCGGCGCCGTTGGTTGGAAGCGTGTCGCGGCCATCCATAAAGGCGTGGACGAAGACGCGCTCTACACCATTTTGCTTTGCCATTTTGAGTAACGCGTGAAGATGGCTCTGGTAGGAGTGAACTCCGCCGTCAGAAACCAGGCCGAAGAAGTGAAGCTGGCGGCCGCCGGCAAGCGCATTCTTCATGGCCGCGAGCAGCACAGGTTGCTGAAAAAACTCCCCGTTCTGAATCATGAGCTCGATGCGAGTGCTGTCCATGTGAACAATTCGGCCTGCGCCGATGTTGAGATGTCCAACTTCACTGTTGCCCATTTGCCCGTCGGGCAGGCCAACGTAATGGCCGCTGGTCTGAATCAGCGTGTTGGGATAATCGCGCAGCAGACGATCATAGGTTGGCTTCCGGGCCAGCGCGATGGCATTGGCTTGGGTTTCGGCGCGGTATCCCCAGCCGTCGAGGATGATCAGAACGAGAGGTTTCGGACGAGTCAAGCTTTTAGCTCCTGGCTCTTAGCTCCTAGCCGTTATCTATTAGCTGCGAGCCTCGAGCGGTAATTGCGCGACATTTGTGGCGACAGAATGAACTACCAGATTACCCGGATTGGGTACTTTTTGAACACTGGGTCTGACGTAATGATCGGCGAGTTTTCTCCTATGCATTGCGCGATGAGAATCCGATCGAACGGGTCGCGATGATGCATGGGAAGCTGTTCGAACGCTAGCAAATGGTCTAGATTGATGGGCAAAGTTTCGATCCTGTTTTCAGCCAATTTGCTGAGGACGTAGGGGCCGGCTGGCCTGGGAAGTTTCAGTTTACCCAGTTGCACTCTAATCAGAATTTCCCAGATGCTGGCGATACTCAGAGACAGATTGCTCGGGCCCACGAAGATATCGCGCGCGTCCTGTGACATGCGCTTGTCCCCAGCGATTCCCCATAGGAATGCACGCGTGTCAAGGAGCATTCTCATTTACGGGAAGGGTCTTTAGGGAACAGGCCGCCTTCGTAAAACAGGGCCTCGATCTCTGCATCGGGATCGTTGAAATCGTCAGGCACGGTGAATTCGCCCTTGGCGCTCCCGAAGACCCTCTTTTTGAGCCCCTTCTTCACCGGAACCAGTCTGGCAACCGGGGTTCCGGCTTTGGCGATAACCACTTCTTCGCCCATCGCCACACGTCCCAGTAGACGCGAAAGATGGGTTTTGGCTTCGTGAATATTAACTTCCATTAGTTCCGATAGTAGACTAAGTCTAGGACTTAGTCAAGCATTATGGCCTTGATCTCAACCGGCGCTCCGACTGCCACGAAGGTCCAAATCTCATCAATTTCGTCATCGGTCACCGCAATGCCAGCCGTCCGTCCAATCATTCTTTTAACATCCAAAAACCGTCCCACCACGGGATTCACCACGCCCAGCACTTCGTACGGCTGGATGGTCAACCTTTTTGGCAGGTGAGGACACCTGAGTCTACGCCAACATGCAACGACACCTTCCACGCAAGACGCAAAGACACCTGTTCTTACAGGATCGCGGGCGAGCGCGCCCGCGCCACACACGCGAAATGCAAATTCGTCGTTGCGCTCGGTGAGGGATGATCAGAATCATGAAAAGACGCCGCATTTAAAACGCGACCTCGCCGGGAGTACGGACATCTAACCAGTCGAAAACCGAACCACCAACCGCGAACATAGAACTCAACCTCAACCCAGGCACACCGATATGGCGAAACCAATTCTGCTGAGTGTTGACGACGACTCGGACGTATTGCGGACGATTGAGCGCGACCTGCGATCCCAGTACGGCGCCGAGTACCGCGTGATTGGGAGCGACTCTCCGGCTCGCGCGCTGGACCTGCTGAAGCAATTGAAAGTTCGCAACGATAACGTGGCGCTCCTGCTAGCGGACCAGCGCATGCCGGGCATGGACGGCGTGGAATTTCTCCAGGAAGGAATGCGCATCTTCCCCGGAGCAAAGCGAGCGCTCCTGACCGCTTACGCTGACACCAATGCCGCCATCAGCGCGATCAACCAGGCCAACATCAATTACTTTTTCCTGAAGCCGTGGGACCCTCCTACCGACCATCTGTATCCCCAATTGGATGACCTGCTCGACGATTGGCAGGCTTCGTACCGTCCCACGTACGAGGGAATCCGCGTGCTGGGCACCCGCTGGTCACCGCGCTCGTATGAGTTGCGCGATTTTCTCGCGCGCAACCATGTCCCCTATCAATGGATTGATGTTGAGGCCTCCGCAAACGATCCGGAAACCAAGCGCCTGGTGGAAGCTCTGGGGCCGGAGGCGTCTCAACTGCCGGTGGTACTCTTTCCGGACGGCACAAAATTTCTGGAGAGCCTGCCGTCAGACGTTGCGCAAAAGGTAGGGTTGCGCACCCGCGCGCAAACGAACTTTTACGATCTTGCGATAGTTGGCGGAGGCCCGGCGGGCCTCGCCGCCGCTGTGTACGGGGCGTCGGAAGGCCTGCACACAGTGATGATTGAGCGGGAAGCGCCGGGCGGGCAGGCGGGAATGAGTTCGCGCATCGAAAACTATCTGGGATTTCCGACCGGCCTCAGCGGCGGCGATCTGGCGCGGCGGGCGGTGGTGCAGGCGCAAAGATTCGGAGTAGAAATTCTTTCCCCGCAAGAAGCGGTGGGCGTGCGAATTGAAGGACCGTATCGAATCATCAAGCTGGCAGATGGAAGCGAAATCTCCTGCCACGCATTGATGATTGCCAGCGGAGTGCAATGGCGGCGCCTGGAGGCTCCGGGCATTGACCGGTTGCAGGGTGCGGGAATTTACTATGGAGGCGGCGCAACCGAGGCTCTCTCCTGCAAGGGCGAAACGGTTTATGTGGTGGGGGGAGCGAATTCAGCGGGCCAGGCCGCCATGAATTTTGCCAAGTATGCGACGCGAGTGATCATCCTGGTACGCGGAGATTCTCTTGCCAGCACCATGTCGCAATATTTGATTGACCAGGTCAAGGCGACGCCGAACATTGAGATCTGGCCGCATGGCAGCGTGGCTGAAGCGCACGGCGAATCTCACCTCGAAGAAATTTCTGTGCTGTGCTCGGATACCGGCAAGATCGAGCGCGTTCCGGCAACTTCAATGTTCATCTTTATTGGAGCCCTGCCGCGAACCGACTGGCTCGCGGACGTGGTGGAACGCGACGAGCGCGGATTCGTCCTGACCGGTCCCGATCTTATCCGGGATGGGCAACATCCGAAAGGATGGACGCTCGACCGGGATCCTTTTTTGCTCGAGACTAACGTTCCCGGTCTTTTTGCCGTGGGCGATGTGCGGCATGGATCGGTCAAACGCGTAGCTTCGGGAGTTGGCGAAGGATCGGTGGCAGTGCAGTTCATCCATCAATATTTGAGCAAGGTCTAAATGGTCGAGAAATCGGAACTACTTCGCATTCCCGCGTTCGCAGGTTTACCTGACGACCAGATCAACTGGTTCATCAGCCAATCGCAAGAACTTCACGTCAAGGCCGGCGGTACTTACACGCGCCAGGGCGACCCGGCAGACGCAATGTTTGTGGTTCTTGAGGGACAGCTTCAGGGGCGCGGCGAAATTGGCGGCGAGACCGTCACATTCACCGTAAGCGCAGGCAACGTCACCGGGTTGCTCCCGTTTTCGAGGATGAAGAATTTTACTGTCGGCATGCGAGCGGAGACGGACGGCCGCGTCCTGCGATTTCCTGCCTCGCTATTTCCAGATCTGGTGCAAAAAATGCCGGAGTTGACCCAGCGCCTGGTGGGTCTCATGTCGGACAGAATCCGGGAGACTACGCGATTGGAACAACAGCGCGACCGCTTGGCGGGTTTGGGGAAGCTTTCGGCGGGCCTGGCGCATGAGCTTAACAATCCGGCTTCTGCGGCCAACCGTGCCGCAAGCCAGTTGCGCGTTATCATTAAGAAGATCAGGAACGCCAGCCTGGAGTTGGGAAGACGCGAACTTACTCCGGCACAGAAAGCGGAGATCGAGAAGCTGGAAACATTTTTCATTCAGCGGGATGAACCTCCTCCTGACGCGCTCGCCACCAGCGATCTCGAGGAACAACTGGATTCCCTGCTGCGCAGTCATGGACAGAATGACTTGTGGCAATTGGCGGCGGACCTGGCCCGAAAGAGCGTCAAACCGGAAATGCTGGAGTCGTTGTTTGCGATTCTCGACGCGGAAACTGCCCGCGCCGCCCTGATAAGAATCGCCGCTTCGGTGGAGATTGCTAATCTGTTGAACGAAATCGAGAGCAGCACATCGCGAATCTCCGACCTGGTCCGCGCTATCAAGGAATACACCTACATGGATCAGTCGCCGGTGCAAAACGTTGATATCGTGAAAAGCCTGGAGACCACGCTCACCATCCTGAACCACAAACTGAAGCGCGGAGTGGCGGTGGAGCGCGACTATCAGCGCGTTCCCTTCCTGGTGAACTCATTCGGAAGTGAACTGAATCAGGTCTGGACCAACCTGATTGACAATGCGATTGACGCCATGGGGGGAAAGGGCGACCTCAGAGTTCGAACTTATCGCGACGACGGTTGTGTTGTGGTTGAGATTGGAGACAACGGACCGGGAATTTCACCGGAGATAAAATCCCACATCTTTGAACCTTTCTTCACCACCAAGGGAGTCGGCGAAGGAACCGGCTTGGGCTTGGACACTGTCCAACGGATTGTGAGAAAGCACCGGGGCAATATTCAAGTTACTTCGATACCCGGCGACACCCGTTTTCAGGTGCGGCTTCCGTTGTCAGAAACTCAGATCTAGGATTGTTTCGAGGATTGGAATCGCCGCAGTCCGTAAGCCACGGCGAAAGACTACCGTGCACGGAAAAAGAGCCACATCTGCCGACTTCAGGCAGATATGAGGCGCCAGGGATTTTGAAGACATGCTGCTCTCCGATTCGAGGTAAGATGTTCAATCCTGCGCCAGTCAATGATTTTGAGACAATGCGTCGACCATTCCCTACCGAAGTGCAGAGACGAGAAGGCCTGAAGCAGCGATGTGTGGAATCAGCGGATTGATGAATTGCGGAGACCGGGAGGCGCTGAATCGGATGACAATGATTCAGACGCATCGCGGTCCTGATGATGTCGGAGTTTGGGATAAGCGCCTCGGCGACGGTTCATATATTGGATTGGGGAGCCGGCGGCTGGCCATCCTCGATTTATCCGCCGGCGGCCACATGCCCATGTGCAATCAGGACCACAGCCTTTGGATCACATACAACGGCGAGATTTATAACTTCGCGGAGCTGCGGCGTACCCTCGAAAGCAAAGGTCATCGGTTTTCTTCCCATACGGACACAGAAGTAGTTCTTCGCCTCTATGAAAATGAGGGTCCGGATTGCGTGAAGCGGCTGAATGGGATGTTCGCTTTCGCCATTTGCGATCTGCGCGCGGCGCGGCCGACGCTGTTTCTAGCGCGCGATCATTTCGGAATCAAGCCTTTCTATTATGCGCATAACGGGCGCGGTTTTGCTTTCGCTTCCGAAATTAAAGCTCTGCTGCAACTCCCGGGCATTGAAGCTGAAATGGATCATGAATCGCTGCACCAATATCTGACCTTCTTGTGGGTTCCAGATCCGAAAACAATGTTTCGCGGAATTTACAAGTTGCCTGCCGGACATTCCGCCGTATTTCGCGATGGAAAGTTGACGATCTCGAAATATTGGGATCTTACTTTTCCGGATGCGAAACATCACTATCCGCGTTCGGAGGCTGATCTCGCCGACGAAATTCGCCAGCGATTCCGGGCTTCGGTGAAGGCGCAAATGGTCAGCGATGTTCCGGTCGGCGCATTTCTGAGCGCGGGGCTGGATTCTTCGAGCATTGTCGCCATGATGGCGGAAATCACAAATCGTCCCGTTCGGACATATACGGTTACTTTTCCCGACAAGTATCGGATCGGCGAGAATGCGCTGGATGATCCAGAGGTCGCGACTCGAACCGCGGCTGTGATGGGAGCCGAAAGTCATAGGATTGTGGTTGAGCCCGACGTGGCCGATCTGTTGCCGCGCCTGATCTGGCACATGGATGAGCCGACGGCCGATCCGGCGATCATCGCCGCATACCTGGTATGCCGCGAAGCGCGCGAGAACGCCACTGTACTGCTTTCGGGAGTGGGAGGCGACGAACTATTTGCCGGATATCGCAAATATTCAGCGCATTATTGGGGCGAGGCTTACCGCAGAACGCCCGCTCTCTTGCGGGGCGTGATCGAATTGAGCGTAAACAGTCTGCCCTCAATGCGAGGTACTGCGGCGAAGGGCTGGGTACGAATGGCCAGGAAAATGGCGCGCAGCGCTTCGTTGTCAGCGGTTGAAAGCTTCATTATGAATTGCACCTATTTGGATGCAACTCAGAAGAGCGAACTGTACACTCCGGCGCTTCGCGAAGAAATCGGCGCATCCGATCCGGCTGCATGCCATCAAGCGGCTTTTGATCAGGTGCGAGATTCGGACTTCCTGAATCGAATGCTGTATGTAGACAGCAAAATATTTATGGCCAGCCTCAACCTGAATTACAACGACAAAATGAGCATGGCGTCATCGGTGGAAGTTCGGGTTCCGTTCCTCGATCGTGAACTTGCGGAATTCGTGGCGTGGAACGTTCCGCCGGAATTGAAACTCAAGGGCTCCCTCAGGCCAATTACGAAGTATATTTTCCGCGAGGCGATGAAAGGTATTCTTCCTGAGGAGGTGCTGCGGCAGCCCAAAGCGGGGTTTGGCGCGCCGGCGGACTACTGGCTGGCTCACGATTTGCGGGGCATAGTGGATGATTTGCTTTCCGAAACGCGAGTCCGCCGGCGCGGATTGTTCCGTCCCGAGGCGATTCGCAAGTTCGTCGAGGAGCAGCGGCAGGGGACGCAGGATTGGTCCATGCAGATTTGGCAGTTTCTCACGCTCGAAGTTTGGATGCAGACATTTCTCGATGCCGCAGCGAAGCAAACTGAATCACTCCTGGGAACCGGTTACGAGACGAGGCATGCAGCGACAGCATGAAACAAGTACTTCAACGCGCGAACACCGGCGAGATTGAAGTGGCGGAGGTTCCCCGGCCCAAACTGCTTCCCGGATGTGTGATGGTGCGGGTAGCGGCGTCGCTGGTTTCGTCCGGGACGGAGCGTGCGTCGGCCGAATTCGCGAGGAAGGGTTTGTTGCAAAAGGCCAAAGCACGTCCTGACCTGGTTCGCGAAGTAATGGGCAAAATTCGGCACGACGGACTCTTTTCGGCGGTGAGCGCGGTTAGATCGCGTCTCGATACTCCCGCCGCACTGGGCTACAGCAGCGCCGGAACCGTGATCGAGATTGCACCGGATGTTACCGATATTCTCCCCGGTGATCGAGTTGCCTGTGCCGGAGCAGGATATGCGGTGCATGGGGAAGTCGCGAATGTGCCTCGATTACTCCTTGCCAAACTTCCTCCAGAGGTAATGAACTTCGAGGAGGCTGCCTTCACCACCATTGGAGCGGTGGCGCTGCACGGCATCAGGACCGCCGCCGTTAAGCTCGGCGATACAGTGGCTGTAATTGGATTGGGACTGTTAGGGCAACTGACACTGCAATTGCTCAAAGCCGCGGGTTGCAGAGTGTTCGGTATGGATATCCGGCCGGAACGGGTTGACCTCGCTCGACGCGTGAAGGTGGATGCTTCGGCGTCCGCCGCAGATTTCGCCGCGCTCTGCTTCGAACAGACACGCGGCAACGGCGTGGATTCGGTTTTGATTACGGCTGAAACATCCAGCAGCGATCCCGTAAATCTGGCAGGCGAGATCGCGAGAGACCGCGGCATGGTGGTTGCCGTTGGAACCGTGGGAATGGAGATTGAGCGAAAACTGTATTACGAGAAGGAACTTGATTTCCGCATATCACGCTCGTATGGGCCCGGACGCTACGACTCGGCGTATGAACAAAGAGGCCGCGATTATCCCATAGGCTATGTTCGCTGGACCGAGACCAGAAACATGGAGGCATTTTTGCATTTGCTGGCAGAAGGGAAGCTTGATTTGACGCCTCTGATCACGCATCGGTTCTCCGTTGATGAAGCGGAGGCGGCTTACGAGTTCCTGTCAAGCGCCGCGGCGCGGTCGTGCATCGGGGTCGTTATTACTTATGATCACGATGGAGAACAGATTCTCAAACCGGAACTGGTCACGCCGAAGATCCTCGCTTCGGCTCCGTCTGCGTCTTCCAAGGGAACCTCAGTGAGTGTAGGTTTCCTCGGTGCGGGCAGCTTTGCGACCGGAACATTATTGCCGGCTATAAAGAGGATTAAAGGGATAAATCTTGTTGGAATCTGCGCCGCCACGGGTTTGCATTCACGACACGCGGCCGACAAATTCGGTTTCGCCTACTCCGCAGATAGTGACGAGCAGATCATTCGTGATTCCGGCATCAACACGGTTGTGATCGCCACGCGGCATGATTTGCATGCGGCGCAAACCATAGCCGCGCTGGAAGAAGGAAAGAACGTCTTCTGCGAGAAACCGCTGTGCTTGAATGAAGACGAACTGTCGCGGATCGTTCGCGCTTATTTTGGTTCTCCCATGAAGCCGTTGCTGATGGCCGGATTCAACCGGCGGTTCGCGCCGATGGCGTTACGGATGAAGACCTTCATAAGTGAAGTCCGTGAACCTCTGGCTCTCACCTATCGGGTGAATGCCGGCTACATTCCGCGGGATCACTGGGTAAATGACGCGGAGCAAGGGGGCCGGATACTGGGAGAAGCCTGTCACTTCATAGATTTCTTAACATTTATTGCCGGCTCGACCCCAGTCGAAATGTCTGCGCGAGCGCTGCCTAATGGGGGCGAATATTCCAACGATAATGTTGTGATTTCGCTTCAGTTTGCGAATGGATCGCAGGGGACGATCAGCTATCTTGCTAACGGTGATCGGGCCTGCTCCAAAGAGCGGATCGAAGTTTTCGGCGGAAAATCCGTGGCAGTGCTGGAAGATTTTCGCCGCCTCGAATTGGTGCGGCAGGGCAGGAAGCAAGTTATCGGATCGCGTTTCAGCCAGGATAAGGGCCATCGCGGAGAATGCCAGGCGTTCGCGAATGCCCTACTTACCGGTAACCCATCACCCATTCCATTCGAGGACATCGTGGCCACGACTCTGGCGACGCTTGCAGCAGTTCGCTCCAGGTCTATCGGGAAAGCCGTCGCTGTTCACGCCGCTGCGTTTCTGTCCGCGGCGGGTCATCCATATGTTCACTCTCATCCACATCCTGATCCACGCGGCTCAGACTGACCTTTCTATTATCACCCCGCTGTTAGGATTGAATCTTCACACTTCATGCTGATCCTGGGACTGAACATGTTTCATGCGGACGCCTCTGCCGCCATCATTCAGGATGGCGAGGTGGTATTCGCGATCGCCGAAGAGCGGCTGAACCGCGTGAAACATTTTGGGGGATTCCCGGCGCTGGCGATCCAGGCGTGTCTAACCGCCGTTGGCGCCCGCACCTCGGATATTGATCATGTAGCGGTCGGCCAGGACAGCGATGCAAATCTCGTCAAAAAAATTCAATATACAGCAGCGAACCCGGCCAAGATCGTAAATCTACTCAGGCTTCGGCAGCGCAAGCAACGCGGCCGCGACGTGCGTTCGCTGATTGGAAAAGCCCTCGACATTGACGCCGCCAAACTGCGGTTTCGGACGCATCATCTTGAACACCATATTGCTCACATTGCCAGCGCGTATTATTGCTCTCCCTGGGAAAGGGCTGCGGGATTCAGCTATGACGGCTCCGGCGATTTTGTCTCGACCATGATGGCCCGCTGCCAGGGCGAGGAAATAGAAGTTCTTGACCGGATTTTCCTGCCGCATTCGCTGGGCAGCTTCTACACCATGATTTGCGATTTCATTGGATACCGCAAATATGGCGACGAAGGAAAAGTGATGGGCCTCGCTCCATACGGGAAGGCCACTTACTGCGACCAGATTGCCGAGATCGTGCGGTCAACCGGGGCCGGGTTTCAGCTGAATCTAAAATATTTTCAGCCCCTTGGAAGCAACCAGGGAATGGAGATTCAAGCGGATGGCACAGTTTGCCTGGCACGGCATTATTCGGATGCGATGGTTAAACTCTTCGGCGAACCGCGGCAGCCCGGAACCGAAATCACGCAGCGTGAAATGGATCTCGCGTTCGCCATGCAGCATCGTTTTGAAGAAGTGTTTTTTCATTTACTGGATCGGTTGCACGCCCGAGTGCCTTGTAATGATCTTGCGATGGCCGGTGGCTGTGCCCTGAACAGCGTCGCCAACGGCAACCTGTTTGCCAGGACACCGTTTCAACGGACATGGATTCAACCCGCCGCCGGCGATGAAGGTCTGGCCGTCGGAGCGGCATTGCACACCTGTCACTCGGTGCTGAAGTATCCTCGCAACTATGTGATGAAGAATTCTTACCTGGGTCCGGAATTTTCGGACGCGCAAGTCGAAGCGGCGCTGATCGAAGGAGGAGTGCGATACCGGAAAATGGAGCGCGAGCCGCTGCTTAAATTTGTCGCCGAACAAATCAAGGATGGAAACATCGTCGGCTGGTTCCAGGGGCGCATGGAATGGGGACCGCGTGCGTTAGGGAACCGGTCTATTCTTGCCCATCCGGGACTGCGTGGCATGAAGGATTTGCTCAATTCGCGCATCAAACATCGCGAATGGTTCCGTCCTTTCGCGCCGTCCATTTTGGCGGAGCGGCAAGCCGAATATTTCGAGCACAACCATCCCTCGCCGTTTATGTTGCACGTTTACAAGATACGCCCGGAAAAAAGAGCGGAGCTTTGTGCCGTGAATCATGTTGATAATACGGGGCGGTTGCAAACGGTAAGCCGCGATGAAAATTCGCTGTACTACGATTTGATTCGCACATTTGATCGCATGACCGGAATTCCGGTCCTATTGAATACGAGCTTCAATGAGAATGAACCGATCGTATGCAAGCCGGAAGAGGCCATTGACTGCTTCAAGCGAACGCGGATGGACCTGCTGGCGATCGGGCCGTTCGTTGCCGCTAAGAAAGATAAAGATAATGAGCCGGGTCGATAAACGTGGCTGAGGAGAAGCGCTCCGCGTTATCATCCGCTAAAAGCAAATCGTTCACTCTTTCTTGCGTCGCAACCTTTCCCAATCTGCGGGTTCTTATGTGGGATAAGAATTTTCTGTACGCATCGCGGGGGTACGGTCTGATGCGTGCCGAGATCGGTGCAGGTGCGATTGAGTGGCAGCAGATTGCGACGTATAGCCCGCAATGGTGGCGCTATGCGTCCTCCCCATGGCGGCTGACTTCGCGCCTATTTCGCGATGGATTTCATTGCCTCGCGAAATTATCTTCGGGGCATTTCGTGGGAGCGGCGCCGGGGGCAATCGTTACTTTGAATCCCGGAGAAACGGAATTTCAAGTTTCTCATAAAGTTCTCCGCGGCACCCGTCCATTGCATATTGCTGCCACGCCTGACGGCCACCTTTATTGGGGAGAGTACTTCGATAACTCGGCGCGCGCTGAAGTCCACATCTACGCTTCTACGGATTGCGGGGCCGCGTGGAATGTGGTTTACACGTTTCCAAGCGGAGCGATTCGGCACGTGCACAATGTTATTCACGATCCCTGGCAGAATTGTTTGTGGATTCTCACCGGCGATGACGGTCCCGAATGCCGCATTATCCGGGCGTCGTTCGATTTCAAAAGCGTTGAAACAGTTCTGTCCGGAAGCCAGCAGGCGCGCTCCGCCGCTGCGGTTCCCGCTGAACAAGGACTTTATTTTTCTTCCGACACGCCGCTGGAGAAAAACTCCGTCTACTGTTTGGATCGCCATGGCAATCTTGGCACGCTAACGGAATTAAACGGTTCGTCCATTTACGGATGCCGCGTGGGAAGCGCGTTATTTTTTTCGACGATGGTGGAACCCGGCAAGGTTAACCGGGATCGGACGGTTTGCGTTTTCGGCAGCCTCGATTCTCGCGATTGGCAACGTGTGCTCGAATGGAAGAAGGATTTGTGGCCGATGCGCTTCTTCCAATACGGCAACGCGGTCTTGCCGGACGGCATGAATACCACGGAGTTCCTTGCGGTGAGTGCTATCGCCGTGCACCCCGGCGACCGTGAAACTTCGATCTGGCGAATGTGTGCCGGTTAGCAAACAACTAAGGAATTGACTCCGTATCTTCGCTGCGCGCCCGTGCTATAGTTCCCCACTTCGACGTTTCGAGATTGCATGTCCATTGCTCAACGCGTCCAGTACTACCGCCGTATTTTCCCGGCATACCTGACAGGCAGTCAGAGCCACCTCACGTTTTGGCACGACCAGCCGCAGGAAAATCTTTATCTGTCGAAAGAAAAGTTGGGCGGGTATTACATGAATTTCCCCCAGAAGGCGGAGTACGCCGCGCATCGCAATGCCGCGGGAATTCCGATGCTGGATTATCAGGGAAAGATTGGCCTGCATTACAATCCGATCGCAATCGCGCAGTGGGGACTTGGAAACTACAATTTGTTTCACGAAAGAAAGAGTCTTTCGGAAGAAAAAAGCGAGAGTCGCAATCATGAGTGCAGACAAAAGTTCGTTGCTGCCTCCGATTGGCTCTGCACTAACCTGGAACAGAATGGCTCAGGCATTTGGGTCTGGAACCACCACTTCGGCTGGGAGTATAGAACGACGCTCAAAGCTCCGTGGTATTCGGCGCTTGCGCAAGGGCAGGGAATCTCTTTGCTGGTGCGCGGGCACGCCGAAACCGGCGATTCAAAGTACCTCGACGCCGCGGAGCGCGCTTTTACCAGCTTTCTTCGTTCTACAACCGAAGGCGGGGTGACCTTCGTAGATCAAAAGGGGAACACATGGTTTGAAGAATACATTGTGTCTCCGCCGACTCACATTCTGAACGGTTTCATATGGGCGGCCTGGGGTGTTTGGGATTATTTTCTGGCGACAAAGGATTCCGCCGCGGCGAAGTTATACGACGCAGCGGTGCAAACCTTGCGCGCGAATCTCAGCCGCTATGATCTGGGGTGGTGGTCGCTTTACGAACAATCCGGCACCGCCTTACCAATGGTGGCCAGCTCTTTCTATCATCGGCTTCACATTGTGCAGTTAAGGGTTATGTACCGATTGACCGGAGACAAATTATTTGCCGACTACGCCGGGCGATGGCAAGAGTACTCCGCGAGTTGGTCCAAGCGGGTGCGCGCTTTGTGTTACAAGAGTGTTTTCAAACTTTGCTACTACTGACCTTTCGTGAAAATTCTGTACATTTCGCAATACTTTCCACCAGAAATGGGAGCGCCTGCGGCACGGGTCGGCGAGTTATCCTCTCGCTGGGTGGGCGAGGGGCACGACGTCACGGTCTTAACCGGATTTCCGAATCATCCCACAGGCAGATTGGCCAAAGGCTATCGCGGAAAGCTGTGGCGGCTGATGCTGAAGGAGAATGTCAACGGAATAAAAGTTGTGCGTACATGGTTGCTGCCGTTCCCCAATCGAAAAACATTCGAGCGGTTGTTAAACTACAGCTCTTTTTGTGCTTCTTCCTCCCTAACTGGGCTCTTCCTTTCGCGTCCGGATGTAGTAATTGCGACTTCGCCGCAACTTCTGGTTGGACTTTCCGGCTGGTGGCTGGCGCGCTTCAGGCGCGTTCCGTTCGTCTTTGAAGTGCGGGACTTGTGGCCGGAGTCGCTTGTTGCGGTTGGGGTTGGAGATGAGAGATCAATGATGTACCGCTGCCTGGCAGCCATTGCAAATTTTCTTTATCGCCGCGCTGACCGAATCGTAGTCGTGACAGAGGCTTTCAAGGATTATCTGGTCGAAAAGAAGCGCATCGCTGCGGACAAGATTGTCGTTGTGCAGAATGGAGTCGAAACGGATCTCTTTGATCCGGCGAGCTTAAGGCAAACGCTCAAGAGTGAACTGGGATTAGAACGCAAATTCGTAGTTTCTTACATAGGGACCATGGGGATGGCACATGGTCTCGAAAAAGTGCTTGAAGCGGCAATGCGGCTTCAGGAGACTCATCCCGGAATCGCATTTCTTTTTGTAGGGGAGGGCGCCGACAGGGAGCGACTGATTTCCCTGGCGGGATCCATGAAGCTGCGCAATGTCCGTTTCGAGCCTGAACAATCACGAGAAAGAATTCCGCATTACATTTGCTCTTCCGATGTTTGCCTCGTTCTGTTAAAGAAGAGAGAGATTTTCAAGACAGTGATTCCCACCAAGATGCTGGAGTTTATGGCGTGCGCGCGTCCCGTCATTCTGGGAGTGGACGGCCAGGCGAGGAAAATCATCGAAAATGCCAAGGCGGGAATTTTCGTAAGCCCTGAGAGTGCGTCTGATTTGATTGAAGCGGTGGTTAAAATGGCGAGCGATCCCGTGCTTTGCGCACAGTTGGGACACAATGGCCGCAAGTACGTCCAGCAACACTTTTCTCGCCAGCAGACCGCGAGAATCTACGGAGAATTTCTGGAACGTCTTCTGGGGATCGAGAGTGCTCACCCCCCGGTTGCCGCATGAGATCTCGATTTTTATTTAAGGATGGGCGGCTACAACACCGACGGTGGCTGCGGCTTGCAGCGCGACGCTTAACGTCTGCCCCATTGCAACTCTTGCGGCACTGCTCGGAACGAATAGGATGTCTTCCGCCTGCAAAGGCTGATCTGAAGCTTTCGCTCGCAGGATTTTCTTGAGTTGGACAGGTGTCTCGGTCATGCCGGACGCTCCCCGGCGAATGATCTTTACTCCGTTAAGCTTCGCCGTTTTGTTGGTTCCTCCCGCGAGTGCGATGGCTTGGAGAATCGTGAGGCGCCCATTATCCATAAGGAAACCGCTGGGGTGCCCAACATCGCCGACAACATAAACGATGTCAGCCTTCCGGACGATCACGGTATCGCCGGGGAAAACGGGAACGTTGCTTTCCGGATTATCGGAGAGGTTGCGCGACAGCGGCACCACGGTGGGTTTGTCGGGCTGGTCGCGATGGGTGATGCTGATGCTGCGCCCAGCGCTGGCAGTGAACCCTCCCGCGGCTGAAATCAAATCGAAAAGCCGCTCCTGGCCAATCATCGGATAAATTCCAGGCCGGGCAACTTCTCCCAAAACGCTGGTTCCGTGAGCCGCATGTTCGTCCACAAATACATTCACGTGAGGGCTTCTGACAAATCCGCCGTCGGAAAGCCTTTTTTGAATCAAATTCTGGGCTTCTTCAGGAGTAAGTCCCGCGATATGGATGTAGTTCACGAGCGGGAGATAGATATCGCCGTTGTTGCCGATTCTCGCCTTGGTGGCCAGCTCGGGAACGTTGTAGACCCCGACGTCAATCAGATCGCCCGGCGCGAGTAACAATCCCGACGCGGAGTTGTCGTCTGAGTCCGCATTCGCCCCAGGAGATAAGGGCGACGAGGTTCCGGCTAGCTGCTGCGGTGAGGACGACGGAGATTTCGCATTGGTCGAATTCTGCTGCGCGGCAGCATCTCCGGAAAAAACCCACAGCAGCATGGGCAGGGCCAATAAAACTCCCTTGCAAATCCGCATGAAACAACCCTTCTGAGTGCTCTCACAGAGCTTGATTACGAGAAGTCTAGCATAGGATTTTCGAAATCAGAGCCGCCGGCAGCGGGTGTTGCGCGGGAAATCTCAGCGGTAGATGCATCCTGTGCTGCAAAAGCAGTAACCGGCATGGTTCCTGAAACGCAACGTCAATCAGTTACGGCCCGAAATATTCCTAAAACCAGGAGTTTTCCACAGCTAAAAACGTCAACCCCGCTGTACCATGAACCCCGACACATCGCAAATTAAAATGTACTTATTTCAATAAAAGCGATGTCGTCGAGTTCCAATTTGGGTCGAGGGGGACTCGGGTTGACGTTGTTTTATTTGGGGACCTTCGCAGCCTCGTTGCTGCTCTCGTTTGTCCTCACCAGAGCCGTGCGTAATTTTGCCGCCGCCAGAGGATGGGTGTCAGTCCCTGCTCTCGAACGGCACCTGCATAGTTCAGCGTTGCCAAGACTCGGCGGCGTGGCAGTCTTCCTTTCCTTTTGCGTCATTATTACCGCTGCGCTTGTCGTTGGGCATTTCAAACCCGGCTTGAATCTCGGGATTCCGCACAAACTGCTTTTCACGATCCTGATTCCAGGGTCCATTATTTTTTTGCTGGGCGTTTACGACGATATCTATTCCGCGAGTCCATACGTTAAAGTCGCGGTCCAGGCTGTAGCGGGAGCCATGGCTTACGCCGGTGGTCTGCGCATCCTCAATCTTCCGGTCCTGTTCGGACACCATCAGTTTTCAAATTTTATTGGCCTTCCGCTGACGCTCTTATGGATTCTTGCCATCACCAACGCCTTCAATCTTATTGATGGGCTGGATGGACTTGCAGCGGGCTCGGCGCTGTTCTCGACCCTGGTTGTCTTCGTCGTAGCGCTATTGAGCAATTCATCTACGGTCGCGCTGATGACGCTTGTGCTGGCGGGCGCCATTCTGGGATTCCTGCGGTTTAACTTCAACCCGGCTACGATTTTTCTTGGCGATTGCGGGAGCCTATTCATTGGCTTCATGCTCAGCGTGCTGGCTCTTTATGGAACGGAGAAATCGCCGACGATTATTGCCGTGGCGATCCCGATAGTTTCTTTCGGGTTGCCGATTCTGGAAACCGTTCTCTCGATGGTGCGACGCTTCATTAGTGGAAGGCCGGTTTTTACCGCGGACCGCGAACATATCCACCACAAGCTTCTACAGCGCGGCCTCAGCCACCGGGAAGTGGTCATCGTTCTTTATGGGGTCTCTGCATTGTTCGCTCTACTGAGCCTGTTCCTGCTGTGGCCGACCGGCAGCACGCTTGGGCTGGTACTCGCCGTGCTCGGATGCGGGATTTGGATAGGGGTCCAGCATCTGGGCTATCTGGAGTTCGGAGAACTTCGGCGCGTTGCTCACCGCACGATCGAGCAGCGGCAAATTTTCATTAACAACATGTCTATACGGCGCGCCTCCGAGGAATTGAAGGTGACCCACGACTACGCGCAGCTTTGCCGCGTTCTAACGGCTGCATTTGGCTCGAATGACTTTGATGGATTCGAGCTGCAACCGGCTGCGGGCTCTCACTTGGCGCAGGAACCGGATGCCTGTTTCCGGTGGAAGAAACCGGGCACGCTTTTAGTGAAGCGTCCAACCAACGCCTGGAATATTAATCTTGATCTGATTACAGCGAATCATTCAAGGGTCGGCTCAATAACGATTTACCGGCAGTATTCCGAACGCAATCTGCAGCTCGACATAAATCTGCTCACCACGGATTTCCCGGTGGCGCTGGCGGATGCGTTGGCGAGAGTTTCCTCGTCACGCGTTCAATTTCGCTCACCGATTGACGAATCATCCTCGCTGGCAATTGCCCAGGCCGGCTAGAGTTTGAACCCGGAGCATCTCTGACTTATCCACAGCCGGAACCAGCGCTAACACTTCTGGCGATGCTGAACTCAATTTACTTTCATATCTCTTTTTAAGTCATAAATCATAAGGAATTATTAGAGATGGCCGAACGTTTGACTGGGCAGCACATACATTTTCTTTCTTTACCCACGGCGGTATTCTGCGTTGAATGCGAAATGATCAGTGAAAACAATACTGCACGTTGTTTCTGTTGCGGGAGCCCGGCCATTCTCAGCCTGTCGCGAGTGCTTGGAGGGTCATTACGGGGTCAGCCGGTTGCGCACGTGATTGAAGACGCCGAGTTGGACCGCCTGGTTCGAGATTTGTTACGGACCGTCCCTTCGCAGGTGGAGGGTCGCGTTCCGCCTTCGTTCGCGGCACTTGCGCCGTCGCGGCATCACGCCCGGTCGTTCGTTGAGCCGTCGGATCCTCATTCGGAAATTTCTCAGCCCTCGACGGACAGAAAGTATTCTTACTCGCAGGCCGACGGTAGAGAGATCGGCGCCGGCGAAATTGACTTGCAACCCGCCATCCACGTCATAGCGGAGCGCGCTCAATCCCTCACCGGCGCAAGTGGGGCTGCAATCGCTTTACGCCAGGGAGATGAAATCGTGTGTCGAGCCCGGACCGGCAGAACTGCGCCGGATTTGGGAGTCAGCTTGGGGGCCGATTCTGGAATTTCAAGTGAGTGCGTCCGCACCGGCGAGGTCGTGCTCTGCCATGACGCAGAACGGAATGCGCGGGTCAACCTCGCCAATTGCCGCTCGCTGGGCGTGCGGTCAATATTGGCTGCGCCACTGCGGCATTTCCGTAACACTCTCGGCGTTTTTGAAGTATTGTCGCCCTCACCCAACGCGTTTGATCATCGCGATGTCGCCACTATGCAACTCTTGTCCAGCATGATGGTAGCGGCGCTCTCGCGGCTATCCAGTTTACGGCCAACCTCCGTGCGCCGGTCAGCCTGACTCGGGAGTTTTCTCCGGGGGATCCAATATGAATCTGTATCCAACACCGCGGACGGTGAGCAGATGCCGGGGCTTGGAAGGATCCTCCTCTATATAACGCCGCAGCCTGACAATAAAGTTATCAATGGCTCGTGTATCGGTGTCCTCGCGCAATCCCCAGACTTCTTCCAGAATGGATTTGCGGGAAACGATGCGGCCGTTGTTAAGAGTCAGATGACGAAGCAGCTCGGCCTCCATAAGAGTCAAGCGGATGGTGTTCCCATTGGCCCGCAGCTCCAGCTTTCCAAAATCAATGGTTCGTCCGTTGAACGAGAAGATTTCGTATTGCCCGGGTTGGTCATCTTCACGCGAATCTCTCGATTTGGAAATGCCTTGCGGACCCGGCGGGAAGGTGGCGGCCACCGAAGCCTGGGTCATCCACTCGTGGCGGCGGAGAAGACCCTGCAATCGCGCCAACAGAATGGGCAGCTCAAAAGGTTTGGGCAGGTAGTCATCCGCCCCGGAAGCGAAACCCTTAAGCACGTCTTCGGGGCGTCCGCGCGCGGTCAGCATCAGCACCGGAATAAAGTTTTTTGCCGCCCGCAACTCAGAGGCAACGGCAAAGCCGTCTTTACCGGGAAGCATAACGTCCAACACCATCGCGTCAAAGCTGGAAGATTGCGTGCTCTGCGCTCTGGTTTCCTGCTGTCGAATATCCTCCGATGGCGTTGGAGCAGCCGGTTTTCCCAAAAGCAATTCCAACGCGCTCTCGCCGTCGCCCAGCACTTCCACCGAGTGTCCCTCGGCCTCGAGGTTAAACCGGAGGCCATCGGCGAGATGGGCTTCATCTTCTACGACCAGCACACGGCTCATGGCGTGCTCCGTGGAAGTTGCAAAACTACCGTGGTTCCCCGGCCTTCTCCCGGGCTCTCGGCGTAAACTTTGCCTCCGTGCTTCTTAGCGATTGTCCTGACGATAAATAATCCCAGCCCGGTGCCTTTCACATGCGCGAGGGAGCGGGGAGGAACCCGGTAAAACCGCTTGAAGATTCGTTTGAGTTCGGTCGAAGGCACACCGACGCCCTCGTCGCTCACGCTCAATCGCACGTGCTTTTCATCGGGAACTTCGACGCGCACCGACACGGCAATTTGCTCTCCCGAATACTTAATTGCGTTGTCGAGCACGTTTGAAACGGCCGTGCGCAGTTCTTCCGAGTCGCCGTTGACCTGAGTAGTCGGCCCTTTGTCGGTGGCGTGTTCATAGCGGAGCGCCTCCGGTTGAAGATGGTGGCCAGTGCGGACGGCTTCCACGCAATCCTGCACCAATACGGCGAAGTCCAGAGGAGCGCGATGGGATTTCTTCACCACCGAGGTTCCTGCCTTCAAGACTTGTTCCACCGTGCTCATCAGCCTGTCGGTATCTTCGAGCATCAGGCGATAAAACCCTCGGCGTTGCGCTTCATCCACATCGCGCCGCTCCAGGGTTTGCAGATAAAGCCGGATCGAGGCTATGGGAGTCTTCAGCTCGTGAGTGACGGCATTAATAAAGCTGTCATGTTGCTCATTGCGCCGAATCTCGCGCACCAGGAAAGTAGTATTCAGGATAAGGCCGGCGGCGATAGTGCCGAAGAAAATGATTCCGAGGAAGACGCGAATTCCCTCGCGCCAGTTCAGGATGATCCATCCAAAGCCGACGGCAACGGCAATGGCCGCCAAACATACGCCCAGGGAAAGGAAGAAAATTATGGCCCGGCGCCTGCTGGTAATCCGCATAGCAGGATTCTAGCGCGGAAAGCGTGGGAGTTGGCGAAGTGCCTATTCGCGCGATGACGACAAAGGCTTATGACACCGAATCGCGAACGCTACACCGATGCCAACTCGGCTTTTGCAGGCGGCGCTATTTGCTGAAGCTCCAGATCGCGTTGCTGCAATTCATCCAGCTTTACGCGGTATACCTGGCGGGCCAATCCCAGCTTGTTCAACACCCAAATGCCATACCAGTTGAAGTCAATCTCGTACCACTTCAGGCCGTGGCGCGCGGAAACCGGGTGGGCGTGATGATTATTGTGCCAGCCCTCACCAAAAGAGAGAATCGCCACCCACCAGTTATTCGTAGAATCGTCGCGCGTCTTGAAGCGGCGTGATCCCCACGTGTGGGTAGCGGAATTCACCAGCCAGGTGGCGTGCAGGCCGACGACGGTTCGCATGAATATTCCCCACATCACGAAGGGCAACCCGCCGATCGCCAACAGGGCCACGCCCAGGATAATGATGGGAACGTAATGAAACTTAGTGATCCAGACATGGAACTTGTCTTTGGCCAGATCGGGAACATACTTTGCGAGCGTCGTGGTGTCATGGTGCATGGACCGACCGGTAAGAATCCAGCCCATGTGCGCCCACCACTTGCCTTCGCGCGGCGAGTGCGGGTCGCCTTCCTGGTCTGAGAATTTATGATGAATGCGGTGCGTGGCCACCCAAAAAATCGGTCCGCCCTCCAATGCGAGCGTCGCGCATGTGGTCAGGAAGTATTCGACCCATTTCGGAGTTTTATAACCGCGATGCGTCAGCAAGCGATGATAGCCCATGCCAATGCCCAAGCTCCCGGAAACCCACCACAGGAACATCGAGACTAGAAGCGCTTTCCAGGTAAAAAAGAATAAGGCGGCAACCGCGCCAATGTGAAAGAGCCCCATAAAAGTCGCGGTGACCCAGTTGATTTCGTCATCCGCCGCTGACCTGCGATTCAATGCTTCCAGTTCCATGTCCGGCCTCTTCATTGATGTTAGCGTCTGTCACTAAATTAGCAGGGAGCTTCCGGTGCGGGTGTAATAGTTCTGTAATAGAGAGGAATCGGGTGATTACTGCGGTAACCGTTAGTTGCGAAACTCCCCGCCCGGCTGAAATCCGTCGGGTTCTCAGGACGATCTGATATTCAGAGTAACTTCAGGCCGACTGGCCCTTAACCCGTACTCCGGCCCATTTCTCCAGCAAAGTAATGGTCGCCGCGTAGTCTAAATCCTGTTGTCCGTCCTCGGTGGCTACGTCGTAGACTTCCTCGACAGTCTCAAGGGCAGGTAATTTCACGCGAGCTTCCTTCGCCGCGTCAAGCGCGAGGCGAATATCTTTATGCATCAACCGCATCGGGAAATTTGGCGAAAAGTCACCTTTCATGACAAAGGGAGCCTTGTACTCAACCACGCCGGACCGCACCATGGATGCGTTGATTAACGGCAATAACGTTTCCGCGTCCACGCCCAGCTTGGCCCCCAGAGTGAGCGCCTCTGCGAAACCCTCATAGATGACGGCAATCTGAAGGTTCATGACCAGCTTGGCAGCATGGCCTTTTCCAACTTCGCCCATATGAAAGATTTTCTTGCCCATGGCCGCGAAACATGGCTTCAGCCGCTCGATGGCTGTATCCTCGCCGCCGATAATGAAAATCAATGTTCCGCTCTCAGCGCCCGTTTTGGATCCTGTAACGGGCGCGTCCACGTAGTGAACTCCGCGGCCTCGGACCCGTTCGGCAAATTTCCGCGTTGCTGACGGAGAGATAGTGCTCGAGTCCACTACGATCATGTCTTCAGACAAGGACTCTTCAACTCCATGCTCGCCGAAAAGGACGCTTTCGACGGCGTTGGTATCGGAAACGCACATCCAGACCACTTCCGAGCCACGGGCGGCTTCGGCGGGGGATTCTGCTGCGCGTGCGCCCTCCACTGTCTTGCCGGAGGTTCTATTCCAAACCGTGACTTCGTACCCGGCCTTGACCAGGTTGGCGGCCATTGGCTGTCCCATGATCCCTAAACCTAAAAATGCAACACGCATCCTTCGTCTCCTGAACTCATCAAATCTTAAGAAGCGAGAATAAAGATTAGAACTGACCGCGAGCTATGCGGTCAAGTAAATGTGCGGGAAATTACATAACGAAATAACATAACAATGATGGCAAGCGTCACATCTCATCAATGCTGAAAACCAACCAAAAACGATCGGCACTGCGCAGGCGTGCCGGCCATCTTGGGCGTTTAGTGCATCATTCCGCCGTAACCCCCAGGGTAGGCGAAACTCATTTGCCCAAGCTGGTATCCGACGGTGAATTGGGCGTAACCTTCATTGGCCACTCCAGCTTTTTCATTCAGGCCGGAGGACAGAACATCCTCGTTGACCCCAACTTCGCCCGCTGGCTGTTCGTGCTCAAGCGGCTGCGGAAGCCGGGAGTCCGGCTTCGTGATCTTCCTCCCATTGATCTCGTTCTCGTCACCCACGCGCACTTCGATCATCTGCATCGGCCATCTTTGCGGGCGATTGTTCAACACGCTCGGCGACGACGCGCTCCGGTCCCGGCTATTGTGGTTCCCCACCATGTGCGTGACCTGGTCTCAGACTTGGGATTCAGAGAGATCATCGAACTGAACTGGTGGCACAATCATCGTTGGAGCAATCTGACAGTTACGCACGTTCCTTCGCGACATTGGGGCGCGAGAGTTCTCAGGGATTCGTACCGGGGATATGGGGGCTATGTTATCCAGGATGAGCGGCACTCTATTTATCACGCCGGAGATACCGCGTACTTCTCCGGATTCCGTGAGATCGGCCAGCGCCTTAAGCCTGAATTGGCATTGCTGCCCATTGGAGCTTACAGTCCAGCATCATTCCGCAACGTGCACACCAGCCCGGCTGACGCGGTTCACGCATTCTTGGATTTAAAGGCGAGGTGGATGGTCCCGATGCACTATGGGACCTTTCGTCTTTCGCATGAGCCGATGGAAGAACCGTTACAGTTGCTTCGAGCCGAAGCGGAAGCGGAGGGTGTGGAAGAGCGTCTGGTAGTGCTGGAAGAAGGAGTTACCCGCTTCTTTTAGGTGAGAGGCGGAAGTCTATGCTGATTTTCTTAGTCTCTGAGCTTTATGCTGCTCGTCGAGCAGGCGGTCAATTTCCTCAACGAGAACATTGAGTTTGCCGGAGTCTTGTTCGCAGGATGCCTCCCTGCATAATTCCTCTAGGGTCGGTTTGGCTAGACTTTTTCGGGCGTCGGACATGCCACACCCCGCCGTACTCTAAATCTTCTAACAGTTGAGTTATAACATCGAATTTATGCGCAATCGAAGGATTCGTCTTGCGTTCGATAGCGAACACAACTGGGAATATCGGCGTCCCCGGTTATAATAGGCACTCGCCACATCAACGGATGTGGGCTTTCGCCCAAGCGGCAGTAGCGTCTGGCGCCCGGAGAAGCAATTATGGCGACGCGACCTTCTTCAAACGACTTTGAGTATCCGCTGAAAGAATTGCAAACCGGCCTGAACGAAATTCTCATTACGGAAGAGTTGTCAGTCAGGCCTCAGCGGCTGCCAAGGTCAGCCAGCGAAAATAAGGCTTTGCGAACCCTCGCTGCGATAATGGCGAATGACCCTGAGCGGTTGCCGGACGCGCTGCTTCAATATGCCCTGGAACTTTGTAATGCCGGCACCGCGGGACTGAGCTTGCTCGAAACAACCCCGACGGGAGCGGTAATTTTCCGCTGGACGAATCTTGCCGGGCGGCTCAAGGATAGCGTGGGTGGCTTTACCCCCCGCGAGTTCAGTCCCTGCGGCGTTGTGCTTGACCGCAAGGCGGCACAGTTATTCATTCATCCTGAACGCCACTTTCAATATTTTGCCTCGGCGGGCGTGCCCTTCGTGGAGGCTCTGGTCGTTCCGCTGGCGGGCGAAAATCCCCTGGGCACAATCTGGATTCTGTCCCACGATGATCGCACCCACTTTGATGCCGAAGACTTAAGAATCATGACCAGCCTGGCGGAGTTTACCAGTTCGGCGTTGCGCATGATTCAATTGCTGAATTCAGAGCGCGGATCCCGCCAGGAAGCTGAAGCCCAGCTTGCTAAGCGTATTGGGACTGAAAACATTCTGCGCGAAAGCGAAGAGTTTAATCGCCGCATTCTGGAAAGCGGTTCCGACTGCATTAAAGTGCTCGATCTCGACTATCACATTAAGTACATGAGCCCGGTGGCGATGAAGCTCATGGAAGTGGATGATTTTTCCCAGTGCAATGACGCCAATTGGGTGCAGTTCTGGGAAACCGCGGATCGAGCGGCCGTGTTGGCGGCGCTGGATGCGGCACGAGCAGGAGGCAAGGGCTTTTTCCAGGCGCTCTGTCCGACCCTCAAAGGAACGCCGAAATGGTGGGACGTCGCAATTACGCCGATTAAGAACGCGGAGGGGCAGGTGGTCAAGCTGCTGTCCTCTTCGCGCGATGTTACCGGCCGCAAGGCGGCCGAAGCCGAGCTAAAGCAGGCACATGATCATCTCGAAAAGCAGGTGAGGGAACGCACGGCCGAATTGGAAGAACAAGTTGTTGAGCGCAACTGCGCCGAGGCCAATTTGCGCGAGCTGACGGGCAGGTTGCTGCGATTACGCGACGACGAGCAGCGGCGCCTGGCCCGCGAGTTGCACGACAGTGTGGGACAGATGTTGGCGGCGATCAGCATGAATATCGCTGTCGCGTTGGCGGAGAAAGACCTCAGCCCGAAGGCGCGCAGGGCGGTCACCCAAAACAGCGCTTTGATAGATCAGATATCCACCGAGATTCGGACCATTTCTCATTTGCTGCACCCGCCGTTGCTCGACGAAGTCGGCCTGGCCTCCGGCCTCCGCTGGTATCTCGAACAATTCGCAGCGCGCAGCAAGACGAAGGTAGCTCTGCAGCTCGACGAAGATTTTGGGCGCTTGCCAAGCGACTTGGAGACCGCGATCTTTCGGCTGGTGCAGGAGTCCCTTACCAATGTTCACTGGCACTCTGAGAGTCCCACGGCCAGTGTTCGGGTGGCGCGGTCTGCGGATGAGGTCATCCTCGAAGTATCAGATGAAGGAAATGGCATACCGCAACAAAAAATTTGGGAGATAGAAATGGGCCGTGCTTCCGGAGTTGGTCTCAGCGGGATGCGTGAACGGGTACGCCAGATGGGGGGCAAATTTGAGATATCCTCTTCCGGCCAAGGCACGATTGTATCCGCGAAATTTCCGATCGCCAAAGTCTCTGAAAATGCTCCGCCGCTCGCGTAGCCTTTTTGCTCAAAGTTGGCCGCCGCCTATTCACCGGCGAGAAAATTAATAGGCCAGAAGAATTCGCAGGTCTCGGAGATTATTCCCCGTCGAACCGGTTTCAATTGCGTCGCCCAAACCTTTAAAAAACCTATAGGCGTCGAAGCGGCGGAGGTGATCTTCCGCGTCGAGGCCGTACTTCTTTCCTCGCTCCAGACTGCCGCCGTCAACGACGGCGCCTGCGGCGGGGCTATTGCCGTCAATCCCGTCGGTACCGGCGCTCAAGACTGTGATGTTTTTACCAGCGATCTCGGAGACGCATGACAGAGCAAACTGTTGATTTCGGCCTCCAGTGCCGCCATTTGAGACCCTGACCGTAACTTCTCCGCCGCTGATCAGACAAACTTTGTCGAATCGTTCGCGCAGGGCGCGAAGGCGTTCAAGCAGGTAATCGCGGGCGCGGAGATAGTCCCAGTCATCGCAGGCGTTGTCCACTACCGCGTGAAATCCCTGGCGCTCAGATTCGGCTCTGACGTCTTCGAGCAGTGTGGAGTTGGAAAGAATGGTCCACCAGCGCGAACGACTGAACTCGGGGTCGCCGGCCTTGGGAGTTTCCTCCAAAGCATGCCGCTGAAATAACTCGCCAATGGATGGCGGAAATTGCTCAAGCAGGTTATATTTCGAAGCGATGGCATAGCAATCTTCGACCGACGTCGTGTCAGGCATGGTCGGGCCGGAGGCCAGAGCGTCCGGCGTCTTGTCGGGGACGTCCGAGACTAGTAAAGAAACTTGTTGCGCGGGATAAGCCGCGCGGGCAAGCCGTCCCCCCTTCACCGCAGAAAGATGCTTGCGGATAGCGTTAATGTCGGAGATGGGGGCTCCACATTCTACGAGGATCCGGTAAGTTGCAATCATGTCGTCAAGCAAAATTTCATCGTCAATCGGGGACTCGGCCATCGCAGATCCGCCGCCGCTAAGCAGGTAAATTACGAGGGACTCGGCACCCTGAGCTGTCAGAGATTTCAATATCGCGCGGGCAGCGTGAATTGACTCCTGGTTAGGCATAGGATGACCGCCTTCGAAATACCGGAATCCACGCAATTGGGGCCCGGTACTCTTCGGTCCCGCAAGAATCCCTTCAAAGCGATCCCCGGCCTGATTCCGTAGAGCGTCAACCATCGAAATCGCAGCTTTCCCAATGGAGACGACGAATACTCTCCCGTAAGCATTCAGGTCGTAAAGGTCCTCGCAAACCCGCAGCACGCCGCGCTCGCAGTTGACGTTTCGTTGAAAGGCCCGATCAACGCTTGCTTCAGCCAGCGCATGCCGGAAGAGGCTCTGAGCGAGGGTCCGCATGTCGTCGCCCGCCTCGACATACTGATTTCGCAATGATGCATCCGGCATGGGAGAATTATAACGACGAGCACTAAAGAGGCACGCGAATGCTCAACTTGAAGGTGCTACGGATCGTTCGGGCGGTTGCGACAATTTCCGTCGCTATCCTCATGCTTGGCTGCCCGGCGAAGCGTGGAAAGCAGCCGGCAACAATTGTCTTGGGGCACTCAGTGACCCTTACATGGCACGCGTCCCACGGGGCAAAATATTATTGCGTTTACCGCAGCACAGTCACCAGATCTGGATACCAGAAAATCGGCACCAGTCCCACGCCGAACTACAAAGACGCGCCCGTGCCCGCCGGAGCCACGTTTTATTACGTGGTGACAGCGGTCGGCGACAAAGGCGAAAGCAAATATTCCGGCGAAATTAAAGCCGTTGTACCCAAATGATCGTGCAGCGCGGACGCTCTTGTCCGCGGCTTTTGATGTTGCATTTTTCGCGGACAGGACTCTCCGTGCTACACGATCAGGCGCCCTCAACTTTTGAGCAATTCCTCTATCCAATCCTCGATCACTTCTCTCAGTTCCGGCAAGTGTCCCTCAAAAAAGTGATCTGCGCCCGCGATAATCACCAACCGCTTTGGCTCCGGCGCCGATTCGACCAACTTGTTCAACTGAGCTCGCGATCCGTACTGATCGTGCTCGCCGCTTACGAACAGCTTGGGTTTGGCGCAGCGCTGAAGAAACGTGAAATCGTAATTTCGTTTGTCAACTTCGAGGACCGGGGTTCCGAGGCTTATTACCGCTTTCACGCGGAAGTCGGGACACGCCACGCGCGATCCCACCGCGGCGCCAAAAGAGAACCCGGCGAATATCAATGGCAAATGAAATTCACGATCCAGCCAGTCCAACGCCGCGCGGACATCGTCGGCCTCGCCTTCTCCGTTGTCATGGTCGCCCTCGCTCAATCCGGCGCTGCGGAAATTGAATCGCAGCACCGGAAATCCGAAACGGTTCAGGGCCTTCATGGTATGAAATACGACTTTATTGTGGAGAGTTCCGCCGTAAGAAGGATGAGGATGGCAGACAAGGGCAGAGTGAGTTGCATTGCCGATTCCCTGATTTAGCAGGGCTTCGAGCCGGCCGGCGGGGCCGGGGATGAACAACGATCGAATGGCGCTGGATGGTGCGTTCATGACATTTGTCTTAGTCGGTGCCGGCAGGATATCGTGAATTTCGGATTCATTTAGGCGGTGCGGTATCCTTGTGCATGGATGTCGTCTCCCTCACGCGCCAGCTCGTAGATATCGAATCCATCTCCGGCAATGAGGCCCATGTCGGCGATTTTCTTCACAACGAGCTATTGCGGCTCGGCTACGAATCCACCAAGACCGTGGCGGAAGGAGAGCGCTGCAATATCTATGCAATCCCCCGCAACCTCCCTAATCCCGACGTAGTTTTTTCCACGCACATGGATACCGTGCCTCCGTTTATTGCCTCATCGGAGGACGCGACGCGAGTATATGGCCGCGGCTCGTGCGACGCGAAGGGGATTATCGCATCCCAGATCATCGCGGCGGAGCGGCTGCGCAACGAAAATGTCGGCGTCGGACTATTGTTCCTGGTAGGCGAAGAGCGAGACAGCCTGGGAGCGAGAGTCGCCAATCTGAGCCCCCCGGGATGTAAGTTTCTGATTAACGGAGAGCCCACGGATAACCGGATTGCCTCGGCATCGAAGGGGGCATTGCGGGTTGAGTTGACAGCGCGCGGGCGAATGGCACACTCGGCGTATCCAGAACTGGGCGAGTCGGCGATTGACAAGCTCGTTGAGGCTCTCAGCCGTTTGCGGGCGATGAAGCTTCCCACCAATGAGGAGGCTGGCGACTGCACACTGAATATCGGAATCATAGAAGGCGGCCGTGCCCCGAATGTCATTCCTGATAAAGCCCGGGCCCAGTTGCTGTACCGCCTGATTGGGCCTTCTGAAAAATTGCGCGCTGACGTCGAGAAAACCGTCCATGGTCTGGCCCACGCCGATTTCACGTTGGAAATTCCGTTCACGCGGCTCCGCACATTGAGTGACTTGCCCACCATGGTTGCTGCGTTTACGACTGATATCCCGTCGTTAAGCAACTGGGGACAGCCATTGCTGGTGGGGCCGGGATCCATCCACCTGGCGCACACGGAGGATGAGTACGTCGAGAAAGCGCAGTTGAATGATGCGGTGGATTTGTATTGTGCGATTGCAAAGCGGTTGATCAACTAAATTGACACTGGATCTGGGTTGCACGTAAAATCGCGCTGCACCTGATTGTGTGCGAATTTATGAAAACAAACATCACGCTCAAGATGGACGCATCCCTGTTGCGCGAAGCTCGAATACTCGCGGCCGAAGAGGGAACCTCCCTTAGTGCCTTACTGGCGGCACGCTTGGAAAAGATAGTGAACGAGAGAAAGACTTATGAACGAGCCAGAAAACGAGCACTGGAGCGGCTCCAGACAGGGTTAAATATCCGTTGGACGCGTCCCAAATCCCGCGATGAGCTCCATGAGCGTTAATCATTCGGCAAACTAATGTCTGAAAAGTATTTCATTGATACCAATATTTTGATCTACGCTCATGATCCGAACTCCGGAATAAAGCACAGCCGCGCCCGCCAACTGGTGCAACAGATGTGGAACTCAGGACAGGGAGTTCTTAGCACACAAGTCCTTCAGGAACTGTGCGTCAATCTGCGCCGCAAAGTGGCCAGCCCGCTTCCGGCGGACGAACTTCGATGGCTGATTCAGGATTATCTAAATTGGGAAGTTGTGGTTAACACCCCGGAGGCGATCATTCAAGCCCTCGAGATAGAAGCACGCTACAAAATTTCTTTTTGGGATGCTCTGATTCTTCAGGCTGCCGAAAGCTCAAACGCCGCCGTACTGTATTCGGAAGATCTCTCGGATGGCCGGAGGTATGGTCCGGTACTTGTGGTCAATCCATTGAAAGCCGCCAAGCCTTGAGCCACCCGTTTCTCAATGTTACGAACTGATGAACGCCTGGCACGTTTGTGGTTGATTCTGGCACCCACGTGCCATTCACATAAATTTAAGTACGCGATACCTTGTCTTTGAGCAGTTCTGGGGGAGGGCTGCCCGGGCCTCCTGACTTAAACGAGTCAGGAGGCCCGTTAATTTTTTTTGGGCCGCCCGGTTCCAACATTGCCAGGCTGGCCACATAAACAGAAGTCAATCGGTCCGTGACTTATGTGCGACTTATCGGTGCTTTCCGCATCAAATACCTAGTGCTAAATTGATAGACTTCACACTACAGGAGCAGCCGCTTCGGGTTGTCTCTGTGAGATAGTTACGGGAGGAACAATGGCAGGCAACGGAATTATCGAGGTGAACGACGCGAATTTCGATCAGGACGTATTGAAATCTGAGACTCCGGTCCTGGTGGATTTCTGGGCGACATGGTGTGGGCCATGCCGGGCGATTGCTCCTATCGTGGAAGAGCTGGCGCAACACTATCAAGGCAAAATCAAGATCGGCAAGATGGACGTGGACCGTAACAGCGCCACTCCCATGCGCTACAAAGTTACCGGCATTCCCACCTTATTGGTTTTCAAAGGCGGCCAGGTTGTCGAGCAACTCGTGGGTTACAGGCCGAAGGAAGCCATCCAACAGGCTTTAGACAAGCACTTGGCATAAGGCCGGGGGCCCTTCCCTAGAAGTCATTCCTTACAGTTGGGCGCGCAGCATGCTGATTACATCGTCGGACGTAATCACTCCGGTCAATTTCTTTTCGTGGTTTACCACCGGCAGGGTCAGCAGATTGTATTTGTCGAACAACTCCGCTACTTCCTTTTCGCGCGCTCTTTCAGTGCAGGAAATCAAGGGTTCTCGAGTAAGCGAGAGCAATGGAGTGTCCTGCGACGCGAGTACGATTTTTGCCAGGGGTACGGCGCCGGCCAGGGTTCCGCGAGAATCCGTGAGGTAGATGGTGCTCACCGTCTCGATTCCTCCCTCAAAACCGCGCAAGGCTTCGACCGCGTCATGAACGGCTGAATCCACTTTCAGCGCCAGATACTCGGTGTTCATGCGGCCCGCGGCGGTGTTTTCGCCGAACTCCAGGAGTTCGACCATCTCCTTGCGCTCCTCCGGCGCCATTTCCTGAAGAATTTCGGAGCTGTGCTCCTCGGTGAGATCGGCCAGCAGGTCGGCGGCGGCGTCAGGGTTCATTTCTTCTACTATTTCGGCCGCACGCTCGGATTCGAGCGACTCCACAATAGACTTTTGCACCCTGGGACTGATTTCCTCGAGGGCTTCCGCGGCGACTCCCTCATCCAGAGTCTCGAAAACAGCCGAGCGCTCGCTGGGAGCGAGTTCCTCAACAATGTCGGCAATATCGGCAGGGTGCAGTTTGGCCAGGCGCTCGTTCGAGATTTTCAGCTTCACCCGCCGGGCTGGATCGGTTTCGATTACGTCAACGAATTCCCATGGAATGGTTCGGGGGGGGATCTGCGCAAGCAATGCACGCAACGCCGCGGCGGGGACCACGCCCTTTAGCAGGCGCCGGATCGCTCCGCGCGCGCCCACATCAACCGAGCCCACTTTAAGGTAGGGGTGCTCGGTATGGGGTTCCTGGTGCATGTCCACATCGTTGACGCGCACGACCTTCCGGCCAAAAACGTCAATGATCTGCTGGTCCAACAAATCTCGCGCCAGCAGAAACATGCCTTCTGATCCATCGGCGGACTGCCAGGAAGATGACGCGGTTGCGGCGCGGATCTGTCCATTAATTTCCGAAACCGAACTGAACGGCACGATGCGGTCACCGGATTTCGTCCGGACAATCAAGATGGAGACATGATTTCGGTCCTCCTGCGGCTGCATGGCCATTTCGTGCACGCGCCCACATCGCGCCCCCGTAGTGTCATATACGGGAAGCCCCAACACTTCGGTAAGGGCGAGCGTGGTCATTGAATTGAGAATGTTCTGAGAAGAAGCAAGTGTCAATAGAAAACCCGGAATTTCTCGTATTTTCGACCTGCGGTTCAGGGATTGGCGTCGGAAAGTGGCGTGAAAGGATTGCGATGTTTGGAAATTGCCGCCATGGGCACTGTATGATCACGCGAGGAATTTAAGGCTTTAATCATGAGCTTGTCCGAGGGAGGCGCGTGAAATCGATCTTCGTTTTTCTGATGGCGAGTTTGATCTTTCAGCCCATGTTTTCGCAGGTATCCACGCCTCCGAACCCTCCCCTTATGCCAATGCCTTCGACGGTAAAATTGGGAGAGGGCGAGCTATTAATTGATCCATCCTTTTCGGTGGGTATATCCGGCCATTCCGACCCCATGCTGAAACGGGCGATGGACCGCTTCCTCGACGATCTTCGCCGGCAAACGGGCATGCTTCCATTGGACATGAAAGTCACCGACGCGGCCAAGGCGTTTCTCGTTGTGCATGCCGACCATGAGGCGAAAGCCGTTATGGAGTTGGGAGAAGATGAGTCCTATTCGCTGGTCGTTACCTCTTCTGGGGCGAAGCTCGACGCGCCGACGACTCTCGGCGTAATGCATGGGTTGGAGACGTTCCTCCAGTTGGTCAAAACCGGCCGGAACGGCTTCGATGTTCCCGTTATAACCATTCATGATCAGCCTCGCTTTCCCTGGCGCGGATTGATGATTGATTCGAGCCGGCATTTCACTCCGATCAATGTTCTGAAACGTAATCTGGACGGAATGGCCGCGGTAAAACTGAACGTTTTTCACTGGCACCTCTCCGACAATCAGGGCTTTCGCGTCGAAAGCAAGAAGTTCCCTAAACTTCAGGAAATGGGTTCGGACGGTCTCTATTACACGCAAGAGCAGATTCGCGACCTGATTGCCTATGCCCACGATCGCGGCATACGCGTCGTGCCGGAGTTCGACATGCCGGGGCACAGTACGGCCTGGTTTGTCGGCTATCCCAAACTCGCCAGCGCGCCGGGTCCATATTCAATTGAGCGGCACTGGGGAGTGTTCGATCCCGCCATGGATCCCACGGCAGAACACACTTACAAATTTTTGAACAAATTCATCGGCGAGATGGCGAAATTGTTTCCCGACAAGTTCTTTCATATCGGCGGCGACGAGGTAAATGGAAAACAGTGGGACGCTAATCCGAAAATCCAAAAGTTCATGCACGCGCATGGCCTGAAAACCGACGCGGATTTGCAGGCGTACTTCAATACGCGAGTCCAGAAAATTGTTGCGAAACATGGCAAGACAATGGAAGGTTGGGACGAAATCCTGCGCCCTGATCTGCCAAAGGACATTGTGATTCAGTCCTGGCGCGGCTCGGCTTCGTTGGCGGATGCAGCGAAACAGGGCTATCGCGGCTTGCTGTCCTCCGGCTATTACCTCGACTTGGGGCAGCCCGCCTCGCAACATTATGCGGTGGACCCTTTAGGGGACGGGGCTGCGGACCTGACTCCCCAGCAGAAACGGCAAATTCTTGGCGGAGAAGCCTGCATGTGGTCGGAATACGTTTCGCCGGAGAACATCGATTCGCGGATATGGCCTCGTATGGCTGCTATTGCAGAGAGACTTTGGTCTCCGCAGTCAACGCGGGATGTGAACGCGATGTATGAGCGGCTCGATGAAGTCAGCCGCGATTTGGACTGGCTGGGGCTGACACATAATTCCAGTTATTTCCCGATGCTTCGCCGCATCGCAGGTTCCGATGATACCGATATTGCCCCGTTGCGCGTGCTGGCTGATGTCGTGGAACCGGTGAAAGGCTACACCCGCGGCAGAACAAGTCCGGTCGAGCCCACCAGCGCTATGCCCCTGAATCGCTTGATTGATGCCGCGCGGCCCGAGAGTTCCGTGGCGCGGCGTTTCTCCGATCTGGTGGATGCTTTCATTGCCGGTCAGGCGACTCCTGAGGATACACAGGAGATACGCTCGCTGTTGTTTTCATGGCGCGACAATCAGCAAAATCTTCAGCCGCTTGAGGCGCAGTCATTTTTACTGAAGGAGGTGATCCCGGTTTCGCAAGACCTGAGCGGACTCGCTGAAACGGGAATACAAGCCCTGGATTATCTTTATCGTGGAGAACGCGCATCCGACGACTGGAAAACTCAGCACCTTGCTTTCGTACGACAAGCCTCCCAACCTAAGGCGCAGGTGCTGATCATGATCGCGCCGTCCATCGGCGAATTGGTGGAAGCCGCCGCTGGGAAATAGGCAGGGTACGTGTAGCGCTTTGTTTTCTGAGCTCGCGGAATACGGTAAACTCTTCGCCGGAAAGAGATGCGACATCGGGTTGGATCAGAGTCTGCAATCAATCGAGAAGATTCGGCCGTGTCGAGCGCTCTCAAAACATTTTAAGGAGGCATAATGCGAAACCTGGTTCCGCGTTTTATTCGATTTGCCTTTTCATGTTGTATTGTCTTGCCGGCGGCGGTATACGCTCAGTCCGACGCCGCGAAGATTTTTAAGACGAACTGCGTTCTGTGTCACTCCGAGAATGGCAGTGGCGATAGCGCAACCGGCAAGGCGTTGCACGCGAAGGACCTGCGCTCCGATGAAGTGCAGAAGCAAAGCGATGCGGCCCTGGCCGAAGTAATTACCAAGGGCAAAGGGAAAATGCCTGCCTTCCGCGCGAAGATTCATCCAGAGGGCGTAGCGAAATTGGTAGCTTACATCCGGGCGCTTCCAAAGAAGTAGAATTCATATCGCGATGTCTTACCAACCTCTTACGATTGGAGGAGTGCGTGTCTGAATCCCCGGGACACCCCGAAAACGCGGACCCCGACCCTTCACAACCTGAAGCGACTCTCGAAAACAGGCGATCATTTCTCGGTGTGTTGGTGGGATTGGGATCCGTTTTCGTGACCGCTTTGCTTTCGGTGCCGTTGGTGCGCTTCACGCTCTTTCCCCTGCTGCGCCGCACGACTGAGCTTAAGAGCTCGCCGGTGGGAGACGTCACCGAATTTTCGTCCTTGACTGATCCGGTATTGAAAACCATTCACATTGAGCAAGTGGATGGCTGGCGCAAGACGATATCTGAAAAGGCTGTCTATGTAACAAAAGACAGCGAGGGCAAGATATCCGTCCTCAGCTCAGTCTGCCCGCACCTGGGCTGCACGGTTCCGTGGAGTAAGGAAAAGCGCCAGTTCATCTGCCCGTGCCACGGCGCCGTTTATTCGCCGGACGGAGCTCGGGTAAGTGGTCCTTCCCGACGGGGCATGGATACCCTTGAAACCTCGGTTCAGGATGGACAATTGGAGGTTCAATTCCAATATTTCCGGCAACTTGTCCCCGACAAGGAAATCATCGGTTAGGAAGCCCCGTTAGGGAAGTTACGGCTATAGCCACCGCAGGGAAGGGAATTCGAGAGGAATGCATTCGGCACGGCAAGGCGATCCTGATTCAGCGCCACCAGCGCGAACGGGATTTCGGGCATGGCTCAACCATCGCACAGGCCTGGATGACCTGCTTCGAATCACTCTCGACGAGCCGATTCCCGGCGGTGCACGCTTCGCTTACATCTTCGGCTCAGGACTGTTATTCATTTTCATTTCCCAGGTCATCACAGGGATATTCCTTGCTCTTTATTACGTTCCCTCGGCCGATCACGCGCATACCACCGTCGCGTACATAACGAAGGCAGTTACGGCTGGGTCTTTCTTACGCAGTCTCCATGCCTACGGGGCGAGCGCGATGGTTATCGTCCTGTTTTTGCACTTGTCGCAAACATATATCTATGGTGCGTACAAAGGGTGTCGCGAGATCCTTTGGCTTTCTGGATGCGTCCTTTTCGGCTTGGTTCTGGCAATGGCCTTTACCGGCTACCTGCTTCCCTGGGATCAGCGAGCTTACTTTGCAACAGCGGTCGGGACCAACGCTGTCAGCGAAGTCCCATGGATCGGCGAAAGCATCAAACGCCTTATGCGCGGCGGCACCGAGATGGGGACACTAACCATCTCGCGGTTTTTTGTGGCCCATGTGTTCTTCGTTCCAGCGTTAATTTTTGGACTTTTGGCCTCGCACATTTTTCTCTTCCGCAAGGCTGGCGCCGCGGGTCCGGTCAGCGAAGATCCGTATCACCCAAAACAGAAGACAGAGCCGTTCTATCCGCGCCAGGTGCTAATGGACCTCTCGCTAACAGCGTTGCTAATTATGGGACTCGGCTTGCTGTCCTTTTTCTCCCCAATGAGACTAGGACCACCCGCGAATCCGGCAGACGCACAATACGTTCCGCGGCCGGAATGGTATTACCTTCCCATATTTCAATGGCTCAAATACTGGCATGGCTCGGCCGCCGTCATCGGCGTCCTAGTAATTCCGGCGCTTGTGGTTCTGGCCATCATCGCGGTTCCTTTTCTGGATCGCAGCGTCGAACGGCGTCCCTGGAAGCGTCCGATAGCTATGGGAGCATACGCATTCGTGGTGTTTGCGCTCGTGGGTCTTGGTCTGCGAAGTCAGTATTTGGACACGCACGACCCCGGAGTCGCTCAACAATTGACAAAGCAGAAAGCCGAAGAGGCTGAATACGCCAGCCGGCCGTTTGAGCCCGAGTTGTCTTCTGCATCCCTTGCCGCAGCGAATGTGGCGCTGCAAGATCCTCTGGCAGCGAGAGGCAAGATAGTGTTCGAGGCCCACTCATGCAACGCGTGCCATGGGGATGGAGGAATTGGTACTGCGGCCGCCCCAGCGCTTGTTGGCCTATCCGCGAAGCTTTCCTCTGATCAAGTAGCTGAACTTTTCAAACATCCCACTGCGAAAATGACAGCTGGCGGCATGCCCCCGGTCGATTTTCCGCCGGACGACGTGAAAGCATTGATTGCGTACGTGGAAAGCCTCAAATAATATTCCCTGATTAGGCGGCGCGTGGGCCTTTGAACAAGCCGCGGGCGCGTTCGATCCGCGACGGCTGCCCCAACGGAACACTCGACGGCCAGGGTTCCTCGACTCCCATCAAGGCCAGCGCGCCGCCAAGCAGTGCGACATTCTTGGTGAAGTTAACCATTTCGCCCATCTTTTTTTCAGGGTCCTCGAGGTGCCAGAAGTCGTGCATAACCGGCGAAACTCCGGCGAGAAAACCGATAATCGCTGCCGTCCCCAGTCTTGGCTTGACGCCTAAAAGAATGCTGGTCCCACCTAGGATCAATGCCGTGCCGGTGGCTGCAACCGCGAGGTCCGGCATAGGCACGCCCTTGTACGCAGCGTATTGGGAGAGCGTTTTGCGGTCGGTAAAATGGTGGATTCCACCGTACAAAAAGTAACCGCCGAAGATAGCGCGTCCCAGAAGGAATGGAAGCTTCATTGAGTTCTCTCCCGTGATAGTGACTTGATTCACATTCGATTCGTGATTCATCGGAGACGTTGCCCATTTTTGAAATCTCGAGAAGGTGGAGGCGCGAACGTCCATAAAGGAGACGGCCCCGGCCATTTTGAACGCCCCTAAGTACCCGAAACGTGTTGATCGCGGCGGGCGGCGGTGAGAGACTTAGGAATTCGTATGAGACGCTTTTGGGCGATCTCCGCACTATCCCTGGCCTGTTTGCTTCTCCCCGGGAGCCTGTCCGCGCAAGGGCGACAAGGCAGTCCCGGGCTTGGCGATAATCGTGATGCGCCTACGACCTATAGCAGCAACGGATCAATCCTCATGTTGTCGGTCTTAGGCGAGAACAAAAAGCCACTCGACCGCCAGGCAGTGGTCAAGTTATCAAACGAGACGATCCATACCGCGCAATGGCAGACCACTGCGGATAATTCCGAAGCTGACTTTGGCGACTTGAGAATTGGAAAGTATGACATTGAGGTAAGCGCGGTTGGGTACCTTACCGCCCATCAGGAATTGCTAGTCGGCAGCGCTATAAATACGTATCGCGTCGAATCAACCCTTAAACGCGATCCTGCCGCCGTGGAGTTGAACACTCCGATCTCGCCGAAGATGCCCTCCAAGGCGCGCAAGGAAACTTTGCGTGGAGTTACGGCGCTGAAATCCGGAAATCTTAAAGACGCCGAAAAGCATCTTGACGCGGCGCACAAAGTGGTCCCCGACAGCTCGGAAGTGAGTTTTCTGCTGGGATATCTTTCTTATCAAAAGAAAGATTTGAAGCAAGCCGAAATTTATTTAAACACCGCATCTACGCTTGATCCTCACAACGTCCAGGCGCTTACGCTATTGGGGAGATTGCGGCTGGAGCGCGACGATTTTTCGGCGGCAAAAACTGTTCTTGAGCAGGCGGTCACCGCTGATGACGACTCCTGGATGGCCCACAATCTGCTGGCCGATGCATACCTCAAAGATCACGAATTCGAGAAGTCGCGCGAACAAGCGCGGCTCGCAATAGAAAAGAGCAAAGGTGGCGGCAATGCGGCCCAAATCGTCCTCGGGGAAGCGCTTGCAAATCTGGGTCGCGACAAGGAAGCGATCACCGCGCTCAATACATTCTTACAGTACGCGCCAGATAGCCCAAGCGCTCAGCAGGTCCATTCGCTGATTACGCAATTGGAGCAACGGGATTCTGAATTGGCAGAGAATTCGGCAACGCGACCGAAGATTCCGCCTTCATTGCCCAGCACCAGGTTCGAAGCTGACGATCCGCTGCTCGGCGCGACCGATAATGGTTTCACCGCCAAAGGTTGGGAGCCTCCCGGAATTGACGACGTGAAACCCTTGGTCGCCAGCGATGTGGCGTGTCCATACCAGCAGGTCATTGACGGAACCGGCGCTGCGGTAAAGCAATTCGTAGATGACGTGAGCCGGTTCAACGCGATCGAGGATCTTCTTCACGAAAATCTGAACGAACTGGGAACACCAACCTCAAAGGAAACTCGGGAATTCAACTACGTCGTCTCCATATCCGAACCCAAGCCGGGGTTTATGAAGGTGGACGAATTTCGAACCGGACGCACAGATGTGGGCGACTTTCCCGACAAGATTGCCACCCGCGGCCTGCCGGCGCTGGCGCTCATTTTTCATCCCGACATGCGCGACAATTTTGAAATCACTTGCGAAGGATTAGGCCAATGGAACGGAAAAGCTACATGGATCCTTCATTTCAGGCAGCGCGATGATCGCCCGAACCGCATCCGGGCGTACAGGATCGGGGGCGTAACTTATCCTGTTAACCTCAAGGGTCGCGCCTGGGTCGCCGCGGACACGTACCAGATCGTGAGAATCGAATCGGAATTAGTCAAACCGATGCGGCAAATCCAACTCCTCAGCGAGCACTATACGGTGGATTATGGCCCAGTGTTTTTCCAGAAGAAGAGCGTCGAACTCTGGTTGCCCCAGACCGCCGAACTGTACTTCCATTTTCAAAAGCACCGCTATTTCAGGCGCCACACGTTCCATGATTTCTTGCTCTTCTCGGTGGACTCCGATGAAAAAACCAGCGAACCGAAAGCTAACAATAAAGTTCCTGATACGCCGTCCAAACCCAATCACTGACGGCCACTTTGTGGTCGAACCTTGTTCCCATCACCTGCCATCGTCTTTCCATGCTCTGCAACGAGTTTCGTTCCTGCTAAGTCCGCAACCACACTCGAATAAGTAAAGCTCCGTATTTTCAATTGCTTATCGCAACCTATTCCTGGCCCGTAAATTGCCCGTAATCCACCGTCTGAGACATATCGGAATCTCTTGGACGGAGAAGGGGCATGCGAGCCTTCAGGCTTTGGATCACGGGAGTTTTGTTTTGCATGGCGGCTGCGAATTCATGCCTTGCGACTCCTAGCGCCCCAGGTCCATGGAAAAGAATCCCTCCCGCCAGAGAAATCAACCTCTGGAACACATTTGAAAGCGATTCGAAGTATGTCCCCGTCGCTCATTCGATGTCGGTATCCACATGTGAAGTGTCCATCCCGCCGGAGCCGTTGGCCACGCCTGTCCCTTTGGTGGACGCTTCAGGAGCTAATAAGGTTCTGAGTGTAAGCTTCGTGATTGGCGCCGACGGTATGGTCCACAGCGCGCTCTTGTTGAAGAGTCTCGGAAACAAGAGCGACCGCGCCATCCTGAATGTTGTTCGGTCATGGCGATATCGTCCGGCGCTCTGCAATGGTGTTCCCACTGAGATGGAAGCCACGGTTGACTTTTCGAACCGCCAAAGCGATTTTGGTCTAGAATGAGTTGATCCCCATTGCGGCGCCATTATCATTTGTCCTAATTGTGGCCAAAGAATCGCCCAAATCGTCCAAAGACCAGCCGATGAACGCTCAGTCCCGCGAAGACAAAGCGGAAGAGCTTGCGGCTAATCCCAGCGTGGATGATTTTTTTAATCGTATGAACTACGACATGCGCCGGCCCAAACCAGGGCAGGAGGCGGTTTCCGCCGCCTTGCAGGCCATTCAGCGCCTGGGAGTCCAAACCGATAGCGAAGACGCCAGTGAATTAGCCGCCGATATTCCCGAAGGCATGTGCCATGCGTGCGGAAATCAGAATCCCAAAGGGAACAAATTTTGTGCCACCTGTGGAGTTCCACAATTGCAAACACATGCGCCAAAACCACCCGAGCGCGTTCCAGCTGTGAAGACCCCGGAGACCAACGAGCTGGAGCTAGGTCCTCATTATTATCATCATCATTATCACCACCATTATTTTGGCGGCGAAGGTGGCCCGCAATCAGGGGCCTCGCCAACCCAAATGAGGGATAACGCCGTAGCTGCCCGCGATGTCGGAAGAGTACGCGCTCCTCTGACCGGGACCGCTTTGAGCCGTGCTGAGGCCGCGGTGCGAAAAGTAACGCAGGATTGGGCGCTGGCATGCAACACAACCCACCTGGATGATCTGGTTGAGCTCTATGTGGCCGATGCTATGGTCCTGCGGCCCAACGTTCCGCCCGTGCGAGGAACGGCCTCCATCCGCGAGTTCATGTTTTCGGTGCTCGATGCCGGTTTGGGAGAAGTGGAACTGGATCCGCTGCGAGTGGAGCTTTTCGGAGACGTTGCCTGCGAATCCGGCCGCTGTAAAATGCTGGTCCCAACTGCCTCCGGCAAGCGCCGCGAGGAACGGGGAAAGTACCTGGTGGTGCTCATACGCAATGCCGGCGAATGGAAGATTACCGCCGACTGCTGGTCGAGCGATTTGAGCATGGGCGCCGGAGGCGAAGTCCCCCCCGCCAAAGCCGGAGCAAAGCATTAGTCCGCTATCGCGCCATCTGCGAAGAGGCGCTTCGCTTCCGCTGGGAATATTGATTCAGGGAATTGTGGCGACGGTCTGGTTGGAGTAGCCACTCTCTTGCGATCCGCTCACCGATGTGGCCACGTAGTAATAGGTCGCTCCCGATTGCACTGCATTATCTCCATAGCTGGTCAGCGACGTCGGCGAGCTGTTCAACTTCGCGTATGGCCCCCCGGATTGGCTGCTTCGGTAGATGTTGTAACCGTCAGCAGATGTGGTCGCGCTCCAGGAAAGAGTGACGCTGTGCTGAGACGGCGACGTTGACGTTCCCGATCCCGTCAAACTTTCTGCCGGCGAAGAGGGCGTGTCCGTCACGAATGAGAGGCTTCCGGTTGAAGTTCCCGCCGATTGCGGGGTGAAGGTAACGGAAAACGGCAACTGCTGGCCCGCGGCAAGAGTTACCGGAAAGCTGATCCCGCTCAAAGCGTAGCCTGCTCCGCTTTGGTTCACCGTGGACACGGTAACAGGAGAACTCCCCGCGACCAGGGTTCCGCTCTGCACTGCGCTGCTTCCGATCCCCACGCTGCCGAAGTTCAACGCCGAAGGAGACACGGTAATCGGCGTGCCCGAATTTCCATTTCCCGTCAGCGAGACGGGGAGCACGGGATTGACCGCGTCACTCATGATGGAAACCTTGCCTTTTGCGGCGCCGCTCAGTCTTGGAGAGAATTGAATCCCCACGGTCACGCTTCCCCCGGCCGGAATGACCATTGGGAATGAAGGCATATCGCCCAACGCGAAGCCCGGACCGGCGATGTTGATTTGGGAAACGGTGATGCGAACTCCATCCCTCGCCGGGTTGCTGATTGCAACCGAACTGGACCGCGTGCCTCCAACCGGGACGACGCCGAACTGCACCGCTGAAGACGCCATCAGCCGGCTTCCGGAAAGACTTCTGGAACCGGTTGGAGTTCCTCCGCACCCGGCGAGCAAGACAATCGCAGCCAGCAATAACCCGAGACTGTACCGGTTCGGCATAGTTGAGTTCTCTCCGGGAACCAATTATCCGGAGATTGGCGCGATAGCTGTAGAGTCCGAACATGCATGGCCAGACTGCGATTCGGGATGGCACTTAGGTAATGTCGGGGCGCATCAGTCCCCACCTTTCAAAAAACGAACGGAGGGCCAGCCGCCCAGACTTTTGCGACTCAGCGCAAGCGGCAAAGCATCAGCCGTCAATGCACGCCGCTACTAACGCGGGAGCAGCGTTCTTTACCATCGCCGTTATTTGTCGTCTAAGCTCTCCCCATTCGGCTTCCTGGGACACTTTTACGTGCGCCGGTGCGGAGCCAATACTGACTTCTTGGTGACCGACTTCTTCGTTGCTGACTTGGGCTTCGCCGCCGCCGCCCTCTTGTTTCTCTTCTTTCTCTTCTTTCTCTTCGTCTTCATCGTCCTCGTCGGCGTCAAAGTCGGAGTTCTCCCATACCCTCTCGCCCATTAAGGTCTCGTCCACCGTGTCGGGATCAATCACGACGTCATGGGCGCTCGGCTCAAACTGAATGTTTCGCAAATTGGAGGACGCGGTTTGCAGTCCATAAAGAACCAGGGCAGCGGTTTTGTGTTCAATTTCTCCGCCGAGCAAGCGTGCCAGCACCTGGGTGATGGCGATCTGGACGGACCTACCGTCTTCGAGAACCGGCAGGCGAAGGTAGTCGTAGGTGGCGTTCGGCGACTTGACCGCGATGGTCTGCTCACACCAGCGCGTATGGAAGTAACAATGGCGGTGAGCACGCTGGGCGGGCGATCCGCATTGGGTGCCGTCGGTCTTAATATATTGACAGCGGGGAATTTTGGGATTGTAGCAACCGACTCTCATGGCCTCCCCCCTCCCCCTATGGAAATATCAAAATCTGCCGGAATCAGCGAGATACGGGCTGGCGTCCGGCTAAATCTTTGGGTTAAAAGCGGTTGGAGGTAAAATCTAGATAGCAAAGCAGTTATATTCATGACATTAAACCTTTACTTGAAGTTATAAAGTACAGTTATGACGGATTGGGAAAATGAGGTCAAGAGTAGGAAGGGCATGGGGGAAATATCATCCCTCAGCGGCTGAAGCCGGTCCGTTTCATAGTTTGGATCGCAGAGCTAAAGCGCTGCGCCACCCATGGATCGGAAAAAGAGGAGGCTATTTGCAAATTTACGGTTCTCCCAAATAGGGAAGCAGTCACAAAACTTTGCAGAGGATGTGATACACCGTCTTGGTGGGGCGATAGAGTTTATATCTTGGGCGGCGCAGTGCTTTAGCGGCTGCGATAGAGTCCAAGTTTTGGGTGGCGCAGTGCGTTAGCGGCTGCGATAGAATCCAAGTTTTGGGTGGCGCAGTGCTTCAGCGGTTGCGATAGAGTCCAAGTTTTGGGTTGGCGCAGTGCTTCAGCGGCTGCGATAAAGTCCAAGTTTTGGGTGGCGCAGTGCTTTAGCGCTGCGATTAGGCCCAAATTATTTGGCGGCTTTAGCCGCCGAGGTTCTCATGGCAGTTCCTCCTCGCGGCGACACCGGACACGGCACCTATTTCATCACTGCATCCACATTCCAGAAGCAGAGCCTTTTCCAATCCGAGAAGATGGCTTATCTCTTCATCGAAGTCTTGTTCCACTACCGCCAGCAGGAAAAATATCTCCTGCATGAATTTGTACTCATGCCTGATCACTTCCACTTGCTGATCACTCCGGCAATAACTCTGGAGAGATCGCTGCAATTTATAAAGGGAGGGTTTTCCTACCGCGCCAAGAAAAAACTGGGCTTTGGAGGAGAAATCTGGCAGACAAGTTTCTATGATCGTCGGGTCAGGGACGTCGATGAGTACCAAGGGTTCGGAAAATACATCCACAGCAATCCTTCCAAGAGAGGATTTAGGGAGTATGCGTACACTTCGGCGAGTTCTGAGTTTGAACTGGATGCCGTGCCTCAGCGGCTAAACCCGATCAGTCTCATAGCTTGAACCGCGGCGCTGAAACAATTAGTCCTTGGCTGGAGCAGAGCTTGCTGAGACGGGGTCCAGGTTTTGGCTGGCGCAGCGGTTCGCGTCCGTTCTTTGGACGCTAGCCCGGTGCCCCAGGTTCGCGCCGTTCTTTGGCGCTAACCTGGGTTGAGGAACACTCTCACCGGCCCGCCTCCGGTTCGCGTCTCCCGATCCCTTGCTGTCCATTCAGATTCGATTTCGACGATACCGATTTCCCTCAATGCATAATGAGGAAAGCTGCTCCAAGTCCAGTCTCCCGGGGGGCTGGCCCACCTTTAACTACCGCGACTGAGGCTGCCCCATCCGTCGCGATTTTCGACGGGTGGGAATTCGTGGCGATTGTATCAGGGGATATCTCATATTCCCGCAACGGACTTCTATGTTCATCCGTCACATTCGCAAGTCCGAGCGCTGTGCTA
>JBOGLA010000025.1:0-106970 GCA_050746185.1 Terriglobales bacterium | reverse complement strand
AAATTGCCCCCTCCGAAAAATCATCCTTGGAGACAAGGCTATGGCAACATGCGCACTCCAGCCTTCTCTTCTGCATGGTAATTACGGGGACATTTCTATCGTGGACAAGACGGGGACATTTCTATTGTGGTATGACACGCGCCACACGATCGCCTTGACTACTACGGAACGCAGCACCTAGACTTCTGCGTTGGAGCCGGTCCCCATTTCAAATCTCACCCCCCCGAGGTGTTTCGTGCTGAAACGTCATTCGATCGTTCAGAATCTCGTTGCTTTAAGCCTGCTGGCAGCCGTGCCCTGCTGTTACTCGCAGGCGAAGAAGAGAGTCACCAGCCAGGCTGACCTGCCTCGGTTCAGCTATGCAGTGATCGGGTCGGCCTCAAAACTCGTGCAAGCTGACGATGCAACCTTCAATGCGTTCGCGACGAAAGTGCGTCAAGATTTGGATTCGATCTTCGACGACTACGAGATTGACGACAAGTCCACGATGCGGACTTTGCTTTCCGCCAAGCTCGATTTGCAGCAACTCGCGGGCGAATATCCCGAGGCTCTGAAAACCGTGGAAGAATTGCGCGGACTGGAGGAAAAGCCGTCTGCGAAGCTGACGACCGGGCTTTTCACTCGCGCATGGTTACAGGCAGCGATCGAAACCAAGTCCAGCACCGGTCCCGAGTTCGACAAGGTTTTTGAACAGAAATATCGCGAGGCGATTGATTCGCTGCCGTGGGATGTGGTTCAAGACGCGATAAAAGCGTCCTACAGAAGCAGCAAGATGTTCACGAAATCCGTGGCTGTTGGCGAAGTTCAGACTGAACTTGACCCTGCTGTCCAGAAGTCAGGCGCGCTCGACAATCTGGAGGCTTGGGATCTAGTATCCACGCGCAATGGTCTCAAATTTTTCATTCCACTGAACCGGGCCCGAGGCGAGGTTCTAAAGCAATATATCGCGATACACAATGTGGTTAAGCCTGACATATGGGCGGCTCGAGACGTGACTCTCACCCAGGATCAGAAGTTGTCCCCCGTGCTGGTCGGAATTTGGGACTCCGGAATTGATGTTTCGCTATTTCCCAACCAGTTGTTCACGGATCCCAAGCCGACGGTCAGCGGAACCCACGGACTTGCTTTTGATGACCGGGGAGATCCCTCGAAGAGTTGGTTGTATCCGCTTACGCCCGCAGAACAGAAGGCGTATCCGGCATTCCGGGAGCAGATCAAAGGGGCTCTCGACATCCAGAACGGTATTGACTCTCCGGAAGCGGATGCGGTGCAGAAAAAATTTAACACACTGTCGCCGGATGAAATGCACCACCTCTTTGAGTTGAACAAAGTTCTGGGCTTTTATATTCACGGAACCCATTGCGCCGGTATTGCCGTGCGCGGCAATCCGGCTGCGCGCCTGGTAGTGGCGCGTTTCAACGATCAACTGCCTGATCTACCGTTTCCTCCCACGGACGAATGGGCGCGCAAGCTCGGCGCCGACTTTCAGGAGATGTCGGATTACTTTCGCGAGCGCAAGGTTCGGGTGGTCAATATGAGTTGGGGAGACGATCCGCAGGAGTTTGAGACCTGGCTTTCGAAGACGGGCGGCGGCGCCGATCCCGCCGAAAGAAAAAAACATGCGGCAGAAATCTATGCCATCTGGCGGAACGCAATCGAAACGGCGATTAAGAATTCACCGGACACGTTGTTCATCACGGCGGCGGGAAACAGCGACAGCGATGCCGGCTTCATTGATGATGTTCCTGCGTCGCTGCAACTCCCAAATCTGATCGCGGTCGGCGCGGTTAACCAGGCTGGAGACGAAACTTCCTTCACCAGCTACGGAAAGACAGTAGTCGTTGACGCCGACGGCTACCACGTGGAGAGTTATGTTCCCGGCGGAGCGCGGCTGAAGCTGTCGGGCACTTCCATGGCTTCTCCCAACGTGGTGAACCTTGCGGCAAAACTGTTCGCGCTTGAACCTTCGCTCACGCCGGCGAAAGTCATCGAACTCATCAAACAAGGCGCAACCACAAGTGACGATGGACGTCGCCACCTCATTGACGAAAAGCGTTCGGTGGCGCTGTTGGGGGCGGGGAAAGGGAACTGAATTCCACAGCAAATCTGCTCCAATCCTTACTCGCCGGCGGCGGGAAAACCTCCACTCTGATTCGAGATTACGCGGAACTCACCTTTTTTGAGGGATTTGGGATGGTCACGGATGATGCCATCCCGAATTTGAGACAAGAAATTATTCTCCCGCAATATGAAGGATACTGTGGTACCGTCTCCAGATTAGTGAGCTCTAATGTTGAAGTTTGCGCTATATGCGTTTTGGTTCACTCTGCCTCCGTTGCAGGGAGCCATCGCGTTCAGGATGTGGCGGCAAAAAATCTATCGCCAGTATCCACTGTTCTTCGTATACACCCTTGAGCAATTGGTCCGGTTCGCGATCCTCGTCTATTACCAACAACCGGATCTTCGAACCAGCTATGCGCACGCCTACGCGGGTCTTGGGGCTTTTGAAGCCATCCTTCAGATTGGAATAGTTTGTGAGTTATTTTCCGATGTACTTCGTCCCTACGAGGGAATTCGCCACTTTGGGCTTTCCTTGCTGCGCCGGACGAGCGTTTTGTTCCTATTGTTGGCGATTCTCGTGTCAGCCTATAGCCGAGGTGCGGATTCCAGCCGCTTCCTGGGCAATATGTTTGCCATAGACCGTAGCGCAGAAATCGTGCAGGCGGGTTTATTGCTCCTTCTTGCCGTTACATCCTCGCTCATGGCGTTGGAATGGAGCCCGCGGACCTTGTGGATTGCGCTGGGATTCGGACTTTTCACTAGCGTGGATCTGGTCGCCTACACCATCCGTTCTCAAACCGGTCCGTCTACTCAGCCAATACTTTCTCTAATTTCAAATGCTGCCTACGTTTTCTCGGTACTTATCTGGGTGAGGGCATTCTACGCCGAATCCGAAGCTAGGCCGCCGTCCGGCAAGGGATCGGCAGATTGGGACATGGAATCATGGAATCGGGCACTGTTGCAGCTATTGCGCAGATGAATTTATTTATTATTTTCGCCGTCACGGTCCTGGCGGGTCTGCTGGGATTTGCTCTTTATCGCGTCGCTGCGGGAAACCTCAGAGCGCTCCCACATGCCGGCGACCCTAAGCCTCACATCGAACCGCTTGACGTTCTTGCTTTCAACAATCTTATAGATTCCGCAGAGGAAGACTTTCTCAGGGAGAATTTGCCGCCGCCAGTATTCCGGAGTATTCAACGCTTGCGCTTGAGGGCTGCGATTGAATACGTAACCTGCGCCAGCCGAAACGCGGCTCTACTCGTCAGAGCGGGAAAGGCCGTAAGCCCGGGCGCCGGCGATGAACAAGCGCGCCAGGCGCAAGAGTTGGTAGCAGCGGCCGTCCAGCTGAGGTGGTTGTCCGTTCTGGTGTTAGCTCTGCTTTGGGTCAAGATTGCCTTCCCCGCCCTTCGATTGTCCCTTAAAGAAGTTTCCGCGATGCATGAGCGCATTGTCAGGCAGCAGGGATCATTGACTAGATTTAAGAACGCGGAGCGGCTTGCCGAGCTTCCCTGAAATGACGTCGGCCAGGATGCATCATCGCCAATCCTGTTAAGCGCAGATCGCGGATCTCCTCCACTTCCGCCGATAGTATCGGTAAACAATTTAGAATTAGTTAGATACACACTTCGCAATAGTTTATTAATTTATTAGTTACTTTCTCCATTTTCCTGCGTCTAACTATATGAAAGGCAGGAGAGCCTGGTGCCCCCAAAGAAATCAGCGACTTTAACCGAAGCGGAACTGAGGCTGATGGATGTCCTGTGGCAGAAAGGCAAGGCCACAGTCCAGGAGGTCGTCGCGTCTCTGCCGGAGAAGCGGCCTCTGGCGTACAACTCCGTGCTGACCACAATGCGCATCCTTGAAAAGAAAGGTTATGTTGGGCACGAGAAGGATGGCCGCGCATATGTTTACATGCCTGTAGTCGAGCGCCAGGACGCGACCCGTTCCGAGGTCCGCCATTTGATCAGCCGCTTCTTTAAGGACTCTCACGAACTTCTGGTGTTGAACATTTTGGAAGACAAGAGCATTGATGCGGAAGAGTTGCAACGCCTGCGCGAACTTTTGCGGGAAGGGGAGCGGTGATGCTCTCGGCCGTCCATTTTCAGGCAATCGCAGATGCGTCAGCGACAGGAATTCTTGTTTACATTGCGGGGGGGATTCCGATCGCATTGCTTGCCTGGGCCCTGATGCGGGTTTGGGAGCCGCAGGGTTCAGGCACTCGGTTTGCCGTCTGGTATTCGGCGTTGTTCGCTATTGTATTGCTGCCGGCGATGGAGCGGGTTCGTTCTGGGCAGGTTTCATCGAGCGCGGGCGCCTCGCATTCTCTGATCACGCTTCCAGGATACTGGGCGATCACTGCCTTCGCGCTATGGGCGGTTCTTGCGGCGTTGGCGTTGCTGCGGGTCGCCATAGGGCTGGCCAAGTTGCGGCGGTTGCGCAGGAACTGTAGAAGCATCGAACCTTCCACGCTGCATCCCGCGCTTCAGGATGCTCTTCAGGAGCTACGCAGTTGGAGAGAGGTGAAGCTGTGTGTCTCCGATGACTTGAGCGTGCCGACGGCGATTGGATTCTTCAGGCCGCTTGTCATATTGCCGGCCTGGGCATTGCAGGATCTTTCGGTGTCAGAGTTGAGGCCTGTTTTGCTGCATGAATTGGCTCACGTGAAGCGGTGGGATGACTGGACGAATCTTGTGCAGAAGCTTATCCAGGCAGTTCTGTTTTTCCATCCCGCAGTGTGGTGGATCGAGAGACGGATTTCGCTTGAGCGTGAAATGTCATGTGATGACATCGCATTGAGGCACACGGGAAATGCCCGCGCCTACGCGGAATGCCTTTTGGCAGTGGCAGAGAGAAGTTTTGCGAAACGCGGATTTTCGCTGGCCCAGGCTGCCGTAACGCGCATGCGGCAGACGTCCGCAAGAATCGCGAAAATTCTGGCGGGCGCTCAGCGGCGCCAGGCCGGTTTATGGCAACCCGCATCCCTTCTTCTGGCAGCATCTTTCTCATTAAGTTTTGTGGTCTTGCCGCGGCTGCCTGAGTTAATTTCGTTCCGCGAAGAAGCAGTCGCCCCGCCAATGACAGCCAGTCTGAATATTCCGGCTAAAGAAGATTTCACTCGTTTTGCGGGTACTAAGACATTTTCTTCCCGCGCGGCAAACGCAACGCACTTAGCATCGCTGAAATCGTCACGTCCAATTTCGCCGGCGAGGCGCAGGGGTGCGGACCTGCAAAGTCGCAACGTCATTCCAGCAAGATTCCAGGCTTATGACAATGGGAGATATGTACTCCCTCTGCAAAGCAAGAACGCGGCGGCCGGCAGAAGGGCTCTCTTTACTCAAACTCTTTTCGTCGTAACCAGATCTCAGCGTGACCCACAGTCGCCGGGGTTTTGGACGATCCGCGTATGGAGGTTGACCGTCTTCGAGGCGGCGACTGCAATCCCGAATCTTCACGCAAACAAAGTTTAGGAGGACTTAAAGCAAACGGTCGGCAGCAATTCAAGCTTCAGAACTAAATAATTAGTTACCCAAAAAGGAGAAACAGAAAATGACCGGTTTCGATCAAAATACACCACCCGACACACAGCAGAAGAAGAAGGGCTTCAGGCATCGCCTGATCGTTCCCGTGCTTGCTCTTGCAGCTATAGTCTCTTTATCTGCATTTGCAGCTTTACGACCAACCCCAGTGAGAGCGGCAGCACTCCCAGCCCCTGCCGCGGCTCCGCTTGACGACAACAGCGTCGCTCCTCTACTGGCTCTCGATCGCGCCATGGAAACTGTGGCAGCACGCGTTACTCCCGCGATCGTGAATGTTGCCGTGACCTCGCGGACGAAAGAAAACGCGTCAGAGCAAGACCAATTGCCACAGGGAATGCAGCAGTTTTTCGGGCCGTTCTTTGGCCAGCGGATGCAACCCCAATCCCGAATCGAACATGGAATCGGCAGCGGAGTCATCATTTCTCCGGACGGATATATCGTGACCAACAACCACGTCGTAGATGGCTCAGTTGATATTCGCGTAACCATGGGTGATCGCAGGATCCTGCCGGCAAAATTAATTGGGACGGATCCTTTAACCGACCTGGCGGTAATTAAGGTGAATGCCACCGACCTGCCCAGTGTTCCGTGGGGAAATTCGCAGCAACTGCGTCCTGGCGAAACTGTACTGGCTTTCGGCAATCCATTCGGATTCCGCTTCACCGTTACTCGCGGCATTGTCAGCGCTCTGAATCGCCCAAATCCAGACTCCGATGACGCGCGCAAGCCCGGTGAATTCATTCAAACGGACGCCGCCATCAATCCCGGGAACTCGGGCGGCCCACTGGTGGACGCACGCGGAGAGGTCGTGGGGATCAATACGTTCCTGATTTCGCCTTCCGGATCGTTTTCAGGAATGGGCTTTGCAATTCCAACCCAAATTGTGAGGCCGACAGTTGAAAGCCTGATTAAATATGGCAAGGTAACTCACGGCTACATTGGTATTGGAATCTCCGATATCACGCCCGATAATTCCAAATTTTTCGAAGTAAAGGATAATCGCGGCGCGGTTGTGACCCAGGTCGAGGCCGACTCGCCCGGCGCCAAGGCCGGCTTGAAAATTGGAGATGTAATTTCTGAAATTGATGGAAAGAAAGTCAGCGATGCAGGGGAATTGCAAGTGGAGGTTGGCCAGAAATCTCCGGGCACTACGCTCAAGCTAACCGTGCTTCGAGACGGGAAAGATATGACTCTTCCGGTAACGCTGGAAGAAATGGGAAAACATGATGTCGCCGAAAATGGAGGCGCGGGCCAGCACGGCAAAGCACGCTGGGGGTTAGGCCTGGGTGACATTACTCCCGACGCGCGACAACAGTTACAGGCTCCGGCAAACGTGCAGGGCGCGGTCATTGAACGCGTTGTGCCCGGCAGCTCCGCGGACAATGCGGCATTGCAACCTGGAGACGTAGTGGAAGGCGTGGACCGCCACGAGGTCAAGAGCGCGGCTGATGTGCAACGGGCGTTGTCGAATATTCCCAAAGGACAGGACGCTCTGTTGTTGGTCTGGTCGCGGGGCGGTAATATTTTCCGCGTTTTACATTCACCGGATGCCTCCTAGCTGGGTGAAATGCTGCGATCCGTGGGTGAGGGTGCCAACTCTCATCCACCCCGCGGCTTAAAAATTGTTGTACCGCATAATGCTTGTGCCGTTTTGAAAAGCGTTTCCTCTTTCGGGAAGAGTCTGGGAATTGTCAACTACGAATTAAATCCAACTAGGCACGATTGATGCCAGAATCACTTCATCCGCGCACGCCTCATGTGCGATTTAAGCCCTGACAAATTACAAATGGGTTTTTTGTGCCAGCCCGCGAATTGGAACTAGGACTTCTTGGCGATTTTCTCATTCAATACCGTCAAGCTGGCCTGGATTGGGCGCAGATGTATGGCCCATTCTGTACTTATCGGCGCAGCAGCGGCAGGAATGATCGCTGTCTCATTGCCGGAGCGCTTCGAGTCCACCCTGCGATTGATGCCTGTAGAGTTTCAGGCGGGGCTCCCTGCATCGCCTTTCGATAGGGAGTCAAAGTTACTTGGCATGAATGGTCCCGAAGGGCTCATCATGGGCCTCCTGCGAAGTCGGACCGTCGAGGATCGTTTGATTGCTCGCTTCAACCTGAAAAAGGTTTACCGTGTTCAGGAGGACGAAAAGGCACGGAAATGTCTCGCTGAAAATACTGTTTTAACTCAGGGCCCCAGAAGTGGGATTATTACTATAGCCTTCACCGATAAGAACGCGCAGCGGGCTGCCGCAGTGAGCAACGGTTATGCAGGCGAGTTAAATCGCCTGATCGGCGAGTTCAATATGGCCTCGGCTCATGACGAGCGCCTGTTCCTGGAGCGGCGCCTTCAAGAGGTCAAGCCCGTCTTGGGCGCTGCGGAGGAGGACCTCAGTGCCTTCGCCGGCAAAAACGCTATTGTTGATGTTCCCCAGCAGGGAGCGTCGCTAATAAACTCTGAAATCGCCCTGAATGGCGAGTTAGCGGCAGGCAGAGCCGACCTTGAAAGCATGAAGGAAAGCTATACGAATGGGAACATTCGAGTCCGGGAAGCATCGGCTCGCATCAACGAACTGCAGGTTGAGCTAGGCAAAATGGCGGCAGAGCCGCTTGTGCGGCCTGGCAAATCGCCGGCTTCGCGGGACTGGGCGTACCTTTCCATCCGCAAACTGCCGTGGCTTGCGGCGACCTATTCCGATCTCTTTCGTCGTTCTGGAAGTCTAGAAAATGAATACGATGCGCTTACCGAATTGCACGAAATGGCAAAAATCCGGGAGGCCAGCCAGGTTCCCTCCATCGAAATTCTCGATAGCGCAAATGTGCCGGAGAGGAGATCGTTTCCGCCGCGGGTGGAAATTGTTTTCCTGGGAGCCCTTTTCGGCTGCGGTTGGGAGATCTGTTGGATTCTATGTAAAGCATATTGGGAAGATACGGATGTGGCTGATATGCCAAAATGGCTAATACGGGCGTTTTTTGAAAAATTCAAAATGCCCGATGGTCGGGCTCTTCCACGCCATACATGAAAAATCACATTATATAAAGACTCGAGGAACGCAGAAAGGTTCGACAGGCTTTGCGGAGAATGGCGTATCGAGAGCGTTCTCAGCTCTAAGTACAAAACCTTAACGGTACCACCTTAATTTTTGCACGAGAAGAACGCAACCTTTGATCCTAAGTTGGGTTGTTTACCGAATTAGGGCGGCGACTCGAAGAATTTGCTCCGTACTTTGGTTCGAATTGGTCGACATGGACTCAGCGAAAGGGCGCATTTGGGTTATACTTTTGAAGCGCCTCTCTAATCAGAAACTACATAATTATAATTACTGAAGGGCAGTACTCTCTTCTGTGCACCGTACATCTTTTCAAACCGAATTAATTTCCGGAGTGCGAATATTTAATGCTGGTGAGGCGGTTTTCTGGACATACGCCTCCGTGTGTTAGCGCGCACCATATCAGAGACTTGGGCCCCGCTTTATCGTAGTAAATAATTGAATTGCATTGGTTTATCTCACATGAGCCATGTAAGTGAGAGGGCGAAGCTGTGGAGGGAGCACACAAACCGGCCTCAATGAGGATGCAAGCGGACGATTCTTTGACGGATTTGTCGCAAGCTTCAAGGGTTGTGCTGCCGGCCGAATATGCGGAGTTTCGTTGGTACGCGGCGCATACCAATCCGCGGCACGAAAAGAGCGTCCAGCAATTAATGGAAGGTTTTCGCATCGAGTGTTTCCTTCCTCTTTATAAATCGGTCCGGCGCTGGAAAGACAGGCGCAAGGAATTGGAGTTGCCGCTGTTTCCCGGATACATCTTTGTCCGCATCCCCCTGAAAGACCGGCTCGATGCGCTTCGCATTCCCGGAGTCGTGCAGTTCGTCAGTTTTCAAGGCAAGCCCGCGAGGCTGCCCGATGCTGAAATAGAAGCGTTGCGAAATGGTCTTGCGCGAACGACTGGCTTCGAACCTCATCCCTATTTGACGGTGGGAAAGAGAGTGCGTGTCCGCAGCGGGCCATTTTTTGGAATGGAAGGCATTCTGATCCGGCGAAAAGAGAAATTTCGCGTGGTCCTCTCGATACATTTAATCCAGCGCTCGGTTGCGGTTGAAGTGGACGAGGGCGATATTGAACCGGCGTAGTGGACGCATCTAAAATTTTATCGGCTCGTTTCCTATTCCTGTTCGTTGATTCAAAATGGCGGCAATGATTTGCTAATAGATTTGCTAATAGAGGTGTTATGTACCAGCACAAATATTCGCTCCCGGCTCGCGTCACCAGTTGGGTAACTTCGCTGATCTTTGTATTGACCGGCGTTCTTCCCTCGCCTTCGATTGCCCAGCAACCATTCCCGCAGAACCGGGAGCGAGCAATTGCCGTCAGCCAGTCGCGGGCGGAAGAAGAAGCGGAACAGATGGTTTCGCTTTCCGCGGAAGACATTATTCCAATCCTCCAAAAAGAGCCGGGACTCCTTCTGGAAGTTAAGAAGATGCTGGTGCGGAAAGCGTACGAGCAGGGCCGCATATTAGACCCCGGGGATTTGACGGACGAGGCGATCTACAGTGCAGTGCAGCGTGACGAGAATATTCGAGTTCTCATTACTCAGGAGATCGAGGATCGCCAATACATTCGGGTGAAGCCGACCAAAGAAGAATTGGCGCGAGAGGAGTTGGCGCAAGGCCAGATGAGCAAAGCGCCCCCCGCAACTGCTGAGACCGAGGGCCAGTTCTGGAAGCGTCATGATGCCGAGGTTCAATCGGCGCCGAAATCTGACAATGCGCCGCAACAACCTTTGCCGGTTGGCCCTGAGCCGTACGATTCCCGGCGGGCGGTCGAGCGAGCGCAGTCGCAGTATTACAATGGCGATTCCACGCAATATACCGGAATAGACAGCTTCGGCGGAGGCATGCTTGGCGCCGGAAATTCCACCGGACTTCCTCTCGATGTTCTGGGAATGCAAAGTATGAGCCCGGGTCAATTGTCTGCATTATCCACGGCCCGCTCGGGTGGCCTCTCCGGAATGAATCCGGCAGCACAATTGAACCCGGCGACGCTAACCGGAATGACCGGCGTGGGCAGCGGTGGCCTTGCGAACGCGACCTTGCCTGGCTCAGGGTTCGGACTACCTTCCTCGATTGGTCAGCCGCAGAGTCTCTTTCCGGCCCCAGGACAGTTCGAACACGAGATGCCAAGAAGGCACTCCCTTTCTCCCTCGATGTTCAAACTTGACCAGCCAATATTGGGTCACCGCCCGAATCCGTATGCCGACGTTCCTTCCCTCTACGATCTTTATGCGCAATATTCGCAACGCCAGCCGATTCTGACAAGGTTCGGTGCTGACATCTTCCAAAACGGCTCGGGGAATCTCGATGAGTTGCCCATGGATCTTCCGGCGGGCCCGGATTATGTGATTGGGCCGGGCGATGGTCTGAGCATTGACCTTTGGGGCGGTGTTTCACAGCGATTGCGCCGCGTGGTGGATCGCGAGGGCCGAATCGCCCTTCCCGAGGTCGGCGATGTCCAGGTTGCCGGACACACTTTAGGCGAGGTTCAGACAACCGTTCAGAACGTTCTGCGAAGCCAGTTTCGGGACGTGCAGGCCGACGTTTCGCTGGCGAGATTGCGCAGCATTCGAGTCTACGTCGTGGGCGACGTTGAGTACCCGGGCGCATATGACGTCAGCTCGCTCTCGACGCCTTTGAATGCGTTGTACGAGGCCGGAGGACCCACTTCCCGCGGCTCTCTTCGCATCGTCAAGCACCTCCGAGGAACTCAGCTAATTGAGAAAATTGACATCTACGATCTCTTGTTGCATGGCGTTCGATCCAACATGCAGAGATTGGAAGCAGGCGATACGCTTTTGGTTCCACCGATCGGACGCGAGGTCACCATTGAAGGCATGGTTCGCCGTCCAGCTATTTACGAGCTTGCCGATGAGGATAATCTCGCCGAAGTTCTCGAATTAGCGGGCGGAGTCTTGCCTTCCGGCACATTGCGCCATATTGATGTTGAACGTGTGGAGGCTCATCAAAGCCGGACCATGCTGGCGCTCGATGTGCCGGAAACCAACAATGAGCAATCGGTCACCAAGGCGCTGGAGGGTTTCAAAATTCAAGACGGCGACAAAATTAAAATTTCTCCGATCGTGGCATTTGCCGACAAGACGGTCTATCTCGATGGTCACGTATTCCGCCCCGGAAAATATGCCTATCGGGATGGAATGCGCGTAACCGATCTCATCAAATCCTATAAAGATATGTTGCCGGAGCCGTACCTTCAGCACGCGGAAGTTATTCGTCTCAAGGCCCCGGATTACAAGCCGGAAGTAATCGCATTCAATCTGGCAGATGCTATGTCCGGCAAAGAGCAGGATCTACTGTTGAAACAGTTTGATACCGTGAGAGTCTTCGGCCGCTTTGATTTCGAAGATTCCCCCGTGATCACAGTCTCCGGCGCAGTGCGAGATCCCGGCGACCACGTCACTAATGGTTCTACGTACTTGCGAGACGCCATTTTCCTCGCGGGGAACGCCACGCCACAAGCGCGGCTCGACGACGTGCAGGTTTTCCGGACCACCGACGATGGTCAACTGAAAGTTCTCAGCGTCAACCTGAATAAGGCCCTCGCAGGGGATCCGACGGAAAATATCCTGTTGCAGCCGAAAGATCGTATATTCGTACACAAGAATTTGTCGAGAACCGACCCTCCTGCGGTAACCATTGAAGGGGAAGTAGCCCGTCCCGGTAAATACCCTCTGGGAGAAGGTATGGAGGCCTCAGATCTGGTCCGTCTTTCCGGCGGATTGAAACGAAGCGCCTACACTGAAGAGGCCGACCTAACACGCTATTCCGTTCAAAACGGTGAAAAAATTATCAGTGAGCACGAAAAAGTTCCTATCGCGAAGGCTCTGTCAGGTGAACCCGACACCGATGTCCGGTTGCATGACGGAGACGTGCTAACCATCCGGCAACTGACAGGATGGAAAGATCTCGGAGCGGTAATCGCAGTCCAGGGAGAAGTGGTTCACCCCGGAACTTATGGGATTCAAGAGGGGGAACGTCTCAGCTCGGTGCTGGCTCGTGCGGGAGGCTTTCGTCCCGACGCGTACCCCTATGGCGCCGTTTTCCAGCGCGTGCAGGTTCGGCAATTGGAAGAAATAAACCGTGCCCAACTGGTAAGACAGGTGCAGGAAGAAGGCGCCGGACTTAAAAATGCCGGGGATATTGACCCCACCACACGCGAAGCAGCAACACTCCAGTGGAAGAACACGCTCGAAAAGTTGCAAAGTGTTCCGCCTCCCGGCCGCATGGTGATACACGTCCCTCGCAACTCAAAGCATTGGGTCAACACGGCGGCCGACATTCAGGTTCGCGCTGGCGATGTGATTTATATTCCCAGAAAACCCAACCTGGTGATGATTGATGGTGCTGTTTACAATCCGACAGCTGTAACTTTCAGGCCGGGGCGGAGCGCCGGTTGGTATCTGAAGCAGGCGGGTGGACCCACCGCCATGGCGAACAAACACGCGATTTTCATTATTCGGGCTGACGGATCCGTTGCCGGCAGCTCCGGTGGATTGTTTAGCGGCAGCCCTCTACAAGCTTCTCTTCAGCCCGGCGATACGGTCGTCGTTCCCGACCGCGCGTTCGGAGGCCCGGTGAATTGGAGAAATACCTTGCAGGTGGCGCAGTTGGTTTCGGCCGTGGGCATAGCCGTGAGCGTGGCTAAGAGTTTTTAGGCGCTCATGACGTATCGGTCGGTTTGTACGAGAGTCGTCTTGTTGCTGTTTGGAATTTCTCTCGTTCGAGCCGCCGCGGCCCAGAACCATTCAACTGGGGATCCTCCTGCCGGAGTGAGTTCACCCGATCCTCAGAATAGCGGCGGATCGAACGCTGATTCGAAATATGGCCTCGATCCGGGCGAAGATCCCGACAATCACCTGATCCTGCCGTTCCTGAAACATATCGGCTCCGATCAGAAGCAATTTTGGACATACCCCGCTCATCTGAAAATCAAAGACCTCAAATGGATTGCGCCGACCGTCGGCATAACTGCGGGCCTAATTGCAAGTGACAGTTGGATATCCCACCAGATTCCCAACAAACCAAATCAATTGGACCGAAGCCTGAAAATATCTGATTATTCGCTTTATTCGATGATCGGCGCTGGCGGCGGCTCCTACCTTCTGGGTGAAATGACCCATAACGACCACCTCAGCGAAGCGGGCCTGCTAAGCGGGGAGGCGGCCATTGATGCGACCGGCGTGACCTATGCGATCAAAGCGCTTACGGAGCGTCAGAGACCAAATGTCGGAAATGGTGATGGAAGTTTCTTCGCCGGAGGACAATCATTTCCGTCGGAGCATTCGACCATCGCGTGGGCCATCGCCAGCGTCTGGGCGCACGAGTATCCCAGCACGTTGAGCCAGATTCTGGCTTACGGATTGGCTTCCACCGTGACCCTTACCCGGGTGACTGCACAACAGCATTTCGCGTCGGATGTCGTGATAGGAGGGGCCCTCGGCTGGTATTTCGGGCGCGAAGTATATCGTTCGCATCATGATGAGACCTTGGGCGGCGCGGCTTGGGGCGACTTATTCCCTGAAGATACGGGTGAAAGGACACGCGATCCAAAGAACATGGGATCGCCTTACGTGCCACTAGATAGTTGGGTCTATCCGGTGATCGAACGTTTAGCTGCCATGGGATACATCAATTCCGCTTTTCTCGGAATGCGCCCATGGACAAGGTTGGAATGCGCGCGCCTGCTTGGGGAAGCGCAGGATCACCTCACCGATGAGCCGGACGAGGAAGATGGCCACGCCGGAAAACTGATTGACGCCTTAGAAACAGAGTTCGAACCGGAAACTGCGCGCCTGGGCGGTGCAGAAAACCTGGGAGCCAGCCTGGATTCGATCTACACCCGCACGACTGGAATCTCCGGCACGCCTTTGAGAGATGGATACCATTTCGGCCAAACCATTATCAACGACTACGGAAGACCCTACGGGGAGGGGTTTAACAACGTAAGCGGTTTTACATCGCACGCCGAAGCTGGCCCGTTTTCTATCTCTGTGCAAGGCGAATATCAGCATGCCCCAGCGGTTGCCTCAGATCCTTTGAGCGTGCTGCAAGCCACGGCCGCGGCAGACTTTACGCCTCCATTGGCTAATGGTTCGCCCACAATTAATCGCTTTCGTTTAATTAGCGGCATCGTTTCATTTAAGGTCAACGATGTCCAGTTCTCTTTCGGCGAACAGAATCAATGGCTCGGGCCTGGCGAGGCTGGTGCGCTGTTGATGAGCGATAATGCCGAACCTTTTCCGATGCTTAAGATAGACACCCCGGCCGCATACTATATTCCTTTCGTGTCCCGCATCCTGGGGCCAGTCAGGTCGGAGTACTTCATCGGGCAACTTTCCGGACATCGCTGGGAGGAGTGCGACTTGCCGACTTGCTCGACTTACCCTGGCTTTCAGGGGATTGTCGGCCCCGATATCTCTCCCCAACCCTTTATCCATGGGGAGAAAATCAGTTTCAAGCCCACGCAGAATCTGGAATTCGGTATGGGTATTACTGCAATGTTCGGTGGCCCCGGCCTTCCGGTGACGTTGCGCAATTATTTCCGCACATACTACGTTCATTCCACAGTCGCTGCCACGAACCCTGGGAAACGCATCTCAGCTTTCGATTTTACGTACCGTGTTCCCGGACTCAGGAATTGGCTGACGTTCTATATGGACTCCTTGGTTGTGGACGAAATTTCGCCGATTGGGTCCAGCCGCCCAACCGTCAATCCTGGAATTTATCTTCCCCAGATTCCAAAAATTCCGAAAATGGAATTTCGGATCGAGGCTTTAAGGACGACCCATACGAATGAATTTCCCCCGGGCTTCGTTTATTTTGACCAACGGCGTTTCCGGGATGGGTATACCAATAACGGGAACCTTATGGGGAATTGGGTAGGGCGGGATGGCCAGGGAGGGCAAGCGTGGCTGACCTACTCGCTAACCCCCTACAGCAAGCTTCAATTTCAATATCGGAATCAAGAAACGCAGAGGGACTTTGTCGGCGGCGGCCACCTTAACGATTATGCCTTGCGGGGAGATTTCATGGTGCGTTCCCATTTCGCCTTTTCCGGCTTTCTTCAATATGAAGAATGGCGATTTCCTGTACTTTCACCGGCAAACCAAAATGATGTAGCAGCATCGTTGCAGTTGACGTTTTTCCCGCACTGGGGATTCAAAAAGTAAACACCGGGCCTTGCGAAACCAGATGAATCTGTCAGTCTAAACATCCAACGAGTAAGGAGCACGATGCATTCCTCAATCGGTGTAACTGAGCCCGCTACATCCAGGCTTCAGGCCTCTGAAATCAAGATTAAACTAGAGGATGTCGAGAGCAAGCGCGGGGTGGCGTCCCGTTTCCGGCGTTCGGCCGCAGCTCTTGAAGTACTCATAGACCTCCTCACGGTCACCTTCGCGGTGGTGGCCGGATATTTTATTTATTACGGCCTGGACCTCGGCAAGCATGTTCAGTATCAGCTTGGCGCGGTGATCGGGGTCGCTTTCGCTTTCGCGATCGTTGTCGTCCTGATGTTGGACCGGGTGGGCGCCTATAAACGCGGAAACGGATTGTTGCGAATTCGTGAAACCGAACAGGTGATCCGCGTTTCGACCCAGGCTTTTTTGATGGCCTTCGCGATGAGTCTGTTCACCAATATTTTGGTGTCCAGATGGATGTTGCTCATATGCCTCACCATAGTCCCATTGGCATTGTTTGTTGAGAAGCATTTGGTTTACTTCGTCGTGAGGAGCCTTTATTCGCGAGGCTACGGAATCGAGAAGGTTATTATCTACGGCTCAGGGTCGACCGGGCGGCGTGTTTTCTCCGCCCTGACCAGGTCTCCAAAGCTTGGGCTTGAGCCAATCGCCTTCGTGGATGATGACGTCAATCAAGCTGGGAGAGTCGTATTTGAGATGGGATATGAGCGACGCCGCTCGGCGCCGGTGGTTGGGGGACCACTCGGTCAGGATTTAATAACCGGCTACGATGCGGATGTCGTGATCATTGCCATTCCCCTCATCTCGCACGAGAAGTTCATGCATATCACTAAGGAGGCCCTGGCGGCGAATGCCCGGGTCTCTTTTGTTCCCAGCCACTTCATCCCCTCCGATTCGCTCGTGGACTACGATGATATTGATGGGATTTTGCTGGCTTCTTTTGGGAAGGACTCCCAGCGGTTGAGGTATGACTTCGTCCAAAGAGTGGGAGATGTCATTGGGTCTGTTTTGCTGCTGATTGCGTGTGCACCCCTCTTCCTGTTATTGGCGTTGCTGACGAAGATGGATTCAAATGGCCCAATTTTTTTCAAACAAGACCGGATTGGTCATCGTGGCGAACCTTTTCAGATGTTTAAATTCCGCACAATGTACGCTGATGCGCCTACCTATGAATACTCTCCGAATAGCTCTTCTGACCGGCGCATTACCCGCTTTGGCAGGTTTCTGCGGCGAACCAGCCTGGATGAGTTACCCCAATTAATAAACGTGCTGCTAGGCTCTATGTCGCTCGTCGGCCCAAGGCCGGAAATGCCCTTCATCGTAGAACAGTACACCGACACCCACCGGCAGCGATTGCAGGTTAAACCCGGTCTCACCGGACTTTGGCAATTGAGCGGCGACAGGGCGTTTTTGATTCATGAAAATATTGAGTATGATCTCTATTACATCGAGCATCAGAATTTCTTTATGGATATTGCGATTCTTCTCCACACTCTGGTGTTCGCGATGCGGGGGATATAGGAGGGTTTCACTTTGCAGCTTGGGGAAAAACTCTCAGAGTAGATTCGTTTTGAAGGGGCACGCCTTCGGGCGTGCCGTAGTTATCTGAATTCACTTCAAAACAAGGTCGCACTCTCGTGAATTTTTCTGCAAACCGCCAGCCGGTTGATTGAAGCGACCGATCAGACAAAAGGCATAGATGGAGAATTCCGGACACAATTCGGTCCTGAGCGACATCGAGAGAATCTCTGAGCTCGATTATCCATCGCCTGTGCGCCATCTCGACTCCGACAGTCAAAACAGGACGCCTGGCTGGACGATTCATGCCTCGCTGCTGTTGGAGAAACGGGAGTTCATCTTTAAGACCACAGTTCGGGTACTTCTGGTCAGCACTCTTCTGGTTTTCGTGATCCCCGCCAAATACCAGTCAACCGCGCGCATTATGCCTCCGGAACAAGCGGGCGCCGGTACCATGCTCGCCCTACTTGCCAGTGGCGCCGGCGCCGGCGGAGGGAGCGGTTCCGGCTCTGGTTCGGCTGGACTTGGAGCGCTCGCCGGAGGCATCCTGGGAATGAAAACCACCGGCGCATTGTATGTGGACCTCTTGCGCAGCCGCACCGTTGAAGGCGGCGTAGTTCAGAAATTCAACCTCCAAAAGATATACCGCACCCGATACGAGGAAGACGCTATTAAGGCTTTGGATCAGCGCACAACGATAGACGAAGACCGGAAGAGCGGGGTAATTTCCATCTCTGTTATGGACTCCGACCCGCATCGGTCCCGCGATCTGGTAGAAGCGTATCTCACGGGCCTCGATTCCTTGCTCTCGAATGTGAGTACGTCTTCAGCGCGACGAGAGCGAATATTTATCGAACAGCGGTTAGTTGGTGTCCGCTCAGACCTGGAAGACGCCGAGCATCAATTCAGTCAATTTGCAAGCAAGAATAGCACTCTTGATATTAAGGAGCAGGGCAAAGCCATGGTGGATGCGGCCGCAGTACTGCAAGGCCAACTGATGGCGGCCCAATCGGAACTGCAAGGCCTGGAAGAAATCTATACTCCGAGCAATGTGCGTGTGCGTTCGCTCAGAGCCCGTGTGCAGGAATTGCAGAACCAACTGCAAAAGTTCGCAGGGAATGGCAACTCTCCGTCTCCGGATGAGCTGTTCGAGCCGAAGGCAAGTTATCCCACTATTAAAGAGCTCCCGTTGTTAGGAGTGCAATGGACCGACCTGTACCGCCGGGTGAGGGTTCAAGAAACAGTGTACGAACTTCTGAACCAACAATATGAACTCGCTCGAATACAGGAAGCCAGAGATATCCCGTCGGTTCGCGTCGTAGATCCCGCCGACGTTCCAGAGAAGAAATCCTGGCCTCCCCGGTTAGCCATCATTTTGGTCGTGACCATACTTTGGGTTCTCGTAGCGGTTCTATGGGTTCTCGGGTCGAACCGTTGGAGCAAGATTAGTCCTGAAGATCCAAGAAAAACGCTCGCCGTCAGTGTGTTAGACAAAATGCGCGACTGGAAGTCGCGCCAGGCTTCCCGCTTTCGCCTTACCCGGAACCCATAAAAGTTCTCGTGCTTCGCTTCCTTCCTGATTTCCAGCAAGAAAACCTTCATTGGGCGCGCAATGTAGCCCTCGCAGGCGAGGTCTGCGTTCTGGGCTGGCTTATCATGACGGAAGGGATTGCCGCGCCCGCATGGATTTTAGCGGTCACGGTGGGGGCGGTTACACTCATCGTCGCGGCGGCCAGCCATTGGCCAATCGGGGCAATTTCCCTCCTAATAGCTGCGAGTGCGCTGCCCCGGCTTTCAATAACTCTCCTTGGCCTGCACTTGCGCCCTGAACACGTTGCCGTTGGGACGGTATTGCTGATTGTCTGCTTCAAGTTACTCAGTCGTCAGGCATTCAGACTAAAACACCTTCTTCACTGCGATTATTTTCTCATCGCCTATATCGTTCTCAATTTCATAACCTCGGCTTTCACCTCTCCGGCGCCACGGATGACGCTGCGGTGGGCGGCGTTAAATGCAATCGTCATCATGCCGTTCTTTTTGATTCGCTATCTGGTCACGCAACGGTCGAAAGCGTATCGCGCCATGGACGTTTTCCTTTTGGTTGGGGCGGCGGAAGCGTTAATCGGAATCGTTTGTTTCCTGTCGAACGCGGTTTTCCGCACCACCCTGGGCGTAACCGCCGATCAATATGGCGCCATCCCCGGCACCTACGGTACCCAATATGAAGCGAATATTTTCGGCAGCTACACGGCCTGTTGCTCGATTGTGTTTCTGACTTATTTTCTCCTGAATCGCGGAGGACATCGAAACCGGTATCTATGGGGTCTCAGTGTAAGCGTAATAGCTGCAATGATCAGCCTCGCAAGGGCCGTTTTGGTCGCGTTGCCTGTCGCAGCTGCGTTCGTTCTGTGGACTACCTACAGAGCCGGACAGGTTAAGTTCCGGAGCATGGTGCGGCTGACGCTGGTATTGGCATTGGCTTTACTTGCCATTAGCCCATTTATTGTGAATTTCGTCTCGCAAAGATTTGGCACTTTGGATTTTGCCGAACTCTCGAGCGACAGTTCCACGGTGACCCGGATTGTGCAACTTGGGGCGGGACTCGAGGATGTTCGACAGCATCCCATTCTGGGAACCGGTACCGCGAGCTTCCAATTGTTCTTCAACTGGGATGATTACATGCCGGGAATGGGCGGCAACAACGGGGAAGGCGGGTGGCTCGGCAACAGTCCCCTCCGCATCCTCCATGATACCGGCTTGGTAGGATTGCTGCTGTTTTTGTCGTTCATTGGCTCACTTGCGGTAGCGGCCCGCAACACCTACAAGACTGCCAATCAAGAGATAAGAACCGCAATTATCGCTTTGTCGGCAGGATTGATCTTATATGCGATAACGTTCCAGGCGACGGAAGCGACCATGCTTGCGTTCACCTGGGTCCATTTCGGCTTGCTCGCCGCCATAGTCCATATTGAACGATTTCGACCCTCGTCCCCCTGTGATTCGCGTTAAATGAACCCCTACGATTTCTAATCGTCAGCCGGAGATTCTTCCGAAGCCGGCGTTTTCGGGGCTTTCAGGACAAATATGCCGACTGCGCTCGTATCGTGGACGTGGGAGGCGATCCCAATCTTTGGTCAATTATTGGAAGGACCCAGGGAGTCATTGTGCTCAATCTCTGGTACCAAAGGAGCACATCAAGTTCCCCCTACATTCTTGGAGACGGGCGTCGGTTGCCTTTCGCGGACAAATCTCTTGATGTGGCCTTTTCGAACTCAGCTATACAGCATCTTAGTCTATTTCAAGACCAGGAAAGATTTGCCTCTGAGTTGTGGAGGGCGGCCAAGCGCATTTTATCTATCTGACGTACACGGGTGGCTACTGAAGAAGCCATTCCAATACGATGTGACGCGGCTTTCAAAAAGAAAATTAAAACGAATATTTCCCAATTGCCAAACTGAAACTGAGAGATTTCTATGGTTACCGAAGTCTTATGCCCGTGACTGAGCCGAGAAGTATTGATGGTACCATTACATGAAACCCCTATGTATCTCACTACGCTGGATATTCTTCCTGACTTCGCTGTAGTCTACATTCAAGTATGAAAATTGCTATGATTGGCCTCAAGGCTCTACCTCCTCGTTACGGAGGATTCGAAACGGCAGCTGATGTCATTTCGCGCAGGCTCGTTCGATGGGGCCACGAAGTGGTGGTCTACAACCGTGCAGGACTGTCAGATCAAAAAGTAACGGACTACGAAGGCGTGAGAATCGTTACCCTGCCAACCATCAGGAGTAAGAATTTCAGTTCGATCACTCATGCGTTCTTGTGCACCGTCCACGCGATTTTTAATCGCGTAGATGTTGTGCACTATTTCACAACTGGCACGACTCTTTTCGCGCCCCTGGTTACATTGGGGGGCATGAAATCGGTCTGTTCAGTGGACGGAACGGATTGGCAACGAGGTAAATGGGGTTTCATCGCACGCTGTTATCTTCGCTTTTCCGAAAGCCTGGCGGTATGGTTTTGCCATGGCCTTATCGGTGATTCTCCCGAGGTTGTTCGTTATTACGTCAAGAAGTTCGATGTCGAACCCACATATTCCACCTACGGAATTCGAGAGGGTAGAGCGACCGGAAGAAGCTGGCTCGATCGGTTCGGATTGAAAGAGCGGGATTATGTACTATTCGTCGGGAGACTGGTACCGGAGAACAATGTCCATCATTTGATCTCCGCCTACGAAAAATGCAATACGGACAAGAAATTGGTAATCGTGGGCGATGATCCATGGGGAAAGCGCTATGTCGGTTCCTTGAAATCCACCCGCGACCCGCGAATTATTTTTACTGGTGGGATTTATGGCGCGGGCTATGAAGAACTCCAGCAGAATGCTTACCTGTTCGTCTTGCCGGATGAAGTGGGGGGGACGCATCCTGCTTTGGTGGAAGCGATGGGTTTTGGTAACTGTGTCGTCGTAAATGATACTGAGTCGAATCTTGAAACAATCGAAGATGCGGGCTTCAGTTATCGCGGCTCAGAAGGTTCGATGGATCTTCAGAAGCAGCTTCAAAAGCTTCTAGATGACCCCGCTCTGGTGGCGGAATATCGAAAGAGAGCGGAGGAGCACGCCGTGTCGAAGTACCAATGGGATGAGGTTGTTCGCCAGCACGAGGCGCTTTATCGCAGGGTGCTCGGATTGGGTGCGGAGTCGGAACCCGTCGCTGTCAGCCACGCGCTTTCTAATTCCGCCGATTGATAGTCACGATCGGGAACTGAACCCGAATTGATTAAATTAATTGAGGTCTAGCGCTCCTTTTTACCCAGCTAAGTAGAGGCACGTCGTTCATGTATGAGGGTTGGAATAGACGCCCATACTCTGGGAAGCAAGTCGTCCGGCAACGAGAGTTATTATCTCGAACTGTTACAGGAACTAGCCAAGGCGGAGAGCAATGGAAACGAGTACGTTGTTTACTACACGCTAGAAAAAGCGGTGACAAAAATCCCGGTCGCTACGCATTTGCGGCCTAAACGTATCTGGCCGCCCAACCCATATATCCGCATCCCCATTTCGTTCCCCTCCGAGTTCCGGCGTGAAAAGCTGGATGTCTTTCATGGCCAGTTCATAATCCCTCCGTTCTGCAACTGTAGGTCCGTGACAACTATTCCCGACATCTTATTTGAGACTTATCCGCAGTTCTTCACGCCGTGGGAGAACTTTCAGTTCCGTACTCTTATCCGATGGTCTGCCATGCGGGCCGACCACATTATTACCGTTTCCCAAGCGTCGAAGACTGATATTGTCTCCAAGTACAAGATCGCTCCAGAAAAAGTTTCCATTATTGATGAGGCGCCGCGCGATGAATTTCGCGTAATGGACCGAGGCAAGTGTAAAGAGATCATCGCGAGGAAGTATGGGATTGCAGAATCCTTTATCTTGTACGTTGGCAGAATCAATCCCAGGAAGAATCTTCTGCGGTTAATTGAGGCATTCTCGATTCTCAGACGCAAGGGAACCGAGCAAAAGCTTGTAATCGTGGGAAAACAGGATTGGCAGGCTGACAAGGTTCTGGACCGCGTGAAGGCCCTGGCACTAGAGGCGAATGTGGTTTGCACTGGATATGTGGACGGGGAGGATGTGCCGGTGTTTTACAATGCGGCCGATGTTTTTGTTTTTCCCTCTATTTGTGAGGGCTTTGGCCTGCCCCTGGTGGAAGCAATGGCTTGTGGTTGCCCAATTGTTACCTCTTACGGCTCCTCCTTGGAAGAGGTTTCCGGCAGCGCGGCGATTCTTGCGGATCCCTGGTCCGTTGAGTCCTTAGCCAATGCCATTGGCAGTGTGGTGGGCGACACTACTCTTCGGCAATCGCTTCGGGCGAAGGGACTGAAGCGGGTCGCGGAGTTCAATGCGGCGCGAAATGCGCAGAATACCGTTGACATCTACACTCGGCTGGCTGGTTCATAGCGAAGCGATCCGGAGGGTTCAGAAATCATGGCAGTGCTGCGAGAATTGCAGGAAAACTGGGAGGGGCTCGCTAACATTGACCCATTGTGGGCCATATGCACCGATCCCGGGAAGCGTGCCGAAAAATGGGATCCGCGGGACTTTTTTCAAAGCGGAACAAACGAAATTGCAAGGGTCTTAACTCACGTTCGATCTCTGGGAGTCCATCCCGATCCCAATGGAAAGGCTTTGGATTTCGGTTGCGGAGTTGGTCGCCTCACCCAGGCATTGTCTCAGCATTTTTCAGAATGTTACGGGGTAGATATCTCACCGACCATGGTTCGGATGGCTGGCGATTTTCACAAGCAAAATCCGCGCTGTACTTTTTTTGTAAATCAAAGCGACGATCTGCAACGATTTCCAGATGAAGACTTCAGTTTTATTTATACCAGCATTGTTCTTCAACATATAAAAACGAAATATGCGGAACGCTATCTTGAAGAGTGTGTGCGGGTCTTGAAGCCTGGCGGGATATTCGTATTCCAGGTACCCGACCGGAATGCAACAGGGATTTTGCGAAGGATAAAAAACAGGGTGCGGCTGCCGGAGCAAGACAGAGGAATTGTCGGGAATGGTGAGAGCCGCTTTCGCATGGAAATGCACTGCATTCCTGAAGCGCGGGTGCGGCAAGTCTTGTCTGGGAGCAACATAGACGTTCTGGATGTAAAGTTAACCAATTCTACCGAGAGATCCTTTAATGGAAACCTTGAGTATCTCGATCAGCCGCCTCGCATTGGCTTTGTCAGTAAACAGTATTGCGTCGCGAAACACCGTTGATCATCGCAGAGGTTATTAGCCGTATATGCGAACCCCTCAGCGGGCCGACAAAGCTTTTCCCATCAAACTTCAGCTCCGGTCGTCTCTCACGATTCGAATATGAAGATTGCAGTACTGATTCACGAACTCCTGATTGAAGGTGGAGGGGAGAGACAATGCCTCTCGCTGGCCCGGGCGCTGAGCCGGCAAGGCCATGAAGTGAATGTTTTTACCTGCGCGTACGAGGCCGAGCGATGTTTCCCCGAAATATGCAGGGATCTCAATATTCAGGCGGTCGGGCGCGGCTGGTGGCCTACGCTGCGCAGTCCACGATTTATTCGCGGATATCTCGACATGGTGAAGCTCACAGCAAGCGTGACCCATCGGCATCAAATCTGGAATCCCCATCACTGGCCGGCGCAATGGGCTGCGGTGTGGCTCAAACGACGTCTCGGGGGGACGGTCCTATGGATGTGTAATGATGTCCCCACCTTTCCGGAAAAGACCCGGCAGCGAGGCTCTCTGAAGACGAGGGCATCCTCCTTAGTGCACAGAGCTTATTATTGGTATGACCGAAAGCAGAATCGGCAAGTGGACTTAACTTTGTTGCTTTCCAGGTGGGCCGAAAAGGAATTTAGTGCAGTTTACCCGGGGCCGACCAGGGTGGTCCGAAGCGGGGCAGATCCCGAACGATTTGCTCTTGGGGGAAACAGACTTAGGATACGCGAGCGATTCGGCTATAACGGCAACGACTTTGTATTTCTGTGGCTCGGTATTTTCATGCCTCATCGCCGCTTGCAGGATGCAGTGGAAGCGGTCTCTCTTCTTGCATCCCGTGGAATGACGGTCAAGCTTCTCTTGGCAGGCGCCACAAACCAGTTCCCGGAATACTACGCCTTCCTTGAAGCACTGGTGAAGCAACGCGGACTTGAGAATCAGGTGACATTCGCCGGGAAAGTTGCCGATGATGAGATATGCGATTTTTACTGTGCGTGCGATGCATTTCTGTTTCCCAACGATCAGCAGACATGGGGCCTGGCCGTCCTGGAGGCGATGGCTTGCGGTAAGCCAGTATTGGTATCAATGGGATCTGGCGTGCACGAAATCATGACCGACAACGAGAATGCCTTTCTTTTTCCCCCGAAAGACCCGCAATCCCTCGCCGAAAAAATCGAAATCGTGATTAGTCAATCTGATCTTCGAAAGAGTGTTGCGGAGAATGGGATGCGTCTTGCTCGAGAGACCTATACCTGGAGCCATTTCGCGGATCAGATTTCCGCCATTGCTTCGGAGTTTGCGGTTCGGGAACACCCGCCCGAACTGGCAACTCTGAGATCGGAAATGATGGCGCCTAAGGCTAACGCGAATTAGTCGGCGATCCCGCTGTGCGCCGTCGCCAGTAATCCATTAGATCCGCAATCATTTTCCCCAAGGGAATCTGGGGGAACCATCCGGTCTCAGCGCGTATCTTTTCTGGATTCCCGCAAATCTCATCCGCTTCGTCGCCGCGCAGTTTGGAGGGATCGGTCTGGATTTCGATCTTCAGATTGCATTCTTCTTCGAACAACCTTACGATCTCGGCCAGCCGAACCGAAACTCCCGAGCAGACGTTGTAAATTTCACCCGGTACTCCATTGTTTAGGAGGGTCGTGTATGCGGCGGCGACGTCGCGTACATCCGTGAAGTCGCGCTTGACACCGACATTTCCCAGAACAAGTTTCGCAGGCTGCAATCCAGCCTGAATTTCGGCAAATTGCCGGGCTATGGACGGCAGTACAAAGTCCGGCGTCTGGCCAGGCCCGGTATGATTGAACGCTCTCGCCGTAATTACTCCTCCGCTCGAATAATCCTTAAATTCAATCCGCAGCAGTTCCGACATTGCCTTACTCGCCGAATAAGGGTTATCGGGAGCGAGCGGACTTTTTTCCGTGAGAGGCAAAGAGGACCGCGCATACACCTGGGCGGTGCTTACATTGAGAATTCTTGCCGGAACCGGCAGATGCATCGCTGCATCCAGAACATTGTAAGCGCCAAGGAGATTTACTTCATAGGTAAGCCTCGGATTTTCCCACGCCGAGCCTACCGATGAAATTCCCGCCAAGTGGTAAATCAGCCGGGGAGCCACGTCCCGAACGACGGCCTGAACGCCATCACGGTTTCTTACGTCCACCTGGTAATAGCGCACTCCGGTTTCGGGATGTTCCTCTTTTGTGGAGGATAGGACTGCGATCTGAGATTCCTGCCGCTGAAGGAGCGCGATCAGGTGCTTGCCAACAAATCCCGTCCCGCCCGTGACGAGAATCGGAGGCGTCAACTCGTGCTACCGCCATTTCGAGGAAATGGAATCAACGTGCTTTCAATGACCCTGCGGGAGAGGTTCGCGACACGAGATCCAGGTCGCTCTCCACCATCATCCGGACCAGTTCATCGAAGCTCACGACCGGTTCCCAGCGCAGCTTCTGCCGGGCTTTAGCGTAGTCTCCAAGCAAATGGTAGACTTCAGCCGGCCGTAACAACTCAGGATCAATATCAACGTGGCGGCGGTAATCCAATCCCACGTGCGAAAAAGCCACTTCGATAAGGCGTCTTACCGTGTGCGTTTGTCCTGTAGCGATGACGAAGTCTTCGGGTTGATCCTGTTGCATCATGAGCCACATGGCACGCACGTAGTCGCCGGCGAATCCCCAATCTCTTTCGGCGTCAAGGTTTCCCAGTTTCATTTTTTCTTGCAGGCCCAACTTAATGCGGGCTACGTTGTAGCTTACTTTCCTGGTGACGAACTCGATACCGCGCCGGGGCGACTCGTGATTGAACAGGATTCCAGAACATGCGAAAAGGCCATAGCTTTCGCGCGCATTGACCGTGATCCAATGACCGTATAACTTCGCAACCCCATACGGACTTCGCGGATAAAAACGCGTGCTTTCATTTTGTGGCGAGGTTTCAACCATTCCGAACATTTCGCTGGATGACGCCTGGTAGAAGCGAATGGAAGGATTTACCACCCGAATTGCCTCTAATATCCGGGTAACGCCGAGCGCGGTAAACTCGCCGGTCAAGACCGGTTGACTCCACGAGGTGGGCACAAACGATTGCGCGGCGAGGTTGTAAACTTCATCGGGACGGCTTTTTTGCAGGGCGGAAATCAGCGAGCTCTGGTCCAGGAGGTCTCCCGGAATCAATTCGACCTTGTCCTGGAGATGGGCAATTCGTTCGAAGTTGATGGTACTGCTCCGCCGGACCAGTCCCGACACTTGATAATTTTTTCCCACCAGGAACTCAGCTAAATATGAACCATCCTGGCCGGTAATTCCCGTGATTAAGGCTCGCCGATGCATAGGAATTGATGAAGATGAATAAGTTAGGTGAATTCTAGCACGGCGGACTCCAGGGGCAGCTTTCCGAACAACATATAGCCGCGATTGGGTTCGAAATTAGCGCTCAGTCATTTCGCCACGCTGCGATAAATGGCGATCGTTTCTGCTGCCATGCGCTGCCAACTGAACTTCTGCGCTTGCACCAGACCCGCCGCTCGCAGTTGAGCTGCTATCTGAGGGTTTTCCAGAATTCTTTCAATCGCATCCGCCATGGCGAGATGGTCGCTTGTTGGAACCAATAATGCTGCATCTCCGGCAACCTCGGGAATGCTTGAGTTGTTGCTCGCGACGACTGGGGTTCCAGATGCCATGGCTTCGAGCACTGGAAGTCCAAAGCCCTCGTATAGAGTCGGCATGACCAGCACGCCGGCCTGCGCGTATAGGCCCGGAACCTGATCGTCGGGAACGTGGCCAGGAAGAAGGACGATCTCCGTCAAATCAAATTGCTCAATAGTTTCGTAAACTTCCGCGGCTCCAGGTAATCCTCTGCTTTCTGATCCGGAAAGGACGACCTGGCGGTTTCCCCATTTTCCTTTCGAGCGCAGGTGTGCGACGGCGCGAAGCATAGTGGGGATATTTTTTCGCGCTGCCAGCGAACCAACGTGCAAAACGTAACCGTCGCGCATTCCAACCTTGCTTGCCCACTCGGGATCAAATCGGGCTTTTTGATGAAATCGGGAATGATCAACTCCGCAGTAGACGACGCGCACCTTTTCCGGCGAAACTTTGTAAAATTTCATTAAATCTTGTTTCGTTTGGTTTGATAAACAAATCACAGCCGAGGCTAAGCGCAAGATGGACAGCATGTGAGAGGCAACATACGCTCCCCATCGTCCCCGAAAATGCGAGGGGAATAGAAGAAAGCTTAGATCGTAGATGGTGACGACGCTGGGGCATGGACAGTTACGCGGAATGACAAAGGCAGGCCCGTGCAGAACATCGAAGCGCCCTTCGCGGAGCAACTGCGGAAGAGTCGAACGGCTCCAATAGACATTTGCCATGCGCCGAAGTACGCGATGCATGGTGCCATTGCCGTCCCGGCCAAGATCGGGTCCGTCAAAGACTTCTACCTTAAGATCTGCGGCGGTGCGGAGTTCACGAATGAGGTGCGACGTGTACGTCCCGGTCCCGGCAAGATTTCTCCGGGTTAAAGAATTGTCGAATGCAACGCGCAGGGACCTATTCATTGTTCAGAATTGAAGTTTTGCCATCCGAAAGAGAGCTTCAAACGCCTGTCGCTTACGCTCTCACCATTGCAATCGCTTCCAGATACCGGCTCTCGCAGCTTTGCTCACGATGAGACCATAATACAGATTAGACTGATGCGACCACTCGTAGAAGGTCCTGGTTGCGTCTTGGCGGCTGGAATGCGAGTCGTCAACGGAAACGTTTGAAGTATGGATCAGAACATCTCAGTTGCTAAGATTGCCAATGGGAGATTCACTTACATTAGTTTAAGCAGGTTTGGTGTTCGCTCTCGATTCTAAGTCTGGGATACTCGCTCCAAAGTGGGTTTTGTGGCCTTGCGGTTGCTGGCCCGCGGGCTGCAATCCTCATGCCGCCCTTAAAGGTCGGTCCGACTTAGGGCGCCCGCAATCACGCAAGACCGGCGGCCGCGCATGAGCCATACCAATCCGGGACGTGAAAGTCGGCGCGAAGTGTAATCGATCTGGTGAACTCGAACGGTCCCAGAATTAAGGTAATTCGTACCGTATTTGCGCCGGGAGTCAAGACGTCCCACTGTAGCCGGATGGTAGTCTTAGCTCTCCCTTGTCACAATAGAACAAACTCTAGAGATCATGGAAAGTCATCAAAATGGCGGAACGGAATCTCTGGAGGAGACCGACCGTCTCCATCCCGCCCGGCCCCGCCACGGCCAAACCGTTGGCATCGTTGCCATTCTTACCTTTCTTGTCTCGGTGTTCGGTTACATCCGGGAGGCCACACTCGCGGCGCGATTCGGCGTATCAGCAACCATGGACGCGTATTTCGGCGCGATTCTCATCCCATACACCGTTTATCTTATTCTGGTCGTCGGCACCTTATCTCCCGTCCTGATCCCGATTCTCCTTCAGGAAGACATAAACGACCGTGAGAAAGTCTCGGAAACTTTTAGTGTCGCCGCGAATTTCACGTTGCTTTGCATGAGCCTGATCGTGGGCCTCAGTCTGCTCACCGCCCGCAGATGGTTGCCCTGGCTCTTTCCCGGATTTAATGCGGCCACGATGGCGATGCTTTTGCGATTGGTGTACATCGTCTTTCCGGGAGTCATTTTCCTCGCCATGGCGGGAGTCTTCACCGCAGCGTTAAATGGTTTCCACAAATTCGCGCTGGCAGCCTTTGTGCCCGCGATTTCCAGTATCGGAGTGATCATCGCCGCATTGACGGCACGTGGAAGTCGAGCCATTTATATCGTTGGATTTGCCACTGCGATCGGGTTCCTGCTGCAATTTCTTTTCCTGGTGCCGGCAGCCGGCGCTCTTGGAATCCGCTACCGCGCTGTGCTTAGTTTTCGACACCCTGCGATCCGGAAAACGATCCGGCTGGGCGGCCCGCTTTTTATATACCTGATTGTCGCCAACGCATCATCAATCGTCGAGCGCAATCTGGCATCCCGTATTTCGGCTGGGGCGGTCTCCGCGATAACTTATGCCACGCGGTTATTCGCCGTCCCATCGAATTTTCTTGCTGCCCCGTTAGCGATTGTCTCGTATCCCGTTTTTGCCCGGGAAGCTTTGAAAGATAACTTCGGGGATTTGTCCGACCGGATATTGCGCACGCTGCGTTTCATCATTGTGATTTTTCTGCCGGTAACTCTTCTGGTGATTTTGAATGCTTTGCCGATAACCCGAACTCTTTATCAACGCGGTCAGTTCCACGGCGGGGACTCAGTATTAATTTCCGGTTTGTTGATGTTGTATAGCATAGGGATTCTTCCTAATGCGATTGCGGTCATCTTATTGCGCTGCTTTTTCGCGATCCAGGATACTGTGACGCCGCTCATCGCGGAAGGTGCGAATTTGGCGATCTATACCCTTACCGCCTTTTGGCTCAGCAGCCATTTCGGCATAAGGGGTTTGGCGCTCGCTCGTGGGTTCTCTTTCTTCTTAGTTGCCGGCGTCTTTATCTTTGTTCTTTCGAAACGGCGTGGGCTTTTGCGCCCGGACGCTCACGTCGGATGGTTGTTCGTGAAAACCGCAGTCGCGACCTCCGTTATGGGGCTGGTGAATTGGGTCGCGTGGCATGTCCTGCAACCATCGTTTGATTCCTTTAAGACACCAACCAGGCTGGGCCTGCTGTGTGCCGTTGGAACCTTAAGCGTGGCCGCCTTCCTCGGCGTAGCACGCCTCTTAAAACTCCGCGAAGTCACCACTGTCTTGAAGACCGGTCTCAGTCTTATTGGTGCAAATTACGCTCGTGGCCTTGCGTGGTTCGGCGCGTAAGGCGCCATTCTTAATGGTGATTGCGATTGGCTAAAGTTGAACTGGTCTGGAACAAAGGGATCGCGGCTCTTTGCGATCGCCGGATTCCGGATGAATTTCCGGAAGGTAAGTACCGGACCGTCCCTGCCCTGGCCGGAGCCATGGCCTCTTCAAGACTTCCCGATAATTTGATTTCAGATCCGTCTGTGTATTCGGGCATCGAGCGGGAGATTATCTGGGTGAGAGTTTCATGGCTCAAGTCTTTCGTCAAACAGGCCCTTCCGCTGATTAAGGGACCGGTCATACTCGCTACTGGAGATTCGGACAGTTGCGTTCCCTCTGAATTGCCGGCGGAAGCCCGTGCGATTTTGAAATCGCCACAAATTGTCCACTGGTTCACTCAGAATTATGACGGGACAATGCCATCCGAAAGAATTTCCCGTATTCCAATCGGGATTGACTTTCATGTTCAAGCCGAACAGTCGGCCTGGGGAGAGAGCCGCAGCACGCCTGCCGAACAGGAAAATCAGTTGCAGACGATTGCTGCTAGTCTTCCCAATCCGCGCAAGCGCATTCCGAAAGTTTATGTAGATTTCGCATGGCAGAGGAGTCTCGGTCTTCGGAACTATCGTCGCTTTCATCCTCTTAGAGGGACTAGCTTTCATGAAACCCGACGCAAGACTGTGAAACAAGTGAAAGGCAATGCGAATATTTTTCTCCAGGCGGGACCGTTGCCCCGGAGTGAAATGTGGAGGAAAAGGGGGGAGTACGCGTTTGTCTTAAGCCCCCATGGGATGGGGCTGGATTGCCATCGAACATGGGAAGCTTTGGCGTTGGGCCACGTAGTTCTGGCGCCTTCGTCATCTCTCGATCCACTCTTCGCGGGCCTGGCGGTTATTCCTCTGAGCAACTGGAGTGATATCACGACCGAAAATTTGCAAAGATGGCTCTCGGTCGAGACGCTAGATGCGGGGAAACTAACTAGCAAGTATTGGGGAGACCAGATGCGGTCGAAACTTCAGGGCCGGTGCTAACTACCCTTAATGATGTAGCTCGGAAACGCACTCTTTGCTCTGAGTGTTACGAAGGGTTTCGATTGGCCTTCCCATCTCATCTACATTTGAAAAGATGCAGCTTGTCTTATCGGGCTTCGCGACTTCGAATCGACGATCAATGTGATTCGAATTGTATGCATTGTTGTTATTTCCGTCGCCCTTGAAAGCGATTGCTTTTGAAAACGGAATACTGCGCGAGTCGGCAATGAAATGATTGTCTGAGATGAGAGCGTGAGTAACATGTCCCTGGAGCAGGATTGCATCAACCGAATTCTTATTTACTTCGATTGTGTTCGCTAGAATTTTGAAGTTTGAATAACGAGCGGAACCCCCGATGACGATTCCGTAGGATTGAGGATGAATAATGGAATTGTTTTGAACAATAACTCCGGTGTTGTTGTCACTATCGAAATTGAAGCCGTATTCCGTGTCTATCGCGGTGTTGTCACGGAATGATGTGGGTCCCAGGGCCCAGCCTCCGAAAGCAATCTGGTAGCCATTTACTTGGTTATGGCGCACTTCTCCTGTCGCATTGGCCATTGCGATTGCGGTGCATTGGCCGCCTCCCCAGTGGCTCATAGTGACATATTCGATGACGTTGTTTTTCGATGGAGCTTCGTGGAAATTCACCGACATGGTTAACACCGGAAAAGCCTCGCTAAATCTACCCTCGGCGTTAATTACGTTGACACGGTGAATCCAATTGCCCCCTTCGTCGGATCGTAAGCTGATTGCCGCAAGGTTCGCATTGCCTGGGATCGCCCGGTAATTGTCGTCAATTTCCAGGTCCGATATTTCGACCCCCGATGCAGAATCTGAAATGGTGCTCACCACCGTCGCTCCAAGGGGAATGCCTTTTCTGGGGTAAGGATAGATATCCGATAGCCGGAGAGTCGTGCGGCCGGCGCCGCTGCTGCCGGAACCGTGAATTTTCCAGTTCTTGCCGACCGTGAATCCCGCGAGCGGGTATTTGTGGTCCATGGCTCCCTGATGTCCCACGCCGATGATGTAATCGTAGGATCCCTCGGTGTCAAAAGTACCGCGCCCGATGCAGACGATCAGGCCGGATTCGCGCGCCTCGGCCCGGTCGCGCAAGATTGTGTCGAATTTTGTTTTGGTGCTTCCGTCGAAAGGATCTGCCTTGACGCCGGAACCGTTCGCGCCATCCTTGCGGATGGCGATAAAAATGGTTTTGGGAGAATCTCTCGCGCAATCAGCGATTAACTGCGCCCGGACGCTGAGCGGAAGGAGTAAAGGAAGAAAGAGAATTACTGTTTTTATAGGGTGCATCAACTCGCTTGGCCCGTTGGATAATCCGGGCTCGAAAACAATACCCTAAAGAGCGTTGAGGTGCATCTTGCATAACGCGTCCTGGCAACGCAGAATGACCGAGATCATAACTTCGCAGCCGCCGATGGGCAACACAGGCTTCCAACCAGTATGCTCGTGATCGGTCGTTGCACGGCGTTGCGCACGCTGTCCAGGTTCCATGAGCCTTGCATTCCTCTTGCTATGAATACCCAACACGTCCTCGATCCGGTTGCGGCTTACGATCAGGGTGCCGCTTTTTTTTCGCAGATGTCCGAGCACCGGCGGGGTTATCTTCGCGGTGTTGAAAACCTGGTAGTCGCACGCATCCTGCCGGGGAGCCGGTCATTGTTGGATGTCGGTTCGGGAGACGGATTGCGGGCAGCACGTATCGCTCGGGAAGTGGGATTGTCGGAGGTCGTCCTTCTTGAGCCAAGCAGGGAAATGCTCGGAAAAGTAATCGGCAAAGCGGAGATCTGGCCCATCCGGGCGGAAGACTTATTGCTGGCGGATTCCATGCCGGAAGGATTACCGGATCGCCGATTTGATGTGATTACTTGCCTTTGGAATGTGATCGGGCATATTCGCGATTATGATGCGCGCGTCCGGGTTCTTGCCCGATTTGGAGAATTGCTCCCCGAGAATGGCAAACTGTTCTTTGACGTCAATCACCGATACAACGTGAAGTCTTATGGTCTGACCCGAACGTCGGTTAGATTCTTTGGCGATCACATCTCGCCGCGACCAACGAATGGCGACGTCGAAGTGAGGTGGAGGTTGGGAGATAAGACCTGCCGCACCCGTGGTCACGTATTCACTGATACTGAAGTGCGGCGGATGGTTTCAGCTGCCGGGCTAGTGATCGAGGAACGACTCGTCGTTGACTATGATAGCGGGAAAGTGAGACGCTTCGCCTGCCTCGGAAATCTGCTTTATGTTCTGGGATGCCGGAACTCATCCAATGACCCGGCCAGCGCGTCGCAAACTTCTTGAACTTCGCCTTCTGTCATTTGATTAAAGAACGGCAATGCCAGAGCGCGTGACGCAAGGTAGTCGGTGACCGGCAACTCAGGCGCTCTCCCCAGTCTTCGCAAGACCGGCTGACGATGAAGCGGCGCAAAGTATCGCCCGGTGCCAATTCCCTTCCTAAGTAAAGACCGCGCGATCCAATCCCTTCGAGCGCGGTTAACCTCTTCACCAAACTTTACGACGTAACAGAACCAGCTGATTCGCCCACCCTCGATTTGTGTCTGTGGACCGGTCACGCCGTCCAAGTCCCGAAGTTTCCTCCCATACATTTCAGCCAGAGCCTGTCTCCGCCCGATGGTGCTTTCGATGCGGCTGAGCTGTTCGATACCGAGAGCGCAATTCATTTCTGAAAGGCGATAGCTGAATCCTGCTTCGGTTTGTTGATACCAATCAAGAGCAGGATCACGCCCCTGATTTCGCAAGCGCCGTGCGCGTTCCGCTACGCTCCTGTCTCTGGTCAAGAACACGCCACCCTCGCCGGTGGTCACCTGTTTATTTGGATAGAAACCTAATGCGCCAGAATCGCCGAAAGTGCCAACCTTTTGGTTTCCAGCCTCGGTGCCGATGGCCTCGCATACATCTTCGATCAGGGCAATATTATGGCGGTCGGCGATTGCGCGAAGTCTGTCCACTTCGAGGGGGCGCCCAAAGGTATGGACCGCGATCACGGCCTTAGTTCTTTTTGTGATGGCAGCTTCAATTGCTTCCGGAGTGGCGTTGAAAGTTCTTGCATCAATATCCACGAACACGGGCTGCAAACGTTCCTGCAGAATTACATTTAAGAGTGAAATGAATGTGAAGGACGGCAGAATAATCTCAGAGCCTTCCGGAATATTCAGAATCCTCAGGGCCAAATGGATCGCAGACGTGCCGGAATTCACCGCAACCGCAAACGGACTGCGCATATAAGCCGAGACACAATGCTCAAACTCCAGCAACTTCGGTCCGATACTGAGATAGGGAGTCCGCAACACTCCCAGTACGGCGTCCCGATCGGCTTCGGTAATTTCTGGCTTTGCGAGTGGAATTCGAAGAGTCATTCTGCCCTAAGTTTTGAAAAGCAGCTTCGAGCCTAGTGGCGTCCTGGCCAAAGTACTGACGATCCGGCTACACGCGCGCCCGTCTCCGTATGGATTCTCAAGATTCTGGATTGATTGTTTGAAACCAGGAGAAAGGGCTTGGCGGATCGCGCGTATGATTTTACGGTTGTTGGCGGAAACACCCAACACATTGGAGGCATGTTCACGTCCGCGTTGCCGGATCCCGATGTTGATTGTCGGCAGCTTCGCGGTTGTAGATTCGATGAGGCCGCTGCTGGAATTTCCGATCAGCAAGTCAACATTTCGAAGCATGCTTAAAAACGTCGGGTGATCGAGATTAACAAAGGCTTTTGCTCGCGCATGATCGGATACGAATCGCTTGATAAGTTGAATCAGGCGCCGCGAGCCGGCGTCGGCATTGGGATAAATGAAGAGCAGTTGTTGTTTAAGCTTTTCCAGCGCCGAAAAAAGCTGTGTGGCTTCTTCAACTGTGTCTTTGAGTAGAGTTACAGGGTGATAAACAACAAGGATTGTTTGCCCGCCCAAAGAAATATTTAATTGCTTCTCCAGTTGACGCGTAGTCAAGAGCCTGGCGCGTCGAAAATCGTCGAGAGAGAGACTACCGCTAAGAGTGATCCTCCAAGCTTCTTCGCCCTGGGCAATCATGCGCTTCCGGGCGTCTTTCGTGCATGCAAAATGCAAGTGGCTCATTTTTGTCAGCGCGTTGCGAACGGCGTCGTCAATGGCGCCAGATGTAATCTCGCCGCCCTCAATGTGAGCGATAGGAATGCGCAACGTCAAAGCTACTGATGCCGGCGCGAGCATTTCATAGCGGTCGGCGATGAGGAGAACAATATCCGGGCGCATCCGGCCGAGCACGTCGGCAAGCCCAAGCGTGGCGAGACCGAGACTTTTGGCCATCCCCACGTCGGTATCGGAGCTTAAGAGAGATTCCACAACCGTCACTAGTTTCTTGCGGCGGTGAATTTTCCTGGCAGTGTGACCGAACTCGGGAGAGAGATGTGGCCCAATCGCGATTACGCGCAAGTCAATCGAAGGGTGGTTCTCAAGATCGTGAAGCAGCCAGCGCAAATGCGCATAATCGGAACGCGAAGTGGTAACGACGGCTATCTTGCGGGTTCTCATTGCAAGTCTTGATGTGCAGACGATTGCGATTCTACACGTATGACGTTGCTACTCAGGTAGAGGAGCAACCTTGGGAAAACTTATGGAGATCACGTCGGCAGACACGAACAAGACGCTGATACTCGTCTCCGCTTCGACCGGTTCGCCGTCCTTCAGAACTGGCGTGTAACGCCACTGCCGAATGGCGCGTGCTGCGGCCGCTGACAGCAGCTTGTTGCCGGAAAGCGTTGTCACTTCGTGAACTTTCCCGTCCCCTCCGATCAACGCTCTCAAAGTTACCTTCCCTCGAGTGCTGGTCTCAGGATAATCCGGATATATGATCCTGATCGGCGGGCCGGAAAATTGAATTCTTACGGGTCCTTCCTGTGATGTACCCTCCCGAATGCCTGCCGCTGTCGTACTTCCTCTGTTCGAATCAGCACCGATTGGCATGCGGCTGATCTTTGCGGCTGCGACTATTTTTGAGTCGGCGGGAGGATTGATAAACGCTCGAGGCTGAGTCGGCTCAGCCGAGACAGCAACCACCGGTGCAAACGGGGAATGCGCAATTCCGGCACTGTGGTTGATGGGCTGAAAATCCGCCTCAACACTTAACGGTACTGGCGTCTCGACCTGCGGTTCGATCTTCCCGCTAGTCGCCTGATTCTGAATCGCGGTTTCAGCAGTCAATACCTGGCTTTGCGCGGTGTCCGCGATTGCAGATTCTACGTGTCGAAAACGGCGCCACGGTGCGAAAGCGCTCATTGCGTACAGAAATCCCGTTATGAGTGCCACAGCCAGCGATGCGCGCACGATGCCAAAATCGAAACCAGGCGCAGAACGAATCTCTGGAATCCGGTTCGCCGCTTCTATTTTCTCAAGTACGGGCGATGCAGGCTCGACATTCGCGCGGATTTCCGTTCGCGAAGCGGAGGTAAATGATGGCAGCGCCGCGCCTTCGACCGTCCCAATCAATTGCGTGCGGTCAGGTTGGCCCAGGAAGCCTTGAGAATTGCACCGCGGCAACCTCTGGATAAGTTTCCGCTGCCGCGAATTTAAAGTTTGTATGGGGAGGCTGTTGAAGTGCCGGAATGTCCAGACCAGATAGAAACGCTGCCATGCGGAAGGCTGCACATAGACGTGGCCGTTCTCGGTCTCTAATGCGACTATGCCGGATTCAAGTTTATCCAGGAGCAAGGAAGTCCCCAGAGCGCGGGGTACGCTTCCCCGAGTAATTGCATATCGAGGACCACCCGAAAACCTACAAGTGTCTGAAAGCAATTATCCGGATCATCAAAAGGATAGCTGGTTTATGAAGGGTGCGCAAATATTTGCAGCTTATAGCCGGAGAGAAGTTGGCTGACCCGGCAGACGCCGGGAGTACGCAACGGTGCAATCAATCCAGAATCGGCAGGTTTATCGTCGGCTGCACCAGAAAGTCGAGCTTGGAGATCTGCTCCAGCGCCTTCTCCACCAAAGACGTACGACAGGCTTCGAGGGTAATGACGAAGGGCAGGCTGGATTTGGAATAGCCGGGTTTCTGTAAAACAGAGTCAATGTTGATGCCGCAACCGGAAAGAATCGTGGCAAGAGTCGCGATAATTCCCGGACGATCGGTAATGGTGAAGCGCAGATAGTGCCGGGTGGAAAAGTCTGAAGTCACAATCGGCGATATCTCCGGCAGATGGGCCACGGCGGCGGAGCCATTTTTACCGGAGAGAGAGATCGCGATAATGTCTGAAACAACGGCGACAGCAGTGGGATTCCCGCCCGCGCCGTGACCTGCAAAAACCGTTTCACCGCCGAACTTTCCCGTTGCCATCACAGAATTTTGTCCGCCTTCCACTCGCGCCAGGGGAGATGAGTGCGTGACTAACGCGGGCCGCACAGCTGCATATAAGTGATCGCCATCAAGTTCAGCCCAGGACACTTGTCGTATGGTGCAGCCTAATTGGCGGGCATATTCGAAGTCCACGGCGCCAATAATCCTGATGGTGCCGCAGGCAATCTGTTCTGTCGCGACGTTACTGCGCAAGCCAATGCGGGTGAGAATGGTGAGCTTGGCGCGGGCATCGAGACCGTCAACGTCGTCGCTGGCGTCAGCCTCGGCATAGCCCAGGGTTTGCGCTTCCGCCAAAGCCTCGGAAAATGGAATTCCGCGATTCTCAATCTGGCTGAGAATGTAGTTGCAAGTTCCGTTCAGAATTCCGTAAATCTTCGAGAGCCGGTCGCCCGCCAACCCTTCCTGCAATCCGGAAATCACGGGGACGCCGCCGGCCACGGAAGCCCCGAAAGCGATTTGACGCTGGTCCCGCCTGGCGAGTTCCATCAGTTCCGGCCCCGCGTGGGCAATGAGTTGCTTGTTCGCGGTGACCACTGACTTGCCTGCGGTCAAGGCCCTTCGAATCCAGTCTCCTGCCGGATTCAACCCACCCATCAGTTCCACTACAACGTCAACGTCTCCTGATAGGACGTCTTCGATATCGTCTGTCCAACGCACGTCCGCCGGAATCCAATCCACTTTTTTTCGCGCGATCCCGCGATTGTAGATATGGGTCAAATGCAGGCCGCCGGGCCGTTGCTCGCATAAAATTTTGGCAACGGAGCGGCCAACCGTGCCGAACCCGAGAATGGCCACTCTTGTGGTTTTCTTCTGGAGCGGGGTTGCAGGGGCTGCCGCCGGAAGATCATTGGATATAGATTTCATTTCTTTTTTGTACGGACTTGTTTCACTTTCCGAGGGGCGGCGACGCTCACTCTTCCATTGGCCCTGTGATTCCCGTTATTTGGCGCGAAAACCTCGACGCTTTTGCCGGGCTTGGCTCGATTGGCGCGTTCTGAGAGATTCGTCTCTCCGGAGTCTATGGGAAAGAAGCGCGCGTGCAGTTGTTGAACCGCGTGCGGCACGTCGCTCTCCTTGATCACGAAACTGATGTTGATTTCGGATGCGCCCTGAGAAATCATGCGCACGTTGACTCCCGCCTCAGCCACGGTGCTGAATACGTTGGCTGCGATTCCGGGCCGGCCGTGGATGTCTTCCCCGACAAGGCAAACGATAGCCTGCTTGTCTTCGGAAGTGACGTCCGCGATCTGCTCAAGCTCGGCCAGCAGGGTGACAGGAAGACGCTTCGTCTCCATGGTAAACGACATGCTGACTTCGGAAATGGCCACAAGATCAACCGATGCGCCGTGCCGGTCAAGAACCTCAAACACCGAGCGAAGGAATCCATGCACCATGATTCCGCGGGAGGCAACAACATTCACGATGCTCACATTCGTCTTGGCGGTGATGGCGCGAAACATTTCGCGGCCCGCGGGTGCATGGGCAGTGATGCGAGTACCTTTTCCCGCCGGATTGCGCGAGTTCAAAACATACACCGGAATGTTTCGTTGCACTGCGGGCAAAAGAGTGGCGGGATGGAGAACTTTGGCGCCGAAGTAAGCAAGCTCCGCAGCCTCGTTGAAGCTGATTCGCTGGATGGTGCGCGCTTCAGCGCACAAACGCGGATCGGTGGTCATCATGCCCTCGACGTCGGTCCATATCTCGATGGTCCTTGCATCGAGCGCCGCCCCGAGGATCGCCGCGGAAAAATCGGATCCCCCGCGTCCCAACGTCGTGGGAATGCCGGTTTCGGTGGCGGCGATAAACCCTCCCATCACCGGAATTTTTCCCTTGGCCACCAAAGCGCTGATTTTCGATTGCGAGCGTTCTCGAGTTTCGTCCATTCGGGGTCGCGCCGCGGTGTGATTGGCATCTGTCACCAGGCACGCGCGCGAATCAACCCATTCCGTGTCCAGCCCCCGCTGCGCAAATGCCGCGTTGACGATATGGCTGGAGAGCAATTCGCCAAACGAAAGTAAAGCATCGCTGCTGCGCGGTGAAAGCTCATGGACCGCCGCGAGACCCAGCGCAAAATTTTCAAGTTCGAAGAACAATTGGGTTAGCGCCGGCGAAATCCCTTCACTGTCTTCAACGCCCAACAAATCCCTGGCAACTCGAAGATGGCGCTCTTGCAGTGCAGAAACCTGGTTCATGGCGGAACGGGCATCGCCGGTTGAGGCGTGGTGGCCAATGAGAACTAACTGATCTGTTACTTTCGCCAGCGCGCTCACCACCACGACGGGTCTTTGTTTTCGCCGGCCTCGGACGATCCCGGCAGCGCGGTCAATCGCCTTCGCGTCCTGCACTGAGGTCCCGCCGAACTTCATGATTACCATGTCCACTACCTTCCCTTTGCCTCCATCATCATCTTACATTGGCCCCTAAAACAAAAACCCACTCGCCTTATTGTCCTTTGGCGGTGGGCTTTTTGAGCGTTCTGGGGAGATTGTCAGCTCATTCGCCTCCATGCCACACGCGAAGTAATTCGTGTGCCCGGTGTTATTGGGCGGATCATGCAAAAGGCCTGGTGGCAGATCGGCAACATACGAGCGGCAAATATAACGGAATCCCGAGCATTCCCTAAATGAGAGTTTTCGATGCGTAAGATCGGAAAATCGAATAAGCGCAAATTACAGCGCGACTGGTCACGCAAAGGCTGAAGGTTACAGTCGTTAATTTAGGAGAGGGCACATGCCAAAATATCCATCGTCGCTATCGAAATTCTGAATTTTACTTATGCAGATCAGCTTGTATTAACTATAGTTAGGCGCATTATCAGCCGAAGGCAATTCCGTGCCCGTGGGCTGAAACGAGACACCAGCCGCGTTACCTTTAGGGGTTTTTGCCGCGGAGTTTTCCCGGGACGATGCAAACTTATCTCAAAAACGGATTACCCCCGGCACAGGGGCTGTACGATCCCGCCTACGAGCACGACGCTTGCGGAATCGGCTTCGTAGCCAGCATTCGCCGCGAAAAGAGTCATGAGATTATCCGCCAGGGCATACAGGTTCTCATCAACCTGACTCATCGGGGGGCTTGCGGGTGCGATCCTGAAACCGGTGACGGCGCAGGCATACTGATACAGATTCCCCACAAATTCTTCGCCCGCGAGTGTTCGCAGCTCGGGTTTGAACTGCCCGCCGAAGGGGAATACGCGGTCGGCATGACCTTTCTGCCGGTGGAGAAACATCAGCGATTGCAGTGCGAAGGAATTTTGGAGCGCATCATTCGCGAGGAAGGGCTCAGCGTTCTGGGGTGGCGCGATACTCCAGTGGATGGCGATGCCATCGGGCGCGTGGCCAGAGCGTCCCAGCCGTATATCCAGCAGGTTTTCGTGGCGCGTCCGGAGGGGCTGGACGAGGATGCTTTTGAACGCAAGCTTTACTTGGTGCGTAAACGAGTCGAGCGCGAAGTAGCGGCATCCGATATTGAAGGCAAGGAATTTTTCTACATTCCTTCGCTGTCTGCGCGGACCATTGTTTACAAGGGCCTTCTGCTTGCGCCGCAGATCGAGCATTTCTACGCCGAGCTTTCCGACCCTGATGCAGTGAGCGCGCTTTGCCTGGTGCATCAGCGTTTTTCGACCAACACTTTTCCCAGTTGGCAGTTGGCTCATCCGTATCGTTACGTTGCCCACAACGGCGAAATCAACACACTCAAGGGCAATGTGAATTGGATGCACGCGCGCCAGTCGGTTCTGGAGTCGCCATTATTTGGCGATGACATCCGGAAATTGTTTCCCATCATCGCGCCCGAAGGCAGCGATTCCGCGAACTTCGACAACGCCGTAGAACTTCTATTCCAATCAGGACGCAGTTTGCCGCATGTGCTCGCCATGCTGATTCCGGAGGCGTGGTCCGGCAATCCTCACATCAAGCCGGAGAAACGCGCGTTCTACGAATATCACGCATCGCTGATGGAACCGTGGGACGGCCCGGCGGCGATGGCGTTCACTGACGGACGTGTGATTGGAGCGACGCTCGACCGCAATGGCTTGCGTCCGGGACGGTACGTCGTCACCCACGATGGCCTGGTGGTGATGGCTTCGGAAGCGGGAGTGCTTGGCATTGATCCTGAAAACATCAAGGCCAAGGGCCGGTTGCAGCCGGGAAAGATGTTCCTGGTCGACACGGTCGCGGGGCGCATCATCTCCGATAAGGAAATCAAGCACCAGCTTGCGTCCCGGCAACCGTATCAGGAATGGCTTGAACAAAACCAGATCACGATGGACCAATTGCCGGAGCCTTCACGCGTGCATCGCTCGAATTCCGACACGATTCTTTCGCGGCAGCGCGCGTTCGGATACACCGACGAAGATTTGAGAATGATCCTCGAACCTATGGCTTCGAAGGGCGAGGAGCCGGTCGGCTCCATGGGCACGGACACGCCGCTGGCCTGTCTTTCAGACCGGCCTCAGCCTCTGTTCAATTACTTCAAACAACTTTTCGCGCAAGTCACGAATCCTCCGGTTGATCCCATTCGCGAAGAAATGGTCATGTCGCTCATCAGTTATATCGGGACGGAGCGAAATATCCTGGAAGAAACGCCCGAGAATTGCCACACTTTAAAGTTGCCGCACCCGATTCTCACCAATCGCGATCTGGAAAAATTGCGGCGAGTTTCGCGGGGGGACCTGCTGGCGGCTACTCTTCCCGCGCTCTTCCGTGGCGCCGACGGGGAAACAGGATTGAAGCGGGCTCTCGATGAGCTCTGCCAGCGCGCTTCTCTGGCGGTAAAGTCCGGGTACACTTTGCTGATTCTCTCAGACCGCGGCGTGGACAAGGAATACGCGCCGATTCCGAGTTTGCTGGCCCTGGCTGCCGTCCACAATTTGCTGGTGCGCCAGGAGACGCGTACCCAGGTTGCACTCATCATCGAATCCGGCGAACCGCGTGAAGTGATGCATTTCGCTCTGCTGATTGGCTACGGAGCGAGCGCAGTGAATCCCTACCTGGCAATTGAAACTCTGGAAGACCTGGCAGCGCGGGGCTTTTTGCCGGAAGGAGTGTCGGCTGAAGTCGCAGTGAAACACTTCATCAAGGCGACCAATAAAGGACTGCTCAAGACCTTTTCGAAGATGGGGATTTCGACGCTCCAGAGTTATCGCGGAGCCCAGGTTTTCGAAGCCATCGGATTGAATAGAGAATTAGTGGACGCGTATTTCGCGGGCACGACATCGCGGCTCGAGGGAATCGGCTTGAATGTGATCGCCCGTGAAGCTCAGATGAAGCACGAGTATGCCTTCGGCCCCGTAACCGGCTTTGATACCGAACTGGCGGTCGGCGGAGGTTATCACTTCCGCGCAAATGGTGAATACCATCTTCTGAATCCTGACACGATCAGCAAGCTGCAACATTCCGTGCGTAACGGCAGCTTCAAGACCTTCCAGGAATACACAGACTTAATTGACCAGCAGGGACGAAACATGGCGACGCTGCGCAGCCTGATGCAAATCAAAAAATCCGCGAAGCCGATTCCGATCGAAAAAGTCGAGCCTGCAAAAGAGATTGTCAAGCGCTTCACCACCGGCGCGATGTCGTTCGGTTCGATCAGCAAAGAAGCCCACGAAACGCTTGCCATTGCCATGAATCGGATTGGCGGTAAATCAAATACCGGCGAAGGCGGCGAAGATGAAAATCGCTTCAAGCCGGATTCAAACGGAGATTGGCGTCGCAGCGCCGTGAAGCAGGTAGCATCGGCGCGCTTTGGAGTCACGACAAATTACCTCATTAACGCCGACGAACTTCAAATCAAGATGGCGCAAGGCGCGAAGCCTGGCGAGGGCGGGCAGCTTCCTGGCCACAAGGTAGATGAGGTGATTGCGCGCTTGCGGCACTCGACGCCCGGCGTGGGACTGATTTCTCCTCCGCCGCATCACGATATTTACTCCATCGAAGATCTGGCGCAGTTGATTTATGACTTGAAGAATGTGAACCCTCAGGCGCGAATCGCGGTAAAGCTGGTCGCGGAAGTAGGAGTGGGAACAGTAGCTGCTGGCGTGGCGAAAGCCCATGCGGACGTGGTGCTTATCAGCGGCGACAGTGGTGGAACCGGCGCGTCCCCGCTGAGTTCGATCAAGCATGCCGGAATCCCATGGGAACTGGGCCTGGCCGAGACTCAGCAGGTGTTATTGTTGAACGATCTGCGCAGCCGCATTCGCGTGCAGACCGATGGCAAGCTTCAAACCGGACGTGACGTTGTAATCGCCGCGTTGTTGGGCGCGGAAGAATTCGGTTTCGCCACCGCTCCTCTCGTTGCCATGGGCTGCATCATGATGCGCAAGTGCCATCTGAATACTTGTTCCGTCGGAATCGCCACGCAGGATCCAGTTCTGCGGGCGAAGTTTGCCGGGCAGCCCGAACACGTTATCAATTTCTTTTTCTTCATCGCCGAACAAATGCGCCAGTACATGGCGGAGATGGGCTTCCGCAAGGTTGACGATATGGTGGGCCGCGTTGACATGCTGGATGTGCAGCCGGCAGTCGAGCATTGGAAGGCGAAAGGTCTGGATTTGTCCGCCATTCTGTACAATCCACCGGTTCCCGGACGCGTTGCGCGACACTGCGTGCAAAAGCAGGATCACGGGTTGGAGCAGGCCCTCGATCATCAACTGATCAAGCACTCGCGCGATGCACTGGAAAATCGGTCGCCAGTGGAAATGGATTTCCCGATTCGCAATGTGCATCGCACCGTCGGCGCCATGCTCAGCGGTGAAATTGCCCGGCGCTACGGATCAGAAGGCCTTCCGGACGACAGCATCCGCATTCATTTTGAAGGATCGGCTGGCCAAAGCTTTGGAGCCTTTCTGGCGAAAGGCATCACCATGAACCTCGAGGGCGAAGCCAACGATTACGTCGGCAAGGGCCTTTCCGGCGGCCGCCTGATTGTTTACCCTCCCAGGGATTCAGGATTCATAGGCGAAGAAAATATTTTGATCGGCAACGTAGTGCTCTACGGCGCGACCAGCGGAGAGGCATTCTTTCACGGAATGGCCGGCGAGCGGTTTGCGGTGCGCAATTCGGGGGCTGTGGCGGTGGTCGAAGGAGTCGGCGATCACGGCTGTGAATACATGACCAATGGCCTCGTCGTTGTGTTGGGGGCATCCGGAAGAAACTTCGCCGCCGGAATGAGCGGCGGCATTGCATACGTATTCGACGAACGCGGTGACTTCACCGAAAAGCGCTGCAATCTGGCTTCGGTGGACTTGGAGCCGCTGATTGAAGCACCGGATGTGAAGATTGTCCGCGATCTGATTTCGCGACATTTCGAGTTCACCAACAGCGCCAGAGCACGATCTATTTTGGACAATTGGTCTGAAGTTGCGCCTCGGTTCATAAAGGTCTTTCCGCACGAATTCAAGCGGGTCTTGGGCGTGAGCCGCAGCCGGCAGCCTTACATCCCAGGCCAACCGCTTCCAGTCACGGAGTTGGTGGAGCAGGTGCAGCATGGGCAGGTGCAACTTGGGTAAGACCACCGGCTTCATGGAAATTCCAAGAGAGGTTGCCACGCGCCGTCCAGTGGCCGAGCGCGTGAATGACTGGTTCGAAATCTACCAGGATTTCCCCGAGGCCAAGCTTCGCAACCAGGGCGCGCGCTGCATGGATTGCGGCGTGCCGTTCTGTCACACGGGATGCCCGGTCAACAATCTCATCCCTGATTGGAATGATCTCGTGTATCGCGGTCGCTGGAAAGAGGCGGCGCGGCAACTTCATTCCACCAACAACTTTCCTGAATTTACCGGGCGCATTTGCCCCGCCCCTTGCGAGGCTTCGTGCGTTCTCGCCATCAATGAACCGGCGGTGACGATCAAGCAAATCGAGAAGAGTATCGTGGAACGGGGATTTCAGGAAGGATGGATTCAGCCCGAACCACCAAAGTTTCGGACCGGCAGGAAGGTCGCGGTGGTTGGTTCGGGGCCTGCCGGACTGGCGGCGGCGCAGCAACTCAACCGCGCGGGGCATTGGGCGACGGTGTACGAAAAGGCCGACCGCATCGGCGGACTGCTGCGGTACGGAATCCCCGAATTCAAGATGGAAAAGCGAATTCTGGACCGGCGTCTTGATCAGATGCGCGCCGAGGGGGTGAAGTTCGTCACCAAAGCACACGTGGGAGTGGATTTTCCCATCCAAGACTTTCAGGCCGAATTCGATGCCGTCGTGCTTGCCGGCGGTGCCGAACAGCCGCGCGATCTGAAAGTTCCGGGCCGGGAATTGAAGGGGATTCACTACGCGATGGAATTCCTGCCACAACAAAACAAGCGTTGTGAAGGCGACAGACTGGAAGCCGAGTTGGACATCCTGGCGAACGACAAGCGCGCGGTGATTATTGGCGGCGGCGACACCGGCGCTGATTGTCTTGGAACCTGCCATCGCCAGAAGCCGGCGTCGGTTCATCAGTTTGAGATCATGCCGGTACCTCCCAATGACCGTTCTCCGCTGACTCCGTGGCCGTTGTGGCCCATGCAGTTGCGCATTGAAGGCGCACACGAAGAAGGCGGCATCCGCGACTGGAGTATCGGAACCACGAGCTTCACCGGCGATGAGCACGGAAACGTTAAACAATTGCACGGCATTCGCGTAGGACCTCCGCCGAATTTCGAGCCTCAGCCTGGGACCGAGTTCACAATGGATGCCGATCTTATCTTGATTGCCATGGGATTTCTCGGTCCAGTGCGAAACGGAATGATTGAGAAATTACGCGTTAAGCTCGATTCCCGCGGAAACGTTGCGACCGATGAAAATTACATGTCGTCCATACCCGGAGTTTTTGCAGCCGGAGATATGCGGCGCGGTCAATCATTGGTTGTGTGGGCGATTGCCGAAGGGCGCAAAGCGGCGGCGGGGGTAGACCAATATCTTAAGCAAGTCGGCATGATGGCTGTTCCAGTGTCAGCGAGTTCGAGAATGCCGGCAATTGTCGCGTAGTTAGTCTTTTTCGATGGAGCGGCGGGCGTCCTCGCCCGTCGGGTTGCGATGGACGGGCGAGGACGCCCGTCGCTCCATCGGCGATGTTTCATCCTGTTAAGATGTTCTGCACGATATCTCCCGATTCCAAAATAATGATTGGCCTCTCCGACATCGAAGCCGCATTAAAGCGCATTCGCGAATCCATCTATCTTTCCCCGTGCGCGCGCTCTGAGACCTTTTCTCAACTCACGGGGAATTCGGTTCATTTCAAGCTTGATAATTTGCAGCGAACCGGTGCCTTCAAAGAGCGCGGCGCGCTGAACAAACTGCTCACGCTTAGCAAGAAAGAGCGGGACCGCGGAGTCATCGCCGCTTCGGCGGGCAACCACGCGCAGGGCCTGGCATATCACGCGGGAAGGCTTGGCGTAAAAGCGCAAATAGTCATGCCGCTTACTACGCCGCTCACCAAGGTCTCGGCCACACGAAGCTACGGCGCTGATGTGGTGCTGCACGGGGCAAATTACGACGATGCGTGTGTTGAAGCGGTGCGCCGCGGCCAGGAACATGACCTCACGTTTGTACATCCCTTTGATGACGATCACGTGATCGCCGGGCAGGGAACCCTCGGCCTCGAGATTCTGCAGCAGCATTCCGACATCGAAGCGATAATCGCTCCTATCGGCGGCGGAGGGCTTATCGGCGGCATTGCCTGCGCGGTGAAAGAAAGCAATCCGCTGGTTCGCATAATTGGCGTTCAGCCCGCGCGGCTTCCTTCCATGAAGGTTGCCATCGCGGAAGGGAAGCCCGTCACTCTAAATCCGGCGCCCACCATTGCGGACGGAATTGCCGTGCGCCGGGCGGGGGAGCGCACGTTTCCGCTGGTTCAGCATTACGTGGACGACATCGTCACCGTGGATGAAGAAGAGATCGCAAACGCTATTCTGCTCTTGCTGGAACGCGAGAAGACTTTGGCCGAAGGCGCCGGAGCCGCCGCGCTCGCTGCCCTGGTGAATCACAAAGTTTCATTCATGGGGAAAAAGGTCGCAATTCTTGTATGCGGCGGAAATATTGACGTCACTCTTCTGGCGCGGATTATGGAACGCGGTCTTGTAAAAGACGGGCGGCTGGTTCGTCTACGGGTGCATTTGCCGGACTACCCCGGAGCATTGCACCAATTGACTGGAATTCTGGCGAAGCATCGCGCCAATATTGTCGAGACTTCATACGACCGGGCGTATTACGGAGTGAACCTCGGAGACACCGCAATTGACATCACCATGGAGACGCGCGGTCCGGATCACATAGCGGAATTGCTGTCGGCCCTGGGTGCAGAGGGTTATGCGCACGAAAGAGTGTTGTAGGATTGCCTGTGTGGCGCGTGGCGCCTCGCCCGCGAAAAAGCATCTCGCACAAAAACTGTTTGAACAGTACCCACCTTTCGCGGACAAGAGTGCCCGCGCCACACCAGCATTCAATCCTTGGTGGTTATGCGGTCTTTGATTCGCTTGTACTCTTCCTCGGAAAGAATGTGGCGGGTCACGACGTCATGTGGATCATCATAAGGGCGTCCGGCGATGACTCGTGCTGCGCGGGCATGTGTTACTCCGGGAAGCATGATGAGTTGATCTTCCGGAGCAGTGTTCAGATTGATCGTCTTGTCGCGGCTGAGTCCTTCGCGAACACCTTCTACAACCGCCTTGGTGTCGGTTTTCAATTGAGCCGTAGCTTCGGCGGTCTTCTCCCGAAGTTCGTCAGGATTCTGCGGCTTCTGCGTACAGCCGCTGAGCAATCCAATGAAAGCGGCAACAATAACCAGTAATTTCACGGCCTTAAGATGGTTGCCGAGCCGATAAAGTTGCGTGTCGGGTGAACGTTGAGTCATTGCATGCTCCCGGGGAAGGCCCTAAATATTTGCAAGACGATAAGAGCGATGTGAGCCTAGCTGAATGACGCGGCTTGGTCAAGCGATTCGCTCAGGGGGAAAATTTGCGAAGTCGTGACGGCAATTGACCAGCATGCGGAATTCGACACGCAAACTGAATATTGCGGGCTTGGTTGCGGGTGAGGATATAATGGCGCACGAATGTCTCTAACATCCGGCACGAAACTCGGACCGTACGAAATTCAGTCTGCAATCGGCGCGGGTGGCATGGGCGAAGTGTATCGCGCGCGCGACACCCGGCTCGGCCGCGAGGTTGCGGTGAAAGTTCTGCCCGCATCCTTCTCGACGGAAACCGACCGCCTGCAACGCTTTGCGCAGGAGGCGCGCGCCGCCGCGGCGCTCAATCATCCCAACATTCTTTCCATTTTCGATATCGGTGAAGAACGCGGCAATCCCTACGTCGTATCCGAATTGTTGGAAGGGGAAACGCTGCGTGAACGATTGAGAACTGGGCCTCTTTCAATCCGAAAAGCAATTGACTACGCATTGCAGACGGCGCGTGGGCTGGCGGCGGCGCACGAGAAAGGAATTGTGCATCGCGATCTCAAGCCGGAAAACCTGTTCATCACCAACGATGGCCGGGTGAAGATTCTTGACTTTGGCTTGGCCAAGCTGACGCAGCCAGAAGCCGATTTTGGGAGCGCGGATGCGCCCACTATGCATGCGGCAACGGAGCCGGGACTCGTAATGGGCACCGTTGGCTATATGTCTCCGGAGCAGGTGCGCGGAAAAGCCGCGGACCAGCGGTCCGACATTTTCGCATTTGGAGCGATTTTGTACGAGATGATTTCGGGCAAGCGGGCATTCCACGGCGAAAGCGCTGCCGACACCATGAGCGCGATCCTGAAAGACGAGACGCCCGAGATTTCCGAGACCGCGCGCAACGTTCCGCCGGGGCTGGAACGAATTGTGCGCCATTGCCTGGAGAAGAATCCTGCGCAACGATTCCATTCCGCGGGCGACGTGGCGTTCGATCTGGAAGCGCTGACCGAAGTCTCTTCTACGACGAGCAAGTCGGGCGCACAGACGGCAGCGGCTCAAGCAATTTCCGCGCGCTCCCAGCGAAAGCTCGCCACCGCGGGCGGAATCATTGTTTTGGCAGCGGTGATGATCGGTCTTGGTTGGTGGCTGGGCAAGCGCGGCAGTTCATCGGCTCCTCCGGAATACCAGCAGATTACCTTTCGCACAGGCGCGATCGGCAATGCGCGTTTCACCCCTGACGGCAGCATCGTTTACAGTGCGTCGTGGGAGGGCGGCCCGAATCAGCTATACATGGCCCGTACTGATGACAACGGATCGCGCGATCTGGGCCTGAAGGATGCCGAACTGCTCTCCATCTCGAAAAGCGGGGAATTGGCGATCCGGCTTAACACGGTTTTTTTGGGCGGCTACGCAAGGGGGGGAACGCTCGCCCGCGTTCCGCTGAGTGGTGGAACGCCACGCGAGGTGCTGGATAACGTCCAGGACGCCGACTGGGCGGCGGATGGCGAGAACATGGCGATAGTCCGGTATGTTCCCCAGAACAACCACTGGCGTTTGGAATATCCGGTGGGCAAGGTGCTGTTTGACAGCATCAACTGGATCAGCCATCCCAAGATATCGCCGGACGGCAATTCGGTAGCGTTCTCGGACCACCAGAACCCCGGAGGCGACGACGAAGGCTCAGTCGCCGTTATCGGTCCGGACGGGCATGAAAAGATCCTTTCATCGGGTTGGTCTTCCGTCGAAGGAATCGTTTGGTCGCCATCGGGCAATGAAATCTGGTTCACCGCTTCCAACACCGGCAGTGCGGAAAATCTTCGCGGTGTGACACTCGGCGGGAAGCTCAGGACGATCACCAACGTGCCGGGAGGCATGTGGATGGAGGACATGCGCAATGGACTGGCGCTCATGACTACGCACCAGGAGCGCCTCGGGATCCGCGGAATGGCGCCGGGCGCAAAGGAAGAACGGGAACTGGGATGGCTCGGATGGTCTCTGCTCAGAGATATAAGCCCGGATGGAAAGAAGGTCTTGTTCGAGGAAGAAGCCGATGGCGGCGGCCCGCATTACACGGTATTTCTGCGAGACACTGATGGCTCTCCTCCGGTGCAGATCGGCCCCGGCGTGGGCGGGGCAATTTCGCAGGACGGCAAATGGGTAATCACAAGACCCGGGAAAGATGGCCCTCTGAGCGTGGTTCCGACAGGCGCCGGCGAAGCCCGGCAGTTGACCCACGATAACGTTAGCTATGGCCCGGTTCGCTACCTGCCGGATGGGAAGCAGTTATTGGCTCGAGGAATTGAAGCTGGCCATGGACCGCGAGATTTTCTCATTGATGTGAGCAACGGAAATGCAAAGCCAATAACCCCGGAGGGACTCTCCGGCGCTATCCTTTCTCCGGACGGTCGCCGTGTGGCCGTGATTGGGCCGGACGGAATGTGGGGTATTTGGCCGCTCGATGGCGCCGGCCTGCGGCCCATTCCTGGGCTTGACTCGAAATACTTGGTGACAGGCTGGGCGCCGGACGGATCGTCGGTGTACGCGATGTCCAGCCAACAGCGCGAGGGGGCGGCGAAGGTCTATCGCGTGAATACGGAGACGGGGAAGATGGAGTTCTGGAAAACATTTGGCGCGCAACTGCCCGCAGGTGCAGCAGGCGTCCATCGGCCACATTTTTCCCGTGACGGCAGCGCATACGCCTATGACTATGACCAAGTCCTGTCAGAGGCGTATGTGGTGAAAGGATTGAAGTAGATTTTCGCGGGTTACCTGTACATGGACAGATGGGATCCGTTGGAGCGAGATGCGCTGGACTTTATCCAACCACGATTTGACGCGTGCTGCTGCTGCGGCCCGGTGGAGATCTGCGTCGGTTGTTGCCAAAGGCAAACGAAAGTGCATGGCAAGCGTCAAGTACGCTGCGTCGTAGTGGGTCAGATTGTGTCATTGTGCCCCGGCAGGAAAGTTGGGGGCGTCTTAAAGACAGCCCGTCGCGTAAGCGCACTAAAATCAATAAAAGTATGGCGGAGAGAGTGGGATTCGAACCCACGTTAGAGTTTCCCCTAAACACGCTTTCCAAGCGTGCGCCTTCAGCCACTCGGCCATCTCTCCCTTGGGATAAACGCTGGAAGTTGATTGTATGGCGTGGGATAAAACCCCGCAACCATCCCAGAGGCATATCAACGCAAAACCCCCGCCCAGAGCCGCTTCTAAGGTGATTAGGCATTTTTATACATGAAAATAGATTCTGTGGAAGAGTTACGAGCGGCAACCAGTGTGGCCGGAAGAGTTATCAAAGGTGCCGGAAAATGGCAGTTTTCCCACCTCATGATGGAGCACCTCAATGCAAAACCCAAGCACTCTAGCGGCGCGACTCTTCTCAGTATCACTTCTTCTCGCATTCTCAACCGGCGTTAGCACCGGACAAACTCGCGGCAAGGCCACGTCAAATGCCTCGTCTGCAATCGCTCAATTGCCGATAACATTCGAAGAGAATGCGGGGCAGATTGATTCCCAAGTACGATTCCTGAATCGCGACGGCCGGTATCGCGTTTACTTGACAGATAACGCGGCGGCGCTGAAGGTCGCTGGCAAAACGACTGACGCCGTCCTGCGCACCACGGTGGTCGGATCCCGCTCCGCCGTGGAAGTTGCGGGCTTAGATCCCCGGGATTCCCATACCAACTATCTGGTCGGCCCAAGGGCCTCCTGGAAATCCAACATCCCGAACTACGGGGCAGTCGAATATGCCGGTATTTATCCCGGAATTGATCTAGTTTACTACGGAAAGCAGCACCAGCTTGAATACGATTTCGACGTCGCTCCGCATTCGAATCCCTCTGTGATCGCTCTCAAGATTGAAGGCGCTGACAAAATCACTGTCGGTAAAGATGGCTCGTTGATTCTCGACACTGCTGCCGGGCCAGTTACCTGGGCCAAACCAATCGCATATCAGAAGGGGACCAGACGAGCGAAACTGATAACCGCTAGCTATCGCGTCCGCGGAGAGGTTGTCAGCTTCGAGGTAGGTAAATATGACCGCAGCAAAAAGCTGGTCATTGATCCCGTCCTCGACTATGGAACCTATCTGGATGGAAAAGAATTTGATACAGGCGTGAGTTTGTGGGTGGATAACGCCGGATATGCCTACATTCTGGGATACACGGACTCGCCCGACTTCCCGACGACGCCGGGCGCTTATCAGAAAGCGATTGCGGCCTATCCGAACGATCAGGTATTCGTCACCAAGCTATCCCAGGATGGTTCATCTTTAATCTGGTCAACCATCGTCGGTGGCACCGGTCCGAACAATTACTCGTTGCCAGCTGGGTTTGCATTCGATTCAACCGAAAATGTTTACATCGTGGGATACACCATAGACCAATCGTTCGATACCGTGACCCAGAAATCCACCAACTATCCTTCAACCTTTCCCACAACTGCCGGCGCGTACAACACCAATCATCCGGCGTTAGGCCGGAACTTCCTGGTTAAGGTGAACAACACCGGGAGCGCGCTTGTTTACTCCACGTTCCTGAGCGATCAGCCCAACATCACCGCTTACGCCGTGGCCGTTGATCCGGCAGACAGCGCTTATGTCACCGGAGTCTATAACCACAATGGTGGCCTCACCGGAGCTTTTCCGGCGACGCCGGGGGCTTATCCATCTAGTTATGGTGGCCACGACGATTCCTTTGTTATGAAGTTCAACCCCGAGGCTACCGCGCTTGACTATGCGACGTTGATCGGCGGTTCGCAAACTGAGGACGCTTCGCAGGTACAGGTCGACTCGAATGGCGAGGCGACCATCAACGGATTTACATACTCACCGAATTATCCGGTTACGCCAAATGGCAAGGCGAATACCGACGAGGGCGGATTTATCACAACCTTCAATTCAGCCGGATCTTCGCTTCTTTACTCGACCGTTCTTCATCACGTTAATTCCATCAACGTGAAACGGGATACCTCGGGGTCCTACTATGCTGCGGGATCGGCCGGAACAGATCTTCCGGTAACAGCTAATGCCTTCCAGAAGACCTTCCCATCCACGCAATCGGGAGTTCATGTGGGCTTCTTCACCGAAATCGATCCTTCGGGAAATCTGGTTTATTCCTCATATTTAGGGGGCAGCGCCTCGAGCAGTGACACCGTGCTATGGCTGACTGCTCCCAGTTTCGTAACTGTTGGCGGCAATCGATTCAACGACACCGTCTTCCCGGTAACCGATCGCAATTACGAACAGGACAGCTGTTCGTACCTGGCGACGTTCGACACGCAAGGGTCGGGGAGGAGCTCCCTGAAATACTCGGGATGTACGCCGATAAACCGTACCGACAATCCCACGACCGATCTGTATGCCGGGATTACGTCCTTCACCGGCTCTCAGATGTACATGAACAGCAGTTTCGAACTTTATGCCATGGGCACGAACGGCCCGACTACTGCAAATGCATTCCAGAAGGGACCGCCGTCAGATAGCCAAAACGACGGCTCCTTTCTCTGGGTTGGAAGTTACAATGTGACTCAGCCCGGTCCGGGAGGGGTGAACCTGAGCGCGCCCTATCAGTGGGGCCCTCCCTATCAATCACCCGTAGAGTATCGCGCGACCGGAAGAAGCCCGCAATGTGGATCAGGAGTAGCTGCTATGCGCGTCTATACCGCACCCGGTGTCATCGCCTATACAACTAACGGCGCGACCTTAGACGCGAACATTGCCTTCCCGAAAGACGGCCAATACAACACGGTGATTGTGGTCTACGACAACTGCGGAAAGGCGTTCACCATGGGAGTTCCTATGTACATTCGGGGAGCTGCAACACCGCAAAACCCCAATGTGGTGTCCCCGACGAATGGCGCGGCTATACCTTCGCCGGTGCATTTTGTGGCAACTGGGTCGGCTGGTAGTTGCTCCAAGGGAGTCGCGGCGATGCGGATATATACGGCGCCCGGCATCTCAGCCTATACCGTGAATGGCGCGAACCTGGATACGTACATCAACCTCGCGCCTGGGAATTACAATACGGTCGTCCAGGAGTGGGACAACTGCGGCAACGTGTACAAGACACCGGTCAGCATTACGGTGGAGTAGCTATCGGAGAGAAAACGCGCGACGGCTTGGGTTAATGGACTACGAGAGCTTTTGCAGGTCCTGGGCTTCGACTGATGGAATCTCAAGTGCCGCCCCGTCGGAAGGTATCGGCGGGGTGTGCACATCTTTCTCTGCCGCCTCCGGCATGCGGTTGTGCAGGCAGTATAGTGCCAGTTCCAGGCGGTCGGCGACGCCCAGTTTGTCATAGACTTTACGCAGATAGTTCTTTACGACCTGCTCCGTCGTCCCCACGCGCACGGCGATCTCTTTATTTTTCATTCCCTGGGTGACGCAGGAAACAATCAGCGATTCCTTCGGAGTCAACTGTATCTTGCCGCGTGAAGATGCGGGACGCGAAGCCTGGGTGCGATATGCGCCCAAAACCCATTGAATTCCGCGGCTATCAAGCCAGGGATCTCCCTGGGAAACCTTTCTCAGGCACTCTACGAAAACCTCCGGTTCCACGTCGCGCGAAAGAATTCCATAAGCGCCGCGCCGGAATAATTCCAGGGTTTGCTCTTCATGCGGCTTCGCGGTCACTACAACCAACCGCAGCGCCGGCGTCTGGCGCAGAAGCTCGGAAACAGTATCAGACGGATTCGGACTCAACGCGGCTTCCATGATCAGCACATCGGCGGAAAATTTCTTCGCGGCAGATAGCGTTTGGGACAAAGTTTCCGCCTGTCCCACGACACGGATATCGTCTTCGACAGCAAAGATCTTGCGCAGGCCAGCGCGGAAGATCGCCTGAGAATCGGCAACAATGACACGCAGCAGTTGCAAAGAATTGCCCTGCGCTTCGTGGGTTTCATAAAGCTCGCCGTGTCCGGTCACTGGTATTGTCGCCATCCCCAAAGTTCCCTGCCGCAGTCAGCGGCGCTCAAAACGATATTCATCAATCACCACGCCTACGTCGCGGCGGCCACCGTCATCCGAACTACGCACCACCCGGCCTCGGCAATCGAGCTGCACATCAGCCTGCGCGCCGACGATCTGGGCGGGCAGGGAAATCGTGAAGTCCACCATGGAGCCGACCGGCATGTCGGAATCCATTTGGAAGAGGACCCCGTTGGCGGAGATGTTTTGCGATTCCGTCTGGCTCTCTCCCGATTGCGATTTCACGGCAATCGGCAGTTTGATTGGAAATCGCATCGCACTCTGCATATCCTGATAATGGAGCTCGGATTTCTTTGCGCTCGAAGATTTTGGCCGGCTCTTGGCGGCATCTAGCCGCACCAAATCGTCTCGATTTCTGTTTTCGATGGATCCGCTGTTATTGGACATTACGAGCGCAGATTACACCCCGGAACCAAGAGCACAAAGTTACCGAAGTCATTGGCCTGTTAGGGTTAACCACTTGCTGTTCAATAATTTGCAGGTAAAATGAAGAAGGTCCAAGCGGAGCGGTTTGCTGAAGCGCCAGTGACTAGAATTTTGTGACTTCAGTGAAATTGAAGTCGCGTACTCGCATAGCGGGCACCACCATGTCGAAAGATTCCTCGCCGCTCGCGCGGACGGGAGATCCCATGTCTTCGACGTTCGAAAACATGTGAATCAGGCTTTCATTAAACCGGAAATTTCGAACTCCGCAACTGATCTTTCCGTCTTCCACGTAGAAAGTGCCGTCGCGGGTCATCCCGGTCAGAATCTTTTCGTATGGATCAACCTCACGGATATACCAGAGACGCGTGATCAGTATGCCGCGTTCGGTTGACTCGATCATCTGATCCAGGCTCTTAGGACTGCTTGATCCGCCGAACACAATATTCATTGGAGCTTCTCCCATCTCGTTGGGGATGGGAAACCCGTGTCCGGTTACTTCGATGGCACCCACTTTATCTTTGTGTTCCGACTCCGACATTTTCCGGGCGCTCGCGCGAGAATATACCAACCGTTTTACGACACCGTTCTCAATCAGTTGCACGCGTTGCCGGCGCATGCCTTCCCCGTCAAACGGACAACCGGATTGAAGTGGGTGAGCCACATCGTCCCAGACGTTAATGTTTTCTCCAAAAACTTTCGAGCCTAGACGGTTATTGAGAAACGACCGCTGGTCGAGGATGGCGAGGCCGCCAAAATCCCAAAACATGAATCCGGCCATATCGAGCACTGCCGCAGGTTCGAGGATAACGGTGTACTTGCCCGCAGGAATTTCTTTTGGGGATGAAGACTGAAACGCCTTTTGCGCGGCGATCTCCGCCAGATCGCCCGAGTCGAGATTTGTGACGTCCGGAGAATTCGCTTTTTGCCATCCCGAGGAATCGGATGCCAACATGGTGATTGATATTTCGGAGGCAGTCTGAGCATGCCAATCGGCGAGCCCTCGCGAGTTAAAAACACCTTCAACGGATTCGCTGCTCGAAAATATTCCCGCAGCTGTGAGTTTATGCTTTTGCGCGACAGAAACAATTTTCTTCACCGCTCGCGCGCGGTCTTCAGGAGTAATGGCTGCGGTTTGATCAAACCGGCGACTGGGAATTCGGGAAGCCTTTCCGCCATCCGTGGCCATCGGCAGCAGATCGGCGTCTTCATGCTGGACCTTCGCAAGACTCTCAGAGGCGCCCACCACCCGCTTTAAGCTCTCATCGTCGAACTTGTTAGTGCTGGCCCGCGCGGTTCGTCCCCCAAACGAAGTGCGAATGGACACAACATGATTGTGCTCATCAACGTTCTGATGGATCGTGTTATTCGCAAACCGGGTAAGCGAAGACCGTCCGCCATAAATAAGAGCTTCAACCTCATCCGCCGAGGAGTGTTTGCGGATGCGGGAGAAAATATCAGCGGCTTGGGATTGATCGAGCATTCAGCACTTAGCAATTAGTATTTAGCTTGCAAACCGCTCGGCTTCGATTTTCCGCATCAACGATCCCAGCATCTTCTTCACTTCGATCACACCGTTGCTCAGCGCCTCGTAATCTTCTGCAGCGAGAAAACTCAAATCGCGGGCAAGAAGAAAGTGATATTCCAATTCGATCGCCGACCCCGAAGCAATGTTCAGCAACCGTTGAAAATCCACGTTTCCCCGCTTTCCGCACCCTTCTGCAATGTTCGCTGCTACCGACACCGCACAACGGCGCGTCTGGCTGACTAGACCATAAGTCTCCTGCCGCGGAAAGGCGACGGTAATCCGATATACCTCCAACGTCAACGAATGTGCTTTTTGCCAAACTTGCAAATCTCTGAAGTCTTTCATTCGACACTCCTTTGGCTAAATGCCAACTGCCAAGTGCTGAATGCTAGACCGCAAAAGAAAAAGCGTATGTGATATCCGTCACGTTCCTTTATAAGCGCTGCCAACTTTGATCTTCCGGAACCTGGCGGGCGACGCTCCGTGACCGGTTCCCATAACTTGTTGCGGTTGCCCTTTGCCGCAGTTCGGAGTTCCCCACAATGTCCATTCATCGCGCGAGCAGATTGCGTCCATCGAATTCCAGAACTCAGTCGTAATCCCGGAGTAGGAGGGATTCTTTAGCATGCGTGCGCGCTTGCCGCCTTTGATCTCCCAACCCATTTCGCATCCGAATTGAAAGTTGTAGCGCTTGTCGTCAATGGACCAGGACCGGTTGGTTTGCATCAGTATCCCGTAATCGGTCGAAGCAATGAGCTGCCCCAGGGTCAGCGGCTTCTCGCCTGGCAGGATGCTGATATTGGTCATGCGGATCATGGGCAGCCGATTCCAGCTTTCAGCGCGGAGGGTACCGCCGGAGCGAGTTGCGCCGATGGTGTGAGCGGTTTCGCGCGAGCTGAGATATCCGGTGAAAAGTCCGTTCGTGATTATCGGAGTGCATTGCGCCGGAACGCCTTCATCGTCGTAAGCAAACGTGCCGAGACCGGGACCGTGCTCCTGGCGGGCATCCGCGACTACGTTTACCAGATCGCTGCCGTACCGCAGTGTGCGAAGTTTGTCCAGGGTGAGGAAGGAAGTGCCGGCGAAATTCGCTTCCATGCCAAGCACGCGATCAAGCTCAATAGGATGGCCGACCGATTCATGAATTTGAAGAGCAAGCTGCGAGCTCTCAAGAATGACGTCGAATGTACCTGCGGGGCACTGTTCAGCCTTATGCAATGCCACGGCTTCTTCGCCGATCTGCCGCGCATTCTCTAGGAGGTTCAGTTCGCGGATGAGTTCGTATCCCTTGTTCTGCCATTGTCCACCGAAAGAACTTGGATACGACCGCTTCTGAATTTCTGTGCCGGCAAACGCATGGGCTGTAAAACCAGCGCCTGTGGAGTATTTGGTCTGATGAATATTTGCCCCTGCCGAGGAAACGAACCATTGTTCCTCGCGGCGGAAATTCATGTTCGTTTCCGCGAGAGTCACGCCCGCAACCGAGCGCAGTTCAGCATCAATCCTAAAAAGAAGATCAAGGTTCTGCTCCACAGAAATCGTAAAGGGATCAATTTCGTGGGGCGTTTCCCATTCAGCAACCACCGCCTTTTCAGGCGCCAGCCGGACATCGCTCTGCTTCACGCGAGAAGAGGCCTTTGCGATGTCAACCGCGCGCGCAGCCGTGATTTCGACTGCGGGGCGACTCAGGTCCTCGGAAGCCGCAAAACCCCACGCTCCGTCAGCGAGAACGCGAATGCCGACGCCGCGCGATTCCGAGTCGGAGGCGCCGCCCACTTTGCCGTTCTTTGTGGCAAGCGCGCGACTGCGGTCGTCCACGATGCGAAGATCGCAGTATGAAGCTCCGCGCTGCTCGGCCACGTTCAGAGCCCAATCCGCAATGTGTTTCATGAAGAAAAAATGGATCAGTAAAAATCTAACACACCCGCACTAATGGCCCGCCGTCGGCATCATCAGTTGCTCGACGATCGGAACCGGAAGCGGGCCTTCATCGAGCGCCCGGTCGTGAAATTTCCGCATATCAAAATTCTTTCCCGCGGCATCCTGATACTGTTTTCGGAACGCGAACCACTCGCGAATGCCCACATAATAGGTGGGCAATTGAGTCGAGCTGAGCTTCGCCCGCACCAGCTTTCCCTCCGCCTCCGCGCGAGTCTGGAAGGCTTCTTTAGTCATGAGATCCATGGCTTCCTGGTCGGTCATCCCCATGGTTTGCATTTTCACATCGAGGATTGCATTCGCCAGTACACGTAGGCGGATTTTACGCATCACCAGGCGGAATCGCGGATCGTTATTAAGATAACCTTCGTCCATCATTACCTGCGCAATGTATTCCGCCCAGCCTTCAACGTAAGCGCCATTGGCATACAGCGAGCGGAGAAGCCTGCGCCTTTTCGGCTCAATAGTGTTCACATGCTCAAACTGAACGTAATGTCCCGGCAGCGCTTCGTGGATGGTCAGCCATTTCAGAGTGTAGTTGTTGTACTCGCGAAGCTTCGATTCCGCCTGATCGTCAGGCATTTTCGGATCAATCGGGGTGACCCAGAATTCTGCCTCCGCCTGAGGCTCGAGCGGAGGCGCGCTGTGAAAGCCGGCGACTGAAAAAATTCCGCGCATAAACGGTGGCGTTGGAATGACCTTCAAGTTGTCCCGAGAGCCTAAAGAAACGATCTTCTTTTCGCGAATGAATTGCTTGATGCCCTCCAGATCGGCCTGAATAGCGGATTGCAGCTGATCGCGCCGGGGATGGTCATCCGAAATCTTCCGCAACACTTCACCGATGATCAAATTTTCGCGATCATGGGTGCTGAGTTCCGAGTGATCGCTGTGCCCTGAATACATCTGCTTATGCATTGGCAAGGCCAATTGCAACATCTCAGCGCGCACCGATCGCATATTTTTCTCGGCGTCATTAAGAACTTGTTCGGGGGTAACCGATGTTTCCATCACCAGCCTGAATTTTTGATCGTACAATTCCCTGCCCAGGCGCCAACTGCGCGCAGTGGGCGGCGAGGAGAAGTTGGATTTTAACCATTCCGAAAACTGCTTCAGCGCAGCTATCGCCGGAGGCGCTACCTGATCGTATTCGCTCTTCAATTTCGAATTCGCGGAAATTTGTGGCCCGACCGTATTTTGAATCAGATCAATATTTCCTTCGTTCTCCTCGATTGCAGTACTGGCGAAAATCGGATCAACGTCGCTTAAGTATTGCTTAACTTGATCAAGCAGGCGGGGGATTTGTTGAATCCTGGACAGCACGTGACCGAGCCGAACATTGGCCGGCGCGTAGTTCTGGGTCATAGGAAGGAAGAGGGCATTACCAATCAATTCGACTACGAATGTGGGATTGTGCCGGTAATTTTGTATTTGCTCGAATTCGAGGAGATTCAGTCCGATCTGATCATCAATGAGATGCCAATCCGCAGCATCTTCCGGATTCAGAGAAGCTACGGGAGTCTCATGGTGGAAGCGTTCTCGCCATTGTTGATAAAAATCTCCCTCCCGCTCAATAAATTGCAGGCTCAAATCGTCTAATTGCGCGTCGAGTTCGACTGTCTTGCCCGTTTTTCTGTCCAAATGCTCGTGGTATCCGGCAGTCGAGGCATTCGAAGGAGATAGCGCCAGGGAATCCTTCATGAACTGGTCGCTGAGCGCGGCAAACTTCTGGGACGCCTCGGGACTCATGGCTGGCTGAGAAGGGGAAACCGATGGGACCATCAGTGTAAATACTACAACCCAGAAAATGGTCAGCCCTATTCGCGCCATAAATTCTGCCTCGTCTCGCTCTATGTGACTGATTTGGTTCATATTAACGATTCATCGAAAATTAATGCGGTTTTCATCGAGATTTCAACAGGGGTGGGTATGCTCTGAGCATATGCCATCGTGCCTGGATGGACAGCGAAGGTCGTGCACGAACCTTTGAGGTGATGCATGCGAAAGCTCACGATTGTCTTCTTTGAAGCAGGTGGAGGACATCGCAATGCAGCCGATGCCCTCAAGATCACCCTCGAGACACAACGGCATCCCTGGCAGGTTAGTCTCCTCAATATTCAAGAATTACTGGACTCACTCGACGTTGTGCGCAGCACGACGGGAGTTCGTTTACAGGATGTCTATAACCTGATCTTGCGAAAAGGTTGGACGCGTCTCACTCCCCAGCTTCTCGTCCTTTTGCAAGGAATCATCAGACTCTACCACGCGCGAACCGTTCGAGCGTTGCAAAAGTATTGGGACGACAATCCGCCCGACCTTGTCTTGTCGGTGATTCCTCATTTCAATCGTGCTCTGGCTGAAAGCGTCTCCATGACGCAAATTCCATTTGTCACTCTGTTGACCGATCTGGCGGATTATCCTCCACACTTCTGGATTGAGAGGCAATCGCAATACATCATCTGCGGCACGGAGTACGCGGTGCGGCAGGCTTTGGCGATGGGACACCATAAAGAACGAATCTTCCGGACCTCCGGCATGATTTTGAAGCCCAACTTCTACGAAAAGCCTATCGCGAATCGTTTTTCCGAAAGCTGGCGTTCTGAGCGGGAAGCCTTGGGGCTTGATCCGGCTTTGCGTACCGGGGTCGTTTTGTTCGGGGGTCACGGCTCTCCGGCCATGGTTGACATTGCTCAATTGCTGGACCAGAGTGACAACGGCGTTCAACTGATAATGCTTTGCGGCCACAACCAGAAGCTTGCAGCTGAGTTGAAAGCTCGGCCTACCAGAATGCCGATGCTAGTTGAAGGGTTTACTTCCCGCGTCGCCCATTTCATGTCGTTGGCTGATTTCTTCATTGGGAAACCCGGTCCCGGCTGCATCAGCGAAGCCTTACAGTTCGATCTCCCGGTCATCGTCGAGTGCAACGCCAAAACGCTGCCACAGGAGCGCTACAACGCAGAGTGGTTGATCGAAAAGCGATTAGGACTGGTGCTGAATAGCTTTCAAGAAATAGCGTCCGGCGTTGGCCAACTGCTCGATGCTTCAACTTTTAGCGAGCTCCAAGCCAACGCCAAAGGCTATTCAAACCGGGCGCTGTTTGAGGTTCCCGGAATTCTCGACGAAATACTTGAAGAGAGCGTTCCACGCTCGACGGTGGACGAGGGCATCTTGCAACCGATGGACTGGCGGCCTCGACCGGCATGGGCTTCACTGTGAACAGCAATGGCAATGATCAAGTAAGGATTGCGGACAAACCCCTAGCCAAAGCCTTTACCGAGCTCGCGATCCCTCATTACGACACGGTAATAATTTCAGACCTGCACCTCGGATCGAAGATGAGCCGCCCCGAGCCGGCTCTGCAAATGCTGAAGAACACTTCATTTGACCGCTTAATTTTGCTGGGCGACATTTTTTCCGATTTGAATTTCCGCAGACTAAAAAAAGAACACTGGCAGTTTCTCGGATACATACGAAAATTATCCAATCCCAAGCGTGGTGTTGAAGTCGTTTGGGTCGAAGGAAATCACGATCACGGCCTGTCGGTACTTATGTCACATCTCGTCGGCATTAAGGTTTATCAGGAATATGAGTGGGAATATTGCGGGATCAGGCACCTGGCGGTTCACGGGCACCGATATGATCGGTTCGTGATAAACAATCGTTTGGTAAGCAACCTACTAACGGCGGTCCATCTGGGGCTGCAAAAATTCTCGTTTGGAGAGCAGCGGTTGGTCCGCTTTATTGACCGTTTCGACAGCCAGTGGCTGCGCCTATCGAGCAAGGTAATGGATGGTGCGCTAAAACATGCACGGACACGGAACGCGCAACGCGTATTTTGTGGCCATACTCATGAGGCCGTGCATTCGGGACGCGACGGAATCGAATACTTTAACAGCGGCAGTTGGACCCAGCCCGTCGCAACTTACATCACCATAGACGAAAAGGGAGCTGCCATCCGCGAGCACCAGGCGGAAATTTGCCGTCCTGATTCAGTTGAATTGGTTGAGGATTTCTCTTTCGACGAAATTCTCGAAACCGAGGATGTGGCCCACTGACTCTGCTCGCGTGGGGCGGACACTCCCTTCGACTTCGCTCAGGGCGGGCTTTGTCCGCCGCCTGTGACTTAAATTGTTTAACTGGTCACACACTGACGCGATTTTGATTCGCAGCGACTTCGCGTGAAATTTATAGAATCTTTTTCCCAAACGCCGACAACGCGAGTTCCACGGCCAGTTCCGCCGTCCGGTTGTGCTCGTCAATGACCGGATTCACTTCAACAATTTCGAAACTTAACATCCTCCCATGGTCGGCGATGATTTCCATGGCCAAATGCGCTTCGCGATAAGTTGCGCCGCCGCGCACCGGAGTCCCTACGCCCGGGGCATCCTCGGGATCAATCCAATCCATGTCGAGCGACACGTGATAACCGGCCGTTCCCCTCCCCGCCACCCGCAACGCCTCTTCCATCACGGTTCTCATGCCGCGTTCGTCAATGTCGCGCATGGTGAATACTTCGATTCCAGCCTTGCGGACGTTTTCTTTCTCAATCAGGTCAATGTCGCGCACGCCAACCAATACACAGTTTTCCGGGTTCACCTTGGGCGAAAATCCGAAAATATTGGCCAGGTCATTGGGCCCAAGGCCGACAAGCGCGGCCAGCGGCATGCCGTGCACGTTTCCGCTTGGCGAACTCTCTGGCGTATTGATGTCTGTGTGAGCATCAATCCAAATCAGTCCTATTCTCTGATTTTGGCGGCGATAAAATTCAGCGACCCCGGCAACGGTGCCCGCAGCCACCGAATGATCGCCGCCCAGGACAATCGGTACTTTCCCAGATTCCAGCGTCTCCAAAACCAACTCGGCGTTCCGTGAGCAAATAGCAGTAATTTCTTTCAAGTACTTTGCGTGGGGATCGCCTTCATGCTTCTGTTCGGCGATGGCAACGTCCACGTTGCCTGCGTCTTCGACCACGTGACCGATTTCTTCTAATCGAGCTTCGAGTCCGGCAACGCGAACGGCAGACGGCCCCATATCCACGCCGCGGCGGGACTGTCCCAGATCGAGCGGGACGCCGATTACACGAATCGTGCGCGGGTTGATGCTGGAAAGCGGTGCTGACTTTGATTTCATGACTGCCTACGTCTCATCGGTCGTACTTCGCGGGCGAGGACGCCCGCGCCACACTTCGAGGCCGCTGTCATGGATATAGCCTGTGCAACATTCTGGCAAACGGAATCGTCTCGCGCACGTGCTCCAATCCACAGATCCACGCCACGGCCCGCTCGATTCCCATTCCAAAGCCTGCGTGCGGCACACTACCATATTTGCGCAGATCTAAATACCACTGGAACGCTTCCTCGGGAAGGCCATGCTCGCGAATTCGCTTCACCAATAAATCGTAAGACGCCATTCTCTGCGAACCCCCAATGATCTCGCCGTAACCTTCGGGCGCAAGCACATCCACGCACAGCGCCAGATCGAGACGCTCCGGATCAGGTTCCATATAGAATGCTTTTACTTTTGCAGGATAGCGGTGCACCATCACAGGCTTTTCAAATTGAGATGAAATATAAGTCTCGTCGGGAGAGCCGAGGTCGCCACCCCATTCGAATTGACTTTCCAACGCGCCCTTCGTGTGAGCCTCCTGCAACATTTTCGCCGCCTCATCGTAGGTAAGTCGCGGAAACGGAACCTCTATTTTTTCTAATCTGGCGACATCGCGTCCCATCGTTTGCAGATCGTCGCGCCGCTTTTCCAGGCAGCGCTTGACTAAAAATGTAATGAAGTTTTCCGCAAGCTCCATCAGGTCATCGAGAGTGGCGTAGGCAACCTCAGGTTCGACCATCCAGAATTCGGTCAGGTGCCGACGGGTTTTACTCTTCTCAGCGCGAAAGGTTGGGCCGAACGAATACACCTTTCCCAGCGCCATCGCCGTGGCTTCGATGTAGAGCTGCCCGGACTGCGTGAGATATGCCTGCTCATCGAAATAGTCCACCGGGAATAAAGTTGTGGTTCCTTCGCAGGCGGCAGGCGTGATAATTGGCGGATCGGTAAGGGTGAATCCGCGATCGTCGAAAAAATCCCGCGCGGCTTTGATGATCTCCGCGCGCACCCGGAGAATCGCCGCCTGGCGCGGCGTGCGTACCCACAAATGGCGGTGGTCCATCAGGAAATCAACGCCATGTTCTTTCAGTGAGATCGGATAGGGATCATTTTCTGGAACCCGTTGAAGCACCTGTATCGAGATCACATCAAGCTCGAAGCCACCGGGCGCGCGCTTATCGGCACGGACCTTGCCCTCGACAATTACGCTGGATTCCTGGGTAAGGCCTTTTAATGACTCGAAAACTTCCGGAGCAACCGCATTCTTGGCCGCCACGCCCTGAATCACGCCGGTTCCATCGCGAAAAATCGGAAACAGAAGTTTCCCGCTCTCGCGGAGGTTGTAGAGCCATCCGCGAATGGTGACCGTTTGACCATCGAACTTTCCGATCTCGCGAATCGCGGCTATGGGAGACATAAAGAAATTGGGTAATTTGGTAATTACCCGATTACCCAATTACTAAATCTCTTTCACTCACTTTCCAATTTCTTAAAGGTCTCCCCCATTTTCTCGATGGGATTTACTTTCTCGTCCTCTTCGATTTCAAGCAGCAATGGCGGGGTTTGCGGAGCCGACCGCAGGAGTTCCATCGCCTGCTTCCAATCAATCGTTCCGGCTCCCGGCCAGAGATGCGCGTCGCGGTCCTTTGCGTTGTCATGCACGTGGGTAGAGTGGATATAAGTCTTCAGGCTTTCGAAAGCTTGCGGGACATCGGTCATCATGTGAGCGTGCCCAAGATCGAAGCACACGCCGACATCATCGAAGTGGCTGCCGTGGATGAATTCCACAAGCCGCTCCGGAGTGGACAACTCGTTGGGAATGTTCTCCAGAAGTATCCGTACTCCGAGGGGCTTAGCGAAAGCTCTGAGATGTTCGACGGATGTCATTGCCGCCTCGAATTTGTGATCGTCGAACGCCTCGCCGCCAACGCCAATGTGCTGGATCAGGAAGCGGAACGGGATTTGCTCGGCAAGTTCCAGGGCGCGCTTAATTTCATCCATCGCGTCAATGCGTCCGGCGCGATCCGTGGAGGCAACGTTGACCGGCGGCGAACCGGTGCGTCCCCACTCGTAATCGGCATATAAGGGGGCGTGCACCGAATTCAGGGGGATGCCGCTGGAGCGAAACCAGTCCGCAATTTCGCGCACATGCTGTTTGCGATTTGCGTAGTCAATGTGCTGCCGCGCTGCAAATATCTCGATGGACTGAGCCCCGCCCCGTACGAGACCGTCCAGCAGCCCGGGATGCAAGCGCTCTTTGACGTAAATAAAGGTTGAAATTGCCTTTAGCATCTTGAAATCTTTCGTTTCGAAGCGGACCACTGAGGCTAGCCCAGGCAGCCGCTTCCGTCAAATAAGAATCAATTTGGTAATTGAGTAATCGGGGAATTGAGTAATTGGGAAATTAAAGTCAAAATCTGTCGCCTTTGGCCTTTAAATTACCCAATACTCAATTCTCCAATTACTCAATCCTTTAGACCTGCTGCCGAATTTCGCCCAGTGTCACGCTGAAGTCCACCTTCTTCTTTCCGCGATAAACCATGACCTTCACCGTATCACCGGCGCGATGGTTGTTCATGCTGTGGGAATAATCCTGCTGATCTTGTATTTCCTGTCCGTCAATCGCAACGATCAAATCTCCTCCCAGCATGATGGGAGTGTTGCCAAGGTAGGCGCGCTCGCTGCCGCCCCGAAGTCCGGCGCGGTCAGCCGCGCCTCCTGGGACTACTTCTATGATCAACAATCCATAATCCGCAGGCAGTCCCATCTGAGCTGCCAGATCCGGCGTAATGGGAATGGTGCGAACCCCCAGCGCGGGACGCCTGACCCGGCCCAGCGTAACCAAATCATTGAGCACTGCCTTCGCGGTATTGATCGGAATGGCAAAACCGATCCCAGCGCTTTGCCCCACATTGGACGCGATCATGGTATTGATGCCGATCACATCGCCATGCCAGTTCAACAGAGGACCTCCCGAGTTCCCCGGATTGATGGGGGCATCCGTCTGGATCGCTTCGTCAATGGTCATTCCATCGGGTTCCCGCACCGATCGAATCGAACTCACAATTCCGCTGGTCAAAGTTCCGGAAAGGCCAAATGGATTTCCTATTGCGTAGACCTTCTGGCCGACCTGCAAATTCCGGGAGTCGCCCAACACCATGGGCGTAAGGTCCGAGGTTTTGATTTGAATTACCGCGAGATCGTGGGACTGATCAGTACCCACTATAGTCGCCGGATATTTCTTGCGATTGTGAAGCGTAACCTCGACTTGCCGGGCGTCGGCGATGACGTGATAGTTGGTCAGAATGTGGCCTTCTTTATCAATAATGAAACCGGATCCTTGACCCTCTTGCGGGACTAGTCCGTAGAAAAAATCCAGGGTCATGGTGCGCGACGTGATGTTTACCACGGACTCAATATTCTTGCGATAGACGTTAATGTTGTTTTGTTCATCGGCGTCTTCGGTACCACTGCTCGAAGCTTCAGTGATTTCGACCCTGTCCGGGCGGCTGATTACTGACGAATGCCACGAGTTGCCGGAATGGCGGGTTGTGAAGTAGAAAAATGCAGCACTAAGAATCACCGCAATCAAAAGAGGTCGAAGCAGCCTCATCGTTCAAGCACCTTTCTGGTGTCCCATCATGAGGTTAATTCTAACTGTTTAGTTCGAACTGCGAATTCATAGCATGAGGGCGGGGCCTTACGCTCCGAAAACATCCTTACTACTTCGATGAGAAGTTTCTCGCTGCTTCCACCGCCCTCAGCACGGCTTGCGCCTTATTCATGGACTCTTCGAACTCGGTCGGAGGGTCGGAATCCGCGACGATGCCGGCCCCAGCTTGCAGGTACGCTTTTTTTCCCTGCATCAGCATGGTACGGATAGCGATGCACGAATCCAGATTTCCGGCAAAATCAGCGTAGAGCACAGAGCCCCCATAGATGCCTCTGCGGGTGGGTTCCAGTTCCTCGATGATTTGCATTGCCCGGACCTTGGGCGCGCCGCTCAGCGTCCCCGCCGGAAAGCAGGCTGCGAAAGCGTCGAGCGAATCGAGATCCTCCCGCAATTTGCCCTCCAGCGCAGAAACCAGATGCATGACGTGGGAGTAGCGCTCCACATACATCAGGTCGCGCACCTTTACCGACCCGTATTCGCTGACCCGTCCCAAGTCATTGCGGCCCAGGTCCACCAGCATGACGTGCTCGGCGCGCTCTTTTTCATTATGCAGCATCTGCTGTTCGAGCCGGTCGTCTTCCGCCGCGTCGCGACCTCGCGGATGAGTTCCGGCAATTGGGCGGTACTCTAACTTTCGTCCCGTGACTCGAACCAGCATCTCGGGGGACGACCCTAAAACGCAGGTGTCGCCATTCCGCAAAAAGTACATGTAGGGTGACGGATTCACCGTTCGAAGCGCGCGGTAAATATCGAACGGAGGAACGCCGGGTGTGAAATTGAGGCGCTGCGACAATACGACCTGAAACGCATCTCCGGCGGCGATGTATTCCTTGGCACGTTCCACGGATTGAATAAAGCGCTGCCGGCTGGTGCCGGAATGAATTTTCGGTTTGCCATTACCCTTTCGCTTTGAATTTTGCCATTTCAGGGACCGCAGTCCTGCCGCCAGCTTCTTCTCCAGCCGCGCAATGTCCTTTATGGCGCGGTCATAGGCCAGCTTTGGCCTCTGGTCCCGAACGTTCGCCGTGGCGATAATGTGTATCTGGTGACGCAAATGATCGAATGCCAGCAATCGGTCGAAAAACATCAATGAGCAGTCGGGAAGCTTCAAATCGTCTTTGGCGCGGTTCCCTATGTTTTCCAGCCGGCGCACCATGTCATACGCGAAATATCCGACTGCGCCGGCAGCGAACGGAGGCAATTCGGGGATTTCAGCCGGCCGGTGTTGGCGCAGAAGCTCCTTGATAGTCTGAATGACGTTACCCGATTTGTGTTCACGGGTTGATCCGTGCCGCAAAACAATATCGTTCCCTACGGACTGCACTCGCATGTAGGGACTGGCGCCAAGAAAGGTGTACCGTCCGATATGCTCTCCCCGTTCCACGGACTCCAGAAGAAAGGCGTTCGGCTCGGTCGCAGCGACCGCCAAAAAAGCTGAGACAGGCGTAAGCAGGTCGGCTGCCACCGATTTAACCACTGGCACCAGTGTCGCCTCTTGCGCCAATCGCAGGAATTCCCCATAGTCAGGACGGATCATGTGTCTGCACATTATAGGGGAGGCGCATTGCGAATCCACGGCACTGCGTCACCCTGCCCGCGGGAAATCCAACCGGGTCAGCATTCGCGTACTATCGGGTAACCAGCCAGAGGATTGACGAATCCTCTGTCAAGTTGCAAGATTGCAGGTTAAGCTGCTGAATTCTATGCGCATTAAGTTCTGGGGAGTTCGAGGATCCATACCCACTCCGCAACCGGAAAACCAGCGCTATGGCGGCAATACGTCTTGCGTGGAGGTGCGGGCCGGAGACAGCATCTTCATTTTTGACTGCGGCACGGGCTTTCGACCCTTAGGCCATCAACTCCGCAGCGAGTTCCGGGGCCGTCCGATCTTCGCCCATGTCTTTGTCTCTCATTTTCACTGGGATCATATTCAGGGTATTCCTTTTTTTCGCCCGCTATACGATGACTCCGAAAACCGCTTCATGTTTCATTCTTCAAGCCGCAGCAGGCCCCTGAAGCGCGTGATGCACGAACAGATGGCCTCGCCATATTTCCCCGTGGCTGTGAGCGAACTGAAAGCCCGTCAGGATTTCTACGAAATTGAGCCAGGTCGAATCCAGATAGACGATGTCTATGTAGAAACCGCGTGGCTCAATCACCCCCAGGGCTGCCTGGGATTTCGCCTGGAAACAAAGCAGGGCGTGGTGGTGTATGCCACCGACAATGAACCCGGCCAGCCCGATTTCGATAAGAGCGTGCGCAAGCTGGCCGCGGGCGCCGATGTATTGATCTATGACTCGCAATATCTGCCGGAGGAATATGAAGCCGAGAGACGGGGATGGGGACACAGCCATTGGCGCGAAGCGGTGAACGTTGCCATGGAAAGCGGCGCGAAAGAATTAGTTCTGTACCATCACGATCCGGATCACAGCGACACCTGCATAGACAAGACGGTGCTGGAGGCCCGGAGCTATTATCCAAAGGTGAGAGCGGCGGCCGAAGGCATGGAGATTATTCTGGGATAGTTTGCGGATATTGAAGGGATTATCACTGCAAAACGAAAACTCATCGCGAACTCAGCGGAATCTTATCGCTTTTGAAAATATCTGTCGTGCAAGAAGGCCCATTTATTGCTGGCGTCAGCTTGCCCGCAATAATCGGGCGCACCGGTGGCCCCGTCCGCGGACATATGTCCGGGAACTCAGTATTAATCAGTGCTTCCGCCTGCTTTGGTTCAAACGTTTGCAGCCATTGGACTACCTTTGTAACCGCCTCGGGAAACGGTCTTTCTCTGTCTGGATTCATCCGCTCCACATATTGGACCCCGTTTTCACGGGGAACCTCTGCTGCGAAGCTTTCAGACCCTGACCGTATGAGACCTTGGCCCGTCCCCTTTAATCCGCGAAAGTCCGGGGATTCGAGTAACCCCTTAACGTGCTCGATTTCCTCTGTTCCGATAGTTCCCTGCAATCTCTCGATCTTTCCCCCTGCCGTCGTTCGCAGCATTTCATAGTGCCCGTCCTGGAACAGGGCGACGCAGATCTGAGGCGGCCCTTCGTCGTCTCGGCTGACTGTCCAAGTTCTGTGATATGACAGGCGTGCGAGTAAAGGTTCGCCGGATTGCCCATGATTGCTGTCGGCAAAAGCGGAAAGAGATACCAGCAAACAAGCTGCGCTCATAATCAGAAGAGTTTTTGGTATGTGCATAGCGCACCCCTACAAAGTGACGAGACAGACTGTGAATCGTTAGCGTGAAAATTTCTATTCCACCGTGACTGATTTAGCCAGATTCCTTGGCTGGTCCACATCGCACCCTCGCCGCACCGCGATGTGATAAGCGAGCAGTTGCAAAGGCACGATCTCCAGGATCGGCAACAACTGTTCGGGAGCCGCGGGAATGTAGATCACGTGATCGGCGGCTTCGCTTATATCTTCATCTCCCTCTGTGGCCAGCGCGATCACTTTCCCGGAACGCGCTTTGACCTCTTTCAGATTCGAAATTGTCTTTTCATAACGAACCATTGATAGCTCATTTTTCGGATCACGCGTCGCGATGATTACGACAGGAAGATTCTCGTCAATGAGCGCGTTGGGTCCGTGCTTCATTTCTCCAGCCGGGTAGCCCTCGGCGTGGATATAGGAAACTTCCTTGAGCTTAAGCGCTCCTTCGAGCGCAATGGGATAATGAATCCCCCGGCCTAGAAACAGGAAGTCCTGCGCCCGTACATACTCTTTGGCCAGGTCTTCGCATTGCTCTTCATGGGTCAGCAGATGTTCCAGCTTTCCCGGCAGGCGGGTTAATTCGTGCACCGCTTCCTTGGCGGCTTCGTCGCTGATCGTACCCCGCACCTCCGCAAGGTAAAGAGCGAATAAATATAGAGCCGTGAGTTGTGCCGTAAAAGCCTTGGTCGAAGCCACACCGATTTCGGGTCCGGCATGGGTGTAGATGGTTCCAGAAGCCTCGCGCGTGATCATGGACCCCACGACGTTGCATATGGCGATTGTCTTTGATCCCTTGGCTTTTGCTTCCCTCTGGGCGGCAATGGTGTCCGCGGTTTCTCCGGACTGCGAAATCAGCAGCGTAATGGTTTCCGGCGCAACGATGGGATCGCGGTATCGCCACTCACTGGCGTAGTCCACCTCGACGGGAATTCTAGCGAGGCTCTCGATCATGAATTTGCCGGCTTGCCCGGAATGCCAACTGGTTCCGCAAGCTTCGATGTTGATTTTCTGGGCGCGCTTTAATTCGGCGTCGGAGATTTCCATCTCGCCGAGATACACATGTCCCGTATCCTGAGAGATTCGGCCCAGCGTGGTGTCACGAACCGCCCGCGGCTGTTCGTATATTTCCTTCAGCATGAAATGCTTAAACCCACCCTTTTCCGCCATGATGGGGTCCCAGGTGATGTGCTGCACCTGGCGAACGATGGGTTGCCCCTGGAAATCGGTGAGCTGCACCCCGTTAGGAGTAATTACCGCAAGATCACCGTCTGCCAGAAAAAAGAGGTCGCGGGTGTGATAGAGAATGGCTGGAACATCGGAGGCGACAAAATATTCGTCCTTCCCCAGTCCAATCACCGCAGGCGGCCCATTCCGCGCGGCAACGATCTTATCCGGCTCATTCACTGCTATTACTGCCAGAGCAAACACTCCAGTCAGCTCAAGCACCGTTTTGCGGACGGCTTCCTCAAGCGAAGGCCGGCGCCCGTTCCCGGTTTTCAAATAATATTTCTCAACGAGATGCGCGATAACTTCGGTGTCGGTTTCCGTGGAAAACTTGTGCCCCTCTTCAATCAGCTTTTTCTTCAGGACAACGTAGTTTTCGATAATTCCATTGTGCACGACGACAACCGTGCCGGTGCAATCGCGATGAGGGTGAGCATTCTCTTCCGTGGGACGCCCGTGAGTGGCCCAGCGCGTATGTCCGATGCCGTAAGTGCCGTCCAGAGGACTGAGGCGTATAACTTCTTCAAGATTGCGCAATTTGCCCTCGGCGCGCCGGATCTGAAGCCCCTGGCCATTTCCGCAAACGGCAATTCCCGCCGAATCGTATCCTCGATATTCCAGCCGCCGTAATCCTTCGATAATCACCGGGACCACGCGCTTTTTACCAACGTACCCGACAATCCCGCACATATTCGGACTCCTGGCCCAACTTCAATCTTTAATCTTCGAGGGAGAAACGAAATTCTTCGATTATCGGGTTGATAAGAACTTCCCGCGCCATTCTTGCGACCTCAGCCTCAGCTTCCGCCCGGTTTAAGCCACCATCGAGGGTAAGTTCAAAATACTTGCCCTGACGCACGTCCTCCAGACCCTTGTAGCCCATCTTCTTTAGCGCCCCGTGAATGGTCTTTCCCTGAGGATCAAGAACGCTCTTCTTAAGCGAGACGTAAACGTAAGCTTTCATGGGAGGATAGTCGCATTATACTTCACCACGAATCGGCAAGATCAGCGCGATTTCAGCATCGAGATCAGAAAGAGAGCGTTCAAGCATCGCTCGATGGCGCGGGTTCTGCGCCGAGTGAAGCTGATTGAGAATATGCTTGCGCTTTAGCGTCAGACCATCCTGAACCCGACGCTTTGCCGACTCAGCAGAACTCATTTTTTGTTCTGAATTTCCCTTCGATTCTGCATATAGAGCCTGCTGGTCTTCAACAGACTTGCTTTCCCATCCTCGCGCCACAAAGTTAATTATATCGGGTGGTTTCGACCGCCCGAAACTGGAAACCAGCAACTGATCGGCTCCCGCGCGATCCGCCTTAAGCGCGGGCTGATATAATTTCGGTTTCCCGGGCATTCAATAGAAACCTTCTTGTTATGCGGGAAGGTTCCGCCAAAAGCGCTATCTACGAATTCAAGACATTCTGGAGAGGGGTTCAATGAATATCAGCCACATCCATGCCCGCGAAGTTCTGGATTCTCGCGGCAATCCCACAGTAGAAGCTGAGGTAACTCTGAATGATGGGACGAAGGGCCGTGCCATCGTCCCCAGCGGCGCTTCCACCGGAGAGCATGAAGCGGTGGAATTGCGCGATGGAGACAAGAAACGCTTTCTCGGAAAGGGCGTGCGCAAGGCCGTCGAGAACGTGAATGGCGAAATCGCCGATGCGCTGGTGAACCACGATGCCGCCGATCAGCGCCTTCTGGACCGGAAATTGATCGAACTCGACGGCACATCCACCAAAAGCCGCCTGGGAGCCAATGCCATCCTGGCCGTTTCGATGGCGGCGGCGCGCGCCTCCGCATCCCGCTATAAGCTGCCTCTGTACCGTTATCTCGGCGGCGCGGCGGCGAACGTTCTGCCTACTCCGATGATGAACATCCTCAATGGCGGAGCTCATGCCGATAACAATGTTGACTTTCAGGAATTCATGGTAATGCCGGTGGGAGCGAAATCATTTTCTGAAGCTCTCCGTTGGGGTGTTGAAGTTTTTCATACGCTAAAAGGAGTGCTCAAGAAGCGCGGCTACAATACCGCCGTCGGCGATGAAGGCGGATTTGCACCGTCGGTCAAGTCGAACGTGGAAGCAATCGAAGTTGTACTCGAGGCGATTCAGCAGGCCGGATACAAGCCCGGCGAACAAATTTCCATCGCGCTCGATCCTGCGGCCAGCGAGTTTTATCAGGACGGCAAGTATGTTTTCAAGAAGTCGGACAAGTCGGCTAAGACTTCCGAAGAGATGGTTCGATTCTGGGCAAAATGGGTAAGTGACTATCCGATAGTCTCTCTTGAAGATGGTCTCGCCGAAAACGACTGGGATGGCTGGAAAGCTCTTACTGAAGAACTGGGCAGCAAAATTCAGTTGGTGGGTGACGACCTTTTCGTGACCAACACCCAGTTCTTGCAAAAGGGAATTGATAAAGGCGTGGCGAATTCGATCCTGATTAAAGTCAATCAGATTGGATCCGTCAGCGAGACTTTGGACGCCATTGATCTGGCGCGGCGAAATGGATACACGTCAATCATCTCCCATCGTTCCGGAGAAACCGAAGACACGTTCATCGCCGATTTGGCAGTCGCCACCGGAGCCGGTCAGATCAAGACCGGGTCGGCGTCGCGAACCGACCGCATCGCGAAGTACAACCAGTTGCTGAGAATTGAGGAAGAGTTGGGGAGCGGCGAGAGGTTCCTGGGACTCAAGGCACTAAATTACAAAGGCTGATGCATCCAAGCGCAATTGTTCGATTGTCTTTTCCGACACTGCACCGTTTTTCCGCAACCTGCGAGGGCCAACGTGGCCAGCGTCGCCCGCACCTTCCAGAGATTCAACCTGGAATGGAGAAACCGCACCCTCAAGCTTTTTACACAGGCGGCTTGACAATCACCGATCAGGCTATAAGGGTCGTTCAGAATGATCAGTGACACTCGAATAGATCAATCTCGAGCTCCGCCGCTGGGAACATATCTATAACACCGTCCGCCCTCACCAATCTTTGGGATACTGAACCCCGCAACAATTCCTGCTCCAATCCTCACCCCAACGAAAGGAATGAAAGTGTCAGCTACCTCTGGACGAGTACACCGACTTGTCGTCCCTGATCCTTTCGATATACGCTCGGGTACTCACCTGCGGCCTGATCCGGAAACCTCTTCGCTTTACGTTAGGTGAGCGACTGTTGCATGAAGATGTCCGCCAATGCCGATCGCGAGCGCTTCCAGAACGAGGCGGATAAATACGCCGCCTATCTCGAAACGCCCGAAGGCAGGTTACGACTCGATTTGCCTTTTGCCAACCTGCGGGAATTTCTGCCATTGCCGCAGGTCCAATCTTCTCTCCGCGCTCTGGATCTCGGATGCGGCACGGGAGCCAACGGGTTGCGCCTCGCGCGACTGGGCTTTCAGGTCACCCTGCTGGACTCTTCTTGGGCGATGCTGGATATCGCGAAACGCGCCGCGCAGGAAGCAGGGATCGCTGAGAAGATCGAACTCAAACATGGCGACATAGACCGGTTGGCGAGTTTAGTCCCCGAGGGAACGTTCGATGTAATTCTTTGCCACAACGTACTGGAGTTTGCCGCTGACTGCGGTGCTGTGGTGCGCGCTGCTGCACGCGCGTTGCGAGATGCCTCGGCGATACTGTCTGTTCTCGTGCGCAACCGCGCCGGCGAGGTATTGAAGGCAGCCATCCACGGGGGCGATTTGGCCGCCGCGGAGCATAATCTTACCGCTGACTGGGGCAATGAGGCTCTGTACGGGGGCAAGGTGCGGTTGTTTACGTCAGAGACAACACGAGCAATGCTGAAGGCGGCGTCGCTCGCAGTGTTTGCGGAGCGCGGCGTACGGATCATCTCAGACTACTTATCGCCGCGAGTTTCGCTGAGCGCTGAGTATGAGCGGATTTTTGCACTCGAGCGCAAACTGGGAAGCAGGCCCGACTTCGCTGCAGTCGCCCGCTACACCCACTACCTGGCGCGCTGCCCAGGTCCGGTTATGAAGGATGGTGCATGAATAACTCCGTACATTCTTCATCGGCCACAAAGGGCGTGGTTCCTGACGCCGGAATTTCGCTCGGGCTTGGGCTCACTAACGAATGCAATCTCACCTGCGCTTTCTGCTACCGCGATCCGACTCGCGCGGACCGTCTCTCTCTGGATCAAGTCAAGGCAGTCATGGAACGCCTGCCCGTACGCTCGGTGAATCTCGGCACCGGTGAGAACGGCATGCATCCCGACTTCAAGGCGATACTGGCCTACATGCAAACGAAACCGGTCAAGCTCACTATCACTTCCAACGGTCATAGTGTTGCAGTTCTCAAAGACGACGAACTGCGTGCCTTCCACGATATTGAGTTCTCTCTCGATTACGCCACGCAAGCGGAGCAGGATGCGCAGCGCGGCCCCGGCAATTGGGCACTTATTCACCAGCAGGCAGAACGTTGTGTGAGACTTGGCATTCCCGTAACCATCATCGCCGTCATGATGAAGGCGAACCACTTGCGCCTTGCAGATGTGGCGCGAGTCGCCAAACAGTTCGATGCTCCCTTGCGAGTGAATGTGTACCAGGCGGTGAGATCGGACATATATGCGTTGACATACGAAGAATACTGGGAAGGGTTCCGGCGCCTTTTTGCAGAGACTAACGTGATCGCAATTGGCGAACCGCTGGTTCGCGCCATGGCGGGTCTTCCACCGCTCGGAGCCGGTTGTGCCGTAAGCGCCGTACGCGTGACGCCGCGAGCCACGACACAACCGTGCGTTTATTGGCCAGGATCCGGAGAGCCGCTGTCTGATTTGATCTTCGCGGGCGTCAACATTCTGAGCTCAGCACCTTTCGAGCAGGCGCGGACGCTTCCTCAAGCCTGCGAGCCTTGCGAGTTTCGCGACTCGTGCCACGGCGGCTGTGCCGGACGGCGGCGCTTGCAAGGTGCGCTGTCGCAGCCTGATTCTTACTGCCCAATTGTTCGGGGGCAACGCCCGACCCTGCCAATCCGCATTGCGGCGAACCGGGATCTGCCCAAGCTGAGCAGTTCGTGTACGACGGTTGTGATCGCCAGGTAGGCTGAGTCGAACTGGTTTCAAAGGAATTTTAAGAAGGGCACGTCCATAGACCACGGAACAAGTCGCGGCCCATTTACCAAAACGGGAGGCGGGGCTTCAGCGCCGCGTAAGTCGTTTGTTCTCGATCCGCGGTGCGGCTGTGGAAGCCGCACCCTTTCAAATCAGCCGGCTTGCCGAGTTTTTCCAGAGCTGTCAATTTTTACTGCGCTTTAATCCACTTGTCTGATCCCGTCACTTTAACCGCCACGTCAGAAATGAAGATATGCAGGGACTTTCCATCGGCGGTACCGCGGTGCTCGGTTGAGATCAGCAGAGGACCTGCCTTTTTATAGCCTGCCCAGGTTGCGGTCACCAGGCTCGGCTTCGAGGCACCGCCGCGGTGATACACCATTGCTACAACACGACAGTCTTTGTTGACGTAGAGGTCCCAGGTGTCGCCGGGCGTGTAGCCACCGGCTTCCGCGGGATACCTCACCGAGACCAGCGTGGCCGAACCGGTGCTGACCGGCAGTTTTTTCATGCCTTGATCGGTCACAGCGGCGCTCTTGTCCCAATAAGCATGTAAGGGAAACAGAAGCCAATAATTGTCGTTGACGAAAGCCGGTTCGACTCCGTTCTTCACGGCGTCAGGCTGGCTGCTGAGTTCGGAGCTCATGTAAGTAACCTTGACTGGCTTACCTTCTTTGTCCTTCCCTTCGTAGGAGATCTTGCCGGTCTTCGGCTCCCACTCCCACACATGAGCAAGTTTGAAGACTCCGGGGATTTCCCCGTTCCAGGTGTAGCGGATCGCCTCGATCTTGTCCCACGAATCGAGACCATAGGCCTTGGCAATTTTTTCGGCAATGGGCGAAGACGTCTGCGCCCAAGAGGTTGCAGCAAGAGTTACTATCGCGAATGCGAGAAGGCGGCGGATCCAAACGCGGAAAGATTTTGTCATGGGGGACCTCCGGTTGATAGAACGGACGCAGTGTAGCATGTCGGGGGAAGGCTTTGGATACAGAATCGGCCAGACCAGTGAACTGCGGCCGCCCCATCCGTCGCGATTTTCGATTTCGTCTCTACAAAGGGGTCGAGGTTATCTGGTAATTAATATTTCGACTAACTCCTCCACCTCAAGGTCACCGGGCCTGCCATTGGATGATTCATCTCTGCGCCGTTGTGAATTGCTTCCAGATGGGCTGCCTTGAGTTGGAAATACCACTTCGCCGGACGGTCGGCGTCGTCAATCAGCATTAGGTGAGGATTGTGTTTTAATCCCTCGGCCTGATCTGCCATAGTCTTCCGGTCCTGCTCCACGAACTTCGCGAAAACAAATTTCAATAAACCGGCGCAGAACGGCACCCATCGAAAGATGTTCCAGGCGGCAACCACATCAATCCGGCAATGATTGTGGGTAATGGGTGTGACCGTCGTAAGGGATGAGAACCAGTACTTCCCCGCCCGGATGGTTTCCAGGCGCAGATTGGGCAGCACGAAATCTATAGTTGTATTGATGGAGTCGGCATCGGCGTAGAAGCGCAGGAGCTTATAGGGAGCGCTGTTCGAGCTGGGCGCATGCGTGCTCATGCGAAATCCATTGGGGATGGGCTCAAAATGCTTTTGTTTTTCATGAATGCTTTTCCCGCTGCGCCACCACCATGCCTGGTGGACGAACGGGCCGTGTGCCGGATCCATTAATCCAATCACGCCATGATCCACTCCGCACGGAAGTTCAGCGCTCAGATGCGCGGTCTTATACGTATCGCTGAAAACCGGGACTCGCGGTGCGGCAAATGGCGGTTCCGCGGCTTTGGTGAAACCGGCCCCCTGCGGCGCAGGTTCCGGAATAAAAACCCAGATAAAATCGTCGTGCTCTTCGCAGGCATAGCTTCCGGCATAGATGCGATCAATCTTCAATTTCTGATCTGAAGTCAGCGACGGAATCAGTTGGCACTGCCCGGTGTGCGCATCGAACCGCCAGCCGTGGTAGCTGCATTCGACTTGCTGCCCATCAAACTTGCCGCGGGAAAGCGGCATCCCCCGGTGCGGGCAGGCATCGCGAAGCGCGAATGGAATTCCCTGGGCATCCCGTCCGATAACCAGGGGAATATCGAGCAACATGGCTTTGGAAAGTTCATTTCCGTTGATCTGATTGCTCGCGGCACTCCGATACCAAAAACCGAACAGCATCGCGGAGTCAGGCGCCTCGCGCTGTGGCGAATCCATTGCGCTCATAAGAGTGAGAATGCCGCCAGCGTACCATAGCCCGACATGAAATCGCGGCGGCAAGTTGCCAGGATGGGCGGGAGGCTGGAAATTTCCTGTTGCGAAAACGGTGCTTTTATATTGTTATGGCTTACGACCTAAATCAGGCGGGACAGTCTCACCAATGAAGCTTGCAGGCTTTATATTTTTACTGGCTGGGTGGGCGCTGGTGCTGGCGACGCTGGCGCTCTTGGGACCCGTTCGCGCGAGAACCGCTTTTGTGCTTGCCGGGGTCGGAATTGAAATCGTTGGACTGATTCTGGCGGCTCGCGCACACCTGCCGGGTGGGGAGGATCGGGCCTGACGATTGCGCTGAGTCCCGCCGATATCCGTCCCGTTGTCTCCGAAATGACGACAGGGATCTGTTTTCTCCTGATCCTTCTAGTTCCCTTTGCCGGCGCCGGTCTTGCACTCATCAACACTGGGCTTGGGAGGGCTCGCAGCGCCTCACATTCCATGGTCGCCTCGCTGCTTGCGATCGCAGTGGCAGCTCTCGTATATGTCATTGTTGGGTTTTCGTTTCAGGGATTTGCCGGGGGACCGTGGCACGCGTTCATCATCGGGGGCAAGCCGTGGAATTGGATTGCGGCTCAACCGCTCTTCATGCGCGGCTTAGAATTCGACGGCCCGTCTGCCTGGCTCACGGCCTTGCTGCAAATTTTCAGTGTTGGGCTGGCAGCGTTGATTCCGATTGGCGCCGGCGCCGACCGCTGGCGATTGGGCGCCATTTGCGCTTCTACAGCACTGATGGCGGGTTGCACTTATCCCTTATTCGGGCATTGGATTTGGAGCAACGGTTGGCTCGCACAATTGGGCGTCAATTACGGACTCGGCCATGGCTTTCTTGACGCCGGCGGCTCCAGCTCGATTCAAGTCGTGGGAGGCCTGACCGCGCTTTCAATCGCATGGATCCTCGGACCGCGACGTGGGAAATATTCGGCGGAGGGGTTGCCCGCTGCCGTTCCAGGGCACAATGCGGTTCTTATAATTTTGGGCTGCCTGCTCGCGACAGTCGGATGGTGCGGCCTCAATTCAGCCGGAACGATTTTGTTCGCTCATGCCGAACTTGCGCGATGCCTCCCGGTCACGATCAACACCCTGCTGGCCGCAGCATCTGCGGGCCTCACGGCTGCCGCAATAACGCGGATACGATTCGGCAAACCCGATGCCTCGCTCACCGCAAATGGCTGGATCAGCGGCCTGGTGGCCAGCAGCGCGGCGTGCGCTTTCGTGAAACCGCCGGAAGCCGTTGTAATCGGAATTGTTGCCGGAGCTCTTACCACTTTTGCAGTGGAGTGGTTTGAATTTGAAATGAAGGTGGATGATCCCGCAGGAGTGATTTCGGTCCACGCGGTGGCTGGCATCTGGGGGATTATTTCCGTAGGAATTTTCGCGCATTTTCCGGCGCAGCAATTGTTTTCGGGAAACCTTCCTGGAAGCGATCGCGGACAATGGCTGGCGCAGTTGGTTGGAATTGCAACCCTGATCGGATTTGTGCTGCCGATGACGTATTCGCTCAACTGGCTTCTGAATCTCGTGTATCGGCAACGAGTGGATATTGAGGGCGAGCGGCTGGGTATGGACTTACACGAATTGGGCGCGGATGCGTATCCGGATTTTGTTACCCACTCGGATGAATTCATTCAAAGGTGACCGAGTTGGTGAACAAGGCAAGATTCATTCCTCGTCAAGATTCCAACGGCCGTGTGGCGCGGACACTCTTGTCGGCGTGACGATTCCATCGTATTGAGAGTGACCGGTTCAGTCTTGAGACTGAATGTCAAAGGCGGCGGACAGAGTGTCCACCCCACACCAGCGCGATCAGTGCCGGGCCACCCACAATAACAACCCGAAAACGATCAGCGGAAGCAGCGCGAGCATCCCGTAGAACAATATCCTGCGTCCGACCGGCGTGCGTTGAGTCTTCCAGTTTCGCAACTCTGGACGGTCTTCCGTGCCCACCTGATCCTGATGCTCCAAATCCCACAGCATTTCGCGAGCGGTGGCGTAGCGCTTGTTCGGATCGCGCTCCAGGGCGCGATAAATAATCTCCTGCAATTGCGGAGAAATGTTGGGGTCTAATTCTCGCGGCGGAACCGGATTATTTAACAGCCGGTCATTCATGACGAGGAATGCATTGGAACCGCTGAAGGGCACTTTTCCCGCGAGCATTTCATAGAGCATGACTCCGAGGGCAAATATATCGCTATGCGCGTCGCCGCGCTTCCCTTTCACTTGTTCCGGCGAAATATAGTCGGGCGTTCCCATAGTCTGGGAAAACTTCGAGAAAGTAAGCCGTCGGGCCGCGACATCCGCGGCAATGCCGAAATCAATCAGCTTAATGTTATCGTTCGCATCAATCATGATGTTTTCAGGCTTCAGATCGCGGTGCACAACACCATGCGAGTGTATGTAATCAAGGGCATTGGCAATTCCAACCGCGAGGCGCGATGCGCGTTCTGGCGGGAGCTTTTTCTCTTCATTGAGCAGTTGGCGTAGGAGACGGCCATCCACCCATTCCATCACCATGTACGGCTGGCTCTCTCCGTTCTGCGGAAGGACCTTCATTACGCCGGGATGGTCGAGTTTTCTGCCGATCTCCTGTTCGCGGTGAAAGCGATCAAAGAAAACCGGATCGCTCTGCATCTCCGGGTGCGGAACCTTAATAGCGACGGGAAGTCCGGTGCGTAAATCAGTGGCGCGGAAGATGGTAGCCATGCCGCTGCGGGCGGCTACTCCCTCGATGCGGTACTCGTCCAGCTTATCGCCGGCGTGAAATGAACTCATGGAAGTGAAGCGAAACCTGCTGTCAGAATACTCACATTCGGCGTAATGAATGCATAAAAGTCCGTAAGATCGAAGCGGGAAGCAGGAGAGTAAAAAGCTACCGCAGCCGGTAGGACCTTCCGCGGTACATGCCGACCCGTTCGACGCTTCTAACGCGAATCAACTGTACGCTGATATTATCGCTGCCGTCCTTCTGATTTGCGGCCGCAACCAGCCTATGGGCGGCGGATTCAAGGTCAGCGGCGTGGGTCGCGATGGTTGCAATTTCCGGAGGACTGACGGCGCCGTGAAGACCGTCGGAACAAAGTACGAGTGTGTCTCCAATCATCACTGGACATTCGCCGGTCTCGACGTTCACAAACGCTTCGCCGCCGATTGACCGGCTGAGAACGTGACGCGTGGGTGATTCACACGCTTCCTCCGTGGTAAGCAATCCCATCCTGGTTTGCTCGCCGGCTATTGTATGGTCGCGTGTAAGCAATGTGGCGTGAGCCCTGCGAACCAGGTAGCAGCGCGAGTCTCCCACATGCGCGATTGATGCGCGATCAAAGCGCAGGGCGCAGGCCACGAAAGTACTGGCCATTGCCGCTTGCCCGGTTCCGGTCTTCATTCCGGCTTCGTAGACTTCCACATTTGCCTCTTTCACCAGGCGGGGCAGTAACGATGAATGCCGCTCTTCGCCGGGCGCTTCGCGAAATCCGGCGATTACCCTTTCCACCGCCATTCGCGACGCGACTTCACCTTTATCTTGTCCGCCGACGCCATCTGCCAGCACGAAGAGCCAACCATGCGAACGCACCTGCATTGGCGTGGTTGGAATAAAGTGTCCCAGATAATCTTCGTTGTGGTCGCGGACGCGCCCGGTATCTGAAAGCTGCGCAAATTCGACATCCAGAGAGGGATGGGGCATTGCCTGAGGATGGCCGGAGCGTTCCGGCGCTCGTTGTCGGGAATTCATTGTCAAATTCAGGATAACAAGAGCAAGGGCGGACGTATTGCGCCCGCCCCACAAGCGTCGCTCTTCCACTCCTCCTACTTATGCGGGTGAGGAAGATTCCACCAGAGATGGCCCAAACCACTGCCACTCCCAACTAGGAGTGACTCCATTTTTGTGCCGCACCCCAAAAACGGTCCGACTAGGTTCAAGGTCATGCAGGGCCAAGGCGCCAGCCGTCCTTGAACGGGGAATGATGAGGTGCCGCAAGACTTTGAACTTCTTTACAGTTCTAAAACATGAAGCCGGCTTCAACCACACCGCGTGGTTGATTGGCGCTCGTACCCGTGGGGCCGAAAGCGTCGCCGGGCGTGATGCTGGTCGCGTGGACAATTGCAATGTCTCCTCGCAAGAAGAAAGCGTCTTTCCTATAAGTCGGCGTCACGGTCAGGCCAAAAGCACCGCTTCCTGGGCCGTACAGCAAGTTGGCAGCGGTGGGTCCTCCCGTGCTCGCGATGTATTCCGTCCGCTCAGCCAGGGAGAAGCCATGCTTAAAGTTGTAGGTGAGCAGTAGCGCTCCCGAACGCGTACCAGCGCCTTGCGTGATACCGACACTGGCATTGGTCGGCACGTCGGTGATTTGTAAATAAGGCTGAACCACCCAATTTCCTTTGGTGTAGGTGTAAATAAGGTTGTAGATCTCCTCGTTATTCAGGAACAGGGGTGTCGCGAGCGTATTCTTCGCGTACGCCCCGGCATTCCCGCCGCCCACAAAAGACAGAGTATTCGCGGCGTTAAACGCATAGGTCGCCGAGCCCGTGAACCAGGTGTAGCGGTTCGAGTAGAACCCATCATTCCAACTCAGGGAGAGGGTCAGCTTCTTGTACACGTCGTCAATTTGAATTCCCCGGTTGACGGCGTTTTCCTGGTTCCAGAGCAGGCCACGCTCGACGTTCATGTTTTGAAAGCTGAATGTGTACTCGGCGCCGATCAGCGTTGGCAAAGCGCCGATCTTCACATCAAAGGTCTTTTTTACGAGCTCGAAATAGCCCTGCGGAAACGGCCCGTAAATGTTCTTGATCGTGTCCGCGGTGGAAAGGAAAGGCACGCCAATCGCGGGCAAGTTGTAAGCGCCGCCTTGCAGATAGAACTGCCACCATCCGCTCGTTTTCTGGACAAAAATCTGCGCATTACTCAGGTCGTAATGAGTTGAATTGTCGCCTGCAACATGATTTCCTTCGGTCCAGGCCATACCGCTCAAAATGCCGGTCACGGCCAATTTCCCGCCTTCAACTTCATGAGGCACAGCGGTCTGTAGCGGGCCGGACATGGAAGGCATCGGCAAAGGCGCGGGTGCAGCCGGAGCGGGGGCTGCGGCCGGAACCGGCGCAGCTGTGCCGCTCGCCGGAGTAGAACTGGGCGCAGTCTGAGAATCTGAGGGGGCATTCTGCCCAAAAGATGCCAGGGCTGCCAGCATGACGAATGCAAACACAATGAATGTTGCCAATCGTGTGCGCAAGGTTAATCTCCTTATTTGAAGAGTCGGTCGCACAACAAATTCTGCGACGCGCGTTCAGCTTGGGTGCTAGCGAACACAGTCTTATCGCTGATTCAATTTTCTTTACGGAACGTACTCAAGGTCTTGACTGAACAACTCGAGTCCAAAACTTCTGCATGCAAAAGTATTGCGAACCCAGGGGGGTGTCCAATTGATTGTTTTTTTCAGGAGCATTAAAAATACTTTGAAAAGCAAAATCTATCGGCTGCATAAGTAGAAGTGTTAGCCGCTGAAAGTAAAGACACTGCGGGGCGGAAGCGAATAGCATCCCTGTAAATAGGGAATCAATCGCATCTCTTTTTTCGATCAGGACCCCGTCGGAGTTGGAGTTAGGGGCTTGTCTCTGAAGTTGGCCAGTCCGATCAGCAACTGTCCTGCAATGCCTGGGAACAGGTTTACCCGGTCCTTTCCGGTGAGATTACCCTGCTATTACTAAGGTGGTTCTATTCCCTTTCGGTTGATTGCCCCTCATGGAGCGCCCTCCTATAATTAAGACACTCTGGTAAGGGTTCTCTCACGTTGCAGGTAGGTAGCCGCCGAGGTGTCTTTCTCGGAGTAGCAACCATTTTGATGCAAAAACGCCTGCAACTCGCGCTGATGTTCATTTCCGCAATCGCGACCTTCTTTCCTCTCGCTCCGCGCGCGCACGGCCAGGCCGACGCGACAGGTATGATCACCGCTACCACGGATGACAGCGGCCACAAGGTTTATGTGAATGATTGGGTGCAAATCCCGGTAAGGCGTTCCTCGGCCCCCGACTACCGGCAAAGTTCTCTCGTCTATTGGAGTGCTACAGAACGCCGCTGGAAACCGGTGCCCGCAGCGAATGTCCGATCCGCCCGCTCGGCAGCGAATGACGTGAAGACGATTCTGGCGCACCGTTCTGAAGGCTCGACGACAGCGTCCCGGTATCCCTCGCCAGGCAGAGAAGCTTTCACGCAACCGGAGATTGATGCTGCCATTAATCAGGCCGCTCGCCGGCACAACGTTGACCCAAGCCTGGTGAGGGCGGTAATCAAAGTCGAGTCGAACTTCAATCCCAACGCGGTCTCTCCAAAAGGCGCCATGGGACTTATGCAGCTCATGCCGGGGACTGCGCGCGAATTGAACGTGACCAATCCATTTGATCCGCAACAAAACGTGGATGCGGGGGTTCGTCATCTAAAGAAGCTGATGGAAAGTTACGGAGGCGACGTGAAGTTGACCCTCGCCGCCTACAATGCGGGAGCGGGAGCGGTGGCCAGGAGCGCGGGCGTACCGAATAATCGCGAGACACGAAGTTATGTCAGCCGGATCACCAATCTGTATTACGCGGGACCGGGGGCCATTTCACGAAACTTGCGGGTGCCGGCCTATTCGCCGGTGCACATGCAGCGCGACGCCAGAGGCGTCCTTTCCATGAGCAACACCGATTGAGGAAGCGACCGAGGGTTCGTGGGCGAAAATTGTAAAGGACGGAGCGTAGCAGATCGTCAAATTTCATGAAACGTCCTCCCCCTCAGCGTAGTCTCTGGAATCTGGCGACTCTTTGCTTATTGCTGCTGTCATCGTCGTTGCCTGCCCATGCCGCCGAACACAAGTCTGACGCCTGGGCGCACACTGAGTTCGCCATCGCGGAACATAAGCGCGAAGCTCTGAATCAGCTTTCACCTGCACAACAGACTCGCCGTGAATATCAAAACGTCATTGATTCTTACCGGAGTGTCTATTATGGATGTCCAACGTCATCCAAAGCGGATGCCAGCGTATTCGCCGTCGCCGATCTTCTGAGGGCGATGGGACAGCATTTTCAACAAGCAAGCTTTTCGCGTTCGGCCATTGCGCAATATGAATTTCTGCGCCGGGAATATCCCGGCAGCAAGTATCGCGTCCAGGGGTTATTCAATGTCGGCGAGATCTATGCCGGCGATCTTAACGAGGCAGAGCACGCAAAAATTACATTCGATGAATTGATAAAGAAATATCCCCGCAACCACCTCGCCGAGGATGCGCGCGCCGCGCTCGGGAATCCGAATAAATTAGCTCCTGGAACCGCGAATCGCGAGCAAGCGGTGAGAGAGCTTCCCGATGCGGACACTTCCGCATCTTCCGACTCGAGAAGCGATCACGCGGACGTTCCCAACGTGAAACGAACGGTGGTCGCAGAGGAATCCGGCAAGCCGGCGCATATCCTTTCGATTCATCATTGGTCGCAACAAGGTTACACCCGAGTTGCCGTTGATCTTGATCACGCGACGACATACAAATCGGAGCGCATCGAAAGTCCCGACCGCATTTTTTTCGACCTCGATGCGAAGCTGCCGAGGAAGCTAATCGGCAAGACCATGGAAGTGAACGACGACCTGCTAAAAAAGATCCGGGTGGCCCAATTCAAACCGGATCGCTCGCGCATCGTGCTCGAGATTGGGGAACACTCTGACTTCAGCGCCTCGGTGGAAACCAATCCATCGCGTCTGATCATTAATCTCAGAGATAGTCAGATTCAAACCCAAGGCCTTCAGAATAAGGACGTCGAAAGCAGTGAGAACCTTTCACGAGGGCAACCGTATGTGCCAGCTGCGGTCCTGGCGTCGAGGTCTTTTCCCTCTCAGAACGTTGCGAGGGCGTCTGGACCGGTCAAGCGCATCGTCGAAGCGGACGAGGACGATGACGTAGCCAAAGTCAGTCCGCTGACTCCGCCGCCGGGCCCGCGTAACTCTTCTTCCCCTCCCAAAGCCCGCGGAGCGGGCAATCGTCGCGCGGCACGCCGAGTTGACGTTCGAGAGGCGCAGCCCACGGCCAGCGGCGACCGCTCCCTGATCCGCGCCTTAGGATTGAAGATTGGGAAAATTGTGATTGATCCCGGGCATGGAGGCTACGACACCGGGACGATCGGCCCACACTCCCTCGAGGAAAAAAACCTCGTGCTTGATGTCAGCCGCCGGCTGGGCAAGCTGCTGGAATCAAGGCTTGGCGCCCAGGTCGTCTATACGCGCAAGGACGACACCTTCGTCCCCCTCGAAACACGCACCGCAATCGCGAACCGGGAGCATGCGGACCTCTTCATCTCGGTTCATGCCAATTCCAGCCGGGATCCGGCCGCGCGGGGCGTCGAGACTTATTATCTGAACTTCAGCTCTTCTCCGGATGCGCTCGAAGTCGCGGCCCGCGAAAATGCCGTTTCCGAAACTTCGATTCACGAACTTCAGGATCTGGTAAAGCAGATCGCGCTGAAAGAAAAGATCGAGGAATCGCGGGAATTCGCGTCTGATGTTCAGGAGGAGTTGCATAGCGGACTTTCAGTCCGAAATCCCGGCCTCCGCGACCGCGGCGTCAAGAAGGCACCCTTCATCGTCCTCATCGGCGCGAATATGCCGTCCATCCTCGCGGAGATTTCATTCGTCAGCAATCCTGCCGACGAACGGCGATTGGAAACCGCAGCCTACCGTCAGAGAATCGCCGAGTCTCTCTACCGCGGTATTTCCAAGTATGCCAGCGGGCTCAGCGGGGTAAAAGTCGCCAGCCGGATCGAAAAGACCGAAGCGCAATAGCGCGTCTCATCTTTAATTATTAATGATTTATTCTGTTATCCGAGTCCGTCTTATCGGCGAGAAGTCCCCCATATACAGGGGATTCCTGTCGCGACGGTTCCGCGATTCGAAATGACAATCTCATACCCCTTGATTCTCACGATGTGTCTTGGCTAATTGCGAAATGAGATATGGCAAGAGTGTAAGGGAGAGAATGATCAACGGATGAAACATGCTTGAAGAAATCTCCTGAACCGAATGCGGAATCGCGAAGTCCAAGCGGATATGGCCGAATCCGCCAGTAACCGCCGTCCGGCTGGCGTGAACTTGAGCTGTACCGCCAATCAATGCGATCAGGGTTAATCCGATTGCCGGCCAAACCAGCTTAATTCTTTGACGGGCGGCGATGAACGCGAATCCCCAGCCGACGAGAACCGGCGCGCTGAAATAAAGTAATCGGCCCGCTTGAAAATAGAGATTCTCGAATGAATATAAGGGTAACGGGCCACCGCCGAAAGGCGTGTCCGCTCCCGGCAGAAAGATTCGCCAACCCGACCATAAAATAAAACAGGCGGCACAGTATGCGCCGGCAAGAAGGACCAGTGGACCGACCCCGAAGATCGCCCACGGAGCTCGGGCGCACAAAGATTGAAACTGCGAGAGACCTGAATGGCGATTCATTGTGTCTTTTTGAGTCGGAAAGATGCGCTCGCGAAGCGCCGACCAGATTACGTTCCTCACGGCGCCAATATGTCCATGCCCGGCCTGAAGTAGCGCCTCAAACTCCGCGCCGTAACGCTCCCTCCACGGATGCGGATACAAGCGCACCAGCAGATGAGCAAGTCGGGGATTCATAAGACTTCCAACCTCTCCATGCCGGCTTTTGCGAACCGTCGCAGGGTGGTCAGCTTTGCGCGGAGAACGCGCAGGCCCTCAGCCGTAATCCGATAAGGCTGGCGGCGCTCCTCGGGCGGCAGGGGCTCGATCCAACCCTGCTGTTCCAGGCGGCCGATTGCTCCATAGAGGGTCCCTGGACCCAGACGGCTCCCGCAAAGGAGTGCAATATCTTCGATCATCGCGTGACCATGCTTCGGTCCATTGGCAAGGCTGGCAAGCACAAGCAATGGTGGATCGGAGAAATTCCCGAGCTTCGCTTCCTTCTCAAGAGATCCCCGAACAGCTACGTCCTGCGTAGTACGTTTCACGTAGTAGTTATCTCATATCCAATTAGCATTCGCAATCCCCGAGCCCGCCTGGAAACTTTAATCGCCAGTCTGTAGTCTAATTAATGAGGCCTGTTTGCCCGTTTTCATGAAGACCCTGAGAATCTTTCTCCTTCTCGCCGTGGTTGCGGTGCCTTTGTTTGCCTTCTCCGGTCCGCCTGAAACAAGCGATGCGAAGCCACTCTCAATTCTTCCCCAGGAATTTGCCGGGTGGAACCTTGCCGGAAAAATGAAAACCAGCAAAGACCCCGCAGTCGCCGACCCGGTTAATGCCGCGGTGCTCAAGGAGTACGGTTTCACGGGTTTGAATTCGGCAACCTATTCCCGCGACGATGGCCGCAAACTCACCGTGAAAGCGGCGCGGTTTCAGGATGCAAGCGGCGCATACGGCGCATTTACCTTTTATAAGGTCCCGCAGATGCAGACCGAGAAGATTGGCGATCAGGGGTCTTCGTATAACGAACGGGTTCTATTCTATCGGGGCAACATTCTGGTGGACGCCCAGTTTCAAAAGCTCTCAGCAATGTCGGCGGCGGAATTGCGTGATCTTTCCTCAGAACTTCCTCCGCCCGCCCCCAACTCCTCCGGACTGCCGGGGCTTCCTGCGTATCTCCCGGCGAAGGACTACGTAAAAAACACGGCCAAATATGTAGAGGGGCCGGCTGCGCTCGGGAAGCTGGCCGCGCCGATTAATGCTCAGCTCGTGGACTTCAATGCCGGTGCCGAAGTTGTCCTTGGCCAGTACAAGAACTCTGACGGTGGAGCGCTGCTCACCTTAATTTCCTATCCCACTCCGCAGATTGCAATGACCCATCTTCGCGCCATTGATTCCGCAAAACAACAAAGTCCGCCGGGTGGCTCTTTGCTGGATCCCACAACCACTTTTACGAAGCGGACAGGCCCCATCGTGGCTGTGGTCAGCGGGGCAATTTCGCAAAGTGACGCGAAGTCGCTGCTTGATTCGGTCAACTACGAAGCCGACGTTACCTGGAACCAAAACACCTACTTTTCGCGAAGAGACGATCCCGCGAACTTCATTGTGAACGTAATCTATCTCTGCGCGATTATCGGCGGGTTCGCCATCATTTCCGGCATCGCTTTTGGCGGATTTCGCATTCTGACCAGGCGCCTTTTCCCGGAGAGATTCGATGAAGGTCCAAATGTGGGACTGATCTCCTTGCACCTGTCGGGAGATGGCTCAACACCCATGACCCGCGACGTAAGCCCATCAATCAAGGCGGTTTAGGCGTGAAATGCGGCTGAATGTCTCAAAATGACGATGTGACTCTTGCTGTTTACGTTCTTTGTAAACTATTGAAAGTAAAGCCATTTATTTCATAAAAATCGCTTGACACCCCCTTTGCAGCCCCATAAGATTTCGCCAGAAAGTTTTGACGGTAATCCTCCGTTGGAACTATTCTCCCTTGAAAGAGAAGGTCGCCCATGTTGCCGGGCGGCCTTTTCGTTTTTTGCGTGAATTTGTTCGGTGAAATGAGCGCTGGTCGTGTTCCGTGGTTTTTCAAGCGGCGTTATTGGTTTCGAAGGGTCAGATGGGGCGACCCGACGCAGGGAAAAACTTAAGCTCAGTTCCCGGATCTCAGTTTTTCAGTTCTCAGTGGGACGTTGCTCAGAGGTGCCCCGTCTTTGTCCCTCGTTTTTCAGAGGGACAGGGCGGGGATTTTTTACGACGCACCCAAGCAAACGCCGAGACCGAAAATCCGGTTCCCTTTACGCTTCTTCCACCCGCATTTAGAATCGAGGACGAAGCCGACGTAGCTCAGTTGGTAGAGCAGCCGATTCGTAATCGGCAGGTCAACGGTTCAAGTCCGTTCGTCGGCTCCACTCCTAAGACCCGTTCCCGTGCTATAGTTCGCTCGCAGATTCAATTGAGTTTCTGAGGGTAAACCCATGTCAACCGTTCTCGCTCCGGTGCAGTCTAGTTCACGGCTGCGCCCGAAGTATTTGTTATTTGGTTTCTTCGGACTGATGTTGGCTTATGTCATTGTTCACAATGAGAGTTTCCTGATTGACCCAAACGACGCCATATGGCGCCATTATGAGCCTTTTAAGTGGTGGCTCTTGCCGCACGGAATTGCGGGGGCGTGCGCGCTGCTGCTCGGACCGATGCAGTTTTCCGACCGTTTGCGCCAGCGCTATGCGAAGCTTCATCGGGTTATCGGGCGCATCTATGTCGGAGGCGTATTCGTAGCCGGGCCGCTTGGGTTCTACATACAACATTTCAACGAGCGAAGCGGATCTCCGCGGTCATTCGCCATCGCCGCCGGAACGCAGGCAGTATTGTGGATGATAACGACCGGCATCGCGCTCGCATTCATATTGAAGGGAAAAGTCGAACAGCACCGCCAATGGATGACTCGCAGCTTTGCCGTTGCGCTGATATTTCTTGAGGTGCGAGTGGTGATCGGCGTGACGGGGTGGGAGAATCTCGGCACACCCGCAGTCGAGACTGCGGTATGGGGCTGCATTGCATTCTCAATCCTGGCGGCGGATATCGTGCTCCAGTTGCAGGAGCTTCACCGCAAGCGTTCCTCGCTTCCCAAGCGAGTGGCGGTGGCGCTCTAGCATCTGCTGCTGAAAAGGCCCCCTGCGGTTTATATTTGAAGGGGCGCGACTTTCATCCGCGCCGTAAGTCTTTTTAAATTCCCACCTCGGCGCGACTGAAAGCCGCCCCTTCAAATCTCTTCCCCAGGACCTGGGCCTTGTTCAGCTGCCAGCTCGACGCTGGTCCTGCTCAAAAGCTACGGGCATGCAGTTGTCCGCCGCATGCCCGTTTGCCTTTTTCTGTCCGTAAGCCTACTGCTCTTTCTGCCCTGTGCTCGGGTTCAGATACAAATAGCCATTCTTCCGCTGCTTGGTGAAGTTGAACATCTGCGCAATCGAACTGGCGATGCCGTCGAACGAGCCACCTCCGACACGTTGGCCTTTCAGCCAATTGTCTTCTATGAAGTGAATGATCGAACTCTGGTCGGTCACGGTATTGTCAACGAAGTTTTGCCTCGCCCAGGGCGAGACGACGATCAGAGGCAGTCTGGGACCGTATCCGCAGCGCCCGAGGGCGTGCGTGTCGGCGGGGTTGACTCCGGGCAGCGACGTCTCCGCCGTGCCGCAGGCGCCCGGTCCAGTCAGAGCATCAGCCAATCCAGTGGATGTATTGATGATTGGTCCCATCTGGTGGTCGTACCATCCGTCGGAATCGTCGTAAAGGATCACGACGGCAGTGCTACTCCATGTGGGCTGAGCTTCGAGGAAGTTGATGGTGTTAACGACGAACGTCTGCTCATCCAGAGGATCGGAGTAGCCGGCGTGTCCATCCTGATACGCGGATGCCTTCAGGAAGCTGACCGCAGGGAAGTTGCCGCCGGCAACCGCCGTGAAAAAGTCCTCGAGATCGTACTGATGATTCGCAGGGCCGGCATTGCCAATCTCCGCCATGGAAGCAGGCCGGATGTGCATGGGATTACCGGTAGACGCGTAATAGCCGAATAGAGAATGGTGCGCAATGTAGTCGCCGGTGGTTCCCGCTAGTCCGGTTGAGGTGCGTTTGCAGCCCGTAGTGCTGTTGGAGTTCACGGTTGAGAGATTGAATCCGCCCATGAATCCGCCCCAAGTCACTCCGGCCGCAGTCAGCAGGTCGCCAACATTTTTCCCGGCCATCTGAACCTGGAACCGGGTTGGATTCGAGCAGACATCGCCAAGAGGATCGGCATCGCTGATCAGGGTAAAAGAACCGTCGCTTCCGCCAGAGACCTCATAGCCGGCGCCAGTAACGCTGTTAGTCGCGGCTATGCCGTTGGTTTGACCTGAGACCAGATTGAGCAGCCCCGGAGTCGAGGGGCCGAAGGTTGTGCCGTAAGAATTGTCGCTCATGGCGAAGAATTGGGCGTAGTTCCACATGGCAGTAACCGTATTGCCGTCGAAGTAGCCCATTACCGTGCTGCTGCCGTTGCCCGTGCCGGACGGAAAGAGGTCCATTAAACCAGAGTCAAAAGCCCGCTGTTCGTCCGCGTAATTGTGGTCCTGATCGCTGGTCGCCGCTTGCGAGCGATCGAGGCGGAATGGATTCGAGGCCGCTGAGCCGTTGGCTGGGGTTAGATTCGGATTGAAGTTCAGCAACGCGTAGCTAAGCCCATTGACGGTGGGAGTGCTCAATGTGGCTTTGAACTTGGGCTCGCCCGTGGGGTTGGTTGCATTCGGATAAGTCCCGAAGTAGTGGTCAAACGAGACGTTTTCCTGAAAAATTACGACCAGATGCTGAATTGGCGTCGCCGTCGTGCTTTGCGCTGTGGCGTAAGTGGAAGTTATCGGTCCCAAGGCAATGAAAAGACCTAGTAATGACGCTAACGTCTTCTTGGGGGCGGCTGGAGCTTGAGCTTTTTTGGACATCCCATCCTCCTGATTTTCACAAACAGCTACCCGGCGATTATCCGGGGATTGAAACTAAGTAACGTTAGGCAGGGAATGTTGCGCGGCTGTAAACAGGGGATTAAAGGCAGATGAATTTAGAGGGCAATAAAATGGGAGGCCAGATTCGATCAGCACTTCAGCGAATGGCCGCCGTAAAAGTCCGCCGCCGCAAAGAAACATATTCTTCGGCAAATCTCTGAATATAAACATTTCAATTGCTACGCGCCCTTCCTTGGTGTATAGAGGGGTCCATTCGGGGCCCAGAGCGGTAACCGCCTAAGACGGACCGCGGCGTTTCCTTTAATGTCGGATATCAGGGAGATGAACCATGGCGAAGAACCGGGGAAGACTCCTGGTAAGAATCCTTGGGTACGGAATTCTTGTTTTGCTGGTGCTCGTGGCTGTTGCTATCACCTTCACGGTGGGGTGGCGACCAGTGATTGGCGCGAAGAAACGCCCGCTCACTGCGCGAAAGTTTGAAGCGACGCCGGAGCGGATGCGACGCGGCGAGTATCTCGTTCGGGGCGTATCGGGTTGCTTCGATTGCCATTCCAAGCACGATGAGAAATCGAATCCGCCGCTGTTGGTTTCCCAGGAAGGCGCCGGCGCGGTGTTGGATGACGAGCCCGGTTTTAGGATAATTGCGCCGAACATAACCTCAGATCCTGACACTGGTATCGGGAAATGGAGCGATGACGCCATCACCCGCGCCATTCGCGAGGGGATCGCAGCGGACGGAAGCGTGCTCTTTCCCGCCATGCCCTACGACCACTTTCGCCACATGTCCGACGAGGACGTGGCGTCAGTTGTAGTCTTTATCCGTAGTCTGCCGCCATCCCATAACGTACTGCCTCCGACGAAAATTTCCTTCCTGTTCTCGCGTTTAATCCAGTTGGCGCCGCGCCCCGTGACTGACCCCGTGCCGGAACCGGACATGTCCACGCCCGCGAAGCGCGGGGCGTATTTGGTTTTGATAGCGCATTGCAGCGGTTGCCATACTCCGCTGGATAAGAATTTTCAGCCGATCCAGGGAATGGAGATGGCGGGCGGCAATCCGATGGGCCCAACAGTTGTTTCCGCCAACATCACGCCCGATGCCACCGGCATCGGTTACTACGACGAAGCGTTGTTCATACGGACCATGCGTAGCGGTTTCGTTGGCGCTCGCGCGCTGAAGTTGCCCATGCCCTGGTGGACCTTTCGCAGCATGACCGATGACGATCTGATGGCAGTATTCGCCTACCTGCGAACTCTTCCGCCGGTCCATCACCCGGTGGATAACGATGAGCCCCCTACAATGTGCAAGCGCTGCGGCCATAAACACGGGTTGGGAGACCGCAACTAAGAGGCCGATTGTGCTGGTATTTCGCTCGGCGTTCGGTCTGCCTGAGCTTCCAAAGTAAAGTCTAAGATTAAAATGATTGCCGCAAGAGGAAACTGCTTTTCAAAGCCGTTCGAACTGTTATAATTTCCAGTTTTCTAAAAGCACGCGCAATTTAATAGCTATTTAATCAAGCAACGCTGCATGAACCGGAGCCCTCAAAAGCCCCGCTGCACCTAGAACGCTCATCGATGCAGATTTTTCATCGCAGTACTAATACACTTTCCAAGGTCACGATCATAGCGACCGTGTTCCTTCTGGGTGGCGTGCTATGGGCCACTATTCAGTTGCAGCGGTCACCTTACGTCACGTATGAGAAAGTGGCGAGGCCGCAGCCGGTGCCCTTCAGCCACCAGCATCATGTTGCGGACGTGGGCATTGATTGCCGCTACTGTCACACTTCGGTCGAGACCTCGAGTTTTGCCGGAATTCCCCCCACTCGAACCTGTATGAATTGCCATTCTCAAATCTGGGCCGGTGCTCCCATGCTGGAACCGGTGCGCGAGAGTTTCGCGACCGGCAAGTCGCTGGTCTGGAATCGCGTCAACGACCTGCCGGATTTCGTTTACTTCGATCACAGCATTCACATAAACAAAGGAGTGGGCTGCAACACCTGTCACGGCCCCGTGGACCGCATGCCTTTGATGTATAACTACGCTTCGCTTCAAATGGAGTGGTGCCTCGACTGCCACCGCTCTCCGGATAAGTATCTTCGCCCGCGCAACGAGGTCTTTAATATGCGGTACGAGCAGCCGTCGAGCTTTAAGCCATTACTTTTGGATGGAAAGCTATACACCGATCAACATTCTTTGGGAGTTGATCTGATCAAGAAATACAACTTGCGGACCGTGGCAGATATCACCAGCTGCTCGACGTGCCACAGGTAGGCTTTTGGGGAGTTTGGATTCTGTTTGTTTTGGATAGGGCTTTGGGTTGGCTTTGAAAGGGTGCGGCTTGCTGCACCGTAACTGGAACTCTTAGATTTCCGGCAGGGCTGAAGCCGAGCCCGTCAAAGCCAAAGTTGATAACGAAGATAGCAATGATGGAAAAAGAAAATAAGCACCGAGAGGCAGTTTGCCCCAGCAAGAAAGATAAGCTGGATTTAGAAACCGCGCGCGCCCGCATCGCGGGGACCAAAGGTCCGGAATATTGGCGCAGCCTGGAAGAATTGGCTGGCAGCGCGGAATTTCAGGAGATGATGCACCGCGAGTTCCCCAAGGGCGCGTCGGAGTGGGCGGATTCAGTTTCGCGGCGCGGATTCATGAAACTGATGGGCGCCTCGCTGGCTATGGCGGGCATGACCGCTTGCACTAAACAGCCTTTAGAACCGATTGTGCCCTACGTTGAGCAACCGGAAGATGTGATTCCCGGCAAGCCATTATTTTATGCCACGGCATTTTCGCTGGGCGCTTACGGCAATCCCCTGCTGGTGGAAAGTAACATGTATCGGCCCACGAAGATCGAGGGCAACGATAAACACCCGGCTAGCCAAGGCGGCACCGATGTTTTCGCACAGGCCTCGATTCTCGGCATGTACGACCCAGACCGTTCGCAAAACATTACTTATAGAGGCGAGTTGAGCACTTGGGGAGCGTTCATGGAGGCGATGCGTGAACCGCTCGTCGTGCAGAATTCCGCGAACGGTGCGGGCATACGGATTCTGACGCGATCATTCTCGTCGCCAACGCTTGCTGATCAATTCAGTCAACTCCGTTCGCGATACCCGCAGGCGAAATGGCATGTGTACGATCCCATCAATCGGGATAACGTCGTCGCCGGAGCGCAGATGGCGTTCGGCCAGCCGGTCGAAACCACTTACAAATTCGATGCTGCGGATGTGATCGTCTCCCTGGATGCCGACTTCCTGTACGCCGGTTTCCCAGGCATGACCCGCTACACGCGCGATTTCGCCAAGAGGCGCGATCCCGATTCCGGCCACATGAGTCGGATGTATGTAATCGAGAGCACCCCAAGTTCCACTGGCGTGAAGGCCGATCATCATTTGCCGGCGCGCGCCGTGGATATCGAGCCGTTCGCCGCGGCGTTAGCGGCCGGTCTAGGCGGCAGCGGCGGCGGCGAAGCACTGAAGGCAGATCAGCAGAAATATCTTGCCGCGATTGTGAAAGATCTGCAAAGTCACAAAGGTTCAAGCGTTGTGATTGCTGGAGATCATCAGTCGCCGGCCGTGCATGCTTTAGCTCACTCTATTAATCAATCTTTGGGCAACATCGGCAAGACCGTTTTCTATACGGAGCCGGTGAATGCGAATCCGGTCAATCAAACCGATTCGCTGAAAGATTTAGTCGCCGACATGAAGGGGGGCAAGGTTCAACTGCTGCTGATCGTCGGCGGGAATCCGTCTTACGACACACCTCCCGACATCGGATTCGCAGATGCGCTGCAAAAAACAAATATTCCGCTGCGCGTCCATCTTGGCCTTTATCAGGACGAAACCTCCCAGTACTGTCATTGGCACATCAGCGAAGCGCATTATCTCGAATCGTGGGGCGATACGCGGGCTTACGACGGAACCGTGAGCATCGTGCAACCGCTGATTGCTCCGCTTTACCAGAGCAAGAGCGTGTATGAAGTCATGGCTCTCTTCACGGGCCAAAGTCAAGCTACGGGCCACCCAATTGTGCAAGACTATTGGCGCTCCAAGCATTCCGGCGCCGACTTCGACGCCTTCTGGCGAAAGTCGCTGCACGACGGCTGGATTGAAGGAACGACTTTCACGCCGAAGACTGTCTCCGCGAAAGCAGCGGCGACATCGTCGCCTGCTGAGGCCGGCGAAAATGCTATTGAGATCAACTTCCGCCGCGATCCTTCTGTCTATGACGGATGCTTCGCCAACAATGGCTGGCTCCAGGAAGTTCCCAAGCCTATGACGAAGATGACTTGGGACAATCCTGTGATGATGGGCCCCGCAATGGCCGAGCGCCTGGGGTTGAAGACGCAAGACTTGATCAAACTTGAATTGAACGGGAAAAGTGTTACCGCGCCGATCTGGATACAGGCTGGGCATCCCGACAATTCCGTCACCGCCTTCCTGGGATACGGACGCAGCCATGCCGGTCGCGTTGGAACCGGCACTGGCTTCGATTTCTATCCCTTGAGATTCAGCGCAACACCCTGGTTTACAACCGGCGTGAAAATTTCAAAGGCCGGCGGAACATACTTGCTGGCCTCGACCCAGGGCTACCAGACGATGGAAACCCAGGATGGCAATAGCCGGCCTCTGGTGCGTACGCGAACCCTCGACGAATATCAAAAAGATCCGGCTTTCGCGCAGAAGGGAAATCCGCCTCCGGAGCTCACTCTTTATCCCGGATACGACTACAAGGACGAAACTTACGCGTGGGGCATGACGATTGACCTCAATTCCTGCGTGGGATGCAATAACTGCATCATCGCATGCCAGTCGGAAAACAACATTCCCGTGGTCGGCAAGGAGCAGGTCAACGACGGGCGCCACATGCATTGGATTCGCGTGGATGCGTATTATCAGGGCGATCGTGATAATCCCAAGGCGTATTTTCAGCCTGTCCCCTGCATGCAGTGTGAAAACGCGCCGTGCGAACTGGTCTGCCCCGTCGGCGCGACGGTGCACAGCTCTGAAGGCTTGAACGACATGATTTACAACCGCTGCGTGGGGACGCGCTATTGCTCGAATAACTGCCCTTACAAAGTCCGCCGCTTTAATTTCCTTTTGTTCCAGGATTGGCAGACGCCTCAATTCAAAATGATGCGGAATCCCGACGTAACCGTCCGCAGCCGTGGCGTGATGGAGAAATGCACGTACTGTGTACAAAGAATCAGCGAGAATCGCATTCTGGCTGAGCGCGAAAACCGTAAGATCGGCGACGGAGAATTGCAAACCGCATGCCAGCAGTCTTGTCCGGCGAACGCGATTATCTTCGGCAACATTAACGACCGGAACAGCCAGGTTTCAAAACTCAAGGCGGAGTCGCGAAATTACGGCCTGCTGGATGACTTGAACACGCGTCCGCGGACTACATATCTGGCGGAAATCCGGAATCCGAATCCCGAACTGGAAGCTTAACGCAGCGATCCGAAGCATAAATAGAGCGAGCAAAGACGGAGCTTAAGTAAAGAATGGTGAGTCCAACCGAAGTCGAAGTAGGCGAGGATAAAGCACCGGTCCTTCAACCGGGGCACAGCTTCGCTTCCATCACTGACAAGATCAGCTCGATTGTGCTTAAGCGACCAATCAAGCTGGGCTGGGTCTTCGGATTTCTGGTGGCGTTCTTGGCCATGCAGGGCTTGCTGTTCGGCGCGGCATATCTCTTTGTTAAGGGCGTTGGAATCTGGGGCGTCAACATCCCCATTGGCTGGGGATTCGCCATCGTTAATTTCGTCTGGTGGATCGGAATCGGCCACGCCGGAACTCTGATCTCTGCAATCTTATTATTGCTGCGGCAATCCTGGCGTAACTCCATAAACCGTTTCGCCGAGGCGATGACATTGTTTGCCGTCGCCTGCGCCGGCATGTTCCCGCTTATGCACCTGGGCCGCCCATGGTTGTTCTATTGGTTGTTCCCTTATCCGAACACCATGGGCTACTGGCCGCAGTTCCGCAGTCCGCTGGTGTGGGACGTTTTCGCGGTCTCAACCTACTTCACCATCTCGCTGGTGTTTTGGTTTATCGGATTAATTCCCGACATCGCCACCCTTCGCGATCGCACCGGGAATTCGTTCCTGCGATTTACTTTTGGATTGTTATCCATGGGCTGGCGCGGCTCCGCGCGCCACTGGGCTCGCTACGAAACCGCATATCTGCTTCTCGCCGGATTGGCAACGCCGCTGGTGCTGTCGGTCCACACCGTGGTCAGTTTTGATTTCGCCATCGGCATCGTTCCGGGATGGCACACAACCATCTTTCCGCCCTATTTCGTGGCGGGCGCCATCTATTCCGGTTTTGCCATGGTGCTGGTTCTCGCCATTCCCATCCGGAAGTTTTATGACGTCGAGGATTTCATCACCCAGCGCCATTTGGAAAACTCAGCCATGGTAATGCTCGCGACCGGCCTGATCGTGGCGTATGGATACGGCATGGAAGCGTTCATGAACTGGTATGGCGGGAATCCATACGAAAATTTCCTTCGGTGGAACCGCCTGCACGGACCCTATGCCGCTTGGTATCTTCTTCTTCTTTTCTGCAACCTTGCGCTTCCGCAAATTTTGTGGATTCGCAAGTTTCGTACTAGCCCGGGGTGGCTGTTCCTCATCTCACTCGACGTCCTGGTTGGAATGTGGCTTGAGCGCTTCATTATTGTTGTGGTCAGCCTCACTCGCGACTTTACCAACTCGGCATGGGGAATGTACTACCCAACGCGATGGGACTGGGCGGTCTTTATCGGTACGTTGGGGATGTTCTTCGCTGCCATGTTCCTCTTTGTGCGGATCTTGCCGATGATTTCCATCTTTGAGCTGCGTACTCTGCTGCCGGAAGCGGAAGTGAAGCACTTGCCGGAATTGGAGGTGAAGCACTAATGACTCCTGAGCCGGTTTTTGGAATGATGGCCGAATTTGACACCCCGACGGATATTGTGGCTGCCGCCCACAAGACTTACGAAGCGGGCTATAGGAGGATTGACGCTTACAGCCCGTTCCCCATCGAGGAATTGGCCGAAGCCATCGGCTTCCATAAGAACGGTGTTGCTCTCATCACATTGGTTGGCGGCATACTCGGAATGACCGGCGGATTCATGCTGCAATGGTGGATCAATACCATCAGCTATCCGATCAATGTTGGCGGCAGGCCGCCCAATTCGTGGCCCTCGTTTATTCCCGTGACGTTTGAGATGACGATTCTGTTTGCCGGATTGTCGGCGGTGTTCGGCATGCTGGTGCTGAATGGCCTGCCCATGCCCTATCACCCTGTGTTCAACGTGCCGCGTTTTGATCTTGTCACGAACGACAAGTTTTTTCTGATCATTTTCTCTTCGGATCCGAAATATAACGAAGCGGGAACTCACGCCTTTCTCGAGAGCTTGGGGGCAAAATCAATTTCGGAGGTTCCCAGCTAAGTGGCGCGCCTCGGGAAATTTTCGTCGGGATTACCGAGCCTGGGACTGCTGGCGCTGCTGGCTTTGGCGGGATGCCGCCAGGATATGCATGACCAGCCGCGCTTCAAGCCTCTGGCGATGAGCGACTTTTATCCGGATTTGCGGTCTGCAAGACCACCGGTCGAGGGGACCGTGGCACGAGGCCAGTTGCATGCGGATACATATTTCTATACCGGAAAAGTCGGCAACAACCCTGGCGATTACATGCCGTTTCCCGTAACGAAAGAAGTGCTGGACCGGGGTCAGCAACGCTTCGACATCTACTGCGCCCCATGCCATTCGCGGATGGGCGACGGCAATGGCATTGTCGTACAACGTGGCTTCCGGGCGCCTCCGTCTTACCATACGGATCGCCTCCGCAGAGCGCCGTTAGGATATTTTTTCGAAGTTATGACCTATGGATTCGGTGCAATGCCCCAATATGCGCCGCAAATTCCGGCACGGGACCGCTGGTGCATCGTGGCCTATATTCAGGCGCTGCAATTGAGCCAGTCCGCGACGAGCGCCGATTTACCAGCCGGGCAAAAGATTCCGTCGGAGCCTCCGCAATTCCGCGGCGACCCAGGGTCCGGCGCAACGCTGCCGGAAGTAGCGGCCCCGGAAACTAAAACAGGAGAACCGCAATGAGCGCGGCGCGTGTAAACAATGCTGAGCTGATGGCGCCGCCGGTTGCGCAAACCATACAACAGCGATCGCTGATTATCGGCGTTCTCTTCGCAATCATTGGGGTCATTTTCGCATTTCTCTCGCCCGAACAGTTCTTCCGGTCATATTTACTCGGCTACATGGCTTGGCTGGGCCTGACCCTGGGGTGCATGTCGTTCCTGATGATTCAACATTTGACCGGCGGCGCATGGGGCATCGTGATGCGGCGTCAACTGGAAGCCGCCACCCGCACGCTCCCGCTCATGGCGCTGTTTTTCATTCCGCTAGTCCTCGGCATGCGCCATCTTTATGTCTGGACGGATGCGAAAGCCATGGCGCAAGACGCTCATCTCGTGGACCTTACTCACTCTTACCTAACTGCCAGCGGATTCGTCTGGCGGGGGATGATTTATTTCGCCATCTGGATACTCCTTGCGTGGCGATTGAACCGAGTTTCGGCTGAGCAGGACAATCCACCGACCCGGAACCTCAGTCCGCGCTTTCGGACGATCGCGGCTCCGGGATTGGTTCTCTACGCCCTGACCATGTCGTTCGCGGTAATTGACTGGGTGATGTCGCTTACGCCGCCGTGGATTTCGACCATTTACGCGATGATCTATCTGGTCGGGCAATGCCTGTCGGCAATTTGTTTCGTGGTGGTGGTGGAGCGAATCTTCGTTCCTTACAAGCCGATGTCAGAATATCTGCGGCCCAAGGAAGTCCAGGATCACGGCAAATTCATACTCACCTTCATCATGCTGTGGGCGTATTTTTCATTTTCTCAGTTGCTGATCATCTGGGCGGGAAACCTTCCCGACGAAATTACTTTCTACACCCGCCGCTTTCATAACGGATGGGAGTATGTCGGACTGTTTCTGATCGTCTTTCATTTTGCAGTGCCATTCGCGATGCTGCTATCGCGATCCTTGAAACGCGATCCCCGTCGCCTGGTTTGGGTTGCAGTATGGGTGATCTTTATGCGATATGTGGATCTTTACTGGTTCATCGAGCCAAATTTTCATCGGCAATTTTACTGGCACTTTCTGGATGCGGTTGTGCCGGTGGCGATCGGCGGTTTTTGGCTGTCGCTGTTTTTTCGCAATCTGAGGCAGCGCCCCCTTCTGCCGTTGCATGATCCGCACGCGGCGGGGCTTTTGGAATTGGTCCATGACTGAACACGAACAGAGTTCACATCACGACGATGTAAGGTTCGAGAAGCGGGACTGGAGCTCGAAGGTTGTGCTCGGCTCCCTGCTCACGCTCGCTATCTTCGTGGGAATTGTTTATTTCATAGTTCTGGGAACTTACCACCTTGGAACCTGGTACGAAAGAACTCATCAGACCCCGCAAAATCCAATGGCAAGGCCTGCGGAAGCCGACACCCGAGATACCAATGCCGCTGTCGTGACTTCCCGGATCAATCAGGATTTTTCACAGCCTCGCCTGGAGACCAACGAGCGGACCGAAAACAATGATTTCCGGCTCCAGGAAGAACGGAAGTTAGATAGCTACGGCTGGGTTGACCAGCAGGCAGGGAAGGTTCGAATTCCCATAGACCGGGCAATGGAAATCATTGCGCAGCGTGGGCTGAATACAACTCCGCGAACGGGTGTAACTCCGGAGTCGGTAGTAAACACAATTAGCGCGGCGGCGGAAAGAGCGGACCATAGCGAAGGCATGGCGTCAACGCAGCCGGGTAACGAAAGCAAACCGAAAGTGAGCAAACGGAAAGGCCATTAGTGTCGTGCTTAGTCTCATGAGTTTCATAGATAAAACTGTCATCTCGGGCGAAGCGAAGCGGAGTCGGGGGATATCCATTTTTCCGCGGTTGCAATGGACGGCGAAATTACTGACGATCGTCTTCGGCCTGTCGCTTTGCTCGTTCGCGCAGAACATGCGTACCGGGCTTCTTTCACCTCCGGCGAATGTCCGGCCCCCGGGATTGAAGAACGTAGGCATTCAACAGAATCTCAATGAACAAATTCCGCTTGACCTGGGCTTCCGCGATGAAACCGGAAAGACGGTTCATCTGAGTGACTACTTCGGCCAAAAGCCGGTGATTTTGAGTCTGGTTTATTACCGCTGCCCGATGCTCTGCGGGGAGGTATTAGCCGGACTTTCCAGTGCGTTGAAGGTGCTTAAATTCAACGTGGGCGATGAATTCAATGTCTTGACCGTAAGCTTTGATCCGAAGGACACGCCTGAAATAGGGGCCGCGAAGAAAGCGGAATATATGGAAAGATATGGGCGTCCGGGTGCGGCCCAGGGCTGGCATTTTCTTACCGGACCGCAAAGTTCCATTGACGCCTTGACCAAAGCTGCTGGGTTTCAATATCAATATGATCCGGCGACAGGACAGTTCGCTCATTCCACAGCAATCATGATTCTGACGCCGCAGGGAAAAATCGCGCAGTACTACTATGGCGTGGAATACGCGCCCAAAGATTTGCGGCTGGGGCTCATTCAAGCCTCTCAAAACAAAATCGGAACCGTAGTGGACGAGGTCTTGCTTTACTGTTACCACTACGACCCCAACACCGGCAGGTATGGCGCCGTGATCTCCAGAATTTTGAAGCTGGGGGCGTTGGCAACCTTATTGATTCTGGGGCTGCTGATGGCGGTGTTATTCCGGCACGGCTCTGACGCGGAGCATCGGGCGGCAACACAGGTCTCGAGACATGGTTGACACATTTCCACTTTGGCCGGTGCGAGCCTCGTCAATAGCGGGGCAACTCGATCTGCTCTACGTGTTTTTGCTGGTCTTGTCCGCGGTCACGTGCGCGATCATTTTCACTACGATTACGGTCTTCGCGATCAAGTATCGCCGGCGTCATGGACGCCAGGCGGAGCAGATTCACGGTTCCATGCTCTTGGAAATCGGCTGGTCGGTCATCCCGCTGGGAGTTTTCCTGGTCATCTTCGCGTGGGGCGCGATGATCTACTTTCACGAACGCACGCCGCCGCGCGATTCAACCGAGGTTTACACGGTGGCGAAGCAGTGGATGTGGAAGTTCCAGCATCCCGAAGGCCAAAGAGAGATCAACGAATTGCACGTGCCGGTGGGCCGCGACGTGAAAATGATCATGACGTCGCAGGACGTGATCCACAGTTTCTATGTCCCGGCATTTAGAATCAAGCAGGACGTTCTTCCGGGCCGCTACGTTACCGCGTGGTTCAAGGCGACGAGGCCGGGCACGTACCACCTGTTCTGTGCGGAGTACTGTGGCACCATGCACTCCGGAATGATCGGCCAGGTTGTGGTGATGACCCCCTCCGATTATCAGAACTGGCTTGCGACCAGCAGAACTTTTGGTTCTCTCGCAGCCGAGGGCCAGAGTGAATTCGCCCAGCTTGGATGCCCGACGTGCCACAAGTTTGAAACTCAAGGCCGGGGGCCGACGCTGAATGGCGTATATGGGAATGCCGTAACCCTCGAAGACGGCAGAACGGTTATCGCGGATGAGAACTATATTCGAGAATCCGTAATGACTCCCGGAGCGAAAATCGTCTCCGGCTTCAAAAACATCATGCCCGTATTTCAGGGCCTGGTAAACGAAGAGCAGATGAATGAACTGGTGGCGTACATCAAGTCGTTGAGTTCGCTGCCTCCGGGTTCGGCGGGAAATCCAATGTTGAAACCGGCAGGGACGCAATCCGAGCATTCCAAGGAATAGCAATGGCTACCGCAGTAATTAGCACTCCCGAACGCGAGAACTACATTAACGCTGAATATGGCGTCCGCTCATGGCTGCTTACCACTGACCATAAGCGTATCGCTTTGCTGTATTTGCTATCCATCACGTTCATGTTCTTTGTGGG
>JBOGLA010000024.1:0-45661 GCA_050746185.1 Terriglobales bacterium | reverse complement strand
CCCCTACTCATAGCTGACGGCTGATAACTGACGGCTTACTTCTTATCTTCGACGTCAACGTACTCAGCGTCTATAACGCCTTCGTCTTTCTTTTGTCCATTGCCAGATGCTCCGTCAGCATGTGGCTCCGGTGCGGTCCCCGCCCCCGGCCCGCCTTGCGGCTGTGCAGCTTTGTACATCTGCTCAGCCAACTTGTGCGAAGCCTGGGTCAAGGTCTCACGAGCCTTGTCCATTGCGCTCTTGTCGCTACTTTCAAGCGCCTTCTTGGCATCGGCGATCGCATTCTCGACATCTCCGCGCTCCGAGCCCGAGATCTTATCGCCCTGTTCACGCAGCATCTTTTCCACGCTGTAAACCATGGAATCGAGCTGGTTCTTTGACTCGATCTCTTCGCGCTTTGCCTTATCTTCGGCGGAGTGCGAGTCGGCTTCCTTCGCCATGCGCTCAACTTCGTCCTTGCTAAGGCCTGAAGACGACGTGATCGTGATCTTCTGATCCTTGCCCGTGGCCGTATCTTTCGCGGTCACGTTCAGAATGCCGTTGGCGTCAATATCGAACGTCACTTCGATCTGCGGAACGCCGCGCGGTGCCGGCGGAATTCCGGTTAAGTGGAATTTGCCCAGCGTCCGATTGTCACGAGCCAGAGGACGTTCGCCCTGCAACACGTGGACTTCGACTGAAGTCTGGCTATCTGCCGCGGTCGAGAACGTTTCCGTTTTGCGAGTCGGAATCGTGGTGTTGCGCGGAATCATGGTAGTCGCCACGCCACCCAGCGTCTCAATTGAAAGCGACAACGGAGTCACGTCCAGCAGCAATAGATCTTTGACTTCGCCGCCGAGCACGCCGCCTTGAATTGCCGCCCCAACTGCAACCACTTCATCAGGATTGACGCCCTTGTGAGGCTCTTTCCCGAAGAGTTCCTTTACCAGGGCCTGAATTAGCGGCATCCGGGTTTGCCCGCCAACCAGCACCACTTCGTCAATCTTGCTCGAATCAACGCCCGCGTCCTTCATGCACTGTTTGCATGGCCCAACCGAACGCTGGATGATGTCCTCAACCATGGATTCAAGTTTGGCCCGGGTCAGCTTCTTCACCAGATGCTTCGGACCGCTGGCATCCGCCGTGATAAATGGTAGATTGAGTTCGGTCTCCATGGTCGTGGAGAGCTCGATCTTGGCTCGTTCCGCCGCGTCGCGCAGACGCTGCAAAGCCATCTCGTTGCCTTTGCCGCGAAGGTCGAGGCCTTCGTCCTTCTTGAACTCGTCAATCAGCCAGTCAACGATGCGCTGGTCGAGATTGTCGCCGCCGAGGTGTGTGTCGCCATTGGTGGCCTTTACTTCGATCACACCTTCGCCGACTTCGAGCACCGAAATATCGAACGTTCCGCCGCCGAAGTCATAGACGGCAATAGTCTCGTCTTTCTTTTTATCGAGGCCGTATGCGAGCGCCGCCGCCGTGGGCTCGTTGATGATTCGCTTTACATCGAGGCCGGCAATTTGTCCGGCATCCTTCGTCGCCTGGCGCTGTGCGTCGTTGAAATATGCAGGCACGGTGATGACCGCTTCGGTGACTTTTTCGCCGAGGTAATCTTCCGAAGCCTTCTTCAATTTCTGCAAAATCATCGCCGAAATTTGCGGAGGCGTATATTCCTTGCCCTGCGCCAACACCGCGACGTGATCGCCGGATTGCACGACTTTGTATGGGACCATCTTGATTTCTTCTGTCACCTCGTCGTAGCGGCGTCCCATAAACCGCTTGATCGAGTAAACTGTGTTCTCCGGATTGGTGATCGCCTGGCGCTTGGCCACTTGTCCGACCAGTCGCTCACCGGTCTTGGTGAAACCGACTACCGACGGCGTGGTTCGCCCACCTTCCTCGTTTGCGATAACCTTGGGCTCCCCACCTTCCATGACAGCGACGCATGAGTTAGTTGTGCCTAGGTCAATTCCTATAATTTTGGCCATATACAGGCTCCTTGTTGATATAAGTGCTTTTGAATCATAGCATCAGCTTTGCTGCAATCGCTATACTAAGAGTTGAGTGAATCGTTGTCAATGTTTAGATGCGATGGAAACTAGAGAGTTGCAAAGGTTAATGCGATTTGGTGGGATGATAGCCCTTTGAACCCTAAAGTGGGTTGGAGGTCATACGGGTTCTGAACCGTCAGCGAAAGCGCCATTGCATGTCGCCGGGCTCTGTGCCGGCTGCCGGCACGTGCAAGAAATCAGGTCGGATCGGGATTCGATCTTTTTTCTCTGCAAGCTTTCATTCACCGATCCGAGATTCGCGAAGTATCCGCGCCTGCCGGTGTTAAGCTGCTCAGGGTTTGAACCGATTATCAAATCGGAGGATTAGCAAAATGCCGGGTAGAGACGCAGCCTGCTGCGTCTTGTCTAAAGATGCTGCAATCCGAGGCTTGCGGCACAACAAGACGTAGCGAGCTACGTCTCTACTCCAAGCATTTCAAACCGACGTAGATATCCACCTGCGAATTCTGCGGATCACGACTACGTTCGTCGTAAATCTCAAAATCTGATCTATAAGCCCTCACTCCTCCGAGTTGCGATTTGTCCTCCAAGCTCCAATCTCTTGCCATTGTTCCGGGACCACTTTCGCCACAGGTCCCGGCTCTGCGGTGAAGATTGCGTACTTTCCAGTTGGAACTTTTTTAACAACCATCCCGGACGGAGCTTTCGAAGCATCATTCACCTTGGCCCCAATCAAGTAGTCGTAGTCGCCATGCCTGTCGCTCTGGTAGTTGGAATAGACCACGACAATTTCGGAGGTCAGCCTGTCTGGGATTCGTTCCAGAATTCCTTCCTTAAAAAACTTCTCCCATTGCTTGTGAATTTCACCTTCTCCGGACGCTTCTCGGGAATTATTGGTGCGGACTTCAATCCCAATCACCGGGAATTGTTTTTCCTCCACGATTCGCGGCAACCTGTGCACCCCCGTAGAGACGCAGCTTGCTGCGTCTTGTTGCAGCTCAGATTGTAGCTTCTTTTAAACCAGACGTAGCGAGCTACGTCTCTACCTGAACATTCATACCTTACACTTCCATTAATTCCTTTTCTTTATTCTTATTCAGCTCTTCCATCTTTCTGATTTCATCGTCGGTGAGCTTCTGGATTTCTTCCATCGCGCGCTTCTCGTCGTCTTCGGTGATCTTCTTGTCTTTCATCGCTTTCTTGATGGCGTCGTTGCCGTCGCGGCGAATGTTGCGAACCGCCGTGCGATGCTCTTCGAGCACCTTGTTCAAATGCTTGACCATGTCTTTGCGCCGCTCTTCGGTCAGCGGCGGCACTGGGACGCGGATAATCTTGCCGTCGTTCATGGGATTCAGCCCCAGATCCCCGGAGCGAATCGCCTTTTCGATTGTGGGTAACGACGTGGGATCGAACGGCTGCACCGTAAGCAGTTGCGCCTCCGACGCATGCACCTGTGCGATCTGATTCAACGGCATCTGCGAGCCATAGTAATCAATTGTGACCGAATCCAGCATGTGCACGGACGCGCGGCCGGTTCGCGTTGCCGCCATCGCCTTGCGGAAATCATCTACCGCCTTGTCCATCCGCGTTTTCAATTGAATGTAGGTGTCTTTAAGGCCCGGAATTGCGGCCATCGTGGCTTGAGCCATTATTTGTCAGCTCCGCAGAAGGATTGAAACGTTGAATTATAAACCTTGTTTCAGCGGGTAGTGTGGGGACGGACGCTGCCCGCCCAAACCCGCTTTATGCCGATACCAGCGACCCGATCTTCTCGCCGGTCAAAACTTTGCGGATATTCCCGCGTTCATTCAGGCTAAAAATGATGATCGGAAGATTGTTGTCTTTGCACAGCGAGATCGCCGTCGAATCCATCACCTTCAGGCCTTGTCTTAGCACGTCCATATAAGTAATTTCGGCAAACTTCTTCGCATCCTTCACCAGCATGGGATCTGCATCATAAATTCCGTCAACCTTGGTGGCCTTCAGAATGGCATCAGCCTTGATTTCCATGGCGCGAAGAGACGCTGCGGTGTCGGTCGAAAAATAAGGATTGCCCGTCCCGCCCGCAAAAATCACGATGCGCCCCTTTTCAAGATGTCGCATAGCCCGACGCCGGATGAACGGCTCCGCCACCTGATTCATCTCGATCGCCGTCTGTACTCGAGTATGAATGCCCTGCTTTTCCAAGGCATCCTGCAGCGCAAGCGAATTGATCACGGTGGCGATCATCCCCATGTGATCGGCCGATACTCGGTCCATTTCGCGCGCCTGTTCCGCCACGCCCCGGAAAAAGTTTCCCCCGCCCACGACAATTGCGATTTGCACGGCCAGGGTGTGCACGTCGGCCAGTTCCGCCGCAATCTCGTGAATCCGAAGGGGATCCACCCCGAAGCCCTGATTCGCAGCCAAGGCTTCGCCGGAAATTTTTAATAGAACGCGATTGAAGACTGGGGTCTGCATGGGAATTTCAGTCTAGCATCACCCGTTACGAAGCGCGAAAGGTATGTGATTGCGAGTTGAAGCTATAGGTTGATGCAGTTCGATAATCCGAGAAATGAGCTAGCGGGTGGCTCTTCGCTCTTCGCTCTTTTCCTATAAATGTCCCCGCGCTCTCGCATTCCAAAGCACCGGTATCCTCAGACTTTGAAAATCAGAATCGCCTCCGTGCCCGCGTCCGTTACGGCGTTAGTTGGTATTTCGCGGACGAGGGTCTTGGGCCGCGTCTACGTACCTGGTGGACGAGGGGCCAAAGCCCGTGATCTGGACGATTACAGGTTCATCACCCGTCTCTGCAAAGTGGTTTCGTCCGGGCGGTTCGGTGTAGAAGCTCCCCGGCGGGAGAGCCTTAAGTTCCGATTCGTCGAATTTGTCACCGTATTCTATCCGCCAGGTTCCTGAAATAACAGTTGCCACGCGATCATCGCGGTGCGAATGCGCGGCGATGTGCGTATGCGCGGGCACACGCAACATGATCGTGTAGACGCCACTCTCATTCGGGTCGCCTTTGAGCACGACCGTTTGTATTCCGCCCACGCCGGAACTTCCTGTGCCGGGATTGCCTTGCTGGGGGAATTCGAACTCCTCCGGCCTAAGCCGTTTTTCTCTTGCATCTTCATTGGACGCGGCAGGAGTTGGCATCGCTGCTGCTGGAGAATCGAGAAAGTCTCGCACCAGCTTGACCGTGTATTCCGGATTCTCTTCCATCAGCCAATGCCCCGAGTGAGGAACGATCGCCTGTTGAACATTGGTCGCCACATTGCGCATGATGACGGCCTGCAACGCTCCGAACGACTTCTCTCCACCAACCGCCAAGACAGGCATCGTCAGTTTCACCTGCTCGAAGACCTGGTTATCCGCGGCATCGGTGGAAAACGCCGTGAACTGCGCAAAGCCAGCCCGCATGCCCCCGGGTTGCGCGTAAGTGGCGGCGAAGAAATTTCTGGTGGCTTCGTCAGGTTCCGACGGATTGCCCGTGAAATCGTTCCAGATTCGGTCGAAATAAATGCGCTCCCTTCCTGCCACGAGCCGCTCCGCGTCTGGGCCGTGAAAGTTGAAATGCCAGACTTTCGGATTCAAGAGGATTGTGTTCCACGGATCAATGCCGGGAATCGGCGCGTCCATTACCACCAGACGCTGAACCTTGTCCGGATACATGGCGGCGTAGGCGTAGGCGACCATGTTGCCTATGTCGTGTGCGACGACGAAAGTTTTGTCGAACCCGAGTGCGACGACCACAGCGCGGATGTCTTTTGCCTCGGTCTTCTTGTCATATCCACCCGTGGGCTTTGACGATCTTCCGATTCCACGCAGATCGGGCACCACCACCGTATGGTCTTTCATCAGGTCGGCTGCCAGAGGAGCCCACGAATCACTGTTCTCGGCATATCCATGAAGGAGTACGACCACAGCGCCGGTTCCTCCCCAGCGCACGAAGATGTCAGCTCCTTCAGGACTGTGAATGGTTCTCGCCTGAAAGCTGGAGGGCAGAGACGGTTGCGCGGTACTGAAGCTCGCTAGAACGGCAATAATTGCGACGACGAAACAATGGCGGATCATGACTTCCTCCAGGCAGGTATCAACAAGCAAGATCGTTTTCTGGAATGCCGCCCATTCTACATGGCGCTCGCATGAAGGGACGTTGGGTGCAAACGGAGATTGGCAATTTGCTCCTAACGGCGTACCATCGCACCGTCACCCGACTTCCTGTTGGAGAAAGGGAGCTGCCATGGTTCTAGGTCTCAGCTTACAAACCTTCACGCTGATTCACGTCTTGCTGAGTCTAGCCGGAATTGCTTCCGGGCTGGTAGTGATCTATGGTTTTCTCACCAACAAGAGCCTGAATGGATGGACAGCGATATTTTTGAGCACGACGGCATTGACCATCTTAACGGGTTTTCTGTTTCCGTTTGCGGGGATTACTCCAGCGATCAAGCTCGGAATCATCTCGCTGGTCGTACTGGCGATTGCGATTGTAACCCGCTACCCCCTGCACCTTGCGTGGCGAAAAACCTATGTGATTGCAGCGTGCGCGGCCTTGTACTTCAACATCTTCGTTCTCGTGGTGCAGTTGTTTGAAAAAGTGCCCGCTTTGAGAGCGATTGCCCCGACCCAAAAAGAACCGCCATTTGCGATTACGCAAATCTCTGTATTGTTGCTCTTTGTCGTACTGACGATTTTTTCTGTCAGGAAGTTCCACATCGAGCCGGTGACCTTACCGGAACCGAACGCCAAAGCCGCTTAACGCCGCGAGGCTTCGGGCGTGTATTCCACTCCGATTCTGTCCCGATTTGGGGGCATTCTCGGACGCCAGCAGCCGGACGAATGAAAACGGATTCCTTGAGACGCCAAGAATCCTTCTAAAGAGAATAAACGAGAGGTAAGTATGAACAAAACGTCTGCGGAGAACTTAGATGAAAGCTCCGCAGTTCCAAGCCAAGAACGCCAAGTTATGGCTCCCGAATAACCGAAATCATTCTACTCTTTGATCCTGCCTGGCTACGGCGATCGTCTCGCCTGCCTCGCCGACTTTGAACCTGGCGAAACGGCGCACTGCAATATTCTCGCCCAGTTTGCCAATCTTGGCCGCAATCAATTGGGAGATAGTCACCGTTTGATCCTTGATGAAAGGCTGCTCCAACAGGCAAACTTCTTCGTAGAACTTTCCCATCTTGCCTTCAACGATTTTTTCCACGACTTGCGCCGGTTTGCCGGTTGCGGCAGCTTGGGTCCGGTAAATGTCTTTTTCACGTTCGAAAGATTCCGCCGTAACGTCTTCCTTGCGGACAAACTTGGGATCGCTGGCGGCTATATGCATGGCGATATCGTGCACGAGTTCCTTGAAATCATCTGTGCGCGCGACGAAATCACTCTCGCAGTTTACTTCGACCAGCACCCCGATTTTTCCACCGGCGTGGATATAACTGGCGACCGACCCCTCACTAGTGGCGCGTCCGGCTTTCCGCTCCGCGACGGACGCTCCGCGCTTGCGCAGTAGAACTATAGCGGCCTCGATGTCTCCCTTGGCGTCGGTAAGAGCTTTCTTGCAGTCCATCATCGGCGCTCCGCTCTTATCGCGAAGTTCCTTCACTTGAGAGGCAGTGATATTCGTGCTGTTGTTGTCTGTGGACATAGCTGTAGGGTGATTCCTTCCAAGCTTACAAAATTTAACCCGCGGCGGGCGACCCGCGCGGGTCTGATTTTCATCCGAAACAAAGGCCGCCACGCTCAGAAGGTTTGATGCTCAATCTCCGGCGCTTCGACCTCGGGTTCTTTCGCCGCTGCCGGTTGCTTGCGGGTCCCGCTACCGAGCACTTCTTCCATGCTGATGTCTTCCGTCCCAGATTCGAGATCTTCAGAGACATGCGCTCCCTCGGCCGGAGCTTCGGTCGCAGCCTCGGCAGCCTGCTGTGCCGCCCCCGCCGCTGCGGCAAGATCGGCATCATTCTTGTCGTTCATGAACTGGGCGCCTTCGGCGACCGAGTCAGAAATTTTCGAGGCAAATAGCCGGATCGCGCGTAGCGCGTCATCATTTCCCGGAATCACATAATCCACTTCGGTGGGATCACAATTCGTATCCACGACGGCGACCACCGGAATACCAAGCTTGCGGGCCTCTCGAACCGCGATCTGCTCTTTGTTCGAATCAATCACAAAAATGGCGTCGGGCAGGCGGTTCATGTTCTTGATGCCCGCGAGATTCGCTTGCAGATGCTTGCGCTCGCGCTCCAGCTTGATCACTTCTTTTTTAGGAAGCAGCTCGTAGCGGCCGTCCGTCGCCATTTCGTCGAGTTCTTTCAGGCGCTTTACAGATTTTTGCACCGTTACCCAATTGGTCAGCAGCCCGCCCAGCCAACGCTGGTTTACGTAGAACCCGCCACAGCGCGTCGCTTCTTCGGCGATCGCATCCTGGGCCTGCCGCTTGGTTCCGACGAACAAAACAATCTTGCCCTGCATGGCCAGGTCCTGTACGAACTTGGAAGCTTCCTTGAACATCTTCAAAGTTTTTTGCAGGTCAATGATGTAAATGCCATTGCGCTCACCGAAGATGTACTCCTTCATCCGCGGATTCCAGCGCTTGGTCTGATGCCCGAAGTGAACCCCCGCTTCGAGCAACTCTTTCATGGTGATGTTAGCCAATCAACCTCCTCATTCAATCTGCATCCGGGAACTCAGTGTCGAGTTTCTGGTTTCAAGTTTCGAACCCGAACCGGTTGAAACTGGAAACCCGAAACCTGTCCCCGGATTGCCATTCCCGCCCCGCACCGGAGCACGGGAAGAATTTAAAAACAGTTTCCAGTTTCGCGTTTCAGGTTCTATCCAGAAACTTGAAACTAGAAACCTGAAACTATCTCTTGCTGTACTGGAACCGTTTTCTGGCGCCCTTTTGCCCGTACTTCTTTCGTTCCTTGGACCGCGAATCGCGGCTCACTAATCCCTCGGCCTTGAGCTTTTTCCGCAGTTCGATATTGAAGACCATCAGCGCGCGCGCGATGCCGAGCCTCACCGCATCCGCCTGGCCATTCACACCGCCGCCGGCGACTCTCGCCACTACGTTGAATGTAGCGGCCGTTTCTGTCGAAACCAAAGGCTGCTTTGCCGCGGACTGCTGCGAGGGTGTAACAAAATATTCTTCGAAGGCGCGTCCATTGATCTTGATTTCGCCGCTTCCCGGACGCAGATAAACCCGCGCAATCGCCGATTTGCGGCGTCCCGTACCGTAATATTGCACCAATTCAGCCATTCAGCTCCTAAGCTCTTAGCTTCCGGCTCAGTTCCAGAATAAAAGAGCGACTCTCTAAAATTATGTCCGTACTTCCAATTCCAGATCTTGCGGTTTCTGAGCCTGATGCGGATGCTTGTCTCCGCGATACACATTCAGCTTGCTGATCATTTGCTTGCCGAGTTTGCTCTTCGGAAGCATGCGAAGAACCGCCTGTTCGATCACCAATTCCGGCTTGCGCGCAAATCGCTCGCGGAAATCTTCCGTGCGCAACCCGCCCGGATATCCGGTGTAGTGCTTATACGTTTTTTGCTCGGCCTTCATGCCCGTGGTCTTCACTTTGTCAGCATTGATGACAACCACGTGATCCCCGGTGTCAATGAACGGCGTGTACCGGGGATTTTCCTTGCCCATCAGAATGCGGGCGACTTGTGACGAGAGACGCCCGAGCGTTTGCCCGGACGCATCCACGACGTACCACTTGCGAACGATTTCCCCCGCTTTGGGGAAATAGGTTGACATTCAAAATCTCCCAGAAATAAAAAGCCCAGAAAAATTAAACAGAAATTCAAGAAGACCGCTGAGCACCCTGAGCGCCGAAAAGACGCAGCCTGCCAGGCGGGCAACCACAGGACTTCCAAAGACTTAAAGATAGCGTAGCCCGCAGCCGATTGTCAATGAAATCAGCGAAATGGTCGCCTCCCTAGCGAAGGAGGGGCACAGAGGATACACAAAGGAGCCCATTGGTTTGGGCCTTTATGCTACTTCGGTCTTGTGTCGATTGAATTAGAACGCCGGTTGCATGAAAGACCGGAGGTTCAGTCTCGGAACTTCGCGCGGCTCTTTGGTTTCATCGGCGAAAAGGCCTTCACACACTCACTCTCCCGATCTTCGACCTGACGGGGCTGTAGTTGCGACTCCCAGCTTGCGTAGCCGGTCGCGCGCCTGGAGAGCTTCGTTGCTTCGGGGGTACCGCGCGATCACATGTCGCAAGGCCGCCACGCCATCCTCCTTCTGGCCAAGTTCGATCAACGCGAATCCCTTTTTCAGTTCGGCAGAGGCCGCCTTGTTCCCGCTGGGAAAGTTTTGCAGCACCTGATCATAATCTTTGGCCGCGGTCTGGTAATCGCCCTTCCTGTAAGCGATTTCAGCGAGGTAGAAATAAGAATTCCCCGCGAGATCGGTATTGGGATAGTACTTCACGTAGTCAGAAAATTCCTGCGACGACAAGTCGTTGTTCCCACCGTTGTAATCTCGCAGAGCATTGTTGTAGAGAATGTCGGGAGGCGGCGCCTGCGCCTGCGGCGGCGCGGTGGCGGCCGTTGGCGCGGGCTGCGCATTCAAATTCTGCTGCGCCGCCTGAATATCCTCCAACTGCTTGCTTACTTTCGTGAGCCGTGCTTTCAACTCGTCCAGGCTGTCGTTCAATGCCTGAATCTGCGACGAGAGCTGGTCCACCTTGCTTCCCGAATCCCCCTGCTGCTTTTCTAACGTACCTTGAAGATTCATGATCGCCGTCGCGACTTTATTCATGCTATCCGTGTTTTGGTCCATCAGGCTCTTCATCACGCCCATGCGTTCGTCGAACGACTGCTGCATGTGGGTCATCTGATCCTGCAAAGCCGTAACCTGCGTTTGCAGTTCGATGAGCTCGCGGTTTACGCCCCAGGCTGGAGTGATAAATGGACTCAAAACAAAAACCGCGCAGAGCGCGCCGTGCATGATATATCGCCGGATTCTCATAGTCACTTCCGTAGGTCAATCAAAAATTGAATATGCCTAACTAAAGTTTACGACAGGGAAGTGGGGTCTCTCCACTTCCCTTCCTCAAGGAGGGCCAAAATTGCTTTCGATGTCGCCTGCGTCTGCCTATTGTTGATAAACAAAGTGGCCGCGGCGGTTCTGCTGCCAGCACTGTTCGTTCGATTCCGTACAGAAAGGCTTTTCCTTCCCGTAGCTGATCGTTTTTATGTTGTCCGCGCTGACGCCGTCTGCCACCAGCGCGCTCTTCACAGAGGTTGCGCGGCTTTGGCCGAGCGCCAGGTTGTATTCCGTGGATCCACGTTCATCGCAGTGTCCTTCGACCGTGAAGTGGATGCCGGAATGCTGCTTCAGGAAATCCGCGTCTCCCTGAATCGCGGATTGCTGATCGGAACCAATGTCCGACTTGTCATACGCGAAGTAGATATCTTTGATATTTTGCGAAAACAGTTCTTCTTCGGTAGCTGACGGGGCCGCCATTTGCGTGGGCGCCGGAGGCGCGTTTACCGTCACCCGGGCGGTAGCTTCCTGCGTTCCACCGGGCCCCTTTGCGGTTAGGGTATAGGTTGTCGAATCCGTCGGAGTAACCTGATGGGACCCATTTGCCTCGACGGCGCCAATGCCGCCGATGCTCACGTCGGTGGCATTTGTAGTTTGCCATGTCAGCGTTGTGGATTGCCCCTTATCCACAGTCTCTGGGTTGGCGGTAAGTGACGCAGTCGGCGAAGCTGCCGGCGGCGGTGGCGGCGGTGGCGGCGGCGCTGTTTTCTTGTGGCATGCGCCCAGGAACATGATGGCGCCCAGCGCGAATATGAGAGTGAACCATTTTGCTGTCGGTTGTTTCACGTTTCTCCCCTCCATAATTAGCGCGCCTTCGGCCTGCGCGCCATTTTGAAAATCATTGGGTAATTGAGTAATTTGGTAATCGGCTAATCGAAAGTCAAAGTTTTTCCACAAATTTATCAACCGCTCAGGTTTTCAATTTCCCAATTACAAAATTACCCGATTACAAAACGGCTTTACTTCCAGCTCCAGTTCGGTTGCGTATTTCTTCCGGAAAAAGTCAGGCGCCTCTGCTGCGTGCCGTCGGCCAGCATGCTCCAGATTTCTTCGCTTCCGGAGCGGCTCGATTGAAATACAACGTGCCGCCCGTCCGGCGCCCACGACGGAAAATCATTGCGTCCGCCATCGTGCGTGAGTTGCACAAACTGTTTGCTGACCACATCCATAATATAGATGTCCTGAGCTCCGGGAGCTCCCGGGCCGTAGTGGCGCATCCAGGCAAACAGCAGCAGCGTCCCATTCGGCGACCATGACGGAGAAACCGCATATCCCTGATCGGTGATCCGCTGTTCATTGGTGCCGTCAGCTTCCATCGTGTACACCTCGGGCAGGCCGGTGCGGCCGCTTACCCATGCGATCTGCTGCCCGGTCTTGCGATTCCAAGCCGGCGACACGTCTGGGCCTTTTGAGGATGTCAGGCGCTTCAGGTTCCCGCCGGTTGCGGCGTCCATTGTGTAAATCTCCGAATGCCCGGATCGTGATGACGAGAATGCCAGCTTGCTGCCATCCGGCGACCACGCGGGAGAAAGATTAGTCCCTCCAAATCGCGGAAATGAAACCAGCCGGTTCAATTCCATGGAGTACATCAAAATTTCCCAGCCCGCTTTTGTCATCGAACTGAACGCAAGCCGCGAACCGTCAGGCGAAATCCTTGGAGAAAGTGAAATGGATCCCTGGTGCGTGACCTGATGTTGGTTTTGTCCGTCATAATCCATCACCCAGATTTCTTTGTGGCCGCTGCGGCTGCTCACAAAATAAATCTGGCTCTCGGCAATCCCCGGGATTGCCCCGCCCAGGCGAAAGATAATTTCGTCGGCAAATTTGTGGGCAATAAGTCGCGCTCCATTGGTAGTCGCGGCATCCTGGTACTGCTTGCCCAACACTTGCGGCGAGGTGATGTTCTTGACGTCGAAGAGCCATCCCTGCACGGTGAGGTTATTGCCGGAAACGCCAAGGTTCCCAAATGCCAGCATGGCGGCGTCTGGAGGAGGAGCGCCCCAGCTTTCAAACTTCACATCCGCCGGCTTGCCAACCTCGCCCAAAGGATAAAAGCTCTTCGAAACCATGTCGAAGATGCCGGCATTGTCCAGATCATTCCACAACGTGTCGTTAAAGCTCTTGAGCAAATCCGGCGTCTTCGGGTCCTGGCTGGATGCCTTGAAATCGGCCGCCGCCAGGCGAACTCTTTGAACTCCAAGTCCAGTTCCGGTCTTTATCCAATCCTGCGCGAAACAGATTGCAGGACGAACTGTGACGCTGAGTAAAAGTGCGGCAAGCGAAATGAAAAATTTATTCATAACTACTTAGAACAATAAAGCCACGGGCGTCCCCGCCAAAGTCGGAACGATGGAGCGACGGGCGCCCCCGCCCGTCCACTTGAAAAGGCGCCGTCACCAACGTCCTCTATCTTTTGTAATCGAACCAAAACTCAACCGATACCTTATTCCCCGAATAATCGGACGGCAACGGACCAAAAGTCTCAATACGCTGCAACGCGCGAATCGCCGACTGATCCAATGATGGAACTCCGCTCGACTGCTCGATTCGGATATTCGAAGGGCGCCCGTCGCGTGCAATATCAAAAGTCAGGTAAACGCGGTTCGCCTGGTGGATGCTCGGGTCCACTTCATACTCAAGCCAATTCTGAGAAACTTTCTGCTGCACCACGCGCACATACCATGCGAAGCGTGTACCGAAATCTCCTCCGCCGCCGGTAAAGCCGAAACCACCTTTCGCTCCGCCGGCATTGAACATGCCGTAAGGCCCCTGTACCGGGCCGCCTTCGCCGAACGGGATCTGATTTTCGGCCTGCTGCACAGGTTGAGGCGGCGGCTTTTGATGGGTCTCGGTTGTGACCGGCTTAGGCTTGGGTTTGATCTTCGTTTCTTTATCGGGAATCGGAATCTCCTCCGGGGCCTTTTCCTCGGGCTTGGGCTGCGACTTGGCGAGGCCCTTCGATTCATTAGCGAGGACATTTTGCGTCTGTTCCGGATTCGCCGGCAGCGGTACCGTGCTCACCAGCGTCACGCCCATGGCATCGCCGCCGCCGCCCGCGCCCCAGCTTCCCTCATTTTTTCCCGGACCAATCGCGATGTATAAAATGACCGCCCCCGCAAACGCCACATGCAGCGCGGCTGACCATCCCAGGTTGCGGCCCCATCGGTCGTGTTCAAAGAAAATTTCAGCGTTGGCGGCCATTAGCTTCGAGCGGTTGGGTGACGATGCTGACGTTGGTGATCCCCGATTGCTTTACCGCATCCATCACCGTAGCGAAGGCGCCAAACGGAACGTCTTCGTCCGCCCGCACAAAAATAGATTGATGCCGGGGATCGCGAATTTTCTGCCGGAGTTTGCTGGCGATCTCATTAATATTGATGGGATCGTTCCCCAAAAAAACCCGTTGCTCCTTGTTGATGCTGATCACCAGGCGCTCTTCGGTTATCTCCTTGACCGTCCTGGTTTTAGGGACGCTGACTTCGATGCCGGATTGCAGCACGGGAGCGGTCACCATGAAAATAATCAGCAGGACCAGAACGACGTCAACCAACGGTGTGATGTTGATATCCGCCAGCGCGAGTTGGGTTCGTCCGTTCGCTGCGGTAAAAGCCATTACCTGCGGACCTCGCTGGTCTCAACCGCCCGGTAAGGCGCGGGCACGGTTGGTTGCCGCTCCACCGCGTTCAGCATCTCCAGGGTAAAGTCATCGCCGCGCGACGCGAATTCGCGAATCGAGCCGCCGATCAGGTTGTAGGCAATAACCGCCGGAATGGCTGCGGCAAGCCCCGCCGCGGTAGTGATGAGTGCTTCGGAAATTCCCGGCGCAACGGCGCGCAAAGTGGCCGCCCCCGCCGTCCCAAGACCGTGAAAGGCGTCAATAATGCCCCATACCGTTCCAAACAGGCCTATGAAAGGCGTGACCGCGCCAGTAATTGCCAGCCACGGAAGATTCCGCTCAAAACGGGTCATTTCCTCTGAGGTCGCAATCTGCATGGCCCGCTGAACCGCAATCGGGCTGCCTGCGACTCCGCCCTGCCGGCGATATTCTTCGTATCCGCTCTCGAAGATTCCCACCAGCGGGCTTGGCTTGAATTGCTCGGCTACGGCGCTGACGTCCTGAAGACGCTGCGCTTTACGAAAAGCACGCGAGAACCTGCCGCTCTGTACCCGCGCCCGGCGCAGCAAACTCCATTTGGAAAGGATGATTGCCCAGGAAATCACACTGAACACCAGGAGAAGGAGCAGGACAACCTTGGCGACCGGACCGGTTTCATTTAACAGATCTAATATTTCGCCGCTAACCACTACCGCTAAAAATTGGGGAAAATACATGAGGTTTGGGGAAACGCCTTAATGAATTGGCAGGTTCTGATTATAAACCAGTATGGATGGTTGCTTCGCCCGCCGCATCTCATTCATCAACCCCGATTTTCAACACTGGTCTTTAGATTCAAAAGCCGTGAACCGTACGCCCGCGTTGAGGCAAGCAGGCATCATAAGCATGGCAAAAGGGAAACAAAATGACCCCGCCACTCCGTCGGCGTACTAAAACTCGTTCAGAGGAGGAATCATGGCGCACTACGGCACTTTACGTGATTACAATTTTCTAGATTCAGAAACGGGAAAGGCCGCCGACGTTCGGGGCGCGAGCGTCTACGGTGTTGACGACAAAAAGCTGGGCAAAATAGACGATGTGATCTTCGACCACGCTACCGGAAACATTCATTACGTGGTCGTGGACACCGGCGGATGGCTCTCCAGCAAGAAATTCATCGTTCCCCCGCAACAACTTCGCGCATCCGCCGAGCACAAAGATGACTTCGTGGTAAGTCTAACCAAAGAACAGATAGAAAAGTTTCCCGCCTACGACGATTCCGCGGTCCAGTCCGAAGATAAGTGGCGCGACTATGAAAGCCGCTATCAGGAATCGTGGGTCGGCGGAGCGGTTCAGCACCGTGAAGGAAGTGACCACAACATAACGCCGACTGCGCGCGAAATGCCGGCGCAGTCCGGTTCCATCGGCAGCCAACTCAGCCAGGAAGAGAATGCCAGCCTGACGGCTGACCGCATCATTCCCGCGGGTGCGGACGAAGTCGTTATCAACAACACTGCGGTGGGCATAGGCAGCCGCTGGTCAAATTTTGAGGATCGCTTGCGCCAGCGGCGACGGGACATCATTAGCGAATGCGATACTTGCCGGGAAGAGTCAGTTCCTGGAACCGCCTCGGAGCGGGAAAGAGACGAGTTTCCGAAGGCCGGATAGTTCTGACTTCACAACCGTTCGAGGGTGCCCGCCCTTCGCTTCGCGATAGGAAGGGGCACCCTCATCCACTTTTCTGTTATCCTTCGACAACTTCTCTTCAAGGCTTTGCGGACCGATGCTCGCCGAACTGCGGCTCGAAAATTACGCAGTCATTGATAATCTGGCGGTAGAGTTCGGCGCTGGATTGAACCTTCTCACCGGCGAAACCGGCGCAGGCAAATCCATCCTCATTGATGCTCTCGCTCTTTTACTCGGCGACAAAGCTTCTTCCGACGTGATTCGTGCCGGCGCGGAGCGTGCCATGTTGTCGGCGGTTTTCGAACTTGAGGGCCCATCAGAAAAGGCCGTCTCCGGAATACTCGAAGCGAACGGCATTGACGCGAATGAGGACGAGCCGTCCACAATCCTTCGGCGCGAAATTTCGATTGGCGGTAAAGGACGCGTCTTCGTCAACAATCAACCGGCAACCGTTGCCGTGCTCCGCCAATTAGCGCCGCATCTTGCCAACATTCACGCGCAAAATGAATCCATTCTCTCTTTTGACGCTGAGGCGAGGCTTAGCCTGCTGGATGCCTACGCGAGCATTCGCTGGGACGGCCTTGCCGACGAATTTGCGCGCTGGAAAGATATTGCGCGGCGAATTAAAGATCTCGAGCAGGGCGAGCAGGACCGTCTCCGCCTGCTTGATTTGTGGACGTTTCAGAAGCGCGAGATCGAGGAAGCCAAACTAACGCCGGGAGAGGATGAACGGCTGGCCACCGAAAAGCGCGTTCTGGCCAATGCCGAAAAGATCTATTCCGCGGCCATGAACGCCTTCGATCTGCTCTATGAAGGCGGCGCTTCGACGTCTTCTTCCCTCCGGGCCGCGCAGAGACATCTGGAAGAGCTGGCGCGTTACGAGCCGAAGTTTCATGATGCGCTGGCGGCGCTCGAGACGGCGCGCATCAGCGTGGAGGATGTCGGAGCGACCCTGCGCGATTACGCCGGAGGAATTCACGCGTCCCCCGAACATTTGGCGGAAGTCGAGGACCGTCTTGCCGCCATGGATCGCTTAAAACGCAAATACGGCGCGACGTTAGAAGAGGTAATGAAGTATGGCGAAGACGTCTCTCGCAAACTTTCTGAGATGGAAAATAAGGACGAAACCCTGCGGCGACTTCATGGCGAACTGCTGCAAGCCACGAAGCAATATTTGACGGATGCCCGGGCGATTTCGAAAAAACGCTACGAGGCGGCGCGAAAATTAGAGAAGCTGGTCGAAGCCGAGATCAATGATCTGGCGATGAAGGCGAAGTTTCAGATTGACGTGAGCGGCAGCGATGACCAGGCGAACTGGACTGCGTCCGGTTTTGACCAGGCGGTTTACATGATCTCGACCAATCCCGGAGAACCGCTGCGCCGGTTGGAGCAGGTCGCATCCGGTGGGGAATTATCCCGCTGCATGCTTGCCTTGAAATCAAGCGTAGACGCCGGTTCTGTCCGGCAGAAAAAGAACGGCGCTCAGCGCACCCTGGTCTTCGATGAAATTGATACCGGCATCGGCGGCAGCGCGGCCGAGGCGGTAGGAAAAAAGCTGAAAAGTTTGGCGCGATCCAATCAGGTGCTTTGCGTCACTCATCTTCCGCAAATCGCAACCTTTGCCGACAATCATTATTTGATCGAAAAGAGAGACTCCGCTGGACGCGCCAGAACCGCCATCCGCTTGGTCACTGGACGGGAGCGGACCGAAGAAATCGCGCGAATGTTAAGCGGAGCGAAGCTGACAGAAACCTCGCGAAAGCACGCCGAGCAAATGCTGAAGACGAACGCGTAAAGAGTAAGTCGCTCAGGAAGGATCCCATGAAAAATCTCAACCCATTGTTATTCCAGATCGAGCCTCGCTCGCGAAGGATCTCACGTCCACCGGCCACCAAATTAAGGATGTCCATAGGCCATTCGCCGCTCGCCGTGTACCGTTTTCGGCGAGGTTGAACTTTCGCCAAAATTTCGCCAATGAAATCAATTTACGCGAGAAAACGACATTTCGCTCGCCAAGCTGCTGTAAATGCGTGGGATGCGCCTTTTTTCCGACGCAAAAACTCACGCCCACATGTCGGAGTGGGTTTTTCTTAACCCCAGAGTTAATTTCTGCCCATTTGCCCCCTTGAAGAGTGTGGTTGTGTTAGCTAAAATAACTTAGCTAACATGGAGACAATCACCATCCACAAAGCCAAGACCCAACTTTCCCGGTTAATCGAAAAGGCCTGCCGGGGAGAGGACGTTGTCATAGCGCGAGGCTCCAAACCTGTTGTGCGACTGGTTGCAATTGAGGATGCACGTGGCAATAGAAAACCCGGCGCCTTGAAAGGAAAGATAAAGGTCGGTCCTGAATTCTTTAACCCCCTTCCGCCCGAAGAATTGGAGCGCTGGGAGTAATGAAATCTCTCTTGCTCGATACGCATGCTTTGTTGTGGTGGTTTACCGATGATCGAGCCATCCCGGAATCGGCACGGAAACTGATTGCGAATAAAAGCAATACAGTGATCGTGAGTGCCGCATCCGGCTGGGAAATCGCAACGAAAATTCGGCTCGGCAAACTGACCTCGGCGGTCTCGATAGTTGAAGACTTTTGTGCCTATCTTGCAAACGAGAGGTTCGTCGAACTTGCGATCACGGTTCGTCATGGCATTCGTGCCGGGTCGCTGCCCGGGCCGCACCGCGATCCTTTCGACCGCATGCTTATTGCGCAAGCTCTTGAAGAAAATTTGGGCATAGTCAGCAACGAGCGAATTTTTGAACAGTACGGCGTGACACGCCTGTGGTAGGCCTTCCCGTTCACCCGCCAATAATCCCCAATCACTGTTAATCCCATGCGATTCTTTGAGTTACGTTGACCAAAAGGATGCTTTCAGATAGTTTTAAGAGACCTTCACCATGGAGAAGTGTATCTTTGAGACAGGAAGCTCAGAAACGGGAAATCCATTTGCCTGAAAACGGAAAGACGCTGTTATTGCTCAAACCGCGCGGATTTTGCGCCGGGGTGGTTCGCGCTATAGATATCGTGCGCATTGCGCTGGAAGCTTTTGGCCCTCCGATTTACGTCCGCAAAGAGATCGTCCATAACCGCTTCGTGGTCGAGGAACTTCAAGGCAAGGGCGCGATTTTCGTTGATAGCGTGGAAGAAGTCCCCAACGGTGAACGCGTCATTTACAGTGCCCACGGAGTTTCACCCGAGGTCCGCGAGGCCAGCAAACATCGTGGGTTACGGGTCATTGATGCGACGTGCCCGCTGGTGACCAAGGTTCACGTGGAAGCGGTGAAGTTTGCCAAGGAAGGATATTCATTGGTCCTGATTGGCCATCGCGACCATGACGAAGTGATTGGGACCCTCGGCGAGGCGCCTATTGTGACTCAGGTTGTGGGCTCGCCGGAAGAGGCGGCGTCGGTGGCGGTTCCGAACCCGGATCGCGTGGCTTATCTGACCCAGACCACCTTGAGCCTTGACGAGACCAAAGACATTATTGCCGCGCTTAAGCTCCGCTTCCCGAACATCAAGGCTCCGGCGGCGCAGGATATTTGCTATGCCACAGAGAACAGGCAGGTTGCGGTGAAACATGTGGCGTCGGAGGCGGAACTGTTGCTGGTTGTGGGCTCCGACAACAGCTCAAATTCCAATCGCCTCGTGGAAGTGGCGCGCAATCTGGGCGCGGGCTCGCATCTGATAGACAGTTACCGCGACATCCGGCAGGAATGGCTGGACGGCGTAAAGACCATCGCCCTGACTGCGGGAGCGTCGGCTCCGGAGTGCCTGGTCGAGGAAGTCGCGAAATTTCTCGGAAGCAAGGGCTTCGATAACGTGCAGGAAGTTGAAGTCATGCCGGAACACGTGCGCTTCGGATTGCCGCCAGAGATTGTGGAGGCAATCGCCGGCGCGCCGGCTGGAGCAGCCGCTGGCTAAGTCAATCTGATTACTTATGGAAGAGACCTCCCCCTCGTTCCCGCTGGCTGGCGCCGGCCCACAACTCCGCTTTGGCAAAATAGATGGTTTCAGCAGCCGCGTGGCTGCGGCAATCGAGAAGGCCCAGCGCTGCCTGTTTTCGCAACAACACGAAGAAGGATACTGGTGCGGGCAACTTGAAGGCGATGCGACTTTAGATTCGGATTACATTCTCCTGCACACGCTTTTGGGTTCGGTGAACCCGGAACGCTTTCAGAAAACAGCAAATCACATTCTTCAGCACCAGAACGAAGATGGCGGCTGGGGCATTTATCCTGGCGGCCCTTCGAACGTCAGCGTCTCAGTCAAAGCCTATTTCGGGCTGAAGCTCGCGGGTTATGCCGCTGACCATCCCGCGCTAACGCGGGCGCACCGGAAGATTCTTGAACTGGGCGGCGCTACCAAAGTAAATACTTTCACGAAAATTTATCTTTGCTTTTTCGGACAATACGATTACGACGCGGTTCCCGCCATTCCGCCGGAGATCGTCCTGTTTCCCAATTGGTTCTGGTTCAATATCTATGAGATTTCCTCGTGGTCGCGGGCGATTCTGGTTCCACTATCAATCGCATACGCAAAAAAGCCATTCAAAAAGATTCCCGATGAAATGGGTGTCGAAGAATTGTTTGTGGGAGGCCGGGAAAAGTCGCGCATGCACCTGTCGTGGGACAAGAAGACGATTTCATGGCGGAATTTTTTTCTGGGGCTCGACCGGCTCACCCATTGGTTCGAACGCGTGCATATTCGTCCGCTTCGTTCGATGGCAATCAAGAAGGCGGAGAAGTGGATGTTGGAACGCTTTGAAATGAGCGACGGGCTGTGCGCAATTTATCCGTCGGTGATGAATTCGATTATTGCCCTCCGATGCCTCGGATATTCCCTCGACGATCCCCAGGTAATTCGCGCGCTCGACGAATTTGAGAAATTAGGGGTCGAAGATAAAGACGAGAACACGTTCTTCATGCAGCCCTGCAAGCCTCCGGTCTGGGACACCGCTTATGCATTGTTTGCCCTGGGTGAGAGCGGGGTTGCGGCGGACGATTTCCGCCTGTTAAAAAGCGCGGATTGGATTCTGCAAAAGCAGGTTCGTACCGCCGGCGACTGGAAAGTAAAGAATAAGGAAGGCCAGCCGGGCGGCTGGTATTTCGAATTCAATAACGAGTTTTATCCCGACGTGGACGACACCGCGATGGTCTGCCTCGGCCTGGCGCACACCGAGCACCCCAATGGACGCTACCAGCGCGAATCGGTGCAGCGGGCGATTGACTGGATTCTCAGCATGCAATGCCGCGATGGCGGATGGGCGTCCTTCGATAAAAATAATGACCGCATGGTCTTCCAGCACATTCCGTTTGCCGATCACAACGCCATGCTTGATCCGGCTACCGCCGATATTACGGGGCGCATTTTAGAGATGCTGGCGGCATATGGTTACGATCAGAGTCATCCCGCGGTGAGAAAAGCAATGAAATTCATTCGCGAGCAGCAGGAGCCCGATGGCTCGTGGTTCGGACGCTGGGGAGTGAATTACATTTACGGAACCATGCTGGTTCTGCGCGGATTCCAGGCCATGGGAGTAGATTGCCACGAGCCGTACGTTCAGCAGGCGGCGGAGTGGATCAGGATGGTGCAGAATCCGGACGGCGGATGGGGTGAATCTTGCGGCTCCTATGACGATCCCAATACCAAGGGGGCAGGTCCGAGCACTCCGTCACAGACCGCGTGGGCAATCATGGGTCTGCTGGCAGCCAGTGACACGCGGAGCGATTGCGTGGCTCGCGGCGTCGCTTATCTTTTGCGAACTCAAACAAGCGACGGCTCTTGGGATGAGGCCTATCACACGGGTACCGGATTCCCGCAGGTGTTCTATCTCGCGTATGAGATGTACCGGCTCTACTTCCCATTGATCGCGCTGACTGCCTACAACAAGGTGATGGCGGAGAAGAATTAGATCGGTCGCCGGCTATTCAGAACTATTTCTAAAGAACGACAACCCTGAATCTCGACTCCATAACTCTGTCATCTCGACCAAACATCAAATTCTTTGTCATCTCGACCAAGCCGGTTGAGGCGCTTCGCCTCAATCGGCGCGTGGAGAGACCTGCTTTTGGGTTGCTGTTGCGCTGGGGAAAAGCAGGTCTCTCGACTCTACTCTTTCGCGCGAGCGCGAAAGAGTCCGCGCTCGAGATGACAGGTTTTATTTTACGGAACGACCGGTTTTTATTACGACAACCACAACTCTGTCATCTCGACCAAGCCGGTTGAGCGCTCGAAGCGCCTCAATCGGCGCGTGGAGAGACCTGATGTTCGGGTTGGTATTGATGTTTGGTAAACCAATCAGCGGCAAGGTCCTCCCATGTTCGGTTCTGCTGTTCGATTAACCATTGTTTCTTCAGTCGGCTCCATCTCTTCAATTGCTTTTCGCGATCAATCGCCTTCTGAATCGAATCGTATGATTCGTAAAAGACGAGCCGGTGGCAACGGTATTGTTTCGTGAAGCCGTCAATCAGGTCGTTCTTATGCTCCCAGAGGCGCCGCTCTAAATTATTAGTTACCCCAATGTACAAGGCTCGCGACTTGCTGGCGACCATATAGACGGAGTAGTTGTGCGTTTTCATAAGAGCAGGTCTCTCGACTCTACTCTTTCGCGCGAGCGCAAAAGAGTCTGCGCTCGAGATGACAGTTTTTTCATTTTACGACAACCATAACTCTGTCATCTCGACCAAACCGATTGAGGCGCAGAGCGCCTTAATCGGTGCGTGGAGAGACCTGCTTTTCCTGTCCTGCAATTTATACGCTGCGGAGAAGCAGGTCTCTCGACTCAACTCTTTCGCGCAAGCGCGAAAGAGTCCGCGCTCGAGATGACAGTTTTTTGTAATGTTCGGTAGAAGACGGGACTGTGTTCCTGGACGCGGCAGTGTGCCGATTTACGCAAACAACTTGCGTCGCGCTGCCGCTATCGCCAACAGGCAAATCAGTTCAGCTCCCAGCATCAGCCAGGCCGAGGGTTCAGGCACGGTGGCCGTATTGACCTTCACGTCGAAGGCGTTGAGAGCGGCAGTAAATCCACTGCCGAAACCGCTTCCGATACCCAGGAGGACCGTTCCCGATGCGCTCGTGCTATTGAAGTTCCAGCCGTCCAAGGTATCGGATGCCCCAGGCGCCACAACCAGGAAGTAGTTATCTCCCGCCACCAAAGAGCCCGAACTCGGGAATAGGGTTGCTAGGACCGTGGGGGTCGTTCCTGATTGCGGCTGATTCATCACTGTTCCAGAGAACAATAACGACCCCAACGTACCTCCTACATCCGAGTACAGGCTTACTACCGCACTGTTCGTTCCCGATTGGTTCGTCAGGCCAACGTCAACCTGGGAAAGTGTTCCGCCGACGGAGGCTGTGAACTCATTGGCAACAGCCTCGTAAGCATCGGGACCACCGCCAATCTCAAACGTGCTGCAGCAAAGGTAGCTCCCGCCCGGCCCAAGATCGGTGAAGGCGGTGCTGTCCGCCATCGCGGGCAGGGTAAGGCAAATTGTGAGGGCGAGTGCGAATAGGATGCGGCTGGAAGAGCTTGTCATGGCGACTCCTTCGAGGAAATCAGGCGAGAAGGATACGCCGGGGGGGGGGGGCAGCCTGTCAATGGGAAATCGCGTACTAGCCCGTTTGGGTGATTGTAATCGCTTGGTGCGAGCGGACATTCCCTGAGCGCTGGCCAACTTAGGCTAATGGACACGCACGGCCAGGCCCTCAGACCTCGCCAGCTCCGCTTGCTTTTTGTCAAAGGTATAAAACCTCTCGCTTTGCAGGAAAACGGCTGACGCGACGTGAAGCAGATCTAGTGCGCGGGTGCCAAACTTGGCCGTGCTTCGGCTCGAAATTTGCGAAGCGTGGCGGAAAATTTCATTGCTGAACGATCGCGCATCAAATATTCCGTGTCGAACATCATTCCGAAAAAGGCTTAAGGATGTATTTATTTCCTCTTCGGTGGACTCTTTGCGGAAGATGCGCAGCTGGAAGGTGTTGGCGATTTCGATTTCGAGCAGCGGCGTCAACAGAATGGGAAGAGGAAGCCGCGCAAAAGTTGCCGCGGCTGGTAATGAGTTTTTATCCCACACATATAGCGAAACCAAAAAACTCGTGTCGGCATATGCGCTCAAAAGCGGCTTTCGCGATCGCGGGCGATCAATTCTGCTCCACTCACCTTTAGCGGCTTCTTATAAATTTTTTTCAGGCGGGCCATGATGTCAGGGAGTTCGATGGTTTTTTCTTCACGCTCAGGAACAAGCCTCGCGATTACACGATTGCGCTTGGTAATCTGTATCTCTTGTCCCTCCCGCAGCAAGTCTTCCACCTCACGAAACCGGTATCTCAGATCGCGCACCGATGCCTTCATCATGTGATACATTGTAGCATCACAAAAACTTAAGTCAATGCGTTACCTTTTAGGACGGGTGAATGCTCGCTTTTGTTACTGGCGCGACCGGGTTTGTGGGCAGTCACGTTGCTCGGGTTCTGGCAGAACAGGGTGCGGAGCTGCGGCTACTGGTTCGGCCCAGCAGCGATCTCAGGAACATTGAGGGTCTAAATGCTGATCGCGTCACCGGCGATCTTCGCTATACCGGATCCATTGAAAAAGCAATGTCAGGGTGTGACGTTGTCTTTCACGTTGCCGCCGACTACCGCTTGTGGGTTCGCGATCCGAATCAGATGTATTTGTCGAACGTCGAGGGTACACGGGCCGTTCTTGAGGCGGCGCGAAAGAATCGGGTGCGCCGCGTGGTTTATACGTCGAGCGTAGCGACCGTGGGATTTACCTCGGATGGGCGGCTTGCGGATGAAGATTCTCCAGTCTCACTAAGCGACATGATTGGCCATTACAAACGGTCGAAATATTTGGCGGAAAAGATTGCGATGGAAGCAGGCCGAAACGGGCAGGATGTAGTTATTGTGAATCCAAGTACGCCGGTTGGCGAACGGGACATAAAGCCGACTCCAAGCGGCCGAATTATTTTGGATTTTCTAAAAAGAAAATTTCCCGCTTACGTGGATACAGGATTGAACCTTGTGGATGTGACCGAATGCGCGCGTGGGCACATTTCTGCGCTGGAAAAGGGGCGCAGCGGCGAACGATATATTTTGGGCGGGGAAAATCTGACCTTGAAGCAAATACTGGATAAGCTTGCCGCGATTACCGGGTTGCCGTCGCCTACAATTAAGGTGCCGTATTTTGTCGCTCTGGCGACCGGCGTGGTAGATGAAATGTTTACTGGACGCATCCGGGGACAGGAACCGCGCGCGACCATTGATGCCGTGCGCATGGGGCGCAAGAAGATGTTTGTTTCTTCCGCGAAAGCTGAACGCGAACTGGGATGGAAGGCGTCTCCGGTGGAGAATGCTCTGCGGCGCGCGGTCGAATGGTTTCAGAGTAATAATTACGTTTAGATTCCGACGAATTTAACGGAGCGACGGGCGTCCGCGCCCGTCAACCGAGCAAGGCTTGGCAGGATCTAAAAATTGCAAGATACTTTCGAACTCGCCATCGTTGCCGCGCTTGAACGCGAGGTTCGCCCTCTCGTTAAAAATTGGCGGGCGGTCAGCCGGGAGTACGACGGCCGCAGATACAAATTTTTCGAGCGCGACCGCACCGTCGTGGTATGCGGAGGGATCGGGGCGGAGGCGGCACGCCGGGCGACTGAAGCGATGATCAATCTCTACCAGCCGGCGCGCATCAGGTCAGCCGGATTTGCCGGTGCTCTAAACTCCAAGCTGAAAGCCGGGGACATTTTCATTCCCAGTTGCGTAATTGATGCGAAAGACGGAAGCCGGGCAGAGACCGGGCAGGGAAACGGCATGCTTTTGACGGCGCCGATCATCGCCGGTCCGGCGCAGAAGTCAAAGTTTGCGCAAGCCTATGGCGCGGAAGCAATTGACATGGAGGCCGCAGCGGTCGCACGCGGCGCCCAGTCGCATGGAATTTCGTTCGATGCCGTGAAGTCAATTTCGGACGAATCCCACTCCGAACTGCCGCCGGTGGATCGCTTCATCGGCGATGAAGGACAATTCCTAACCTTCCGTTTTGGTGCGTTCACTGCAATCCGGCCCTGGCTTTGGATCAGGACGTTCAGACTTGCCAGGAACAGCGCGAAGGCGTCCAGGGCGCTTTGCCATTGGTTGGATCAGGCGATGGGCCAGCCAGAAAAAAATGAGAATCCGCAGTTCGAAGCGCATCCAATCAGTGGGACGCGGGTTAAGGGTAGTGGGTCAGTCTGATAAGGAAGCGAGCCATGCGCGCGATTGTTGCGTCGCAAACCGCGATGTCCCGCACGGCTCGTCCAGATCCTTCACTGCGCAAAAGACACTTGTTCAGGAGACAAGCTTACTGACCCACTACCGGGTTAAGTCATAAATAGAAGCATGGCAATCGCGGGACAATTCGTAATCGAAGAATCAGCGCTAACCATTCCGGCCACAATGCAGGCGGCGGTTTATCGTGGGGTCAACGACGTCCGCATTGAGACGGTACCGGTGCCTGAAATTGGCAGGGGAGAGCTGCTGGTGCGAGTGCACACGTGCGGGGTTTGCGGAACGGATTTGAAGAAGATCGCGACCGGGTCCCATTCTGCGCCGCGCATCTTCGGACACGAGATCTCCGGCGTGGTTGCGGCGGCGGGCCCGGATGTCCGTGAATTTCGGCCGGGAGATGGGGTCGTCGTCTTTCATCACATCCCCTGCGGCGACTGCTTTTACTGCCGGCATAAGACGTTTGCCCAGTGTGAAACCTACAAGAAGGTTGGATGCAGTGCGGGCTTTGAGCCTTCCGGGGGCGGATTTGCCGAATACGTTCGAGTCATGGATTGGATCGTCCGGAGCGGTACAGTGCGAATTCCTGACGGTGTCTCTTTCGAACAGGCCTGCTTTGTAGAGCCGGTCAATACATGCATCAAGGGAATCGAGAGGTTGCATATTTCGTCCGATGAGATGGTGCTCGTAATCGGACAAGGACCCATCGGTATCTTATTGGCGGCATTGGCTCAACGGGCAGGCGCTAGGGTAATCACTTCCGATTTGTATGGCGAGAGGCTTACAATATCCAGAGACCTCGGTCTGGAAAATTCAATAGACGCGTCGGGCACCGACATGGTTCAGGCGATTCGCAGCCGGACCGATGGCCGGGGAGCGGATGCTGCCATTCTGGCCGTGGGCAGCAACAGTTTGATTAAGACCGCGATAGATGCGGTGCGGCCGGGGGGACGGGTCTTGCTGTTCGCCCAGACCGCGCGGGGCGAGACCGCGATTGATCCGGCAGCGGTGTGCGTGGACGAAAAGACTTTGTTAGGTTCCTACAGCGCGTCCTTGGACCTGCAGGAGGAGTCGGTCAAGTTTGTGATGGGACGAGAAATGGATCTCGAGCGACTGATTAGTCATCGCTTTGCATTATCGGAGAGCGTCGAAGCCCTGAATTTGGCGGCGCATCCCCAGCCGGATTCGATGAAGGTTGTGATTCAGCCGGGCAGTTCGTGGCAGACGGGTGCCAAAGGAAATTCATAAGTGAACGGAAAGATGACCGCCGCCGTCCTCTATGGCAAAGAGGACGTGAAAATCGAAAGAGTGCCCATCCCGCGGGTAGGGGATGGAGAAGTGCTGGTCAAGGTACAGGTGGCGCTTACCTGCGGCACTGACCTTAAGGTCTATCAGCGTGGCTATCACGCGCGGATGATCGTTCCTCCGGCGCTCTTCGGTCATGAGTTGGCTGGAGTGATCGAGGAAGTGGGCGACGGCGTTCGCGGCTTCAAGAAGGGGATGCGGGTGGTGGCGTTGAACTCGGCTCCCTGCCAGATGTGTTTTTACTGCTCCAAGCATCAGGCCAATCTTTGCGAAGATCTGTTGTTCAACAACGGCGCGTACGCGGAGTACATCCGGATTCCGAAGCGAATCGTTGACGTCAATATGCTGGCGATTCCTCCTCATGTGACCTTCGAGGAGGCCGCGATGGTCGAGCCGCTGGCGTGCGTTCTGCGAGGACTGCATGAAACCGGCGTGGAGATTGGCGACACGGTCACCGTAATTGGCGGAGGCCCAATCGGGCTGATGTTTGTGCAGGTGGCGAACGCCGTGGGCTGCAATGTTATTGCGGTGGTGAAGCGCGACTCACAGGTTCTGGCGGCAAAGCATATGGGCGCGCATGAAGTGGTGCAGATAACAAAAGTAAAAGATCCGGTAGATGCGGTACGGGAACTTTCTCCGGAGAAGCGTGGCAGCGACGTGGCGATTGAAGCCGTGGGCCGTCCCGATGCGTGGGAGTGGGCGATTGACATGGTGCGCAAAGGAGGCACGGTCAACTTCTTTGGCGGGTGCGCCAGTGGGACCAAGGTTCAGCTCGATACCAACCGGCTGCACTATTCTGAAGTGACATTGAAGGCGACCTTCCACCACACGCCTGAGACCGTCCGCAAGGCGTTTGCGCTGATCGCGGAAAAGAAAATTCGATCTAATGATTACATTACCGGAGAAGCTCCGCTTTCGCGGCTGCAACAGGTCCTCCACCATATGCTGAATCGCAACGGCGACATAAAGACCGCGATCATTCCGGGCCATTGATCAGACCACATACCTGGGAGATGTCTTGACCCTGTCATCCATTGCCAACGACTCCCGGCTCGCGGCGATTTCAGCAGGCTGGCAAAGTCTGCCTGCTGAATACGGCATTCCAGACCGTCCGCCATCATTAGTCGAAGCAAATGAATACTGCCGCCGGCTGGCGCGCTCCCACTACGAAAATTTTTCGGTTGCATCCTGGTTCCTTCCTCATCGCCTGCGCCAGCACTTTTACAACGTGTACGCTTACTGCCGGATTTCTGACGATCTCGGGGATGAAGTTGGCGATCCCAATCTCTCATTGCGGCTTCTCGATCAATGGGAAGGAGAACTGGACTCCTGCTACGCGGGTCATGCCCGGCATCCGGTTTTTGTGGCGTTGTCAGAAACCATTCGCAGGTTCGACATTCCGCGCGAGCCGTTTGAAGCGCTGCTGAAGGCATTCAGGCAGGATCAGACTGTAACCCGTTATCCAACTTTCGAAGATGTGATCGGCTACTGCCGTTATTCGGCCAATCCGGTCGGTCATCTGGTGTTGTATCTCGGCGGCTATTCTGATGCGGAGCGGCAAGCGCTCTCCGATTGCACCTGCACCGCGCTGCAACTCGCGAACTTCTGGCAGGATGTGAGCCGCGACTACAAGAAGGGGAGAATCTATCTTCCGCTCGAAGACCTCAGCCGGTTTGGGGCGACCGAGGGCGACATTACCAGAGAAAATAACAGGTCCGCGTTTCGCGGCCTGATACAGTTCGAAGTAGAGCGCACGCGGGATTGGTTTCGGCGCGGATATCCGTTGATCGGAAAAGTGGATCGCGAACTCGCAATTGACCTGGAACTGTTTACTCGCGGCGGTGAGGCGGTTCTGAACGCCATCGAACATCAGAAATATGCAGTCCTGGGATGCAGGCCCGCAATTTCGAAGACGCGCAAGCTGGCGTTGCTGGCTCGCGCAGCGGCGGGAAAGTTCCTATGAGTGCAGTTCTGCCGCAAATTCCCGCGCGCGCGGCCTCCAGCGCCTCGCAGTTGGCGATGGCCTACTCCGTATGCAGAGGCATCACGCAGAGAAGGGCTAAGAATTTCTATTATGCCTTCCTGGTTCTTCCGCGGCATAAGCGCCAGGCTTTGTGTGCCGTTTACGCCTTCATGCGGAAGTGCGACGACTTGGCCGACGATTCTGGTATGCCTCCTCGCGAACGTCGCGAGAAACTCAACGCCTGGCTCCAGAGTTTTCATCGGGCGTTGGCCGGGGATCCCACGGATGATCCCATCCTGCTGGCTCTAACTGACGCGCAGCATCGTTTCAATATTCAGGTTGGCTGGCTCGATCAGTTGGCGTACGGAACCGAAATGGACGTGATGCCATCGGAGACAACGGCAGATGCCGCGGGACTGATGGTAAGCTATCGCACGTTCGAGGAGCTTCGCGTTTACTGCTATCGGGTTGCTTCGGTGGTGGGTTTGGTGTGCATTCGCATCTTCGGGTATCACGATCCGGCGGCGGAAACGTTGGCTGAGCGCTGCGGTCTCGCCTTTCAACTGACGAACATCATACGTGACGTCAAGGAAGACGCGGTGATGGGCAGGGTTTATCTGCCTCAGGAAGACCTTGCCAGGTTTCGCGTTTCCGCATCTGAGCTGGCCTCCGCTGCGGCTCCAGCTCGGTTTCGTCCATTGCTGGCCATGGAAGCGGAGCGAGCGAGCGAACAGTACCGGGCCGGGGAAGAATTGATTTCGTACATTGACGAAGACAGCCAGCCCGCCCTCTGGGTCTTGCTCACGATTTATGAACGGTTGCTGGAGAAGATTGCCGGGCGCGACTTCGATGTCTTTCATGGCAAGATCAGTCTCACCATGCGCGAGAAGCTCATGATCCTCGGGAGGGGCTTCCTCAAGCGCCTCACTTGACGAATGATCCCACAATGCCCGAGCTCCCTTCCCCAGCTCGGATAGATAATCCTGCAGCGCCATCTGCTTCGGTTGCAATCATAGGCGGCGGGTTGGCTGGACTGGCTGCGGGCTGCGCTCTGGTTGAGAGCGGATTTCGAGTTACGGTTTTTGAGCGGCGCCCTTATGTTGGGGGACGCGCGTCCTCATATCAACATCCCGGCACCGGCGAAATCGTGGATAACTGCCAGCATGTGCTGCTGGGCTGCTGCACAAACCTGATCGCCTTTTACCAGCGCCTCGGGGTGCAGGACAAAATCCGCTGGTACGAGCAGTTGACGTTTCTCGAACCCGGCGGACGCGCGTCAATCCTCAGGCCATCTGGTTTGCCGGCCCCATTCCACATGACCCCGGCTTTTCTCGGCGCGGATTGCCTGGGATTAGCGGACAAGGCTTCCCTCAGCTATGCCATGGCAATGCTGACTCGGAAGACGCCAAAGGACAGCGGCAAAACGTTTCTAAGTTGGTTGCGCGAGCACCATCAGACCGAACAGGCGATTCAGCGTTTTTGGAAACCAGTGTTGGTGAGCGCGCTGAACGAGGAGCTGGATTGCGCATCAATTCCCTCGGCGGCGCAAGTGATCCGCGAATCGTTCCTGAATTCCGCCGAGGCAGGACGCATGGGCGTTCCCACCGTTCCGCTAACCGAATTGTATGGCGCGGCGGGAGAGTATATTCAAGCGCGCGGCGGCGAGGTCCGGTTGCGGTCGGCGGTTGAATCTTTCGAACCTCAGGCTGATTCGGTCAAACTGCTCGCCGGCGGCAGGGAAATGATTTTTGATTACTTGATTCCTGCGACGCCTTTTGACGCGTTGTCGAAAATGCTTCCGCCGACGCCGGATACGGATTCGTTGCGGTCGGCGTTGAAAAAGTTTGAAACGTCCCCGATTACCGGAATCCATCTGTGGTTCGATCGCGAGATCACTGAACTCGACCACGCCGTTCTCCTCGACCGGACGATTCAGTGGATGTTTCACAAGTCAAAGCTGCTCCAGGACGGGCGGGGACGCCCGTCGCTCCATCGCAGTGATGGCAGCTCCGCCGAGGCGGACAAGAGCTATGTCGAATTGGTGGTGAGCGCGTCGAAGTCTCTGGTGGATAAATCCCGCGCGGAAATTATTGAACTGGCAGTCAAGGAACTGCGGGAGTTTTTTCCGAAGGCGCGGGAAGCGAGCCTAATTAAGTCCACCGTGATCAAGGAAGTTCACGCAACTTATTCACCCCAGCCGGGGGCCGATGATTATCGCCCGAGATCCACGACCGCGTGGCCTCGAATCTTCCTGGCGGGCGACTGGACGGCGACAGGATGGCCTGCAACCATGGAGGGCGCGGTGAGAAGCGGTTATTCGGCGGCGGAGCATGTAGCGCGCGCATCGGGGCGGCCGAATAAGTTTCTTGTTGCCGATCTTCCCCGGGCGGGACTGATGAAGTTATTCAAGTGAGCGCGCCAGATGGAGAAGCGAGTCGGGGCTTCGAACAGCCCCCACGCAAGCCAAAAGAAGGCCTGAATGGATCAGCCGACGGACCCCTGATCTTAAACGAAGAGAAACGGAATTGAAATAGACTATCCTCCGGAAGAAGCGAGGAAAAAGTGAAACTTAGACTGATACTGACGTTACTGCTTTTCGGGAACCTGGCGCTGGCGGCGGACCTCTGCAAGTTCACTCCAGTTGCCGGGCCGCACGCAACGCTGGTGGTTTATCGCTACCGTATTTTTGTGGGGTCTGGGCGGCGAGCAAGCATTTACTTGGACGATCAGAAGGTTTGCAGCCTCAGAAATGGACGCTATCTCATTATCGAGGTTACTCCGGGTAAGCACGCGCTGCGCAGTTCAGACGATAAACATGGCGGGGTCGAACAAGATTTCTTGTCTAATCAGGTCCTCTTTTACCGCGTGCATGCGGAAGCGACGGGCGCTTTCCAGTTCAAGAATTTCTGGGTGCTTGAACCGTCCGCTGAGAACCGGGCTAGGGATGACCTCCGAAAACTGCGCGCCGAGGAAGGAGAGACCAAGACTCTCCCGACATTGTAGGAGTACACACGGCATTGTGGAATCTAATCCCCAAGCTCTGGGGCACCAGGCGCAATAGCTCCTTCGGAATGACAACAGCGAAAGTTTTTTCAAACTGAACGACTATCGGATGACAGCACGGACTCCCTGCGGGGATTTTGTCGTTGTGCGGCAAGCTTCATATTCACTAGACTTTCGGCATCCTCCGAAACTAAGTTCCGGCTTTTATGCAAAGCGATACGCCTCGTGATTCTTCGACGCCGGTGTGGAATCGAGAGTCAATACTGGAATTATTGACCCGCGAGCTTGCCCGGAGCGAGTCTTCCGGAAGCAGCCTCACCGTCATCCTGGGCGGACTCGACCCCGCCAAAGGTACCAACCGTGAACCCGGAGAAAACGAAAATAATCTCGTATTGAGCGAGATCGCGCGCCGAATGAGCGCCTCGGTGCGCCGCTACGACTATGTTGGTCGCTACACCCCGCAGCAGTTTCTGATTCTGGCTCCCGGTTGGGAACCGTCGCAGGCAAAAGCTTTGGCGGAAAAACTGAAAGAAACCGTTACGGAATCTCCAGTTGAGATCTCGGGGACTCGCAATCGGGCCACTATCAGCCTGGTTCTGGCGACCGCGGAAAATTTCAAGTCTCAAAATCAGCGCGAAGTGCTGGCGCGGATGGAAATGGCGTTGGGCAAGGAGCTGGCAGATGGAGGAGACCGGGTCGAATTGCTGGACAGTATTCCCAGACCAACGCCGCGCCAGTTTGCGAAGAAACGGAGAATCCACCTTTCATGGGTGCTGGCTGGAGCGCTCGTCCTGGGGATTGCCGCTTTGATTTTCCTCGCGCCCTCATGGTCCTGCGCGCCAAATCTGGTTGGCGATATTCTGGATTCGAGCGAACTGCCCCCGCCTCTACCGGAGAATTGCGTTCTGACGACGGAGCGGCCGGCGGAAGCGATTATTCAATCAATCGAAAAACAGAGGGAAGCGGCGGGCCTTGAGCTTCAGGGAACGGTTACATGCAAAGTACCCTCAACAACGGGGCGATCCGGCAACAGTCAGGACCAATGGCTGGGAAGTTTATATGCCGATGGGAAGCTGCAATATCGCCGACATGTTCTACTCGCGGCTTCGCAAAACACGCGGGGCGGAAGGCTATTCACGATTGAGCAGTGCCTGGTCCCGTGGTGGCAGTATATTCGCCAGTCGCAGGAATATTGCCGGGTTGAAGACCCGCCATGGATGTGAAAAATACAGCGCTGTTGAGAGAGGGCTTGAAGGGTGCTATCGCTTTCAGAGGATTTACGGCACTAAAGCCGGGCGCTTCAAATCCAGTACGCAGCTTTTCAAGCCGTTTGTGAAGTCTTCCTTGAAGCCACGGGCGCCTACATGGCCAGCAATACAACCCCCGCAGCCACTAGAAATGCCGCCATCCACCGGCGATGATCTACTCTCTCTCGTAAAAAGATCTTTGCGGCGAAGGCGTTGGCGATGAAGGTGAGTGCGGCGGCGGCGGGACCGATGAGGCTCACGTCATCCCATGACAGCGCAAACAAAAGGCTGAAAAAAGAAAGAGCCATGCAAAGGACGCCGCCGGCAAACCATGGGTTGCGGGCCACGCGTCCGATCACCGTCAGAATTCCAGTACGCCGCCGGAGGTCATCCACATCTCCGACCTGCTTCATAGCGCGCGACAGCAAAACGTCGCCCGCGCACGAAGCAATGACAATCGCCGCGATCGAACCCCATGTGTAGGCCAGCCTCGTCATTCGTCCCCCGGATCGCCACGGAGGGGTGCCGCGGCTTCGCGAAGCATGGGTTCATCGGCGGTAACGTGCGTCAATTCCGGGCCGCGAGTGACGAAGCCGACCCCCGCGGAGATCAAAGCAATTCCAATCCATCGAGTTGCTGAGATTTGCTCGTGCAGCAGGAATTTAGCAATCAGGGCGAGCAAAACATATCCGAGAGAAGTTGCCGGCAGAACATAGGTGAGATCGGCCCAGGAAAGAGCCGTCATGTAAGAAGCGAAAAAAACCAGCAGGAACAAAATACCCAGGACGACCCAGGGATTCACGATGGCAAGGATCAAAGTGGAGAGATGCTGAAGCGAAATATTGCCGACTTCCCTCATTCCGCGAGAAAGGAGTGAGTCACCGGCAGCCGCGCAGACGGTCACGCCCGCCAGCACCACATACTTACGGAAGGTCACGCTCTTACCTGAATTCCAGCAGTTGCGGAAAAATGGTTCCCAAGGTTTCGCTTTGAAGTGGCACGGCCTTCAGCCGTGCCGTAAATCCTTATGAAATGGCTTCTTTCTCAGCTATTTCAGTCGGCTGCTAGACCTTGACCGGTTCGGCCGCCGACGCGATCTCGTCCTTGTGACGTTTCTCTTTGACCCACTTGTGGCGCATGGCACGCACCTTCAAGAAGGTTCTGGCTTCTTTATAGAGACGCTTGCGGTCATTGCTGTCGAACGCGGCCTTCCGCAGAATCCGGAACGCCGCTTTAGGCCGGAAATAATATTCGTCGTAGAAGCGGTGAACGGAGTCGAGAATTTCATCGGCCGGCAATCCTGGATACTGAATATGCGCGAGCTGGTGGCCACCTTCGTCCACCATTTTCGTGTCCGCTACCATAAAGCCATTCTTGACAGCGTAATCGTAGAGTTCCGTGCCTGGGTAAGCGTGGGCTACGGAGACCTGAATTGTCTCCACATCGAGTTCTTTGGCGAAGGCGATGGTGTTATTGATGGTGTCGCGAGTTTCGCCGGGCAATCCAAGAATGAAGTCGCCGTGGATGACCAATCCGAGCTTGTGACAATCCTTGGTGAACTGGCGAGCGCGTTCGATGGTGGCGCCTTTCTTAATATTCTTGAGAATCTGCTGATCGCCCGATTCATAACCCACGATCAAAAGACGGCATCCCGCTTCCTTCATCGCTTTCAGAGTCTCGAAGTCAGTGGTGACTCGTGAAGTGCAGGACCAGGTAAGTTTCAGAGGCTTCAGCTTGGCGCATAATTCCACGGTGCGCGCTTTCTGGATGTTGAAGGTATCGTCATCGAAGAAGAATTCCTTGACGTAAGGCCAGTATTCTTTGGCCCGGGCCATTTCGGCGGCGACATCATCGGTGGAGCGCTTGCGCCACGCATGGCCGCTGGTCGTCTGCGGCCAGAGGCAGAAGGTGCACTGGGCCGGGCATCCGCGCGTGGTATACAGCGAGACGAAGGGATTCAACAGGAAGGGCACGTTGTAGCGGCGCACATCCAGGTCGCGATTATAGACGTCGGTCACATGGGGTAGTGAATCGAGGTCCTGCAACTGCGGGCGGTCGGGATTGTGCACGACCGCTCCGTCCTTCAAGAAAGAGATGCCCATGATCTCATCGAGCGGCTTGCCTTGGGCGAACTCAACCACGGAATGATCGAACTCTTTGCGACAGACAAAATCTATTGCGGTGCCATCTCTCAGCGAGCGCTCCGGAAGCACGGTAACGTGGGGGCCGACAAAGGCGATTTTTATCTTCGGATTCGCGTCCTTGATCTTCCGAACCAGTTGGATGTCGCCGGGAAAGCCCGGCGTGCTGGTATAGAGAACGAGAAATTCATACTCGCGGGCGATGTTGATGGTCTCTTCGGCGGAGACGTGATGCGGCGGCGCATCCAGCAGCCGGGCGCCCTCCAACATGCCGGCTGGATAAGCCAGCCAGACGGGGTACCAGTAGGATTCAATTTCACGGGTTGCGGGCCAGCGCGAGCCGGCCCCGCCATCGAAGTTTTCAAAAGACGGGGGATTGAGGAATAAGGTTTTTAAAGGCATAGGTTTGAATAACTTATCTTAACATTGATCGGGGACATTCCAAGGATGTGTGCCTCGCAGGTACACGTCGGACCGGCCCAAAAATTTCGCAAAATCGACTGTTATCAGGATATTGCGGCAGTAATCGCCCACCAACCGGTTTGCGCCAGACGGCGGTTTTGGGGCGGTGAGATGCGATATTACATACCGAAACAGCTTGCGGAAAACCGCGTTTCGCGGCCAGTGGGGATGGCCGTCATTCGGACAATCAGTTGCCTGACTGCGCCCATTTCTCTAATTCTCCGGTGGCGCGCAACAGGGTGATTTTTGCCCGCTCCAATTGAAAATTGGCGTCCTGAAGGACGTCGTAACGCTCCCCGGTTTGGGTTCGGGCGTCTACGGCTTCGTGGAGGGTGGCGGTGCCGGCATCCATGCGAATCTTTACTGCGTCCAGATTCGATTTTGCGATCTGATAGGAGATGTCCGCCACTTCCTGCGCGGCCTGCAATTGCTCGACGGCCCGCTGCAATCGCAAAGCCTCGTCTGAAACCTGATTTTTCGTAATTTGAACCTGTTTTTTCGCATGAATCAAATCTGCATCCGCTCCTTCGGCGCGCGCGCGTTGCGAGAGGCTGAAAAAAGGAAAACGAATCACCACTCCAATGGTGGCATTGTTGCGTTGAAAACTTCCCGCCCTGAAATAGCTTTCGTAATTGTTGAAAGTGGAGAGCAGCGCGTACTGGGCGGCGAAGTCCACCGTGGGCCACATGGCGCGGTGTTCCCCGCGAGCCTTAAAGGCCGCAGCCAGAGCGTGGGTCTCAGCAGTTTGCACAAGCGGACTGATCTGAACCGCTTTGGCGGGAACATCGTCTTCCGCTGCGACCGCAGGGAGATCAGGGATAGAGGCAGGCTCGGTCACAATTGAAGCAGCGGGCAAGCCAGTGAGTTGAGCCAAGCGTTGACCCAGCACGTCAATGGATCCCTGCGCTTCCGTGACTCTGAGATGCGCTTGCGCCGTGGTGAGGCGCGCCTGATTCCGCTCCAGAGGATTGTCCACGCCTTCGCGGATTCGCTGATCCACGATATTTTCAATTCGCAGCGCATCCGCCTGCTCCTGCCGCAGGTGATCAATAAGAGACTCCCATTTGCTAAGTTCGGTATAAGTCAGGACCGCATCCTGAACCAGTTGGCCGCGCTGGTCCTTCGATTGAATCTTGCTAGCCTGCCACTCGGTTTTCGCGGCGCGGGTGAACTCGCGCAACGCGGGGCTAATCAAAGACGATTGCGCATTGACGTTCAGGATGGAGGGCGCGGCATTTTCAAGGCTTAACGGGAATCCCCACGTTGCCCCCAGGCCGGAACCTACCGCCAGTTGCGGCACATAGGCGTCTTTGGTTTCCACGTAGGTGGCGAAGGCGCGTTGCTCGTCTTCTTTGCTCGTGCCAACCACGGCGCTGTGGCTGATGGTCAACTCAACGGCATGCTTCAGGGACAATGGCTGCGCTACGAGCAATGCGGAAGACGCAAGGACAAGAGTCAGAAGAAAAGTCTGAAAACGCAAAGACCGCAAAGAAGGCACAGATCGGGAACACCACAAATAGCGCGAAGAATTCATTAGCGATTACCTCGGAATTGGAGAAGCTCCTTCAGCACCGGACATCTAAGGTCAAATGACGGGCGAGGACGCCCGCCGCTCCATCGTCAGGCGAAAGAATAGAACCAGACCCGACGCTTCAACGATTCACCCGGTCGAGAGCCTGTATTGCCAGCGAAAAATCTTTCGCCATTGACAATGCCGCGCGATACTCGCTAGCGGCGGCCTGTTTGTCCCCCTGCTGCTCTAGCGCCGTTCCTAGCAAGTAATGTGCCTTGAAAGCGGGCGCCTGTTCGACAGTGGCCTGTGAAGAAAGATACTGGCGCAGCAAACGGACGGATTCAGGAACATTTCGCCTGGTCCGAATCAACAACTCGGCTGCGTCCATAACGGCGCCGGTTGGGTCCATTTGCGCTGCGGCTGCGTGCTGGATCGCCGCCTCCATATCGTCAAGCCGGCCGACGTGGCGGAAAAAAATTGCGAGATTCAACCACGAATTCGCGCTGCCCCGGCTGGCTTCGATCGCCGCGCGATACTCCCTTTCGGCGGAGTTGAAATCCTTTTTCTTTTCGTCGAGGCGGCCATTCACCCAGTGGGCTTTTGCCGGATCAAGACCCGCAAGAGTCTGTGCTTGGGCTTCGGCTTTGTCTCGCCCGCCGCCGACAATGCCCGGGGCTTCCAGATAGAATTCGGCGAGATCGGTGCGCGCATCAATGCTGTTGGGATTCAACCGGACAGCCTGCTCGAACTCCGCTCTTACTTTCGACGCCAGGCCCGCCGCAGTTAAGAATCCGGATTTGTCCGCCTTTTCCCCATAAATCCGCCCCAGCCAGAGATGATAACGGCTGTTATTTGGCTCCAGGCTTGTGGCCTTTTGGCAGGCAACGATGCCTCGATCCCATTGACCCAGGCTGAAGTAAGCACGGCACAGGAGGTTGTGTGCCTCGGCATCATTAGGCGAAGCGTTTATCTCCTTTTGCAGGACTGCAATAGCTTCGTCCACCCGGCCTTTGGCTAGTAACGAGGAAGCTTCGTCGGCGGCGAAAGCCGGCGCGGCGCCGATTACCAATCCGATAATCGCAATAACAATTACTTGAAACGAAAGAAGAAAAAAATGTCTTTTCAGAAACATGAGCTAGTGGACCACCTTTACGATCAGCCCGTTGTGCAGGGGCTTGGAATTCGTGGATGCGAGGGCGACCAGCGCCCCCTCAGGAACGCCGCCGGTAATCTCTACCTGGGTCAGGTTTGAGATTGAAGTTTCGACGTCGCGCCGCTGAAGTTCGTTGTCGGATATCTGGTACAGATAAGGCTTGCTGTCATCCTGATGAATCGCTTCGCGGGGAACTGTGAGCGCGTCTTTGTGCTCGGCGGTCACAATGCTGACTCCGACATTTACGTTGGGCAATAGCTTTCTGTCGGCATTGCCCACCTCGCAGGTAGTTTCCCCCACATTTCGCGTGCCGTGAAGCCGCAACGTTGTGGGCACAGAACTCAGCTTGCCATCCCAAACGCGGCCAGGAATTGCATCCCACGTAATCTCAACCGGTTGGCCCGGCGCCAGTCGCGCCACGTCGGGCTCATCCACAAAGGCCCGGACCAGCATCTTGGACAGGTCAGCTTCCTCCAATATCAGATCGCCGGGATTTACGTATGCCCCCTGATGAACCGGAAGAGAGTAAACGACTCCGTCAAATGGAGCGCGTACATTCAGCTGGCTGAGAAGGTCTTCCGCCGCGCCGTACGCGCTCAGCGCCTGACTGGTCTGGGCCTGGGCCTTCAAAATTTCCGGGCGCGAATAACGGTCTTTCTGTTTTTGCTCGAGCAATTTCAAATCCGCATCGGCGCGCTGTAATTCTTCCTCTGCCGCTTTTACTTCACCCGGGGATGCCGCGTTATCTTTCTGCAAACGCTGCAAAGCGTCGCGGTTGCGCAAGGCCGCGTCGCGACGCGTGCGCGCTTTCACTAGGTTCGATTGCAGGGTCAAAAGCTCTTCCTGATTGCCTCCGCTGTGAATGGCGCTGGTTTCGGCGTCGGAGCTTCGCATTTCCGACAATGCATGCGCGGCCTGCTCTCGCGCTTCGGCATCATCCATCTGCACCAATAGCTGTCCCCGCCTGACCGAATCGCCTTCTTTCACCAATAATTTCCTGATCGTAGTTGCGATGGGCGCATGTGCCTCGAACCTTTGCAGCGGCTCGATTTTTCCGTTTGTCGTCACCACGCTTCGGATAGTGCTGCGGCGGACGTTAGTCGCAATTACCGGGACCGGGTCGCCGCGAGACATGAAGGATGCGAGCAACACTATGCCCGCCGCTATTGCAAGCAACCATCCCAGCCAGCGCCGGCCGCCGAAGATTCCGTTTTGGTTTCGCGAAGCTGCCATTGAGGAAGCTGTCCGCACAAATGTATCACCGCCGTTCGCCAGACTCTAAGGGGAGACTTAACCGATTAGATGCACGAACATAGTGAAGAATTCAGCTTTCTTCAGAAAACCGGAGATGGCTCCTGATTACAATGGAGGGATGCCAAAGTCTGCGCGATACACTCCTGACCACGCGAAATCAGGCCTCGATACGAAATTTCCGGAAATCGAATGCTGGCCGAATCAGTTTCCGGGATACGAGATCGTAATTGAAGATCCAGAATTTACTTCGGTCTGTCCCAAGACGGGGCTACCGGATTTTGGCGTGATCACCATTCGTTACATGCCCGACAAGCTGTGCCTCGAACTGAAGTCGCTCAAGGAATACCTTCAGTGTTATCGCAATCTTGGAATCTTCCAGGAGAACATCGTGAACCGTGTTCTGGAAGATGTTGCGCATTGGTGCGCTCCGGTGTGGGCCGAGGTTAAGGGAGATTTCCGTCCGCGCGGCGGTATTTCAACCAGCCTCGTGGCGAAATGGCCGAGGCCGGAGAAGCCGGTGAGCGAGCATGATCCGCTGTTTCAGGGATGAAGACGGGAAGCCTCAGCTCAATTCTTACTTCTCCTCTGGCTCAACGATAGTCCCCGGTTTCCGGAATCACGGCCGTGTTATATTCCACGCCAAGTGCCTTCCTCGAAACTCTATCCGCGCGCGGCGCTCGCGCTGCTAACCGCGCTGAATTTACTGAATTATATTGACCGGTCTGTCCTGTTCGCGGTGCAGCCGCTGGTGCAAAAGGAATTTGCCCTAACCAACACTCAGGTCGGGTACCTCACCAGCGCGTTCCTCGGTTTTTATATGGTCGCCGCGCCGTTTGCGGGTCCCCTCGCGGATCGCTATTCGCGCAAGTTGATTATCGTTCTGGGCGCGTTTTTTTGGAGCGGATTAACGCTTCTTACCGCCGCCACTCACACCTATTGGGAATTGTTGCTTCGGCATACGCTGGTTGGGATCGGCGAGGCGACATTCGTGACTATTGCTCCCGCGTTCGTAGCCGATCTTTTTCCTGAGGATGTGAGAGGACGGATCTTCGGTATTTTTTATCTCGCGATTCCTGTTGGAACGGCTGCCGGATATCTGATCGGCGGCAAGCTCGGTCCTGAGTATGGATGGCGGTTTCCGTTTTATATCGCGGCGCTCCCGGGATTCCTGCTGGCATTAGCGCTCATCTTCATTCCAGAACCGCCGCGCGGGCAATATGACTCACAGAAAGAAACGCCGGAACGCGGAACGTTGTTAGGCTTGGCCCGCAATCCGGCTTTTCTAACGGTCACCCTCGGCATGGCGGCAGCCACATTTTCGCTGGGCGGAATTCAAGTATGGATGCCAACGTTTCTTTCGAGCGCACGCGGATACACATTGGAGGCGGCGAATCTCGCGTTTGGAAAAATCGTTGTGGTTGCCGGTATTGTTGCCTCGCTGGCGGGAGGATGGCTCGGGGACTTCCTGCTTCCGCGAATGAAGAGCTCGTACTATTTTGTCTCGGCGGTCAGCATGGGGCTGGGCGTGCCCGTCATGATTGTGGGTTTGTTCAGCCGGGGAAAGCTGATGATACCCGCCATTGCTCTGGCAGCGTTTCTGCTGCTGCTCAATACTTCTCCGCTCAACACCGCGCTGGTCAACGCCGTGGGATCGCACATCCGCGCTACGGCGATTGCGGTCAATATTTTTTTCCTTCACCTTCTGGGTGACGTCCCTTCTCCAACGCTTATGGGGTATGTTGCGGACCGGCGGTCTCTACAAGCGGCATTTATCCTTCCGACCATCGCGATGGGAGTTTCGTCTGTCATACTGTTTTACGGGATGCGATTTGCGCCGCCAATACGCCTGCACCGCGAAAGCCAACGTAGAAGGCCGTCGTGAAAATCACTCGGGCTGCGAAGAGCAGAAGAGCAAAGGATCAGAAGCCGCCCCACATCTGTCATCCCGAGCGCAGCGAGGGATCTGCAGTTTGAGGCGAAATTCAGATCCCTCGCTGCGCTCGGGATGACAGAACTTTTTAGAGAGTTGAGACGAGTTCGGTGAATTGGTAATTCAATTCCCCGTTCGCTTCTCCACCACATGCTGACAAGCAATCCTGATCAGGATGATCTACTTTCATTGGATCGCAGGCTGCATCCTGGGAATGGCCTGGTTATCGCGTCTGGTCGCGGCTGGCCTGGGGATGCCGAAACTCGCGGACATTTCAAGTCCTGAATGGGATCGTGTGCCTGCGGATTCCACGCCTTTCGTAAGTATCATCGTCCCTGCCTGCAACGAACAGGACGACATTGCGCGGACTCTAACCCAATTGCTCGCGCTGGACTATCCGCGCTACGAGATTATCGGGGTCAATGACCGATCCACCGACCGCACCGGCGAAGTGATGGAGTCGGTTCTGGTGACCTCGAAAGCCGGCGCTCGACTGAAAATCATACATATCGAAAAGCTGCCCGAAGGGTGGTTGGGCAAAGCCCACGCCATGTGGACTGCGGCATCGGTTGCCGGTCAGAACCAAGCTAACGGCGATTGGCTGCTCTTTACCGACGCCGACGTTCTGTTCAAGCCGGACTCGGTTCGCAGAGCGATCGCCTACGCCGAAGCTGAACGGGCCGATCACCTGGTTGTGTTTCCACGCATGATCATGCGCAGTCCGGGCGAGAGGATGATGATTGCGTTCTTCCAGACGCTTTTCGTGTTCGGACATCGCCCATGGAAAGTTGCCGACCCCGATACGAAAGATCACATGGGCGTGGGGGCTTTCAACCTGATTAGACGTGACGTTTACGAGGCGGTCGGCACCTATAAGGCGCTTCGCTTCGAAGTGCTCGACGACATGAAGTTGGGGAAAATCGTAAAGGAATCCGGCTATCGCCAGCGCAATGTTTTTGGCGATGATCTGATCACGGTGCGATGGGCGAAGGGTGCGATGGGGGTGGTAAACAATCTTACGAAAAATTCTTTTGCGATTCTGTCATTTCAGTGGCCTCGAGTTGTTATTTCGGTTGCGGCGCTGCTGTTCCTGAATCTATTTCCGTTTGTTGGTGTCGCACTGGCGCACGGATGGGCGCGGCTGCCTTATGGGGTCGCTCTGTTCTCCATGCTTTCAATTTATATTGGAATGTCATTCAAGTCGGCCATTCCTCCTTATTATTTTCTGCTGCATCCGGCCAGCACAGTCTTGTTCGCATACACCATGTTGCGCTCGATGGTCTTGGCTTTGTGGCGCGGAGGCGTGATCTGGCGGGGCACGAAATATCCGCTGGATGAGTTGCGACGGGGACTTATATAGACGGGTTGCGACTGCTACTGTGATGAGTCGGTATCTTCCGGATCTTCAGGAATATCTGCCGGCATCGTCGCCGTTTGTTTCTTCGTGTAAACTCGCTTCGACTTCGGCGCATGGGATGTTCCGGCGCTGTAATGGCCGCGTTCTTCAACATCATATGTCTTCATGAACGAGGGCATCTCCGAGTTTTCGGGGGACAATTGCTTCGAGTCCAGCACCATTTGCGCTTCTCCATTCGACTCTTTCACCAACCCGTGGAGTTTTATCGTCTTACCCCGCAATTTGCGCAGGCTGGCAATGGTGTCCTGATCCGCGGCGGGAACCAACACGGTGAAAGCACATCCTTCGCCGCTGTCGCAAAAGCTCAAGCTTTGAAATCCTGGTTGAGACTCGTCAATATGAAGGACCTTGCCCTTAATACAGCGGGTTTCGCCGACATGTTGTGGGGCTTCGCTAAATGGAATGCATCCCGCGAATGAAAAAGGTAAAAACGCCAGAAATAGAAGGGCCGCTGTTGCAAGTCGCATATATCGGATTGCTCCTCTCAAAACGAAATTGTCCAGGGCTTCGCCACAGCGGGATTGTATGAAGAAGTGGGGAGGTGCAGGTGAAGAGCGGAAAAAGAATTCGGAATTTGTCCCGAAACCGTCGGCCCGAATTGGGGCGAGCCCTGCCGGTCCAGGACCGGAATCCGAAAATCCGGTCCTGAACGCGATGATGAAGATAGAGAATAGGAAGAACTCAGTTAAACGACTTGACGGCTGCAGCTTCGTCGTCTTTCACGTCGAAGACGGTATAAAGCTTTGTAATCTGCAACAGGTCGTGGACCTTCTTGGTGAGATTGAGCAGTTTGAGATCTCCGCCCTGGTTTCGCACGGTGGTGAAGGCGCTCACCAGTTCGCCTATTCCTGAACTGTCAATATAGTTGACGTCGCCGAGGTTCAGCAGAATCTTCTTCTGCCCTTTGGAGAGCAATTCACGCACGGCGTCGCGCAGCGTCACGCTGCCTTCGCCCAGCGTGATCCGCCCGCTGCAATCCACAATGGTTACGCCGTCCACCTGCCGGGTACTGGTCTTGAAATTCACTGGGAAGCCTCCTTACCATCCGCGGCTGTTCCGCGAACGTGTTTAACAAGTTTGATTTCGGTGCCCGTATGGGAGGGGAGGATTTCCACCTCGTCCATGAACGAGCGAATCAAGAAAATGCCGCGTCCTGAAGTCTTCAAGAGATTATCAGGGGATAACGGATCTGGAATCTTGGCTGGATCCAGGCCCGAGCCCTGATCGCGAACGGTGATTACCAGATCATTGCCGGTCTTCTCAAAATCCAGGCTCACTTTCTTTCCGGGATCATAGGCGTTGCCATGCAGCACGGCGTTGACCACGACCTCGCGAACCGCCATGGCGATCTGCATGACTTCGTCTTCCCCAAAGCCGCTCTCAGCCGCGATCCGGCTGGCCGTTTGCTCCGCGCTATCCACCGTCTCCAGTGTCGAATCGAGAGTGTAAGAGACTCGCTGTCCGGTCATAGCTATGGGTGATGGTCCGCCAGCCCCGTTGGCCGACGTTTCCTCCCGGTGCAAACTCGATTGAAGCTCATTTAGAGCGCCCGGATGGCGGAGTCGGTAGTTTGCCTTGTGCCTGTGAAAATGTCAACGCAATGTGGAGAGGTGTGTCATACCACAATAGAAATGTCCCCGTCTTGTCCACGATAGAAATGTCCCCTGTCATTACCATGCAGAAGAGAAGGCTGGAGTGCGCATGTT
>JBOGLA010000023.1:0-40516 GCA_050746185.1 Terriglobales bacterium | reverse complement strand
AGTCGAGAAACCCTTCGGCTTCGCTCAGGGCAGGCTCTGCTGTTTTGTCGCCCGGCGGAACAGCAGGTTCCTCGACTGTGTTTCCTCAGTCGCGCCGCGTCTGAGGAAACTTCGCTCGGAATGACAGTTTTTAGTTCTTGTCACTATACTGTGCAATCCTTAATAGAAACCTATGCTTCGATGCCAATGTAACAAACCCGGCCAATTATATAATCTGCCGCCTTCATGCCTTCGGTAATTGGAATTACGTCCACCGGGTATGCCGAGTTATGAGGCCGCAAAATCAAATGACTTCCGGAGAGCTCAACATACCTTACGATACAAACCTGCCGGTTATTTACGGCGTACATATTAGCTTCGCCTTTGCGGTATGCCTTAAGAGAGTTGTAGTGACGATCCACGAGGACGGTCGCTCCGGGAAGCAGCCTTGGATACATACTCATGCCTTCGCGCGCGCTGACCCGGAGTAAGACGAAACGTTCCCAGTTATGCCTCTCGCCTTCGGTTTGCGGACGAAGGCTTCGCAAGAAACTCTTCTTAAACTTGAAGATGTCTTTGACGTTCCGGCTCATCAAAAGAGGCGAACTTGCGGCCACCCGGTCATCCACGACCAGCACATTCTCGAAGTCATCGGCACTCGGGGGCAGAATACTGGCTCGCTTATTAATTTCCGCGGGGTCAAGGAGATCGAGCACGGAAAGGCGCTGCACGTTCAGAACTTTGTCCATGCCGTCCACACTCAGCCCCCGCTTTCGGTTCAAGAAGTTCGAAATGTGCGCTTGCTTGAACCCGGTTTGCCGCGCCAGTCCCAAGCCCGTCAGGTTGCCTTCTTCGATACGGGACCAGAGGGCCTTACGGAGATTCTCTTGAAGCACCTTGACTTTCATGGTGGGAAGTATAGACCGGGATATAGCGAGTGGCTATTACATAAACGAGCACAACATCTGTGAGAAAACCATCATGAATCGCGGCAATCGTCGAAACATGGCTTCCAGCAAGGCATTCAGGGCCAGGTAGTCGCCGAGTTTTCCACAGGAGAAATCCGCAGATGTGCGTATAGCTTCACGCTAAGAAAAGACAAATCCAACACCTTGAAGGAAATAGACGTGTTGACGGCTTATACAGAGAGCTATAGCATTGGCATCCTGTTATAACTTGTTGGTCAGGGGAAATTATAAATGTCAAACATTCCCAAGTTGGATTCTGAGCATTGCAATGACGGAAGCAGTTTCGTGGAATTTCGGCGGAAGATGAAACGCGCCGAGGTTCTGTCGTCATCCATGGAAAAGCTTTTGCGGGACATTGGTTTTACCGGCAAAGTGAGCATCCAAGTGCAAAATGGGCAGGTATTGAAATCGGGCTATGAAGAGGGTTATTTTCGGCAACGTCAAGTCAACGGGTAAAAAGCTGAATTTATAACTAAATAACCCAAGCAGGCATTCCGTAAGAGAAACGGGCCCTGTCGCTGAGAAATCGGCGCAGGGCTTTTTTATTTTTGGCTGCGGTCCTGAAGGGCTCGGGATCGGTAATTTTCCCGGGCGGCAATTTTCAGTGGGCGTCGGAAGCTGACGGCTGAAAAGCCGAAGAGGCAAGGAGGCAATTATGGAATCAGAGGACATGAAAGTCGTGCAACTCGAGCTGAAATATTGCGAACGATGCGGAGGACTATGGGTCCGACGGATGGGTTGCGACGGGGTTTATTGCCCTTCGTGTGCTGTTGAAATGGTTGATTTCGCGTTCCCGAGCAGAAGAAGAACCTCTCCCCGGTTGCCGGTCAATCACAAATTGGAGAAGAAGTCACGACGACCGAAGCCGGTTTTGATTAGCGGAGACGGAGGTAACGCCTGATGGCTACCCCCATATCCCTGGTTCAAACTGTCGCAGCCCCGCCAGATGGTTCCGCAGAAATTGCCGGCATCGCGAACGCTCTTATCATGACGGGGGCGCCCGCGTCCCCAACCGGGAGAGAGGAAGTTTGCGGCGATCCTGACCTCTGGCTGTACCGGAATCGAACGATCGGGATGCTAAAGCGGTATCTACGGCTATCTATCGAGGCTGGGCGGCTGCCGTCCCTCCTGGGGCGAGAATTCTTTCGCGGTCGAGTAACTTCATATACAGTGTCAACCTTTGAGAGCTCTGTGATCTTTGTGCATGACGTGGAACGGATTCTCGACAGGCTTGACGACTTTGATAGGAAGCTCATTGGCAAAATCGTCTTTCAGGATTACTCCGGCGATGAAACGGCGAAAATCATGAACTGTGGACGACGGACTGTGGTACGCCGTTTTTCGGAAGTGGTGGACCGGATCACCCAAACCTTCCTTAACGGCGGCTTACTGACCCGGCTTCCGCAAACAAGTGCGATTGTCTCGGAATCTTGTCAAGAGGGGGAAAGCGCTGAAAATGAGGTAAGTGATTGTGAACGTGGCGAATAAAAAGTTCGAAATCGTGGCGCAGTTACCTGTTAAATGTGATATACTAGAGATATAAGTAAGAAATTCGAGGGACGCGTGCTCACGCGTCCCTTTTTATTTGCCCAAGAGTGGAGTGACTCAGAGATGGCGCGGTCAGAGGCTATGCCAACACGAGAGTTGCAAGAATCCCAGCCCGAGATTGACTCTTTCCCGGAAACGCCTGTTGACATTGATAAGATCAGAGAGCGGATTACGAATATTGTAGGCAATCAGGCGATTGGGATGGTCAAGAATACAGTTAGTCAGGTGAAAAACGGCCAGTATCTCGCAATGAAATACCTGTTCGAGATGATTGGGCTGTTTCCTGCCGCAGCATCGGAGCATGCCGGCGAAGACTCCTTAGCCAAAATTCTCCTGGAAAAATTTGACATTCGGGAGGAAGGCAGTACTGACGGAGCCAGCTTGCAAACGGAAGTCACGAAAGATTCATCTTCGCCGGTAAAGAAGCCGGCGGTAATGCCGTAGAATGAAATCAGACGAGTCGAACCTGGTTGCGCTCCGGTGGTCTGCCGCGCTGGGGAGGCTGAATTCAGCCTCCAGTTTGAGCAATCACCTGCGGTTACCGGGGCGAACAATCAATACTCGCGGGATTTCTCTAATGGATATGAGTTGGGTGACCGGCCGGATTGCGGTGGGTGGAGGTATCTGGGCTGATGAAAGCATGGATGAGGTGGCGAAGGCTGGAGTTACGCACATCATTGATATGCAGGCAGAATTTGACGACACTCCATTAGCGAAGCCTTACGGCATCAAGGTTTTGTGGAATGCCACGAATGATGATTTTCAGCCGAAACCTTCTGCATTATTTGAACGCGGTGTGGACTTTGCGCTGGAAGCGCTGGACGTAGAAGGCACCAAGCTTTTTATCCATTGTGCCGCAGGAGTGCACCGGGCTCCAATGATGACGCTGGCGGTGCTCTGCTCTTTGAGTTGGAATTTGCAGGACGCGATGCAACTGATTGAAGCCCGGCGTCCGGTTGTGGATTTTGCGGACGTGTACGTGCAGAGTGTCGCGGCGTTCCTGGAGACGAATGAGCGGAGGAGAGTGGAAGTTTAGCGGCAGCTACTGACTTCTTTGAGTCTGTAGGTTTTCTTGAAATGATTCAAGGGATTGGGATTTGTTTTACGGGGTAGACTCGTCCGCCTGCCCCTGCGCCGAATAGTATTGTCCAATACAACTTTGCAGGAGGAGTTATGTCCGACGCGAGCCGTCCCATGGGACGGCTTTTTTATTTTCTGGCGGCTATAGTCGCATGGGTTTTCCTTGCAGCGGCAGTTTTGTCTGCCCAGACTCCGGCGCTCACCACGATTACTGACACTGTGTATCGAGCGGATGGAACACCGGCGGGGGGGACTCTGCTCATCTCATGGCCGGCATTTACAACCGCGAGCAGCCAGGCCATTGCGGCGGGGAGCAAGAGCGCAATACTCGGCAGCAATGGCGCGCTCTCGGTCCAGTTAGCTCCCAATTCTGGGGCGACACCCTCCGGAACGTTTTATACAGTTGTTTATCAACTCGATGACGGAACGGCAAAGACGGAATACTGGGCGGTGCCGACGACTTCTCCTACTACCATTGCAGCGGTGCGAACCACGCCCGGTTCGTCCGGGCAGGCTTCGCAACTGGCAACGGAAGAGTATGTGAATACCGCACTCGCGGCAAAAGCCAATGACTCGGCCGTGGTCCATCTGAATGGAAACGAAACCATCACCGGCGCGAAGCAGTTCTCGGTAGCTCCCAGTTTGCCCGCGCCAGTACAACCGAATGACGCGGTAAACAAAGCTTACGTAGATAGTTCGGTAACGGGGTCAGGGTCGGGTTCTTATGTTCTGAAGGCAGGAGACATTATGACCGGGCCTCTCGCTTTGCCTGCGGATCCAGTGGCGCCCGATCAGGCATCCACCAGGCATTACGTTGACATCGGGCTTGCCGCAAAGGCTGGATTGATAGCAGGAGTTGTACCGGCTGGCCAGCTCGGAAATGGTTCGGCAGATAACAGTGTATGTCTCCATGGAGACTCCACATGGGGCGGTTGTGGAACAAGCAGCAATGCAGTTTCCATTCAGAGTGTTCCGGTAGATACGACCGCGCCTACCGACAATCAGGTAATCACCTACATCGCATCTGTGGGGAAGTACGAGCCGAGGCCGGGTGCCGGAACGACTGGAGGTATGCAACAGATCAAGTACGCGAGTGACTTCAACTGGTCACAAACTCCGTCAACGGATTTGAGCGTTGCTGGGTCTGTGACGGTGAACTTGCCTGTCTGTCCTCCCGGAGTTACGGGGACGGAGCCCTGGTACTACGTGTACCTCGCAGGAACGGGAACGGCAGAGGCGGTGCTCGTCACTGGCGGTACCTGCTCGGGAAATGGGCAAGCCGGAACGTTACAGTTCACTACGACGAGCTCCCATTCTGCGGGGTACACGATCAGCAGCGCGTCGAGCGGTCTTCAGGAAGCATTGATCGGCGCACGATACATTCCAACGAATCCCGCGGGGACATCGCAGTCGGGAAAAGTGATCGTACCACCCGGCCAGTTCATCGCCTATGCAAGAGTCTCAATCCGAGCGTCGGGAATGACGGTGGACTTTTCCGGATCCATTGTTGAATGTTGGATGAATGACTCCTGTATTTTTCTGGGCGATCCCGCAAACTCGAATAGTTATTCAGATATTACGCTGATAAGCCCTCGCGGGCGCCCAACAATCGTTAACGGCACGCATCCGTTCATCGAAGATAATTCTCAAAAAGCAAGGATCTTCAATGTGACCACGCGGGTGGCGTTAAATGGCGGAACATTCAGCAACTATGTACAGGTAGATGACGATGAATCTTTCCTGCTGGATGGGCTGGACACCAGCCTGGGTTACGGTACTCGCTGTGACGCGACGGTTTGCAATCCTGTAGTCTACGCCCCCGGTCCCTTCGCGACTTATCCGGCGGTGGGCTGGCTGAAGAACTTGAACATTTCTCTCCAATGCTCCGGGAATGGTGTGGATTGGCAATCGGGCAACACATTGAGAATTTCCGACAGCGTGATTCAAGGGTTTTCGCAATACGGAGTGCGAACGGGAACCCGGCGAGGAGGCTACGGGCCGGAGAAATTAGAGAACGTATATGAAGAAGTGGGGAATTGCGCTAACCCAAGTGGAAATATTGGACAGGCCGGATTGATCGTTCAGGGTTCGGGTGTCGAAGTGGATGGGGGAGAAGAACCAGGAACCGGTACTCCTATATTTGCAAACACTGGAACCACGCAATACTCGTATTACGTGGTTCCGCAAAACTCGGGCATAGGCCATGGCAATCCGTTGTACGCAGGGCGGGCGCTGACAAATGGATCCGGCAACATCACGATCACAACCCCTGCAATCGCGGGAGCTACCAGCTATGACCTTTTGAGAGTGCCGGTACCGAGTAACTCCAGCGAACAGGCGCCGTATGGTACCGGGAACTACGCTGTAGTCACGGGCGTGTCTCCGTCCGCCTGCGCTAACGGAGTCTGTACATTCACGGATAGTCAAGCGCCCCTGTCGAGCTACACAGTCGCCGCGCCGACTTACTTCCCCCTGCTTGACTTCTGGCCGGGAGCTATGGTGTTAGGTACTAATGGTGATTCTGGAAATCAATCCAGTGCAGCCCTCGCGTGGGTGCAGAATATTCGGGGAAGCGTGGTTTCGGTTCTGGGGACTGCGGGTCCGGCAGTGTACTCGAACAGTTGCTTCCCATTGGGAAACTGGACGCCGACGTGGGTGAGCTGCTTTTCCTCAGCAGCTCCTCAAAGCTTTCCCGCGCAGGGGGCGATGGTGCTGGCTTCGAAAACGAACACTGACGGCGGCATGCAAACCAACTTAAAGGGAAGGCTGAATTTTTGCTGCGTCGGGACCGCGCCTGGACACATCGTTACTTTGTCAGACTCGAATTTTCAAAAGACGATAGCAACCGCCAATAACCGGCCGGTGAACGACGTCAATGACGCGTTTATTGGGGCAGACCAGGGAGATGGCTCGCCGCTGCATGTGGGCATCAGTTTCGGCGCGCCGATCTCGTTATCGAACTATATCGGCAATGTTGGCGACGGGATGAACTGGCTGGAACGGCTGACGAGCAATCTAAAAGAATTCAAGCCTAACGTGCAGATGGATAGCTCTCTGACTGTCGTGGGGACCGTGCAAGCCAGTTCGTTTGTCACGACAGGATCGGGTGCCTGGAGTATTCAGGCCGGTTACGGAGTTCTTAGTCCGGCGGCTACGGGGAAGTCCTTGATCGGATTTGGGACGAATGGAAAGTTACAAGTCTCGGAAAATTCCGGCGCGGTGGTTGAAGTTGCGAAGCTCGACGTCAACGGCAATGTCACCGAGAATGCAAACACTGCGACGCAGTTGGCGCAAACTCCGACACAATGCAGCGGAAGTTTTGCGACGGGTATCCAAGCCAATGGGAACGCCAATTGCGGCACCGCGAGCGTGATGCAGCTGGCGGAAACATCGGCTCCCGCTGGAATCCCGAACTACGGGTTGTTCTGGTTCGATTCGAGTTGCCATTGCCCCAAGGTCATCAGCAACAACGGGCAGGCAGTGCAACTAGGACTTACCAATGTGTTTAACGCCGACGCCAACACGTTGGAAGAATACAACGGCGCAACTCCGCAGACATTCAATGTCTACGGTTCCCGCGCCGACGCGGCGGATTACCAACGCCTTCGCCTGAGTTACGATTCCGCGGACAATTACCTTTTCCTGGGCGCAGACGCCACCGGGACCGGGGCTGTGCCACAACCTCCGGGTCTGGGCTTTTGGATGCAGGGATCGCTGCGCTGGGTTATTGATTCCGCGTTCAACCTCAAACCCTGGTCGGACAATATAAAGGATGTCGGCACTCCGACCTTGCGTCTGAAACATCTGTATGCGGGTACTTACGTTGATACGACCACTGGGTCAGTTGCAACTGACATACCCAACGAAAGCATCACCGGGACAACGCTAAATAAGCTGGTAAAGCTTACCGGTGCGCCGGGAGCAGCGATCACTGCTTCAACGTCGGATACGGCCGGAGTGATCGGGATTGCGGTAGATGGCGCTGGCACGTCTGGGAGTGTGCAGGTAGCGCGGAGCGGGCAGGCTGCATGCGCCTTCGACGGCGCAACGACGGCTAACGATTACGTACAGATCAGCGGTACAGTCGCGGGAGATTGTCATGACTCTGGCGCACCTTACCCAACTGGCGGACAAGTGCTTGGACGCGTGCTTTCCACCAATGCTGTAGCTGGAAGCTATGCAATGTTGGTTGGCGGCGAAGTACAGGCGCCGAATGCCAACTCAGCGGTAAGTTCGGTGTTTGGCCGCACGGGGCCGGTCGTGGCCACCAGCGGGGACTACTCTGTCGCGCAGGTTACGGGCGCGGCGCCACTGAATTCCCCGGCATTGACCGGAACTCCGACCTCGCCCACCCCTGCGACTTCGGACAATTCCACGGCAATCGCAACAACGGCCTGGGTAAATAATCAGGGCTTTGGGTCGGGGAGCGGTGGTGCGGTAACGTCAGTCTTCGGACGCGCAGGCACGGTGACGGCGGGAACCGGGGATTATGCAGTGGGGCAAATCACGGGAGCGGCGCCGATAGCGTCTCCGACCTTTACGGGAACGCCGACTGCGCCTACTCCAGCAACTTCAGATAACAGCGCGAAGCTTGCGACAACGGCGTATGTGCAGTCCCAGACTTGTCCCATCTGGTTCACGACTCCGAACGCGGCAAGCACGGTGAACTTCACGGCCACTGCCAATAAAGCGGCTCTCTGGGGGATCGTTCTTTCCTGCAATCTCTCAACCACCCAAGTAACCTACGACGTTACGACGGCGGATAACACAGCCAATACCTATGACATCGGAATTGTGAATAGCGCCGGAACCGTAGTCGCGCATATTGGGTCGACCGCCGGTACTGCATTTGCTGCGTCAACTGGGTGGAAGACGTTAAGTTGGGCTTCAGGCGCTCAGCTTCCGCCAGGCAAGTATTATGCCGCGCTGAGTACGAACTGTACGACAGCGTGTGCGGTGCTTGAGGGCGGAAACAGCGGCGCAGGATTGACATATGCGGCAAATATTCCGGAAAGCGTGACCACAGGCGGAACCCTGCCCGCTACCATCACGGTTCCGGCAGACGCTTACACGGTGACAACAATTCCGACGTTTGCGATTCACTAGCTTTCCCGCAATTTCAACAACTGAGATTCCAATGAAAACTTTTGCTTGTGTACTACTGCTGGCGCTTGCCGCCAGAGCGGCGACTTACTACGTGGATCCCGCGGGAAGCAACGGGAACAACGGGCTCTCCCCGCAGACGGCATGGAGAACATTGCTCAAAGTGGGCATATCCACATTTCAGCCAGGGGACGTGATTCTGTTCAAGCGAGACGCGGTATGGAACGAATGGCTGACTCCGCCTTCGAGTGGTGCAGTGGGCAATCCAATCAAGTTTGACGCTTACGGGAACGGACGGCCTCCGGAGTTCACCGGATATTACGCGACCAGCGGTGCGCAATGGATAAACACGGGCGGCAACGTCTGGCAAGTTGCACTGAGCGCGCCACAACCCATCTCGCAGCTCAAGTTCGTCCGCTTCGGGACTGAATGGGGAAACTCGCAGAGTACACAGAGTGCGCTCTCCCACGACCGCGATTGGTACTACGATCCCGTCGCGCAGAACTTATATGTCTGGGCGGCGGCTGGAGATCCAGTTACCCACTTTGGATCGGTCACGCCGATCATTTTGAGCGGGCAGGCACTTATCAACATACACGGTGTCAGCAATGTTGAAATTCAACACATCAAATTGGATTGGTTTGACGGATACGGGGTTCAGATACAAGGAGTGAGCGACCACATTTGGCTGGCAAACATGATGGCGGACAGCCGGGTGCCGAACGCCACCGTGCCGATTGGATTTTACGTGCATCCTGACGGAACACCGGGGGACATCCATATCTATAACACGGATGCACATCGGAATTATGTGGGCTACCGGTTTGACAATACGCCGACCGCGATCGAACTGAAGAATTGCCGAGCCTACGCGAACCGCACTTATGGACTGATGGACAACACCGGCGCGGTGACTTATTCGTACTGTCATTTTTATGCGAACAACATCGCGACAGGAATTTCGACGGACATCACAGGGACTCCGGGACCGATTAATGGCGGAAATAATATTGCAGCCGATACGCCGCCGCGCGTGCGCGGATTCATGCAGTATCCGGCAAGAATCACCGTTACTTACGATGATCCCGGCCTGATTGATGGGTCGCATCAGTACATTGAATCGCTGCTGCCGATGATCCAAGCGAAGGGCGTGCCGCTCAGTATCGCGGTGGTCACCGGGTATGACCTCTCGCAGCAGTTGATACCGACCTTTCAATCATGGATCAACGCGGGGTGGGACCTGAACTGCCATTCAGTTTCGCACCAATATTTTGTATTCCCAAACGCATTCACGATTCAGTACACGGGCACTGCTGCGTCCAGCGTCACGCTGGCGATTTCGAACAAGCAATTCACGGTCACTGCGCCGGGAGACCCGAGCGCGCAGGTGAACTGGGACCTCAGTTCATCGGGCACGGATTTGGCGCCGTCCGGACTCGATACGTTGGGTGGTTTGATCTTCACGCTTAACCAGCGGGGCGTGTTCTCGGTGACTCCGGACCCGAACATGAAGCCGGCGGTGAAGAGCGAGGACCTCGCCGATGTAGCTTCGCAGGATATCAAGACCTCTCCTTATTTATTGCTGGAGGACAAAACCCGGTTGATGCCCGACGAAATCGAGTGGGCCAAAGCATGGATGAACCTGAACCTTACTGGAATCGGAGGAGGACACTCTACAGTTCTAACCTGGAATCCGGAGGCAAACGTTGGAGGTTATAACGTTTACCGGTCGGCGACCAGCGGAGGGCCGTACACAAAGATTGCCGGGCCGGTGCCGAATCCCACATACGTGGATTACGCAGTGAATCCGCAACAGGTCTGGTATTACGTTGTGACCGCGTTGAATGATTCCGGTGAATCGGGATATTCGAACGAAATCGCGGCGACAATTCCGGGAAGTTGGGTATACATCTACCCCGGCAGTTACGAGGATACTTCCACAGAGGGGATCGCTGTCGCCGCTGGTTTCGCGGGCGCACGAGGATCTGGGACGATGACGCCGTCCCCGAATGCTGCAACAGTTCTAGGCAGCGGGGTAAACATTCAGAATATTGTGAGCCAAGGAATAGCGCCCAACTTTCAAAATCTCAGCGACGCGCAGCTTACCAACAAGCTGAAAGCGCTGGTGTTCAAATCAGCGGTGTGGGGCGTGCCTTATGGGGTTTTCTGGCATGTGAATGAACTTCCGGCTCACCAGGTTGCAGTGATGCTTGATGCGCTGAAATCCGGGGGAGCCACATTGATGTCGAACACGCAACTGGTGAATTATCTCCTGGGCGCCAATCAGAATTCGGGAACAACTTACTTTGCGGACGTGGCGGGGCCGGACATTGATGTGAGGCCAACCCCGGTTTCCCCGGATGTGGACCAGGGAGCCGCGCTGAGCAGTGAATACAAATATGACTTGATGGGAATTGATCAAACTCAATTCGGCAGCGGCTGGGAAATCGGGTCATTCACATTCGTTCCGGAATATATCGGTCATGCGAGATAGGGAAGCCAGTTCCCGGATCGCAGTTTGTAGTTCTCAGCCTTCCGGTAAAGAGAGAGTCATTGAACATTAACGACGATATTTCCCTGCTAAAGAATTTGGGAGAAGCGCTTGATGTTTTAGCAGAGAACGGTCTTACGATCCGCGATTTTCTGATTCAAAGCTTGCTGAAAGTGCGCAGCAAATCACGGGGACTCATTTATTTGAAGGCAAATCGCGCACAGCGAGAGTATTCAAGACGTTGCAGCAAGCGAAACATCGTCTTGAAAGCACGGCAACTGGGAATCACCACTTACGTGGCGGCACGGTTCTTCGTGCAGACGATAACGCAGCCGGGCACGATGACCGTGCAAGTCGCACACAATCAGGAGTCAGCGGAAGAGATATTTAGAATTGTGCGGCGCTTCTGGGAGAACCTGCCCGGCGCCGTGCAACGTGGCGCGCTGGTGACCTCGCGCGCCAACATCCGTCAGATCGTTTTCCCGCGGCTGGACAGCGAGTATCGCGTGGCGACGGCGGCGGATCCTAACGCGGGGCGCGGGATCACGATACACAACCTGCACTGTTCGGAGGTGGCCCGATGGCCCCGCGATGGGATGGAGACTTTGGCATCGTTGCGAGCCGCCGTCCCCGTGAATGGCGAAATCGTATTGGAGTCAACGCCAAACGGGGCGGGCGGAGTTTTTTATGAAGAATGGCAGCGGGCGCCGGAAACTGAGTTCAGGCGACATTTTTTTCCGTGGTGGTATGACGACGATTACCGCATTGAAGTTGAACAACCTCTCACGGCGCTGACCTCTGAAGAAGAGGAATTGATGAAGCGCGCGGCGCTGACAGAAAGTCAGGTAGCCTGGCGACGGCTGAATCACGCTCAGTTGCGCGCATTAGCAATCCAGGAATACGCGGAAGATGCGATTACGTGCTTTCGGGCATCGGGTGAAAGTGTGTTCGAACTTGACGCCATTGAACGGGCGTTGCAGGAATCCGCCGACCCGATCGAGTCAAGGGACAATGGGCGGTGGCAGATTTGGCTTCCGCCGCAGCCGGGACGTCAATACATCGTGGGCGCGGATACCGCTGGCGGAGGTTGCGATGGTGATTACTCCTGCGCTCAAGTCATCGAACGCGACACGGCGATGCAGTGCGCCGAACTGCACGGGCATTTTCCGCCGCGAGAATTAGCGGGGCGATTGATTGAGTTGGCGAAGTTATACAACCATGCGGTTCTGGCTGTCGAGCGAAATAATCATGGGTACGGAGTTTTGGCGCATCTGCAAACGGCGATGTATCCGCACATCTTTCAGGATGGGGGGCAGGATGGCTGGTTAACGTCAGCGCTAACCCGGCCGGTGATGATCGAAAACCTCGCGGAGATACTGGCGACGCGACCGTCATTGTTTCGCAGCGGCCGGTTGCTCGGTGAATTGCGGACATTTGTGCGACGTCCCGATGGAAGTACTGGGGCGGTTTCTGGATCGCACGATGATTGCGTCATGGCGATGGCAATCGCATTGGCGGTGAGGCAAAAAGTTGCAGGCCGGCGGCTTGGGAGGGAAGGGATGGAACTCACGTCCCTCCCTCTCGGTTATGCCTGAAATTTCCACAGACCAGATATGTTTATCGGTCACATCGGGAAAGGCGGCGTTGTGATTATGATCTGTTCCCAAATAGGGAGAAAACCCGACTACGCAGAGGGAAGGAAATAGTTGCCGGTAGCTGCGGTCCAACACGTAAAACGGATGCGGGGCGGAGCGCAGGGCCATCTCATGCGTTGCGACGATGGTCATTTCTATGTCGTCAAATTCAGGAATAATCCGCAGCACCTGCGTGTACTCGCAAATGAACTGCTGGCGTCCCGGCTCGCTGAAGGTGTGGACCTGCCCGTTCCGGCGACCGAGGTTATTGAGGTGGGAGACTGGCTGGTGCAACACACCTCGGAACTAAACATACAACTCGCGGGATACACGATCCCCTGCGAGCCGGGACTGCAATTTGGTTCGCGATATGTGGTGAGTCCATTGGAAGGCCAGGTGCTGGATTACCTTCCGGTTGAAATGCTCGAGCGGGTGCGAAATCGCGAAACCTTTGCCGGCATTCTTGCGATAGATAAATGGACGGGCAACGCGAATGGCCGCCAGGCGACATTCTGGCGAAGGATAGGGGAGCGGAAGTACACGGTAACCTTCGTTGATCAGGGCTACTGTTTCAATGCTGGAGAATGGTCGTTCCCGGATTTTCCTCTTCGCGGGGTCTATCCGGAAAATGAAGTTTATGCGGGTGTGCGCGGGTGGGAATCATTTGAGCCATGGCTTTCGCTGATCGAGGGAATGGACGATGAAGTGATTTGGGGATCCGCGGGGGAAATTCCGCCGGAATGGTACGGCAGCGATTGGGCCGCCCTCGAGACCTTGGTACGATCCCTCCTGAACCGGCGCGCGATGGTTCGTGAACTGATTACGGCATTCCGAATGTCACCTAGGCGGCCGTTCCCGAATTGGCTGGAAGAAGCGTGATGTCCTAACTATGGCCGAACGAAAGCAACTCGATCTCTTTCTTCTACGGTACGTAACCAACGCCGTTAGAGGTGAGTTCGTCAATATTGGCCTGATAATGATTGAAGATGATCCTGTGGGATTCGCCGATGCTCGTTTCGTCCCTGATTGGAGGGCGGTCGAGCGCGTTGATCCGGAAGCTGATATCGAAATGCTGCAAACCATGAAACGGTACATCCTCGAGCAAATGCGGGATCCGGCAGCCCGGCAACTGATGTTGAAAAAGATGGAAGACTCGTTCTCGAATTCGATTCAGATCTCGCCGAAGAGCGGTTGCGTGACAGAGGACCCCGCGAAAACGATCGAAGATCTGGCTTCGCTTTATTTCAAGGCGGTACATGCTGCACCGCAAAAGGTGCAAAGTGGAAGGAATCGAATCTGGCAAAAAATGCGCACGGCATTCGACGAGCAGGGAGTTTTGAAGGCTCTAATCGTTGACGCCCCGATGGCGAAGTACACCAAGCCCGGAGATCCTCTGAAGCTTGACTTTGGTTACTACGTTGAGCCGACGCTGAAATTTTTCCACGCCGTATCTCTGAAGGCGAATGTGAGTCAGGCAATCACACTGGGATCACGATTTCCACAAATTGCCGCCGGAATTACGCGGGAGACCGACGCGACGCCTCTGCTGACAGCCGTGGTTGACGATGATCTAGACCGCAGTCGTCCGGAGATTGGGTTTGCGCTGGCGATGCTCTCCGACAATCAGGTTCAAATCGCGGTTGCGGGAGACATATTGAAGATAGCGGAAAGGGCGAGAAGAGAACTGACGCTCTGAAAGAAGCCGACAGCACCGATCTTATTGACGGGTGAATTGCAGCAACCTGTAGTGAAACCTCCGCGGGACCGCGTCCACGGAACTTAAAGACAAAAATCATGAAAATTACAAACGTTTTACGCGGCGCAATGCGCCGGATCGCCGGAGTGTCCATCGCAGCAGAAAAAGTTGAAGGCAAGCGGAGGACCGTGGCGCTGCCTTCCATCCTTAATACTTACGGGCCGCGCGCGGATAGTTTTCCCAAGCCAACGCCCATTAACCTGCGGCGATTTTCGGAGACGCCGGTTGCACGCAAAGCGATCAATACGATTAAGGATCGTATTGTGGGGATGCGATGGCGAATTCAGCCGCGCCCGGGGCGAGCGGTCGGTGCAAATCCAGATATCGAATTGCGGGCACAAATACTGACGGACAATTTCGACAATCCCAATCCCGATGATTCGTTTCGTTCGCTGGCGGAGCAGGTACTGGAGGACGTGATCGTAGGCGGATTCGGAGCGATCGAAGTCGAAACCACCGGCGATTCACAGCACCCTCTGGCGCTTTGGCCGGTGGATGGCGCAACCATTCGAATGAGAAGTGACTGGGACGGAATGCCCGACTCGCCCCGGTACGTCCAGGTGACCGGGAAATCGGGGCCTGACGGCAACATCGTTTTGAATGATGACGAACTTATTTACATTCGGCTGAATCCTCGCACATTCACGCCCTTCGGTCTGGGGAGGCTTGAAGTTGCGTTCGAAGCAGTGAACGCTTTCCTGGGCGCGCACCGTTATGCCGCCAAGCTCGCATCGAATTCGGTTGTGGAGTACGCGCTTTGGCTCCAGGGACTGACTCCTGAACATCACGAACGGCTGATTCGCTGGTGGCAGGATGAAATTGAAGGGACCGGGCGAGTCCCAATTCTCTCGGTCGAAAACAAACCCGAAGTACTGCGGTTCGGCGGAGGCACCGACGCCGACCTTCGGCTTCAATGGCAGGAATTTGTGTTGAGAATTATCGCGGATGCCTTTGATCTTCCTCCGCAGTGTCTGGGAGTGGACCGCGATGTGAATCGCTCGACTGCGATGGAGATGGCTGATGAAGCTTTTCGGCAGGCTATTGTTCCGACCGCGCGTCTCCTGGCTGAATATCTCACGCGCGACGCGATTTGTAAAAAGCTTGGCTGGAACGATCTGGAGTTTGTCTTCACTGACGTGGATTCTGGAGGCGATGAACTAGAAGAAGCACAGATCCAGGCCATTCTTTTACAAAATGGAGTGCTGACCGTGAATGAGGTGCGAAGAATGCGAGGATTGACGCCGATCGAGGAAACATCCACTGGCACGTAAGGTCGGGCATTCTTTCAAGGCGTGTAGGGTCGTCCGCGCGGCATCATGCGAAAACATGATGCCGCTTTGAGTTAGAGCCTTCAAAAAGAGGAACGATGAATATTGATCTGGAATCCATGGCAATCGAGATGCCGCTGGTGGCAGGGCATCCCAACCGGGAACAATTTTGCGGAGTGCTGACGCTGGTAGATGTGACGTCAGACCGAGCTCCGGCTGGGGCGCGAGGACATCGAGTCGTACTGACTCGTTCCGCCGCCGAGGCCGGCCTGCCGTCTCTCCTGGGGATGGCCCTCGATTATTCTCCCAACCTCGACCGCCACGACACACGCCGGAAGATAGGCGTCATCACCCGCGCCGAGATTATTGGAAGGAAGTTGGAACTTGGGGGATACCTGTTTGCCAAGGACTTTCCGGAGATCGTGAAAGAGATAAGGTGCGGAGGGCAATCTCGCCAACTTTCGGCGAACGGCGAGGAAGGAAAAGCATCATCGGCGCGACTCGGCATGTCCTACGAGATCGCAGATGCCCGCGTCGCGGACCTTCGAGCCAAGGTCTGGACTTTGACTCACGTCACGTTCACAGGAGCGGCAATCCTGCGGCGGGACAAGGCGGCCTACGAAGAGACATGGATTGAGATGGGATTGGAAAGGTGATGTGCACTACGAATCGTCACCCGGGCGTAGCGAGGAACCCTCGGTCTTTCAGGGATTTCTCGGTTCACTCCGGGTGACAAGTCATGGAAAACAGTTACGGCTTCGGCCGCGAAATCTAAACATAAGGAGAAATACATGGACCAGGAAATGACCGAACAACTTGCGGCAACTGCCGGAAGGCTGGCAAATGCGGCCGAAACTCTCGACCGTGTTTTGGAAAGGCTCGACGCACAACAGGAAGCTCTGAACGCAAAAGTGGATCGCATCGTTGCCGCCGTGGAAGATCGTACGAATTTCGAGGCTGGGCATGATCGTCAAACCGATGACGCAAAAACGCTGGAAAAGCGGGTTGCGGAACTCGAAAAGGCCAACTCGGACTTGAAGGCTCAAGCGGCCCGCATGGGACGGAAGACGCTTTCTCCGCTGGTATCCAGTCTGTTGAGCAAAGACTTCCCCGAGGCTGGGGATAAGTTGGATGCAGCGGCATTGAGCAAGACACTGCAATCGTTGAGCATCGAGCAACGTATTGCTGTGAAAGCAGAGATGGCAAGAGCAGGAATGATTGATTGATCTGCTACTAGCTTTTAGCTATTGGCTCAGAGCTTCAACCTGCGCAGGGATGCGATTACATCGCATCCTTTCTCTTTTTGAAGCCACCCTATCGCCGAATCAACGGTTTTGCCGGACAAACGAAATTTAACCAGCAGCAAAATTTATTTCAGGAGAAGACATGAACGCAAAATTTGTAGATCTCAATGCGGCCGCGGACTACCTTGGGCCGGGCGCAATCGAAGTTGAACGATACCAAACAGAAATCACGGACATTGTGCGAAGACGCGGAGTCTTTGGGCAGAGAATCCGGCAGGTGCCTGCTACAGGGCATCCATCGAGATTCTTCGAACAGACAACCATCAACTCACCAACTGCCGCACAGGCCTTTGTTGATCCCAGAAGCATCGCAGCGGTTGTCGGATCGCCGACTCGCGTCGAGCGAACCGTGCCGTTGAAAGCACTGGTGTCACAAATCAACTACAACCTCTTTGATCTGGAAGTCGGCGCACAGCAGAGCCAGTTTGCCTACCTGCAAGCCAAGGATCTGGCCGATTCCGTGGAGGGATTGTTGCGGACCCACGATGTATCGCTGTGGAACGGCAATGACACGTCACTCAGCACTCCCACAACGTTTCAATACATGGGCGCGATCAGCCAGATCGAAGCGGGAGGCAACACCGCGACGATCGCCACAACCGCCAGCATCGTGGATGGAATTAAAGGTGTAATCGCAGGAATGGTTTCAAACTCTTCCTACGAAGTTCGCCCCACGGCCATCTATGCGAACCCCGTGTTGCTTGATTTGATTGATCGGGAAATGAAGGCGGAGTTCAATGTTGTTCTCTCCACGGCTGACATTACTGCCGGCCTGCGAGTAAAAACATTGTCCACGCAGGCGGGCGAACTGCCGCTGATTCCCGAGTGGTCCCTGGGATACACGGGAACACCCGGAAGCGGTACCGCGGTACTTCCTTGTTACATCGTTACGGAAGACCTGATCGAGTATCACTGGCTTTCCGATCCCAATCCGCGGGTCTTCCAACTGGGCTTGCTGGGATCCCTATCTTCGCAGTTGGTAGTTGTGAAGTTCGGGGCCCCCGTTGTAAAGGGCGCTGCCTACGCGCACTACGAAGTGAAGGTTAACCGCTAGTCAATTGTTGTTCACTACAAGTTCCCGGCTCTGGGTCTGCGATTTCAAGCTAAGGGCCGGGAATCTCGCGAAATCCATGGACACCTTATGAACTATCTCGATGTTTCGGAATACGAGCTATACGGTCTGGAAGCAACCACTCCGGCCGCGATGGTGGCAGGCGCGTCCAGCCTGATTGACGCTCACTGCCGACGTTCAACTCTTGGAGTAACGCAATATGAAGAACGATTGCGGATAGCTCCAGATCGCAACACGGTGCGGGTAACGTACCTTCCGCTGGCAGTCGTAGCTCCGGCGACGAGTCCCATAGTCTCGGCGCGAGGCAGATATTGTATTCCCCGCAGAGGGCAATGGCCGTTCGACGACATCCGGCTGGACGTTGCGTTGATGTTCGGGCTTCCAGGCGTGTGGACAGATATTTCGGCGCCGGCAATTGATTTTTTTGCGGCGACCGGCGAGCTTACATTGCCGATGAATATCGTCGGACTCTGGTTCAGCGAAGTAGATCTCGTATATACGGCAGGTCTGAGCGTCATTCCGGACCCCGTCAAATTTGCTTGCGTGCAGATTGTCCGGAACGCGCAATCAACTCCCGCCCTGAATGTGAAGAGCGGGCAACTCGACCGCATGGTAATGCAGTACTTCTCCGGCACCCTCATTGACCAAACAGTGATCTCGATGTTGGCGCCCTATGTGGCGCAGAAAGTCGGCTGACTATGAGTCTCAATGGCATTAGCGGCGCGGCAGTGATCCGTGCCGCGGATTCAATGTTGTATGCGCTGGGAGGAACCGAGATAAGCATTATGTTTCCTGCACTGACGCTGCCGGACGATCCCAGCGCCCAGCTTGGCCTGGTTGACCCGGGTGTCGAAGAAGTGGCGTTTTCTCCTGTGGTTGTGCGAATCCTGGAGACTCTCAGTACAGGCCCTCGCAGGAGGTTGGAATTCTTGATTTCAGGTGCGACAGTGACGGAGGAGCTTAGTTCGCGAAATGTCGCGACCGCCGAGGCTCTCTTCGCCAGCGCGCTCGGAGTCCTGTATCAAGGCGATTTGCTGCACATCGAAAACGTGGTCACAGAATATTTCGCAGAGGCTGCATATTTGTGCCGGGTGCTGGCAGTGGAATGAAAAGTTGTGAGTAGATTCGCTCTCAGCTTGAGTCTTTACCTTTCATACGAAAGTTCAGGCCGGACATTTTGTCGCTACTAGCTAAAAGCTAATAGCCAATAGCCGGCGCGATGAGTCGCCCCTATGCAATTTACCAAAGACAGCTTTTACATGGCGCTGCTGCAGCGCCTGGTTTCACTTAATCCGCAAAGAGTGGTCACGCTGAACGGCACCACTCGTCCCGCTGTGATCGTCGCCGAGAACGAATTGATTGTTCCGGTTGATCCTCTGCCGGACGCATTCTATCTGGAATGGGGCGCCGCTCATGCCGTGCAGAGACAGGTCGGCAATCATCCGCTAATGACGATGGAGTGTGTGATCTCTCACCACACGTTCGGCACGGTCAGCACCGGAGTGGATCGGGGGCGCACGTTAAGCGCTCTCGACATGGAGCTTATGAGCATCACCCAGCCGATGTGGACATCGAAGCGGGATTTCACGCAATCCCCGAGCGTTGATTTAGGTACGAAGATTTCATGGACCGAGCCAATTCTTGGGAAAGTTTCAGGCACTCAGGCGCTCAAGAACGACGGTTTACCTCGCGGAACAGAAGGCATTCGCTTGGAGCGCAGTGCGACGATCAATGTATTTTTCTTTTCGGAGGTTGATTTTCTATGAGCACCGCGCCGCTTCGAACTGCGATGGTTCCCGTAAGCCGCCGCATGCGGGCATATTTTGCTCCCATGAACCGGAGCACAGGCCTGCCTGGCATTTTTGATCCGGGGAAGTATGGGCTGTTTCTTCTGGACTCACCACCCAGTCCGTGGCTCGATCTGGGATGGATTGACAGTTTCCAGCGATTTTGCCGCACGACTACCGAGCCCCTGCGGGTGGGGCCGCAGGGTGCGCCGTCTGCTTTATACCGCGGACCGATTGACGTGCGCGTGGAATTCGAGTTTCGCGAGTGGGGAAAGTTGCAAATGGCTTTGGCGGGCGGGTCCGAACACATGAATGTTCTGGCATCGGTCGCGAACGCAAATCCCCAGCCCTCCGGAGGAACACCGGTGCCGGCGGCCGCGGTTCTTTCCGGTTCGACTTCCAATCAGTTAGTGTTGGGCGTGGGGGCGGTCAATGCGTTCAATGTCGGCGACATCGTTGCCGTAGACGACGACTACCAGCAACAGGCCGGTTACGTCGGCACAGGAATTGCCGCGGCATATGTAAACGACCCGGCGGCGGTCAACAACGATCCAAATTATATCCGTCGCGTTACGTTCAATCTCGGAAGGGTGGTCCAACAGACAGCGAATTCGTTGCTGCTGGCGCAACCCTTACTGGGAGGCACACCGAGTGCGCAGGCGGCAGTGCAGAAAGTAATTGCTTTCGTGGATCGAGAAGGCGGCGCGTTCTTTCAGGAGTGGTCGGCATTGTTCGTGGCCGAAGAAGAATCAGGAGGCCGCGTATGCTTCCATTATCCGCGGCTGAGCCCTACGACTTCCATTCAAACCTCGATGCGGTTGGGATTGAATGCGTCAATTGAATCCGGCATCGCCAGAGTATTCCACCGCGAAGAGGAGGTGGAAATCGCAAGTCCAATTTCGTCGCTGGCGCTGCGGGCAGCCTTCCAGGCCATGCCCCACAAAGACGAAAATGATGGGCAAACGGTGGTATGTTACCGAAGCTATTTCCCTGCAGCCATGGCGGCGGTGTACTGAACAATTGAATGACAGACTGTGTGGCGCGGACAATGTCCTCGCAAGTTTAGACGATTTGGAAGCCTCGGAACACAAGAACATCCACTTTGAATCTTAGTTCGCTGCGTGGTTTTCGCGGACAGGAGTGTCCGCGCCACCCAGTCAACCAGAGCGGCACAAAATTACGATGAACCTAAAAATAGACAATCTCGACGGCGTGGGAGCGCTCGATTACTTCCCTGCGATTGATGGCGCGCAATCCCCGCTAGTGATCCGGAAACTGAATCAGCCAGCCGAACTTCATGTCAGCTTGTTGGCGGATGGGCCCAGCTTCGTTGTTCCTGCCGTCGGAGCGCGAGTCACCATAGGCAAGACGAATGGCCAGTACCTCTTCAGCGGCTACGTTATGCAAGCGCCGGACTACGAATATCTCGGATGGGGCGAGCGGGGTCCCGCATATCGTTACAGTGTGACGGCCCAGAGCGATGAAATTCTGCTGGATGAAAAGCGGCTTCCCGTGCGCTCTCCCTTTGTTAACCGGACTGGAGGCGATGCGCTGCGGCAAATGACACAAGACCTGATGCCAGGTGTCTTCGATACTTCCGGAACGCAGGACGTAGATACGCTGGTCTGGTATGCGTCCGACCCGCAGAAAAATTGGTCGCAACACGCCGCCGAAATTGCGGCCGTCGTTCGGGCCAGCTATCGCACCATGAACGGAGCGTTGATCTTTTCGCCCATTGGGGCTGCCGCCTACGCATTAAGTGAAACAGACGGCAATTTTTCTCCGGAGGGATTGAAACTTAAGCCTGTTAATGGACTGGTTAATGATTTAACGGTGATTGGACAAATCGAGCCACAAGCGTACGTGAAAGATTACTTTATCGGCGACGGACTCACGCTTAAATTCTATTTGTCCCAGTCTCCGTTTCAAAAAACCAGCAAGATACTGTTCGATGAAGAATATGTAACTCCGGTGCTTGATCCTACACGTTGGGTTGTCACTGATCCGGCCGGGGCGATTAGCGCCAACGCCGGCACCCTGCAAATTTCCGGCGGCACCGGCGTGGACGGCGCGACGGCGGTGCAATTCGTGGAGAAGGTCGAGCTAGGCGGAGCCACGGTTCTTCAGCATGGGGACATACTTTTTGGCGCTGCATCCGCGGGGATTGTCGGCGGACTCTATACTGGCGCAATTTCTTCAGGAGGGTGCCTCGCGGGCTTTAAAATCACCGTCACCGGAACGCAGTCGAATATTCAAGCAATCATAACTGGCGCGCCAAGCGGAACGGCGATCACGACTATCGCGGGCCATCATTATGTTTTCACCACGCGCTTGTATTCCCTTGAAATTTACCAGCGTCAACAGGTCTTCCATTCATCGGTACACCCCGCGGGAAACGGCGTGGGGGGATCGCTGACCAACGCGGGCGTTCGCGTTGTTCTGGAAGTGCAGGATATTGATCCGACCAACCCCGCGAGTCTGGTTGCTCCTTCCATTGTGCTCTATGACGGGGTGATCGAAGCCTCTTCCGATTTCTGCAAGTATGCGGTAGTGAATGCGACGAATATGCAATGCACCGTCGCCTTTACCCGCTTAATCCAGGCGGCTGATGCTGAGGTTCGCACCGCGCTCAAGGGGCAGGGGTATGTCACTCGTTTGGTTGGAACTCTGTCGGAAGGGGCAGAGTGTAATGTCACCTCGAGTTCGGAGTTGGCGTTCTTCACGGAATTTGTTCCGGCCCCGAATCAGGCGATTACGGTTCGTTACCGTGGTCATGGGCCAGCATTAGCCCGGGTCACGAATCCGGCAAGCATCGCCGCGCTGGCTCGTGGGGCCGACAACGGCCTGCATGGCTCGGTGCGACATGTAAAGGAGCCAGTAACCCGCACTTCGACTGATTGCGAAAATGCCGCGTTAGCAATGCTGGAAGATCTGATTGACCCTGCATGGACCGGCGAGTACGACACCTGGAGCGATTTTCTGCCGGGAAATGCAGCAGACATCTTTCCCGGCGATGCACTCAATATAGACGTTCCTTCGCAGGGATCGATGTTCCAAGCCGTCGTCCGAGAAGTGGATATTGAGGTAAAAGATCTGGCGGGCGAGCACAGTATTTATAAAATTAAGTTTGCAAATGACGCAGCTAAGAGTCTGGCCTTCGAATTTGATTCCTCAAAAATTGCGGGTGCGCTGGACGTGGTAGCTGTGAGCAACACATTGGTCGGCGCTGTTTATTTAAACAGCCTAACCGCGGCGGAAATCACGAATGCTTCCTCGACTACCGTGACAATTGACGCGGGAACATCGCCACCTCCCGGCGGCGGAATTGAGGTGCGGTGGAGTGACGCCGGATGGGAACCGGGGAATGACCGTAATCTGGCGGGCAGGTTTAGCAGTCAAACTTTTACCCTGCCGCGTCTGGCGCGGATACAAAATTGTTTTTTGCGGCTCTACGACGCTTCCGTTCCGCCTAAATACTCACGCTACTCCGCCGCTTTGCATCTGGACTATCCCTTATGAAAAATGAAGACGACAGTTCGGGCAGGTACGTGCACCACGCCAGTGGAGCGAGGCACCAACCGCTTGTGGTGCGGGTAACGGACAATGATTTCCAGCAGAATGTTCTGGAAAAATTAGGCCGCCTCGAGGCCAAGATGGACATGCTAGTTGGCGGAGGGCAGCCGGGACGGATGAAAAACGCCGAAGACCGGATCATGATCCTGGAGCGAAATGACATCAAACGCGGGGTCTACGACCGCATCCTGAATGCCGTAATCACGGTAGCAATCAGCCTTGCTATCACCATGCATGAGCGGCTCGGGATCAAGTAGCCATCGGGTATAAGCCCGCGATATCCATCCCTCGCACTTTTCTTTGTTCCAAAGCCACAAATTTCTGTTAAGGAGACCAGGCGCATGAACTTCTTATCTACGCTTCTGCAGGGGATTTCTTTTGTTCCGGCGATTGTAAATGGGATTGAAAATATTTTCGGCGGGCGGCCAGGCGCTGAAAAAAAGACCGCCGCAATGTCATTCTTAGAGGCGGCATTATGTGTGGGTGATGCAGTAATGAATCGCCAAATTTTGGACGAAGGCAAATTCAGGGACGGCCTGGGGAAAATAATTGACGGCGTGGTCGAGTGCCTGAACGCCTCGGCGTGGACAAAGGCCGCCGCCCCCGCAAAGACTTCGACGTAGCCCTGCCCGTCTGGGGCGGACACTCCTTCCGCCGCTCCTGACTCTCTTTGGAGGCCAATTACAACGACTAACGAGGCTCTGCTACGATCGAATCCGTGACCTCAAGTCAATCCCTAGGACGGTCTCCGAGCGCCAAGCAAGAGCGCCCTGCCGTACCGACCAGTCCACCAACTCGATTCAAGAGAGTGGCATCCAGCGGCAACCGATGGGGGTTGACGAGAACGTTGTCAGGATACCGGGCACTCATACCGTCGGTTGGGGGCAAGGCACCCAAATGGGTCTTGACCCGAGAGGATAATCCCGAGGATTTCTTTATTGCGAAATTGGGATCAACGAACGGACGGGCAGAGACGTTTACCGAACTCTTCAACAACCAACTAGGGGAGGCGTTAGGATTTGAAATGGCGCACAGTGGCGTTGCGCGGCTTGACGCAGAACTCTATTTTTTGACGAGGAACTTCAGGACACCTGGGGAGCGACTTGTTCACGGTAGTCTAATGATTGAGGAAGTGTTCGGTGCAAAGCAAGAGACGGAACGGATACACCGTAAATCAGAGCAGTCATTTTACGGGGTTGATTTTCTCAAGCAGGTGATCGAGGCCTTTTGCAAAAATGACGCCATCACGGTTTTCGGGAAATTCGTTGAGATGCTAATTTTCGATGCGTTAATCGGCTCAATGGACCGGCATGCACAGAATTGGGGGGTCCTTCAACAGACAAGTCTCCCAGAGCGTTTTCGACTTGCGCCAATATACGATTCAGCAAGGGCATTACTTTGGTTATTGCCAGAAGCCAAACTCATCGGTTACCATAACGACGAGAGAATGCTAACGAGGTATCTAAATGCCTCTAAACCGTGTATTGGCCCTCCTCGGAACCATCCTAAAATCAATGCGTGCAATCATTTTGATGTGGCAGAGAGCCTAATGGAGCTCTATCCGCATCTATTAAAAGCTCCCCTGAGGAGGATGTCTAGCGTCGTGTACCACGCGACCAGTTTATTGGATTCGTTCCCGTACCTCCGCTACTTGTCCTCCGTTCGCCGGAAGTTGATGCTAAAGGTGCTGGAAATTAGAGCCGATAAAATGATGGGAATTGCAAAACGATTGGCATGAAAGAGTACAAAAAAATGTTTCGAACCCGGTACAGTTCGCCTCCACCGAAATTGCACGTTTTGTTTCAAGGCGTTGACGTCGCAGAGCTTGAGAAGCAGAAGGAGCGCTACGTCTTTAGGTACTTCGAGGCATTCCGGCGACTTGGACTTGCTCCCTTCCCGGGCTTAGCGGATGTTTCGCCCTCAACGGAGCACAGGTCAGCCGAGCTTCCTCGCTTCTTTGCGGAGCGAATACCCGACGTGCGCCGTCCAGAGGTTCGGGAATTGATTCGCCGGGAACAAATCCCGGAGCATGACGAGCTAGCCCTTTTAGCTGCCTTGGGACGCATGTCAGTCACTGACCCGTTTGAACTCGTTTTGCAGGCCGCATAACTGACCGTGCATTGCGGTCTGCGCGACGGACAAAATCGCGTTCTGCCTGTTGCGTCCAAAAGCAAGGTGGCGGATAGGCGAATGATTTTGTAAGCGCCCTAAAAAGGCCCGTTCAAATTCATGCTTTGGTGTCCTGAATCGTCCGCGCCACGCGACAGATATTCTCGACGGGCCGTCTGTTCCGCCCACCGCGGGCCCTACCATGGATACCAGGAGTCTGGTTCGACTGTCATTCCTTAAAAGACTCTCATCGCGCTTATGCGAGAGCTCATCACGGCGCGACCCCGTGGCAACGATGCCCCGCGCCACCATTTCCTTTTGGGCGGCAGTTGGTATACTTTGCGCCGGGAGTGAACATGCCGGACACTGCAACCGCAACAACCGATTTGCCTGATTTCTGGCCGGACCTTCCGTTCGAACGGTGGAGTGACACCTACGCCACTCTCCACATGTGGACGCAAATAGTCGGCAAAGTGCGGCTAGCCCTCACTCCGAAAGTCAATCACTGGTGGAATGTTCCGTTGTACGTGACCGCCCGAGGCCTGACCACCTCCGCGATTCCCTATGAAGGACGTATTTTCGAAATCTACTTCGATTTCATTGATCACGCGCTTGTACTTGAGACAAATGATGGATTGATAAGTAGGCTATCTTTACAACCTTTTTCCGTGGCAGACTTTTACAACCAATTCATGGGTCTGCTGCGATCGGCGGGGATCAACGTCGCCATTTGGAAAATGCCTGTCGAAGTACCGGGCCCGATCCCTTTCGACCAGGATCGCGCTCACGCATCGTATGATCCGGACTACGCGCACAGGTTCTGGCGAATCCTTGTTTCGTCCACCCGGGTTTTAAGCGATTTCAGATCCCGCTTCATCGGGAAGAGCAGTCCAGTCCATTTCTTTTGGGGAAGCTTCGATCTTGCAGTGAGCCGCTTTTCAGGTCGTCGCGCTCCCGCACGCAAGGGTGCCGACAAAATCACTTCCGAAGCATACTCGCACGAAGTGAGCAGCGTCGGGTTTTGGCCCGGAAATCATGTACAACCACCGCTGTTTTATTCCTATACCGTCCCTGAACCACAGGGTTTCCGCGACAGCAGCGTCCTTCCCTCTGCGGCCTCCTACAATGCGGAACTTGGCGAATTCGTGCTGCCCTATGCGGATATCCAGAACAGTTCCTCGCCGAGTACCGCTTTGCTCGATTTTTGCCAAAGTACCTACGAGGCGGGAGCCACTCTCGGCAATTGGGATCGGGCAGCACTGGAGAGACCGCTTAATTTTGTTGTCTAGTGGTTTCTTTTTCACCCGATTTTCCAGGTCCGCGCGACGACTGCGAACAATTAGCAGGTCTTAACTATCAATAAGCAGTAATTATGTAATAAGAAAGCATAATATTTATTTAAATATTATTAGCTTTGCTTCGCGTCATCGGTTTGCTTAAGATAGACAATGTAGTGCGAGGAGGTCGGCCGGGATGGAATACCCACGGATTACAATATTCGACACCACTTTGCGGGATGGAGAGCAGTCGCCCGGGTGCAGCATGAACGTGCAGGAAAAGCTTCGCTTGGCGCATCAGCTTGACTGCCTTGGGGTGGACGTTATCGAAGCGGGGTTTCCCATCGCCTCAGAAGGGGATTTCGCTGCGGTTCAAGCGATTGCAGCCTCGGTTCCGCGTCCCATTATCGCCGCCCTGGCCAGAGCGTGCGCCAAAGATATTGAGCGTGCAGCCCAGGCTTTGTCCGGCGCTGTGTGCCCCCGTATTCATGTCTTTCTGGCAACCTCGGAGATTCACCTTCAGCACAAACTTCGCATATCCCAGCAACAGTGCCTGGAACAGGCTCGCGACTCCGTGCGCCTTGCCAAATCTTTCTGCAAGGACGTGGAATTTTCCCCGGAAGATGCGACCCGCACTTCGGCCCAATTCCTTTATCAGATCCTCGAAGCCGTGATTGAAGCGGGTGCAACCACTCTGAACATCCCGGATACCGTCGGATACAGCGTGCCGGCAGAATTTGGCGAACTGATCGCGGGGATCAGGCAGAATGTGCGCGGCATCGAGAAGGTTACCATCTCAGCGCACTGCCACAATGACCTCGGGCTCGCGGTGGCCAATTCGTTGGCGGCGGTAGCAGCAGGAGCGCGACAAGTTGAGTGCGCGATCAATGGAATCGGCGAGCGAGCCGGTAACGCTTCTCTTGAAGAATTCGTCATGGTGCTCAAGGTGCGCTCCGACCGGTACTCCTACGAAACCGGGATCGTCAGCGAGCAGCTGTTTCCGACCAGCAAGCTGCTTAGCGAAATCACCGAAGTTCCGGTTCAGCCGAATAAGGCAATTATCGGTCGAAATGCTTTTGCCCACGAAGCCGGTATTCATCAGGATGGGATGCTTAAGAACCGGCTGACTTATGAGATTATGACGCCGCAGTCCGTCGGCGTTCCCGATTCAACGCTGGTCCTGGGGAAACATTCTGGACGGCATGCGTTGGGTTTACGTTGCGAACAACTTGGATACACCTTTGATCGCCGCGAACTGGATGAGGTTTACCGCCAGTTTGTGGTTCTGGCCGACGAGATCAAGCACGTTCACGACCACCATCTGCTTAATTTGATTCGGGAAACCACTGGGATTCGTCAGTTGCCGGCCCGCGCTGCAGCGGCGGTAGCCACGGTCCCCGCCAGAAAGCCGTTTCCCGCGACGCTCCCCGGCAATTACAGCGCTGCGACTCTTCCGCCGAATTCGTTAACCGACCATCATTCGGAGCAGGAAGATTACCTTTGGGGTGTCTAGAGGAAGATTTTTCTGTGCGTCGCCCGCTAAACAATCGAATATACAATCTCTGATTTACAAGCTAAAATTTTCCGGCAACGGTCCATTCCCGGCCGTATTTAGCCCTTCCATGGACTGCCCTCTGACGGATTGGTTTCGAAATGCTGATTAAAGTGGCCGTTCTGCCCGGCGATGGGATCGGGCCGGAAGTAACCGACCAGGCAGTGCGCGTCCTCGAAACCGTTGCGAACGCGTTCGGCCACGAACTCTCCTGCACGCGAAAGGACATTGGCGGCGCAGCTCTCAAAAGCAGCAAGGATCCCCTTCCAAACGACACCTTACAGGCATGTCTTTCATCCGGAGCTGTACTGCTTGGCGCCGTCGGCGGCCCGTCTTTTGATGGTTTCCCGAGCCATCTACGTCCGGAGAGTGGGCTTCTCCGCTTGCGCCGCGAACTTGGCGTCTTCGCCAATCTTCGGCCCGCAACCTGCTTTCCATCCTTGGAAGATTGTTCTCCGCTGCGCGCCGACGTAGTGAAGGGAACCGACCTCCTGATTGTTCGCGAGTTGCTCGGCGGAATCTATTACGGGGAGCCGCGCTTGATTCAAGGACCGACCGGCGACCGCACTGCGACCGACACCATGCGCTATACGGAGAAAGAGATTGAACGGGTTTCCCATGTCGCTTTCGAACTGGCGCGGTCCCGCCGCCGTAATCTGGTTTCGGTAGATAAGGCCAACGTGCTCGATTGCTCACGCCTTTGGCGCGATGTGGTGACACGCATCTCGCAAGATTATGTTGATGTCAAAACGTCCCACATGTACGTGGATTCCGCGGCCATGGCGCTGGTGTCGGGTCCAGCCGATTTCGATGTCGTCTTGACTGAAAATATGTTTGGCGACATTCTCTCAGACCAGGCCGCATCCGTTGTCGGCTCCCTTGGGATGCTGGGGTCCGCAAGCCTCGGCGGTCCCGTTGCGCTCTACGAACCGATTCACGGCTCTGCTCCCGACATTGCAGGGCAGGGCATCGCAAATCCTATCGGAGCGATTCTTTCGGCTGCCATGATGCTGCGCTATTCCTTCAACCTAAAGCGGGAGGCATCCTGCGTGGAGAGCGCTGTTGCCAGCGTCCTGGCAGCCGGGAACCGCACCAAAGATCTGGCAAGAGGCGGCCACGGTTGGCTTTCCACACAACACATTGGTGCCGTTGTAACGGAAGCCGTTCGCGCCACGTCCAACCGCAACGCGAATATTGCGAGCTGATCCATTTCGGAATCTTTCCGCCGCGCAAAATAATTGTGAATATCCTCCATTTCCGCGAGAGTACAATTTTTATAGATTCAATTCGCGGGAGGGCTGAATGCTTTCGAAGTGCGCCAACCCGGATTGCTCGAATTCCTTTCTTTATCTTCACGACGGCAAGCTGTTTCGAATCCACATGGATCGGGGCGCACCGGAAACAGGTTCGTCCTCTGCCTTTGAGCCTGACACTAAAAAGCCCGCGCGGCGGGTGGAATTTTTCTGGCTTTGTGGGGAATGCTCGGCGAAGATGACTTTAAATTTTGAAACGGGCGCTGGAGTGAAGATAGTTCCGCTCGATAGCTTCCACGCAATCGCGTGTTAACGTTTTGGGGAGTACGACGCAACTTCTGATTGAATCGCGACATACTTGCCGGTGAATCCGTTCCAGCGAATCTTTAGCATCTCTCCCAGCATACGGAGGCCGTCGCGCACAGGATTGATGCTTCCCCCCTGCCGATGGGCCCAAGCCACCGGAACTTCTTTCGTCCTGAAGCCGAACATCCTCGCGAGAAATAGAATTTCAGGGTCGAATCCCCAGCGCTCAATTTTCTGTAAAGGGAAAATAACGTCAACGGCATGCCGGCTAAAGGCTTTGAACCCGCACTGCGTATCCTTGAAGTCCAGACGCAAAATTATCCGCAAAGCCAAATTGAAAACGCGCCCGAAGATTCGCCGGCGAAGTGGCTGTCGTGTCGTTTGAAGTTCCGGCCTAAGCCACCGGGAACCGATGGCGATGTCCGCTCCCTGTTGCAGGGCCGAAAACAGTTTAAGCGCCTCTTCGATGGGAGATGACAAATCCGCGTCGCTGAACAGCAATACATCTCCCCGTGCATGTAACATCCCATTGCGGACGCTGTAACCTTTTCCGCAGTTTCCTGGATTCTCCACCAATCGCAAGTTAGAACGTGTCAGCGCGTGTTCCCGGACCACGTCCCCTGTGTTGTCGCGGGAGCCATCATTAACGACTATGATTTCTGCATTCCAGCCCTGTTGAGCGGCGAACGTAAGAATACTGTCTAAAGTCGCACCGATGCGCGCGCCTTCGTTATAAGCCGGAAGCACGATGCTGTAGGTGACTTCCAATGTTTACACGTACTTGACCCTGCCGGTTAGAGCACGGCGTACAGTGTCTTACAGGCGCAAGAATAGAGCAACGGGGAAATATGCGGGAATTGTTCTATGCCACCAAGCGTTGTTTCTTCAGCATGGCAAAGAATTCCATGACGATTTCTTCGTCCCACAGGCCTGATCGAGCTTCGTCGCGCATGGTCGCTTCTGACTGATCGTGGCTTCTCGCCGGCTTATAGGGGCGCGCTGTGCGCAGCGCGTCATAGACATCCACGACCTGAAGGATGCGCGGAAGCAGTGGAATCTCTCCTTTTCGAAGGCCGTCAGGATACCCACTTCCGTCCGCATGCTCGTGATGACTCCGAATGATGGGAAGCACGAGCCGCAAAGATTTGAGAGGTCGGCAAATCATTTCTCCAGTCAATGGGTGCCGCTTCATAATCTCCCATTCTTCCGGAGTCAGATTCGTTCCTTTTTTAAGAATCTCATCCGGGACGGCAATCTTTCCCAAGTCGTGCAAATACCCGCCGCGCCGCAAAGCAACTATGGAATCCTCGTCGAGGCCAAGATGTCGCCCCAGGTCGGCGCCAGTACGTGCCAGCCGGTCACAGTGGCCTTCGGTGTAGCTGTCCCGACTTTCTACGCTAAGCGCCAGGGTGCAAATAACAGATTCCGCAGTTTCCAGTTCATCCGTAAACTCTTTCAACTTCAGCAGGGACTTGACCCGCGCAAAAAGTTCTTCCGAGTACACAGGCTTGCTTATAAGATCATCCGCCCCGGACTCAATGGCTCGCACCTTATCGTCGCGGTCTCCCAGTCCGGTCATCAGAACGAATGGAATTAACCGCGTAGTGGGGTCCTCTTTCAATTGCCGGCACAGTTCGTACCCTGACATTCCCGGCATGATCACGTCCGAAAGAACCAAGTCGGGTGGCAGGCGCCTAATTTCCGCCACCGCCGATCCCGCATCCGCCACCGCAACTGCCTCGTAGCCCGTCCCTGACAGCAGTTCACACATAGCTGTCGCGATTTCCGGATTGTCGTCAACCACCAGTACTCGCGCTGATCGCCGGTAAGCGAATACATTGCGGATGTCGCCGTGATGCCTGGAATCACTGGCGAACGTTCTCCAATGTTTCTTTTCCATGACCGAATGAGAAGCTTCTATTGTAAAAGATATTGCACGTGAGCAGTCTGATCGCAGTCCCAAGTTGGATATGCCGAAGCCGCTATTGTGTCGTCCGCCCTTGTTTCTTTCGCCAATCTTTGCCTATTTTTATTCATGACCAATTTGTTTAGATTGCTTCCACTCCTCCTAGTGGCGGGCTTGTCGTTCGCCGCATCCAAGCCTCACGTCATTGGGTTAGGAAAATTTACGCCTGCCAGGTTGCTTGTCGGACCTGATGAAAACCAGCCATTTGAAATAAAAGTGAGAGGTTTATACGTGGACGGCAGGCTGAAAGAATTCACGTTAGGCGCCGCTCATGATGTGACCGACCGATTCTTTGTAGTTCGCCGGGTTTTTCGTTTAAACGACGTTCTGCCCGCGGATGGAAATACAGCACCAAAGTGGCGATGGCAGCGTGGGGGATGGTTGCTGGTGGACCGGCTATCCGGCCACATCTCTCAGTTGGCTTTACCGGAGTTTGATACTTACTATTCAAACTCCAGCTGGTACCGCGATTACGTGGCGTATTGCGGCATAGCCGATGACGGGAAAAAACTATATGCAGTGGTTGCCCAAATTGGCCGCCGCAAACCCGTCCTAAAAAAGCCTCTGAAGGAAAATACTTCACCAATAGAAGACCTGCCTGACTCGGGGTGCTCTTCCCCCATGTGGGCCCGGCAACCCTCCAGGGTCACATTCGCCATAGGGGGCCAGACCCTCACCTACTCGATCCGAGGCCACGATGCTGAAGTGCTCGTCGTAAACGAGGACGAGGAAACCGAATAATGCTTCGACCTTCAATCTGACATCTGCGAACTGAAAACTAAGATCTGATTTGTCGTTCCCTTTCAAAAGATTGAGCTCTCAACTCCGCGGGGCGACGCACAAGATGTAGGCTCGCCGACGTACGGTGTCGTAAACGAGGACGAGGAAACCGAATAATGCTTCGACCTTCAATCTGACATCTGCGAACTGAAAACTAAGATCTGATTTGTCGTTCCCTTTCAAAAGATTGAGCTCTCAACTCCGCCCGGGCGGCGCACAAGATGTAAGCTCGCCGACGGCAGCGGGGGTGCGGTTTGGCCTGTGTGTCTCAAAGAGCCGAAGAGCATAAACAAAATTACCGCCGTCGCTATGAAAACCCCCCAATTCCACCGGGCGCGAACCTCGGCAGAATCGGTGAGATGCCTGGCAAGAGCAGCTCCCAGGGCAAGTCCAGCCAGCAGCCCTCCGATATGCGCGGAGTTGTCTATATTGGCCCCCACGGCTCCGAACAGCAGGTTGTAACCTGCAAATGCCACCAGGCTCTTCATTGTTCCCCGCATGGCTTCTTTCGGGATCGGAAGCTTTCCAAGGTATAGCGCGGTGATCAGCGCGCCTGCCAACCCAAAGATTGCTCCCGACGCGCCCGCGCCGATTACGAGCGGATGCCACCACAGGCTCGCTAAACTGCCAGCGATACCGCATGCCGTATATGTCAATACGTACGTCCAGCGATCAAAGACTCGCTCGGCAAGGATGCCTAGATACCACAAGCACCACATATTCAACCCAATATGAACAATTCCGATGTGCAGGTAGTTCGACGTTAGGATTCGCCAGGGTTGTGTTCCCAGTGACAATGGCCCCCAATTCGCGCCCCATTTGATCAATTGCGCGATAGTGGGATTCTCGAGGGGTACGCCGGCAAGGAGCATTAGAACAAATACCGCCGCGTTGATCCCGACCAGCGCGGTGGTAACCGGAGGATATCTGCGCACGATTGTGCGAGGTTGAGGCGTGGGAGTGGCGACCGTGCCGGATGTTGTCATATCAATCGCGTTCGAGCGGCAATCCCGGCAGACGTTGCCTCGGCTGCCGAACAGCGATGGACGCAATTCACGACCGCAACTGATGCAATTTGCCATGTGGAAGAATCAGGCGCAGCTAGACTACCATCGGCGGAAAGCCATTCGGTTCATGGCCAAACAGTACTGTCAGTCCCCGACTGCCTCAAGCGCAGGCAGTTTTTCCATTTTAGTCCGCGGAATAACTTTTGCGCTGGTCACAAGAATCACTGCCGCAATGACAATCGCGCTCCCCGCCAAAATGTATCCATCAACCTTCTCGTGCAGAACCAGCCAGCCGAGAACCACTGCGACAATTGGATTGACATAAGCGTAGGTGGAGACTTTCGACACCGGTGCGTGGCCTAGCAGCCAGATGTAGGCTGTATATCCGACCCAGGATCCAAAAATAATCAGGTACAAAACCGCACCGGTGCCGCGCAGAGTCCATTGTGCCCGAGAGAAATCGTGCAATCCAACTGCGATCAGAAGATTGGCTGCGCCGGCCGCGGTTACCTGCCATGCCGTCGCTGCGAACGGATCCACGTCCGGCGATTTCCATTTTTCCGCCAACACCGATCCCAGCGCCCAGCTAAATGCCCCGCCGAGAAGACTGAGAGATGACCACAACTGCATCCGCCCGAACGAACTGGTTGCATTCAAGTCGGGCCACAACAGGACGAACATTCCCGCAATGCCCAGCCCAAGGCCGGCTTTTCCTCGAGCAGGGACACGATGATTCCCCAACAACCACGAATCCAATATCAGAAACCACAAGGGAACAATCGCGACGATCAATGCCGCCAGGCCCGTTCCCACATGCTTCTCCGCGTAAGCGAGTGTAAGATTTCCTCCTACCAGCAACAGCACTCCCACAATAGACATCCGCATCAGTTGTCGTGCGGAATATCTGATCTTCTTGCCGCGCAGCCCGCAAAACGCAAGCATAAAAACGCCCGCAATCGAAAATCGAATGCCGCACATCGCAGCCGGAGGAATTCGTCCTACGGCGATGTCAATCGCTAGATAAGTGGAGCCCCAAAAGAAGTACACCAATCCGAACGCGAAGAGGACGCTCCAGCGGGATGCGGGATGATCTGTAGGCATGAAAGCAAACCGATGAGTATAAGACTGGAAAAATGCCCTCGGCGATTCACAAAGGACATACGAAGAAGTAGCCGAGTGTTCGCGCTACTGGCACAAGCAGCGGGGAAAGATTCCGTGACACCGTGTGGCCTCTCCGGATCGCTTCAGATATTTCGGTGCAGGCTTAGACGGGTGCAGGGCTAGAAACGGAACGATTCGGCGGTGCGCCGCATCGCTTGCTTTCGGGAGATCGGGACCCTTGATCATCCTCGGATGCCAATGGCTCCCCATGCCGGCAGCGGAACGACCTGCGCCATTAAGGAAATAAAAAAGATCGTGAGATGAGATGGACAGGGAATTCCTCGCGCCGGCAGGAGAGCAGTAGTACTCCAACAATAATTGACGCTACGGAGTACGGTTGTTATCATCAATTCGCGGGGTGGAGCAGTCTGGTAGCTCGTTGGGCTCATAACCCAAAGGTCGGTGGTTCAAATCCACCCCCCGCAACCAAATCCTTTTGGTCCAACCCGGAGACATGGGTAACAGAATGTACCGGCTACATGGGTAACGACTTTGGGCCGAACGGATTTTCGAGGGGTTCTAGCACTCGAGTCTCCGTATCGAAGTAGCCTAAATCATAATCCATGAAACTGACCAGCCAGATATCGTCGTGGATTTCTTTGATGCCCACGGCCTGACCGGCAAAAACCGTACTGAAGTTAATCTTTTTGCTTCCCAGACAGATGCGTCCGCAATTGGTGACGACGATGGTTTTGTCGTGGAAGGGATAGTCGATATCGGGCAGTCCCAAATAGGCGCGGGTCGACGGCTGATAAATCTCGGCCGGGTATTTCATGGCGAGCGCTTCGTGAGGACGCTGGTTATTAAAGACATCGATGAAGTTGTCGAAGCGGGCCTGCTGTTGAAGGAGGTTTGCGGCGGCCGGCTTTGTGGCCTCTTTTTTCAAGGTGAGATGCATACGCTCGTGGCGGCCGTTTTGCTGCGGATGGCCAGGCTGGATGCGTTCAATGCCGATGCCCAGGCGGAGCCACCATACCGCGAGCTTGCTTAACTGAAACAGAGCGTGGGCGGAAGCGAAGGGCACGCCGTTATCGCTGCGAATGTTGGCGGGCAGTCCGCGCTCTTTAAAAAGTCTTTCAAATATAGGGAAAGCGCAGGCTTCGCGGGTGGAGAAAAGGGCTTCGCAGGTAAGCAGAAACGGCTGGCATGGTCGGTGACCGTCAGTGGGTAACAGTATTGCCGATTCCCCAGCAGGAACTCGCCCTTGTAATCGGTGCACCAGAGTTCATTGGGACGCTTTCCCAGGGAGAGCGGAGTGCCTTGCGCGCGACGCCGCCGGCGACCGCGGCGCTCGACCAGGCCGTGGCGATCCAGCACCGCATGAATGGTGCTTTTGGCAGGAATGGGGATTCCGGAAAACCTGCGGATCAGACGCTCTCTGATCTTGCGAGCGCCCCAACTGGTGTGCTCGCGCTTCACGTTCAGGATATAGTTTTCCACCTGAAAGGGAAGTTGGTGAGCATACCGATAGGGCCGACGGCTCCGATCCCTCAGACCCGGAACCCCGCATTCCTGGTAGCGCTCAAAGAGCTTGTAGCCAGTCTTGCGAGAGATCCCAAACTCTCTGCACAGTTCCGCCATCGGCTCGCCGTCTAGCCGGCGAGCCACAAACTGAAGCCTTTCGTCCATGACCGAACACTCCTTCCACGGCATCACTTCCTCCCTGAAAAAGGAAAAAAGTGTAACCTATGTGTCCGGTACGATCTGTCACCTATGTGTCGGGTCGCTCACTCCCATCTTGTTATCGTCAATAATGGGTGCTTGGCTTATCTGTTCTTCGGGGTGGGAACCCTTCCTGTTTGCGTGCGGCAGCTGGACTAGCGGGGATCACCTTCCATCTGAGGCGATTCGTGGTTCTTTTGATCCGGTAGACCGGCAGTCGCCGAGCCACCGCGGGCCCGCTGGAAGCAACGAGCAAATGTATCCTGCGCCACGGCTACGTCTTTCTCCGTCAAGCCTTGCACGTCGGCGGGCGTTTGATCTCGCGCGGCAACGTACCCGTCTGCGGCATGTCGGCTCTTCTGAGATTGGTTGAGAAAGAACTGGTAGAAAGCAGACTCCAGCTTCGCATTCAATTTCTTCGCCTCGGCCGCCACCTGTTTCCAATCGGCGTGCATCTCATTGCCCACCTGCCAGATGTCCTTTCCGCTTTTGAGTGCTCCGATAACTTCATCGAATCTCTTTCCGCTCTCGGTAAGCTGGTAGGCAACGAACAAACTGCCGTAGTTAAGATTTGCAGCCTGCCGCTGCTGCACCAGTTCGGAACGATTGGTTTTCAGAAACTCAGCAATGACCTGGCTCACCAACGGGCGAGCACTCATATCCGCTGCCATGGCGCTAATCTTGCGCACTTCTTTCTCAGCCTTGCTCTGAGTATCTTCACCAGCCGCAGCAAAAGTAGCGAACAAAAAGAAAGTCAAAAGAAGAGATCGGGCAACCATAACCATGTAGCAACCGCATTCAGCAAACCAGCCTGACAGCGATTTCGCCTTATGGCGGCATTCTATACCTGCCTCTCTCTCGCAGCAATCCATGGCCGTGTCGTGCATGTGACCCAATGGCGATAAATCGCAATTACACTCATTGACTTGTCAATCCTGATTTCGACAGTTGACGCCGGGTGCCCCACTCATTCGCGTTTTTTGCGGATGAGTGGGTCGTTGGTCACATACAAAGGCTCGATATGTAGTTATCCTGACCCGCATGACCAAGGGCCTACATCGGTATTATGGCACGCCCGATCTGCACTTCATCACCTGGAGTTGTTATCGTAGGCAGCCGTTATTGGGAACTCCGGCACGGCGGGATCTGCTGTTGAAAATTCTCGAAGCGGCTCGCCGCAAGTATCGCTTTGTGGTTCATGGATACGTGGTGATGCCCGAACATGTCCACCTCTTGACGACCGAGCCCGAAATGGCCGATCCCTCGGTAGTGATGAAAGTCGTGAAGCAGCGCTTTACCATGCTTCTGAATAAGAAACGTCGCGCACGGTCAGTCCGGCAACGTGAATTGTGGGCATCGGGTCCCGACCCCATCTGGCAGAAGCGTTTCTATGATTTCAGCGTATGGAGCGAACATAAGAGAGTCGAGAAGCTCCGCTATATGCATCGGAACCCTGTGAAGCGTGGACTCGTGGAACAACCGGATCAGTGGAAGTGGAGCAGCTTCCGCTCATACTTTTACGGCGAGAGAGGACCGGTTCGGGTGAACTATCAGGAATGGATGCCGGAAATCGCGAGTCGTCCGATACAAAAGTTTGGGAACGGCGCAGCCGGTGGTCACCCACTCATCCGCAAAGAACGCGAATGAGTGGGGCACCCGGCAACGAGTGTGTAGACGCCACCACACTGCTGCAAGTGATTTATGATCTGATTTAATCTTGTCTGCGCATTGTTTGCGGCTACTGATTCTCAGGCCGAGCCATTCTTTTCAGATGGCCGTCCTTCCTGTCCTCTATCCACCGGGTTGTCCGTTCCGTGTGCCTTGCCGAACAAGAAATAGTAAGGGTATTTTCCTGTCCAGCGGATATAAGAAACCATTCTCACTACACCCAGCACCATCGCTACCACAAGGAGTGTAGGGAAAATACCCTCAAAGAAGATAACGGGAATTATATGGCTTGTCTTCCACAGCGTGGCCGGAAGTTCCCAGGCCAGCAAGATAGCTCCGATCCACAACCCTAATAGGGCGATCAAGGCCCAACCGGTCCAACGGTAGCGGTGTTCGTCGCGATTCATTTTCTCTCCTTGATCACATCAGTGACAGCCCGATGTTGTGGTTGTCTTCGTCGTAATCTTGGAAACCGATATGGACGGCGTGCCTGGACTCACAAGAGGAATAGGTGGGCCGTAGGACAGTTGCCAAATACCTCCGCCGTACGACAGTTGCAACGAGAACTTTGCTAGAACGGCACCCACGTTAAAGCTCCACGTTGTGAAAGGGCCGCCCAACTGCGGAGCTCCGCCGGCATTTGAGACCCATAAGCTCGGTCCCGCCCCAGCGTAGCCACCGAAATTAAAGGGTTGTCCTTGTTGGTTTGGCGCTCCAACATTCCCATTGAAGAGGTACGCAGTCGCACCGCCGCCGACAAACCCTCCCTTCGAAAGGCCTGTATTGCCGTTGTAAAACATGCCGTAGCCCGCTGAACCGTACCGCTGATGCCTTCGTATCCGGCACCGGCGTCGGCATTTCCTCCGTAAGAAACACCAACGCTTCGGGGAAGTACGGTCGTCCCACAGTTGCCGTTGTTTGCGGCGTTCATCGATGAATCCAAACAGCGTAGAACGCAAACATGGATGCTAAGAAGGCGAATACCGAGAAGCCGGCGTTGGCTTCCCAACTTTGCGGTATCCTTTTTCCATATCGCTGGATATACTCGATTTCTCGAATTTGCGGTCTCCTATTTCGACGCCACAGTCTGTACGCGGACAGCGCAGACTTCGCTGAAAGAATCAAGAAAAAGCAGGCAAACATCGAAGTCACGATATTCCCAGGATAATCGCTACCGATGGGGCCTGACATAGCTAATGTCCAGCCTTGCAAGAAGTCCGAAGATATCCCCCGGCTCCCCAAGCGACGTACCCGAGATGGCCTTCGACATAAAGCCCTCCCCACCCTTTCCCAGTTGCGTATCCCATCTGAATCCCAGCTAGCGGTCCCGCACTCGTGCCTGCTCCTACGAACGCCAAGAAGCCTTGTAAGATGCTCTTGTCACCTGTGCTAGTAATCTTACCTCCTCCCGCAGCTACTACCTCTCCACCACCCCAAACTTCTGTAAGGTTTCCTACTGAATTCCCATCTACGGAATCGTGTTCATGAATTACTCCTGTAAATGCTCCGCCTTCACCTAGGTCAGCCTCTGTCCCACCAAACTCGAATGTCCCCCAGCAGATTTTGGAAGTTTGAGAACCGTTGTTTGGGGCATTGCCACTACTGCCACTGTTGTTGCCGCCGCCTCCACCAGATGGAGTTCCAATCCAAAATTGATTTAGCCAACTTGCAATAATCATTACGTCCGGTAGTGACCATACATCTTTATGAAATACGAAACCAGCGTCCATTTGCGAGGCCCACACGTCTGTTTGGAATGTGAAGCCTGATCCATCGCCGTTCGACCCATCCTCACCGCAATCGCTCCCATCATCCTCGCATCCCGTGGTCCCGTCTGGATCAATGTAAAGCAGCGGATTATTCATCACATACGCATACCGATTCCAGGTCTGGGGATTTGTAGGGTCAACCGCGCCTAGACCGGCCGGGTCGGGCGATATCCATCGCCCTGCTCGCGGGTCTTGTTCCCGATACATAAAGTCGTAATTCAACCAATCGGTGTCTTTATTCTGTCCGGTGAAGGAGATCTCTCCATTACCGCCGCTAAGCTCCGAGTACGGTTCCCCGAACGGAGCGTAAGCCGTGTCTTGCAGGATTGCGTGCGTTGTGCTCGACTCCAACCGCGTACTCCCCAGCCAGTCCGCATGACGGTAGTGGCTCAATCCCCAGGACAAGTACTCGGCCGTGGCTCCGCCGGGTAACGGCACAAATG
>JBOGLA010000022.1:0-74303 GCA_050746185.1 Terriglobales bacterium | reverse complement strand
CAATACAAATGGATCGTCATTTCCCTTATTATCGGCGCCGGCGTGGGCATCCCGCTCGGCATGGTGAAGATGACGGCAGTGCCGCAGCGAACCGCCCTCAGCCACGCGTTTGGCGCGGCGTCCGCCGCGATGATTGGCATCGCGGAATATTATGTCGGCACCTCGCATTTGACCCGCTTCGAGTTGGGCGAGATCGGGCTGGAAGTGATTATCGGTTCGCTCACCTTTACCGGAAGTTTGATCGCGGCCGGGAAGTTGCAGGAGATTCTTCCCCAGCGTCCCATCGTTTATCGCGGGCAGAACATCCTTAGCCTTTCAATCCTGGGTGCGGCCCTCGCCTTGGCCATTGCTTTGGTAATTAATCCGGGGCACACCCTGCTCTTTCCTTTTATGGTTGGTGTTGCCCTGGTTTTTGGCGTAATGCTGGTCACGCCCATTGGCGGCGCCGACATGCCGACGGTGATTTCGCTATTGAACTCCTATGCCGGGTTTTCCGCAGCTCTACTGGGTTTCGTGCTGAACAGTAAAGTGCTGGTGGTTGCGGGTGCGCTCGACGGCTCCTCCGGTTTCGTCCTGTCGGTCATCATGTGCAAGGCGATGAACCGGTCTTTTACGAATGTCTTGTTCGGAGCTTTTGGCCAGGTGCAGACCTCTACGGCGAAACACGAGGAAGCCAGGCCGGTTCGCAGCGCTACGCCAGAAGAAGCCGCGTCAATCTTAACCGCAGCAAACAAAGTCGTGGTTGTTCCGGGGTACGGCATGGCCGTGGCCCAAGCGCAACACAAGGTACGCGAACTTTATGACGCGCTCACCAGGCTCGGCATAGACGTCCGTTTTGCCATCCATCCCGTCGCCGGACGCATGCCCGGACATATGAATGTACTGCTGGCGGAAGCCGATGTTCCTTACGATCATCTGATCGAAATGGATGAAATCAACGGCGACTTCGCGCAAACGGATGTCGCTCTGATCATCGGCGCGAATGACGTTACTAACCCGGCAGCTCGCACGGATAAAGGCAGCCCGATCTACGGCATGCCAATCCTCGATGTAGATAAAGCACGCACCGTAATGGTGATCAAGCGCAGCATGAGCCCGGGTTTCGCCGGTATTGACAACCCGCTGTACTACTTAGACAAGACGCTGATGCTCTTCGGGGATGCGAAGTCTTTCGTCAGCAACATCGTTCGCGAAGTCGGCGGCGGCCACGGATAGCGGGACGTTCCGGGATTGTTTTGGAAGAGCAGACGTAGCAAGCTACGTCTCTACCTGTCAGACTTGGTACTCGGAATAGAGACGTTGCTTGCATCGTCTTCGGCTGTTCGGCAAGTCAATAACCAGCACAACCGGAGATCACTGGGTTTTCCACAGTGCCTCGGAAGTAATAGCCTTTTCGTGCCATTCCCCTCTTCTTGCTCGAACTGTATGGTTGTTCGTGAGCAGTACTCGGGGGAGGGCTGTTCAAACTAACGTCCCTGACTCTTACAGTCTGGGGCGTTTTGTTTTGCCGTAAACCCGGCTGCGGCGTCCCTAGCCCTTTGTGTTTGATCGCTTGAGCTTGCTCCGGTGCGCTGCCCGCTTCTTTTTTTTCTTGGCGATTCTGCTCGCTGAATGTTTATCCCCGGTTTGGTCCGCAGCCGCCTTTGGTTTCGCACTTTTTCGCGGCTTTTCTTTCGCCTTGGGCTCCGGCGCCTTGGGTTCGGGCTCCGCAGATTCTGATTTGCCGATCACTTTTGCGGCGGTTGATGCCACCACCCCTATGGCGGTGCCGATGCCCCGGGCAACGCTGTCGATTACGGGTTCGCCTGCGCCTTCCGCATCTTTGGAACTTATTTCTTCGCGCTCTTTGCTGTCCATTCGTTCTCCTCAATTAGGATGGTCGTTCTCTATCGGCTCCCTAGCAGACTACACTGGTTTGCAATTTCCAAGGGCATTATTGCGAAGCTGCCCTGAATCGGCATTGTGAATATAACCGGCCCGGCGCGGGTGCAATCATACGGGGGCTGGAGAGCTGTTGCCACCTTAGCAACTGACGGTTTTGATTTTTTCTGTTTTTCAGCCACAATTATGGGTGGAGTAGCTTTTTGTTCCGAAGCAGCAGTGGCCCACCGACGTTTTTCTCTGCATTCTCGCAGCATCCTCCGGTCAAGCGGGGCCTCAAGACTGCTTTCCTATCAATCCCGCTGCTGATGTTGGCTGTGCTACTGGGTGCAACAAGAACTTCCGCCCAAACCCCAGAATCCGATCAGCCGGATTCGTTACATGGAACAGTCGTGAATAGCGTTACCCACGAACCGATCGCGGGCGCCCAAGTTTACTCGCCGGACAATCGGTTCGCGGTCATGACAGATGATCAGGGGCACTTCGAAGTCGCTCTTCCGCAAAGAAAGGAAGAGGGAACTGTAACATTTCATCGGGAGCAGCTAATTGCTCGGAAGCCCGGTTTTCTGACCGACCGGAACAATCCGGCCCTAAAAAGAGTGAGTACGGACTCGACTGAACTCACAATTTCCCTGGTCCCGGAAGCGATCCTGACGGGCAAAGTTACCCTCGCTGGTTCGGATTCCCCCGACGGGGCCCATGTGCAATTGTTTCGGAAAGAGGTCCGGGACGGACTGGCGCATTGGGCTCCTCAAGATATAGCGACGACAAACTCGCGAGGTGAATACCGTTTTGCGGAACTCTACCCGGGTGATTATCGCGTGGGAACGCATGAAGTGGCGGATCCCGAGGCTTTTTTGCCGGGAGGGAATATGTCCGGATATCCTCCCGTATATTTTCCCTCGGCTTCCGATTTCCCCGGCGCAACCACGATTCACCTGGCGCCGGGCAACATCTTTCAGGCCAATTTTAGTCTTGCCAGACGAAAATACTACCCAGTCAAAATTTCCGTCAGCAATGCGTCCCCATCTCTGATGGGAATCAACGTCAACGTGTCCGTTCGTGGCGATGGCGCTCCTGGTTATTCTCTTGGGTACAATTTGGCCGACCACTCCGTTCGCGGAATGCTGCCAAACGGAATTTATGTCGTCGAAGCGACGACATTTTCGCAGCAGGGTGCAACCGGTCTAATAAATCTTCGGATTGCGAACGGTCCGGCGGAGGACTCTCAATTGACTCTTTTGCCCAACGGGATAATTCCAGTTCAGGTCAGGGAAGAGTTTACTTCCACTCCGCCGCCCACGGGAGGTGCGGATCGAGACAGGATGAACCGGCAATTTCGTCGCCGATATCTCAACGTAATATTGGATCCCGTTTCAGACTTTGGCCGGGGAAGGGGCGCGGGTCTTCGTCCTCCCACCGGCCCGAATGATGAATCATTGGCAATTGACAACGTTCAGCCGGGACGCTACCGAGTTCAGGTCAATTCGTCCAGAGGCTACGCCGCATCGGTCACGTCAGGCGGGCTGGATTTGCTGCACGAACCGTTAGTCGTCGGACCAGGCGGTTCAAGCTCGCCAATTGAAATAACCATGCGCGACGACACTGCTTCGTTCGACGGGACCATAGAAGGCGTGGGCGGCGCAATCGAGGGGCAGAATTCTTTGCCAGGTCAAACGCCATCCCTGGTTTCATCTGCACCGTCCGCTTACATTTATTGCATCCCTCTGCCGGACAGTCCGGGCCAGTTCACCCAAGCCTGGGCATCTCCTGATGGGGAATTCAGGTCGCCGCCAATTCCTCCCGGCGAATATCGCATATTAGCTTTCAAACACCAGCAAAATGATCTTGAATATCGGAATCCGGAAGCCATGCGCGCCTATGAATCGAAGGGACAGGTTGTCCGCTTGGTTGGTGGACAAAAAGAACATTTGCAGCTTCAGTTAGTCTCCAAAGCGAATGATGATGGGAATTAGTTCAAATCGCTTCGCGATTCTGATACTCGTGGTCGTTGTCGGCATGCTTGGGTTTTTTGAGAACCTTCAGGCTCAAACTTCCAGCCCCCAGGAGTCCGAGGCAAGACCGAAGACATTCCGGGTCGCGGGAACGATTGTTAGCGCCGCCGGGCCCCTCGCCCATGCCCGCGTCTTTCTCACCAATACCAAGAATCTTCAAAATCCTCAAAATCAGCTATGGACAACCGCTTCTGAAGGCGGCCATTTCGAATTTAATCACGTTGCAGAAGGAAAGTATTCTCTCGAAGGTGCAGAACGAGGATACATCCGGCAGGCATACAACCAGCATGAGCAGTACTCGACGGCAATCGTAACCGGGCCCGAAATGGCGACTGAGAGCCTCGTGTTGCGGCTTGCGCCGGACGGAATGATTTCTGTAAAAGTCACTGACGAATCGTCTGAACCGGTACGCAAGGCCTCGGTTTTGCTTTACCGCGAAAACCGGCAAACCGGTGTCCGCCGGGTGATGCTGTTTAGAAGCGCTTCGACCGACGATCTGGGTTCCTGCGAATTCACTCGTCTCAACCCCGGCGCTTATTTTCTGAGCGTGACCGCGACCCCCTGGTACGCCCTGCATCCGGCTTCCCTGAAACAGGATGGACAGGACGATCCTCCGGCAAATGACATGCGGCCTTTCGATGTTGTTTACCCTTCGACGTATTACGGCGACACTACCGATCCTGATTCCGCTGCGCCGATTGTGATTAAAGGCGGAGATCAGGCACAGGCGGGAATTCATCTCAGCCCGGTTGCGGCCCTGCATTTGATATTTCATGCATCGGAGGACACCCAGCATGGAATCGCAACGCCTATGCTCCAGAGCATAGGCTTCGACGGAGCGGCCACTCCCCAGATCGCCCAAACGCAACAGATTTCTCCCGGCTTATTTGAGATCACAGGTATCGCGCCGGGCCGGTACAAGGCCAGTTTGCCCGGATCATCCCCGGTCGAAGTTGATGCGGTCACGGATGGACAAGACTTAAGCGAGATCAAGGGCGAAGCAACCAGCTCGATAAAAGTTTCTGCGCGTGTGCTTGGAGAATCAAAGATTCCGCAGTTTCTTTTTGTTCAGCTTCACAGCAGCGACGGAAAAATCGCCTCGGTACAGCCTGTGGACCAGAAAGGCGAAGCAAATTTCACAAACGTCAGCCCAGGCGATTACAACCTTCTTGCGGTAACTATGGGAAAAATCTATTCGGTTGTGAACGTCTCAGTCGAGGGCGGCCAAACCACGGGGCACTCGCTAAATGTTCCGAGCGGCTCCTCTCTTTCCGTTTCAATTTCTCTAACGGGCACTGCGGTGAACGTGGAAGGATTTGCCAAGCGCGACGGGAAACCGGCGTCCGGCGCGATGGTCGTTCTCGTGCCGATGAATCCGGAATCGAACAGGGAACTCTTTCGCAGAGACCAAACCGATCTGGATGGCAGCTTTAACCTGCTAGGCGTGGCCCCAGGGGCATATACGGTCGTGGCTATTGAGGACGGCTGGGATCTGGATTGGGCGCTGCCGTCCGTGATCGCGCCCTATATAAAAAATGGAGAATCTGTGACAATCAGCGATCAGCCAGGACATTCGATGCAGTTACCGAAAAACGTCGAAGTACAGCCGCATCGTTGAAGAACATATGGAACTTCTCCTTCAGGAGCTTCAAAATGACTGTCAGGGCGCAGAATTAAACGTCGAAAAAGACCGTCTCGCCCACACCTTGAAGATGGATCTCGAACTTCCAGCGATTTTCGCGCTGGTCATCTAACCGCGCCATGAGAGTCTCACGACGATTCACTGGAACCAGAGCCAGGATAGGGTCCGCGTCGTTAGCCGGATCTCCGGCGAAATAGGCACGGGTGTAGAGTTGCTTCAGCAACCCACGGCCAAACACCGCCAGGTTCAGGTGCGGAGCCTGTAGAGAGCCGTCCGGCCCGGGCACTCGGCCCGGCTTTATGGTTTCGAATTCGCAGGCTCCATCGTCATCTGTGCCCATTCGCCCGAATCCCATACAGGCCGTATCGCAATTCTTATGTTGTGGGTCTTGGGGATGGTTGTATTTGCCCTCGGCATCGGCTTGCCATATTTCGATCATGGCATCGGGAACGGGCGCGCCATCGCCGTCGAGAACACGACATGACAGGAGCACGCGTTCCCCCTTGGCTTGCGGTCCCGCGACGCAGGGTGCGCAACCTCGACCCTCCGTCAATCCGAAAGAAAAAAATGGGCCAACCGTCTGCGATGGAGTGGGAACCATTCTCATGCTGGTTCAAACCAGGCAGCTTCTGGGCCGCGAAGTACGATATCGAACTTATAGCCGAGAGCCCACTCCGGCCTCGTAGTCTCCCGATCGAACCTGGAAATCATTCGCTCGCGTGCTTTTTCATCCGGTACGGACTGGAAGACTGGATCAAAAGCGAGCAGCGGGTCCCCGGGGAAATACATCTGTGTCACTAAGCGGGTGATAAATGCGCGACCAAAAATCGAGAAGTGAATGTGAGCGGGCCGCCAAGCATTGTGATGGTTCATCCACGGATAAGCGCCAGGTTTGATCGTGGTAAAACGATATCCGCCATTTTCATCGGTGAGTGTCCTTCCGGCCCCGCTGAAGTTCGGATCGAGCGGCGCGGGGTGCTGATCTTTTGCGTGGGCGTAGCGTCCGGCGGAATTCGCCTGCCATATTTCAACCAGAGTCTGAGGAATCGGGCGACCATTGCTATCCAGCACGCGTCCGGTCACGATTATGCGTTCGCCCAACGGTTCCCCCGAGTGCTGAGCGGTAAGGTCGTGATCGGTCTCGCCAATTTCTTCGTGACCGAAGATCGGCCCCGTGACTTCCGATAAAGTATTTGGGAGAAGGATGAGCGGCTTTGCTGGCGCGCGGCGAACACTGGAGCGATAAGGCGAATAGAGAGAATCCGGCTGGCTGCCCTTTTCATAGCGCCGGTAGGGGATGATTGATGGACGCAGTTTTGCCGGGTCTGCCATGGTTCCGATTCACATCGAAATCGTGCGAACTACTACAATAGTACATTGCGATTGATGGCGGGATGGAGCGAGACTTCGCAGAGTGAAACCGTGGTAGGGGAAGGATTGGCATGAGCAGAAGCTCAAAAGGGTTGTGGTCGCTTTACGATGACATTTGGCTGGTGGAGGGGGTCCGCACGGCGTTCGCCGATTACAACACCGTTCTGGGACTGGTCTCGCCGATTGACTTGGGCATCAAGGTCGCGCGTGAAGTGTTTCGCCGCAGCGGCATTTCGCCCGGCGATGTGGATGCTGTTATCGCGGGAAATATGGCGCAGGCGAGCTTCGACGCTTATATGCTGCCTCGACATATCGGACTTTACGCGGGCGTGCCGCTAGAGGTCCCGGCTCACTTGGTGCAGCGCGTATGCGGCACCGGCCTGGAGGTGATTTTGCAGGCTGCCGACTTAATCAAGCTTGGGAAAGCGGATCTTATTCTAGGCGTCGGCACGGAATCCATGTCGCGCAATCCCATCGCCGCCTACACCCATCGCGGAGGATTCCGCATGGGGCAGGTCGAATTCAAAGATTTTCTGTGGGAGTCGCTGCTTGACTCGTGCCCAAATGCGACCATGGGAGGAACAGCCGAAACGCTGGCGAAGCGTCATAACATCTCGCGGGAGGAAGTTGATCGCTTCGCAGCCGATAGCTTTGCTCGCGCGGTTGCAGCGCAGAAGCGCTGCTTCCTGAGCGGTGAAATCGTTCCGGTCGTCAACGAGGCGTTCGAGTGCGATGGGTATGATCCTAGAGGGATTCGCTTGCCCAAGCCAATCGAATCCTTTGCCGAAGACAGTCACATCCGGCCATCTCCGCTAGAAGTGCTGGCCAAATTGCGTCCTGCGTTCGGGGGCGTACAGACCGGCGGAAACAGCTCGGCGATCGTGGATGGCGCAGGGGCTTCGCTGATGGCTTCCTCAAACTTCGTGCGCGAACATGGCAAAAAGCCGTTAGCGAAAATAGTCGCCGGAGTGGCGATTGGCGTACCGCCGGAGATCATGGGGATTGGACCGGTCGCCGCGATCCGTGCACTTCTCGACGCCGCCGAACTCAAGCTGGAGCAGATTGACGGCTTCGAGATTAATGAAGCGTTTGGGGCACAGGTCCTCGCCTGCGAACGCGAACTCGGAATTGATCATGCGAAATTGAATGTCAACGGCGGCGCAATTGCGATTGGGCATCCACTGGGAGCCACGGGTGTGCGCCTTGCGATTACCCTTGCGCGCGAGCTGAAGAACTCCGGCGGACGATATGGAATCGCGTCCGCGTGCATCGGCGGAGGCCAGGGAATCGCGATGCTGCTTGAAAATGCGACATTGAATTAGCCAAAAGGCGCGTTAATCGGCGTCCTCCCTAACATCGCGCCAGATTCGTGCTGAATCCGTGAACGCTGATACCAGTCTCATAGATGAATGCACTCGGCCACATCCACTTGAGCGTTGACGGCAGATGTCTTTTCGCAAGATAGCTCACCGCAACGGCGCCGCTGGCCATCGCCGCGCCAATAGCATAGGTTCGCGCAACCGCGGGATGGAGTCCATAAAGGCTTGGCTCGCCGCCTTCTACTGTGCATGGACCCGCGCCTCGGCTGCGGTAGTTGTTGCCGATCCACGTCGTCGTGTAGGAATCCGCAAGAATCGCCGCAGTGGAGACCGCCGATAAGATCAGAAATTGTCTGTCAATCACTCGCCGATGCCCGGCCACGGATGGCTTGGCGGAGTAAAAGGCCGGCGCGGGTGAGGTGATCATCAGCCCGGCATTCGTCAAAGGCAATGGCAATGACAAAGAAGGCGCATCTGGAAGCGCCGCGTTTTCGCCCGCAGATGCCATCATTGGGCACGCCATTAGAAGAACTAAGATTACGTGACTCCGCATGCATTTTATTGAACTCCAGACGCTGGCCGATTACTTGGTCACTTCCGTCACATTGAGGAATCATTCGTTCCATGTCCGTTTGGAGAGGTGACGCAAGAGATGCGACTGCCCAATCAATTCGCAGCTAAGAAAATTAGGCGTCCTTAATAATGCTGGAAACGAAATACGCTCAGCGAGCGCAGGAAGAACAAACAGATTTCTTCTGGGTTGCTGGTACTCGACGATTCGCTATCGTGCGGCTTTCTTCTCGTAAGCCGCAGGGCGCGCGCTTCGAGGTGGACGCCTCACGCCGTCCCGCAATTGGCGGACGTCAATCTTCAGCTCCGCTATGGTGCGGCTCAGAGTATTGCGGTGCATGTCCAGTTGACGGGCGGCGCGGCACTGGTTGCCGTTATTCTCCTGCAACACCGTCAGGATGAAGCGCTTCTTGAACTCGCGCACTGCCTCGGAATATAGAATGTTGCTCTTGTACATCTGCATGATGAGTGCTTCGAGCTGATCTTTCACGGCGTCTCGCTTTCTTAGGTCAACAAGCTTGATCAACAGGTCGTGAGCGAATCTCCTGCCAGTCGGCTGCCTGCAATTAAATCCTGGCTGAACGAGCAAACTATTTTTGGGATGGCGACCTGTCCTGATGCAACAGATCCAATCCCTGGTAAAACTTCGATCTCAAATCTGCGGGCGCTACCCAGACGACGGCGCGCCCGACCAGCACAAAATAAGGCGCCAGATTAGATCCCTCAAGCCACAGCGATGTTGGAGTGAACGCGGTCATGCTCATCAAGACGATTGCAATCGTCAATCCTCCACGCACCAGACCGAGCGCCCCGCCAAGAATCCTGTCGAACACGCTGAGGCCGGCCTCCCGTACCGCCCATCTGGCAATGCGGCCAGCCACTCCGGCCAGAATCATCACACCCAAAAAAATAGCCAGAAACCCCATAATTTCGCCGAGCCACAGCGATTTCAAGTACGGGGCAAAATGTTCCGCGACACGGTGATATTGCCATGCGGCCAGCAAATATCCGCATACCAGTCCCGCAATTGCAAAAGCCTCCTGAAAAAATCCCGAACTCGCGGCCTGTGCCACTGACAGCAAAAGCACTGCAATAATGATCCAATCCGCACCGCTCATCTCCCGCTTCCGTGCGGCTTGCGTCCACTTCCTCGATCGGTCCGGTTAACCATGCAACTCACGCCCGGTGAGCTGACGATACGCCTCCACATATTTTTCACTGGTCTTCCGGGCCACATCCGGCGGAAGTGCGGGAGCTGGGGGCTGCTTGTTCCAGCGGATTTCTTCGAGGTAATCACGAACATACTGCTTATCAAAGGATTCCTGCGCCTTGCCTGGCTGGTACTTGTTCGCCGGCCAGAAACGGGAAGAATCCGGTGTAAGCACTTCGTCAGCCAAAGTTATGCCTGCCCCAGTCCGGCCAAACTCAAATTTGGTATCGGCGATGATGATGCCGCGCTTTCGAGCGTATTCCGACGCTTTTCGGTAGATGGCCAAACTAAGGTCGCGCAGATCACGACTGTAATCCGGACCGATGATCCCAGCCATTCGCTCAAAAGAAATGTTTTCATCATGACCGCTGGTGGCCTTGGTGGCAGGCGTGAATATCGGCTCTGGAAGCTGATCCGACTCCTTCAGGCCCGGCGGTAATTGAATTCCGCAGACGGTACCGCCAGCCTTGTATTCTTTCCACGCCGAACCCGATATGTATCCGCGCACCACGCATTCAACAGGGAACATCTCGGCTCGCACCACCATCATGGATCGGCCCCGCAATTGGTCCGCATACTTTCGCAGTTCAGCCGGATAGCGATCAGTATTCGTACTGACCATGTGGTTCGGAGTCAGATCGCGCAGAAATTCGAACCAGAATACCGACATCTGCGTGAGCACGCGGCCTTTCTGCGGAATGCCGGTGGCGAGGACGTAGTCGAAGGCGGAAATTCTGTCAGTGGCTACGAACAGCAGGTGTTCATCGTCAAGGCGGTACACGTCCCGCACTTTTCCACTGGCATACAGTTCAAGTTCCGGGAAATCAGTTTGAACAACGGCATCGAGTAGTTGAGGATTCATGAAAGAATTTTACAGGTAGGAAACGTCCGGTATTCTAGCGTCTCTGAAATATTTGTCAACGGTTAAGTCGCGCGATCTGTGGAAGTAGGGAAAAGGCGAATATAAAAATTCTTGACAAATTCTAAATTCTGCCAAACCGGGCGGCTGGCAATGGTTTAAGCGCGGACGTTTGTGGAAAACTCGGTCGGAATCGTGACTCTACGGTCGACGGGCAAAATCGCAGCGCGGAAATTTTCTGGCACCCACGAAGCGAATCTCCGTCAAGAAAAATATTCGGAAAAAATAAATAAAATAAATAAAAGGAAAAGTTATCCCTAAGCCGTCGCTCCCAGGCGCACCGACACCAATTTCGAGACTCCCGGCTCCTGCATGGTTACGCCATAAAGAACGGGCGCGATGCTCATGGTTTTCTTGCTATGAGTGATGAGAACGAACTGGGTTTGAACGCTCATCTCTCTCACCAGTTCGGTAAAACGGCCGATGTTGGCTTCATCCAGCGGCGCGTCCACCTCGTCGAGAATGCAGAAAGGACTCGGCTGGTATTGAAAGATTCCGACAAGCAGGGACAATGCCGTGAGCGCCTTTTCGCCACCCGAAAGCAAAAGCACATTCTGCAACTTCTTGCCCGGAGGCGAAGCCACCACCTCAATACCGCTTTCCGCGGAGTTCTCCTCATCGGTCAGGCGCATGAAGGCGTGTCCGCCGCCAAAAAGCTTGCGGAAGGTGATCTGGAAGTTCTCATTGATCTTGCCGAAGGCTTCCTCGAACTTTTGACGCGAGATGGAATCAATCTCCGAAATGGCGGCTTGCGTGTTCTGGATGGAGTCGAGCAGATCTTTTCGTTGCGTCTCCAGAAAGCCGTGACGCTCCGCGCTTTCCTTATATTCGTCGAGGGCCATCATATTCACCGGGCCCATCGCTTCCAGCCGCGTACGCATATCGCGATAGGCCAGGTCTTCGGCCGCGAGTTGCTCGCCGGAAAAGAGCGCAAACGTGCTGCCTGCCATCAGTTCATGCCGTTGCACCCCCAACTCGTTCAGGCAAGTCTCGGCCATATATTGCGCATCGGACTGCAACTTCGCTGCCGTTGCCGCGAGCTCCGCTCTGCGATCACGCCTCTGATCGAGCATCTGCCGCAGATTGCGCAACGTCTCATCGAGTTCACCCAGCCTTGCACGGACTTGCTCCGACTCGACTTGCAACAGGCCATCGCGAGCTTCGCCGGCGTTGCGCTCGGACTCGAGATCGAGTATCCGCATCGCTATTTCCAGATTTTCCGATTCCCGCTGATCTTTTTCCGACGCCGACGATTTAATCTGCAATTGCAGAGAAGCCGCGCGCTCGCCAAGTTCAGCGACCAGACTCTCAATTCTTTCCAACACGGCGGCAGCCGACCGCTGGCGTTCTTCCAGGGTTGCAACCCGGGCCATTTGCCGTGAATTCTTCTGCGTATTTTCTTCCCGGCATTGGCGAAGCAAAGACAGCCGGCGGTTTGCATCCACCGCAGCCTCTTCCATTTCGAGTTGCTGTCGCTGCAAGACTCCAATGCCCGCCTGTTTCGATTCGATTGAAGACTCTTGTTCCGCGCGATCTGCCGCCAGCCTCCCGAGCTCACTCCGGCAAGTCTCCGACCGTCCGGCAACGCGAGATATCTCAGAATCCAGCTGTTGCAACATGTGGCCGGACGTCATCGCAAGTTTCTCAGCTTCCCGCTTCTCCGTTTCGAGCCGATCCAGCAAGGAAGCGAGGTCTTTAATCTCGCGGCTCAAAGTCCGGACGCGAAGCTCCTCGTGCCCGAGCGCCTGCTCCAGTTCTCCCAGCAGCCGGCATACCTCACGCAGTTCGCGCTTCATCGAAAGCGGTCCTTCGGCCCGCTGCTTGCCGCCGGTGACAGTTACGTTGTGAAAACATTCTCCGGATTCCGAGAGAAAGAAAGCGTCGGGATTTCCTAGCGCCAGTTCGCGGCCCAGCGCCGGATCGGGAACGATGTATCCGTCACGCAGCTTGGGGAGAATCACTTCCAGAGACTTGCCAAACCCGTCAAGCACTCGAATCGTATGCTTCAGCGGCACGATGGATTGGTTCGGAGAGCCGGGATTGGCTGCATCATCCACAAGAAAAGAAAACTTCGCCTGCGAGTCCTCGGGATGGACTAAAAAAGTTGCCCTGCCATCAACGTCATTACGCAGCAGGCGTAATCCCTCATCGGCCGCATCCCACGATTTCACCACGATGTAATTCAGTTCGTCGCGCAGATAGTCTTCGACCACTCCTTCATAACGACTCTCGACCTCAACAAAATCAGCCAGGACGCCCACAGGAGCGAGGCCGCCGTTCATGACTCCCGATTGAAATAAGCGCCGGACCGATTCGGTTGAATAGCCATGCTCGGCGATTACCGCTTCGAGAGAGCCCCGCTTTCCAAGCGCCGTGGCATACTCGGCGCGAAGGCCGTCCAGATGATGCTTGCTTGCCGTTTCATCGCTACGTTTCGACTCAAGCGAAATTCGTGCCTGCTCGATCTCAGAAGTTACGCCGGTGAGACGCTGGGACACGCTTTCAAATTCCAAAGCCGATTGGCCGCGCTGACCGCCAAAAGCTTCAATCTGCGAATTTGCGGATGCCATTTCCACCTGCAATCGGGATGTTTCGCGATCAACCGCGGCCATCCGCTCCTCAGCCTGGGTCAACTGGTTCCGCAAATCCGAAGCGGAAGCGACCACTTCCACGATTGCCGAACGCAATGCTTGCTGTTGCTGCTCCACATGGTCGAGCGCATTTGCCGCCTCGGCGACTTCCTTCTCCGCCAGTACCAGTTCTTCACGCGCCGCGGATAGTTCAGTCTCTGCCGATTCCAAGTTTTGGCGGTTAGCGTCACGCTCCGCCTCCAGAGCTGTCAGCCGGTGGCGTGCCTGCGCCAACTCCGCCTCCGACGAGGCCATGCGCACCGCTAACTCCGCGCACCTTTCGTCATTGTGACGGCGTTGAGCATGCGCTCTATCGCTTTCCAGTTTGATTTCATTGAGACGCTCGCGATTTTCCCGAAACTCGGTTTCGATCGCGTATCCGCGTTGCGTACGGTCGAAGTGTTCCGCTTCGGATCTTTGAACTGACTCCGTCTGCGTTCGCATCTCCTCCGAAAGGGAACTGATCCGCGCATTCACCTCCGCGGACTCATGATCCATCTGCGCGAATTTGCCGGCCAGCACGACTCGAAGCTTTGCCCGCATTTCTTCGCGCAATCTTCCATAGCGCTCGGCCCTTGAAGCCTGCCGCTTCAGGGAATTCATCTGCCGCGTCACTTCTTCGAAAATGTCATTGACCCGGGCAAGATTCTGTTTCGCATCCTCGAGACGCGCTTCCGCCAACCTCTTCTTTGTCTTGAATTTTGTGATTCCGGCGGCCTCTTCGATGATTGCCCGCCGGTCAGTTGGGCGGCTGCTGAGAATCTGTCCGATTCGTCCTTGTTCGATCAGCGCGTAGGATTCCGGCCCGAGCCCGGTGCCCATGAATAATTCTTGAATATCGCGAAGACGGCAGAGCTTTCCATTCAGCAGGTATTCGCTGTCTCCCGATCGGAAGAGCCGGCGCGTGACCACGATTTCTCCGGCGCGAAAGTGTTGCTGAAATTTCCTGCGTCGAATTTTTAGGACAACTTGCGGGCCGGTTGCAGCGGTGGCGTCGCTAGTATTGTCAGGATCTGGCGTCGCAGCCACGCCGTCTATCTCCTCCGCCGGGCCCGGCTGTGCTTCCTCCGTCAACCGCTCGACTTCTTCCGCGGCCTTCGTCCGCAGTTCGGATTCATTCCAGTCTTCATAACCCTCAGGCAGATCGTCTTGAATCTCGATCTCCGTGGGCCGGCCCGCATCCGGTCCGTCGTAGACTTCGGGATCAGTCAGGGTAAGCGCAACCTCTGCCATGCCGGTCGGCTTGCGGTCCCGCGTGCCCGCGAAAATCACGTCTTCCATGCGCGAGCCTCGCAGCGTCTTCGCCGATTGCTCGCCGAGGACCCACGAGATCGCGTCCGCAATATTCGACTTGCCGCAACCGTTCGGACCAATGATCGCCGCAACCCCGTCACCATGGAACTTGAGTTCCGTGCGGTCGCAAAAGGATTTGAAACCGAGAATGTGAAGCCGTTTTAATTTCAGCACTTCGTACTCCTTGGTCCCAGAATTGTCATCTCGAGCGAAGTGAGATCGTTTGCGAACGATCTCATGAAATCGAGAGACCTGCTTTTCGTCGCTGCCAACAACCGAATCCCGCCGATAAGTGAGAATCGTGCCGTCAAACAGCAGGTCTTTCGACTGCGGGAGCGGACTCGGTTGCGAGTCCGCTCCCTCCGCTCAAGATGACAAAGCAGAAACGGATGCAGCATGTTCAATTTGCGCGCTGGCTGCGGCGCGGTGCTTACTACCTGATCAGAAGATGGAATCCAGCTGTTTACCGATGTGGTTCACATCTTCGTTTCTTCGCACCAACCCGATTTTTCAGACTCTATCTGTCAGATCGAGAGGCTCCGAAGAAGCATGGATTGCACCTACTCTAACGGCGAAATTATGCCTGGGTCAAGTAGTAAAACACCATATATTGTATGTCCCTGGCCGATACCACCTCATTTTGCACACATAATGCAGCAAGTGATCGGAAATTCAGGCTTGAGGGCAGGAAGAAGGGAGAATCGCGAGAGCAGTTTAAGGATAGCCGAGAGGCGGCAAGGAGGCAATCATTGTTACGGCTATTTGTAGCTGCTCCAAGATAATGTCACCCCCTAATTGCAACGAGACTTTGTCACCCTGTCAGGATGGTGACAACGAGCCAGAAAGAGTTCCCAACGGTGAAAGTGATTGAGAATGCAGCAGGCGGGCGGCTGAGCCTACGCGACGGCGACCGTCTCCGCTCCGCCTGCATCTATGTGGTGCTCGGGCTGCGCCGCGATGGCAGAAAGCAGGTCCTCACTTGCCTGCCCCGCCCCGGTCGGGAGAATCTCGAAGACTGGAAAGCCGTGCTGCGGAAGGTAGCCCCGGAGCGCCTGGTACTGATTCTTGGTATTGTAAAGCGGCTGCCAAGAACTGCTGCCCATCTTCATCGTGTTTCCAAACGGATCGTAGCTGAACGTCTGACCCCACACCGATCCGCAACTGACGCTGGAGAGACGAGCCAAATCGTCGTTCTGATTGTTATCCTGAGAATTGAACGGGTCGGCAATGGACGAAGGAACATGGGGGTCTCCAGTCCCCACCCGTCGAAAAGTCGCGATGGGATGGGGCACCTCAATCGTGGTGTGTTAAAGGCGGGGGCCAGCCTCCTTCGCTCACGCTCGGCAGCCCGGCCACTGCATTCTCAATCACTTTCACTCGCTGAGACTCTTTCTGACTCATGATCACCATCCTGGGGGGGGACAGGAGTCTCGTTGCAGTTATGGGGTGACATTATCTTGGAGCATCTGCACTCTATCCTCGCGCAGGTTGGAATCCGGCGGGTTTTGGCGTATAAAAGTTAGTTGCGACGGCACTTCCATCCCGTGCGGCCACAACCGAATCTAAGCTATTGAGCGAGGGTCTATGTCCACCGCCATGCACGCTCCCCGAGGGTTGGAGGGAGTGGTTGCGACTAATTCGAGCATCTGTTACATAGACGGCGAACGGGGCATTTTGGCCTATCGCGGAATTGATATCCACGAGTTGGCCGAGAACTCAACCTTCGAAGAAACATGCTCTCTGCTGTGGACCGGAAAACTGCCAACGCGCGACGAACTTGAACAATTGCGCAATCGGCTGGCAGATGCCCGCAAACTTGATCCTGGCATTATTGACTTATTGCACACTGCACCGGGCGACGCGCTTCCAATGCACGTTTTGCGGACCGCGGTCTCGGCGCTCTCCTTCTACGATTCGAATGAACGTGAAAACGCCGATAAGAACGGGAATCAAGGCAGCGGGCACGAGGCGAATTTAGACACCGCGATCCGGCTGACCTCGCAGATCGCGATGATTGTAGCGATGTACGACCGCATTCGGAAGGGAAGACACGTCATCGAGCCGGACCCTTCGCTCTCGCATGCCGCCAATTTTTTGCTGATGCTAAACGGAACGCGCCCATCGAGCACGGCCGAACGCGCCTTGGATATTGCCCTGATCCTGCACGCGGATCATGAGCTCAATGCTTCCACTTTCGCCGCGAGAGTGACGGCGGCAACCCTTTCCGATATGTATTCAGCTATCACATCGGCGATCGGCGCCCTCAAAGGGCCGTTGCACGGAGGCGCCAACGAGGCGGTGTTTCATATACTGGAAGAAATTGATCGTGCCGGCGCCGATCCGGTTGAACACGTAAAGGCGATGTTAGCGGGCAAGAAGAAAGTTCCGGGATTCGGTCATCGGGTGTACCACACTGAGGATCCGCGGGCGACCCACTTGCGTCAGATGTCCCGCGACTTGGGAAAATCCAGCGGCCAAACGAAATGGTTCGACATGTCGCACCGCATTGAAGAGTTCGTGAAAGCCGACAAGAAACTGAATGCCAACGTGGATTTTTATTCCGCTTCCACCTATCACACGTTAGGAATTGACGTTGACCTGTTCACGCCGGTGTTTGCTGTTTCGCGGGTGAGCGGTTGGACCGCCCATGTGATCGAGCAACTCGACGATAACCGGCTCATCCGTCCCCGTGCCGAGTACGTGGGGCCGGCCTATCCGCAACACTGGATACCGATCGAAAGCCGTTAAGCATCATTTCAAGTTGCGGCCGCTTTCCTCGCTGGTTCTTTTATCGTTTTGGCGAAGTCAATATCTGCCCAAAGGACGGGCAAAGCCCCGCGCGGAAGATGCACATAAAATGTCGCGAGAGTGAAACATCGAATCGGAATCCATCTGTTCCTCGTTCTCTTCACGATAGGGCTATGCACAACGCAGGCCGGAGCAAAAGCGAACTCCGTACCCGGTGATGTCAAGCTGCTTGTGCAAACACGGAGAGGGTGCGGGCTTTCTATTCCAGGTTGAATCTCTGGAAGATGGAGTAGATGATGCGGTTCACGGTTTCGACGTTGACAAAACAGACCATGGGCCGGGTGCGGCGTCGCACTTCCACGAAGCAACCCTCAATCACATGGGTGATGGGAAGATCGTTTTCTACGCGCAAGACTCAGATATTGGTTGAGTCCTCGACCGATAAAAACGAAATCTCCAAGCCAAAGCTGCACTGGTTCGTCATGCCAGCGAGAGCGTCAACTTCGTGACTGAAGCCGGTGGGAATACATAGGTCCAGGGTCGGGCGCCGATTTCCAAATTTTTAGTCTCCGGGACCAGAACATTCGGCTGCTCGAAAGAATTGTGCGCGTGAATGTCCGAACTTGTGAGGGTGGTGGCTGAGCCGGAATTTATGCGCCCGCCGCGCACGGCGATCTCCGTTTCCCTGGCTTGGGTAACGTGCGGATTCACCACGGTGAGAGTCAGGTTTTTATCCTGGAGCGATGCCGAACCCTTGAGTCCCCAGAAAGAAGCGGGTTTGCCGTCGCGGTCGTAGCTGACGTTGGGAGCGGAGAATGCTGTCCGCAATGCCTGCCCGCCCTGATGGTTCATGTACATGGCAAAAACATGGCCGACGGGAGTAACGCAAAATTTATCCTCGTGAGCGAGATACAAGCTGTTCAGGCAATTAATGAGTTGCGCGCAATTAGCCATGGCGACTTTTTCAGGATGCCGGTTGAAGGTATCGAGGGTCATACCGCTGAAAACGGCATCGCGTAACGTGGGGGTCTGTTCAAGCTGATCGTCCGGCGTGAGTTCACTTCCGGGCCTGTACCAGGGGCCCCACTCGTCCACCACCAGTTTGACGTGATGCTCCCGATCCGACTCACCCATCACCTGCCAGTGTCCGTTGATGAGGGATTCCATGACATCGCCCTGCCGCAACAGTTCGTACCAGTCCACAGGATCGAATTGGAGCGCGTCGCCTTTGCCTTCGATCCAGTTTTGCGTTTTTCCGCGACTGAGATTCCACGCGTAATAGTGAAGCGCCAACCCATAGATGGAACGCAACTCTCCGGGTCCTTTGCGGAGAATTTCCTCGAAAAATCCGCGAGTCCAATCCCAATTGTCATCGTTGGGACCGGAGGCGATGAATGACATTTGTTTGACGTAGCCTGGTACCCATGTCGTGTACCGGCGAAATTCCACGGCATATTCTTGCGCGGTGAAATTTCCGCCGCAGCCCCAGGATTCGTTTCCGACGCCCCAGTAGCGAACATTGAATGGTTCAGGATAACCAGCCGCAGCGCGAGTGTCGGCGAGAGTGGTGGTTGCGGCGGGGGAGTTGCAATATTCCACCCAGCGGTAAAATTCTTCGGCGGGAAGGCTGCGCACATTGGCGGCCAGATATGGCTCGGCCCCGATCAATTTGCAGAAGTGCGCAAACTCATTCGTCCCGAATTGATTGGGGTCATATTTGTGACTGGCCGGAGCGTTGGCGGTTTCTCCGAAGGCCCAAAAGCTTGTGCGCCGCGGGCGCTTGCCGGCCGGACCAACGCCGTCGCGCCAATCGTAGCTGTCGGCAAAGCAGCCGCCGGGGAAGCGAACGACAGGCGCCTTGATCTTCCGCATCTCTTCGACGAGGGCTTTGCGTATTCCATTCACATTGGGAACTCTGGAGCCTTCGCCCACCCATATGCCGTCGTAAATCACGCCGCTCAGGTTCTCGGCGAAATGGCCGTAGATGTTGGGAGAAATCGTGCCCAGGGGTTCGTCGAGAAGAACCTCGATTCGGGAGTCAGCGGAAGTACCGGTTGCCCCGGCGAATGGGGAATATCGGGCAAATAAAAGAGCGGTTGATGCTGCGACGGTGTTGCGGATGAATTCACGGCGTCCGAGCATGATGCCGTTGTGCCTCCGGGGGAAATTCCCGGCCCATAGTAATCGTTTACCCGAACGCACGCTATGGGTTTTTGTTCAGTGGGGCCGGTGAAAGGCATTTTTACTGCCTCGGGCCTCGCGTTACGCGACGTCGAAAATATCGGTCTCGATTAGCCGGTGACGCTCAACAGCGTCGGTATTGTGCTTAGCATAAGTGCAATATGTCATGACGGTCGCAGACGTTGTTCGTAATCTCCCAAATGCTTTCTGAATCTCCACTCGCCGCGAATGGAATCGGAAGGTCTAATACGGCGCCGTTTAACTGTTCGAAACGTTCTAAAAGGCTGGAAATTGTGGGGGAAGGGCTGTCGTTAAACATTTGATCTCTCCTGTAATTTTGTCTTGCAAGTCATTTGTACCGAAAGGGCTCTGGTCGAACAATCGGATAGATACCCGATTACTATGAGACATGTCCGAAGGGCCGGCTGGTTGGCATAAAACCACGTGGGCCCAGAACGCAGTCGTCTGGGCGGGTGAACGCGGAGTTCGCGGGGCTGCGGCGCTTCGGCCGCCGGACAGATGGAGACATCTACCCCTACGCAAAGAAGGAGACGGGGACATCAGTTCCTACGCAAAGAAAACAGATGTCCCAAGACGAAAGAAAGAGATGATGCTTAATAATTCCCGCGCCGCCCGTTCAATACGTCCATCATTTCGTCGTAGGAAACGTCGCCCGGAATATTGTTGCGGTTCATGACGTCGCGCATTCGCCGCTCCATGCTGACTATCTGATCGCGGTTATTGGTCTGCCTATAGTTCTGCCAGCGGGAATAGTAGCTGCGGAAGCGGCTGGCATCGTCGCCTGAAAATGACGGAATACGGCGGCGACTGATTCGGCCTGCCGAAGGTGACGCAATCTGAGCAAAATCAGTATCGGGCGGAATGGAATAGCGTACCATCACGTCGCGCATGCGGTTCTCCATGCTGACAATCTGATCCCGGTCATTCCTTTGCCGGTAATCCAGCCAGCGGGAGTAATAGCTGTCGAAGCGGGATTGGTCGTCCGCGGACAAGCGCTGCCATCTTTCGTGCTGATGGCCATATCCATGATCGCGATCGTTATCGCGATGCTCGTCCTGAGCGAGGGATAGCAGGGGCAAAAGCACCGCGATTACTGCGATGAATCCAAGGACCTTTTTCATAGTTTTTCTCTCCTGACGATTTTTGGGCGAGTTCAGTGTCGCCCAACTGCCGCGATGAAGCAAGTTGAGATGCGATTCCGGAGGAACGGGGTGCTTCTGGAAACGGTCAGATGGGTGCCGCTGGAAAGCGCGAGAACTAGACGCGAGTTCGGCTCGCTTGGCAGACATCAATCGGGAACATGCGGCGGGAATTTCCCGCGAGTGTCTGCACTACTCGCGAACCGATGAAGGCACGCCGGACTTACGGGCCTGCTCCTGCATATCATCGAGCTGCTGTTTGGCGTCGTCCAAAGCCTTCTGTTTGTCGGCTATTTTTTGCTTGTAGTCGGCATCTTCTTTATCCCATGCCGCCGAGTTCCGCAAGCGGTTGCCGGCATCGGCGTAAAATGCCGCGGCCCGCAACTGGTACTCGCGCTGTAGGACATCAAGTTCTCGTGAAAGCAGGTCAATATGGTCTTTCTGCGATGAGATTTTTTGCTTCCACTGATCGTAAACCTTTTGCCGTTCTTCCGGTGTTTGCCCCGGTTTTACTTCCGGTTTTTTGTCGGCGTCCGTCGCAGACGTCCCTGGAGCGGCCTGGGCGGCCTGATCCGGGGATCCCGTAGTGTTCGTTTCGGCGGGTGCGTTTCCGACGATGCTGATCTTATCGTTCACCGGGAGGTTGTCGTTGTCATATTTTTTCGCGGTGGAGGGCTTTTTCTCTTTACGGACGGTGCGAGCGTAGTCGCCTAACGACTCCGTGGGCGAAATAACCTGAGTTTGAGCCCCAGCGTAACCGGCGAAGACTAATGCCGCACCCAGCATGACAAGAAAACGTTTCGATTCGGATTTCATAATTCCAACCCTCCAAATACTTCTTAGGCTATAAAAAACTAATGCCTGTCCATTTCTGGACGCAGCTTTCTTAAGCTCCTGCCGCCCTGGCGCCGTTCCTGCCCGCCAGAAAGCCGCCGATGGTGTGGTCCAGGTGCGATGCTTCGGAAACAATGTCGCCGGCGACCCGCAGGGTGAGATCGGGATCATTTCCAATCCCCAACTGGCGCGCATATCCCGAAATTGTGTTCAGCGAGTTGCGAAGTTCCAGCGCCATCTCGGCGGAAATTTCATTGCGTAATTCTTCGTGCTTGCGAATGGTTGCCATTTCGGTTTGATCATTGACCAGGCAGGCGCACCCTAAAAGGTCTCCCGATGGGGATTGAACCGGGTTCACGGTAACTTCGAGTATGCGCTGCTCCCCCGCAGGAGTCTGATACTGAGCATTCAAGCGAGCGGAAGGGGCCTTATCCCGCAAACTTGACTCGACCGCCTCAGCCAAAGCAGCAAAGCCCGATGGAGAATTCAGCCGTGCCTGGCGAAAGATCTCGGTTGCGGTCATTCCCGCCGGGGATGCGAATCCAAGAATTTGTTTGGCCGCCGCATTTGCCTGACGCACCAGTCCGTTCGGGGTAAAGAAAATCACGCCGCTGGAAAGATTCGACAGCACGGCCGCGCTGATGTTCTCCGAGGTCTTCGCTCTTCGCCGCTCGGATTGTTGCGAGCTTTGCAGTTCATGCTTCTGCTGCTTCAACTGCTGAATGACCGCGCTATAAGTATGCAACGGAAGGCTTTCCGGGGAACTGAAGTCGCCGGCATCTGGGACCCCCGCGAGCAAGCCGCGCCGTATGGCGCGGATAATCACGAAACCCAACACCAGAGTAAAGCCGGCAAGCACCAGGCCGATGGCCATCCGCAGCACGATGGGATTGGTCAGGAGCCTCAATACATCCTCCAATACCAGCGCAGGAACTGATTGCCGGCAAAGAATGCGATGATGGCCATGCTGCCGAGGAATACTCCGAACGGCATTTGATGGCGTCGAAGCGCGACGACGGCCGATGCCCAGGCGCGGCGCCGGGCGTCCCAGGCGGATTCATGATTGCGCGCCATTCGTCGGCGGGATCGCTTGATCCAAACGGCCAATACCGTCCACAATCCAAATAATGATCCGGCAATAGATCCCGCGAAGATCGTGAACATGGTGAGCTTGAGGCCGAGGAAAGCGCCAACCATCGCCATCAGCTTGACGTCGCCGAAGCCCATCCCTTCCACGCCTCGGGCGCGGAGATAAATCGCTCCAACGCCGTAGATAAATGACGCTCCCACAATGGCGCCGAGAAGCGAATCCGCAAAAGAAAGCAGTTGTGGAGCAAGATAAGAATTTGCCGACGGTGAAACGAGCGCCGGCAACAATTGCGATGCAATGTCATTGACTGGAACCATGAGACTGAACAGCAAGCCCATAACCACTCCGGGCAGCGTCATTTTGTCAGGCAGCAGTTGAGTTTCAGCGTCGGTGAAGATCAAGCCAAGAAGGAGAAATCCAAACGTGCAATATTTCAGCGCGGAGAGGCTCAACCCGAATTGCCAGTAACAAGCGAGAAACATGGCTGCGGTAAGCAGTTCGACCGCCAGGTAACGCGGCGAAATCGGCGTCTTGCAGTTTCTGCACCGTCCCCGCAAAATGAGCCAGCTCAGCACGGGAATATTGTCGTAAAAGGAAATCGGCGTCTCACAGTCTGGACACGCCGATCTGGGTTGCACTACCGACAAGCCCCTCGGCAAACGGTAGATGCAGACGTTCAAAAAGCTGCCAAAGGCCAGCCCAAATGCGAAGAACGCCAATGCGTAAACAGGGTCCACCGTGTGATTGTCCAGTATGTTTCGAGATTACGCGTACAGGCTGATTATAAGGCGGCGGAGAAGGGCGAGAGGGGCACTAAAGTCATTGTCCGCACGGACGGCCGGCACGCAACTTGATGTTGATAAAGGCTCGATGGGGGCCGACCTACGGGTTCGTCCGCACACCGGAACCGCTCGCCTTTAGCGCCGCGGGAGCGACTTTAGGGGAACCCAGAAATGGGCTCGGGCCTAGCCCCTTCTCGAGAGACATATGCTCCGACGGTTGCCCGCCGAATGACGTTTTCATCCGCTAATCTGTAAAATAGGTCCCTTCAATGCGCGAACTGGGAAACCACGGCCAATCCGAGGTATCCTATTGGGTTGATAGAGTGCCGCCTTTAGCGGCTCCGGAAGATGCATGATGTGGAGAGGAAGAATTTATGACTTACGTGATTGCTGAACCATGCATAGGCACCAAAGACGCCGCCTGCGTGGACGCTTGCCCTGTGGACTGCATTCATCCGAAGAAGGACGAGCCGCCATTTCCTGCCGAGGAAATGATCTATATTGATCCCGTCGAGTGCATTGACTGCGGAGCTTGCGTGCCGGTGTGTCCCGTCTCCGCGATTTTTGCCGAAGACGATCTGCCGGAGAAGTGGAAGAGCTACACCGAGCGCAACGCCAAATACTTCGGAAGATAGTTTCGCCCATCCTCGGCTTCGAGATCTGATGGCAACACAAGCCTGACGATGACAAGTGCACTGTCAAACGCCTCGGTTTTGAAGCGGATCAGCCCGATGTTGGCTGCCTCCAATATGGAAGAAACTCTCTCGTTTTACGAGAAAGTGCTTGGGTTCAAGCCGACATTGAAATCGGCTGAGTACTCGATTGTGGAGCGGGACGGCCAAACCATTCACTTCGAGAAAGCTGCGTCAGAAGAGGTGATGAACTGCGTGAGGGGACACACCGAGATTTATTTAGAGGTTTCCAACATCACCACCTTATGGCAGCACGTGCAGACCTTAAAGGGTCATTATAAGATTCGTGATTTATTTCGCAGGGAATATGGGATGACCGAATTCCACATTGAAGACCCCAATGGATGCCTGGTCTTTGTCGGTGAACCCAGCGTCGGGTGAACCCACGTTCAAGATGAGTGATTAGTTCGACCTCTTGTGACTTATAACGCGGGTCGCCTCCTTTCCATCTCCCGTTGCCTCCGTTACAATCGTAGGCTATCGCAAGGCTTCCATGGCGCTGAAGGAATCGGAAGCAATCGTGCTTCGCTCATATCCGTTGCGCGAGGCTGACCTGCTGGTAACTTTCTTTACCCGTCTCGAAGGCAAGGTGCATGGAGTAGCTCGCTCGGCGAAGAAGTCAAAGCGGCGGTTTGGTGGCGCGCTCGAGCCTCTTACGTACGTTCGGGCTTACTACGAAGATCGAGAGCGGCACGACCTGGCTCGATTGGATTCCTGCGATGTTCTCGAATCACCATTGGCCTTCGAAGTTGGTTATCCGCGTGCGGTTGCGTTGGCGCACGTGGCGGAATTGTTGGACGAGTTATTACCGGACCGCGAGGCCAATGACGCGGTCTTTCGCTTAGCCCTGTCGGTGATTGCAGGGTTGCAAGGAGCCGACGTTTGGATGCCCATCACGTATTTCGAGCTCTGGATGACGCGTCTGATGGGTTATCTGCCGGAATTATCGGAGTGCATCGTCTGCGGACGTGAACTGAATGGAACCCGGGCGTACTTTCACGCTTTGGCTGACGGGCTGATGTGTCCCGATGATAAGCGTCTGGCGTCGTCCGAGATGTCTGCCGAATCTCGAAAGCTCGCGGCGATGATGTTTCGCGCTCCGATCGACGGATTTGCCGGAATGCCTTGGCCGAAAGCTCAGGGAGGGGATCTGAGAAAATTCTTGATTCAGATTCTCCAGAGGCATATCGAGAAGAAGCTGGTTACGGCGGGAATGCTGGAGAGGATCAATTAGTTGTGTGGATGTCCGAGGGTGAATGGTGAAATCCCTCAGGGTATAATCTCCTTTTAGCTGAAAAGACAAACATTAGAAGATGGTTCCTGATCTCACACACGAACGCCGGCAGGCGCACGCATTGCTGGATATGTTGCCGGACGAAAAATTGGCGGCAGTGCGGTCCTTACTCCAGGTGATGGTTGAGCCGCTGTCCGATTCGCTGGTTTCGGCGTCCATCGATGAGGAAGACGTCACACCTGAAACCGCGACGTCGATCAATCGTGCCCGCGCTTCCTTAAAGCGGGGCGACGGAATTGCGCACGAAGATGTTCTGGGTGAATTTGGCTTTAAGAAATGAGTGCGGAATTTGCCCGAGTTTCGGTCACTTGGGCGCCCGAGGCCCGCACCGATTTGCGAGCCATCGACCGTGAAGCCGCCATGCAAGTCCTTCATTGTCTGGATCGCTATTTGTCCGGTCGGGTAGGAGACGTGAAGAAGCTGAAGCCGCCGCTCGGAGGTTTCCGGTTGCGTTGTGGTGACTATAGGTTGTTCTTCGATCACAAAGGCAGCACCGCTATCGAGATAACAGCGGTTCGAAATAGGCGCGAGGCCTACCGGTAACCCCTATTCATGGTCGACCGGCTACTAATGGAATCAGGAAAATCCAATTCGCTGACTTTCCAGCAGCTGATCCTTCGCCTGCAAGCTTTCTGGGCTGAACGAGGATGCGTCCTCCAGCAGCCGTACGACGTTGAAGTCGGGGCTGGCACCATGGTCCCTGAAACATTTCTGCGCGTACTCGGCCCCGATCCCTACAAGGTCGCTTACGTGCAGCCATCCCGCCGTCCCGCGGATGGACGATACGGCGAGAATCCCAATCGCCTTTACAAGCACACCCAACTTCAAGTCATCCTGAAACCTCCGCCGGAAAATGTGCAGGAGCTTTACCTCGAATCGCTGGCCGGAATTGGCATTGACTTGCGCCGGCACGATCTCAAATTTGAGGAAGACAATTGGGAATCTCCGACGCTGGGAGCATGGGGCATCGGTTGGCAGGTGATGCTCGATGGCCTCGAAATTACTCAGTTCACTTATTTTCAGCAATGCGGCGGCGTTGATCTCGATCCGATATCTGCGGAACTCACCTATGGCTTGGAGCGAATCGCAGCATTTCTGCAAGATGTGGAGAGCATTTACGATATCGTCTGGGCTCACGATCCGGATACAAATCGCGCCACAACTTATGGCGATGTGCGCCTCGCGGACGAGCAACAATTCTCGGTTTACAATTTCGAAGTGGCAGATGTCCCCAAAGCGTGGAAGCATTTCGAACTGTATGAAGCCGAGTGCGCGGCGCTGGTGGCGGGGTTTTCGGCGCTGAACAAAGAAGTCGCCGCTGGTAATTCAGAGCAAGACAAGATTCGCTTTCCATTGCTGGCAGCCTATGATCTCTGCCTGAAGTGCTCGCATCTTTTTAATATTCTGGATGCGCGCGGAGCAATTTCGGTGACCGAGCGCGTCGGAGTGATTGCAAGGGTAAGGGCGCTCGCCGTTGGAATCGCAAAAGCGTGGGTGGATCAACAGGCTGAACCTTCAGACTCCGGTGACAAAGAAGAACCCGCCCGGGCAAAGATTCATAAGTCGAATCGAAAAGCGATGCCCGCGATTTCTTAAGCTGGGATCGGATGATGGACTGTCCAGGGCAACAGTTCATCCGTTTGACACGAACATGCCAGATTTTCTTTTAGAGATCGGATGCGAAGAGATTCCCGCCAGAATGATAGAGGCGGCGTCTCTTGACCTCCGTGATCGTGTCAGCAAGTTGCTTGACCGGGAGCGTCTTTCTGCCGATAAGCTGATTGCGTCGTTCGATACGCCTCGCCGCCTTGCGGTTCTCGCATCCCAGATCTTGCACGCGCAGCCCGACACGACCGAGAAACTTACAGGTCCGTCGTTAAAAATCGCGTTCAAGGATGGCCAGCCGACCCCCGCCGCCCACGCTTTCGCTAAGAAGGCCGGTATCGAAGTTTCACGACTCGAGAAAATCGCGACCCCCAAAGGTGAATATGTCGTGGCGACCGCCTCCAAGAAAGGCAGAAGCACACGCGACGTGCTGCTCGAACTTCTGCCCAAAGAAATCACCTCGATCTATTGGCCTAAGAATATGTACTGGCGGGAGCCCAGCGAGCGCTTCGTGCGGCCCGTCCGATGGCTGGTTGCAATGCTCGATGGTGAGGTAATACCATTCGACTTCTTCGGATTGATTGCGGGCGACGAAACCCGCGGCCATCGAATCCTTGCCAACCGTGCAGTGAAAATTCCGCGCGCCGGCGATGCCTATGTCGAAGTTCTCCGCGATGCAAAGGTGTTAAACCGCTCCGAGCGCGAACATCAAATTCGCAAGGGATTGGATGCAGCCACCCGCACGATTCCCGGGGCTCGCTGGCGCGAAGACAAGAATCTTCTCGACGCGGTCGTCAATCTGACAGAATTTCCTTCGGCCATTCTGGGTAATTTTGAAAAGTCGTATTTGAAACTTCCAGAAGAAGTTCTGGTCACGGTGATGCGTGATCATCAAAAATATTTCGCGGTGGAAGACTCGAACCATAAGCTGTTGCCGCATTTTTTAGCGGTGTTGAATACGGACGGCGATCCTGACGGCATTATCCGTCACGGCCACGAACGGGTGCTGCGTGCGCGATTCAACGACGCCCGGTTCTTTTGGCAAACGGATCAGAAGCATCCTTTGCGCGAGCGGGCGCACTGGCTGACACATGTGACTTTTCAGAAAGACCTGGGAAGCTATTACGACAAGACTCGCCGCGTGCAGCGTCTGTGCAGTTGGCTCTGTGAAATCATTCGGCAAAGCGGCATGCCCGTGCGTCCCGGAGTCGTTCACAAAGCAGCCATGCTGGCGAAGACCGATCTGACCACGGAACTTGTGAAAGAGTTTACCGAGCTGCAGGGAATCGTCGGCGGTCTATATGCGTGCGCGCAGGAATTGGATCATGGCATGCCAGGCAGCACACGCCAGGCCATCGCCGACGCCGTCTACGATCAGTACAAACCGGTCTCAACGGAAGATTCAGTCCCGCGAACGGTTGAGGGCGCTGTGCTTTCGATCGGTGACAAGGCGGACACCATCGTCGGCATGTTCGCATTGGGATTGCAGCCCACCGGATCGAAGGATCCGTTTGCGCTGCGCAGGCAGGCGAATGGAATCGTAAGAATCATCGCCGAGCACAAGTTGCCAATAAAATTGGATCAGTTGACCAACGATTCGTATGAAGCTTATCGCGGTTCTGCCGCGGAGCGTAAATTCTCAAATCAGTTCGACTGTGCGGCTGCACTTCGTGAATTTTTCCGCGAACGCGTAGAGTTCTACCTGCGAGATGTGCGCGGTTTCAAATATGATGTCGTCAATGCCGTACTGGCCGCGGGAAGCGGCAATGTTGTAGACACAGTGAATCGTGCCCGCGCAATCGCTGAGGTCAGGGATCTCGCGGACTTTCAATCTATTGCCGCCGCGAGCAAACGAATAAGGAACATCTTGCGGCAGGCCTCCGAGAAGGGCGTTTCGGCAGCTCCATCGTTCGATCCACGCTACGAGACTTCAGAAGAAGCCAGGCTTCTTTCCGCGACACTGGAAGAAATCAGGCCTCGCGCCCGGGAAGATATTCATGGCGGTAACTATGCAAACGCTTTGCGAAGGCTCTCCGCTTTAAGGGAACCGACGGACAAGTTTTTCGATGAAGTAATGGTCATGGTTGAAGATGAAGCAATTCGCTCCAATCGGTTGGCGCTGCTGCAATCTCTGTTGAATAATTTTTCCACCATCGCCGATTTTTCCGAAATCGTGACCGAAGGCAAAGAATCCACCAAATAAATTAAAATAAGCTATCCACATAAAAGAAGAAGAGGACTCCTCATGGCTACCAGCACCCTTCCTGAAACCGTAGTTGAACGCACCGAAGCAAAACCTTCCGTCAAATACGTTTATTTCTTTGGCGGGGGCAAAGCTGACGGCAATGGCAAGATGAAGGATGATCTTGGCGGCAAAGGCGCAGGCCTCGCCGAGATGACCAACGCCGGCTTGCCTGTCCCTCCCGGCTTCACCATTCAGACCGAAGCTTGCCGGGAGTATATGCGGCGCAACGGCGTTTCCCAGGAAGTGGATCGCCAAATGAATACAGCGCTTGAACGGCTCGAAGAATTGCAGGGACAGCAGCTCGGTAAAGGCGGCAACCCGCTTCTGGTCAGTGTCCGCTCCGGGGCAAAGTTCTCCATGCCCGGAATGATGGATACGATTCTCAACCTCGGACTTAATGATCAGAGCGTGGAAGCTCTGGCGAAACGCAGCAACAATCCTCGTTTCGCCTATGACTCTTATCGCCGCCTCATCCAGATGTTCGGCGCGGTGGTTCTTGAAATTCCTAAATCCGCATTCGATGAGGCGTTCGACGCCAAGAAGAAGCAGAAAAAGGCCAAGCTCGACACCGACCTCGACGCTAAGGCGCTGAAAGAAGTCATCGAGGAATACAAGAAAGTCGTGAAGAAGCACACCAGGCGCGACTTTCCGCAGGATGCCAGTGACCAACTGGTGATGGCGCGAGACGCCGTATTCCGGTCCTGGCAGAACGACCGCGCAAAGCATTACCGGCGCATCAACAACATTCCCGACGAACTCGGCACCGCCGTGAACGTGCAAGCCATGGTGTTTGGCAACCTTGGCGATACCAGCGGCACCGGCGTGGGATTCACTCGCAATCCCGCGACCGGAGTCAAGGAATTCTATGGCGAGTTTCTGATGAACGCGCAGGGCGAAGATGTTGTTGCCGGCATTCGCACTCCCGTACCGATCCTCGAACTCCAAAAAATCATGCCTCAGGTTTATGACCAGCTTCGCGATATAACGACGCGCCTCGAAAAGCATTATCGCGACATGCAGGACTTCGAATTCACCATTCAGGAAGGCCGCCTGTACATGCTGCAAACGCGCAATGGCAAGCGCACGGGCCGCGCTGCGGTGCGCGTGGCGATTCAAATGGTGGAAGAGAATCTGATCAGCAACGAAGAAGCGATTTTCCGGGTCGAACCGAATCAGCTTTACGACTTTCTGGTTCCGCGCCTGGATGAGAAAGGTGGCAACGTTGAAGTTCTGGCCACCGGTTTGCCGGCATCGCCGGGTGCAGCTGTAGGCCAAATCGTCTTTACCGCCGATGAAGCTGTCGAAAAAGCTGGACACAGCGATAAGCGCGTTCCGGTCATTCTAGTTCGAGCCGAAACTACTCCCGAAGACATTCACGGCATGGAAGTAGCCGCCGGCATCCTCACCTCGCGCGGCGGCATGACTAGCCACGCAGCAGTAGTCACGCGCGGCATGGGTAAATGTTGCGTTGCCGGCGCGGGCGACATTCAGGTTGACGAAAAGGCCCGCGAAATGCGCGTGAAAGGCCAGGTATTCAAAGCCGGTGATTGGATTTCGCTCGACGGCACAACTGGTCGCGTCATCAAAGGCAAGCTGAACACTGTTGAAGCCAAGCCGGACGATCCCGAGCTGCTGAAATTTATGAGCTGGTCCGAGCCGTTCCGCAAGCTTGGAGTCCGTGCCAATGCCGATATTCCCCGCGATGCAATTCAGGCCCGCGCATTCGGCGCCGAGGGCATCGGCCTTTGCCGCACCGAGCACATGTTCTTTGCCGAGGACCGGCTTCCGCACATGCGCGCCATGATTCTCGCCAACAATGAGAAAGACCGCCGCACCGCGCTAAAGAAATTACTACCCATGCAGCGCGCCGATTTCATCGGCGTCTTTCGCGCCATGGACGGATTCCCAGTCACGATTCGTACGCTTGATCCGCCTCTGCACGAGTTCCTGCCGCGCCGCGAAGATTTGATGGTCGAAATTGCCGTTCTCGAAGCAACCAAGCCTCGTTCGGCGAAGCTTAAGGGCCTGAAAGCGCTTTTGCGGCGAGTGGAGGACCTGCACGAAATCAACCCTATGCTTGGACATCGCGGATGCCGTCTGGGAATTACCTATCCGGAAATTACCGAAATGCAAGCGCGCGCAATTTTCGAAGCCGCCGTTGCGGTGTCGAAAGACGGCGTGAAAGTGAAGCCCGAAGTGATGATTCCTCTAACTGCGACGTTGAAGGAGACGGCGAATCAAGCAGCCATCGTGCGCCGTATTGCGGATGAAGTGTTCCGCGAGAAAGAGAGAAGCGTCGAGTATCTGGTGGGCACTATGATTGAACTACCCCGGGCCGCGTTGGTTGCCGACGAGATCGCTAAAGAAGCCGAATTTTTCTCTTTCGGCACCAACGATCTCACTCAAACCACGTTCGGAATCTCGCGCGACGACTTCAACAAAGTGCTTCCCACATATTTAGAGCAGGGAATTCTGAAGCAGGATCCCTTTGCCGTCCTCGATCGCGAAGGTGTCGGGCAACTGGTAAAGATGGCGACCGAGCGCGGCCGCAAAACACGTCCCAACCTAAAAGTCGGAATCTGCGGCGAGCACGGCGGCGAGCCGTCGTCGGTAGAATTCTGCCATCAGGTGGGATTGAATTATGTCTCCTGCTCGCCGTTCCGCGTGCTCACCGCAAGGCTGGCAGCGGCGCAAGCAGCCGCCGCGGATAAATTGAAGGTCGAGGGCGGGCGGACGAAGTAAGGGTAACGACGATGCCGCGGTTCTATTCTTCCGGGTCGGCGAATTATATCGGAGTGGTTGATATTGCTTCGGCCGCAGCTTGGAATATTGATAAGCTCGGACTGCGGAAAGTGAATGTGGACCTCGATGATGGCGAGGACTGGCGTCCCGTTGGGCTTCTCGAAAGACGACTACAAATTGTGCCTCGGCCCTCGCGGGCGACCGACCGATGAATTGACTCCCCGGCTGTATTCTTCAAACGCGAAAAAAGCGAGAGAATTCCTGTTTTCCCGTGGAATGAGTGTGGGAGAGATTCAACAAGACCACCAAGGAACCAGTTTCTTCGACATGCGTGACCTCGAAAACAACTTGGCTGAGTTCTCGGAGGAACCCTAAACAGCAATCAACGTTTTCCTTCGTGACCCTTCGTGACCTCTGTGGTTAATGCCCTTGCTCTCACTGGACTCTTTGCAACCTCGCAATCAGCTTCTGCGCCAAATTCTCTTCCGATTCCGACCACAGGAGTCGCGCGCTTGCTCCCGACATCTTCTCGGCCTTGTTCGTAAATTCCACCAGCTTCTGAACGTTCGCTCTAACTGAACTCTCAGCTTTCGCCGTCAGCTCGACTTCCTCCTGCAAAAATGCAGAGTCCACTCCGAAATCCATTTGGATTTGGCCCTCCCGCTCGCTTGCCCGGTCATCAAATTCAGCGCCGCGCACGGTGAATCTTACCAGCGACGGCTTGGGGATCCACTGCGCCCCATTTTCCGAGAGCAGCCAAAGATCCCAGTAGGCCTCGAATTCATAGGCATAATCTTCATGCAGCAGGTCCGAAGCAATCAGAACTGCTTCTTCAGGAGTCACACCGGGATGGAACCGGCGTTCGAGAATAGTAGGCTCGTTCCAGGACACCGGATGAACGGCAAGGTACGCAATACCCGGCCGCTCTGCCGAGGAAGGAAATTGCCGCAGCACCGACAGGGCGTGAGGCAGCATCTCGTCGGCATCGGAATTCTGATACCAAAGGCTTAGATAAAGAGAATCTGGCATAGGCCGAACTTCAGAAAAACCAAGTGATTACTTTAAATTAGATGTTACGGAACAAAATTAGAAGCGTCAGCTTGATCGCATTCTTGTCCGGGATGATTCGCTGCTCCGCTGGAGGATAGCCAAAACAGGTACCGCCATCGGAACCAGAATGAATAAAGACTGCAACCGATACTTGGCCATGGCCTGACGCTGATTTGTCAGTTCATCCGCCATTTCCGAGCGGGCGTTTTCGCGGCTGCCAAATGAAACGGCGTAGAGCAGCAGTGGAACGTAATTGATCGCGATACAAATCAGGTACGCGCCAAGAACTATAGGCCAGAACGAATGACTTCTGAACAAAATAAAAAGTCCAAGGAAACCTGCCAACAAAACGCCGGCCGCAAACTCGGCAACAATAAGCCAATATCCCAATAGAGCAATATCAATTGCTGCGAGCCTTCGCATATTGTTGGGCTGAGGTGTGTTTCCATCCATGAAAGTCATCTCAACTTCTGTGAAATTATGCTTCGTTTATCGGGTTTGGGCAATGCCTTTCGCCGGCGCATTTGCTGCATGCACGATCCCCTGTTAGTATTTTTTGTTCTCACAAAATAAATAATTTCTCGGTGTAATCATCATCTCTCTTCCGGAGGCGACATGGCGGTGAAAGTCGGCATTAATGGGTTCGGACGCATTGGGCGCAACGTTTTGCGTGCTTCATTGAATGATCCGAATCTCGAATTTGTGGCAGTCAACGATCTCACGGATCCGAAGACTCTTGCCCATCTGCTGAAGTACGACTCCATTCTTGGAAATTTGAAACAGAATATTTCGGCGGCCGCCGACAGCATCAGCATTGATGGCCGCACCATTAAGGTATTTGCCGAGAAAGATCCTGCAAAGCTGCCATGGGAATCCGTCGGCGCTCAAGTCGTGCTCGAATCAACCGGGCGTTTCACGGACGCCAACGATGCGAAGAAGCATATGCGCGGCCCGGTTAAAAAGGTCATTATTTCTGCGCCGGCGAAGAACGAAGACGTGACAATCGTCCTTGGAGTCAATCATCAGATTTACGATCCGGCGAAGCACCACATTATTTCGAATGCGTCGTGTACGACCAATTGCCTCGCGCCAATCGCGAAAGTAGTCAACGACGAATTCAAAATTGTCTGCGGTACCATGACCACGATTCACTCTTACACCAACGATCAGGTAATTCTGGATTTCCCGCACAAGGATCTGAGGCGTGCGCGTGCAGCGGCGATCTCCATGATTCCAACCTCCACCGGCGCGGCAAAAGCTTTGCGTCTCGTCATACCGGAGCTCGATGGCAAGCTGGATGGATTTTCGATGCGCGTGCCTACGCCCAATGTTTCCGTCGTAGATCTCGTTGTATTCGTGGAAAAGAAAACTACGGCGGAGGAAGTGAATGCAGCGCTGAAAAAGGCCTCTGAAGGCGGCCCGTTGAAGGGATATCTTGGGTTTGAAGAGAATGAACTGGTGTCAGCCGATTTCCGGGGGGATGGCCGTTCTTCCATCGTGGACGCGCTGATGACGCGCGTGGTGGCCGGCAATTGCGTGAAGGTGATCTCGTGGTACGACAATGAGTGGGGTTATTCCAGTCGGGTTCGAGATCTGATTAACTACATGGCGGCCAAAGGACTCTGAGTTGTTCACGCTAACCTGGTAATTGGTGCGAATAAGGGTTGGGAAGGTTGCGTCTTGAAAGGTTGCTGGGAACTGAAAGCCGCGCCCCTTCGAGGCTATTAAGAACGCGGACTTTCTCCTCAACCTGTTCGGGCGTGCTGTTACACGGCAAATTCGAATTCTCACCTTCTTCCTGTCGAAGGTTGCAGGGGTAAGGAAATTCAATCCATGCATATCATTGTTTCCAGCAAGGTGAACTCTATGGCAAAGCTTTCCATCCGCGATCTGGAACTCAACGACCATCGCGTTTTCATGCGAGTAGATTTTAATGTCCCGCTCGAAGACGGACGGGTTATGGACGATACCCGCATCCGCGAGACTCTTCCTACCATCGAATATGCTCTTCGCCGTGGCGCACGGCTCATTCTGGCCTCCCATTTGGGGCGCCCGAAGGGCAAGCCGAATCCCAAGATGAGCCTCAAGCCGGTCGCCGAACGGTTGCGCATGTTGCTTGACAAAGAACTCGCTCGTGGGGAAAACGTCGGCTTCTGTCCTGAATGCGTGGGCCTCGAGGCTGAAGAAATGGCCGGGAAGCTTGAAAAAGGGCAAAGCCTGTTGCTGGAGAATCTCCGGTTTCATCCGGAAGAGGAAGCGAACGACGAGAAGTTTTCAAAACAACTGGCAAATCTTGCGGATTGGTATGTGAACGATGCTTTCGGCGCCGCCCATCGCGCCCATTCCTCTACCACGGGTATCACAAAATTCATACAGAAGTCCGCGGCTGGATTGCTGATGCAAAAGGAACTTGACTATCTGGGGAAGGCACTACAGGACCCCGAGAAGCCCTTCGTTGCAATTCTCGGAGGAGCAAAAGTCAGCGACAAAATTGCAGTCATCGAAAATCTACTGACAAAAGTGGATGTATTGATCATCGGCGGAGCCATGGCCTACACGTTCCTGAAGGCTCAAGGACAACAGGTAGGGAAGTCACGCGTCGAAGAGGATAAGCTCGACCTCGCCCGTCAAATTATGAACGATGCCCAGGCGCATCACGTCAAGTTGTTGCTGCCGACCGACCATCTTGCTGCCGACAAAATTGAAATGAACGCCCTGGTTAAGACGATCAACGCCGGTGAACCCATCCCCGACAATCTAATGGGACTGGACATTGGGCCAAAGACCATCGAAGCCTTCTGCGAAGAAATCTCCGACGCTCGCACCATCGTCTGGAATGGACCCATGGGGGTCTTTGAGGTCTCGCCGTTTTCTCGTGGAACTTTCAAAGTGGCGCGAGCCATCGCCGACAATGGAGCCGCGATTTCGATTGTCGGCGGCGGTGATTCTGTTGCTGCCGTCCATTCCGCCGGAGTCGCCGACAAGATTACTCACATTTCGACCGGCGGCGGCGCATCGCTCGAGTTCCTGGAAGGTAAGAAACTGCCCGGCGTGGAAGCTCTCACCGACAAGCGGTAAATTTTCTCGCTCATCCGGAAGGACTGCATGGCTCGCAAGAAATTAATGGCGGCGAACTGGAAAATGTACAAAACGCCCGACCAGACGCGGGCGTTTTTTGACAAATTCCTACCGCTTGTATCAGACGTCACAAGAGACGAAATTGTTGTGTGCCCGCCATTTGTTTGCCTGCATGCAGCTGTCGAGTCATCGAAGAATTCAAGTGTTCAAATTGGCGGGCAGAACCTCTATTGGCAAAAAGAAGGCGCTTTTACGGGAGAGATTTCCGCCGACATGCTGCTCGCCGCGGGTTGTACTCACGTGATTATCGGACATTCGGAACGCCGCCAATATTTCGGCGAGACCGACGACACCGTCAATCTGAAACTAAAAACTGCTCTCGAAGCTGGGCTCATTCCCGTCGTTTGCGTGGGGGAGGTGTTGGAAGAACGCGAATCGGGACTCACCGAAGATGTTTTGCGCCGCCAATGCCTGCGTGCATTCCATGCGATTTCAGCGAAGAGGGCTGCTTCCCTGGTCGTCGCCTACGAGCCGGTGTGGGCCATCGGAACCGGAAAAACCGCCACGCCGCAACTCGCCGCCGAGGCTCATCTTCTCATTCGCGGAGAAGCTTCGAAGACATTTGGCGAGGAATTCGCCGCCAATCTCCGCATCTTGTATGGAGGTTCGGTGAAACCCGAAAATTCCAAGGCCCTCATGGGCGAACCTGAGATTGACGGTGCTCTGGTAGGCGGGGCGAGCCTCGATCCTGCATCATTCGCCGCGATCGTTAATTACTAAAGCCCACCCTCCCGCAGTTTTGTGCATTCTGTTCCCGCGTGCTGAAGCCTTCCTCCACGGTAGACAGCCCTCCAACTTTGAAATATAGGAAAATGGCCCGAAACTCTTGTCTGGCGCTTACTTTGGGCCACTGGCAAGAATATAATGAACGCTTAATCGGCGGCCAGGGTGCCGCGAACTTCGCGCCTTTGAAACCCGATATAATGACCTCCGTTGCCGCAGAGACTTCCCACGTAAGTCCTGATTGCGACGTCGAGCATCGTATGGATCAGAAAATCCCCCTCGACCGCAATGCATTCGAACAGATCGTCGCCACCGCATCCATTCTGCAACAGTTGCAAAAGCGCGCAGATGATTTGAAAACTCGCGCCTCCGATGGAACGGTTAATCTCACCGGCCTGATTGAAGCCCAGCAGGAAATCCAGACCGGCAGCCTTTCTCCTGAGGCAGCTCTGCTCCGAGTTGTTAGTCTTGCTTTTCAATTGGTCCCATCTGGAGGCGCGGGGATTTGGCTTTCCGAGGGTGATAAATTCCTCTATCGTGTCGGGGCCGGCACTGCTTCCGACGATGAAGGCCTGCGAAAGACGGTGCTGTCGCGGTTGCAGGGAACCGCGTGTTCAGAGCATTCGAATCCAGAACATGATTCGGACCCATCTCCTCTATGCGCATCGTTACTGGCTGTTCCTATTTTCCAGGGGCCAAAACTTGTCGGCGCACTGGCTGTCTTTTCCGGGGGCGCGAATGTATTCACCGAGCAACAAGTTGTTGCGGCTCGTTTACTGGCAGCCCTTGCCGCCCATGCGGTTGATAAAGCTGCAAACGCAAAATACAAGCGCATGGTTTCATTGGAACGCAAAATCGTTCTTGGAGTAATCGAGTCAATGGTTCCCCGGTTTGCGGGAATGGCCGAGATAAAGGAGCATTCCTTCCCAGCGGCAGTCCACGACTTTTCTCTCGCCGGAAACGGGCCGTCACCACCAATCATTGGGGGCGGCCTGCCGCTGAACTTTGGGGATCAATTGAGTGACCAGGCCCTTGCGTCTCTAGCCCAGGAAATAGAAAAGTTTCAGGATTACAATCCGTCCGTCCCGCCCCAGAGACCGCAACCTTACCCGGAGCTCGTGGAATTGATGGCTGCGGAATCTGCGTCAAACACCGCCGCTGAGTCGCCCTCGAACCCCCGGGTTTCTGAGATCGGAGAAACTCCTCCACCAGCCACCGAGGATCAGCAAATCAAACTTCAATCCAAGGGCCTTGGAAGAATCAGCGCCATCGCGCCGGTTAAAGTGCAGCGTGTTGTAGCCGTCTCACACAAGCTTCAGAAGATTACTTCTACTGCGTTCGATGTCAGTCTCCTCATTTGCCGGCGCCAGTTAAGCGTATTTCGCGATAACTCGTTGATCTTAGCTGCGCGCTTCCGTCAGTTCGTCGTTTCCGAAGCTCCGAAAATCGAAAGCCGGATTGCCTCATGGTTGAAATTCCTGTCGTTCAGCCAATTGGGGTTGGGTTTTGCTCTGCTAATTGCGGTAACGCTTTTAGCTTTACGAATTCACTCCCCGCAGCTTCAAACGAAAGTTTCAGCAATCAAGGCTGCGAGTGCCGTTCAGGCCAGTGAGGCAAAGCCGGAAGGTTTTCCCTCGCAGTCCAGCCACGAGCGAATTACCGACCCGGACGCTGCGGCCGCTCTCCGGGATTTAAGCCCCTTCGAGATTCCCAATTTGCGCCGACGGGCCCGGTACGGTGACGCATCGGCGGCCTTCATCCTCGGCATGGCTTACGAGACGGGATACCGCGTCCGGCAGGATTGCACGCGAGCCGCTCACTGGGTCACTGAAGCCGCCAGCGCCGGGAACGCGGCAGCCGAGTACAATCTCGCCCTCCGCTACCGAGGCGGTGACGGAGTGGGGCACAACACACAAAAATCTGAGTACTGGCTGCGGAAGGCCGCAGCGAAGAGATATCCCGAAGCTCTGGCTACGGTAGATAGCTCCTCTCCGGCGCGTACGAACTTGTCTTCGCAGCAATAGAAATCGGCAATCCCCAGCGGGGCTGGGGGCCTTCGTGTATCTTTGTGTCCTTCGTGGTTAAATGGGGACACTGCTCGCGTTAGCCTTGCGGTACAGGGCCTGACACGATACCATCAAACTAGGCGATCTGGCTCTGGCGGACGGGAATTTTCCCTGATCACCAAAGAAACATGCTCCCTCGTTAGACTCCTCAATAAAATAGCCAGGGGCGGTAGCTAAATTCGCACAATGTTGCATTTCTTATCCGCGGAAGTGGTGGAACTGGCAGACACACCATCTTGAGGGGGTGGCGCCGAAAGGCGTGGGGGTTCAAATCCCCCCTTCCGCACCAATTTTAACGATGTGTATTGAGCAGGTTACAGGCAGTTACGGGGATCCGTATGATTGTCGAACAATGCTTTCGGCGGTCGCACCTTCTTCCGGCGACATTCATGCTCCAGCGTCTGCATTCGGCATGAAAACAGGGCTGCCAGTTGACGTCCCTGTGCCGCCTCATCAGGTCGAGCTTTTGCGCATTCTCCGAACAGCAGTGCCGTGGGCCGAATTCGACGTTGTGGACACCGTGGCCGGACCCATCAAACGCGCCGAGCAGGCCCTCGAAAAATCGGCTGCCTATGCGCGATCAAGACGATGACGCTGACGGCAAATCAGCTGCGGCCGCGGAGGCGTAACGTTCTTACTTGACTAGTCCTAAATGATGCGACGCGCGGGAAGAATAGCGACTACTGGATAGGTGCACTGTTATGAGACTCGGGCTTTGCCGTTAATGCGTAGTATCCCCTCCGCGCAAATATTTTCAGCTGGTGGCCGTCTCGCTCCGCGGTGAGTTCGATCTTTCGATAGCGACCATCGGATTCGAAGGAGGCAGGTTTATATGTAACCAGGTACCGTCCCCGGATTACCTGCTGCACATCCCTGAGGCTTCCCTCGAGGCGACGAACTGAGCCAGGCACGAAGCTCGCACCTCCGGTAAGTCCGGAAAGTGTCCTCAACGCATGATCGCCCAGCGAAGAACTCGTGCTATCGTCGAGCAACTCTTTGGTGCTGACGGTATAAATCACTGTCTCGCTCAGAAGGGCACCGGCTACAGCGTCTTTGAGAGCAACACTGCTGGAATTGTCCTCGCCATCGCTGATCACGACCAGCACGCGCGCCACAGGTTGCGTCTCCCTATGACTCGCCAGTTTTTGGGAAGCGAAAGCGACGGCATCCCAGAGGGCGGTTCCACCTCCAGGAGCTAGTTGGCTGACCGCATGCGATATGAGGGAATGGTCGGAAGTGAAATCCTGCACCAACAGGACGGAGTTATTAGCGCCTATGACGAAGGCGAGGTCTCCGTTATTCGTCAGCAAATCTTCCAGGAACTTACTCGCCGCTCTTTGTTCGAATGGCAGGCGGTCTTTTACGGAATCACTAGTGTCAATAATGATCCCAAGCCGCAAAGGGAGCTGTAACTCATTCCGGAATCCGGTAATACGGTCCGGAGGGCGCCCGTCGTCGAGAACCCGGACATTGGCAGGAGTAAGGTTCAATACGGAGTTCCCATGGTCCGTAGCAGCAAAAAAAACATCAACTTCGTGCACCGAAGATCGCAGAACCAGACCCGAACCGCTTCTTTGGCCTGAATGCTCCGAGTCATGTGCCACGGCAGGTTTAACGGCAACCGCAGACGTGCAGCTCGTACAACCCAGATCGGAGTCGAATTCGGCCTCGTTGATCTGCTTTTGTTCTCTCTCATCCTGCAAAGCCCGTTGGGCCTGGGAAGCATCCGGCAAACTTGGGACGGGTCGAGCGCTGACAAGGGTTGCCAGTGCCTTGTGCGTTTTAAGCGCAGGCGCACTCCCGATCGCTTCGGCGGTCTTAATCTGAGCTAGGATTTCGCGAAATTGACCTGCCGACGGAGAGTTCGGATTCTCTTGCAACAGCGTCTCCATCTCTTGCTGCGCTTCTACGCTGTTGTTCTGTGCTTCCCACGCCCCGGCCGCGAAATAATGAACCAATTCCGCACCCTTGTGTGGGCGGTGATGCACGTCATTGGCGGTCGCGACGACGGCCGTGTAATCGTGGTTCAGAAACTCTCCATATGCTAGAGCCACGGCGAGCTGAAGGTCCACAGGCGCAAGCGAAGACGCCTTACGAAACGACTCTTCCGCACCTGGGTATTGCTTCAACGCCAGCTGCGCTATCCCGAGATTCAAGTATGAGCCCGGCAGGTGGTTATCGAGGGCGACGGCCTTCGCGAACTCCTCACGCGCCTTGTCATTCTGATTCAAATCCAGATACGTGGTGCCCAGAGCGTTGTGTGCGGCCACAAAGTTCGGATAAACGTGAATGGCAGCTTCAAGGTGCTGACCCGCAGCCTGGAGATCCTTCAACTGTAGAAACTCGTATCCCTTTTTATATTCCCGACGTGCCTTCCCAGGCGCTTTGAGGTCGAGCGCCGATTCCGAACCACTGGGACTCTCAAGTGGGGTTCGGTTTGGATTCCGGCTGTTGATCGTAAAGAAATCGAAATTTAATCGTGAGGCTTCAATTGCGTCGATTGTGGTGGTGGTGCCGAACTGCGTGCCTCCGCCTGGAAGATTCAATACCTGAGCACTGGCGGTGCATGAAATCGCGAAAAATAGCCACGCGCGCAATGCCGCCCGACACGACACAGACATCTGCCTCCTTTACCCGCAGAAGTATATCTCTGGAGGTCTAAAGCCATCAACACTGTCAATCAGGCGCTTATAAATCCTTACGTCTCAACCGCCTGTGGGATCCCTGTTTCTTCTTGCCGGATTCGAGGTTTGGAGGAGGCAAAGTGTTACACCGCGCCTTCTAGTGTCGAGTCCGAGAGAATTGCGGCGCGAGGACCGCAAACTCTCCGGCTGGCGCGGAAGGCAGAGTTGTCTGGAAACGTACAATGGAATTGGGATCGCGAAGCATGGGTAAGAGGGAGAGGGTGTTTGCCATGCCTGTCCTCTGCGCCTGTTCGGGCTGTGTTTATTAGCGGTTATCAATCGCGGCTTTACTTAACTCGCGGCACCCCCTTCCCCCATGTATCCGGTGGAGCGAGTTCACGGCGGATCGGGGGAGTTGTCATGTCCCGATGGTCAGTCTCGAAAATCCGGCTTCCTTGCGAGATCAGGTAATCGGCCGTTCGCGCGGCGAGGGCCTGAATAGTCAGCCCGGGATTCGCCGATCCTTGGGTTGGCATGATGCTTCCGTCACACACAAATAGATTTGCAATGTCGTGAGTGCGGCCGAACTTGTCCACCACTGAGGTCCGGGGATCCGAACCCATTCGGGACGCGCCGACGAGGTGCGCGTAGCGGGCCTCCTGCACAACCTCGGTTGCGCCCGCTGCATACATGACTTCCATGGTTTTTTCTTTGGCGAACTTGATCAGCTTCTTGTCATTGTCATGCAGGTTAAAGCTCACGTACGCGATGGGTAGGCCGAAACGGTCTTTTTCGTCTGCAAGGGTAACCCGATTGTCAGACCATGGAAGAATTTCGCCGAGTAGTCCAAACGAGGCCCAGTGGTTGTAATCCATCATCTCGCGGCGCAGTCCCCATCCCCAGGCTTTCTTTGCGGCGAGCATCTGCTTGCCGAATGCAATGGGCAGTGGTCCAACCGTCTGAATCGCGAAGCCGCGCGCAAAGTCGTTTCTTGGATCGGTCTCGTAAAATTCTTCCGTCAGCGCATGTGCCGGGGGAGCCTTGTACATGCGAACCGGCTCGTCAAACCTTCCAATTACCACGTTTCCGGCCTGCGCCATCAAATATTTGCCGACCGTGCCGCTCGAATTGGCAAGACCGTTTTCGAAGCCTGGGCAAGTGGAGTTCAACAGCAAGCGCGGCGTCTCAATCGCGTACCCGGAGACGATGACCGCTTTAGATTTCTGAAAGTGCGATGCACCTTCATTATCAAAATAGTGCACACCGGTGACGCGGTTTTGCTTACCGAGCTCAATTCGAGCGACCATGCAGCGATCTCGGATCTCGGCGCCTTTTTTTAGAGCATCAGGGACATGTGTTATGAGGGTGCTGGCTTTGGCCCCGACCTTGCATCCCTGAATGCAAAATCCGCGATAGATACAGTGCGGGCGGTCTCCATGAGAGCCGGAAAGAATTGCCACCGGGCCGCCGATTGATACGCGAATATTGAGCGCGGTACAACCTCGAATCAGAGCATTCCCAACTCCGCCCATCGGGTGGGGGCCATAGGCGTAGCCGTGAGGATGGCCCCAGGGAAAATAAGCCGGGCCGGCCACCGGCATCTCAAGTTCCAACTGCTCGTAATAGGGAAGAATCTCTTCATAGGTGATTGGCCAATCGGCGCCGACGCCGTCGCGAGTGTAGACCTCGAAGTCCGATGGATGAAGCCGGGGAGTGAATGCGGCCCAATGTACCGAGCCGCCACCGACTCCTTTGCCGCAGTTGTTCGCGCCCAGCGCCAGCGGATCAGTGCCGCCGGTTACGCGAGTGTCTTCCCAGTAGAGTTCGTGCGCCCCGGCTTCATCACTTACCCAATGGCGCTCGGTGTCCCAAAAGGGACCAGCCTCCAGACCAACTACGTTGAAACCAGCGCGAGCGAGGCGTTGCAGCAGTATGCCGCCGGCGGACCCCACTCCGACGATGAGGTAGTCAACTTCGTCCTGCTCCCGAAACTTCCGCATGGGCACGCGAATATGTTGGATTGCGCCCAGCATGTGTTTTTCTGGGGTTGGAGCTTCGAATGGTCCCAGAACCGGCTCTTTCAATCGGACCTCTTCTTCGCCGCGCTATCTTTCGCAGCGCCATTCTCCGCCGGGCCATGTTGATCCGCTTCCGTGTGAAGATGAGCCGCGGAATCAACCAGATCGGAAACGGCGGCATTGGGAGCGAGCCAGTCATAGCGTTTCTCCTCCACTTCCCAGGGTTCCGGCTCCCCTCGCTCAAGGCGTGTATAAGCTCGAGGGTATGCCGGACCTCCAAAGCCGATCTCGTCCCACGCCCATGGATGCGCGTAGTAGGCGTCAATGGCATCGCCCATAATCAGCTGCCAGAAGCGGTGCACGGACATTGCTTTCCATATCTCAGCGGCGCCTTTGGGCTCTCCGTCGTGAATAGCCTTGAGAATCAGGTCCTGCCGGTGATAATCCAGCGAAAGAAAATCGTTGCCATATTCGCCGCGGGCCTCTTGATTGATGGCTTCAAGACCTTGTGCATATGCCACGCGGTCCTGCGGCATATTCTCATAGCGATATCCCACCGTCTGATTAGTGTGAAGGCGACGATCAACCTGCGCGACGATCGGAATCGAATGATCCGGAGTTCGGTCGGTCTGGGGAATCAGATGGTCGAATACCGCGGTCCAGAATTTCCATTCTTCTTCCGAAAAAAACTCTCTGGAAGGCGGCTCTTTCACGCGTTTCGTGACCACCTTCCGCGTAGCACTGTCCCAGAAGGCTTTCTGCGAGAGCGTGCTGAACCCGGCGTAATAGCCTGGCTGGCGGCGCGGAGTGAGTGGTTCGCCGGTGGCCGCGTCCCGGGGAGCCAGGGACAAGTCGGGGCGAGTATCCATTGTCATCGTCTGTGCCTCCTCCGGAGCAGGCTGGCCAGGATTCCCAGCATTCCCGCCGCGCCAAAGAGCAACGGCGCAAAAATCGGCGGCCCATACATAATGTTGTAAAGAAGATGCTTTCGTCCTCCCGGGCGTCGAAGCACGCCTCGTCCGTGATAGTAAAGTCCAACGGCGGCATCGGCGGATGCCAGGATAGAAAGCGCGGGCAAAGCTGTCGTCGCAACTCTCCGGCTCTTGACGGAAGCGAAGGCTGCTGCCGCAAGGGCTGGCGCGACGATAATCGGTGTCCACTGAACCCAGTAGCGGAAATTGTTTTTATAATGCGAGTAGAACGCCTCGAAGCCGCTCAGCAGTGCACTGATTCCAGTAACAATCGCCATCTGCCGTTGAAAGCGTCCCTCGCGTATGTCCTGCTCTGCCGAAAGCAATTCGCGCCTTTCGTGGGATGGCAGCAGCCGCGCGAAGAGAGTGTCCTTGCCTGACCTTGAGACATACGATGCATTTTCGCGCCGAAGATATGAAGCAATCAGCCCCAGGTAGGCGCTGGTTCCGAAGAGCAGCGGCGCGAAAATCGGAGGTCCCATAATCATGTTGGTCATGGGAAGGCGCCATCCGCCCGGCTTTCGCTTGACGCCGCGGATGTGAAAGTAAAATCCCACCGAAGCGTCAACTAGAGTGACCACGGAGATCACGCGAAGTACGGTGCGCGCCGCGCGGCGGCTGAAAAATCCCGCAATACCCGCGATCGCCAGCAGAACGCTCATGATCACCGGCGTGTACATCACACGCCGGCTATAGCTTCCGCGATAGTGTTCGTAGGCGACTTCCAGTCCGCTGATGACGCTGGTACCGGCGGTGAGCAGAGAGAGGCTTCGCTGAAAACGCCCTTCCCGGATGTGATTTTCGATGATTACCAAATCCGCGCGGGGATTTCGCGCCGGGAGTGCGGAGACCTTTGTCATCCGCTTAAACGACCTCGCGGACTTTATCGAGCGCAATCGTCTTGATAATCTTCATCGCATCTTTTTGTCCACGCAGCAGGGATTCTGCAAAGTGAAGCGCCTGCTCGGTCGTCACCTTCCCCGGCATCGGCGGCTCATTGGGATCAACAACAGCCTGTACCACGCTGGGACCCTGGTGCGCCAAAGCTTCGCGCAAAACCTGTTCGGCCTGCTCGGGCCGGTCAATGGTGAAGCCTTTGGCTCCGCAAGCCTCGGCGACTTTGGCGAAGTCAATGGGTTGCAGCTCGACGCCGAACTCGGGATTTCCCTCGAGAATCATCTGCTCCCACTTAATTTGTCCCAGAACGTTGTTCTTGATGACGATGACCGTCACTTGCAGGTTATGCTTCACCAAAGTGGCGATCTCGCCCATCAGCATGGTCAATCCGCCGTCGCCGACAACGCAGACCACCTGCCGTCCGGGATAGGCAACGGCCGCGCCGATGCTGTATGGCAGGCCGTTCGCCATGGTGGCCAGCGAACCGGAGAGCGAAAACTGCATGTCGCCGCGTATTTCCACGTAGCGCGCGGTCCAGGTCGCGATCGTTCCGCTGTCGGAAGAAACGATGGCGTCGTCGTTCAACAGCTTGTTGAGCGTGTGTGTCACCACCTGCGGCTTCATCGGGATGTCTTTTCGCGTGCCGCGTTCTTCCATCAGCTTGTTCCAACTCTTCATATTCTCCTGAGCCTTCTCGAGGAACTTGTGCTCCTTGCGCGTTATGGAAGGCAGCAGGGCGGTCAGGATTGTCTTTGCATCGCCTACCAGGCCTACATCTACCGGATGCCGCAGGCCGAGACGCGTGGGATCAATTTCTATTTGCACGCATTTTGCCTGCCCGGGCTTGGGCAAAAATTCCATGTAGGGATAACTGGTGCCGATCATAATCAGGACGTCGCAATCGTTCATAGCATCCACTGATGGAGACGTGCCCAGCAGGCCGATGCCGCCGGTGGTATATGGGCTGCGATCAGGAAGTACCGCTTTACCGAGAAGAGCTTTGACGACAGGTCCCCCGACGGCTTGAGCAAGCTGGGTAATTTCATCGCGACAACCCAGAGCGCCGCGCCCCACAAAGATGGTTACTTTTGAGCCGGAGTTAATGATCTCGGCAGCCTTTTGCAGAAGCGAATCCGCAGGCTTGGCGGTGGACGGCACGCTCCAATCTCCACTGTGATGCGCAACATTGGCGCCGCTGCGATGTTTGTCCGAAACTTCCCACTCCTGAATGTCTTTTGGAATGCAGATGTGAGAAACACCATGCCGTCCATAAGCCGTCCGCACCGCCATATCCACCAGATTAACCGCATGCGCTGGCCCCATCACCCTCTCATTGAAGACGGAAACGTCCATGAACAACTTGTCCAGATCAACGTCTTGCTGATAATCCATGCCGATCAGATCATGAAAAGTATGTCCGGTGATGGCGAGCACCGGTTGCAAATCGCACTTGGCGTCATACAGGCCATTAAGAAGATGGACGCCTCCCGGTCCTGAGGTCGCGCAGCATACGCCTATGCGGCCCGTGTATTTTGCGTAGCCCACGGCAGCGAAAGCTGCCGCCTCCTCATGGCGCACTTGAATGAATTTCAGTTTATCTTTGTGAGTGCGAAGGGACTCGAAGAATCCATCCACTCCGTCGCCCGGGAATCCAAAGATCGTATCCACTCCCCACTCGATTAAACGCTCAACGATCAAATCCGAGACTGTCTTTGCCATAAACTTCCTCTCGTTTTATGCGACAACTGCGTGAGTGCTCGGCGTCCGCGTGCCGAAATCAGACTGCAAAAGCGGCCGCGTCTTTCTCTTTCAACTCAAGCCCCATTCCGGGGCGCGACAAATCAGGCTTCATGACCCCGTTTTGCGGCTCGCAGAAGCCGTCAAAAAACATTCGCTCAATGCGGGCATGATCGTGAAAAAACTCCATGTGAATAGCCCTCGGCGCCGCGCAGCAAACATGTAGATGCATGCTCGGGCCGCAGTGTGATGACAAAGGCATGTTCGCAGCCCAACAAAGGGCCGCCACATCGAGAAAGCCGCTGATGCCTCCACAGCGAGTAGCATCCGCCTGGAGGATGGTCACCGCCTGAGCGTCAATCATGCGACGGAAGTACCAGGCGGTGTAGCCGTATTCGCCCGCGGCAATGTCCATTCCGATCGGAGCGCGAGCGCGAATCTGGCTCAGTCCTACTAGATTGTCAGAGCTCACCGGCTCTTCCAGCCATCGCACATCCTGGTCTGCGAATCGCTGCGCAATGCGAACAGCTTGCGCGACAGTGTAAGCGCCGTTTGCATCAACGAAGAGTTCGCAGGCATCGCCGATAGCTTTCCGCGCCACTTCAACGCGGCGGGGGTCATCTTCTGGATTGCTGCCGACCTTCATCTTCACCATCGCAAATTTGCGCTGTGCCCATCCGCCTAACTGATCTTGCAGTTGTCTATCGTCATATGAGGTGAAGCCTCCGCTTCCATAGACAGGAATGCCGTCCCGTACCTTGCCTAAAAGATGGACAAGAGGTATGTCAAGGATGCGGGCTCTAAGGTCCCACAAGGCGTTATCAATCGCCGCTGCCGCCATTCTCGTGATCCCGGTTTCACCGAGATTCCTTAGGTAGCGAAAAATATCCTGAAGGATCTCAGCGTGCGAAAAGGCGTCACGGCCTCCGGCGACCTTCTGCAATAATGTCTGCACCAGTTTGCCGGTAGCCTCATCCGCGTAGGTGTAACCCATTCCCTTAGTTCCGTTCGCCTCGAGATGAACCAGCACCATCGTCGTGCTGTCCCAGGCAAATGTGCCATCCGCTTCAGGCGCGTCGGTGGGTATGGTGAAGACCGTCACTCTACTCGCCGTTATTTTCGCTTCACGGACCATAGCAGTTTCAGAAATCCGTCAGTACGGTTGCCCCGTTCGGGGAAACCGCAACAACGTCACAGTGACGCATGCCGCCATATCCATCGAAATACGCGGCCGGCTCAATATTGAAAGTCATTCCAATCTCAAGAATGTCGGGAGACAGAGGATGAATCCGGGGAAGCGCGTTTGGGTTTGCGGCGGCGAAACCTACACCATGCCCGGTCGAGTGTTTGAACTCCTTCCCGAAACCATGAGCTTCCATCACCGATCGCGCAGCTTTGTCCACGTTACGCGCGGCCACGCCGGGATGAATAGAATTCAGCGCCGCCTCCCTCGCTTCCGCGATCGCCGAGCGCATCTCCTGGTGCCGCTTCAGGGATGGGCCGGCCGTATAGGTTCGGGTGACGTCGGTCCAATAGCCGTCGGCGCAAGTGTTGGCATGAATCATGACCAGGTCCCCTGCTTCGATTCGGCGCTGCCGGGTGCGCGCGTAGGCTGCGGAAGCAAGCGCAGAATTGGGTCCGGACATGCAGAAAAAGAAACCGTAGCTGCGATGCAGCGATTCAGCTTTCGTGCAAGCTTCGAACGCGGCTTGCGCCGCAGCCGCAACCTCAGACTCACGTTCTCCCGCCTGGATGCATTTGGCCGCTTTTGCAAAACCGGCGTCGGAAACCTCTGCCGCTTTTCGTATAAGCTCAAGTTCTTTCGAGGTCTTCCGGGACTCGATGGCCTCGATGATGCCGTCGCAGGCCGCAAGCCGCGCATTCGGGTGCAACTCTCGAAGCAGGCGGGAGAGCGATGACCGGAAATCTACAGCAGCCGCATAGCTCGACGGCTGCATTCCCTGGTTGAGCTCGACCCCGATCGTTCCGCTGGACAACTTCAGTCGCGTCGTAACTTCGCGAAGCGGGTCCGCCAATGCCTTGATGGGAGTGGTGAGCGCGGACAATTCCGACGGCTTGTACGGAATAAGCTTTGCCGCTGAAGTTTTTTCCGCGAGTTCGACTTCGTCTTGCGGCAATATGACCTGGACATCTCCATCGGACGTAAAAACCGCTACGCTCGCTCCCATTACCGGCCAATATCCCGTCAGCGCCAGAACTTCGCTGGGGGTCGCGCAAATAATGGCGACGAAACTCGAATCGCTGAGGATTTCGATGATTCGTTTTTTCCGGTCAGAATCAATCAAAGGGTCTTTCCATCGCTTGTGATTCCGCCGGATGTTGAGCGGTTGTCCAGGAAGAAACTGCATTAACGAATCCAGGAAGACAAATATTTCCGGTAGAAAATATTGCGAGCGGAATATTCCGCGGCCGTCGCTAACAACCGCCGTGTGATGTCCTAACTTGGGCAACCGCAAAGGACACGAAGTAGCGAGAAGGCTCAAACCCAAGGTTCCTTCGCGTGCCTTTGTGTCCCTCGCGGTTAACTGAGGATGTCACAAACCGGACTGATCGTTTAACGAAAAGGACTCGATGCCAGGCAACTTTCTGGCTCATTGCAACCTGATCATTCTCCCGACCGGGCCTCCTGCACCGCTTCTTTGACCGAGGCCAGGAAAGGCTTCGCATTCGCGTTGGATGGTCCTCTTCCTGAGAGGATGGTGCTGCTGTCTATCGGTTTGCCATAAAATGCGACCGTTGAATCCCCATCCGGCTTAATTGCGGCGCCGCTTAGATCAATTCCCGCGAATAGTCCTCTAGCCCGCGAATACATCAGTATCTCGGATTTGAATTTCCAGTCGGTCGAAGCCTGTGCCTCCCGGCCGATCGGGCCGGCAGCAATCGAGGCGCCCGCTCCCAGCTTGAATTCGCTCGAAAGCATATCCTGCATTCCCTTTTCATTCATTGCGAGCATGACAATGTCTACGCTTTCCAGTCCAATTTGCGCGCCCCAGCTTCCGCCGGTAACGGCGAAGAAGGCAGGGTCACTCCAGCCTTGTCCTGTTCGGCAAGTCGCGACACCCAGCCCATGGCGGGCTCCAAACACGAATCCGCCCTTGACCATATCCGGCACAACAGCGATACACTTGGCGGACTCCAATACTTCCTTCGGAATACCGGCGTCGGGAGCATTTACCAGTTCCTTCAAATCTGCCGCGGAGTCATTCAGGCGATCAATCGTCGCGGCTTTGTCACCATACACAGTTTTTCCTGATGCAGTGGTGGCTACGTGGTGGTGAGAACAACCCGCCAGCAGCATGCTGGCTCCAATGACTGCGGCAAATATGACCGTGATTTTCATTTATCTCTTTTCCTTTGCTCTCATTTTGCAATCGCAATAATTATTTCCAGTACTATGAGTTCTTCGTATGGTCAAAGGTTGGCAATTTTCATAATTAATTCTCTACAAGTGATAAAAAACTTCATAAGGCCTCTGGGTTCCGAAATATCGCGAAATACATGAGTTCCCGATCAAGGCTCGGATCAAGGATTGATGACTACTCGCTGATTGGAGATCTGCACACCGCGGCCTTGGTCAGCGTGCGCGGCACGATTGCGTGGCTGTGCTGGCCCGATTTCGATTCGGAAGCGTGTTTTGCCAGCCTGCTGGGCACAGAAAAACACGGCGCCTGGTCGCTTTCACCCACGGTCATAGACCGTGCCAGGCGGCGGTATCTTCCCGGCACGTTAATTTCGGAAACAACATATACGCAGCCGAATGGAGCGGTTTGCTCGGTGACGGATTTTATGCCAGTCCGCGACCGGTACTCCTGCGTTGTCCGGATCGTGCGAGGCCTGGCGGGACGCAGCCATTTACTGACTCGCCTGCTGCCGCGATTCGACTATGGCAACGGATGTTCGCGAGTCGAAACACTCGGCGCGGGCGCTTGGGGCTTTACCTCCGGTCCGCACCGCTTGACGCTGCGGACTAATGCTCCGTTGATCTCAGCCGATGAAAATCTTTCGGCCGAATGGACGGTGGGAGCAGGAGAAACCTTTCACTTCACTTTGCAATACAGTAGTTCCTATTCTGGCAGGGAGCCCCAGGCAGTTTCGCCCGGCGGCGCGCTGAAGACAACGGCGCGATTCTGGAAACGATGGATTGGGCAGAGCAAGTATCGAGGTCCCTATCGGAAACAGATTGAACGCTCGCTTCTCACCTTAAAAGCTCTGACTTACGCGCCGTCCGGCGGTCTCGTCGCCGCGCCCACAGCTGCTCTTCCTGAGAAGGTGGGCGGCGTCCGGAACTGGGATTACCGCTTTTGCTGGTTGCGCGACACGACATTCAGCCTCGAGGCATTATTGGAATGTGGCTTCAAAGAAGATGCAAAGTCGTGGCTCGGCTGGCTGAATCGCGCGATTCAGGGCAATCCGAATGACCTCAAGATCATGTATGGCATAACCGGCAAGCGGGAGCATGGGGACTGGGTGGCGAAATGGTTGCCCGGATATAAGGGATCAAGCCCGGTTCACATCGGTAATAAGGCCTCGTCTCAGCAACAGCTCGATATCTACGGCGAAGTCATGGATGCACTCTACCGCGCGCGACGCAAGGGAATCTATCCGCACGAAGATACGAGCGGCGCGGCGATTGAGATTCCCTTGCTTAAGCGCCTCGAAAAGATCTGGTTCAAGCCCGACCAGGGCCTGTGGGAGTTTCGTAGCGGCGCGAAGCATTTTACGTACTCCAAGGTCATGGCCTGGGTCGCGTTCGACCGCGCTATCCGTATGGCCGAGGAATTCGGGATCAAGGGGCCGGTAGCTCGCTGGCGCAAATTGCGGAAGCAGATTTACGCGCAAGTCTGCGAGAAGGGTTTTCACAAGGGTATGAACAGCTTCACCCAGGCTTATGGCACGCGCCACATGGACGCCAGCCTGCTGCTTCTACCGATTGTCGGTTTCCTGTCCCCGGACGACGAACGCATTTCGGGAACGGTTCGCGCCGTCGAGAAGCATTTGATGCATCGCGGCCTTTTGCTTCGATATGACACCAAAAAAGTAATAGACGGACTGCCGGCTGGGGAAGGAGCGTTCCTGGCCTGCAACTTCTGGCTGACCGAAGTTTACGTCCTGCAAGGGCGCGAGGAGGAAGCCCGCGCCCACTTCGAAAAGCTGCTCGCGGTCTGCAATAACGTCGGCCTGCTCTCCGAAGAGTACGATGTCAGACGTGGCTTGGTGGGAAACTTTCCTCAAGCTTTCTCTCATGTTGGACTTATTAACGCAGCGCTTAGTCTCGATGCGAAAACGTCCGTGCGGCTGCGGGCGCTCCAGAAGTCAAACCAATAATCTCCAACCCGCGTGCATCGCACTGGCATCTGAGCCACTGACAGTCTCACTTATTTTCCGGGGTTGACCACGAGTACTCCTCTACACGCGCCCGCAGCTTATCCGGTATTCGCGCCGCACTCGGCCTACGCGCGCAGCATTGCTCACCTCAGCACAGGCGTGTTGTTGGCGACGCTGGCCATTCTGGTTGTGGTTACCGCTTTGGTCACATACTGCGTCTATAAATTCGCAGAAAAGCCAGGCGTGCAACCTCCTAACCCAATCTATGGCAACACAAAGCTGGAGGTGGGCTACACGGTGTCCTTCTTCATCATTCTGGGCGTCATTTTGGTTTTCGCAATTCGCTCGATGAGCGCGTCTGACCCGGCCGGCACCCGTTCAAATACGCTGCTGGTAGTCGGTCACCAATGGTGGTGGGAGGTTCGTTATCCCGGCACCGGTATCATCACGGCCAACGAAATACACATTCCAGTCGGAGAAGATGAACGCGTTGGTCTCACTTCGGCTGATGTCATTCACGACTTCTGGGTCCCTGAACTGGGGCGCAAGATGGACATCATACCGGGAGTTGAAAACAGCATATGGTTGGCGGCGGATACTCCTGGGGCCTACCTGGGCTCGTGCGCCGAATATTGCGGTATCGAACACGCCTGGATGCGCATCCGCATCATTGCGCAGACGCCGCCTGACTTCGCGGAGTGGGAAGCTGCGCAGGAGTCGGTGCCGGCAACGCCACCGGCGGGACTCGCGGCCCAGGGCGCGCAGTATTTTCAGCGACTCAGCTGCGCCAGTTGTCACGCCATCCGTGGCACTGCCGCGAACGCTACCGTTGGACCAGACCTGACTCACGTGGCGTCGCGCGAAACCCTGGCCGCGGGGCGGCTTATAAACACCGCGGAAAACTTGGCGGACTGGCTGCATGAGCCTGAACTGATAAAGCCCGGATGCAAAATGCCCAACTTACACCTGACTGGGGAGCAGCAGAACGCCCTGGTTGCCTATCTGGAGACGCTGCGATGAGCGAAGTCCTGGTCTCCCCATCATCCATGCAGGAACTCGATCGGTTTGAAAAGACCGCCGGGATGCTCTCCTGGCTTTCATCATGCGATCACAAACAGATCGGAATTCTTTACCTTCTGACCGCGCTTGCCTTCTTCATCATCGGCGGTTGCGAAGCTCTGATCATGCGACTCCAGTTGGCTGTCGCGAACAATAATTTCCTCACGCCCGAAACTTACGACCAGCTGTTCACCCTGCACGGGACCACCATGATCTTTCTGGTCATAGTTCCCACGCTGCTGGGATTTTCCGTGTACCTGCTTCCGCTCATGATTGGCGCGCGTGACATGGCTTTTCCACGCATGAACGCGCTTTCTTACTGGCTGCTGCTGTTTGGCGGAGTCTTTTTATATACGAGCATTTTTTTCGGCAATGCTCCGGACATGGGCTGGTTCAGCTATGCGCCCCTCAGCGAGAAGCCTTACTCATCGCTGCCGGGCGTGGATTTCTGGGCGCTGGGACTGTTTGCGATTGGAATTGGCACGGTTACGACTGGAATCAATCTGATTGTGACCACTTTCACTTTGCGGGCGCCTGGCGTCACCATGAAGCGTCTGCCGCTGTTTGCCTGGATGACAATGGTCGACTCCTTTCTCATTGTTTTTGCATTGCCGGCGCTGAACGCGGCGTTGGCGATGTTGCTCATAGATCGCGGATTGCATGCCCGCTTCTTTACCGCGGATGCAGGCGGCTCTCCTATTTTGTGGCAACACTTCTTCTGGTCGTTTGGGCACCCGGAGGTTTACATAATGGTGCTGCCGGCGTTTGGCATCATCTCTGAAGTCATTCCGGTGTTTTCCCGGAAGCCCATCTTCGGGTACGGCTTCGTGGCAGCTTCCACCGTAGCGATCGCACTGCTCAGCTTCGCAGTATGGGCGCACCACATGTTCGCCGTCGGGCTGGGGCATGCCTTCGACATGTTTTTCGCTTTTGGCAGCATGCTGATTGCGATTCCAACCGGAATTAAGATTTTCAATTGGGTTTTCACCATGTGGGGGGGCGCCATCCGCTTCACCACTTCGATGAAATTCGCCATTGCCTTTCTGATTGAATTCACCATAGGCGGCCTCAGCGGCGTAATCTTCGCCACCGTTCCAATGGACTGGCAGTTGACCGACTCGTACGTCGTCGTCGCCCACATTCATTATGTTCTGTTCGGCGGAACGATGTTCGCTATTTTTGCCGGCATTTATTACTGGTGGCCGAAGATGACGGGCCGTTTACTATCGGAAACCCTTGGCACCTGGCACTTCTGGCTAACGGTGATTGGTTTCAACGCAACTTTCTTCATTCAGCATATGCTCGGCGTCGCGGGCATGCCCCGCCGGGTATGGACTTATCCGGCGCTGCCGCACTGGCAGAGTTTCAACATGTTGTCCACTGTCGGCGCATTTATTCTGGGAATTTCGACTTTGTTTCTGTTCTGGAATTTCATCTGGAGCCGCATGCATGGAGAGATTGCCGGGGACAATCCCTGGGAGGCTTGGACCCTTGAATGGGCCACTTCCTCGCCGCCGCCGGTGTACAACTTTGCCCAGATTCCACCCGTCCACGGTCCCCGTCCGCTCTGGGACCTTCATCATCCCGATCAGCAGGACCGTCACTTGAACAAGTAACTATGCACCAGGCCACGAAAAACGGAAGATCATGAACGGCAACCTGTCAGACAATAGCGCACTCTATGCGACCCTGCTCTTCCTCGCCTCGGAAGCGATCTTCTTTGCGTGCCTGATTGCCGCCTATGTCTTTTACACTGGCTCGTCCTCCGATGGACCCAACGCTCACGGGGTCCTTGATCCCATCAAAACCGGCTTTTACACCGTGTGCCTGCTAAGCAGCAGCGTCACCGTTTTTCTGGCGGAGCGAGCGCACCGGAAAGGCAAAAGCGGCCTCAGTGTCTGGCTTGCCGTTACCATGCTGCTGGGCGGAACGTTCCTTTACGGCGAAATGCAGGAATATCGAAAACTGCTGCACGAAAATGTCACCGTGAGCAGAAACCTTTTCGGCAGCACATACTACACGCTCACTGGATTTCACGCGCTGCACGTAAGCGCCGGCCTCGTGCTGCTTGGCATATTGCTTGTGATCTCGCTTCGCCGTCCCATCCAGCGGCCCCAAAGCGTCGCTCTCAGCTGCATCTCCTACTACTGGCATTTTGTGGACTTGGTGTGGGTAGCGGTATTTTCGGTGGTTTATCTGTGGTCAACGCGAGGATGACCCTATGATGGCCGGCACAATGACTACTTCGAAGCTGTTGCTCACGGCATGGGACTTTGAATGGTCAATTAACCTCGGCTGTCTCGCCCTGCTGATTCTCTATTTCTGGAAAGTTCGCGCCGGAATCTGGCAAAGGCTTTCATTTGTCCTCGGAATTCTGGTGTTGTCTCTTTCACTGCAATCGCCTCTCGACGTTCTCGGAGATACATACCTGTTCAGCGCTCACATGGCGCAGCATCTTTTTCTCATCCTTATCGTGCCGCCATTTCTTCTGCTGGGAATCAGCGAGTGCGCAACCCGTTCCTGGCTGATGGTTCCGGTTGTGGCAAGGGCCGAACGCGTGCTTGGCAATCCTTACATCGCATGGTTCGCCGCCGTTATCACCATGACGATTTGGCACCTGCCGGCGCTTTACAACTACGCACTGGCTCATGAGTTTGTCCACATCTTTCAACACCTGACGTTTCTGGTAACTGCGACCATGTTTTGGTGGCCGGTGCTCCATCCTTTGCCGGAGCGGCGGCTTGCCACCGGGACCGCAGTAGCTTACCTCTTTGCTGCGGCGGCGGAGAATTCCATTCTTGGCATCATCCTGACATTCATGCGGGTCGGCCATTATCCTGCGTACCTGCATCCTGCAGATGAACTGGGAGCGCTGAGTCTGATTCGCGACGGCTGGAACGTTTCAGCGGCCTTCGATCAGCGCCTGGGAGGGTTGCTCATGTGGATTCCAGGTTGTTCCGTATATTTTGCGGCCATCCTGGGATTGCTGGCGCGTTGGTTCTCGGATGCAGACACCGACGCGGATTTTTCTTTGAATCTTCCCCGGCAAGGAGTTACCGAGTGAAATCCAAAAGTGAAAAAGATTTCGAATCCGGACCTGTTTCGTTCGTGCTGGCTGCGCTCTCGGGATGGGCTCTTTGGGGCTGGGCCGTCTGGCTTGTGCTAAGGAGCAAAACCGCATTGGTTCTCCCGGAGGAGAGGTTTGTTTCGCCGGATGCAGAGCCGTCGGATTTTGTGATCTCCGCCGCGGATATTCATCAGCCCGCTTCAAACGAATGGAAGCCGCCTAAGCAGCAACCGCAGCGTCTCGAGAGTCTTTCGCAGAAAACGCCCGGCGATGCGCCGCTCGACCGGTTGGCTCGCGCCGCTTCGAATGGAGAGCATGGCCGCGCTACTTCATTTCGCGGCGAGCAGACTATTCTTAGCGGGGAAGAAGTCTTAAAGACACAGGCACTCGAGAGCGCGCGCCTTCCAGGATGGAACCTGCCGCGCCCCGCCAATTTGCCGGTGCCCACTTTTGCCCCTGCAATTATGGCGATGGGCATTGTGGTTTTCGCTATGGGATTAGTTACCACGTGGTACGTGTGTGCCGCGGGTGCAATGATATTTGCCGTGGCAACCTGGCGCTGGGTGGGCGAACTACAGGAGGGATAAGGTGGAGATGAACGGCCTTAATGTGACGCGGCGGCGCCTGTTGACGCTACTGAGCCTTGGCGCCGGAGCAATGGCGACAGCAGCGGCCAGCGTACCGATTATTGGGTTTCTCATCAGTCCCATGCTTCGAAAATTTCCTCCGCTGTGGCAGAACGTGGGGCCGCTCGACAAGTTCAAGATTGGCGACACCGTTCAAGTTGATCTGGTTACATCGGGCGCGCTGCCTTGGGATGGACCCGCCGATCGCATCGGAGCCTGGCTGCGGCGCGATAACGAACAGTCGTTCACCGTTTATTCCTCCAAATGCACCCACCTTGGGTGCCCAGTGCGCTGGATTCCGAGTGCCGAACTCTTCATGTGTCCATGCCATGGCGGCGTTTATTTTAAGGATGGCGACGTTGCCGCCGGGCCGCCGCCGAAGCCACTCCAGCGATTTCCCTCCCGCATCGTTGGCGGACAGGTTCAGGTGCAATGGAAGTCAGAGCAGGTGCAATACGCAGGATTGATTATTCCCTCCGGATGCGGCAAAGCCCCCAATAAAGATGATGATGATAAAGAGAAAGAGGAAGGCTGACGTGGGGCATCTGGTTCGTCGTATTGCCGCATGGTTCGAGAGCAGGACCGGGCTGATCGCGAAGATCAAGCCGATGCTCGAGCATCCCGTCCCCAAGGAAAGCAAGTGGGCCTATGTCTTCGGCTCGGCAACCTTGTTTTCATTTGTCTTGCAAGCCGTTACCGGGGTCGTGCTTGCCACCATGTATGTTCCCTCCACCAGCAGCGCTCTGGATAGTCTCAACCACATTCAGAACGACGCTTTATTCGGACACATTGTGCGCGGCATGCACTACTTCGGCGCCTCGGCGATGTTCCTGTTCATCGGGATCCACATGCTGCGGGCATTCCTGTACGCCTCGTACAAATACCCTCGCGAAGTGAACTGGATTTCGGGAGTCCTGCTGTTAATGCTGACCATCACTATGGGTTTCACCGGCCAGTTAATGCGATGGGATCAGAATGCGATCTGGTCGGTGAATATTGCCGCCAAGCAAGCGGCGCGCTTCCCCATCATCGGCGGACTCATGTCGCGCCTGATATATGGCGGGGATCATCTCAGCGGGCTCACTCTCACACGTTTTTTTGATCTGCATGTGTTTGTTATTCCCGCCACGATGATCGCCATCATTGGTCTTCACCTGTATCTGGTTCTCTATAACGGAATTTCGGAGCCGCCTAAGGCGGGCGCGCCGGTGAATCCTGCAACTTATAAGGCGCAGTACAAGCAACTGCTGGATAAAGAAGGCGTTCCTTTCTGGCCCGATGCCGCCTGGCGCGACGCTTTGTTCGGATCCCTCGTGATTGCCGCTTGTGTTGCGCTGGCGGCGACCGTCGGCGCTCCTAAGATTGTGGCTCCCGCAGACCCCAGCGTGCTACAGGCCAGCCCGCGTCCTGACTGGTACCTGCTCTGGTATTTTGCCGTCCTGGCGTTTAGTCCTCATGCGCTTGAGTCGTACATCATTATTCTGGCCCCGCTTCTCATCTTTGGGTCCATGTTGTTGGTCCCGATCTTTAATCGCGGTGAGCGCAGCCCTAGCAGGCGCCCCTGGGCAGTCGCGTGGATTGTCATCGTGTTCCTGGGAGTCCTTGGTCTTTGGCGGGAGGGAAAGATTGCACCCTGGTCTCCGCGCTTCGATTCTCCACCGCTGCCGAACTCTCTTCCCGCAACCGCATCGAGCGCCGCCATGCATGGGCAGGTTCTCTTTCATGACAAGGGATGCGAGTTCTGTCATACCGTCAACGGCCTTGGCGGTTTGCGGGGACCGAATCTTTCCGACGTAGGAAATAGGCTGACCGAACAGGAGATGATTCTTCGAATCCTGAATGGGGGACACAACATGCCTGCTTTCGCCGGAATCCTGCATCCCGATCAGGTAACCGCTCTTGTCGCATACTTGAAAACGCGAAAACTCCACCCTGGTCCCGATCTAACCCAAAACCACTAGGCGCGAAGCACCGATGGCGCCGTCTTCGATTAGAGCCAATCTACAGCATGAACACCGCGACGATTTGGGCAACAGCAAGGTTGCCGGTGATCTCTAATATGCCAATGGCGAACATTATCGCGAGCATTAGCACTGGAATAGCGGCGAGGCGCGATGCCGCATAGAGGCAGCAGCCGGGGTGCGAAACGCGATAAGAAGAAATCTAAGTCGCAGAAATCTAAGTCGCGGAAGTCGCAGTCTAGGATAGCTGAGTCTAAATCCTCAACCGATACCCCGCGACATGCGCAAGGCCGTCCCACGAACATTGCATCCGCAATTGTTATCAAGGATGAAGAACTTTTTTTGCTATGCGAAACCAGCGGCGGAATTCCCCTCGGCAACCAGCAGGGGTTCGGGCTTTACTACCATGACTGCCGGTTTCTGAACGGTTATGAGCTCACGATTGGGGGAGTGCCCCCCAATGCTTTGATGGCAAACTCCGAGCGCGGTTTCATGGCGGAGTTTGAGCTGACAAACCGCGATCTAACTCAATCTGGAAATGGTCAAAGCAAACATCAAATAAAAAAACAAAGTTTGGGATTGAAGTGGCAGAGAGTCATCCAGGCCTCTCAGCTCTCGCTCCAGGACGTTATCACCTGCACGAACTATACCGTCGAGCGGGTTGAGTTCGTTCTGTCGTTTACTTTTCGCTCGGGCTTTGAAGACATCTTTGAGATTCGCGGGCTTCGTCCCCGCAAAACTGGAAGAGAAGAACCGTCCTCGTGGCGTCGAGGCGCTCTGCTGTTTGAATACGACGGAGCGGATGGCCTGTACCGAAGTGTAAGCATTAAGATTTCACCAACTGCCAGGAGCCGGCGGCCTGATGGCGCCGATCTTAGGGTGTCACTTGGGCCTGGGGAGAGCAAAAACCTTGAGATCGCAATTTTGCTGTCGGAATCCTCCCGGAGATCTGCGCCGGCAAACCGCGGCATCGGTCCCAACGGTACCGCTTTAACTAAGCGTCTTGGGAAAGCCTCCGACAACTGGATGCAAAATCATTGCCAGATGCGAAGCAACAGCCGTCTCTTAAATAACGTTTTCCGGCGCTCAATCCGCGATCTCGGTATTTTGAAAACATCCCTTGAGGGACATGAATATTTTTCCGCCGGGCTGCCCTGGTACGCCGCCCTGTTCGGACGGGATAGCATCATCGCCTCGCTGCAAACCCTGGCCTTTCGGCCCGACATTGCGCAGCAGACCTTACGCCTGTTGGCGAAGTATCAGGGGAGGGAAGTCAATGACTGGCGCGATGAAGAGCCCGGCAAGATCATGCACGAATTGCGAGTCGGTGAGTTGGCCCACTTGAACGAAATTCCGCAGACTCCATACTACGGATCCGTAGATGTAACGCCTTTGTATCTAATCCTGATGGCCCGATATGCGAACTGGACCGGCGACCTGTCTCTGTTCCGGGAATTGAAAACGTCGGTGGACCATGCGTTCGATTGGATCACGCGCTATGGAGATAAAACCGGCGACGGTTATCTTCAATACGACACGAAATCAAAACAGGGTCTTGGTAACCAGGGCTGGAAAGATTCCGGAGACGCCATTGTCAATGCGGACGGCACTCTGGCCAAACCGCCGATCGCTTTGGTGGAAGTTCAGGGGTATGTCTATCTGGCGAAAATGTCAGTCGCGGAACTTTATGATCACGATGGTGGTCATGATGCAGCGAAGCGCTTGAGAGCCGAAGCTCATGAGTTGCAAGACCGGTTTGAGCGGGATTTTTGGATCGAAGATAAAGAAATCTATGCTCTGGCATTGCAGTCGGGGAAAAAGCCTGCGAGCGTGGTCTCATCTAATGCCGGTCAATCCCTATGGTCAGGAATCGCTCAACCGAGCCGTGCGAAAAAAACTGTGGGGCAAATGATGTCCCCGGCGATGTTCGGCGGATGGGGAATTCGCACACTGTCCGGCGACGAACGCCGGTTCAACCCGGTTGGATATCATCTTGGCACTGTATGGCCGCATGACAATGCCATCATCGTTGGAGGCATGCGAAGCTATGGCTGCGACGAAGAAGCGTGCTCCATCCTCAGTGGGATTGTCCAGTTGGCGCAGCATTTCGACCACTACAGGCTTCCCGAAGTATTCGCCGGCTTTTCCAGGAAAGAGTTTCAGATTCCGGTGCGCTATCCGGTGGCTTGCCACCCCCAGGCCTGGGCTGCGGGTTCAGTGCCGTTCATGCTCGAATCATTACTGGGACTGGTGCCCCGGGCGTTCGAGAGCCGGCTGGAAATTTTGCGGCCAACGCTGCCAAAATTCATCCAGCAGCTTGAGTTGCAGCGGTTGCGGGTAGGAAAAGCCTCTGTGGATTTGAAATTTGTCCACGGCAAGGACGGAATGGTCAGCACTCACGTTTTGAAAGTTCGTGGAAAACTGGATGTTGATGTTTCCCCCGGACACATCAAACAGGCTGCATAGAAGCTTCTTAAGGGAATATGAGACAAACGAAAAGGAGGATACCGTGAAAAACGAAGTCGTGGTTGTGACCGGAGCGTCCGCGGGTTTGGGGCGCGCGATTGCCCGAGAATTCGGAAGTCATGGCGCGAGCGTCGGGTTGCTGGCGCGAGGCGTCGAGGGACTCGAAGGCGCCAAAAAAGAGATTGAGGCGGCAGGGGGTAAAGCCCTGGTCTTGCCTACCGACGTCGCGGATTCCGGCGCGGTCGAAGCGGCGGCGGTAGCGGTCGAGAAACAGTTCGGACCTATTGATATTTGGGTGAACAATGCGATGGCGTCGGTATTTTCTCCCGTGAAGAAAATGAAGCCCGAGGAGTACAAACGCGTGACTGAGGTTACATATCTCGGAGTAGTGTATGGAACGCTTTCTGCTCTGAAACGAATGCTGCCTCGCGATGAAGGCATGATCGTGCAGGTGGGATCGGCGCTCGCCTATCGCAGCATCCCTTTGCAATCCGCATATTGCGGCGCCAAGCATGCCATTGCCGGGTTCACCGATTCACTTCGCTGCGAACTTATCCACGATCATAGCAAGGTCCGTATCACAATGGTGCACATGCCGGCCCTCAATACTCCTCAATTCGGCTGGGTAAAAAGCCGTTTGAAAGATAAGGCGCAACCGGTCCCGCCAATTTTCCAGCCCGAAGTTGGCGCAAGCGCAGTTTATTGGGCCGCACATCATAATCGCAGGGAGCTATACGTTGGCGGACCGACCGTGGAGGCGATTGTCGGCAATAAAATCGCGCCTGGTCTGCTGGATCATTACCTAGGCCGTAACGGGTATGCCTCGCAACAGACAAATGAGCCCGAGGATCCTAACCGTCCTAATAACCTGTGGACTCCGGTGCCGGGAGATCACGGAGCGCACGGAACCTTCGACAGCCGTGCGCATAAACAGAGCTATGAACTGTGGGCGTCTCTGCACCGGAATTTGATAGCGATAAGTTGCGGAATCGCGGCGGGCGCGGGCGTGTTCATGGCTTCTCGATCAAGCAAGCGAAAAACGATATTCGAAATCGTAAGGCGTGGGACAGAGCGTCTTGCCGCGTAAGTGGGATTGGCAGTTTTCATCGGGCCGCATCGAAGCGGCGGCAGGTGGTTTCCACGGCCAAACCGTACACAAGGTGCTCGCCCAGCGCATTTGCCCGCATTCGCAACGTGCGGTGATCCGGTGCGATGAGTCCCAAGCCTGGCAATAGCAGTTCGTTGCCCATGAACCACATGGCTGTCCCAAAGAAAATTCCTGACCATACGGATTTTGCCATGTGCGGTCGAACTAGGGTTGCGTAGGCAAGGCCTCCCGCCGCCGCCATGGAATAGTGGACGATTGCGGCGCCCGCTCTCGTTCCTGCGGGAGACAAGCCTCGGCCAGTCAGTCGTCGGGCAACAGATTTCGCAATGCCGCTGGCGGCGTCCCACTCCTGGACGCTGTATTGAAGGGGTTGCGGAGATGAATCGTCGAGCGGCAACCGGGGCCGGCTAAACCTTGTCATTGCCAAACCGCCGGCAAGACCCCCGAATGTTCCGGACATAATCCTGTTCTTATAGTGAAAAAATCGTTTGTAAGTGCCGGGGTTTTTCATTTGTGTTCTTTGATGCGCGGGATGCCCGGACGATCAATCCACATCAACCCGGAAAGCTACGCGGGCCACTAAACAGCGCGGCAGCGCCATCTTTCTCCACCGATGTGATGAATTTGTGGGATACTAAGGCGCGTGCGATACAGTCCGGGTCGCACCCGGAAGGGAAGAGTATTTTCGTACAGTAAACGTACAATGGAATTGGGATTGTGGGGTTGGGCCTTTGGGCCGGATGCAAAATCAATAAGTCACGTGTTACCAGCGTGATGAAGTAGTTCAGATCCCACCTCCCGCACCACAATATTTTGCGATTCACTCGCGCGAAGCTGGAGGATGCCGATAGAGCATGATTATTCTGATTACGATTATCCACATCATTGTTTGTTTGTTCCTGATCGTTGTGGTGCTGCTCCAGAGCGGCACCAGCGGCGACGTGGCCGCCGCCTTCGGAGGCATGGGCAGCCAGACCACTTTCGGGCCTCGAGGGGCGACTACCGTACTCTCAAAAGCGACGGCGTGGTCCACGGTGATCTTCATTCTCACCTCGGTTACGCTTTCGATTGCCGCCACCAAGCATCAGGGACCGCAATCCGTAATGCAGGATACGAAGACTTCGCCGGCGAAATCAGCCCCCGCCAAGCCTGGTCCGGCTCCGGCGCCGCAAAAATAGTGCAGGGGTTGCGGCTCACAGAGTTCGCGGCGCCTGGATAATCGAGGTCTTCTGAACGACTCGACATTATGATTCACGAAATCCTGCCGGTTGGCCCGCTCCAGTGCAATTGCTCGATCATCGGAGATGAAGTCAGCCATGAAGCCATGGTGATTGATCCCGGCGATGATGTCGAAGATGTTTTGGAAATCGTTCGCAAGCATAATTTGAAAGTCCGGCAAATCGTCATCACTCACGCTCACATTGATCACGTCGGCGGAGCCATGAAACTCCGCGCTGCCACGGGCGCGCCAATCCTTCTCAATCAGAATGATCATGCGCTTTTGAAATTGCTTGATCTGCAGGCGGTTTGGATCGGCATGGCGTCGCCGGGAGAAGTCGAGGTTGACCAGAGTATTGGGCCCGCGGATACGGTGAAAGCAGGATCGCTGAGTGCGGAGGTACGGCTTACGCCCGGACATACCGAAGGCAGCATCTGCCTTTATTTTGCGCCGCAAAAGAAGCTGATTGCCGGAGACACATTGTTCGCCGGAAGCATCGGACGCACCGACCTGCCCGGCGGTTCTTTCGACAAGATCATCAATTCAATTCATGAAAAAGTGCTGGCATTGCCGGATGAAACAGTAATTGTTCCGGGTCATGGGCCACTGACGACCATCGGCGAAGAGCGCGAAAACAATCCATTTCTGATCAAAAAATAATGACGTAGGGGCAGACTGTTTTCGCCTGCCCAGCCGAGCGCAGCCCGGCAGTCAGCCTTCCGAAATCGCCAGCAAAAGCAAGCTGAACTGCGTTCAGCCCGGACAGGCGAGGACGCCTGTCCCTAACGTGAGAACATCGCATCCATTGCGCCGAAGGTCGAAGCGCCGTGCGGTACCCAAGTCAGCCGCAAGTGATCTATGCGAGGAAAGTCATGATGCGGCGGATGCCCTCCCGAAACTCCTGCTCTGCCGTGATCAGGCTCAACACCAGGTATCCATCCCCCGGAAAATCATAAAAGTGTCCGGGATAAACGGTCACACGAGCCTTTCGCATAATCTCAATCGCCAGATCTTCATCAGATCCAGTCGCTGGCACTCGCAGGGCGACGTACCATCCACCCTCCACTTGAAGCCGGCTGCAAGCCGCTTGCACCGACAATTGATCGTCAAGGCTCACCAGATTCTTTCGTATCCTCTCCAGAAGAGGCGGCTGGATCGCATGGCGCTGTTCCATAAGAACCGGCGCCGCCAGCTGGATGGGCGCATTCACCGAAAGAAAAGTGTCTGCGATGATCTCCAGGCGATCGAGCGCAGTGGTGGCTTTCTGCGAGGGTCCGCTGGTTAAGATCCATGACAGTTTCATCTGCGGCAGCCCCGAAGTTTTTGACAATCCGCTCAATGTGAAGGTCAGGGCCTCTTCGTTCGCGGCGAACGTTTGCCGGCGATGCCCATCGTGTGCGTAATCTAGAAATACTTCATCCACAATCAGAGCTAGATCGTGACTGCGGCAAAACTTGTTGAGCTCCTCCTGTTCTGCGATACGCACAAACGATCCTGTGGGATTGTTGGGATGAACCAGCACAATCCCCCGCGTCCGCTCATTCACCTCCTGAGTCAACAAATGGAAATCAATTTGCCATCCGTGGTCATAAATCAGTGGATAGGGAACCAGGGTCACATCCTGCAAATCAGCCAAATACTCGAACAACGGATAGCTCGGTTTCGGCACCAGAATCTCATCGCCGGGATTGCAAAGTAGTCGAAGCACATGTGAATATCCTTCACTCGTGCTCGTCGTGAGCACGAGTGATTCTGGATCAACGGCAGCATTGTGACCTTCACGGTAGTAACCTACGACCGCCTCGCGGGCGCTAAGCAATCCCTTGGGCTGCGGATCGTAATCCAGCGCAGCCGGATTGCGCAGCGATTCCAAAATGGCTTCAGCGCTATAACGCAATCCAGCCCGGGTAGGGTTTGAGATGGTGAGATCGAGCAGCTTAATTCCAGCGCTCTGAAGCTCTCTATAGGCTTCGGTAAAGTGGTTTGGAGACAGCCCCCAGCCGGTGCGTTTGGAGAACATCAGGATCAAATAATAATGGCGCGGCGTGAGGACTGGCTAAGTTATTTGAATTTCCAGATATTCATTTTGCTTGCTCCAAAAGGGAAACCGTGCCAGCAAATATTTTCTGCCTATAGCGTCCCTCGCCTTCGGCCAGTTCTCAGGCGGGAGAATCCGGGCTACCGCCGCAAATTCAGGGCCAGTGGCCTTTCCGCGAATCGTGCATGGAGCGACCTTCACTGCCGGATTGTTTCGAATTCTCTTATACTTCCCGGAATCATTTCGCGTCATCACGTAGAGTTTGCCGTCTTGTTCAGCAAACCACACCGGCGTGGAAATGGCGGTCCCGCTTTTTCGAAACGTCGTGAGTGAAATGTATTTCTGTCCGTGAATTTCGGCCGGAACAGGCACAATTCATTCTACCTGCAAGTCCAATTCCTCATTTTTTCCTCTTAACCACACGCAACTTTAGATCAGGCCAGAACTCCCCCCAGGCATTTGCGGCCATTCTTCCGGCGAAGCCTTCCGCGGTCCTGATTATTGCGTCCTGGACATTCGCCTCGCTATGCTCCCGCCACGTATTAGAAAGAAAGTTATTCCCCGTAACAGCGATATAGCGAGCGTATGCGGGAGCATAGTTCCCGCTGCGGCGTCTCGCTTCGAATGTCTTCATCACCGCGTTCCAGACGCGTGCCTTGAATGGCTGATCCGGAATCGGAAAATATCTGGGATCCTCTCCCCACAGCGCGCCGATGCCGGCTTCCATGGCATTGCCAGTGGAGATACCTGTCAGACGCATTCCAAAGCGATCCGCAAATCCACCCCAGCCGGGCCCATATGCTTTAGGCCTGTCGAGCGCGGTTCCGAATGCCGCCGAAAAGGTTCCACTTCCGAACAAGTGAGATGGCCCAATTGTGCTGGTGATGAACCAACGGATACGCTGCCGCTGATTAATCGGACGATAGATGGCAGACTTGGCCTGGCGCCGGGCAAGCAACGAAGACTTTTGCGGCACAGCGTGCGGGCCAACTTGCCCAATCGAGGACTGGGCTTGAACCACGGCCGTAATGGCTAAACAAAGCGCCAAAAGCAAACATGAGCAAAAACTCGATATCGAGGCCACCGAAAAACGATATCGGCTCATGGCGGAAATCGAAATACACTTTTATCTCGATTGAGCGCGCCGCGATACTTTACATTATGCTACGCGCTTGCTTCTCCTCGCCGGTCCTGAAAACACTCCCGGCAGAAGACCGGCCTGCCTTGGGTTGGCTTGAACGGGACCGTCGTTTCCCTGCCGCAATGTGAACACACGGTTCTGGTTTCCGTCCTGACAGGAGCAGTCCGCGATCCCGATACTGCTCCGAGGACGGATACCTGCTTCGACTTGCATAGCTTGCATCGCTTCGGCGGGTTCTTGAATTGCTTTTCGTGGAAAAATAATTGTTCCCCTGCGGTGAACATGAAGTCTCTTCCACAATCAATGCACTGCAACATCCTGTCCTGGAATTCCATCGAGGAGATACTCCTTCGCTCCATCTCTGCAATTCCCTCGCCGGTGAACAAACCTATGTCCCAGGCGCGCAGAAGCGTAGAGCTTCATGTATCACCCTCAATTGTTTAGAAATTACTCGGAGCCGGGTCGCCACGCCTTCGAAGACATGGAAGTACGAAGGCGATGCAACGTAATTGGCCTTCGATGTTTGCAACAGATTCAACTGGAACCCCAGGGCCGCCAACCGGGGAGGGGCGGCCCTCAGGTCTATCTTTGCTTTTCTACTCTTGTTCTTTCCGAGCTTTTTTTCGGCTGCGTTTTCGGGCTAACGCCTCTTTTACGCGCTTCTTCTCGCCAGGTTTGAGGTAAAAGGAGTGCCGCTTGACCTCCTTGATAATGTCTTCTTGTTGCACTTTGCGCTTGAACCGCCTTAGCGCGTTTTCGAGGGATTCACCCTCCTGCAATCTCACTTCTGCCAACGGCAACCCACCCCCAAACTTGTCCCATATGGACTTCGATAGTTATTGCAAGGTTCCGGCTCTAAGTCAAGTGAATAGAGGTATCTCCGCGTGGAGAACAAACGTCCACGAGTCTCCAAGCCAATCGAATCTCGGCATAAACTACAAACCCCCAAAAACTCTGTCATTCGAACAACTTCAATTGTGAGGAACCTGCATTTTGGACCTGATTTTCCTCGACTCTAGAAGCTCAGCCTCAAAGCGAATTGCAGTTCCCTTGGCGCGAATGCATTGGTCGCCTTGCTCAGGCTCGTCGGAACCTGATAATGGGCGGGAAAGTAGACGAAACCGAGCTTCTTGGTGCTTTGGATAAACTGCACCACGTCGGTTTGCAGTCCATTATCAGTGACCGTCACTTGTTGATTATCGCGATTTAGCAAATTGAACGACTCCGCCACAAAGTTCAGCTTTATGCGGTTATGCGTAAACAAACGTCGAGTGAGCCGCAAATCCGCCGTCGCATAGTCAGGTCCAACCAGCGAGTTGCGTCCTATGCCCGGCAGTCGGTCGTTTTCGCTGTTGCCATCCTGATTCGGATCTCCCGAAACCATCACATTCACGGGTCGTCCGCTCCCAAGGGTCACCACGCCAGCGCACTTCCAGTCGGCAACTAGCTTTTCCAGCAGGCCACCCCAGTGGGGAACCAGTTTCGGTTCTGCAATCCAGGCAAGAACAAATCGCTGCCGCTGGTCGGTTAAGCTAGGCCCGCGCTCGGACTTGGTTGAATAGGTATTTTGCACAGTCGAGACCGTGGTTACAAGTGCGTCTTGTCCGTCATCAATCGCGTGCGCGTAAGTGTAGGCCAGCCGGAAATAAAAGCCGGTAGCCATCCTTCGCTGAATCGAGAGCGTGGCGCCGTGGTAAACGCTCGACGCTTCGCTCTCAAATACATTGATCGCACCCAACTGCGGAATTGGCCGGGCGAGTGGATTAATACAAGGCGGGAAGGGACAAGTCAGCGATGCTGTCATCTGCCACGTCGAAAAAGATTGAACATCGTAGTAACTTCCCAGAAAATTGTTTCCGCTGCTGTCATACACGGGGTAGGTAACATCCACAGGCGGGGGAAGGTTTACATCCCGCGCCCGAATTAAATTCTGCCCATGAACATATGTGTACGAAAGCTGGGCCGTTACTTTGCCAGCGACTTCCTTTTCGAGGTTCAAACTTGCCTGATGTACCTTCGGAGTACGAAAATTTGCCGAGAACGCGGAAATGTCGCTTTGCGTGTACTGCGCAAGGCTCACGGGAGCCACGCAGGAAAAAGCCAGGGTTGCGCAACTTACAAGCGGCTTCGGATACTGCGGGAAAACCTGATGATCGTAATAGTGAGTGTTGTTGAGAAACAATGTGTTGCCTGAAAGGCCGTTATTGCTCTCGACCGCCGAATTGTAAATTTGCGGAATGCGAGTATAGAAAAGTCCGTATCCGGCCCGTACCACCAACGGCCGATCTTTTCCCATGGCGTAAGCAAAACCGATGCGCGGGCCGAAGTTTTTGGGCTCAAAAGGAACCTTTCCTGAGTCAGGGTATAAAGGATTCGACGTCAGATCTTTGGTGCTGAAAGTTTGCAGATCATAACGTACGCCGAGGTTCACCCCAAGGTGATCGGTTACGCGAATCGTGTCTTGCATAAATCCCGAGTATTCATTTGTGTCGGGATGGGTAATCGCTGATCCGAAATTCTGGAGATAATAATGAGGGACCTGATGGGCGTAAGCGCGCAGCGATGTTAGCTGTAGCCCGCTCTCTTGCGGCTCGAAAGTAAACGGGTTCACCTTGATAGGATCGAAAATATACTCGCCGCCGAAATTTGACGGAAAATAATCATAAATCCACGTCAACATCGCATCGCCGCCAAATTTCCATGAGTTACGGTTGCCGTCGAGGCTAACCGTCTCCGCCACGTGCAGGCGGTGTTGGCGGGTTTCCCGCGGCAGGATTGACGACCGTCCTAGCCCATTAAGGATGCTGGTTATCTTCGTGAGCGGATCGCTGGAATTCGTGTTCGACCATTCCAGGTCTCGCGAATATTGCGCCCGCAAATGGCTTACCAACCGGTTCGAGAAGGCCGTGGTTAAAGACGCCGATCCCGCTTCGGTATTCACGTTCTCCACTCCATTATCGGAAATCCCATAGGTCGTAATTGGGCTTGCGGGGTCGATAAATACGTTATTCAATCCCCAATAGCGTGACGCATTGAGGCGTATCGCGAGATCGTTGCGATCAGAAAGCTTGAAATCAAATTTCAAGAATCCAGTGTTTCCGAGAAGCTGCGATGGAAACTGTCCGCCCTGCTGCGTCAACTTCGCCGCCGTGGCGAACACAAGGGATTGATCGCTGGGTTCGTAGTCGCCCGGCGTGGCGGGTCCCGCGCCAGGCACCGGCGTGACCACCGAACTTCCGTTCACGAATTGGACTAGCACCGGAAGGTGAAAGATGTGCTGATCGTATCCCGCAAAGAAGAATGCCCGGTTGCGATGCAGCGGACCTCCCGCCGTGAAGCCGAATTGATTTTGGTCATCGTGGGGCTTCTCATTGGTGAACGCGTGAGTCGCGTCAAACGCGCTGTTCCTTAAAAAATAGAAGCCGCTGCCGTGAAATTGGTTAGAGCCCGACTTCGTCACCACATTCACTACCGCGCCTCCGGATCGTCCCAATTCCGCGCCTGCGCTATTAGAAGAAATGCGAAACTCCTGCACCACCTCGTTCGAAAACTGATATGGGGAGCGGTAGCGTCCAACGGCCTGGGAGAAAAAGGCATTGTTGTCGTCCTCGCCGTCCACCAAATAGCTCGTCTGATATCCTCGAATCCCTCCAAAAGAGAGATCGCCATTCGAGCCTGAAGTCAGCCCGCGCGGGTCCTGTGTCACGCCCGGGACCAGTAGCGCCAGATCGGTAAAGCGCCTGCCGTTAAGGGGCAGTCCGGTGATCGCTCGTTCATCAATCAAATAGGAAACCGGACTTGGCTCGGTTCCTACCAGCGGAGGCTCAGCGGAAACCGTTACGGTCTCTTTCGCGCTTGCCACGCTCAGATCGAATTCAATATTGGTCGCCACGCCGATGTCCACGTGAAGATTGGGTGTGAGTTGCGGAGCCATGCCTCCCCAGCTCGCCCGAGCTGAGTAATCGCCTGCGGGAAGCAGGTCAAATTCGAAAACGCCTTCCTTATCGCTATGGGTGGCGTAATGAAATCCTGTTGACCGGTTCGCCAAAGCAATGGAAGCTCCGGCAATCCGGCGACCCAGAACATCCACGACCGTCCCTCGAATGGCGCCGGTGGACGAGTCTTGACCGAACATCTTCTGCGGGCAGGGCACTGCCGTGAACGACATCGCAGCGAACCAAAAAATAAAAGCAAGTCTTGATTGCATTTTAGACTCGGCCTGCTTATCAAAACGCAAGCGAGTCCGGCCTCGACGGGAGACATACTTGGTTTACCACCCTATCTCTGAAAAGTCTGTGACGCCACGACGTTTTTTTGCGGAATTTGGTGCCGGAGCGGGAATTTGAGATCGTAAAAAGTGGTGCGGTTGGGTTTCTTTAAACGGAAACCTGGGCAACCATTAAAGGAAATAACCGATCAAAGGTAGGCTTATTATCGCCAGGAGGCTAACGTGAAAATGACCAGGCAGCCCGTAAGAATCGGAAACTCGATGGTGGTCGCGGCGACCATATTTTCATTTCTGTTATTTCTCTCAGCTCCGCTCCAATCGCACGGAGACGACGACAGGGACAAATGCAGGCATCGCATAGAAAAGGCCGAGGCCAGACTCAACTCTGCGATTCAAAGGCACGGCGACCACAGCCGCCAGGCTGAGGATCGTCGCCGTGATTTAAATGCCGAGCGTGACCGCTGCTGGAACCAATATCACGCCTGGTGGGATGGCCGTAACAATCAATGGCACACCGAACGAGATTGGGACAATGATCATCATGATGATCATGATAATCATTGAAGGCGAAATAAGTGATTGCGGAACGGATCGCGGCAATTAAATCAGCGGCGAGCTACTCTGACGTAAGTCATTGAGATGACTCGCAATGAGAAACCAGAATAGGTTCCACCTGAAACATTCTGGGGAGGCGTTTCTGACGCCTTAGCGCGTGTAAACCTTTTACTGGATTAATTGCGCCACAAACCTCAAGCGCACATAGTCGGCGGTCCAGCAGCCCTTTTCATCGCACAAAACTGGGCGCAATCTTTCCACCGTCTCTGCTATGGCCGCATCCTGCTCCGATTCCGGGAGTGAGCGGATGAATGTCATGGCGAAAGTTTTAATCCATCCCTCCATTCCTGTGGGAAGCGGAGTCGGTCGCGGAATCAACTCGATATAACGTACCAAAAAGCTGCCGGCTTCCAGCTTGGCCCGGTATGCTTGTGCCGTCGGAAAATACCACGGAATTAACGAAGCCGGATTGGCGATGCCGCGGCGTTCAAGTGTGGCGAGCAATCCTACAGTGATCGCGGCAATATTTCCGTACCCACCCATTTCGGCGACAAAGCGACCATGCGATTTTAGCGCGTTAGCCACTCCCGCGATAACGAGGTCGGGATCATATTTCATCCAATGCAGCGCAGCATTGGAGAAAACCGCGTCAAACTTGCGATCGAATTCGAGCTCGTAGGCGTTCCGGACACTGGCGTCCACTCCGCGGCGGGTGGCAGCGGCGACCATGTCTTCCGAGGAATCAATCCCGACCACGGTTGCGCCTAGGTCCGCGATTTTTTCTGTCAATGCTCCGTCGCCACAGGCAAGGTCAAGGATTCTTTCGCCACTCTTTGCCTCGAGCATATCGAGCACAGTCTTCCCCAACTCGGGCACGAAGTTCGCATTTTTGACGTAGCGGTCTGCTTCCCAAGTTTGCCCTGGAATGATCCGTTTTTCATTTCTCATTTTTATTGAAGGCAGCAGACTCTCCGATCCTACTACTTAGTTAGAAATTAAATGAGCTCGATTGGCCGCCTTGTGCTACCTTGTCTGCTGCAAAATTATCCTAATTCAACTCAGTGGGGAGCTTCATTGATATCCATCTGTTTACGAAGAGTGTGTCTTGGCATTCTGGTCGCGTTTATTTTAATTGCCGCGTTATGTCCGTTGTACGCACAATCTCCGTCAGGCAAGACGCGTATCTACTACATCGCGGCCGATGAAGTGAACTGGGACTACGCGCCTTCCGGCCGCGATGAAGCCATGGGCATGCCATTCGATTCCATCGCCAAAGGCTACACCGAAACCAGCGCCAACCACATCGGCCGCGTCTACAAGAAAGCCATCTACCACGAATACACCGACGCGACCTTTACGCATCTCAAGCCGCGCCCGGCGCAGGACGCCTACCTCGGCCTCGTCGGCCCCATCCTCTACGCCGAGGTCGGCGACGCCATCAAGGTCATCTTCAAAAACCACGCCACGCGTCCTTACAGCATGCATCCCCACGGTGTCGACTATGCCAAAGACTCCGAGGGCGCCGACTACAACGACGGCACCAGCGGGGAAGACAAATCCGACGGCTGCGTCGCTCCCGGCGCCACGCACACCTACATCTGGACCGTCCCCGATCGCGCCGGACCCGGCCCCAACGATCCAAGCTCGCTCTTCTGGCTCTACCACTCCCACTGCGACGAGCTGCGCGACGTGGCCGCGGGCCTGCTCGGCGGCATCGTCGTCACCCGCCGCGGCATGGCACGGCCCGACGGCCATCCCAAAGACGTGGACAGGGAGTTCGTTACTATCTTCATCGCCGTCAACGAAAACGAGAGCTGGTATCTCGACGACAACATCAAGGCCCACATTCCCGATCCCTCCAAGCTCAACCGGTACGAATTCAAGCCCATCACCGCAACCGGGATCTTCGGCACCGTCGCCGGCACGGGCTTTGCCGACACTAATGTCAAGTGGTCCATCAACGGATACATTTACGGCAACATGCCCATGATGGTGATGCACAAAGACGATCACGTGCGCTGGTACGTGGCCACTCTCGGCGA
>JBOGLA010000021.1:0-143074 GCA_050746185.1 Terriglobales bacterium | reverse complement strand
AGGTTGTGCGGCTGCGCAGCCGCGTCCCCTCAGTCAGGACTTCGTAGCGTCCCCGTCGTAACCAAAGGAATGCTAGCTGCCGCGGCGCAGAGCTTTCGGTCCCGAGAGGAAATCGCTGCCGCGAATTACGTACCGGAGTGCAAGCCCGGCGGCCCGTGTGATTCCGATGCGTGGGGTAGCGAGGATATTTGCCGGGCGGTAGCCGTCATCCCCAATAAACAAATCAGAACCTGTGTCCGTGAGATCTTTGCCGTTGTCGCGCTGCCGGGTGATGCCAAAGGCCTCTGCCAGGCGGCCCGGGCCGGTGGTCAGCTTCCGAAGATCGCGCGAACCGTTTACCGTGACACCTCTTGAACTGGCCATCTCCTCGATTCCTTTTAAAGGCTCGAGAGCGCGAAAGAGAATGCCGCCAGCGACTCCGTCAGGCAGGCAGGACACGTTCAGGCAATGGTGATTGCCGTAGATGAAGTAAACATAGGCAAATCCAGGCGGCCCAAACAAAACAGAATTACGCGCGGTGCGGCCGGACGCCGAGTGCGCGGCGGGATCGTCCCTCCCCAAGTAGGCTTCAACTTCGACGATTCGACCCGTGAGAAGGGTCTTGTGTTCGCGGCGAATCAGAACTTTGCCGAGGATTTCCATGCACACCGTGCGGGGATCGCGATCGTAAAAGGCGCGCGGAAGAGGGTGTTTTAAAGTTTCGGCGGGCCAATCATTTAACTTGTACGGATTGGACAGCCGGGGGCGGCTGTCCCCACGTGAGCTGTGGTGGAGCATCGGGGCCATCGGCTATTTAGGCCGCATCCTTTTTGACAGTCTTCAAGAACGTCAGCACTTCCTGGGCATGGCCCTCAGGCTTCACTTTGTGAAAAACATGTTTAATCTTTCCGTCAGGACCGATGACGAAAGTAGTTCGAGCCGCTCCCATTACTTTTTTCCCATACATGTTCTTTTCCTGGATCACGCCGAAAAGATTGCAGACTTTCTTGTCACCATCTCCGAGCAGCGGAAAAGGCAGGCTGAATTTTTCTTCAAACTTCTTTTGATCTTTCGGCTGGTCGGGAGAGATTCCCAGAATCACGGCGCCGGTTTGTTGAATATTCTTATACGAATCGCGAAATTCGCAGGCTTCAATGGTGCAGCCGGGAGTATCAGCCCGCGGATAAAAGAACAAGACAACATACTGTCCGCGAAGATCTTTCAATGACACTTCTTTACCATTCTGGTCGGGCAAAGTAAACTCGGGAGCCTTATCATTGATATTGATATTCATGTCTATTCTCTTTTCTCCAAAGATTCGCTCAAAGTTATACGGCGTGAGCGCCGGAATCGTTGCTGTTGCCGCGCTATTGGGACTTCTCCTGCAAATTGTACTCGCCCAGCGTACGGAGCGCCCAGTCGCCGACAAAGGTCCAAGGGCAACAGGATTGCTCGCGCTCGCTCCCAATGGCAAAGCACATCTGATTCCCATCACTATTATGGTGGATGGCGAGTTTTACGATGCCGCCGCATATAAGGCGTCCCCCGTACCCCTGGCGCTCGATACGGGAACGGTGTATGAAGCGGTGCGCACGGGGGTTTCGCAGGGATTGTTTACGGTAAAAGGCGCCACCACGGGAGGACAGACGTGGCTAGGCCAAGGGACGTGGGAGTCTGATGCGGAGATAAAAGCAGAGGCAGCCAAAAAGAAAGCAGCGGCGGCGGCGGCAAAGTCTGCGAAGAAGAAGAGTGATGAAGATGAAGAGGGCGGTCCGCCAAGGTTGCGACGTGGGGGAGCCGCGAAAGCCGCCCCGGATATTTCAGGATCCGACAAATCGAAGCCGGCCGCGTCTTCATCGCCGTCGGTTGCTTCCAGCAGCACTTCGCCGAGTTCTAATTCCACTTCGGCGGCAGCATCTGAATCATCGGCGCAAGAGCCGTCTCCTTCGCCGTCTTCGGATGAAGATGATCCAAATCGGCCTCATCTTCGGCGAGAGAAGACGCATCCCGAAAAAATAGAGACCGAAACGATAGAAAAACCAATTTCCGGGTTTCGGCCCGCGGCTAAAGGCACAGCTGTTGCGGCGTCCTCGGTTAACTCCCCTTCCGGTATACAACTGATTCCCGCGGTTTCCGATGCCGGAGGTCCTGAACCGCGCTCGTACGCGTTCGACATGAAACCGGATGAAAGCCGCCAGTTTCGCACAAAAATGCTGGCGCTTGCGGCATCAGATGTAGAAGCGCGGGCTGATCGTCAGAGATCGGAAATGGCTGTGACCGCGCCTCGCCGTCCGCCAGCTCGAAAAGTCAAAGCGGCGAAAGCCGCAGGTCCGACGTTTGAAGACGTGCAGATTCGCGCTTTCGATCTCTCAAACAGCAATGAGGCTGTGCTTGTGCTGACTGCGAAGGCACACATGCAAGGTCCAAGATCGGCGGACGATGCGGCTTTGCCGGCCAGTTGTTACGTGACTTTGGTGGCGCGGGAAGACATCTATGGGGAACTTCACAAAGCGCTCTCGAATGTTACCGACGACGCACATTTGGATGTATTGCCACGGCTGGAGTTGATTGACGCGGTGGATGTAGACGGAGACGGGCGCGGCGAATTGCTGTTCCGCCGCGTTTCCGATGCAGGCAGCGCTTATGTGGTATATCGAGTGATCGGAAACCAGTTATGGCCGCTATTTCAGGGCAGTATCGGATAGGGAGTCTTAACACAAGTTTTTCTCTTCGGCCTTGAACACCTCGGGGATCGCCGCATTCCAACTCCGTCAATCATGGCCGCCTGGCGTGGTGATCGAATCGAGGCTCAGGTTGTGGTTGCGCAACAGATTTGCAAATCGCCGGTTTGTAGCGCGTCGGCCTCCGAGCGTTCTTCATAGATATGCTGCTTGTCCTAGTCTTGCAACGTCAGCCAGCTCGACCCTTGCGGCCCTCTACATATTTGCGAAGGACAGCGTTGATTGTGGTTTGATATCCCTTACCGTGCTTGCGGAAAAAAGCGAGCACGTCAGGGTCAAGGCGCAACGTGATCTGCTTCTTCCTGCCGGGCCACAGGATCGCGGTCGAAAAAAATCCGTTCCAAGTTCGGGGATTTCGGAAAGGTCAATGTTCGACTCCCTAAGTGCGTCAACCCTCTTCCAGTTGGTCTTGGATCGCCTCTTCGTATTGTTTGCGTTCACGCCGGGTTGCCTTTCTGAGCGAGATGATGCGAATGGTCTCTGGGCCACGTTGTGTAAAGGCGACCACCAGGGTACGGCCTTGCATCGCGCCGATGCCAATCCATCGTTCTTCTTCGTGGTCTTCCCGAAGATCGGGATGGGCTAGCAGGATTCCACGGAACAACTCCTCCGCATCGGCGAAATCAAGGCCATGCTTCCGGATATTTGCGCGATTCTTGGCCTGGTTCCACTCAAAAATCATTGTAACTCCAACCGTAGCTACATACAACAAAGGCTGCCAGCCGACAGCCCGATCCCCATAACAACGGCCCAGAACGTGACACACTCCGCCGTCCTTAGAATCCAGGCGGCCGCTCGTCAGTCACGCCCAGCACTCGTTCCAGCGCCAATCCCGCACTGGCCAATTTCCCTTCATCGAACAGTCTTCCAATCAGAGTGATCCCGTGGGGGACGCGACGAGGCGGCGAAAACTTTGGCAGCGGCTTCTGCGGATCGGGCGCCCAGTCGCTGCGTGCCTCGGCAACTTCGACAAACCCCGCTCGCATGGTAAGCGATGGATGTCCGGTGAAATTCGTTATCGTCAGCATTTCATCGCGCAGGGATGGGACCAATAGGAGATCCACCTGATTGAGCAGGCGCTCCATTTCTTCCGCAACTTTTCGCCGGAATCGGTCAGCTTGAACGAAGTCAACCGCAGAAAGGAATCGCGACTGCCGAAAAGTATTCGGCCACGCGTCAGGCACCTGCATTTTAAGTTGGTCCACGCGGTGGTCGAGGGTTATTTCCTCAAATGCCGCCGCGGCCTCGGCGAAAAGAATAAGGTTAAGCGAATCATAAGGCCAGTTCGGAATACTTACCTCGACCGGAACCATGCCAACTTTCTTGACGGTTTCTAGTGCGGCGCGTTCCACTGCGGTTGCGGGCGGCTCTTTCATCCATGCGGGGAAGTACCCAACGCGAAGGCCCCGCACGCCGGCAGCGGCATTAAAATCCAGCTTACTGGACACGCTCGACAGGTCTCCAGCATCAGGTCCGGAGATTGTATGTAGCACCAGCATTGTGTCTTCCACCGAACGAGTCATGGATCCGAGCTTGTCCAGCGACCAGCAGAGGGTCATGGCGCCGGTGCGAGGCACTCGACCATAGGTGGGGCGGAGCCCGGTAATGCCGCATCGCATGCTCGGACTCACTATGCTGCCCTCGGTCTCGCTTCCAATTGCAAATCCCACTAATCCCGCGGCGGTTGCAGCGCCTGGGCCGGCGCTCGATCCCGACGATCCTTCTTCGAGAAGCCAGGGATTCATAGTCTGGCCGCCGAACCACACATCATTCAGGGCGAGCGCTCCCAAGCTGAGCTTCGCCACCAGCACGGCGCCGGCATCGTTGAGACGCTGTACCACAACACCGTTCTTCTCGGGAATACGGTTTCGGAATGGCTCAGCGCCATATGTGGTGGGGATTCCCGCAGTATCGAGAAGGTCTTTGACTCCCCAGGGGATTCCATGCAGCGGGCCGCGGTATCGCCCGCCAGCGATTTCCTGATCAGCGTTTTTGGCCTGGGCTAGAGCCAGTTCGGGCGTGAGAGTGATGACGCATCGCAACTCAGGATTAAAGCGTTTCAGACGCTCAAGATAAATATTCGTGAGACGCTCTGAACTCAACTTCCGTTGCTCAATCCAACGGGAGAGCTTGGTTACGGGAGCGAAAGCAATATTCTGATCGCTCTGAGGCAATGGCCCGGGATCAACTTTGCTGCGGACGAACCGGTTTTGCTGCGGACCCTTCTTCTGCCCGGGCAATACTGGATCCCAGCGCGAATAAGGCGCCAGAGTCGTTTCAAGTTCCACTTTGCGAGGGCCGGTACGCCGCTCATAGACCGCCGCCATCGAGGTGCGCCAACTGTTGGCGGCCTCGGCGAGATCGTGCTCAGTCAATTGAACTTGTACCAGCTTTTCTGCTTCCGCGAACGTGTTAGGCGAAACTTCAGGTCCCACAGCGGGAGCTGTGTCGAATGCGGGCGGCGCTCCGGGAGGTAGATTGCTCGGCGTCTGCGCCATCAGGCGGCGGCCTGCGGCAGCCATTCCCAACAGGCCTAGAGATGTATGGGCTAAGAATGCCCTACGCGAGTTTGACATAATTCCTCCAGATCGAATCATAGCGAGATTCCCCGAGACTCTCCGGACGACATCGTACCTGACTTTGGTTGGGCGTGGCCATGACAGAGAAATTCCTGGTGAGGACTGCTCGGCTGGACTTCGATCAAAGCGGTATCTGCGACTGTCCGATGTGTAGCCCTCGCGGGCAGCTATAATTTTCGCGATGGCTGCTGCTAAGAAGGATATCGAGGCAAAGATAGAAACTCTTCGCGAACAGATTCGCCATCACGAATACCGCTACTACGTCCTCGACGATCCGGAGATATCCGACGCTCAATTCGATCAGCTGATGAGCGAGCTGAAAACGATTGAGTCTGAACATCCTGCGTTAATCACTCCTGATTCTCCGACTCAGCGGGTCGGCGGCAAGCCTCGTGAAGGATTCGTGAAGGCGCGGCATTCGTCGCCAATGTTGTCGCTCGACAACACTTACAACGTGGACGATCTGCGAAATTGGGAGCGGCGGGTTCACGAGTTGGCTGAACGCGAGAATATTGAATATGTTTGCGAACTCAAGCTCGACGGCATGTCCCTGGCGCTGCATTACGAGGACGGCAAGCTGGTCCGGGGAATCACGCGTGGCGACGGCACGGTTGGTGAAGACGTGACGCTGAACGTGCGCACGGTGCGGTCAATTCCGCTTTCGATTCCCAGGGAGAAGCTGAAGAAGGCGGCCATCCCGGCGAGTTTTGAAGTTCGCGGCGAAATGCTTATGCCCCTTGCCGCATTCAAAAAAATGAATGAGGACCGCGAGGGAAAGGGACTTTCGATATTTGCCAATCCGCGCAATGCAACGGCAGGCACGGTTCGCCAGCTCGAGCCAGGCGTCACGGCGCAACGCCGGCTGGATTATTTTGCCTACGCATTACTGCAAAATGGGAGCACTTATTTTGACCGTCATTGGGAGACATTGAACGCGTTGGACACAGCCGGATTCAAAGTCAATCCTGCGCGCACGCTGGTAAAGAGTTTTGAAGAGTTATGGACATTCATCGAAAGAGAAGAAACCAAGCGCGAAGGTCTGCCTTACGAAATTGACGGCATTGTTATCAAGGTGAATGAGACTTCCCTGCAGCAGAAGTTGGGGTTCACTGGAAAAGCGCCGCGATGGGCCATTGCCTACAAGTACGCCGCGCGATCGGGCATCACCAGGGTCGAAGACATTCTGGTGCAGGTAGGCCGTACCGGCAAGTTGACGCCAGTGGCGGCATTGAAGCCGGTTTTCATCGGCGGAACAACCGTAAGCCGCGCGACTCTTCACAATATGGACGAGATCGAGCGACTGGGGGTAAAGATCGGCGATTGGGTCGAAGTGGAACGCGGCGGTGATGTCATTCCAAAGATTAATCGAGTGGTGGATGACAAAGACCACCCTCGCGGAACCAAATCCTTTCGTATGCCGGAGAAGTGTCCTGTCTGCGGGACTCATGTGGTCCGCGCGGAGGGCGAAGTGGATTACCGTTGCGTGAACGTCAACTGCCCTGCCAAGCTGCGGGAGAGTATTTTGCACTTTGCATCGCGCGGTGTGATGAACATTGACGGCATGGGGGAGGCGCTGGTGAATCAACTGACCGACCATGGACTGGTCAAGAATGTCGCCGACATTTACAAGCTCACTGAGGCGGACTTGCTCAAACTCGAACGGATGGGAGAGAAGTCGGCGCAGAATGTGCTGCGCGAAATTGAAGCCTCAAAAAAGCTTCTGCTGGAGCGGGTAATCTTTGGGCTCGGAATTCGATTTGTGGGCGATAGGACCGCACAATTCCTGGCCGAACACTTCGGATCCATGGATGCTCTCATGAATGCCGGCGAAGATGAACTCCAGCAGGTGAACGAAGTTGGACCGCGAATCGCGAAGAGCATAGCGGAATTCTTCCAGGAGTTCAAAAATCGGGAGTTGGTGGGACAGCTAAGACATGCCGGCATCAATTTGGCAGGGCACAAGAAGGAACGGGGAACGAAGCTGGCGGGGAAAACATTCGTCCTAACCGGGACCATGGCGCGGCATAGCCGCGATCAGGCCAAGAAGATGATCGAAGACGCGGGTGGCAGGGTCGCAGGATCAGTCAGCAAAAAGACAGACTACGTAGTCGCAGGCGAAGATGCCGGCTCAAAACTGGAGAAAGCCAAAGAATTAGGCGTCAGCGTTATTGATGAGAGCGCAATGGAGAAAATGTTGAGGAAATAATGTTGAGCGTGCTCAACTGGACAGGGGTGGCTGTTCTCATGCTCAGGTTGACGTTTATATTTTCACCCCAATGCCGCTTTTATCCTTTGGAACGTAGTTGCCAACGCTTCAGGCAGAACTCGCGTTTCGGCCACAACGGACATGAAATTGGCGTCCGCGATCCAGCGGGGCAGCACATGCATGTGGACGTGCCCGGAAACTCCCGCGCCAGCGGCCTTGCCGATGTTCATCCCCAGATTGATTCCATCCGGAGAATAAAGTTGCCGCAGAACGCCTTCCATTCTCTGCGCCAATTCCATCATTTCGCGCGCGGCGCCTTCGGGCAGCTTTTGCAGTTGGTCGAGATGCGCGAATGGGACAATCATCACGTGCCCGGCGGAGTATGGAAAGTTGTTGAGGATGATGTAGCATTCTTCACCGCGGTGGACGATCAGAGCTTTGCTGTTTTCCAGTTTGGGCAGTTCACAAAAAATGCACCCATCCTGCTTTTCTGCGGTGCTGACGTAAGCGTAACGCCAGGGAGTCCAAAGGTAATCCATTCAAGGCAGACTAGCAGATCGGAGCGGGGCTGCGGAACGACATTGACTGGATGGTTAAGTTTACAAGGCTGGGCGGCATATGTTGGGAAAGGCGGACGACCCTCATAAATCTTTGCCGCGTGATACCGCGCATGATGAAAATCCGTCATAAACTAGGTGGGCCATGCGAACTTACACCCATACACGACATTCTCAAACTTCGACTGCCTCTCCTCCCGCAGCCGATACTCTGGTGGTCTTTGGAGTCATGGGAGACCTTGCGGACAAAAAGGTGCTTCCCGCGCTGTATCAGATGGTAAAAACTGGAAACCTCAAGGTGCCGATAATCGGCGTAGCCAAGGCGGGCAGAACCGACCAGCACTTGAAGGATCGAGCTCGCGACAGCGTAAAACAGCATGTCGCAAACGTTGACCAGGCTTCGCTGACAAAGTTCCTGGGCCTGCTGCGGTATGTGGGCGGCGACTACGGCGATAAGAATACATTTCATCTACTGAAAGAAACCCTGGGAACGGCGAAAGCGCCCGCCCATTATTTGGCGATTCCTCCGGATTTATTTATCAGCGTGGTGGAGTCCCTGGCGCAAGCGGGCTGCCTGGAAAATGCGCGGGTTATTGTCGAAAAGCCCTTTGGTCACGATCTGGAATCGGCGAAAAAGCTGAATGAGGCGTTGCGGGCGGTTTTGCCGGAGTCCGGCATTTATCGTATTGATCATTATCTCGGCAAAGAGGCGGTTCTCAATCTTCTTTTCTTTCGCTTCGCCAATGCTTTTCTGGAGCCGATATGGAATCGAAACTACGTTGAAAGCGTGCAGATCACCATGGCGGAGCAGTTTGGCGTGCAGGGCCGTGGAAGGTTTTACGACGCCAACGGAGCCATTCGCGACGTAATTCAGAATCACATGCTGCAGGTCGTGGCGTTTCTCGCTATGGAACCGCCGGCCGGCATTCACTCCGATGACATCCGTGATGAGCAGGTAAAGGTGTTCCGAACGATTCTTCCTCTTGATCCCGGGCACGTGGTCCGCGGTCAATTCCAAGGCTACAAAAAGGAAGAAGGAGTCGCGCCAAACTCGAAGGTAGAAACTTATGCCGCGGTTCGCCTGCAGATCAAATCGTGGCGATGGTCCGGCGTGCCGTTCCTTATTCGCGCGGGCAAGTGCCTGCCGGTCACCTCTACGCAGGTTCTGGTGAAGCTTAGAAAACCTCCGCTGGAAGGCATTGCGCGGGATTCCTCCAATTCCTTTGTGTTTAACCTGGGACCAGGCGAACTTTCGATCTGCCTCAACGCGCAAGTCAAGCGCCCGGGTGCGGCTCTGGTCTCAATGCCGGCTGAACTTACAGCGGTGGAATCCCAGGCGGCTGACGAAGTTGATGCATACGTTCGCCTTCTGGGTGATGCGATGCACGGGGATTCAATGTTGTTCGTTCGGGAAGACGCGGTGGAAGCGGCATGGGCAATTGTTGATCCCATTCTGGGGAACGCCAGCCCGGTGCATGAATACAAGCCAGGTTCGTGGGGACCCCCGCAGGCCGATAGCCTGGCTGCCGATGTCGGTGGCTGGCACAACCCGGAAACCGGGAACGCACAGAAGAAAACCACAGCTTAGCCTGAGAACATCCATCCTGTTCGAATTTCAGGAGCGCTTTGCCGGAAACTGCCGCGATCACCGAACCCGAGGCGCCAAAAAGTCACGGCGGCTTCCTGTCCAGATGGTTCATGTCGGGACGCGATCTTTCGATTCACCACAAAGAGACCACCAGTCACCAACATCCGTGGTTCGCGGTCATGTGGTTGACTGGGGTTGATTATTTTTCCAGCATCGCCTATCAGGCCGGAATTGCTCTCCTCGCCGCTGGAATTTTAGCGCCAATCGCAACCGTCGTTCTAGTATTCGTCACTCTTTTTTGCGCTGTGCCCGTTTACCGCGAGGTTGCGCGGCGCTCTTACGCGGGGCAGGGCTCGATCGCGCTGCTGGAAAATTTGGTGAAAGGGTGGCCCAGCAAATTACTGGTTTTAGTCCTGCTCGGATTCGCCGGGACCGATTTCGTAATCACCATGACTTTGAGCGCGGCGGATTCGGCGCAACATGTAGTTGAGAATCCCCTGGTTAAGCAATACGCCGCACATCTGCACATGGCAATCACCATTGGGTTGCTGGCCATACTGGCGATTGTCTTTCTGAAGGGATTCGGGGAGGCGATTGTCCTGGCGATGGCTGTAGCCATCCCTTACATACTCCTAAATGCCACGGTGACTCTGGTTTGCGGCCTGGAAATTTTGCACCATCCCGAAATGCTTCGGAACTGGCATGCCGCGCTTCACGCGGGTGGCGACGGTTGGACCGGGATCTTTATTGCTTCGTGTTTTGTATTTCCGCGCCTCGCTCTTGGACTAAGCGGATTTGAGACGGGAGTTTCCTTGATGCCCCTTATCCGCGGCGACGCGACGGACAAGGCTGGAAGGGGGAAAACGGGCGAAGAAGACCAAGCGTCGGCTCCAAAAGGGCGGATTCGAAATACCGGACGGCTTCTGCTTGCTGCCGCCGCCCTCATGAGTGTTTTGCTTATCGGATCGAGCATCGTGACGACACTTCTGATTCCAGAGAGCGCTTACCGGGAGGGTGGTCCGGCGAGCGGACGGGCAATGGCATATCTTGCGCATCAATATTTGGGAAGTGCTTTTGGCTCGCTCTACGATGTGAGCACAATCCTGATCCTGTGGTTTGCAGGCGCTTCGGCTATGGCGGGACTCTTGAATCTGATACCGCGTTACCTGCCGCGCTTCGGAATGGCGCCGCGATGGGTATCGTACGCCCGCCCACTAGTCCTGGTTCTTTTTGCCATAGACCTCGGGGTGACATTTGCTTTTCGAGGCAGCGTCGTTCGGCAGGGTGGTGCGTATGCCACCGGAGTCCTGGTACTGATCTTCTCGGCGGCGGTTGCGGCCGCATTGGTTCTCTGGCGCGACGCTTCCGAAAACAAAGAAGGCAAGGTCAAATCGCGCATAAAATCCCTCTACTTCTGGCTTTGCGCGGTGGTTTTTGCCTATACGCTGGGGGCGAATATCAAGGAACGTCCTGACGGAATCATCATCGCCAGCATTTTTATCGCCCTGCTGATCGTCACCAGCGTAATCAGCCGTTATTTCCGCTCTATCGAATTGCGAGTCAGGACGTGCGGTTTTTGTGATGAAGAGTCGCGGCGGTTGTGGGACAAGTTGGAGGATGGGAATCTCAATATCGTTCCCATCGCCACCTTGGACAAAAAGTACCGCTCTCACATCCGGGCTAAAGTCGAACGGTCTTACAAGGTTGCAGGCCCGCTCACATTTCTGCATGTGGAACTTCTGGACGACCGGAGCGAGTTTTACGAACAGCTCGAAGTAGAAGTCAAATGCAGCTCCGCGGAAAACATAATTATCGTTCGCAACGCCAACGTGATCGCAAATACGATTGCCTATGTCAGCATCAAACTGAAGGCGAAGAATATCATTCTGGGGCTGGCCGCGGAAAAATCACCGCTTGTCCAGGCGTTACGCTATGTGTCTTTCGGGACGGGAGAAGTGGGGATGATGGTGTATGAAATTCTAACCAATTACTGGCAAGAACGGCCGGAGGCTGAGCGTCCAACGCTGTTCCTGATGGCGGGATAGGGGCTGCGGAGAAATGCTTCCTAGATTTAGATTGAAAGGGCGCGACTTTTTAGTCGCGCCGTAAATCTTTTGAATTGACAGCCGGCGCCGCTGAAAGCCGCGCTCTTTCAAACCCTCCCCGCGACCTGTGGCTTTTTCCACGTGTGAAAGGCGCTGCCTTCATACAACCCTCGCGCAAGTCTATAAAGTCAGGCCCTACGTATAACGTCGCCTAATACGCCCAATATGGCGTCGAACCACCCGGAGCCGAAGTCCCTGCGATGGAAGTAAAGACATTGCGACCGTAGAAGAAAGGCAATCCCCAATCAAACGAGGTGAAACTGCCATCATTCGGTCCCGCCAGTCCGGGAACAACCGCATCGTTGGGGACGTTGTTGAAAATAGCGTCGGCATTCGCCACGCTGAAGTTAACCGTGCTGGTGGCGGCGTTGGATCCGCTGTTCACGGCTTCTAAGCTCGCGGGCGTGAGTGGACAATAAAAGCTGGTGTTGGTTTGGCAACTGGCTAAACTATTGTCGTCGAAAAACAGGCCATTGGAACCGCTGTCAATGAACGAGTTCGACATGGTGCTCCCATTAAACTTCGTTGTGAAATTGCCGTTTGAATCCAGCGTCAGCACGGTCGCGCCTGCCAAACCATTATTCGATTCCGTGCCAATTCCAAAGACCATCGAACCGTTAAGGCTGGCTTGAGGGCCGGAGGGAGTCGGCAGTTCGATGATCACGCCGTTATTGTCCGCGGCAAACAGGCTTACAGGATTTTGAACTTGCTGCGGCAGGTTGACGAGACTCGGTGTGCAGCCCGACGTTGGGCACTGATAGTAAAACGCCGAAGGCGGAGTTCCAGTCGAGCAGAAAGTCCCACAGTCATACTGCACAAATCCAACTCCCAATATGCCGTTGGCGCCCAACGTGCCGATGCTGTCATCGTCCGGTCCGCCGGTATTGCAACTGCCCGGCGCTGCGGAAAACGTTGTATCGCCAACAACATTGACTGGGATCGAACTCGCTTCTTCGCCTGCGATCTTGACGTCCGCAGTCGCTACGGGTCCCCATAAAAATGAAGTGTCAGCAAACTGCACACATTCTCCCAGCGGATTGCCGCTAACGCTGGTCGTTGGGAGTGAAGCTGTGAGCTCGCCTCCGGAAGAGGAAGACAGAATCCTCAGCCCGAAAGACCCGGTATCCACGAGGACGTGATCAATCGTATTGCAGTCGGTCGTGCTGCCTGGCGCGCAGACTGTAATCGTGACAAAGGGGCCGTTGACATACGGGAAACCGCCGTTTGCGGTGACAAAGGCCGCAGGTCCCGCGTCAACGACTATCGCCTGGACGTTTTGAGTGGGAGTTGCGATCTTGTTGATTGCGGGTGTGTTCGACCCGCCGCCGCAGCCAATCGCAAGCGCGAGCGATCCAAAAAAGCAAATCGCCGAAACTCTGTGAACTTTTCCCCTAGTGGATGGCATCCAGGCTCACCCCCTCCGGCAATTTATCGCTCAAATAAGCTCTTCCAGAAAACGTCCGCATGTGGCCGCCACTCTGCACCACGAGTCCGTTGTGGTGAATGTTTAGTGGCGCCCGTCCAAGCCGCCGGGCGCGAGTCTGAACCGCCTGCGAGAATTGATCGAAATATGTTCCCAACAACTGGCGCATGTCCGGAATCGAGCGTCCGCTCCAGGTGACGGCGAATACTTTCCCCGCGGGAGAAATGAACTCCTTGATCACGTTTCCGCCGGCTTCGTGGAGCTCGTGGACCGTATAGGCCTGGCCGGTTTGAATGCGGAGTTCAGCCTTCATGCGCGCCTGGTCAGCTTGTACCGAGGCGACGTCGCCACCCAAAGCAGCGACTGCCGGAAGAGGAGCGGCAATCGCAGCCGCTAACGCGAGAACTGAAATCGCAATCCGCGAAAATTGTAGTTTTAAGAATGGTAGTTGCAAAAAATGTGTCTTCAAAAAACCTCTCTTTCGCGGTCCGCGACACAATCCTGAAAATCCGAAATGCGGGGAAAAGGTGGCCCAATTAACGGCGTAATCGGATCTTAATTTCTATCTAGGATGCGGGGAAACTTACGGAAGATGCTGTCCGATTCGTAATGAAGTGTAAAGCTGGGTATAGGAACGCCGACTGCATCAGGCCGTCCCGGGTCACCTATCGGGAAACTTCAAGGACCTGGGGAACCTTAACCGAGCATTTGACATTTTCTGTACAACTATCAACACTGCACAGATGAGAAATGGATATTTGTATCTTCCCCTGGCCCTTCTACTCTTCACTCTGACGGCCCATGCCGCGGACGAACTTTCCATTGCCGCGGCGTCAGACCTCCAATTTGTATTGCCGGAGCTGACGCGGCAGTTTGAGAAACAGACGGGGAAAAAAGTAACCATCGCTTTTGGCTCCTCGGGAAACTTCGCGGCACAGATCAGGCAGGGAGCGCCGTTCGACTTATTTTTTTCCGCCGACCTGATGTATCCGAAATCACTGGACGCCGCGGGCCTGATCGAACCCGGATCAGTTTTCCAATACGCTGACGGAAAGATCGTTCTGTGGGCGCTAAAAAGCGCGAACATAGACGTTCGGCAAGGGCTTACGGTGCTGCTCGATCCGAAAATTCACAAGATTGCCGTAGCCAATCCCGAGCATGCTCCCTACGGACGCGCCGCGGTTGCCGCACTCGAGCACGAAAACATCTATTCCCGTGTTCAAAATAAAATCGTGCTTGGGGAAAACATTTCTCAAACCGCTCAGTTCGTGGATAGTGGCGCGGCCGAAGCGGGGATCATCGCGCTTTCCCTCGCCCTGGCCCCCGGCGCGGGAGATCGAGGAAACTACTTCCCGATACCGGAATCCGACTATCCTGCCATCGAGCAGAGTTGCGCGATTCTGAGATCTTCGCCTCACAAGAAGGCGGCTCGAGAGTTTCAGGAATTCATGAGAACTCCGGCTGCGTCAGCTCTGATGCGGAAGTTCGGTTTTTCGGTTACGAATCCAAGATAAGCCGCCACTTACGAAGGAACGCGACGGTTAGAGAACGGGTCCGTCTGGGATTTGCGTCGCCTCTGAATAAACTTTCCGGCACGATATAGGAACGTATTGTCTCGCGTCGAAACGGGCTGACATGCAAAATAGCGGCGGAGGTCTCCAGAAAATTGCTCGACCGATGCGTAACGCTTTGCGGGGTTCTTCTGAATGGCTTTCAGCACGATGCTATCCAGGTCGCCTGCAAGTAGCCGGCGGGTGGTTCGGAATTCCTCATTCCTGGTCTGTTCCGTTTTCTGGTCGAGAACCTTACTGGGTTTAATCGCTTCAAAAATTTCCGGCAGAAAGTCATTCCCCTGTCCGCCTTTCAGGCAATAGGGAGACTGTCCGGTAAGAAGTTGATAGAGCACCACGCCAAGAGCGTACACGTCGTCCGCCGCAGTGGAGGGCTGCCCTCGAAGTTGTTCCGGGCTCGCGTACTCGACAGCGTTCTGTTTGGCGTCTGGCGCGGTGAGTTCGTGGACTGGCAAATTCATCATTCCCAGGCCGAGTAGTTTGGGAACACCATCTTTCCTGACAAGAATGCGCCTCGGCGTAATCCTGCCGTGGGCAATGAAGCGACAATGCGCGTATTGAATCGCGTCGCAAACACTCATAATTAGGGCGATTCTGGCATGGGTTCCAAGCTTGTTCGAGTCGCAATACTCATCCACTGGAACCCCTTCGACAAATTCGACCGCCCAATAGGGCAGCCCTTCTCGCGTAATGCCGGTGTCCAGGAACGCCCCGATATTCGGGTGGCGGAGACTAATCAAAATAATCCTTTCCCTTTGAAAGGGACGGAAAAAATCAGCCGGACTCATATCCGTCTGCACGATCGTGACTATCACCTGCTTCAGACCCGGGTCGTTCAGTCGAAGTGCAAGATATTGCGTCGCGATTCCCGTCTGGCCCCTTCTCTCAAGGATCTGATAATGATCCATGAAGGTTTCCGCTAAGGGGTCCGCAGGCGCGACCGGCATCTTGTCGCGGTCCTCGATGATTTCCCCGCTACCACCATCTGCTGGTTCGTAGCAGAACAGCAACGCCTCCAGTTCAGATCTGGAAGCTGCATCCGGCGAGACCTTTTCGAGGTACGCCTGCCGTTCCTCCTTAGGAAGCTCCAGCGCGGCTTGAAAAACCTCTTTGAATTGTTGCCAATTGTCTGTTGTCATGTGGAACTGTGTTCAGAATCTTTGCTGTCGCATTCCGGCATCGCAGCGCGTTCTCTCAATTCATCAAATCCGTCGCCGCAGCCGTTGTCTTATTAGCGGCGATTGCCGCATCTGCCCAAAACGCTCGAGTAACTGGTACAGTTCGCGATACCACCCGGTCCGTGGTAACAGGTGCGTTAGTGAAGATCCGCTCCGGGAGCTTCTCAGCTACTACAAAGACTGATTCGAATGGGGAATTCACATTCGCGCAAGTTCCCAATGGGCCGGGACTATTGGAGGTCGCTGCGACCGGCTTTGCCGACACCCGTATTTCGTGGAACTCCCCTCCGATTGAGGCGCTGGAGCTTGTGCTGAAACCGGCCGGCGTAAATGAAGAAGTGGTGGTTTCAGCCTCGCGCTCCGAGTTGAAGCTTTCGGAAACCCCGGGCAGCATGGTTGCGCTTTCGCACGCGGACGTGGCTGCCAGCCCTTCGTTGACGGTTGACGATGTCCTGCGTCAGGTCCCTGGATTTTCGTTATTCCGGCGATCCAGCAGCAGGACATCGAACCCAACTTCGCAGGGTGTTTCGCTGCGTGGCCTCGGAGCAAGCGGCCCAAGCCGCGCCCTGGTGCTGGAAGATGGAATCCCGTTGATGGATCCCTTTGGAGGATGGGTTTACTGGGATCGAATTCCGCCGCTTGAAATATCCGGCGTCGAAGTGTTTCGCGGAGGCGCCTCGAATTTATACGGCAGCGACGCCCTGGGCGGGGTCGTTCAATTCGTTTCCCGAAGGCCTGAGGGCCCGGCTCTTTCCATGGATATTTCCCATGGGAATGAGGAGACGCCCGATCTATCCGTTTGGGCGGGAGACAAAATCGGAAAGTGGGATTTCGAGACAGCAGCCGATTTATTCCGGAGCGATGGCTATATTTTAGTTCCGTCTTCTCAACGGGGCGCCGTAGATACGGCCGCAAATTCAAAACATGCAAGCGTGGATCTGGGGCTTGGCTATCAACTCAGCCCGAATGGAAGAGTTTTCGCCAGGGGGAATTTCTATAACGAATTCAGAAACAACGGAACTCCCATTCAAACCAATGACACACAGATCGAGGAGGGCGCGGCGGGATTAGATGAGCAGCTCGACATAAGCAATTCGCTTTCCGCCCGCATATTCGGGGATGTTCAGGGTTACAATCAACGATTTTCGTCCATCGCTTCTGGCCGGTCGAGTGAATCTCTCGTGGATATACAACATGTACCGGCGCAGCAATTGGGAAGCACAGCGCAGTGGACGCACGCGATGGGAAAGGCTCAAACTCTGATTGCAGGCGCCGATCTTCAGGAAGTGATTGGCTCCAGCAATGAACAATTGTTCTTATCAGGAACGCATGCCGCGAACAATTTCGCGGGTGGCCGCCAGCGTGTGTTTGGAGTTTTCGGGGAAGATGTCTTACGTTTCCGCGACAAGTGGACGGTCATTCTCGGCGTTCGCCTTGATGACTGGTGGAATCTTGATGGCTCGTCGTTTCGCATACCCGTTTCTACGAACTCAGCTCCGACCGCAACAATGTTTCCCAACCGGAATAATATCGCCGTAAATCCCCGTTTGTCCGTCTTGCGTTCTGTGACCCGCAATATTTCCGCCACTGCTTCCATTTATCGCGCATTCCGCGCTCCCACGCTGAATGAACTGTACAGAAGCTTCCGCCTGGGAAACGTTCTCACCAACAGCAATGCTGCGCTTCGCGCCGAGCGCCTCACCGGAGCCGAAGCCGGCGTCAACGCACTGGCGCTAAATCAAAAACTGGAGCTTCGCGGCACTTTCTTTTGGAGCGACATTGTTAATCCGGTCGAGAATGTAACTCTAACCACGACTCCATCGCTGATCACAAGGCAGCGGCAGAACCTTGGACGCACGCGCTCTCGCGGGCTTGAACTTGATTCCGTGTTTCACCTCAATCAGCACACCCAATTCTCGGCCGGATATGATTACACGGACGCCACAGTTGTCAGCTTTCCCGCGGCTGGCAGCTCTCTCGATGGGCTCGATATTCCGCAGGTCCCCCGCCATGAGTTCACCTGGGAGGCGCGGTATTGGAATCCGAAAGTGCTTCTGTTGAGCGCTCAAGGAAGATTCGTCGGAAAGCAATTTGACGATGATCAGAATCAATTCCCTTTGGACAGCTTTTACACGATGGATGTTCTTGCAGGGAGGAAGCTGACAAAACATCTCGATGTATTTGCCGCCGCGGAAAATATATTGAACCAGCGATTCATGGTCGCACGCACGCCAATCATTAACCTGGGACCGCCAATTCTTGTGCGCGCAGGGCTGCGCTTGAACTTCCCCGCTGCCAAATAAACTCCCTCGGCTTCTGACGAGAATGCCCCAGAATGACCATTAAATATCGAACACGCGATAAACCGCCGAAGGCTGTTGTGATTCCAGCAGCGTAATGGCCACGTTATAAACCGGAACTCCCGCAGTTGTCCGTCCCTCCAGCTTGCCATTGTGCGCGTGCCCATGCACGACGATATCCGCTCCGTGGCGATCAATGACTTCCGCCAGTCTTGAGGTGCCCAGGAAGGCATAGATTTCCGGCGATTCGCCGGTGACGGTTGCCGCGATAGGAGCGTAGTGCAGCACGACGACCCGCTTCTTCGTTCGAAGCTGCGACATCGCCCGTTCGAGTTTCAAGGTTTCGTCAATTGATGCGCGAACGAATGTTTTAACCTCAGGCTCGCCAAACGCGGTTAAGACTCCCCGGCCGAACCCTCCGAGGAAACCTTTTGTGCCCGCGAATCCCACGCCATCGCGTTCATACGCACTGCCATCGAGCACCTTGATTCCCGCATCCGTCATCATGCGCATCAATTCCGCCTCTTGCCCGCACTCGTAGTCATGATTTCCAAGCACCGCGATAGTAGGAACGCGCAGGCGCACAATCGCATTCAGCAGCGGTTCCATCTCTTCCGCTTTGCCATAGTTGGTCAAATCTCCGGCGAGAACAAAGACGTCGGCTTCGTCGCGCACCTTATTTAGTTGATCTTGCAGGGCTGTGTATCGCTGCACGGTAAAGTGCAAATCGGCGGTGGCTGCTATTCTCATTGAAAAGGCATTCGCTTTAAATATTCTTGGCGCGTTCTGCTTTCAACCTGCGCTCGCGGTACTCCTGCAAAACGTCTTCCAATCCCCACTCATTCACGTCAATGGCGAACATGTGTTCGTCCACCAGGCTTCCCCGAAATTTGGCTTGTGGATCTGGATTCTCTATCGCCGGCACAAGTTGTCCCAGCAGAATTTTCCAAATGTGGACTGGGACATAGTGAGTCTGGGCCGGATAAACGTACCGAAACAACAGGAGTGCCCAAAGCAGAATTTCCCAATGCTCGCCCACTATGGCCAGCAACCTCTGCCAGTCAAGATTTCCTCGAGTGCCGTATATTGCGTGGGCAATATCCGCGCCATCAAAGCGCTCGCGGCGAATTACAAAAAGCTTCGAAGCAATCAGTTCTTCGGCGGCGAGGACCCGGGTGGCAACTCCATAAATTGTCGCCGGCTTGGCGTGCGCGATCCATGAGTCGTCAACTGTAATTGCCCCGTTGCTCATGCCGGTTATCAGATCCACAAAGAAATCGCCGCGGTGGGCTTTGCTTAACCACACGGGGTCGCGTACTTCGCAATCGAATCCTCGTTCTTCGAGGTAATGCAGAGCCAGAGGAGCGTTTCGAGGAGTGAGAAAAATATCCAAATCTTTTGTCCAGCGGCAGATGCCGGTGTGCTCCTTCAGGGCGAAAGCTCCGGAAACGGCGAAAGGCAAGTGTTTAAGTTCGAGAGTCTCCAACACCTCGCGGAACAACGCTTCTTGTTTGGGGGGAAGCTCGGGAGGGTCGGAAGAAGTTACCGGCAACTCGGCTTGCTCGGGTTGAGGGGCGTCCGGCATGCGGATTCGATGAGATGTCGCGGTCACGAGGTTGCGCTTCTACGGTATCAAGTCCCACAGAAAAGCCGGCCAGGAAAAGAAAACCTGACCGGCCATGTCTTTGTAACGAAGGCGTTACTGTCCCACTGTTGTTCGGGTTGGCTGCGTCAACTAACCCTGCTCTTTTGCCTGTCCTGCATACTTGCGGACGGCAGCTAGAAAGGGCCGGGCGCCGGCGGGAGGGGCGATCTTACCGTTCAGAATAGTGTCGAAGGACACCATCTTGCCGTAAAGGATGCGCGTCTCGTCTTTATCTTGGGTAATAGAAGAGCCGCTCAAATCAATTCCCGCGAATACGCCTCGGGCACGAGAGTATGTCAATATCTCAGCCTTCATTTTCCAGTCAGTGCCGGCAGCTGCATTACGCCCCACAGGACCTGCGGCTGCTGAAGCATCGGCTCCAATCTTGAATTTGCTGGCCAACAAATGTTGCATTCCCTGATCGTTCGTCACGACCAACACCAGGTCAACGGCCTGGCCGCCGAGTTGCAGTCCCCAACTGCCGCCAGTGATTGTAATGGGAGCTGGAGCGCTCCACCCGTGGGCCGTACGGCAGGTTGCTACACCCTTGCCGTGGCTGCCGCCAAAACCAAGCGCAATCTTGATCATTGAGGGAATCACTGCGATGCATTTGGCGTTGCTCATGATTTCATCGGGAATCGCGTTGTCCGGGGTCCCCATAATCTCATTCAGTACATTTGCGGAAGCTTCAATGCGCTTGTTGATGTCGGATTGATCTTTATCATCAGCTGCCCAGCTCATACAGCTAAGGAGCAAAATGGCGGTGCTGAGGGCGAGAAAACTCTTTACTGCTCTGTTCTTGAATTTCATATGTAACCTCTCTTCTCTTCTTCTCTCTTGTGCCCGTGCGAGCACCGTAAACCTCGATTTCTACCTTTAGATAGTAGTTTCGCCCTAAGAACAAGCACCATCCGGTTGACGCTGTAGTTTTCGCCGATAAGTGCTTTAGAGCTCTCTGGATAGAATCGTGGACGAATGGTTACTCGGTAGTGAGAACTTCAATCTGGGCTGGATTCCGCGTCACTTCTACCTTAGCCTTGTCGCCGCATCTCTCCAAAAATAGATCAATGGTTGACCCGCCGCAGCCAAGTCGCTTGATCCACAACTGCGGGATGCCCTCGGGTAAGAACGGACGATTGAATACGAGCCGCCTATTTTTGTCTTCGACCGATATTCCAAGGCAGGCTTGTAAGAGCAGGAAGACTGCCCCGGCTGCCCACGCCTGTGGAGAGCACGCGACCGGATACAAGGTGGGACCCTCTCCTGGCCTTCGATTGATGCCGCAAAATAGTTCAGGAAGCCGGTGAAGGTCCACCTGATTGCTCACGTCCAGCAATCCCATGAGTATTTTCCCGGCAAATTCCTTTAGTCCATACCGGGCCTCTCCGCCCGCGATGATCGCATTGTCGTGCGGCCAGACGGAGCCATTGTGATATGAAAGCGGATTGTAACGGGCTTCACCCGCCGCCAAGGTTCGGATTCCCCATCCTGTACAAAAGTCATTGCTCAGAAGCAACTTCGCGACTCGCTGACCACGTTCTGTCGAAGCAATGCCGGTAAATAAGCAGTGCCCGGCATTAGAAGCGCGAACTCGACAGGCTTCCTTGTTTCCATCCAGCGCCAAAGCATAGGTAGAAAGGTCTTCGCACCAGAAAGCTTCTTCAAATCTTGCCCTCAACTTTTCGGCCTGTGCCGACAGGCTCGCGCATTTAGCCTGGTTTCCCAGCGCGCAAGTTAACCGGGCCGCTGCCGTCTTCGCGGCATAGACATAACCTTGCACTTCGCACAGGGCAATTGGCGCCTGTGCCAGAGTTCCATCGGCATGAAAGACAGAGTCGTTGGAATCCTTCCATCCCTGTTGAATCAGCCCATTGCTGGAGTGGCGCGCATATTCGACGAATCCGTCGCCATCCACGTCGCCGAATTGATCAATCCATTGCAGGGCGGACTCGACGTGCGGCCACATTCGTTGCAGAAAGTCGCGATCCCCCGTGCGGTCGTAGTAAGCGCCAGCCAGCATGATGAACAAGGGGGTGGCGTCAACGGTTCCGTAATAGCATCCGAATGGGATCTCGCCCAGGTTTGCCATTTCTCCCCGCCGCATCTCATGCAGAATCTTGCCCGGTTCCGCTTCGGTGGCAGGATTGACCACTTTGGCCTGAGTCGTTGCTAGATATTGCAGCACGCCTTTCGCAATCGCCGGATTCAACCACAACATTTCCAGCGCGGTAATAATTCCATCACGGCCGAACACAGTGCTGAACCACGGCACCCCCGCATACGGATAATTCACTTCCGGATTTCCAATCGTCATCATGCGTATATCTGCAAAAGAGCGCCGCACCCAATCGTTGAAACGAGAATTTGAGCTCTGGATGTCCGGCACTCCCGAATCAAGATCGTTCAGTTCACTCTCGGCGTCGCCCATTGCCCTGGAATAGCCGGCAAAATGAGTACCCCGATCGGCATCGCAGGAAATTGTCACATGCAGAGCTGCGATCTCGCCGGAAGCAAGGGAAACCTGAAACTGCATCTCCGACGCGGACATCACCGCCGGGGCGGGTGCGCAATGCACGTGAGTCTTGCGGGCAATACCATCGAGTCCTTCGTACGCAAGTACGACGTTATCGTTTGCCACATCACTTTCCAGGCGATGCCCTCTGCGCTCACGGCGCATTCCGCGTACTTCGAAGATGTCTGTATAGTCGGCGTCGAAGGTTATCCGAAACGGAATCCTCAGCGCTTCCAGCCCATAGTTTGTGAATTTGAATTCCTCATAACAGGCGTCCTTCCACAGGAATTTTGAGCGATGCAGGTGGAGGGCGCCGCGAGGAATCACTACACGATTGTCATAAGAAACGTCGAGATTAGCGAGGTCGGCCGTGAAAAGGAAATTATTCGACTCGATGGTGGAGCTCAGCAGTAAAGGCCGCGAATTCCAAAGCTTCAAGGACAATTGCGATAGGTACCGCGTGCCTTCGAAGAATAGGCCCTCTTCGCCCAAGCCAGAAGTTTGGACATCCCCAAAACGGTCGAAGACGCAGAACATCTTCCCATACTTCAGGACGCCGACGCGGTCATCCGCAGGCGCCGATTTAGCAGCTATGTAGTACTGATGGGAACGAGTTTCGTCCAACTCGACACTCCGTCGGGGATGGTGATGGAAGCAGGCGTTCGCTGAGCCAATTTCTGGTATACGTTCAGGTAATCCTGCGTCATGCGCGCAGAAGTGAATCTTTCCTCAAAATACCGGCGGCATGCCCCGCGGTCAATAGCGGCAATTCTTTGCACGGCGGCAACCGCGCCGTCTTCGTCCGGAACGACAAAACCGCTCACGCCTTGTTTCATGACCTCGCTTACGGAACCTCCCGGAAAAGCAACTACGGGAGTACCGCAAGCCATTGATTCAATCATTACCAAGCCAAACGGCTCGGGCCACTGAATCGGAAACAGCACGGCGATGGCATTTCCCAGGAAATCGTTCTTCTCATCATGACCAATCTCGCCAAGGAATTCGATCAGCGGATGATCAAGCAACGGTTTGATGCGGGAATCAAAATACTCGCGATCTACTCGATCAACTTTGGCCGCTATCTTCAGGGGGATCCCCGAGCGTTTTGCGATTTCGATGGCGCGGTCGAGGCCCTTCTCAGGCGATGTCCGTCCGAGAAATGCGAGATATTTGCCCGGTCCCGAATGGAAGCTAAATTGATTCAACGGCAGGCCGTGGTGAACCGTTCCCTGCCAGTTCAGCCAGGGTAACGGCGCGCGTTGAGCATCGGAAATGGAGACCACGGGCATCTCCGGGAAGGTTCGGTATAGCGGAACCAGATCTGGAAGATCGAGCCGACCATGCAATGTGGTCAAAGCCGGGATTTGCTCCCGACGGCTTGCTGCGAAGTGCAGGTAATCAATATGAAAGTGAACCAGATCAAAAGCCCCACGCTCGCGAAACACCTCTTCCACCATAATGACGTGATGCGCCAATTGATCCACGCATTCGGAGTTAAGCCTTAGTGCTTCGGGGCATATCGGAACCAGCTTTGCGCTGGTCAAAGAGTCGCCGGTGGCGAAGAGGGTAACATCGTGCCCGAGGCGCACTAACTCCTCGGTGAGCCACGAAACCACCCGCTCGGTCCCCCCATACAGCTTCGGTGGGACGCTTTCGTATAGTGGCGCAACCTGGGCGATCTTCATAGTAAAAGTTGTACAATAACCGCGGAACTTTTCGTACGCAAGCAAACACCATTGAGAAACAGCGCGAAACAGAACTAAGCTTTTTCTGCGCAGATCAATTGTACTTTTCAAAGGGAGCAAACCCAATCCGGTAGATGCTGTAGAAACAAGTAATTACCAGATTCCTTTGTCGCTGCCGGTGAGTTTGTAGGCGATTAACGCAGAAATTGCGAGAGGAGGAAGAAGCGGCAGACGCGTCATGGCACGCAAATCAACTTTGCGCCCCGCATGGACCAATTGCAAACCATAAAGACCGGCGGCTGGGACTCTCGGGACACGGAGAAAATTTCCACCAAGATAGACGCGAACCTCCTGGCTATAGGCCGATGCGATGACTTCGTCCGGGACAGGCGCGGTGCCTCCGAAGGACTTCGCGTACTCGGAGACCAGAAGAAGAAACGTCGCGACCCCAGGCCATATTCCGCCTATGTGTGCCGTCTTTCTCAACTCCGCAAAATCAATCGCACGATTTCTTAGCAGCATGGCGAAATCTGCCATATCACAAAGCCGAAAATAAAAGTGCCGGTACATGCGTTGCAGGGTTGAAATGATGACTCGCTCCTCAGGAGCGGGCACCCGAAACAAGTGGCCGTTTACGTTTCGAGCAACCCTGCGCTCAATCACCCGGCGCGCCATTGCCCGGTGCTCACCGGTCTGCCCGAGGTAACCGACGTGTATTTCCACCAGTTCCGGCAGGCCGGGGATGCTGAAATTCCATTTGTTGGCGAGGCGATCGCCCCAACTCCGGGGTTCCAGCCTCGCATGGAATGTCTCCCACATAACCCGGATCACGGTGGACCTTTCTCCTGTCGTGTAGAGATCCAAATCCGATCCCAGATCCGGCCAATGGTCCAGCGACTTGATCACCGTCACGCTGGCGCCCGCCGCTTCGAGCGCCTCGCAAACGGGAGCAAGCCTCTTCACCGCATGATTAATTCGAGATCGCTCCGTCAACAAAGCGTCCCGGCACCATCCGGCGACTGAACTATTGTTTGAAGCAATTGCGAGCTGTTCCAATACCTGCAACGCGCGAATGGTTACATGATGCGTGTTAGCAAGGCGCAGGAAGTCCGAACGCTCGTTATCGCTCAGGGCGGCGGCATACTCGAAGTCCGGACATATCGCGTCCAAATTCTCGTTCGGAGCGCTAAAGTCATTTGAATATCCGTGGAGGACAAGCGTCGAAAGCACATCCATGTGCCGCTGCGTTGATGACACTTGACTGGACATTACGTTCGAGGGTGAGGTTACTGCTTGCAATTCGCGACTCCGTTCTCAATCGCAGTACCCTCTTCGTAATCGTTCCAGGTGGCGATCATCAAAAAGGGCATCGGCACTACACTCTGGTAGCGGCGGGCTATGGCCAGAGTATCCTCCAGGGTTTTTCCGCAGCGGCGATCCATATGGCGATTCAGTCCCCAGGAGGCTTTGCTGTCGTCAAAACCCGGCCATACTCCTCCGACCGTAATTTGGTTGGGATGGTCGTTCTTCATCTTCGTGTAGAAGTGATCCAGATATTCCTCGCCCCACTCGCTGCCGTCCGCGGTCCAGCCCTTCGGTCCGGGATGAATCCACGCATACTGTCCGTCAAAATCTTTCGCATATTGATCTGGCGGATCGTCCTTGTAAATCAGCCAGGGAGGAGTCGCCCATGTATTGACCTGCTGGCGCACCCGGTCCCAGTCTGTGTGGCCCCGTTTTGGAAAAATAAAAATTACCGGGCGGTCCTCATAAAGCAAATAGGCGTCGCGATTGGGAGCATTTGGTCCAATGTAGGATTTGTAAGCTTCGTCGAAAGCCTCCAGAGCGTCATCCGTGGCCTCTCCATTATCCTCTTCCGTCTCGTCGTACATCAGGGCAACGTGAAAGTGATTTTCTGCCGCGATCTGCTGTAGCAGCGCATAACTGTGGTCTTCGAATGGACGGCGGCTTCCATACCAATCCACGGCGAAAGCGTAAATGCCCAAATTCTTTGCTTTTTGGATTTGCTTCTTCAACACAATCGGATCTTGCGATGAGTAGCCCGGATTTATGTGCCCCGGAGACCCAAACCACGGCTGGTAATCGGCCAAGAGTTTCGGCGCGGCGTCAATAGGATGCGCGCTCGCGTTCAGCGATTGCCGAATGGTATTGCGATGGCACCCCTGGCCGGCGATGAATATGCCGACGAGAACGATGCCGATAGACACACCCTTCATTCCAAAGTCATCCTCAACGCCATCTTTCGATGCAATTCAGCGGTAACCCGAAGGACCGGACTTCCCCATTTGAAGGAACGCAAGCGCCTAGGGCTTGCCTTCCGGGGCGACTTCAATGTCGCGCACCAGCCAGCGGTCGGCGCCCGGGGTCATTAACACCATGTACTGGAGGTTGACTTCCTCGGTGTGTATAACTTTCTGGCCGTCCATCACATCTATTTCGAGGTGAGCATGATCGCGCAATTGCATGGCGTCCCCGGCTGGAGAATAAAACAGACCCTCGAGCTTATGGCCATGGTCCAGATACCTGACTCGCACCCCTGTTTTCGTCTGGTCGCCAATGAGTTGTAACAGATTTTGTTTCGCCGTTCCGGTGAAATATCCATCCAGTAAATCGGCGCGATTCAGTTCCAGCGCCTGTGCCATGGTCTGCCACGCAAAGGCGTAATCGCGAACTACAACTTTGCTGGTTAAATCTTCGATCGAGCGCGGACCAAGATTATCGGCATTCAGCGATACCTCAGGAAGAGAACCATCAGCGGCCACTGGGACGGAAGAGACGAACGCACGCAGGAGCGCAATCGCCGATATCAAAACGGTCAGCCGGATTATCGCGTTCATCTTCATTCTCCGCCACTCGACAGGTCCAATTCATTCCCTGTCACTACGCCGGAAGCAGCGGTGATCCGTACTCTTCCACGCGCCGGCATTTCAACTTTGGCAATCCCGCGTTTAATAGGAACGTCAACCGTGGTTTTTCCCGCCGAGTCGGTCATGGTGAAGCTCACGACGGTGCCATCTGGAACGGGATTACCGCTGCAGTCGCGGACGGGGTCAGTCTCCACCAATATCTTTTTCGACAGCGATGACCCGTGAATCCTTAGATTGCAGGCATCGGAAGCAACCTGCTGGACCACGCGAATCTCGGAAAGTTTACCAATCGACGCCTCCAGCCTGGCAGTTCCACTCTTCCGAGCCGAAGTCATCCGTATCCAGGCGATCCCGTAATTCATGGGCCGGGCTTGCGATAGAGCCGTGTGTTCATCCGGATTCACCGTGAACTTCACCGTTCCCGGCGAAAGCTCGAGGTTATGGTAAACATCCCAGACCACCGCGACGGCACTGATCGCGTTGGGATCCGAAACCGGCACGCGCGAAGGATGCACCAACAAGCTCAGGCGGTCGGGGCCGGCTGCACGAACATAGAAGTCGGCTGCGGAACATTGATCGGGACAAACAATCGCTGTGTAACGGCCCGCGTGTTCGACCTCCTCTCCGTCAATCGCAATGTCCGATCCGAGATTCACTTGCTTTTTGCTGATGTGCGCGGGACCCACCAAATAGAAAGTGCCCTGTCCGGCGCCGCTGCTCTCGATCGAAAAAGAAGAGCCTGCCGTCACTTGCGCGGGCGGGTGAACTTCCGCGGCAAAAAGGGGGACCGTCATAGCTGCGCAAATGAAGAAAGTTGAAAGAAGATTGCGCATCGCTAGGAGGCCTGTCTGTCGTAGTGATTCACGATGACGTGATAGCTCTGAACTTTCGCGGCCACGTCATCCGGTAAAGCAACCGAGAATGCGACTGGGATTTGCGGCAGAAGCGCCTGATCAACATAGCCGTCGGAAACCCAGATCACTTTCCCGTTGGCATCATAAAACGCCGCTATCACGTGTGGAATATTGACGGTCTGTCCACTTTGGTTTGCGAGCTGCCCGCTAAGAACTTTCTTGCCTAACGCGTCGGTTTCAATGCGCTGCTGATTTACTTCAATCACCGGGTCAGCGCTGGCGGGAACTAGCATGGCCTTGGCATCCATTCTGACGCTCTTTATTTTTTCGAGGCGCATGCCGGGAAAATCAATCCGGTACGGGGAAACCTGCTTCGGCAGGAGAGTGTGGGAAATTTTATCGAAACTGCTCTCCTGCGCGAGTTCCTTCTGATTCGGTCCCAGTAGCGTGGCGCCGACATTTACATAAGCGGGCACCGTATCTTCATTAACAATTTCGCCGAGAACGACAACGCTGTCCGCACGCTGCAACGCATTCATTGAGATGATGCGAACTTGCGGCGAGTCAACATTCTGCACTCCCCAATCATCTTCAGCGCCGCGATTGATTACGTCCCATCGCAAATAATTGACCGGGATCACTTGCGGCGCAAGTTTCGGCAAGCGCGTGGTCGGCCAAACCACTTTCCATGTATTTCCCTCATGTTCCGCTTTGAGATCGCGAAAATCGTCGAGCGGTCCAACGGCTGTCGAGTAATGCAGTTTCGCCCGCAGGGCCGCCTCGCGATCATTAGCGTGCAACCCCCAGACATCGAAGCTCTCGAGCGCGGCGTAAGTAAGCAAGCTACCGTCTCTGCCGTAAAAGTCGCGGATAAAAGCCGCCTTGTCCACCTCAGCACGATTCTCGAGGTGGCTGTAGGCAGCGTCAAAGTTGCGCGACTGCGCTTCGGTCAGCAATAGACGAACTGCCTCCTCCGGAGTCTGAGCCGATTCCATCCTCGCCCGCGCGACGCCCCCCGATTGAAGCCAGGCTATAGCAACGAACAGGAGCGTGAGTGCAAAGATAACAATGGCGAGGAGGCGATTCATCAAACCGTCCCTCCGACCAGCTCGTTGCGCTGGGAGCTTGCGTATCTTATCGGCGCCTCGGCGGGAAAAATCCAATGGCGGTCGGGGAGTAACAGGGCAAAGAGGATAGCGAAAACACTGGTCGCCATAGGCAGAATGCCCCACATCAAACCCTCCCATGCGGCCGGTATTGCGTCCGAGGGAATGACTCTCGCGGGTGCGACGTCATCCTTGGCCCAAACCGTAATCGCGCCGGAATCAAAACTCTCCACATGCTGCCATCCGGCAAATCCCACCAATGGCTCGTAGTACGGATCATGAATGAATATGAACTTCAGTCCGTAATGGTCGGCATGCTTCAGCATGGCGCGCAACGATTCCATTCCTTGCGATCCGAAAAATTTCGCGCTGGTCAATTGCGCCGTGCCGTAGTGAGTAAGCTCAGGCAGCAGGCGGGCTGAATTGTATTCTCCGTCAACGCTGGTGGCGTCGGTATATGTGGAAATTTTCGGCAAGGCATTGCCAAAACCTAAAGTGATGTAACGGTAGCGGTCGTGGCCGTCGCGATTTAAAAACGCAATTATGGGATCAACGTTCAGGCCGCCCGTGGGCTGAAACGGGCTTATCACCAGCCAGGCCAGCGGCATGGCAACTGTGAAAGCCGCGGCCAGGCCGATCAGCACGGCGGCTTTCGCGCGGTAGCGGTCGACCAACCTCTCCACAATGAGTCCCACGATGGGTAAAGCCATCATCGCAGCCCAGAGCGTGAAGCGCTCGAAGGTCAGAATTTCAAAGGCGCGCCGGAATATCCACTTAGGAACCGGAGTGGTGCCGCCCAATGCAAATAAAAACGTGATCCAGAAGCCGACGACTAACGGGCGCAGCCTGCGGTGCCCCGACCCAACCCAGAGCACAAAAGGAAATGCCAGAATCAGCGCGCCGTAAGGGACAAAGAAATAATTAATTGCGTAGTCAAGATTCAACAAAAGATTGGAGCGGCTGGCGTGTGGAATCGGAATCTGCTCGATCGGGTGCTGAATAATTGCCAGCCAATAGGGCAGCAGAACGATGCCGACCCCAACAGCCACAATGCCGGCAAAGATTGCCCCGCGCCCTATAACCGATCCAACGCTTGCTTCCTGGTCGCGATCTTCCTCCGCGCTCTGGGTACGATCATGGTTGCGATCAATGACAGCGAGCCAAAGCACGGGCAAAGCGAACAGGAACGACCCGAATATCAAGGTCACGTGGTGAACCGACGCCGCCGCCAGCGTAAGCACGACGCCCTTCAGAAGCGATCTCCCGCTGGCGGATCTCGACCAGTCGTAGAGATAAGGCATCGCGAGAAGATAAATGGGAGCCGAAAGAGTAGTCGGCAACTGGCCCGCGGAATAAACCAGGAACGCGACCGCTCCCACAAACACGCTTAACAACGCGGCATAACTGCTCGCCCGTTTACTCACCCACAATTCTGCGAAGCGATAAACGCCGATGGGAATCAACAGAACCGCGATCAACTGAACCAGCAGGAACGCCACCGGCAATCCGACGATAAAAGACAGCAGAGCAATCCACTGGTGAGCCAGAGGCGGATACGTTGTCTGAGAAAAGCCGGCAAACCATTTCGGGTTCCAGGGATCGAACCAGTGATGCGCGTAATGAGACGCGAAGAAAATGTGAAAATTCGCATCGTAGGAAGTTGTTAAGGGCAACCGCATGGCCAACAGAGGACCATGAACGGCCAGCGCAACCAGTACAATCGCAGCCAAAGGAATCGGCCGTTGAAAGTAGCTGGTTTCCACTTTATACACAGTCGTTTCTGACATGGTGGGCAGCGGTTTGATTCTATCTCGAAGCCTAAGGTTTCCTAGGCCTTTAGTTCCTGCCTAAGTACAATTGGAAAGCAGTCCAGGTCCACTTTGGTGCATCCAACCGAAGCAAGTCATGATGCATCAGAGCTTTAGCGAACCTGAGAAGCCTGTCACTGCACTTGGATCGCTGGATCGCTGCTGACATTTCATCATGTTTCATAAGGCAACGCACATCCTAGTTGCTCTCGCAGTGACGGCTTGCGCCGTAGCCACTCTGCGCGGGCAAACATTCGAACTCAACCAAAACAATAATTCTGGAAGCAAGAACGCAAAGAGGACGAATTCGAAGAATCCGCCGCCTGAACCGCAAGCTCCGGGAAACGGCATTGGATGGGGTTCGAGCATTGAGACCGCGCGAAATTCCCGGGCGGCACAGCAAGCCCTGGAAAAAGGCGATTATCGCGACGCGGCCAACTACGCCAGCCGTGCCGCGCATGGCGCGCCGCAAAATGCGTCCTTGTGGTTTCTGTGGGGCTATTCGGCCAGGCTCGCCGGACTCTATCCGGATTCGGAATTCGCCTACAAAAAGGGCTTGCAGCTTCTGCCTTCCTCCATCCCGGGCCTCTCAGGCTTGGCTCAAACTTACGCAAAGATGGGAAGGGGCAACGAAGCGCAAGCCATTCTGAAGAAAGTATTGGCCGCGAATCCCAGAAGTGTGGACGACCTCGAACTCGCGGGCGAACTGGCGCTTTCCTCTGACCCGCAGACCGCGCTGGACCTTCTCAGACGCGCGGACGCGCAACAGCCCTCAGCTCGCAGCGAATTGCTGATTGCGCGAGCGTATCAGCGATTAAATCAGCCGGACGCGTCCAAGGAATATTTGGATCGTGCGGAAAACCGGGCCCCGAACGATCCTGGCGTACTGCGCGCGGTCGCCGCGTTTGACCGTGACTCGGGAAAGTATGAACCCGCCATAACAATCCTGGAAAAGGTTGTCCCGCGAACGCCTGACGCACTTCCTGAGCTGGCCTACACCTATCAGCTTGCCGGAAAGCGCAAGGAAGCCGCCGAAACCTATTCGCGAGCCGCTGACCGGTCAACCAGGGACGCCGGTTTGCAGCTCAGCGCGGCGCAGGCAGTCGTGAATGTCGGGCAATTCGAGCGCGCCGCCACGTTCTTGAAGCGGGCGGCGGCGGTTGAACCCGACAATTACCGCCTCCACGCAATACGTGGGCAAATCGCGGCGCTTGAAGACCGCAATGACGAGGCAATCCGCGAATACCGCTTCGCCGTTGATCATCTGCCGCCGGCGGTGCAGGAGGGCCCACTATATCCTGTGTCGCTGCACCTGAGCCTCTATGAAATGTATGAGCGAACTAATCAGCAGTCGCCGGCGGATGCAGAGTTAGTAGCCGCCCGCAACGCTCTTAGTGCGATTACAGGCCAGGAAACCTCTCCGGAATTTCTTCGATTACGGGCGCTGGTCGAAGCCGACTCGAACGATCCGGTTGATGCGGAAAGAGATTTGAAAGCCGCCCTGGCGATTGAGCCCAACAATGTAGCCATCCTGCTGAATTACGCCAACCTACAGTGGAGAACCGATCGTAAGCAGGATGCGCTCAAAACTTACACCGCTGCGTTAAACCTCGATCCCACAAGCCATTCGGCCCTGACCGCGCTGGGCTATTTGTCGCGGGAGCTTTCGGATGCGGCGACCGCAGAGAAATATTTCCTCAAGCTGGCAGAGCTCTACCCGAAAGACTACGTTCCGTATCTCGCCCTTGGAGATCTCTACACAGCAGCCAGAGAGTTTCCCAGGTCGCAGGAGAATTATGAGAAGGCACACGCATTAGCGCCCAATAATGCGCTGGTTGTCGTAGGAGGAGCCAACTCGTCTTTGGAGGATAGGGACCTCCCTGTGACCAGGAAATGGCTTGAACGCGCGGACGCCAGTCCGGGCATGAATCAGGTTCCGCAAGTGATGCGCGAGAGAGAGCGCTACCTCACCCGTACCGGGAAATACGAAGAGTCCGCGAAACTCGGTTATCAGGTGCTCGAAAAATTGCCTCGCGATCCGGAGGCGCCGGTTTATCTGGCCTACGATCTGCTTTACCTCAACCGCTATAACGAGGCCTACCGGATGGCAGAGAAATACGAGCACATCCTGCCCAAGGATAAAGACCTGCAATTGATTAAGGGATACGTGCATGCCCACCAGGGCCATCCACGCGAAGCCGAGGCGGACTTCACGCGCGCCCTTGAGCTTGCTCCAAATGTGGCCACCACTTACATGAATCGCGGATATGTGAGAAATGACCTTCGCGAACCCGAGGGCGCCATCAAGGATTTTGAAGCCGCCATCAAACTCCGCCCGGAATACGGCGAAGCGCATCTGGGCCTTGCCTACTCTTATCTTCAGCTTCGGCGAGGGAAGACCGCGCTCAAGGAAGCGGACATCGCCGCAAAAATACTGGGCGAATCGAGTTCTACGCACCTGGCTCGGGCGGAAGCCTATCGTCAGCAGATGATGTTCCGTCCCGCCGTGGTGGAATATCGTGCCGCTCTACAATTCGCACCCAAAGACGTGACCATTCATCTGGAAGTGGCTGACGCTCTATATCGCCTGCATCTCTACCGCGATGCTATTGACGCATTGAAAGGAACGCTGGGATTGGGCGGAGATGAATCCCTGATTTACGCGGAAATGGCTCGCAACTACGCGCAGCTTCGGGAACGCGATAACGCTCTGAAGGCGGTCGCGGAAGCGGAAAAAGGCGAAAATGACAGCAAAGTGTTAATGGAGGATGGCGAAGCCCTTCTTGCGCTTGGCGAACGCAAAGCTGCAATGCAGCGGTACTCACGGGCGCTCGACGCGCCACATTCTGATCGCGTGGAAGTGCGTCTTGCACTGGCGAGATTGTTTGTTCAGTCGGGGCACCGCGATGACGCGCAGCAGCAGGTTGGCTTCGCTCTGGCCGAGGCAAGAATTGGTGAAGCCAATGCCGTGACGCCGGAAAATCTGATCGAGGCCGCGGACATACTGATGTCCATCAATCAGTTCGATCTCGCCAGAAAATACTTTGAGCGGGCGCAGGCAATGGGAGCGGACGATGAAGCCGTCAGCCTCGGGCTTGCCAATGCCTACATTGCCCAGGGCCGCACGCAGAGCGCGGCGCAGGTCTTAAAAGCTCTCGGAAACTCCGCCGACTACACCGACAACTACGAGTATCTGATTGCAATGGGGAATGTCTATCGCCAGCAACACGACTCGGAGCGCGCGCTATCCATGTTCGCGCGAGCCAATCAGGTTTCACAAGGGAACGAATACTCCCAACAAACTGAAATTGATCTGGCCGGGGATGCGGGGCGTCAACTTACTCCCTATATAGGGGTTCAGCCTGAATTTTCCGTGGGGCCGATATTTGAGGACATTAACATCTACCAACTGGATTCCCGGTTGCTCGGTGTGCCTAACGCCTCCTTGCTGCCGCCGCCGCGTTCTTCCACCGAGACGATTGGAGCGGCTCATTACAAAATGCACTTTAACGGCTTCCCCGTAATCACCGGCCTGGTTGCAGAACGCAATGCGCGGGGAACATTCGCCTTTCCCAGCGAACTTTTCGTGTTGAACGAAAATACTTATGACACTATTTTCAATGGCGGAGTCAATCCCGTCCTCCATCTCGGCAACAATACCATCACCTTGAATCCCGGCTTGCAGTTCACCATTCGACGCGACACCAGAAGTCCAGTGGACTTGAATCAGAATCTCTTCCGGCAATACTTGTATGTGAATACAAGTTCCTTTGGGAATTGGGTTTCATTTTCCGGAAGCATGATTCGCGAGGCTGGGCCGTTCACGGAACAGAACCTGCATTCGAGGGACGCGGCAGGAACCGTGGAATTTTCGGTCGGCAGGCCATGGGCCAGGACCGCATTCATCACCGGATACCAGGGCAGAGACGTACTGTTCCGGCCGCTGATCCGCGAATATTACACGACGAACACTTACGTCGGAGTGCGGCGGAAATTTGGCGCCAGTTGGCAGGCCGCCGTTTTTGCGGAATACCTGAGGTCGTGGCGAGTTCAGGACAGCCTGTACGCGATCGCGCAGGCGATGAGACCGTCTTTCCATCTGGACTACGCGCCTCTGACTTCGCACTGGGCGGTGCACGCAACTGGGATGTGGTCGCAAGGGGAAGGCTTCCACGCGTATGACAACGTCAGCAACCAGGTCACAGTTTCTTATATGCGAACGATTCAAAGATCCTTGAACGACGGCACAGGAGAAGTTCCAGTGAATTATCCCATGCGTTTCTCTTTTGGCCTGGCGCAGCAGACGTTCTACGACTTCCAGGGCAAGAACCGCAACTCTTTTGTCCCGATCATAAGAGTGAATTTGTTCTAGTCCGAATTTGTAATTAACCCGCCGCAGCCAAAAGCTGCCGGAAACCATGCCCGACGAGAGTCCATCCATCGTTGCATCTGAAACCGCCTCTGAAACCGCTCCGGCGCCGCCCACTGAGGCTGAAGCCGGCAGCGTACGCCTGCTGAGAGCAAGGGTTCTCAGCGGAAGCATGATCATGCTCGTCAGCTCCGGCTTTGTCGGAGCCATGAACCTTGTTTACAACCTGGTCATTGCCCACGCCCTGGGCGCGGACCGGTTCGGCCACGCCAGCGCTGTTTATACGGTTTTGATGTTGTTGTCGTCCGTCACACTTTCATTCCAGTTGCTGTGTTCAAAGTTTGTCGCCAAGAGCGACTCCCCGGCGGAGAAGATCGCCATTTACCGCTACCTCCACCGGCGCGCCTGGATCTACGGGATTGGGGTGAGCGCTCTATTGTTTCTAAGCAGCGGAGTGATTTCGACGTATCTCAATCTTCCCACCAACAGCTACGTCGTCATGCTCGCCGCCGCAACGCTCTTCTACGTGCCCTTGGGGGTTCGCCGGGGATTGATGCAAGGGAAGTACGATTTCCGCCCACTGGCTTTTAACTTCGTGCTGGAAGTCGTCGTAAAACTGGGCGGCGCGGTCATCCTGATTTTTGCGGGGTACGGGGTGACCGGTGTTGTAGCCGCCATTGTTGCATCCGTCGTCGTGGCTTATCTATTTGCCAGTCCGCGACGCGAGGTCGCGGTATATGCCGGTGCATCCCTGCCCTCAGCTATGGGGGAAGGCATACAGGCTTCAGTATTTTTTGTCGGGCAGGTAATCATCAACAATCTGGATATCATTTTGGTGAAACATTTCTTTACCGCGACGCAGGCCGGGATGTATGCGGCAATCGCCCTGGTCGGCCGCGTGGTTTACATGCTCTCCTGGTCCGTTGTCAGCGGCATGTTCCCATTCTCTGCGGGAGTACGTTCGGAAGAGCGTGATGGACGGGCCGTATTGGGTACGGGTCTTCTGCTGGTTGTGCTGATCTCATTTTTCTTCACGTTAGGAATCTGGGTTGCCCCACCGAGCCTTTGGCACACCGTTTTAGGGGCGGGATTCCCCCTTGGCGGCCACAGCACCTATACGTCGCTTCTGGTCTTGTACGCCGCGACAACTGGAATTTATTCGCTAAGCGTGGTTTTGATGAGCTACGAAATTTCCCGAAAGATCGGCAATGTGAGCTGGTTGCAGCTTGGATTCAGCGGAGCCATTATTGCCGGCATTTATCTTTTTCACCACTCTCTGCATTCCGTCATTATAGTGCAGTTCGTCTTGATGACAGTCCTCCTGCTGGTCGTCTCTGTTCCCTTTCTGCGCGCGCAATTTGCCGGCGCTGTCGCCCCGGCGCTGGACGTCGGGGTCCGCTCAGGCCTGCAAAAGATTCGCCGCGTCAGGGAGGCGGAGGCTATCGCAGAATTCCTTAAGAATGAGTTTTATCAACCGGAATTTGATCGCTATCGGGAACCGTTCCGCCACCTCGTTGCGCATCCAAACTTTGAGAACGAGGGCGACAATGCCCTGCGCAAGGCCCTTCTCTACCGCCGTCGCGGGAGACTGTGGCGCGAACTCCCCCCTGACACGGAGTGGTGGGAAGCAACCCTCGAAACCGGCGACCTGCAAAGGATCAGAGTATTCCCCCGCAGCCAGTGGCGGCGTCACGCCGATGAAAGTTATCAATTGCTGGACACGGCGCAACGCATAGGCGCCAGAATCGAATCCCGCCGGTCCAATGCCTTCTTTGCTAAGTTGCAATCCATGAGCACCGACTTCGCCGAAATGCCGGAGCATAGCGCGGTGCTCTTAATTGGCATTGACGAGTGCAGCCCCTTGACCATTATTGAAGGCAATCACCGCATGACTGCATCCACACTTGTTTCTCCCGAACAGGTCCCGCGGCAGTTCCGGTTCCTGTGCGGATTTTCACCTAGAATGAAGGAATGCTGCTGGTACCAAACTGATCTCTCCACCCTTTGGCACTATGCAAAGAATTCCATCACCTACGTGTTCGAAGACCGCCACCGGATCATCAATGAGGGGCTGGAAAAGAGGGCAGGAGTCGGAGGTTGAGCGGTTATCTACTTTTCTTCAATTCCCGCTTGGCCGCCAGGTATCACATCTACCTTTTGCGCGACGTAACGGCTCCCATCGAACACTGCCAGGATTGAGGCCTGCGAACCCTCCCGGAGGCCTTGAAGAACGCTGCTGGGAAGCGAATCGAAATAAACGTCGTAGCTTTTGTCGTCGCTCTGATTGCTGACGGCAATCTTTCTTTCCGACAGGTCAACAAAAGTAATTCTTCCCATGAATGTGAATCTAGAGCCGGGCTCGGCTAAGATCGAAATTTCACGGGCCATTCCAGAGCGTCCCTGTCCGGGATCAAAAGTAACCGCCACCAGAGAACCGGGCTTCAAGTCTTCCACCGATCCGGTCTTTTCGCCGTTACGAATCACCGTTCCCGAATCTAAATGAAAACTCACCGGTTCAGTCGAAACCTCATCCCGTACAGTTAGAATGTCATTGCGACTGTCATATCGAACAATCTGTCCTCGCCCATTTCCGTTGCCGGAAGCGCCGCGGATCCAAATGTTTTTCGCGAAGACCTTGCTGCCGTTCAGCATCGTGTCCAGATAAACCCGCTCGCCCCGACGCAAATCGCGCTCAGACGCTATCTGACCGCCTTGAAAAATATGTGTGCGGACGTCGAAATTCAGATGCATGCGTTGCTTGCCGCCAAATGGCTTAACCGTAAGCCGGTTCTGTATCTGGTCCACCTCCGTGACGGTGCCTCCGATCAAGGTAATCGTCGAATGAGGCAATGGTGGAGGATCGAGCAAGGGATCGTAATCTTCGGGAGCCTTCCGTACAGGTTGGGTGGCTGAAGAGGGCGTATCCGAAGCAGCCGGGGCAGCGGGCGCGCCACTGGCGATAGTTGTCGGTGGTGGTGGCGGAGGCAGGGTTTGTGCCCCTACCGATGTCATGCCGCTGATAACAACAAGTCCGGCGACAGCTGAACGGCAGAATAGCTCAGTCAACAATGGCATCATACGCACGGACTGATTGGATGCATCCGGCCGCGAAGGCGATTTCTCATCAAGATCTTTAGATTGTCTTTAGACTGGGGCGCGGCTTTCACAGTTTGCGGAAAAAGTCATGGGAGTGGGAACTTGCTTTGAAAGGGCGCGGCTTTCAGCCGCGCCGATACTGAATTCAGAGGACTTACGGCACGCCTTGAAGGCGTGCCCCTTCAAAGCGAACCCATTCGGAGAGTTTTTCCGCAACCTGTTTCAGCCGCGCATGCCCCTTCAAAACGATTCTACTCTGAGCTTTTGCCGCGAGCGGTGAAGCCGAGATTTCATTTCTTTTCTCGATGATCCGGTGCGTTTTCAGCGTTGCCCCGGTGAGCCATCGCAAGCTGCTGAAAATGCATCAAAATAGCGATATGCGGAGTTCTGTGCGAATTAGAGCTGTTCAGTTCCTGGCAGGCCTTGTGTGTGCTACGTGCCTCACCCTGAGGGCGTCGGCTCGCGATCTCAGAATTAATCTGCCCAAACGCACCGAGGCCACTCCGGTTCAGAAGCTGAACCGCGAAGGGGTTAAGGCCGTCCAAAAACACGAGATTTCCAAGGCGGAGAAACTGTTTTACAAAGCATATCTCATTGATCCTGACGATCCCTTCACCTTGAATAATCTGGGATACATTTCCGAACTACAGGGCAAGGTGGACCGCGCCCAGCAATATTACCGGCTGGCAGCGAAGGAGAATTCCGAGGCGTCAGTCGCCGATGCCAGCGTTGACAATGTAAAGGGACACACGTTGAGCGAGGTGACCAGCGGATACGGAAGCCTTGAGTTAAACATCAATCGCGGCAACATCGAAGCCATGAGCCTGTTGCAACAGGGCAGAACCAGTGAAGCGGAAGCTGTCTTGCGGCGCACCCTGCAACGCGATCCAAAGAATCCATTCACCATTAACAATCTAGGCACCGTGATGGAAGCGGAAGGCGACCTGAATGCGGCCCTCGGTTATTACACACAAGCTGAGGCGCTGCATTCCTCCGAAACAGTCGTGGTCGCGGTGGATCCGCACGCGCGAGGCAAGTCAATCAGCGAGGTGGCCGCGGCGAATGCGGATGCGGTTCGCGCCCGTCAAGCCAACGACAACGGGATGGAAGCGCGGGCGGACCGCCTCAATCTCCAGGGCGTTTACGCATTAAATCACAACGATCCGGCCAAGGCCCGCAGCGATTTTGAGCAGGCCTACAAACTCGATCCGCAGAATGCGTTCGCGCTTAATAACCGTGGTTATATCGCCGAAACAGAGGGCGATGAAGAATTAGCCAACGACTATTACACGGCCGCTAAAGAGGCGCAGGGCGCGGATGAGCCCGTCGCGGTGACGAATCACATCGACGTGAAGGGCATGCGGCTGGCCGATGTAGCGGGCAATAATGACCAGATCACGCAAGCCAACCTCGAAGCCCAGCAGGCCGCGAGACGCCGTCAAGGTGGCCCGATCGAACTTCGCCGGCGAGACAACACTCCGGTCTCGGGTGCGGCGGGGGGCAACGCGGAGACTAATCCCGCACCGGGTGCTTTGGCTCCCCGGCCCCCGGTTGATAATGCGCCGGTGGATAACGGCCCGATCCCGCCTTTGGCGCCTGGACCACCCCAACAGTGACGGCGGGATTCTTGAGGACCTATTCTTGCTGACCTGTTCTTGCTGACCTATTCTTGCAAACCCGAAGATATCTTGGATGGGTTGTCGTCTGAACTAATTCGGCGATTATTCGTTACTTACCGTCCAAGCGGATGCCTCCGACATGGGCGCGGCCAGCACCGTCTCCGTTCCCGTTCCAACCGGGCACGGTAGCCATATCATGGGTAGCTGCAAAATCCCCCGCCCTTTCGGATTGTTCCTCAACAAACGCCGGCTGCTCGAGTAATTTGCCGTCACCGCCTTCACGGCCAGGCTTTGAGAATGCTCTCTTGCCAAAAGCACGAATCATTCCGTCCCGCAGCGGAAGCCAGCGAGGCAAGCGTCTCAATCGCGATAAAGTGGTCAGATGCCCCAATCCCTGATTCAATTGAAAGCCCCGCAAGTACTGCCGCATGATTTCCGGCATGCTCATGCGCAGGGCCGCTGAAACATTCTGTAAGCCCATTTCCATCTGCCGCTCCGGGCTACGGAGCAATTCAAGCATATGCCTGGCCAGCGCCTGCGAGTCTCCCGGCGTTACAAAGTCTATCGCCAGCCCTTCCTCATCCGCGAGTTGATGAAAATCTGGAATGTCGGACGCGATGATCGGCACTCCGTAAGCGCACGCGAGGTGTGCGATGCCGCTCGATCCGGCAGATGAACTGTAGGGCATAACCGCCACGCTGGAGGTCTGAAACAGCTCGGCAATTTTTTCTTCGGCAACGTAGCCGATGACCTCTATGTTGGGTAGATGCGAGCACTGCTCCGCAATAGACTTCAAATACCCCGGCGCCTTCGGATGGTCTGTCCCGGCGATGGTCAGCCGAGCCTTGGGAAAATCGAGGACTAATAAATTGAACGCTTCCATGACGGATTCGAGCCGTTTGTAGGTGCCCCATTTGCCAAACGCGAGTATTCGATGTTCCGGATTTCCTCGCCGCGAAAAATCGGGGTATTCCGGGCGGGCCGAAAATATCCCATGCCTCCTTACGTACACGGAGCCGCGACCGTACTTGTCACGAAGAATCTCGCGATAAGCCGGTAGCATCACCGAAACCGAATTGGCCAGCAGCAGTAACTGCGTTGCCAAAAATCCGCCTGTCCGGTAAAGCAGCGGGAACCGCACGCCCGCGTCTTTAAGATCCACCGTTTCCATGAGTTGGTGAAGTGTGACGTGAGTGTGAAACCCACCCCATCGCGTCATTGCGGGAATCGCAATGCCAGTGAAAGCGGGCAACGGCTTTCCGCCAAAGCTGGCGAACCCAAGATTGAACCATACGAGGTCCGGCTGTAATTCTCGAATCGCGTCCCGCAGGCGCGAAGGATTTCTCAGGCTGTTGAAAGCCCAGCATCGCACCACGGAGAAACCGTCCAACTCCGGTTGTGCTGGGGAGAAATCGTCTGCCAGAATTGTCAGCTCAATTCCAGGAGTCTGCTGGAGTTCCTCTGCGAGGTGGAAGCCGTATTCGTTCAAAGCCTCGCGGCTCGGCGGAAACGCGGTGACGAGGCAGACCTTCATCGCTGTCCTGACCCGAAGAGCGCGTAGCGCGACAGCTTTCCAAGCAGCGTGAAGTAATGGAGCGCAACTTTGAAATCTGCCTTGCTCTTGCCCGATTGGCGCGTCGCAAACTGAAAGGGAACTTCCACCGCGCTCTGAATGCGCCCCTTCACTAAAATTTCGAGAAGAATCTTAAAGCCCTGCGGCTGGAGATTGATTCCTTCGATGCAGGCCCGGCGCACCACGAAAAATCCCGACATAGGATCCTTGATGCGGAGGTTTTTCCGTTGCAATGGGGCCGTCGCAAGAGTGCTCGCGCGGGAAATTAACAGACGGGCTTTGCTCCATTCGCTGACGCTATCTTTTGAATTTGCCGCGTAGCGGCTGGCAATTGCGATGTCTTTGCCCTGGAGCACAGGATTCAGCAATTCAGGCAAAATTTCCGGCGGATGTTGCAGGTCGGCGTCAATGACTCCCAGAAGCGAGGCATTGGTATTGGCCCAACCATGAATTACCGCGCCCGCGAGGCCACGCTGCCCCTTTCGCACCAGCACACGAACCCGCGGGTCTTGTTTTGCGATCTCGCGAACTACATCCGCCGTCCCGTCGGTGCTATCGTCATCCACCACGATTAGTTCATAGTCAACCTTGGTGGGATCGAGGGCGCCTTTCAGCCGGTTAAGCAAGGCGGGCATATTCCCCGACTCGTTCAACGTCGGAATCACTACTCCGAGTTTGGACGGAACGAAAGCTTCAGGCATGCAGTCATCTCACTTGCGACAATTCGATGAATAAAGCGTTAAATATGTTGTTTCCCTCTAATGGTTTAACCTTATCGTCAAAGGGTTTGCGCAATAGTTTGCAGAAAAAAATAAATTGGAAACGCTTTCGATAACTATTTCGTCTGCAGCGCTCTTTCAGATTCCAAAGGAAAGCTACTCGCTCCTCTCGAATAGGTTTTCCTGTAATGCTCGATTTCTTCTCTTACACGCCGCTGAACTTCGTCTTTCGAGAAGGCTTCGATCATCGTCAACCCCGCGATATCCCGCAACCGCATGTAAGAGGCCCGGTACTTGTGCATGAAGTCGAGAGGATATTCCGGTTTCCTCTCCCTGGCCGCTTCGGGGAGGGCGTCGAGCAAATAGGCAACATCCGGGCGCGGCGCGATTCTCAGCAGCAATCGTGCGTAGGCTCTGGCAATTGACCGATGCAGCGGCAAAGTCGCCAGCTGATCGTAAATATAGCGGTCGAATATGATGGCGCCCGATGATTCGGATCGCGCGCGCCGGACGACCCGTCTCAAGTTAACAGCATCCGTTAAAAACAACATCGAACGCGCGATCGTCAGGTACCACTTTTGCCTATTCTTGTCATTCCGGTTGGCGGGTTTTTCCGGTGATCCGACCGAACCATCGCTATGCAGGAACCGATGACTGAAGCCCGCTCGCAATCCCGGCAGGGACACAACGTCATCCCAGAATGCCAGCCGAGTCAAAACCAAGCCTTGTTCCGAGAGGTATTCGCAGAGCTTTTCGATCTGGGTGCTCTTCCCAGCGCCGTCTATTCCGGAGAAACTGATCAATAGAGGACTTTGAGCGGGAAACCTCTGTCCCACGACGTTATTTACGTCTGCCTTCATAGCGCTCGCAGGATATCTTCGCAACTCGCTCTAATGGGGGCTTCCTGGGACCCTTGCCGGGCTCGACAGTGACAACGCCGCCACTGTGCCCACCGCGACGCCCACGCCGGCAAGAAGCCCCATCTTGATTAAAAACGACCTGACCTGGCGTTGTTTCGGGGGAGCAATGGCCGAGCCGGCCGGACGCGATACCGCGGTTCCGCTCACCTCGCCTGCCGGCGCCGCTGCGGCCCCGGTCGGCTGTTGCTGAGAGGCCGCAGTAGGCGCTGGAGAATTAACCGGCGCCGCTTGCGGGCTGGCATTCTGCGCGGCGCCGGGACTGTCCGGCAACTCAGATGAATTGGCAGGTGGCGGAGTTTGGCTTTGCGAACTCGACACGCCAGCCGAACCCTGAGCAAAGGCCATCGGCTGGCCGAGCAACGTGCAAATAAGTGCACCGGCAAAAAGCCTCGCCGCAAACCAATTCATCCGGAGATCTCCTTACCGGGAAACTATAAGTACGCTATCAAGCCGCCAACGGCTGCGGCTCTTCCACTCGCGTTTCTTCCTCTTCCATTTCCTCGAGTTCTCTCTTCCCCCGGCCTTGCAACGGAACCAGTTGTACCGTCGCCGCATCGTCTGGAATGCGAGGAAACATGTTCAGAATCTTATCCATCCCTGTAAGTTCAAGCATAGTGGCAGCCTGGGCGGAAATATTGCCAATCTGAACCGCACCGTCCTGCTGGGCGATCTTGACCATGCACTTTAAGAGCATATCCAGCGCGGGCGTGTCCATTTGCTTTACATTCGAAAAATCTACGATCATGCAGGGCTGATCGCTGGCAAGGCTGCGATCCAGTTCTCTTCGTAACGCTCGAGCTTCACTGCCGTTAAAATATTCCGGCAATCTAATTGACAGGGCTGACGGGCTTTCCATGGCACCTTCCTGAACCGTAATTACAGCGTTAGTAATAGTCACTATTGATACAGATGCGCATCCGCCTTCTTTAGTTGACGATTGTTCTGGTTGAAAAAATCTTTACCGGCGATAGATTTCACGAATGTCCGGGCTGACCTCCGCTTTCCCAGCAGGTTGGGATCGGATATCTCAACTTCTACATTCCGGTCTATGTGAAATATCCTGTCGGCGGTCACGATAGAGTGGACAAAATTCAATCCCACGCCGAGATACGTTCCTGGCAATACGGACGAATCGGTGACCGAAGTGCCAAAATCCACCTCGCAATCGCGCTCAATTGTCGTGGCTCCATTGATCCGGCAGGAGCCCTTCACCCGGGTGTGCGCTCCGATATACGCGGGAGCGGTAATGCGGGTCGTAGAGTCCACGTCGGCTCCATCCCCTATCCAAATTCCAGGGCTTACTTCTCTCCCAACCGGGCGGATCGAACTCCGTCCTGTCAATCCATCTTGAGCCAGCTTGCGGAAATCCTGAGGCCCTCTCAGCCGGTTCGCATATCCGCTGAACTCGTAGCGTTTATGGTAGGGAATTAATGCGCTCAGCCGCCCACGATAAGATCCGGTCTCGCAGTTCAGTTGTTGCGCGCTTACGACTGCCGTGTCAAAGGCGCTTTTCCTGTCATACACCTGCGTCAGAATGCTGGAGCTTTCGCGGTGGAACTCAAGCAATTTTGCGAAATCAACCTCCAGATGAGCGCCCAATCGAATTAACACCAGAATATCGGCGCCTTGGTTCAGGTGTTCTCCTACGGCAGCCTCCCACTGATGGAAAAATTTACCCGCACGCGGAACCCGGGAGGGAAAAATGCTTTCGGATCCCGATTCTTCATACAATACAGTCGGCTGTCCGATCCCCGATTCGCGCATGCGATTCAAGGTTCGCTTCAGTAGTGTTTCGCCGAGAATTTCATGGCAGACCAGCGGGTATCCACCAAACCCTTGCATAGCGCTTTGCGAGAGTGACTGATCTGTCGCGTAGCAGCTTTCGATTTGACTCCCGACTGGTACTGTTAGTATGGACGCGACTCTCACTCAATCCCCCTCGAATCTCCCGGTTTTGTTAAACACATACAACACGACCACTATGCATTTGTTGCGGCCATTTGAGGCATAGCCGGAATCATCGCTCCGGCTTGAACCGGCACCACTCCTTCGGCCCAATTCTCGTCCTCCAGAGAAGCGTCCGTGCTTCCGCGATCCACTGCTGCGGTCTGAGCCGGCGCGATCTTTTCTCTTTCGATACCCTTTTCGACACTCGCGTGGCCGAGCAGTTCCCGTATGCGCAGTTTCGCTTTGTGAAGTTGCGATTTTGAATTGCCGACGGAGCAGTCGAGCAGCTGGGCAATTTCCTGATGCTCATAGCCTTCTACTTCATGCAGCAGGAATATAGTGCGATAGCCGTCAGGCAATTCCTTGATGGCGCGCGTCAGAGCGATCCGATCCACCGAGCCCGACAAGCGCCCGTCTCTGCTTCCGTACTCGCGGCGGACCTGCTTCGCGTCCTGGCTGAAGGGTTCATCCAACGAAACCTGTTTCAGGGCCTTTTTTCGAAAGTGCATCAGCACTGTATTGACGGCAATCCGGTAGAGCCACGTAGAAAGAGCGGAGTCTCCTCGAAACGTATCCAGCTTACGAAATACCTGTAGAAATGAATCCTGGGTCAGGTCTTCCGCTTCGGCCGTATTGTTGGTCATTCGCAAACATACGGAATAAATCCGGGCCTTGTGGGCATAAAATAGTGACGCGAACGCGTCGGTGTCGCCTTGTTGGGCGCGTTTAACCAGATCTAAATCGGTTTGTGAACGGGTGCTGATATTTGTTTCGCTGCTCACTGTTGGTTCTCCTTTCGAACCTGTCGCGTCGCTGATTGTGAGGACATCCCGCGCCCTCATAAGCAGACTAGGGTGTATGCGCGACACGGTCCATCCGGTGCACTCTGTAGGGGTTCTAATATGTTGCTGTACCGGAGCGGGGAAGAATTCTGCAAGCCGCGGAAAGCGGGTTGGATGGCTTGAATCCCGCATTCAGCGGGATTTTTAGCAGGTCAAGACGATTCAGAAAAGGGAGTGGGTGACCTCGAGAGTAACCATTAACCGGGAAGAACAACAGTGCGGTTGGTTGCGAATGACAATGAAAAAGCTTGCGTGCCGTAAGCTTATTCGAGTCCCGCCTGCACTACGTGCACAATATTATTACGCACCGCATACAGAACCAGATCGCTTACCGAGTGGAGTTGAAGCTTCCGCATGATATTGGAGCGGTGAGTCTCCGCCGTCTTAACACTCAGGCCCAGTGATACGGCGACTTCCTTCGTGCTCTTACCCTCGGCCAGCAATTGCACGATCTCTCGTTCGCGCGGAGTCAGGCGATTTTTTCCAAGCGCCGCAGGTGCCGCTTGCGTTCCACCTTTGAGATATCCTTCGAGCACCATCGCCGCAACTTTCGACGTGAAATAAGTCTTGTCGCGCCGCAACGCTTCGACCGCGGCAACCAGATCCCGCGCCGCATCGGATTTAAGAAGAAATCCGCGAGCCCCGGCGTTCAATACATCCCGCACCACCTGGTCTGAATCATGCAGGGTCAGGATCAGCACTCGCGCGTGGGGATTGCTTTTAAGAATCTGGCGGGTAGCTTCCAACCCGTTGAGGCTTGGCATCCCAATGTCCAGGATAATCACGTCTGGTTTAAGCTGCTGCGCCTTCTCCACCGCGTCGCGGCCATCCCCTGCCTCACCACAGACTTGCCAATCAGTTTGAGCTTGTAGTAATGAAACCAGGCCCTTTCGCACAACCTCGTGGTCGTCAGCGATCAGAATTCGGAAGATTCCCACAATTACCTCCTTGGGAGAAAAACCCTAGAGTAGCAGTCCTGTTTTAACATTTTAGTCCATTTCCCACTGCGGCACTTGTATATTTCGCCCATATCGAAATGGTAGTTCCTCAACAGCTATTCGTCAGCGCCCCCACCGAACTTGATCCAGCCCCTTGCGGCAATTCAGTCCCGAGGGGAATTAATCTCAATCCTTCGGCGGGCTCCAATACCAGTGTCATTGTCCCGGCGCAGTTTCCGCAAAGCCAGAATTGCGCAGATTGTCTGCGCTCCCCTTCCGTCGCGCTTGTCAGAACATCTTTCGCCGACATGGAAACGGATACCACCTCGAACTGAAAGAGACGGCCTTCGGAAAAGGACTCGAACCGAAGCTTGCAGTTCTCATTCGCGCATTGGGCAACCATTTCGCTCCATGAGGACGAGGAAGATATGAATATTTCCTGTCCTCGCCAAACGAAACGACACGATACAGCGAACTACTCAATAATCCAATACAGTAACTACTGTAGCTATCTGAATTTTTCTCCGCATATTTTTTATTGTGGTTAAAGCAAAGCCTCTTGTGTCCCACTCCATCTTAAGTGCGAACGAAAGGCGGGAGGGGTCTTGTGAACCCAGTATCGCGGCCGCGAATAATCAGTCGCACTTCCCTCCCCACGCTTCGCGAAGCTGCCTCGGATTGCAGGGCCTGTGATCTATGGAAAACCGGCACTCAAACTGTTTTTGGAGAAGGGAGTCTCCGCGCGCGGGTGATGTTGGTGGGTGAACAGCCCGGGGATTACGAGGACATAGCAGGACGGCCCTTCGTAGGTCCCTCAGGCAAGTTGCTGAATGAGATTCTTGCGCAGGCGGGCATTGACCGGTCTGATACTTACGTTACGAATGTGGTGAAGCATTTCAAGTGGGCGCCGGGCGCTCGCGGCAAACGCCGTATTCACAAAAAGCCCCGTTATTCAGAAATTAATGCCTGCCGTCCCTGGCTCGATGGCGAGATCGCCGCGCTGATGCCCGAGATTATAGTTTGCCTCGGAGCTACAGCTGCGCAAGCATTACTCGGCAAGACTTTCAGTGTTACCCGCCAGCGGGGTCAATTCATAAAATCCCCGCTGGCGCCGGTGGTAATGGCCACCGTTCACCCCTCCTCTGTACTGCGAGCTCCGGGTGATAAGGAGCGACGATTGCAAAAGGAGGCTCTCGTTAAAGATTTCAGAAAAATAGCGCGCCAGCTAAAAAAATTAGCGATCCCCGCCTGATCATTGAATCCATCTCAAGTGCTGCGCCACGATTATTGGCGAAGGCCTAAAGCAGGGCCCTGCTTTTTGCCGATTGAGATTTCGATGACCTAAGCCTGACGTTATCTTCTGCGGTTTCTTTCTGCTGAACTATTTTTCGTCCCGGCTGCAAAGCAAGCGCGAACTCTTCGAGAATTACGGTAAGGGAATCAGGATTTTCTTTCAGTAATCTCCCAATGCTTTCGCGGTGGACGTACAGTTCTCCCAATTGCCGTGCTTCAATGGTGTCCGGGTCATTCCTTGATGTTGGACCTCGATTCGCCGAGGATGGCTGCTTGCGCGCGAAGGGATAACTGAGGCTATCGGTTCTCATCCAGTGCATTACCAATTCCATCGCGTGTGCCGCGCTGCATACTTCTTCCACCCCATCCATGAAGGCGCACCGGGCGTTCCATTCCAGAATTTTCAGCTTGTCCTCCCAACGGTTTACCGCAATGAGAAACCATCCGTCCCTTGTCTTTTCACGTCCGCAAATGGTACACGCGTGATTTATGAAGAGGTGCACGGAGCGCCTTTCGACGGAAGGTCATGTTGGCGGGCGCGTGCCCGGCTGGTCATCTGTTTTTTTATTTCGCCAGACAGAGGCACCGCGATCATTCCCTTCTGGTTCTCCGCGGCAAAGGCCAGGGTAAAATTTGGCGAACAGTCGTCGCAAAGCCAGAAATATTCGAGGCTGGATTTCGCTCGTTGTTTCCGTAGCGTCCTGGCGCCCAACCGCAGGCGGGTATCGGTAGCCACGTGAAAGAGCTTTCCCCGGCTCATGCTGCGGAACAGATTTAGACAAGCCGAGTTCGCACATTTATGAAGCATTGTGGAGACCTGCCCGAATCCGCAATGCACGTATATAGCCGAAGAGCATTGCAGAAGATTCGAAGACGAATAAGCAAAATAAAAGGGAAAATGCGCGGCAACAGATATCTACGATGGATTAAGCTGCCGACCGCAGGTCAGGGTGCCGAAAACCCGGCAATCTATCTGCCAAAATGTTCCACGTGGAACATTTTTATTGAAGCAGCGCCCCCGTAACCGCAATTGCAAGCCCGGCGGCGCCAAGAACGATGCCAACGTGCCAGAATACGCGCCGCCCGGAAAGCAGTGTGATGGAAGTGATCACCAGAGCAATTTCGAGGAACACCTCGGCGAGATCATATCGGTCTCCGCGTCTTCGCTCATGTTGAGTCTCCTGCTCTAATTTGCGCGCTTCGGCGTCGAGATCTTTCTGTTCGTCCCCGTAACGTTTCGCCTCCGCCGCGTACTTGTCGTGCAACCTGGCGGCCTGATCCGCATCTCTCGCCGCCATCACCGAGGCGATGTCGGCAAAGAGTTCATCGGTATGCCGCCGAATGTTTTTGGCCTGATAGAACGCCCACTGATCGCTGACTTTATTTTGCAGCACAACTTCTTCGGTGTGAGCGCGGTGGCCGAGCAGCGATACCGTGGCAACCACCACCGCCAAAACCGCCATAGTCAGGGAAATTGGCGCCAGCGTGGGATCATGTCTCGCATGCTCAGCGTGTTCTTGCAGTTCGTGGATCTCTCCGGATTCCATCGCGCCTCATTCAACGGAAGAATAATCGGTACGATACAAATTCGTGGCGTCTCTTGCAAATCGAAGAGTGGCGCGGTCCCAGTATTGCGAGTTCAGTCAAGAGGAGGAGAAGATTCTGACCGCCCAGTTGACCCGGCCGTCAACTACGCCGGCGGGAGGAATCCGGAATTCAAAACCATTCGCTTCGATAAGCGACCCACCAGCTCGCGAACAGGATCGGGAAGGTTGCCCCAATCGCCCACCATAGCGGCAGGGTGAAATCCGCGATCAATCCCAGCAGCGTGAAGGTCATCCAAAAGACTTTCTTCTCCATCGTCCTATTCTAAGCCTGTGGGTGGGTCGCGCGGCTTTCCTTTACCGCGGCAAACGTATACAAAGGTGCGATGCAACGCGCACTAAAGGACCTGGCCGAATTGCTTCAATGCCGTTTGTTGGGAGACGGTGCGGCCCGGCTGGAGAGCATTGCCAGCATCAAGTCAGCGTCGGCCGGTGATCTCGTCTTTGCTGAAGATGAAAAGAGTCTTGCCGCGGCGGTCGCATCACCCGCCGCCGCAATTGTTGCCGGCGAATTTGCCGCGTCCCATCCTGCAACAAAGCCTCTGCTTATCTCGCCGCAGCCCAAGCTTGCTTTCGCCAGAGCACGGGGACTTCTTTGCACGATGGTGCCGTCCACGGAAGGCATACATCCCAGCGCAGTCGTTCACGAGTCGGCGAAGCTCGACCGCGGCGTGACCATTGAGGAGCGGGTGGTCATTGGCGCTCACGCCGACATCGGAGAGAGAAGCCGTATTCGCGCGGGATGCGTCATCAGCGAAAATGTGCGCATCGGTAGCGATTGCCTGCTGCATCCGAATGTAACGATTTATCCCGGCGTGCGACTCGGCGATCGCGTTATCGTTCATGCCGGCGCGGTGCTTGGAAGCGACGGGTTCGGTTACGTTCGGGATAACGCGACTGGCCGTTACGAGAAATTTCCTCAGATCGGGCGGTTGGAAATTGGAGACGACGTAGAGATCGGCGCCAACGCCACAATTGATCGCGGAGCCCTGGATGTAACCCGCATTGGCCGCGGCGCGAAGATAGATAATCTGGTCCACGTCGGCCATAACTGTGAAATTGGGGAGAACGTGATTATCGCTGCGCAGACCGGGCTATCGGGCAGCATCACCATCGAGAAGGATGTTGTCCTGGGCGGCCAGGTAGGCATCGGCGAGCACGCGCGAATCGAAGAGGGAGTTATGCTCGGAGGACAAGGCGGCGTTCTTCCCAACAAAGTGCTTCGAGGGAAAGGAATAGCATTCTGGGGAACGCCTGCGCGCCCGGTTCGCGAATATTTAAAGCAGTTGGCCATGCTGGAGCGGCTTTCAAAGAAGGAATGATGGCAATCGTTGTCATTGGAGGGCACTCTCGCAACGTAGGCAAAACCAGCGCGGTTGCGGGATTGATCGCGGCCCTTCCGGAGTTTGCGTGGACCGCGATGAAGATCACGCAATATGGCCACGGAATCTGCTCGCGAGATGGAAAGGCGTGTCACTGCGCCAGCGATGACCATACTTGGGCGATCACAGAAGAGAAAGACCGCTCCGGCAAGTCCGACACGTCACGATTCCTGGTTGCGGGTGCGGCGCGCGCATGGTGGGTGAGGACTGAGCAAGGCCGATTGGCGGAAGCGATGCCGGCCATCCGGCGGCGGCTTGCCGAGTCTCAAAATGCAATTCTGGAATCGAACAGCATTTTGAAGTTCGTCCGTCCGGACGTTTACATTTCCGTTCTTGATCCGGCGATGGAAGATTTCAAGCGCTCCGCGCAGGAATTTCTCGACCGTGCCGATGCCATCATTCTGCACGAAAGCCGAATGTCGTCGTGGGAGGGAATCTCGCTGAAGCCGGTAGCGGGGCGTCCCGTTTTTCGGATCATGCCACCAGAATACGTCACTCCGGAAATCGTCGAATTTGTGAGAACTAAGCTGTCCGGAAACGCGTAGGGACAGCCGCCCTCGGCTGTCCGGATCGAGCAGATCTCGACAGGACTCTTCGAGGAAACTCTGCGGAGCAAAGCTCCGCCGGACAGCCGAGCTTGCTGTCCCGACGTAGCCATTTTCAATCCGAAAGTCTTAACGCCGCCTTCGTTTGTTATGCTCTCTGGGTGCTTCGCATCCACAAGAGCGCATGGTTTCTGGTTCTGCTGTCGGCGGCCTTGCAAATCATAATTTTTCCGCTTCCCAATCTGTACATGCTCTGCTGGGTTGCGGTTGCCCCGTTATTGGTTGCCCTATGCCGCGCGCGCCAGCCCAATACATTGCAACTCACGGAGGGCATCAAGTTGCTTCCCGCGACTCCGTTGCAGGGATTTGTTATGGGATATGCGTGTGGAATTTTGTGGTATGCGGGCAGTTGCTATTGGATTCTCGCGACCATGCGCCAATATGGCGGCGTGAATACGCCCGCGGCGCTGGGAATCTTGATTTTGTTTTGCCTCTATCTGGGGCTTTATCACGGACTCTTCGGACTCCTGATGAGTCTCCTCGCCGGTAAAGGATCATCCAGCGCGCGGGCGCTATTGCTTTCGCCAGTAGTATGGGTCGGAGTCGAACTTGCGAGGACGCGAATCACTGGATTTCCGTGGGACCTGCTCGGAATCGCCCAGGTTGACAACATTCCGCTCGCGCGTTTTGCCACGGTCACCGGCGTTTACGGCCTCTCACTGGAAATTATGATTGTGAACGCGGCATTTGCCGCGAGCGTTCTCGTCCGGCGCGAGAAACGCAAGACGTTATTAATAGCAGCGATTTTCGCGGCTGCTGTTCTGCAAGCTGGGCGCTTTATTCCCGCGCCTGCCTTTACCGCAACCCGCTCAGCCACTCTTGTGCAAACCAATATTCCGGTACTCGAAGGCGCGGATTGGACGAAAGAATATTTCAATGCAACCCTGCAAGACCTGTCGGCCTTGAGTAAGAAATCCATATCGGCGCCCGGCTTGCCGCCCTCTGCGTCCGATTCGAAGTTAATTGTATGGCCTGAAAATCCCGCGCCTTTCTATGCTACGGATCCGGCTTTTCGCGATGCGTTGAGCGAACTCGCCCGCGATGCTAACGCGTGGATTCTGGCCGGCAGCGTTGGAATCAGGAACGCCAATCCGCTTACTTCCAGACCCACGCAGTTGTACAACTCCGCGGTGCTGGTAAGCCCCGAAGGTGAATTTACCGGGCGTTACGACAAAATTCATCTGGTGCCGTTCGGAGAGTACGTTCCCTTCAAGAACATTTTTTCTTTCGCCGGAGGACTAACCAGGGAGGTCGGCGATTTTTCTTCCGGCAAATCGCGCGAACCGCTGGACGCGGGTGGCAGCAAATTGGGCGTGTTTATATGCTACGAATCAATCTTTCCGGATGAAATCCGGCAATTCGCCGCCAACGGAGCGCAAGTGTTGGTGAATATCTCGAACGATGGATGGTATGGCGACAGCGGCGCCTATGCCCAGCATTTGAAGCAGGCACGAATGCGCGCAATCGAAAATGAACGCTGGCTTCTGCGTGACACCAATACCGGGGTCACAGCCTCGATTGATCCCTATGGGCGGGTTGTCGCCAGCGTGCCGCGCAAGATTCGAACCGCCTTGCAGGCGCCTTATGCTCTGTCCAATGCAACCACCTTTTATACCCGCTACGGAGATTGGTTCGCTTTCTTGTGTGCGATAATTTCTTTAGTGGCGCTGCTGTTGCGCCTTCCATTCCTGAACAAGGCAGATTGAGAATGAACGTAGAGCTGGAGAATGAATATTCCGGTGTAAAAACGAAGGTCAACGAACTCCGGGAGTATCTTTGACGCGGGCAATCTGCGTCCGCGCTTAGCCGACATTGATAAACAGGCCGCCGACCCGAATCTGTGGTCGAATCCGCAAAAATCTCAGCAGGTCATGCGCGAGAAGAAGCGCATTGAAAATATGCTTGCGCACGAGGCAGAACTTATCCGCCGCGATGGCGATATCTCCGCGTACTTCGACTTAGCGCGCGAGGGCGAAGATGTAGGCGCCGACCTGCGCCGCGAAATTGATTCTCTCCGTCAACTGGTGGATCGCCTGGAAACAGAGACTCTTCTTTCCGGCGAAAACGATGCTCGCAATGCCATCGTGACTATCCATCCAGGCGCGGGGGGAACCGAGTCTCAGGACTGGGCTGACATGCTGCTCCGCCTCTATTTACGGTGGGCCGAGCGTCAGGGATTTGAGACTGTTCTGTACGACTATCAACCGGCGGAGGAGGCAGGATTAAAGTCCGTGACATTCGCCGTCAATGGAGAAAACGCATTCGGCCTCCTTACAAGCGAAATAGGGGTTCATCGGCTGGTGCGGATTTCGCCGTTCGATCAGGCGAAGCGACGGCATACTTCGTTTGCCAGCGTGTTCGTCTCTCCCGAAATTGACGACAGCATCGAAGTGATTATCAAACCAGAGGATTTGCGAATTGATACCTACCGCTCGAGCGGCAAGGGTGGGCAGCACGTCAACACCACGGATTCGGCGGTGCGTATAACCCACGTCCCCACCGGCCTGGTTGCGGCGTGCCAGAACGAGCGCTCGCAGCACAAGAACAAAGACCGCGCCATGAGCATGTTGCGCTCGAAGCTTTACGAGCATGAACTGGAAAAGAAGCGCGAAGTGACAAGAAAAATTGAAGACTCGAAGTTAGACATAGACTTCGGGTCGCAAATCCGGTCCTACGTCCTGCAACCCTATCGCCTGATCAAAGACCATCGAACCAAGCTCGAAATCGGCGACGTGGACCGGGTAATTGACGGCGATCTGCAACCGTTCATCCGGGCATACCTGCAAATGCGCCGGGGCGAGAAGCAGGCAGGGAGCTAGGGTTACTCCCATTCGCGGATTTCCAGTCTCTTCAGTAACCTCCATTCGGTCAATACCACTGGAAAAACCAAAGAGATTGGGTAATTCTGTAACTTCGAGAACTGCGTAATGGAGAACCCCAACTAATGCCGCGCATGATTGATCTCATCCGCGCATCGGCGGTGCCCGCGAACCTGGTGCAATCCGCTGCCCGGGGAGGTCTTGCCATCCCGCAGCCGGAAATGCTTGAAATCCTAGTTCACCTCGCCACCGAGACCAAAACCTTCTGCGAGCAGGCAAGTTTGACTCTTGCGGGATGGGACGAAGCATTTTGCCGTACCGCTGCCGCGAATCCAATCGCGCCCAAATCCGTACTCGCCTACTTTTCAAGTCCGCAAAATTTCCGGCCGGCGCTTTTCGACGCCTTGCTGGCGAATCCCTCAGTGCCGGAAGAATCGCTGGCGGCTCTGGTGGCTTCCATATCGCGCGACCAGGCGGAGAATGCGTTGCACACTGAGCGGGTCAAGTGTTCCCACGCACTTTTGTCCGCGCTGGCTACAAATCCAAATCTAAACGGAATACAATCCGCGACAATTGACGAGCAACTGGCGACGCTCGCTCAATCGCATTCGACAGTGGAAGCTTACGGGAAGGCGCCCTCATCCTCCGAGCCTGAGTCAATCGAACAGCCGGCCGAGCCCTCGCAGGAAGAGAGGGATGCGGACGAAGAAGTAGCAAAATACATCGCCGCGCACACGACCGAACTTACAGCCGAGGAGAAGCCTTTCCAGCCAGTGGGAGGAATTTACGAAGATATCCCGACGGAAACGGAAGTGCCCGTCGCGAAGACTGCGGCCGCATCGGCAGGGCAGGCAGAAACTGCGGTAGCCGTTGCACCGGAAAGTAAAGCTCCCGCATATACGCCAAAACGCGGCAGCGCGTTGCAGCGAATTTCCAAGCTTGACGTCAAGGGGCGAATTCAGCTTGCCATGAAAGGCGACAAGGAAGAACGCGCCCTGCTGATTCGCGACGGAACCAAGATTGTGGCGCTGGCGGTGCTCGACTCCGGCAAGATTACCGATAGCGAAGTGGAAAAATTCGCCGGCCAAAAGAACGTTCTGGAAGCTGTGCTTCGCGCCATCCCGATGAAGCGGCGCTACATGAAGCAGTACAACATTGTCCGCAACCTGGTTTGCAATCCGCGGACTCCCATTGATGTTTCGCTGACTCTGATGAAAAATATTCTCGTATCGGACCTGAAGAACCTATCCGGCAACAAGGAGGTTTCGGAGACGGTGCGCAAGAGCGCGCTTCGAATGTTCAAACAGAAGCTTACTGCGGATAAGTAACTTCCATGACTTTTCAATCGCGATGGAGCGACGGGCATCCCGCCCGTTCTAATTGTTCAGCAGGTTGCGGAAAAACCCCCTGAGGACATGGGCGGTCGCGTCAGATTGTCACGGCAATCAACGCCGCTATGAGAGTTCCCAAAAAGTTCACCATATCGTTATTCACTAATTTTCGTCGCTCCAGCAAAGCTCCCAAAAAGCTATCGGCAATCATTCCGCAGAAGGCCGCCAAAATCGAAATGCCGATGCGATTCCACGAAATCATTCCTCCCACGCCGCACACGGAAGTTACAACCGCTGCTGCAAGCAGCCCTGAAACTGTTCCGAAAAGGGTGACGCCGCCGTCGGTGCCGGGATTTACCTCTCTCCAATCGGTAATAAGCCGTGTCTTTTCGCCGCTGAGTTGACCCATTTCACTTGAGACCGTGTCTGCCGCCGCTTCCGACAGCGAAGCTGCGATGGCGAACAAAAAGATGGCTTTGCCGGTGAACGCATACAGGATCGCGCAGCCTGCCGCCACGCCCAAGTTCGCCAGAATCTGGAAGCCGGTACGCCCTGCGGCTTCTTCAGCGGTGCCAAGCCTCAGCTTTTTTTGATATCCAATTTTCGTGCCCAGCCATGCCATGGCAAAGACCGCCAGCAGTCCCGCCAACGCGGAAGAACCCACGCAGGCGCACAGGGAGAAACAGACAAAGGCTCCTACAATCGCTCCCGACCGGCTTACGGCGCGCACCACAAAAGCTAAAGCGGCGAAGGCGGCGGTGACGAACAGGCAGAACCACAGCATGTGCACACCATTCTGGTGCCAACTTGCCAGGCTGAGACTCAGCAAGTCATTCCTCCAGGATTCTCATCTTTTGCTTGGTGACTACCATATATATTGCTCGACCGTAAGATAGTCCATTACTCAGTGGGTAACATCGGAACTACCCCTCGATTCCATATGCATCCAAGAGGTGGTTGTAGTTTAAACTCAACGCCTTGGCGCAATTTGCGTCAGCGTGCGCGAGACTTACAGGGAGACACTATGGCGGCCTTCGTTTGGTCTGGATATCTTACCTTTGGCCTGATTTCCATGCCGGTGCGGCTATTTTCGGGCGCTCGCAGTTCGAGCATATCCTTTCACATGCTGCACCGCGACGACCTCCAGCGGGTGAAACAGCAACTCTACTGCCCCGCGGATAATCGGGTCATTGACCGCAGCGAAATTGTGAAAGGCTACGAATATCGCAAAGATGAATACGTCGTGGTGGAACCCGAAGAGATAAAGAAGATCGAGCCGAAGACGGCGAAGACCATGGAGATTCTGGAGTTCGTCAAAGAAGACGAAGTGGATCCGGTATTTTTCGAGTCTTCCTACTACTTGATGCCGGAAGAAGCCGGCCGCCGCCCCTATGCGCTGTTAAGCAAAGCCCTCGCCGAGAGCAATTATGTCGCGATCGCCAAGCTGACCATGCATAACCGCGAATACACCGTTTTCTTGCGACCGCGCGATGGGGGAATGATGCTGCACACCATGTATTACGCAGATGAAGTTCGAGAAGTGGAAGGCTTCGGCGCGCCCGATGTCGAGCTCAAAGAATCGGAAGTCAAAGTCGCGCACCAACTGATCGAGGCGCTCGCGGATAAGTGGGATCCGGAAAAGTATCATGACACCTTTCAGGACAATCTCAAAAACATGATTCAGACAAAACTCGAAGGTGGAAAGATCGCGGAAGTAGAAAAGCCGAAAAAGATGGCCCCCGTTGTGGATTTGATGTCCGCCCTGAAACAAAGCCTGGCGGAAATGGAAGGCAAGAAAAAACCCGCAGCGACGGCTCCGAGAGCCGCTGCTTCGGGTAAGAGAGCGCGCGCCCGGGGCTGAGCGCGTCGCTCACAATATGAAATTCCTGAGGTGCTTTCGCATCTTCCTGCCGTTTGGCAGACGGGCGCACCCCAAAGACCGGGAACAGTGATCCGGCCCACGTCCCGCCTACATATAAAACAAACTTAATCTCGGCAGACTGTATCCCTCCAGCAAGTTCCTGTGCAAATACTGTTTCTGTAATTGTTGGATTTGTGCCGCCGGCATCCGGTTCCGGTAGGGAAACAATTCATGGTCAGCCTCGGCGCGCACCGCCATAATCTCATCATCAGGAATTGCCGCCAGCAGCACTGCGAATAGCTTCTCTTCAAGGACCGTGAGCCGTCGTTCCAGGTCTTCGAGGCACGGGGGACTCTTGGCCTCCTCAATTGCATCCGCAAGATGATTTAATGTGGCAGCCGTCTCAGCCGCCATTGCATGACCGGAAACTCCGCATCCGTCCGGCAGGTTCGCGGATTTTATTTGAATCGCATTTTGCCTGAGAAATCCCGCAATCTCGGAGGTTTGAAATCCGCGCATGATGTTGTTGTCACTCTTCTCGCGCGAAACCCCCACGGCTGCCTCTTTCATCTCCTCCGCGGCGACCAGAACTTCTTGCGCACAATAAGCCAGGCTATTCACTTTTCGCGATTTAGATGGACGCTTCTCATACCGTTCAAAAGCCGAATCAATTCCCCGAAGTACCGCTTCCAGCGCAATGCCCGCGTCTTTCCATGTTTCAATCAATGCCCAGTCGAGCGTGGAAAGGAGCAGGCCGGTGCCACGGCGGCGCTGAAAGTGTTCTTCGATCTCGGTGAAGTAGTTGAAGTAATTTTCCACGAAGGTCTAGCGATTGCGCTTATGACGCGCGGGCTTGGCCCCAGGCGTCGCTGAATAAGAAACAAACCGCTGGGGCTGGGTGGAACGCTTCTCTTCGTGTGCGGTTGGATTATTGCGTTCCCAGATGATTCGCAACCCATCCAAAGTGAGCAATTCGTCCACGTGTTGAATGTACTTCGACTCTTTGCCGATCAATGAGGCCAGGCCGCCAGTCGCGACGACAACAGTTTCCTTCCCCATTTCTTCCAGCAATCTCCTGAGAATCCCGTCTATCAGGCCAAGATAGCCGTAATACAAGCCAGATTGCAGGCTGCCTACCGTAGTGCTTCCGATCACGGTTGCAGGCTTTCGGATATCCACTCGCGGCAAACGGGCAGTGCGCTCAAAGAGCGCGTCCGCTGAAATTCCAATACCCGGGCAAATTACGCCGCCGAGATATTCTCCCTTGACGGAAACGCAGTCGAAAGTAGTCGCAGTACCAAAATCAACGACGACACAGGGCCCACCGTATTTTTCAAACGCGGCGACGGAATTCACGATGCGATCCGCGCCCACTTCGGCCGGGTTTTCATACAAGACAGGCATTCCGGTTTTCACTCCAGGCTCGATAAAAAGAGGAATCACGCCGAAATATTTCACGCAGACCTGGCGCAAAGTGGAATCGAGCGGAGGCACCACGGACGAAATCCCGATACCGTGAATATTTTTGACTTCAACACTATCCATCGCGAACAGATTCCGGAACAGGACGCCATACTCATCCACAGTCTGAGTGGCCACGGTCGCGACCCGCCAATTTGCAATCAGACGTTCGTACGGGCGTGAGTTCAAAGCGTCACCCGCCGGTCCGCGAGCGAAGACCCCCAGCACCGTGTTTGTGTTCCCGACATCGAGGACTAAAAGCATCGGCGAACTCGTATCACTCCATCGCTCTTACGGTCCCGCTCAAAATCGTCCGTAGCCCCTGTGGCGTCTGGACCTTCAGAAATCCAAACTCATCCAGTCCGTCCGTCACTGCTTCGAAGCCGCCGTTTTCGTCTGTTATCTCGACGCGTTTGCCTCGCACCATGGACGAGCGCTCTTGAAATCTGCGCAAAATTGATTCGCGGGCGGCCGGCCTCTCAGTAAGCTGCCTATATTCGCAATCCAGCGATTTTAGCAAAGCGGCGCACAATTCCATTCGCGACCACTCGGTTCCAGTCTCGAGACGCAGAGACGTTGCGACGGCTTGCAATTCGGGAGGGAAACTATTCTGATTTGCATTCATCCCAATTCCCACCACGATGTATCGAACTCGGGTGACTTCAGCGTTCATTTCGGTCAGAATGCCGCAGAATTTCTTTCCGTTGATCAGCAGATCGTTCGGCCACTTCAGGTCGGGGGTCACCCGAGAATCAACTTCCTGGATTGCGTCGTAGACCGCCAATCCCGCAGCCAGCGAAAGGATCAACATCTCCGAGGGTGGCAAGGCAGGCCTCAACACAACGGAACAATAAATTCCGCTGGACTGCTCGGAGTGCCACTCATGGTCTCCTCGTCCGCGGCCGGCAGTTTGCTGTTCCGCCAGAAAAACCGCCCCTTCAGGCGCACCCGCACTTGCCGCAGCCATGGCAATGTCGTTCGTTGATCCGACCTTGTAATAGTGGGATACAGCGTCGAAGATTGTTCCGCGAAGTAAAGGCAAGAGCATATCGGGAAGCAATAAATCAGGCACCGCCTTTAATTGATAGCCGGTCGCAGGATGGCCTTCTATTTCAACCCCGATCTGACGGAGTTGCTGCACCAGTCGCCATACCTCGGATCGGCCGACTCGTAACTCTTCCGCGATCTTGGTTCCGCTAACCAGGACAGTTGCGTGCGAAGTCAGCAGCTTTACCAGGCGTCCCAGCCGCGCGTCTGTCTGCGGCGTAGGGGATCTGGAAAGTGTCTTTCGATTTGAGATTACCCGATTGATGGTGGAATTATGAGCTAACCAGATTGAAACAACAAATCGAGCCGCATTCTATTCCGGTGCGACACGCAGGCTCATATCAACCGCCAGGGCAGAGTGTGTAAGCGCCCCGACAGAAATAAAATCGACTCCAGTTTCCGCGTATGCCCTTACATTTTCCAGAGTAATTCCACCGGAACATTCGAGCGGGATTCTGCGCTCAATCCCGTCGCGAACCAGACTCGAGCAGTATTCGACCGCGAGTTTTACGTCCGTGACGGACATATTGTCCAGAAGAATAGCTTCGGCTCCATGGTCGAGAGCCTGCTTCATTTCTGAGACGGAACGCACTTCAATCTCCGTAGGCTGGGTACCGCGGCGATTACGATTCGCGCGTTCTAACACGGGTACGATTCCGCCGGCGAGCGCGATATGGTTATTCTTTATCAAAACGCCGTCGGAAAGGTCCAGCCGGTGGTTCTGGCCGCCTCCGCAGCGCACTGCATACTTATCCAGAACCCTGAATCCCGGCACGGTCTTTCTGGTATCAAGGATGCGGGCTTTTGTTCCCGAGACTGCCTCAACAAACTTCCGAGTAAGGGTTGCGATGCCGCTCAACCGCTGCAAAAAGTTGAGGATCACGCGCTCACAAGAGAGGATTACCCGGGCGTTGTGGCGAATGACGGCAATCGTCTGACCTTTGTGCAGTCGCACTCCGTCGAAAATCTCGGGATGGCTTGTCACCTCGTAATGGGAAAGCACAGCGCCATCGAGAACGGCGTAAACATCGAGAATACGAGAGACACAACCAAGGCCTGCCAAAATGCAATCCTGCTTGGCGAGAATAGTTGCCGACGCGCGTTGGTTGGCCTCGATGCAGGCGTAGCTGGTCGCGTCGCGCGTGGCTCGGTCTTCAAGCAACGCATTCTCGATGATGGCGGTTATGCGGCGGCTATTCCAGTCCATAGGTCGAACGTCAAGTTGAACGTAGGGCAGGTGTCCTCAGCTGCCCGGCAGATCGAAGACCTCCCGACAACGCCGTCGCGTGGCGCGCGCCCGCCCTGACGAGGACGTCTTGGGCCTACCTAAAGTTCCGCTAATGCAGTTTGCGCCTTTGTCCGCAAAACTTCCAACTCCGAGGCTCGCTTCCGAATGCCTTCTACCACCTGTGGGGGCGCCTTCGCGAGAAACTGTTCGTTTTGCAATTGACGCTGCCCGCTTGAAATCTCTTTTTCGTAACGCCCCAGCTCTTTTTGCAGGCGGGTACGCTCCGCTTCGGCATCTACTTTCTTGTCATACGTTAGATGAACGTCGAGACGAGCGGTGCTACGAGTCGCGGCGCGTCCCGAGAGGGGAGCGTCGCTAAAGGTGATGTTCTCCACGTTTGCAAGCCGTTCGACCGCCCCATGACTTCGTGCGATCAGACTGCGCGTCGAAGAATCCTGAGCGTAAATCTGAATAGGGACTCTCAATTTTTGCTCAACCTTCAATTCCGCCCGCAAATAGCGAATATTTGCGATCAACTCTTGCAGAATCGCCATATCGTTCTCTGCGGCAATATCAAATTGCGCTTCGTCCGGAGTCGGGTAAGCCGCCAACGCAATGGATTGCAACCGTGGTTTGCCGTCGTAAATGGCATGCCATATCTCTTCCGTGATAAAGGGCATGATTGGATGCAACAGACGCAAAGAAGCTTCGAACAGGGCAACCAGATTACCGCAAGCCTCCCGGACTGAGTCGCGGTTCGCTTCATCTTCGGAAAGCAGCCGCGGCTTGATCAGTTCGATATACCAGTCGCAAAGTTCTCCCCAGAAGAATTCGTAGATGGCCCTGGCCGCGTCGTCGAAGCGATAAGACTGCAAAGCCTTATTTACTTCACTAGCCGCGCGGTTGAATCGTGACAAAATCCAGCGATCTTCCAGGGTGACCGCCGCGAAGCCGGAAACGCCGGCCACCAGTTCAGAAGGGTCGCGGGCGAGGTCGCCCGCGCCACACGAGCCAATTCGATCCACGTTCATGAACATGAATCTGGCCGCGTTCCAGATCTTATTTGCGAACGCCCGATAACCTTCAGTGCGGCTGGGATTGAAGGCGATATCGGTGCCTGGCGATGACATGGACGCCAGCGTGAAGCGTGTCGCGTCGGTGCCGTACTTTTCGATGACCTCGATGGGATCAAGCACGTTGCCTTTGGTTTTCGACATCTTTTGGCGATCAGCATCGCGCACCAGGGCATGGATATAGACGTCGCGAAATGGAACAGACGCGCGAAGCTCGCCGTCAGTTAATTTGGTTGCCGAGCTCCGCTCGGCCGGATGGGCGACGGCGCCCGTCCCCACACGGTCCGTGCCGACACGGCCCGACCCCGGCTTTTCCGGCGGCGACATGAACCAGCAACCCAGCATGATCATCCTCGCTACCCAGAAAAAAAGAATGTCGAAGCCGGTAATCAGCAAAGAGGTCGGATAAAACGCGGCGAGATCAGGGGTAGCCTCCGGCCATCCCAAAGCGGTGAATGGCAATAGGCCGGACGAGAACCAAGTGTCCAACACATCCGACTCTTGCTCAAGCCGCGCGCCGGAGCACTTCGTGCATTTCGACGGCGTCTGGCGCGCGACAATCATCTCGTTGCACTCGAGACAGCGCCACGCAGGAATTCGGTGTCCCCACCACAACTGGCGCGAGATGCACCAGTCGTGGATGTCATTCATCCAGTTCAAGTAAATTTGCTTGTAGTTTTCCGGCGTAAAACTGATGTAACCTCTTTCGACGACTTCGATCGCGCGCTTAGCCAAAGGCTCGATCTTGATGAACCACTGCATCGAAAGCCGCGGTTCGACCACGCTGCCACAGCGATCGCACTTGGCAATTGAAATCGTATAGTCTTTCTCGCCCACTAGAAATCCCTGCACCCGCAAATCTTCGAGCACTTTCTCGCGGGCGGCAAAGCGGTCCAGCCCTGCATAAAGGCCCGCATTGTCATTCATGTGGGCGCGCTCATCCATCACATCAATTTGCGGCAGGTTGTGCCGCAGGCCGGCTTCGAAATCGTTTGGGTCATGCGAAGGCGTGATCTTTACCGCTCCCGTGCCGAACTCAGGTTGAGCAATCTCGTCGGTGATGATGGGAATCTCACGATTCATCAGCGGCAGGAGAACTTTCATTCCATGGAGATGCTTGTAACGCTCATCTTTCTCGTTTACCGCGACCGCAGTGTCGCCGAGCATGGTTTCAGGGCGCGTAGTCGCGACCGTGATGAATTCGTTCGATCCGGGCGTTGTTCCGACAACCGGGTAGCGAATCTCATAAAGCTTGCCGGGAATTTCTTCGTGCTTCACTTCCAAATCAGAAATCGCAGTGCCACAACGAGGGCACCAGTTCACGATGTACTTACCGCGGTAAATTAATCCATCGTTATACAGGCGAATGAACGCCTCGCGGACGGCGCGGGAAAGATGGCCGTCCATGGTGAAGTACTCGCGGGCCCAGTCCACGGAGGCGCCGAGGCGCTTCATCTGATCCTGAATTGCACCACCATAGTGCCGCTTCCATTCCCACACCCGCTCGACGAAGGCTTCGCGGCTCAAGTCCTGCCGTTTCTTTTTCTCGGCTGCAAGTTGCCGCTCCACCATCATCTGCGTGGCGATGCCGGCGTGGTCAGTGCCGGGCAGCCAAAGCGTCAGGAATCCGCGCATGCGATGCCAGCGGATGATGATGTCCATCTGCGTCTGGTTCAGCATGTGGCCCATGTGGAGGCGTCCGGTAACATTGGGTGGCGGAAGCAACAGGCTGAATCTAGGACGCGAATCTCCGAGTCGCGGATTGGGCGCGTGAAATAGCTTCTCTTTCACCCAGTATTCAGCCCATCGAGATTCAATCGCGCCCGGTTCGTAGGATTTTGGCAAATCGTGAGGCATATATATGGAAACGTGCGCCTTTGCGGGCTCAAACTGAGCAAAGGAGCCGTGAGGTTGATCTTTGATACTAAGACGGGATTAACGCGGTGGTCAAACCTGTTGACACTCGCGAAGCAGGAACTATGAACGTGCTACTTGCGGTCTTGAGCGAGCTTTCTGGCGATTTCTTCCATCAGCTTGGGCTTTAGTTCGGCAAAAACACTGTCCACAATACCGGCAATCGTAGATGCTTCAGCCGCAGCTCGACTGGACGCCTCGCCGTCCGTCTCCGGCTGGTTCGCCGGAGGCGGCTCCGTGCCACGGATTTCTTTGAATCCCGCAGCGGCGGCATCGGTTATTTGGGAAGTCAATTGAGGGTTCGCGATGGACTCGCGGATTTCGCGCCAGTTCTGCCACGCGGCGGCGAGTTCAGCTTCACGTCCCTGGTCCGGGGCATTTGCTGTCGGAACCGTGGATTCCGGAGTGGCTACCTCGGGCTTCGCCTGTTCCGCCACGCCGGATTCCGGCGGCGTTCCCGTAGTTCCAGCCTCTGCTTTCGGGCCTTCAGCGTCTGAAGTTGGCGGACCCGCAAATACTTCAAAAGTCGGTGAACTCGTATCCGTCCGGCCAGTTTCGACAAACGCTGAGCCACTGGAGGCAGCCGCGGCGTGCGCAATTTCCCGGTAGCCGGTGGCGCCGGTTTCTTCCGCCGCAGGCATTTCGGAGTGCGCTCTGACTTCCGTCAATTCGGCGACGACGGGCTCTTCCACTCGGGAGTTGGCCGTAATTGCGACGGCGGCCTCCGTGGCCGCTGATTCCGGACTCGCGGACTTGGAAGCATCATCCGGTGAAGAAAGCCCGGCAATCGCCGGGCTGGACTTCATCTCCATCTCTATCTCTTGCACTGGCTCATGCACCGCTTCCTGCACCGGCGCTTCGGGCGCCTTGTCGGATTCTGTAGAAATCTGAACCGAAGAATCTGTGTCGGCGGTAATTGCGGGTACTGACGATGCCTCGGTTGCCACGTATTCCGGAGTTATCACCTCAGCAGTTGCGACAGCTTCATTCGCGGCAGCGATCGCGGCGTAAGTTTTTTCCATCTCCGCTTCAAGAATTAAATGTGAATCGCCGTCCGAGAGCTGAACTGGTTCCGCGATCCACCTTGGCCCGGAAAGCTGCGCGCCCACCGACGCCAATACGGCTGCCGGAACGGCAAGCTCGTTGACCCTCACACTGTCAGGCTTCTGTTGGATAAATTCTGACCCGCCCTGAGGGGCATCAGCGACGGCAGGGGCGAGCGTCGCAAGGGCCGCTGTAACCTCCGCCTCGCTCGGCGACTGTATGCCATGAGAGGCTTTTCCGTTCGCCGGTGGTTCCGGCGCGGCGGCAACCTCCTGAACAACATCCTTCTCTCCAGCCGGAATAGTTGAAGTTTCACTTTCCACTCTGACTTCAGAATCTGGACCTGAGGGCAGGGGTTCAATAGAAGGCGAGGGTTCTACAATTGCCGCCGGAGGTTCGGCATTAAAGTTTTCGAGTGGAGGAAGCGAAGCGGGCTTTTCGCCAGCCGACGCCGTTTCCTGATTTGCAGAATTCGCGACGACAGCTTCCGGCGACTCTGTTTCCGCCTGTTTTGGCTGCTCTCTCTCACGTTCGTGGAGTTCCGAGGTGCTCGCGGCCGGTCGCTCCGCCTCTTCGGCAATGTCAGGCTTGGGAGCGCGCGGAATATTTAACCGCTTCTTCCATCCGGAACTGGTCTCGCCGGCGGGATCCGAAGACTTCTCGCGAGTACGCCGCGTCGGTTCGCTGCCTGTTGCTCTCGCGGCGCGTGCCCTTGCTGCCGGCGGTTGCGGGACGATCTTGTCTTCCAACCTGATGATTGCAGCCAGGAGTTCGGTGGAGTCAAAGGGCTTTACGATGTGTGCATCGGCGCGAACCCGCCGCGATTCTTCTACCTTGAATGGCTCGAGCTTCCCAACCGTCAGCAACACCGGAATGCGGGAAGTGGCTTGGGACTCCTTCAGCCGCTGGCAAACCTCCAGCCCTCCGTATCCGGGCATATACACGTCGAGGACGATCATGTCTGGAATGGTTTCGGCGATTTTCTTGAGCGCCGCTGAACCGTTGTTGACGGTAATGACTTCGTATCCCGCATCTGTCAGGATCCGCCGGCCCATGTTCTGAGCCGTCACACTATCGTCTGCAAGCAGTATTTTCCGCGGCAATCTTATTCCTTTGATGGAACGGGGAGATAACTCGAAGTTAGCGCGTGTAGGAAGCCTAAGTCAATGAAGATAAGAGGGTAATACGTTACGAGGGGTCAATCGAGCCTGACCTAAAGTCACTTCCGGCACCTTCCCGTTAAACAATGTCGGGCTGGTAATAAAGATTCTCCATCGCCGCCTGAACTTTCGCCGACAGCTTTTCCATGTCATCGCGGGTGTAGCCGGCGGTGGAAATCGGTTGGCCGACGCGCATCTCCACTGGCCGGCGCTTTATGTGGTAGGTATCCATGGGGAGCATTTCGAATGTGCCAACCAGGGCTACGGGAACCACCTCCACTTGCGCCTTGATTGCCAAAAAGAACGCACCTCCGAGGAAAGGTTGGATGTTGCCGTCACGCGTGCGCGTTCCCTCCGGAAAGATCACGAGGGGTATGCCGGCCCGTAAAGTCTTCAACGCCGCACGAATACTGCCTATCGCAGCAGCAGGGTTCTGTTGATCTATGCAGATTTGCCCCGACCGTTTTAAGTGCCAACCCACAATCGGGTAGGAAAGCAACTCTTTCTTGAAAGCGATCCTGAACTGGAACGGGAGGTAGGCGTACAACACCGGGATGTCCAAGGCAGACGCGTGATTGACCGCGTAAATATAGGGTCTTGAGGTGTCGAGCTTATCCAGTCCGCCAACGCTGACTGCCGATCCGATCGTTTTCAGAATCAGCTCGGACCAGAATCGGGCGAATCCGTGTAAGACTCGCTCCTTTCCGCTGAGCATGGAAACCGGAATTGAAATGATACCGAGAACAATTGTGTACAGCCAGATGAGAGGATCAAAGATCAAATAAGAGCGCAGGCGGCTGAGCAGTCCATATTTTCTGGAAAATAGAAGCGTCGCGTCGTCTTGTGGACGCCTCTTGCCCCCCGGCGTCGGTGAGTTGACTTCGACCTCTGAGGACGGGTTCACGGGCAACACCGCCACGGTGGGCGTTTTGCCGCATTCGGCCTCAAATCTTCACTCCCAAAGCGTGCATGGCCTCGCCTACAACGTAAATGGATCCCGTCACCACCACTACTTCCTCAGATTCCGCGAGTGCCGCTGCCCTACCGAGCGCGGAGGCAACATCCTCGGACCCTTCGATGTCGGTAGAGGCCCGGACTGCTGCCTGCCGAATCTCGTCTATCGTAGCCGAACGGGGATTGTCGGCACGCGTTGCAATGACTGTTTGAGCGAGCGGGAAGAGAATCTCCGCAATCTCGCTGATCGCTTTGTCTCGCATCGCGCCAAAAACAAAAACGATCCTCCTGTTCGCATAGCAGGCAGATAATGTCGAACGGAGCGCCCAGGCTCCCGCGGGGTTATGGGCGACGTCAAAAATGAACTCGGGCGTCCCGGGCTTCGCCGGCAAGACTTGAAAGCGTCCGGGCCACCGCGTTTGGCGAATTCCGCATTCGATGGATTCGGGGGTCACTGGATAGCCCTGCGCGGCAAGTTCCGTCGCGGTGGCTATGGCTAACGCCACGTTTCTCAATTGATGGCGCCCGATCAAAGGAGTTTCGACGGTGATCTGCTTTCCCATCACATCTACCCGATAGCGCGAAACCGGCCGCATCACATCATCGAGTTCGCAAGTTGAACTACCAAAGTGATCTGCGCTTCCAGGGCTGACCGGCGGCACGTAAGGGACGGCACTCACGGCTCTGGCGCCCAACTCAAGAATCCGGTTGCCGATCACATCATTGGCCTCTGGATGCTGCGGCAGTGTTACCACCACTCCGTCGGGCCGGATGATGCCGACCTTTTCCCGCGCGATCTCAGTGATGGTGTCTCCCAGAAATTTCTGGTGATCGAGCGAAATATCAGTGATAACGCTGACCAGCGGCTCGATCACATTGGTGGCGTCAAGCCTTCCACCCATGCCAACTTCTAACACCGCAATATCAACTTTGTTTTTCGCAAAATATTCGAACGCCATAGCAGTCAACATCTCAAAAAAACTCGGATGCCAGGGCAACTGCCCTTCGGACAAAAGGCTCCCGGCGGTTCGATCTATCAGGTCATGGTACAGCGCAAAATCATTGTCCCTGATCCGGGTGCCGTTGATTCGGATTCGCTCATTAATAGTGACCAGATGAGGCGACGTGTAAAGCCCGGTTCTCAGACCCGAAGCGCTCAGGACGGATGCGAGGGTCGCAGCGGTGGATCCCTTCCCGTTCGTTCCCGCAATCAGAATACCCGGGAACCGCAGTTCGGGATGGTCGAGAGCCTCGATCAACACTCGCATATGCGCCAGGTCGAACTTGTGAGAAGGCGATTGGGCCAGTTCATGACCCAATTCATACATCCTGGCAACTGCGTTTTGGTAAGACATAAGCTTGACCGTCATTGGGCGCTACGTGGAGAGTCCCGAACGATCTAAGATTAACAGTTCGGGCAGGATAATCGTGATCTGTTCACGCCACGTCGCTCATGCCGGAGCCGCGAAGGGCAAGTTTAAGGCGGATTTTTTCCTCGAGGAGCGCCTGCAACCGCTCGGGTTCGTGATTCCGGATTCCTTGCAGTTCATTCTGAATCTGCTCCAATTTCCGCCGAAGCTGAATGCGTCGCAGCGCCCTTACCGCTCCTTCGATGCGTTCCGCGGTAAGTGCTTCCGCTTCTTTCATCAGGATAGCCGCGAGAAGACTGCGGTCGCCATCCGGCATCTCCAATTCCAAAAAGCCCGGGGAATCCGGCGTAGCGTTCAGCAGCGATTCAATCAGAGACTCAGTGGCCAGCCCTTCATGCAGGCGCTCGGAATTCAGTGCAAATTGCGCTTGCCGTGCGGGGTCGAATTCTTCGTCCGCGCCTTCGCGTGAGGAAGTGCGCTCCTCGGAGGGAATGATTTCCGTCGCCGACGCCAGAGCACGAATCAGAATCTTTTCCGCGTCGGTTGCCTGACTTTCCGCCGGCGTTTTGAGGGCTGCACCGGAACGTTTGGTGGCTGCATGCTTCAGTTCCTGCCGCAGGATTGAGGAGTCAATCCCGAGCTTTTGCGCGATTTCCTGCGCTAGCTCGTCACGCACAATCCGGCTGGGAACCCGCTGTATGTGGGGAAGCAAATAGTTGACGGCCTTCACCTTGCCGTCCGCACTGCGAACCGGAAACTGCGACCGCGCTCGTTCGATCAGATAATCAAAGTACTTCTGCGAGTTACGAAGGGCATCAGCGTAAGCATCTTTTCCTTTGCGGCGAACATAGAGGTCCGGGTCGAAACCTGTTTCCAGTGTCAGAACCTTGATCTGAAAGTCCTCTTCGGTCAGCAGGCCCAGGGTCCGCTCGGTGGCCTTCGCGCCCGCGGTGTCAGGATCGAAGTTTACGACCACGTTTTTGCTGAATCGTCCTAGCAATTTTGCCTGCAGCTCAGTAAAGGCCGTTCCTGAACTCGCGATCACGTTATGAAATCCGGCGGCGAATACTGAGATGCAATCCATCTGGCCCTCGACCAGAATTGCATAGTCCAGTTTACGCACGGCTTCTTTTGCCAAATTCAGATTGAACAATACTTTTGACTTGGAATAAATCGCCGTCTCGGGAGAATTCAAATATTTGGGCCCGGTTTTTTCATCGGTCGAAAGCGTGCGCCCAGTGAAAGCGATCACACGCCCAGCCTCGCTCGCGATCGGAAACATCACCCGGTTGCGGAACTTCGAATACATCGCTTCCAAAGGCGCTTCCGGTTTCTGACTGGCGACGTCGTCGTATAGCGCGGGCTGCGCTGTCGCATTGTCCCGAACAGATTCATGCTGAGAACTGACAACTGAAAGCTGGGAGCTGCTGTTCTGATTTCCTGCATCTTTCCACGAAAATAATCCGCTCTCCCGCATCACCTCTTCTGAGAACTCGCCGCGTAAACGGTCTTTTAACAGAAATCCCGAATCCGGCGCATATCCGATTCGAAATTCACGAATCGTCGCATCATCGAGTCCGCGCCCCGCAAGATACTCGCGAGCGCGGCCTCCCTCGGGACGCTTCAAACATTCCTGAAAAAAAACGCAGGCCCGCTCTTGAATTTCAAGCAGCACGGTACGCAATCGGGCTTCCTTAGCCTCCGCAGGGCTACCGAAAGTAGCTTGAGGCATGCTGATATCAAACTTCTGCGCGACCGCCCGCACCGCTTCGGGGAAAGTGATATTTTCCAGTTTCTGGACAAAACTAAACACATCCCCGGCCGCGCCACATCCGAAGCAGTAGAAGAATTGAAGCGTCGCTTGCACCGAAAACGACGGTGTCTTCTCGCCATGAAACGGACACAGCCCGATGTAGTTCTGCGCCCCAGCCTTGCGGAGCTTGACGTAGTCGCCAATCACGCGGACGATATCCGCCTGCTGTTTCACCGTATAAGCGAAATCGCCGGGATTAGCCATTGAGGAAGAAGGTGCTCAGATTTAAGTGTGAGGCCGAAAGTCGCTGCTGTGAATATAAATGAAGCGACTTGCTGTGGAGAACCTGTGTAAGAACCAGACTTTCTAAATGACTACAGAGGAAATCTCTGGTGTTTACATTGCGACTCAACAATCCAACCTAACCTTCGATCCGATTAAACGGTTCCCCTGTGAACATTTTTTAATCATCCATTCAACTCCGGTTTATCCCTCCTTAATCTGGGTGCCCGACAATTGGTCCGAACCAGTTTCAATCCCCCAGGGGACAATCCGCAGACTGATTTTGGAGGATTACCATGCAGTTTCAATCCCTTTACCGTTCCGGCTGGCGGTTCTTTGCCCTGAGCACAGCGCTGCTTTCGACTGTGTTCAATCTCATAGATCCCGCAGCCCTTTCCGCTGAAAGCAACAAAACCGCCACGCCAATCAAGCACGTGATTGTCATTATCGGAGAGAACCGCACCTTCGATCATGTTTTCGCAACCTACAAGCCGAAACCCGGAGAAACCGTTGATAATCTGCTCTCCAAAGAAATCGTCAATGCCGATGGAACTCCCGGCCCAAACTATTCCTTCTCCGCTCAATACACCGCAGTGGACAGCACGACAGTCGGAACCGGCAAATTTTCGCTTAGCCCTCCGGATAAGAGCTTGTATCCCAATGTCCCACCCGTGGCCGCCGGCGGCCCATCAAGTGCCTCGCAGCTTGCGCCCAGCATAAAGGTAGCGAAAGCGCTTGAGCCCGGCTTCCTCGCGAACGGATATTACAAGTTCCTGACGACGGGAGCTACCGGAATCCCCGGCGGACAACTTGACACGCGGATTCCGAACGTGAACGACCTGAACGACGGGGTGTTTCAGCTTACTCCTGGGGTCAAATATGACGACTATGCCAGCAGCCCGGTGCATCGCTTCTATCAGATGTGGCAGCAAGAGGATTGCAACGTAAACTACTCCACCGAAGGCAATCCGAGCGGCTGCCTGGCGGACCTGTTTCCGTGGGTCGAAGTAACTATCGGTGCTGGCTCGAATGGCAAGCCACAGCCAGCCGGGTTCAACAACCTCAGCACCCATGAAGGCGGAACTTCCATGGAGTTTTACAACATGGCCAAGGGAGACGCCCCTTACCTGAAGTTTCTTGCCAACAATTACACCATCAGCGATAACTTTCATCAGTCCGTCATGGGAGGTACCGGAGCGAATCACATTATGTTCGGATTCGCCGATGACATCTGGTACAGCGACGGAAAGGGCAACGCCGCGACGCCACCAGCAAACCAGATCGAAAACCCGGATCCGCAAGCCGGGACAAACAATTGGTACACCCAGGACGGTTACAGCGGCGGAACCTACAGCGATTGCGCAGACACGACTCAGCCTGGCGTATCTGAAGTCGTGAGTTACCTGCAATCTCTGACGCGTGCTATCAAACCCAACTGCGATTCGGGACACTATTACATCCTGAATAACTACAACCCAGGGTTCAACGGCGATGGGTCATCCGCTCAGACGTTGTCCCCGTTCACCATACCTCCAACTTCGGTTCGCCACATCGGCGATGCCTTGATGGAAAAGAATATTTCGTTCAAATATTACGGAGACGGCTGGAATCTTTATCTCTCCGACCCCACCGAAAGCAATCCAGCCGACGCGTATTGCAACATTTGCAATCCCTTCCAATACGCCACCGACATCATGACCAACGCAACGCTGCGAACCGAACATATTCAGGATCTGGCGAATTTCTACGAAGATGTCAAGGCCAGCGAACTGCCGGCGGTCTCAATCATCAAACCCAGCGGATTTGTGGATGGCCACCCGGCATCGTCGAAGCTCGACCTCTTCGAGGGATTCACCAAGAAAATCGTGCAAGCTGTGCAAGCCAACCCCGCACTCTGGGCGAGCACAGCAATCTTCGTCACGTTTGATGAGGGCGGGGGATACTACGATTCCGGCTACATTCAGCCGTTGGATTTCTTCGGCGATGGAACCAGGATTCCGCTCATCATCGTGTCCCCGTTCACCCAGGGAGGTCACGTCAACCACCAGTACAGCGACCACGTCTCAATCATTAAATTAATCGAGCGAAACTGGAAGCTGAAACCGTTGACAGCGCGCAGCCGCGATAACTATCCCAATCCTAAAACGGCAAAAGATAATCCATACATGCCGTTGAATTCTCCAGCCTTGGGCGACCTGTTTAGCGCATTTAATTTCCACCCATAGAAAAACCATCCGATGGAGGGGCGAAAGTGCTCGTCCCTCCATCGAATATCCCGAAAGTTACCTTCGAATCCTCCGCAACTTCTCCGCATCCTTTATCCTATAAGCATATTTATGGCTACTGTTCAAAGAAAGGCCGCCGGCAACGCTGGCAGTACCGCCCTCATAGAACCTCCCGACAATGAACGTGAGCGAATTTTCGATTTGTTCAGGCGCCGGGGATACCTCGAAGCCCAGCTTGATCCCCTGAGATTTCTTCGCTCCGAGAGCCATCCCGAGTTGCGGATCGAGAGCGAATTTGCGGGAGAAGCCCGCCGTTTTTATTGCGGCAGTATCGGCGCCGAGTTTGTGCACATCCCCGATCCGGAACGGCGCAACTGGATACAGCAACGTATGGAATCGTCGGCTCCCGAGGTTGATCAAAGCTACGCGTTAGATCAACTCATTCGCGCCGATCTTTTCGAGCAGGTCCTGCAGCAGCGTTACCTTGGCTCGAAACGGTTTTCGCTTGAAGGAGTGACCGCGCTTATTCCATTGGTGGATGAAATTCTGGAGGGCGCAGGCCAACGCGGCGCGAAGGAACTGGTGATGGGAATGAGCCACCGGGGGCGCTTGAATGTGATAACCCACATCGCCCGGCGCGAAACGGCTGAGGTGTTTGCAGGATTCGAAGATGTGGATCCGCGCAGCACGCTGGGCGGCGGAGACGTGAAATATCACATGGGCGCGACCGGTGAATATGTCACTCGCAGCGGGGCAAGAATTCATATCCATCTGGTTTCAAATCCAAGCCACCTGGAAGCCGTTGACCCTGTGACTATGGGGCGCACGCGCGCGAAACAGGACCGCGCGGGCGACGGCGGAAGTCAGCAATTTCTGCCGCTCCTGGTTCACGGCGACGGCGCGTTTGCCGGCCAGGGGATTTTCGCCGAAACCCTCAATTACGCCGACCTCCCCGGGTTCACCGTCGGGGGAACCGTTCACGTGATCGTCAACAATTTGATTGGATTTACTACCACGCCCGGCGAATTACATTCCGCCCTTTTTGCCGCACAGTTGGCGCGCAGGCAAAATATCCCGATTTTTCATGTCAACGGCGAGGATGTTGACGCCGTGATACGCGCTGGGCAAATCGCTCTTGAGTACAGATATACCTTCCGCAACGATGTTGTCGTTGACCTGATTGGCTATCGGCGCCATGGTCATAGTGAAGTGGACGATCCGACGATCACCCAACCGTTGCTCTACAGAGCGATCAAGGATCATCCGCCATTGTGGAAGATTTATGCCGAACGGATCGGAGCAGTAGATGCCGATTCGCGAGTCCAGCAAATTAAGAGCGAATTTGAAGCGGCCCAGCAGAGAGCGGGCGCGATCAGAAAAAAACCGACTTTGCGCGAATTGCCGGGTTACTGGAACGCTTATATAGGCAACCGCTATAAGGCCGAATACGAAGTAGAAACGGCTCTAGCGGCGGAGGAAATTGGCGCGATCACCGCGCGGCTGACTAGTTATCCGGCGAACTTTCATATTCATCCCAAGGTGAAGAAGCTGCTTGAACAGCGCGCGGAAATGGGATCAGGAAAGCGTCCAATTGATTATGGTATGGCGGAAGCTTTGGCCTTTGGCAGCCTCGCGAAGGCCGGAGTTCCAGTTCGGCTCAGCGGGCAGGACAGCCGGCGGGGAACGTTTAACCAGCGCCATTCGGTTCTGCTCGATATCGAAAACGAGAACGAGTACGTACCGTTGCAACATATTTCGCAGGACCAGGCCAGATGCGACATATACAACTCCACGCTCTCCGAGGCGGGTGTTCTCGGATTCGAGTATGGGTACAGCCGCGACTATCCGGAGGCCCTGGTGCTATGGGAAGCGCAGTTCGGCGACTTCGTAAACGTTGCGCAGGCGGTAGTTGATCAGTTCATCAGCGCCGGAGAAGACAAATGGGGATTGCTCTCTGGAGTCGTGCTGCTTTTGCCTCACGGCTATGAAGGGCAAGGACCCGAACACTCGAGCGCCAGGATCGAACGATTTTTACAGCTGGCCGCCCGGGACAATTTCCAGATTGCGCAACCCTCCACCGCAGCCCAATATTTTCATTTATTGCGGCGGCAGGCATTGCGAAAGTGGCGCAAACCTTTGGTAGTATTCACGCCCAAGAGCATGCTACGGCATCCCGATGCATCGTCGCCTCTTTCCGACTTCACCGGCCAACCTTTTCGCAGTGTGCTGCCGGACATTGAAATAGGCGATGCCAAACGCCTCCTGCTCTGCACCGGAAAGATTGGGCACGAACTCCGCGCCGAAAGAAAAAAGCGAAACGACAACTCCACCGCCATAGTGCTTCTGGAACAGCTATATCCTTTCCCGGAGGCCGAACTTACGGCCGAATTTGATCGCCACGGGAAAAGCGAAATCGTATGGGTGCAGGAGGAGCCGGCGAACATGGGAGCACTGTCCTACATATTGCCTCGACTGCGGAGGATGGCCGGCGGCCGCCCAGTGCTTTCGGTGAAGCGTTCGGCCAGCGCCAGCCCTGCTACCGGGTCGGCGAAAGCGCACGAAATGGAACAAAAGACGCTGCTCTCACTCTCGTTCCCGAACGGCCATTGAGACGGTCGCAACTATTTCAAGTGGACGGCAGCTTCGCTTCCCCTAATGCCCTCTGATTCCCTCATCTTTGTCTTTGTCTTCGCCTTGGGCATCGCATACTTTGGCCGGATCTCATGGCACTCGTTGTCGCAATACACTCCGCCGGCGGCTGATTCGGGCTTGGGCATTGGCGAATTCACGGCGAATTCCCGCTCGGCTTCAAGGAATTTTTCTACATCCGCGATCACTTTCTGATTTTCTTGAGGAGTCAGCCACTTTTTGATCTTCAACAAATAATTTTCAAAGCGTGCGATGGGATCGCGCTTCCGCCAATATTCAAACATCTTCTTCGGCACGTATTCTGCTCCGTCGTGGATGGCGTGGCCTTTCATTCGCATCATCTTGGCTTCAATGAGCGTAGGACCCTCGCCGCGGCGCGCGCGTTCGCAGGCTTCATGAGCCGCGTCGTAGACCTGGCAGGCGTCAGTGCCGTCCACGATTACGCCTGGGATGCCGTATCCGATCGCGCGTTCCGCCAGATCTGTTACTCGATACTGCATTTCGGAAGGCGTCGAATAGGCCCACAGATTGCTTTCGATGAAAAGCACGAGGCCGAGATCCTCCACCGCAGCGAAGTTAATGCCCTCATAGGTGACGCCGGTGGATTGGCCGCCATCGCCGATGTAGGTCATGACAGCGATGTTGCGGCCCTGAAGCCGCGCTCCAAGGGCCACCCCCGCCATGACGGGTATTAAATCGCCCAACATTGAAATCGGAGAAACTATGTTGCGCTTCTGGACGTCCCCGAAGTGCGAAGTTCCGTCCCTGCCACCCGTCGGAGAATCGGCTTTCGCCATGTATTGCATCATCATGTCTCGCGGAGCGAAACCACGCACCAGCAGGGACCCCTGGTTGCGAATCATGGGCGCCAACCAATCGTCGGGACGCAGAGCATAAGCCGACGCGCATGAACAGGCCTCCTGACCGAGGCCGAAGTAGACGCCCCCAACAACTTTTCCCTGTTTGTAGAGATTTTCGAGAGCCGTTTCCATTTTCCGGTTGAGAACCATCCAGCGATAAATCTCGATGCATTGCGCCTTGTTCAGGTATTTCGAGTCGCGGATGGGAGGGACAGGCGCATCGAGATCGCCGGAGATGTCGTAGGAAATCGGCGATCCTTCGCGGTTTTGGCGGACCGTGAAAGTCGGCTTCTCCAGGCGGAGATCGGTGATCGTGTAGGTCCGCCGCTGCGGGAGAGATCTTGATTGATTCTTCCTTCCAGAGTTATTGCTGTGAGTATGGCTGGTGGGTTTCTTGCCAGTTACAGAATTTTTGTTGGGCTTGATTTTGTTCGCCATGCCGTATCTCGACTCATCCTAGCGTGGACAGCGGCTGGAATCCAGTCAAGGGTTGAGCGGCACCTGCCCCTACGATGTCCCTTTGCAACCTACGCCCAGAATGTGTCTTCCAGATTGTGAATTTTGCGCAATTCTCCCGGAAGCTTCACCGGCACTCCGATGGTTTCGCCCAGGAGCGCCTCCAGCGTTTCGACCCAGAGAGTTTGCTGTTGGAATACATTGCCGAAATTGCGGACCACGGAGTTCGTTACTTTTTCCAAATCCAACGGTTTGCCAAGCTCTTTTGCCATTGAGGTCACGGGCTTTGCAACCAGGCCGCAGGGAATAATCAAATCGAAATAGCTGAGATCGGTATCAACGTTAAGCGCAAATCCATGCGATGTCACAGAGCGTGATATATGAACCCCGATGGCGGCGATCTTGGCCTCGCTTTGACTCAAGGCCGCTGGGCGGGGACGGGCGGGGACGCCCGTCGCTCCATGGCTTGGAACTGCGGGCGGCTCTACCGTCCATACGCCAGTCAGGCCGCAAATTCGTTTCGCAGCGATGTCGAATTCCGCGCAAGTCCGCATCAACACTTCTTCTAACTTTCGAACATACTCAATCACTCCGAGGCTCTTGCTCTTGCCGTCCGAAGACGGCAAGCCCCGAAGATCGAATATGGGATAACCAACAAGTTGTCCCGGCCCGTGGAAGGTGACATCACCTCCGCGGTCGGATTCGAAGACTTCGACGCCGCGTTCAGCCAGTTGTTCGGGCGAGGCGATAATGTTCGCGGTTTTCGCGTTGCGGCCTAGGGTGATAACGGGTGCGTGCTCAAGCAGCAAGAGCACATCGCCAACGCGATTTTCTTTGCGGAGATGGACCAGTTTCTGCTGCAATCCCAGCCCGGTGGCGTAGTCGAGGGTGCCGAGTTGAAGAACGGAGATCATGAATCAACGGAAGTCTCAATAATACGAGGTTGGCCTGTAACCTTTTGCCACCACTTTCCATCGGTCATTCGATGAGGTTCAAGGTTCTCAAGCAATTTACGACTCGGCTTACTCGTCGCATGATACCCTCGTTGCCTCCACACGACTGAATTTTCCAAATCAAAGACTTTTTCTGCAATTCCACGCACCTCGTTATATGTCAAAGCGTAAGTGACAGTCTTATCCGGGTCGTGGATATGCCAAACATATGCAATGATCAGGTTCGCGATGTTACTGTACTTGCGGTCTACACTGAATGATTCGTTTGACGCTGCCTTCATTTGAATTGGGCACGCAATAAAAGTTGGCACATCGGGTACCCGATCGGCGTACGCAATCAAGTCGATCCCTCTATCCCGCGCGGGCGCAGCGACCTCCAGGCCGTCGCGCAACAGCTCGGAGACAAGTCTATTTCGGCCAATCAGTTCGATAACCTGGGCATCCAACGTCCCCTCCAGCCCTATGCATTAATCGCCAAGCCATACACGCTGTTCGAAGCGTCCAGCATCGCTTCTGCCAGCGTCGGATGCGCGTGGATTGTCCACATTAAATCTTCCACGGTAGCTTCGAGTTCCATCGCGGCGACGGCCTCGGCGATCAACTCTGTCGCCTGAGGACCAATAATGTGAACCCCGAGAATCTCGCCATATTTCGCGTCAGAAACAATCTTAATGAACCCGTCGTGCTGACCCACGATGGAAGCGCGGGAGTTGGCGCTGAACGGGAACTTCCCGACTTTTATTTCGTAGCCCTGTTCCCTCGCCTTAGCTTCGGTTAATCCCACGCTGCCAATCTCGGGATGGCAATAAGTCGCGTTGGGAATTTTCTGCAAGTCAACGGGCTTGGCTTTCTTCCCGGCGATTCTTGAAACGGCGACGATGCCTTCCATGGCGCCAACGTGCGCCAGTTGCGGCGTTCCCATCACGATGTCGCCGATGGCATAAACGCCGGGCTCGGCCGTCTGCATCCATTCATCGGTCTTGATGAAACCCCGTTCCGCTTGAACACGCGTCTTCTCCAAGCCGATGTTCTCGGTGCGCGGCTTGCGGCCGATCGCGATCAAAATCTTCTCGGCTTCGATTTTCTGCTGTTTGCCATCCACGCTGAAGGTCACAACAATTCCGCCCTTGGCGTTCTCCACTTTTTCGACCTTCGCGCCCGTGAAAAATTCGATTCCGCGTTTGCGATAAACGCGCGCCAATTCTTTCGAGACGTCCTCATCCTCCACAGGAACCAGTCGCGGCAGCATTTCGAGGATCGTGACCCTGGTATCGAAGGAACGAAAGATGGAAGCGAACTCCACTCCGACTGCGCCCGCCCCGACGACGACTAGGGACTTGGGAATCTGCGGGACGTCCAGAATTTCTATGTTCGTAAGAATTTGCGGGCTGGCTTCGAGGCCGGGAATCATGCGGGCTTCGGATCCAGTGGATAAAATCACCTTTCTTGCCGTCAATTGGCTGGTCTTGCCACCACCAGCCTTTACCTCAATAGCGAATACCCCATCCTTAGCCGGCCCGGCGAGCTTGCCGTATCCCCGAATGACTTCAACCTTGTTTTTCTTCATCAGGAAATCGAGACCCTTCGTGTGCTTGGTGACAATCTTCGATTTCCTTTCCTGGATCGCGGCCCAGTTCAGCTTCCGCGAATCCACGCCTTCGATGCCAAACTCTTTGGCGTCTTTCAAGTGATCCCAGATTTCCGCATTGAAAAGCAGCGCCTTTGTAGGAATGCAACCAACGTGCAGGCAGGTGCCACCGAGAACATTATCTTTTTCGATCAGGGCTGTTTTCAGGCCGTATTGACCGGCGCGAATGGCTGCGGTGTATCCAGCCGGGCCGCTGCCGATGATTGCAACGTCATAGGTAATTTCGGGCAAAGTTATGCTCCTCGCCAACTAGCTCGCTAACTAGGAAAGAGATGCGCAAAAGCGGGCGTTTGATTCTAGAGGTAGTGGGTCAGTCTGATAAGGAAGCGAGCCAGACGCGCGATTGTTGCGTCGCAAACAACGCGACGCCCCGCGCGGCTCGCCCAGATCCTTCACCGCGCAAAAGACGCTTGCTCAGGATGACAAGCTAACTGACCCACTACCAGCCTAGACCAGCCAGGAGAGAAGTATAATTGATGGGAACTTTCCCCCACCTTGGGACGTAACATTTGTTGTCAGGAGGTGTCTATGCATCTGCTCGGGTTCTTCTTCTTTCCATTCTTTGGATTCGGTTTCTTCTTGTACTTTCTTCCGACGATTGTGGCCCTGCTGCGGGAGAGGCACGACAAGCTTGCCATCTTTCTGGTTAACTTCTTTTTGGGATGGAGCATCGTTGGCTGGGTGATAGCCCTGATATGGGCTTGCAAGAGTGACCGCATCGTTTACGTTCAGGCCCCGCAACGCTAGTTCAGCAGCCGCGCCGCCTCTTTGGCGAAATAGGTAAGAATGATGCTCGCGCCAGCGCGTCTGATCGAAATGAGCGACTCCATCATCACTCGGTCGCGGTCAATCCAGTTGTTCCTCGCGGCGGCTTCGATCATCGCGTACTCCCCGGAGACCTGAAATGCAGCCAGCGGCAAATCGAAACGCGCCCGCGCGGCCGCGATAACGTCGAGATACGGAAGCGCCGGTTTAACCATAATGATGTCCGCGCCTTCTTCGATGTCAGCTTCGATCTCGCGCATGGCTTCGCGCAGGTTTGCTCCATCCATCTGATACGAGCGCCGGTCGCCAAATTGCGGCACCGAGCCCGCAGCTTCGCGAAACGGACCATAGAAGGCTGAGGCGAATTTCGCGGCGTAAGACAGAATGGGGATGTTGGTGAGCTCCGCCTGATCCAAAGCCTTGCGGATCGCCGCCACCCGCCCGTCCATCATGTCGGAAGGGGCAACCACGTCCACGCCCGCCCGCGCCAGGGAGACGGATGTGCGAGCGAGAAGGTCCAACGTTTCATCATTAACGATTTCAAACTCTTGCGAATTTTCGGCAGATGCTGCATGAACCGCAGCCGCCCCCAGTGAAGTAGCCGCCTGCGCCTTTCGCACGACGCCACAGTGCCCGTGCGACATGTATTCGCATAGACATACGTCGCCGATGACCACCATTGACGGGAGTTCGCGTTTGATCGCACGCGCCGCCTGCTGCACGATTCCATTTTCGGCCCAGGCACCGGATGCGGCCTCGTCTTTCATTTCGGGCAATCCGAAAAGGATAATCCCACGAATACCAAGCGCCCATGCGTCGCGAACTTCCTTCACCATCTCGTCCACGGAAAAATTAAAAACACCGGGCATGGACAGTACTTCTTTACGGACGCCTTTTCCCGGGCAGACAAAGAGTGGGTAAATTAATGCTTCTGGAGTCAGCTGAGTCTCGCGTACCAATGAGCGCAAAGGCTCATTTTGGCGCAGACGGCGGAGCCGTGTTATCGGGAATGCCACGGCACGATTCTAGCAGGAAAGAAATGAGCTATTGCTTCATCGGCGGCGGTGCTGCAACCGGCTTGGCGAACTTCAAATCATCAATGGGAGCGTTTATTTCCATTCGTTCCACCTGAATTGTCGAACCGCCGCGAGGATGTGAAATTACCTGTCGAAAGGGAGTTTTCACCCCATCCTGCTCCCGGTAGTCGCTGTAATCAATCTCCGTAGGATTCAGTCCAAGCGGGGAATCGGCGTAGCGCATTTCCCGTACCAGCAACGACGTTTGTTCGTCGAAGTAAAGCCGCATCGGCGGCAGCCCTGCAACCGCGCCGAGAATGACATATACCGGCTGCTCGCCAATTTTGTCCTCTCGTTCCACGCGTAATTCCTTGAACACTTTTTTCGCGTCCGCCGGGAATTGCAAGTCCGCATCCAGTCGCGCGAATGCAACGTCGGAACTGGACATCTCTCGCACCGGACGGCCCGGAGCGCTGGACCATCCTTCCCGCCCATTGGAGACGGTAACGTTCTCCCCGTTTGGCGAGTGCATCACCGTCGCGGTCTTGTCAGGAGCCTGGACGAAAACATCCACCGGAAACTGCCGCGAACCCAACGCAACTGTTCCATGTTCAACGCGGCTGTGCATCTTTTGAATCGCTTCCATTCCGCCCACGGCTTGTACATATTTGTCGAGAATTTGATCCACCTTTGGCAGATTCAGCGGCGGGGCTTCCTCATCCAGGCCATGTGGCATAGGCGGCGCTGCCCCCGCAATAACAATCGGCACCGCGACCGGCTTGGGGGAACCGCGATGGCAGGTGAAGCATGTGACTTGGCGATGATTGTCGAAATTTTCCTGGTTAATGATCATCATCATCTGCATCATCTTGCGCGCGATCTGTTTTGGCTTCTTGTCGTCTTTATCGAACGAGCCTTCCATGTGGCAGAAATCGCACTGCACCCCTAGCGATGAAGTCATAAATTGCATTGCCGGAATGAGTTGATCCGACGGGACGTCCTTCAGAACCTGGATATTCTTAAATACGTGTTCCGCGGTTTTATCATGCGAAGGAGAGGGCGGCGCCATTCCCGATTGCGCTTTCAACGATGCGCCCACAGCTAGAAAACAGCCGACCGCAGCAACTGCAAGCATAGCCCCCGTTCTAATTGTTGACGTTCGATGTTTGAATGCAGGTTTGCGATCAGATTTTCGCATGCGACATTCTATTGCAAAATCCAATGATAGAGAACGTTCGTCTTTGTGATTGCTCGATGTCTTGCCCTTTTTCGGTCTATACTGCGTCAGTGATTTCCGGCGGATGTCCAAAATTGTTTCGATGGAGAGACGGTCGTCCCCGCCCGTCCGCGATGAATTCTCAGCGTAAGTATCGCCTGCCATCGCGCCTGTTTTTCACTCGAGTGACCGTTGGAACGCGCCTGCTGGTTTTTCTATTCCTGTTTGCGGGAGTTGCTTTTGCCGATCCCCCTCCCTCCAATCTCATCGCCAATATTCCGGGACGCACTACGATTTTGCTCGATGGAACCTGGAACACGATTGTGGATCCTTACGAGGGCGGCGTTCACGCCCGGTTCTTTCAAAACGCAAAGCCTCGCGATAAGCACGATCTTGTGGAATACGATTTCGATGCGTCGCAAAAGCTCGCCGTACCCGGAGACTGGAACTCGCAGCGCGGGTCGCTATTTTTTTATGAAGGCACAGTTTGGTATCAACGGTATTTTCCTTACGCCAAACATCCGAATACCAGGGTATTTCTCTATTTCGGCGCGGCGAATTACACTGCGCGGGTCTGGTTGAACGGCGAAAAGATAGGAGAGCATGTTGGCGGCTTTACGCCTTTCAATTTTGAGGTCACAAGTAACATCGCCGACGGTCAGAACAGTCTGGTCGTGGAAGTAAACAACGTCCGGCAAGCCGACGGCATCCCCGCGCTGAATACGGATTGGTGGAACTACGGCGGGCTCACGAGAAGTGTGCACTTAGTAGAAGTGCCTGAAACTCTTATTGAGAACTATTTCGTTCAGTTGGCGAAGGGATCACAGAACGAGATTGCGGGATGGGTACAACTGAACGGCGCATCGCACAAAACCAACGTCACAATCGAGATTCCCGAGGTCCATCTCAAGCAGGCGGTAACCACGGATTCCACTGGACGCGCTGAATTCCACTTCCCTGCCAAACTTCAACTTTGGTCGCCGGAGAATCCCAAACTCTACCAGGTCGTGATTTCCGCAGCCGGCGACACGATAAAAGATGAGATCGGATTTCGCACCATCGAGACTCGTGGAACGCAGATTCTGCTGAATGGCAAGCCCATCTTCCTGCGTGGCATTTCCATGCACGAAGAAGCCGCATTTCGCGGGGGACGAGCCTTTTCGGAAGAAGACGACAAAGTGCTTCTGAATTGGGCGCGCGATCTTGGATGTAACTTCGTTCGTCTCGCGCATTATCCGTACAACGCGGCCATGACGCGCCTGGCTGACCGCATGGGCCTGCTGGTATGGTCTGAGGTTCCCGTTTACTGGAGCATCGCCTGGGAAAATCCCGCAACTCTTGAAAATGCGAAGCAGCAATTGCGCGATGAAATCGCGCGGGATCACAATCGTGCGTCCGTTATTTTGTGGTCGCTGTCCAATGAGACTCCGCCTTCGGAAACCGGACGGACGGAATTTATAAGATCTCTCGCAGCCTACGCCCGCGAACTCGATTCCACGCGCCTGCTGACCTCCGCTTTGAACCATACGGACAATACGGCTCCAAATGTCAGAACCTTGAGCGATCCTCTGGGTGAATATCTCGACGTCCTCGGACTCAATGAGTATGTGGGATGGTATGAAGGAACGCCGGAAGGTGCCGACCACATTCAATGGAGGACCGCCTATGACAAGCCAGTGATCCTCAGCGAATTCGGCGCCGGCGCACTGGCGGGAAAACACGGCGATGCTGACACGCGCTTCACCGAAGAATACCAGGCAAACGTTTTTGAGCACCAACTCAACATGCTTAAGAAGATTCCGTTCCTGGCCGGAATGTCTCCCTGGGTCTTGATGGATTTTCACTCGCCACGACGCATGCTGCCCGGCATTCAGGATTTTTACAACCGGAAAGGCCTGATTTCCAACCGGGGACAGAAGAAACAGGCTTTCTACGTCCTACAGAAGTTCTATCAGGAGCGGCGGGGCGAAAAATAGCTATCCCACGCCTCCCCCGCGGGCCTTTCCCGCAAAATTCATTAACTATTAACCTCAGCGCAACATTCCCGCAAAAACGGTGAGGCATGATGGCATACGAGAATCGTACAGAGCAACAACCGGGTGGGAATGAGTCTTCAAACTTCCGAGGGGGAGACGCAAACGCGGGGGACTGTCTTTGTTGTCGAAGACGACGCCGATATTGCCGGGTTGGTTTGCTATCACCTCAACAGTTCTGGATATTCCACGAGATGGATGTCCGATTCGTCAAGCGTGATCGCCGAGGCAGAAAAGGAACGCCCCGCCCTCTTTTTACTGGACATCATGATCCCGGGCAGCGACGGCATTGAACTTTGCCGCCACATCCGTGGGAACAAACAACTGTCTGCAACTCGAATCATTTTTCTTACTGCGAAGGCGGGCGAAGGCGATCGCATCAAGGGTTTTGAGTTGGGTGGCGATGACTACATTACAAAACCGTTCTCTCCGCGGGAACTGGTAGCCAGGGTAAGGGCAGTTCTCCGGCGCGCGGCTCAACCGGAGCAACCGGAAACCCTCAACCTTGGACCCATCGAAATTGACGCTTCATCCATGATCCTCAAAGTGGATGGCCGCACGGTGCTTACGACGGCACGTGAATTCAGATTGCTGCATTACCTCGCATGCCATCGTTCCCGCGTTTTTACTCGCGATCAATTGCTCGATGCGGTCTGGTCCGCGGGGTGCTTCGTGACCCCGCGTTCCGTGGATGTTTATATGCGCCGCTTACGCGAGAAGATCGAGCCAGACCCGGAGAATCCCACCTATTTGAAAACCGTACGCGGAATTGGCTACCGCTTTGACGTACCCCGGCCTGAGGTTCCGCGATTCGAGAACGCCGGATAGAAACCGCTAGGAGGGGCGAAGAGAAGTTCTCGCGCAAACACTCATGCGCGGTGGGGAATATGCGGCTCTGCAGATTTGACTCCATCCGCCTGCCTGTTTAAAGATCCCTCGGTCGTAATCCTGCTGGCTTTCGATATTTCTTTTGCGATCTTCAACGCCGATTGATCGGTACGGCCGGGCTCATCCGACGCGATCACCGAACTGGCAGCAAGGGTAAAAAGCAAGGCATCTTCCTGCCGGTCGAAATAGAGAACAACTTGACTCGCCGCCATTAGTAAAAACCTCCCGCTGGCGAACTGCTCGAAATCTTTCCTGCATGATATAGCCTTGCAGCGAGAACCATGGGTACTCTCTTGGTACCGGCAACTGGAAAGTACACCTTAGTTCTGCGGGCCGCTTGCCGAGATGGAGAAGGTCACTGACTTAATTTGGTGTCGTGGGCCAGTTTTAATTTGGACTTCCAAACTTAAGGCGTCATCCGGGCTAGCGAGGATCTCGCGCGCACCTAAAACCGTGATCCTAGCGGGAGAACTTTCTTCGGACTGCCCCAGCCACCATCAGCAAGCCGGTACCGAACAAGGCGAGGGTCGAGGGCTCCGGTGTCTCAGCCACAGGGACTCGCGCGCTGAATTGCCGCGAAGCGATTTCATGACCATTATTGCCAACGGCATGGGCGTTGAGTGCTGAGTTGAAAAGGTCACCAACGTTAGCGCTAAGAGAATGGAGTGCGACGGTTGGCCGGCTAAAAACCGGTGTCGCAGCGACCGGAGCAGCCATCGAAAGCAGCAAAAGAGAGCCGGCAATCATCGAACCGAATGCTCGAACCATAGTCTCTTCCTCTCTATCTCTTCAGAAATCGGTAGGGGCGTTCTGAACTCTGCGGAACGGCCGCCGGAAAGCACCAGTCCGCACTCCATTTTGCAGGTTTGTGGCCAATCTTAAAGTATTGCAGCGTTTAAGGTTAGCTATGCCGGATCCGGAATCGAGGGAAGGGATTTGCCTTAACAGAGCAAACAATGTGTTTTGCCACCAAATTTTCTTCGCGCGCGACGCCCTCTTCTCTTCCGATTCGAAAAGGCGCTCGCCTGCGGCAAAATGCTACATTGAAGGTTCATGTCCGCCCCTGGGTCCCGGTTTGTCAAAGCCTGCAAAGCCGAGGCGGTTGATCGCACCCCGGTGTGGTTTATGCGCCAGGCCGGGCGTTACATGGCGGAATATCGCGCGGTTCGGAAGCAATATTCCCTGATCGAGATATGCAAAAAGCCGGAACTGGCCGCGGAAGTGACAATCACCGCCGCCGAGGCGTTAGGGGTGGATGCTGCGATCATCTTCGCCGACCTGCTGCTCCCCCTGGAAGTAATGGGGTTACCTTTTCACTTTTCCACCGGGGAGGGTCCGGTGATTGAAAAGCCAGTCCGCACCCAACAGGATGTAACGCGGCTTCAGACGGATCGGGCATGTGATCTGGGATATGTCGCTGACGCCGTGGCGCTGGCGAGCCGGCATTTCGGAAGCGCGCTCCCCGTTATCGGTTTTTGTGGAGCTCCTTTCACCCTTGCCAGCTACATGATCGAAGGTGGCGGCTCTCGCACATATCTAAATACAAAGAGAATGATGTATTCCTCTTCTATGTGGGATGATCTCATGCAAAAGCTCGTCACCGTGGTCGGCGATTATGCCAAGCAGCAAGTGCGAGCAGGAGCGGACGTAATACAGATTTTTGACAGTTGGGTTGGCTGCCTCAGCGTGCAGGATTATCGTACTTACGTTCTGCCTCGTACGATTGAACTCGTTAGCACATTGAGAGAAACCGGCGTTCCGGTTATTTACTTTGGGACGGACAGTTCGACGTTGCTGCCATCCATGAAAGAAACCGGAGCCGACGTGATCGGACTCGACTGGCGGGTTCCACTCGATGAAGGATGGCGCAGTTTGGGATTCAAAGGCGCCGTGCAGGGCAATCTTGACCCTGTTCTACTGTTTGCGGACTGGAAGTTGCTGAAGTCTCGCGCGAATGACATTCTGAAGCTGGCCGGGGGACGCCCCGGGCACATCTTCAATCTGGGGCACGGCATTCTTCCCGAAACCCCAGTCGAGAACGTAAAGGCGTTGACCAAATTTATCCAGGAGCAACCGGCGGGAAATATTTGTCGGGAGATATGAGGGGCGAGGCGCCAGCTTGTTCATCTCGGGCGTCCTCGCCCGTCCAGAGTATGGCCGACATGGAAAAAAACGCAGTGCTTCTGCTGGCCCACGGCAGTCCAAATTCAGTGGACGAGGTTCCCAAATTCTTGCTCGAGGTTACTCGAGGCCGAAAACTCGCGCCCGAAGTCGTGGAAGAAGTGAGCCATCGCTACGGCCTCATCGGACGTTCTCCGTTGACTCACTTAACCATGCGGCAAGGGCAATTGCTCTCGTCCAAAATCGGCCTTCCGGTTTACGTCGGAATGAGAAACTGGAAGCCGTATATCGCCGACGTGCTGCGGACGATGACGGAGGATGGCATCGGGCACGCCGTCGTGGTTTGTCTCGCGCCGCAGAACTCCCGCACCAGCGTGGGCCTCTACCGGTCGGCGCTTACGTCGAATGGCGAGTTGCCTTTCGGCGTTGATTTTGTGGAATCATGGCACGATCATCCTTTGCTGATCAAAGCCTTCGCGGAGAAGCTCAAGGCTGGACTGGCCCGCGCCGGCCCGGAAGGCGGGGCAAATCTTCCGGTGATCTTCACCGCCCACAGCGTTCCGCAGCGAACCATCGCCGATGGTGATCCCTATGAGAGCCAGGCGAAAGAGACTGCCGCGTTGGTCGCCGCCGACGTGGGAATGGCTCGCGAGGATTGGAAGTTTGCATTTCAAAGCCAGGGAATGTCAGGCGGGCCATGGCTGGGACCAACCGTCGAAGAGACTATTCTGAACCTGAAAGCACAGGGACATTCCGGAGTCCTCATACAACCCATCGGATTTCTCTGCGATCACGTCGAGGTTCTCTACGATATTGATATTGGCTTCAAGGAATTTGCCCGCGCGAAAACTATGCGGCTTTGGCGGGCTGAGTCTTTGAACGACTCTCCCTGGCTGACGGCGGCGCTGGCGGACATTGTGAGTTCACGCCTGAGCCGGACGGACAGAGTGACTCCGGTTGCCGCGCCTGCGCAACATTATTGAGTATTGCGGAATATAGTGACGTCCCTAATCGTTGTCTTTTCGAGCGGAGCAAGGTTGTGAGCAGAAGCGAACGATCTTGCGGAGTCGAGAAACCCTTCGGCTTCGCTCAGGGCAGGCTCTGCTGTTTTGTCGCCCGGCGGAACAGCAGGTTCCTCGACTGTGTTTCCTCAGTCGCGCCGCGCCTGAGGAAACTTCGCTCGGAATGACAGCTTTTAGTTCTTGTCACCATATTGTGCAATCGTCAATGGAACCCCCAGGAGCATGAAGCGAATCGCGATTATTGGCGGCGGAATTTCTGGATTGTCGGCCGCATTCGCATTAGAAAAGCAACGGCGCGCCGGCGTCTCCGTCGAATATCTTTTGTATGAAGCGAACTCCCGCCCGGGCGGTGTGATTCTGAGCGAGCGAGTGGATGGCTGTCTGGTTGAGGCTGGTCCTGATTCATTTCTAACCGAAAAGCCCTGGGCTGCGGACTTGTGCCGCGAACTTGGAATTGGCGATCAACTGGTTGGGTCGAATGATTCGCAACGCAGGACGTACATCCTGGTGCATGGGAAATTGATCCCGATTCCCGACGGTCTGGTTTTCATGGTCCCAACCAAGGTTCTACCGATTGCACTCTCGCCTCTTTTCTCCTTCTCGACCAAACTGAGAATGGCGCGCGAATGGTTCAATCCGCCATGCCGAGCCCAAGGAGATGAAAGCGTGGCTTCGTTTGTGGAGCGTCATTACGGCAACGAAATGGTGGAGCGCGTGGCCGACCCACTCCTTTCCGGCATTTATGGAGGAGAGGCGCTTAACCTGAGCCTCCAAGCCGTATTGCCGCGCTTCGCCGGCATGGAGGGGAGCCATGGAAGCCTTGCCAGGGCAATTTCTGCCAATCACAGGCATGAGGTTGATAAAATTCCGCGCCCGCTGTTCACCACCCTCAAAGAAGGAATGCAACAACTTGTGAACGCCATCGGGCTTCAACTGCCTGCGGCGTGCATTCGTTTCAACGCTCCAGTTCAATCATTGCGCTGTGCGGAAAGTCGTTGGATCGTCGCAGCAAGCAATACAAGCGAGCAATTTGATGCGGTAATCGCGGCTGTTTCCGCACATGCGGCTGCGAAGCTGTTGGATTTTTCAATTCCCGCTATAGCTTCTGAGTTGCGAGGGATTCCGTACAGTTCGTCAGTCACCGTATCGCTTGGCTACGATGATGATGAAAAAAATCGCGCCTCTCTGCCCGCGGGGTTTGGATTTCTTGTGCCGCGAAGCGAAGGCAAGCGAATTTTAGCCGTCACCTTCGTTCACAACAAATTCGCCAATCGTGCCCCGGAGCGCCGCGCTATCATTCGTTGTTTTTTAGGTGGAACTCGCGACGAGCCGGTTCTCGATTTGGGCGAAGACGAAATCCTGCGGATCGTGAGGAAAGAACTTCGCGACATCCTTCACATTGACGCTGAGCCCATGTTTTCCCGCGTTTACAAATGGAAGGCTGCGATGGCGCAATACAATGTTGGCCATCTTGAGCGGTTGCAACGGATCGAACAATTACGCATGCGGACGCCAGGGCTGTTTTTAGCCGGAAACGCATACAACGGAATCGGCGTTCCCGATTGCTTGCGCTCGGGAACTCAGGCGGCAATGGATGCGCTGTCCGCAATGAAGGAACCAATTTCCGTCGCCTGAGCCAACTACTGGCGCTTCCATCCCCTTACAATTAGAATGAGAAGCTCTTCCAAGAACGAATAATTTGGGACGAATTAGGCCTTATGCCGGGGTATGAATGAATTTGTCGAAGGTCGCGCGCTTTGGGGGCGCGTTGCTGTTGCTTTTTATTTGCGCGGCTTGCGGCGACGTGTATAGGCCCGTAGCCACCCCAATCGTTCCCAGCCCTCCGAATCCGGCTTTCAGCAAAGCTGTTTTTGTCATCAGCGAAAACGGTCCTCAGAATCCCGGAAGCAGCAGCCAGATTGATGTTTCCGGAGATACCACGCTGGGAGTGGTGAGAACCGGGGTCGCGCCTGTTCATGCGGTGCTGACGCCGGATTCCACAAAAGTATATGTCGCCAATGAGTTCGAAGACACCCTTTCCGAATTTCAGCCGGGCACGCCCAATTCTATAAACCTGGCGCCCGTAACCACCGTCAGTCTGCCTGCGGGTTCCCACCCGATTTTCGTGGCCACCGCGCAGAACGATAAGGTTTTCTCCGCAAATTTCGGCACTGGAACCGTGGCAGCAATTTCCACTTCTCAAAACGTTGCTACGCAGATCATTCCGCTAAGCCAGACGGTCCCCAATCCCATTCAACCCGTGGCTATGGCCGAAACTCCAAATGGAGCGAAACTTTATGTTGCCAACCAGCAAAATGGGGCCACCGCCGGGTCCGTCAGCAGCATTAATCCAACCGACAATTCCATCAATCCTCCGGTGGCGAATTCCTGGTCTTCGCCGGTCTGGGTAGCAGCCCGGTCTGACAGTGCGAGGGCATACATCTTGGATGCAGGCGCGGGAACGGTATCTGCGATCAATACATCAACCGATACGGTTCTGCCCAACCCGGTAACCGTTGGCGCGGGCGCAAATTTCATGTTTTATGACGCCAAACATCAGCGCCTGTACGTCACCAATCCGGCTAATGGAAGCGTCAGCATTATTGACGTTTCGACAGATCCGTTAAATCTGGTGGCTACAGATTGTGTGGTCGCGGGATCAACTCCTCCATGCCCAACGACATTCGCACCCGTTTCGGCGACGGTATTGCCCGACGGCAGCAGCGCGTATGTCGCCAGTTATCAGATCGGTTCAACATGTCCTAGCGGCATCGCTTCTCCCTGTCTCACGTCGCAAGTTTCGGTAATCAATTCAAGCAGTAATCAGGTCTCGACGGTAATTCCATTGGGAAGTGCCGGCGTGGACATGACGAACCAGACGGGATGCGGCGCTCCGGGGCCGCTCGGTTCACGCCCTGCCGTTCGTTTTCGGCTTTCGATCGCCACGGCCGGAGACAGTTCAAGGGTCTATGTAGCCAATTGCGATGCGGAAAGCACGGCCATCATTAGCGCCTCTCCCACCAGCAGCGATCCTTATCCGGCGAACACCCTCATCACCAACCTTCAGCCGCCGGTCAGCGCTTTTCCGCCACCGCCGTCGAGCCCGGGACTCCCGCCACCGCAGTCTCCGGTATTCATTGTTGCCACTCCGTAAGGGACAAACCAGTTCGAGAGGATGTGTTTTTGGGCCGAGTTTGTAATCGTTCAGTAGATAGGTGACACTTTCATTCCCAAAGATTGGTGAGGGCGGACGGTGTTATAGATCTTTCCCCAGGCAGGCTGGCCCCATCCTCATTGGATTTAGTTTGTCCACACTGGGAAAAAGCTGCCCCATCCGGTCGCGCGTTGGGTTCGGGTAAAATCGGCGCCCCTACGTGACGACCCTTGGGATTCACAGGTCGGATTTCCGCAATCTTCGGCGCGCGCCGTGGCGCAGGTGAAGCACATCAACCTGCCGCGACTTCTTATTGATTCGAAAGATTATCCGGTATACGTGCGGTTTGCGTCCGTACAAAAGATGCCGCAGAGTGCTGTCTTCTGGAGCAACCGGGCAGCGTTCCGGCATTCGGCGGAGGCTGAGAATCGCCGCGCGCAGGCCGTAATACCAATTGTTTGCGTGATGTGAGTCGGCAGCGTGAATCTGTTCGTAGAGTTGGGCCAAATCGCGCTCAGCCCGGGCCGCGAGGTTAACGCGATAAGCCATGTGCGGCTTCGAATTCCTTGAAGAATTCTTCTGCCCGACGAATCCTGCCCTTGCGGACGTCCTCCAGGCCTTGCCGGATTCCCTCGCGCGCATCCGCCTGCGCAACAATATCAAGCAGCCGCTGATATGCTTCCGCGTCCTGAATCACTGCCGCAGCTTTGCCATTTACGGTGAGAACGATGGGGCGCTTGCTCTCCTTGATCTGCTTCAGAAACTCCGCCGAACGGCGACGAAAAGTAGTCAGCGGCTGAATGTCGGCGGGGATATTAAGCATGCCTCAGTATAGCACCTTTAAAGGTGCTTGCCACTGGGCACAGCTTAGACAATCTGAGGCACAAACTAAAACCACATTAAAACTGGAGGGGCCCTAGCCGAAACGTCGTGCTTTTCTATGTTAGGGATGAATTTGCCATAATTGTCCATTTTGTCTAAAAGGGACAATATGCGAACTGTATCCGCCACCGATGCCAAGCAACGCCTTGCTGCTGTCCTCGACGCTGCCCAGCGCGAACCCGTGCTGATCCGCCGCCAAAACCGCGACGTTGCGGTGATCATGTCGGCGGAGGAATACGACCGCATTCGAGGCATCTACAACGAAGAGTTCGAGAAGTTCTGTGATCGAGTGGGAGTGGAAGCGAAGCGGCGTGGTCTTACCGAAGAAATCCTGGCCGACATCCTTAAAGACTGATGGTGGGCTTCAGGCGCATTGTCACGACACCAATGTTCTGGTGAGCCGTCTTCTTCTGCCAGACTCCGTCCCGACTCAGGCCGTCCGCAAGGCTCGGCGCGAGGGGCGTCTGTTGGTGTCCGAGGCTACGATGGACGAATTGGCGCAGGTTCTTTCCCGCGCGAAACTCGACCGTTATGTTAGCGTGGCGGATCGCAAGCAGTTTCTTCGCCAACTCGGTTGCAGGTCGGAGTTCGTGCCCATCATAAATCCCGTCGGCGAATGTGGCGATCCCAGGGACGACAAGTTTCTTGAAGTAGCGCTGAATGGGAGGGCGGACACGATCGTTACGGGAAATGCTGATTTGCTGGCAATGCACCCGTGGCGAGGGATCGCGATACTGTCGCCGGCCGACTACGCCAACGCTGAGTGCCCAACGCTGATAAATCCGGGTTGACGGAAGCTTAAGCAGAGAGATAATAGAGAAGAAAGGTGATCATGCGATGCAAGTAAATCGGAATGTCAAATTGCCGTCTGAGCTATGGTCGCGCATGGCGGAAACCGCCCGAGTCGAGGGCAAGACGGTAGACGAACTGCTAGAAGAAGCGGTTCTCCGCTTGCTTCAGCGTCGAGAACTACGGTCGTTTGTCGCCAAAAACCAAAAACTTGCGGGAGAACGCGGCCTGACTGAGACCGATGTATCCCGACTCATCGCCGAGTCGCGACGCGACAACCGCGAACCGTAAGTGCCGTCTCGAATCACTCCAGATAGCAACATTCTCATCTCTGCGTTGGTGTTCGGGGGAAACCCGCTGCGTCTGCTGGAAATGGCGATAGCCCCGGCCTTGAAGTCATCGAAAACGGACCAACCACTGCGACGCAACTCATCTAGGTACGTTGTTTTGCCGCAACCCGGGAGCCCCGCCATCATGAAGACTTCCGCAGCTTCCTTCATAATGCGTTCACGCGAACAAGAACTCTTTCGTCCGCAACTCCTTGATTGTGTCTCTCAACTTCGCGGCTTTCTCGAATTCGAATCGCTTGGCGGCCTCGCGCATGTCGCTTTCCATCTTGCCGATATAAACATTCAATTCTTCCTGTGACTCGAATTCAGGGATGCCTTCGGTCTCACTTGCAGTCAGATCGGCGTAGTCGGCTTCGAGAATCTTAACCAAGGTCATATCCAGCGGACGCACAATTGATTCCGGCGTAATCCCGTTGGCCTCGTTATAGGCTTCCTGGATGGCGCGGCGGCGGTCGGTTTCGTTGAGGGCTTTGATCATGGAATCGGTGCGGCGGTCGGCATAGAGAATCGCTCGGCCATTCAGATTGCGGGCGCATCTGCCGATCGTTTGAATCAGCGATCCGCTCGAACGCAGGAATCCTTCTTTGTCGGCATCGAGGATTGCCACCAGCGACACTTCCGGAAGATCGAGGCCTTCGCGCAATAGATTGATTCCGATCAGCACGTCGAACTCGCCTTTGCGAAGGTCGCGCAGAATCTTTACTCGCTCAAGAGTTTCGATTTCGGAATGCAAATACCGGCACTTCACTCCCACTTCGCTGTAATATTCGGCCAAGTCTTCCGCCATCCGCTTGGTAAGAGTCGTTACCAAAACTCGCTCGCCCCGCGCGACCCGTCCTCGAATTTCGTGCAGCAGGTCGTCAATCTGTCCTTTAACAGGACGCACTTCGACGGGAGGATCAACCAGCCCAGTGGGCCGGATGATTTGCTCGATCACTACTCCCGCAGACTTTGTCAACTCATAGGGCCCGGGAGTGGCCGAGACATAAATCATCTGCCCCATGCGGCTTTCGAATTCTTCAAACGTCAGCGGACGATTGTCCAGCGCCGACGGAAGCCGGAATCCATATTCGACGAGCGTCTCCTTGCGCGAACGGTCGCCGTGATACATGCCGTGAAGTTGCGGCACCGTCTGATGAGATTCGTCAATGAACATCAGATAATCGCGCGGAAAATAATCGAGCAATGTAGGCGGGGGCTCGCCCGGCATGCGTCCGGTGAAATGCCGCGAGTAATTCTCAATCCCATGGCAATAGCCCATGGACTTGATCATCTCCAGGTCATACATGGTGCGCTGATGCACGCGCTGCGCTTCCACAACGTGTCCCTGCTTTTCGAGTTCAGCTTCCCACCACAGCAATTCTTCGCGAATGGACAGCGCCGCTGTGGCTTTCGTCTCCGGCTTCATCACGTAATGAGTCTTCGGATAGATCGGCAGCCGCATGTACTTCTGCTTCACGGTGCCAAACAGTGGATCAATTTGCGCCAGCGATTCGATTTCATCTCCCCAGAGTTCAACACGGTACGCCATGTCGTCATAGGTGGGAAAAATCTCGATCACATCGCCGCGAACGCGAAACGTACCGCGCCGGAAATCGCCGTCCGTACGCTCATAAAGAATTTCGACCAGCTTCCGGGTGATGTCCTCGCGCTTGATCTTCTGGCCTTTTTCCAAAAAAAGAAGCATGCCGTAATACGCTTCGGGCGACCCCAATCCATAAATGCAACTCACCGATGAAACAATCAGAACATCACGCCGCTCAAACAACGACCGCGTAGCGGAAAGCCGCAACTTATCCAGCTCATCGTTGACCGTAGCTTCTTTTTCGATATACAAATCCGCCGCCGGAACATAAGCCTCCGGCTGGTAAAAATCATAGTAAGAGACGAAGTATTCGACGGCATTGTGGGGAAAGAAGCTCTTGAATTCGTGATAGAGCTGGGCGGCCAGGGTCTTGTTGTGGGCCATGACGATGGCGGGACGGTTCACTTCTTCGATCACTTTGGCAACGGTGTAGGTCTTTCCCGATCCGGTCACGCCCAGCAGGACCTGGTGCTGCTCGCGGTCGAAAAGGCCGCGGGTTAGCGAGGCGATGGCGGTCGCCTGATCGCCCCTGGGCTTGTAATCGCTGGTGAGTTTGAAATCCATAAATCGGTCCGGGCGCCACACAGAATCGAATTTCGCGCCGCGAGTAATCCTCTATTATATCCTTGCAAATTGCGGGGACCAGTCCGTCGAGGCTGCAGAGGAGGGATTACCAACGATGCGACAAAAGGTCATCATCCGTCCCTGCGTGTTTATTCTTGCTGTGATCTTTGTGGCGTGCGCATCGGCGCAAAGTCATCCTGACTGGACCGAGCCATTTCCGCCGTTCCATATTGCCGGCAACCTCTACTACGTGGGAAGCAAGGGTCTGGCGAACTATCTGATCGCCACGCCGCGCGGAAACGTCCTTATCAATAGCGATACTGAAGCCAATGTGCCGATGATCAAGGCAAGCATCGAGAAGCTGGGATTCAAATTCAACGATACCAAGATTCTCCTGATCAGCCATGCGCATTGGGATCACGACGCGGGCAGCGCGAAAATTATCGCCATGACCGGCGCGAAGTATATGGTGATGGACGCGGACGTGCCAGTGGTCGAATCCGGCGGCGAGGCCGATTTTCAGTATGGGAACGGGGTGGCTTTCCTCTATCCGCCTACCAAAGTCGATCGCGTGTTGCATGACGGCGACGAAGTGAGGCTTGGCGGCGCGGTTCTCGTGGCGCATCTCACGCCCGGACATACCAAAGGCTGCACGACCTGGACACTGAGCGTGAAAGACGGCGGCAAGACCTACAAGGTCGTAATTATCGGCAGCCCCAATGTGAATCCCGGCTACAAGCTGATCAACAATGTGGCGTATCCGGAAATTGCGGACGACTACGAACGTATGTGGCGCGTCCTGAAATCATTGCCGTGCGACATCTTCCTGGGCGCCCATGGAGACTATTTCGGCCTGGAAGAAAAATATCGTCGCATGGGACAGGCAGACTCGAACCCATTTATTGATCCAACTGGGTACAAGAGTTATATTGCCGAAAAGGAGCGGGATTTTCGCGCCGAATTGGCAAAGCAAGAGGCAAGCAAAAAATAGGGTTTGAAAGTCTTGAGCAAAGTCGAAGGAAGTGTCAAGGCACAGAGTTGAACGCAGATTCCACACAACTGAAGTTGTTTGGAATGACAAGGTGTTGCTCGGGGCTACCTGGCTCTTACGGGTGCTTGAACTCTATGGAGATTTGAGTCTGCACCTCGACCGGCTGGCCATCCAGGGTATAGGGTGCATACTTCCACTGCCTTACGGCGGTGAGAGCGGCCTGCGCCAGGATGGGATCGCCCTTTATCACCTTGGCGCTGGAAATGGCGCCGGTCTTGGTGATGCGGGCCAAAATCTGAACGGTTCCCTCTTTATGCATTTGCAAGGCCTGGCTTGGATAGACTGGATTCACCTTTTTGAGCAGCATGCCTTGACTGATGCCCTGAGAAACCCTCAGAAGCTCTGGCGCGCGCGTAGGAACTGCCGAGTAAGTGCTGGTGATAAGCCGCGCAATGGTTTTGCCGCTCGCATCGGGCTCCGCCTGCAGGGGTGGCGGCGCAACTGTCATTTCGACAGCGGGAGCTTTCACGGCTAAAGGCTCGGGTGCTTTTTTGACAGAGAGCGGCTTGGGTTGAGTCGCGGCATCGGTGTTTTCGATAACGACAATTTCATCCGGCTGAGACTTTCTGCTTGCGGCCGAAGCGGGCGGTTCGGGATTCTGGTCCAGCTTCGGGAGTGGCTGTGCTTCCGATGCGGTAAGCGTGGATTTTGTATCAATCGCAGGCAGTGCCGCCGGTGCTGGAATCGCAGCTGATGGAGGCTGAGCCTGAGACATAACCGGCGCGGCCTGCTGCACCGGAGCTTTCGTTCCAGTTTGCATTCTGGTCCAACCAAAATACACGGCGGCGGCGATGGCAATGACGATAAGGGCTGCAATAGTAGGCGTTTTGCTTCGCTTCGGTTCCTCGGGCGCGGAAACAAATGCCGATAATTCTTTGAAGTTTACGTTCTGCGGCAGATCAATGTTTGCGGCGAGCGGCTCCACTTCCGGAAGGCTCGGAGTCTGATTTTTAGCGAGTTTCGCGAGGGCATCCTCTGAAATTTTCGAGGCTCGTGCCGTTTCCATTGCCGGAGCTACCGCTGTCGCACCGTGGCTGGAGGCGAGACCACCGTTGAATGGACGCCTGCCGGCGCTTGGACCGGAATGACGCTCAGTACTTTGGGATGAATCAGGCTTCCCCGCGCTTTCGAGAGCCGGCGGCGACAGTTTATTGCCGGCCGCGGGACGGGGTAGCTGCATCCATGGAGATTCTGTATGCGCTGGAGGCGTTGCAGCTTGTGACGTCGCTTTTGAAGCAGGGATTTGCGGAATCGAGGCCAGAAAGGCTGCCTCCCCTGAATCAGGTTCCGGGACGCGATCTTCTTCAACCTCAAACGTGGAGCTTGATGCAGTGGGTACGGTAACTTTGGAAGAGCTGAGTGACGCCACGTTCGCTGAATTTGGCGCGTAGCGCGGGACGCGCGCGGATGGCGAAGCCATTGCGGCGGCGGGCATGCTTATTTTTGGTGCACCCGTTGGCGAGAGCGGGGCAGATGTGGGCTGCAATGGCGCGCCGGCTGCGGCTTTTCTGAGTAATCCCCGCGCGACCCGCAGCGTGCCCTTGGACTGCTCAACGTTGACCGGCTTGGTTAATACCAGGTTGGCCCCGATCCTGAAGGCTTTAGCGACGCCCACCTGACCTTCTACGACCGCCACTGCCAACGAAGTCTGGTTCGACGTCGAGTTGCGGGCGCTCTTAAAGAGGAGAGCGGCGTTTTGCTCGTTGTCGCAGTCCACCACAATGGCGTCATATTGCTTTGCCATGAGCCGCTTGACGGTGGCAAAAGGCTCGTTGCACAGTTCGACGGTAAACTCAAGCTCAGTCAAGACTTGGGTGACGACGCGGGCAGTCTTGTCATCCGGGCAAAATAGGAGGGATTGGTAGCTCATACTCGTCATCGTAGGTACTGAAGTGGGGACGCTTCAAGTTACGCTGGTAATTCGAAAAGACGGGATTTTGTTGGAAAATCGGAGGTGGAAAGCTCAACTTCCCACTCCGGGTCGAAAAGCGCGGCGTTAGGGGTGCCCTTGAGACAGACCTATACATCCTTGGGAATAGCGGGAGGGGGCGTCGCGCCGCCTGATGAGAGCGAGGTATACCAATCGATGTTGCGCGTGAAATACATCACTGCGGCAACTGCGAGGAAGCTTGCCACCGCACCAACCAGAAGAGCGTTATCCTCAAGACGCAACAATAAGTAGATAAAGGAATAAAGCAGGCCGAATACGACCAGAGCGCGAAAGCCCTGCAATCGGCTTTTGAAAATCCAGCTGGCATTGGCCGAAAGCAGGATCACGGTCGCGCCGCCTGCGATGAGGAATCCCCAGTCAAAACCGATCCGCTCGGAAAGTGAAAGTAACAGGAGATAAAAAATCATCTGGGCTATGCCGACCAGAACATATTGGGCGGGGTGTACGCGCTTGCGAGATGTGACTTCGAAAATGAAGTAGGAGAGAAATAACAAGCCCACTAAAAGCAGAACATATTTGAGCGAACGATTTACAGACTGGTACGGGTCTGCCACTTCGATAAAGGAAACCCCCAAGCCCGTGCCATCGAGTGCGCTAACCGCATTATTTGTTCCTTCAGCACGAACGCCTCGGGCAATGAAGGGCACCGCCCACTCCGCTGTAAAACCTTGCGGCGAGACAGTCCGCTTTACTGGCAAAAAGCCCCCGTCGAAACTTGGGCTGGGCCAGTCACCCTCCGCGGTGACGTGCGTGGTTTTACCGTAGGCCAAAATCGAAATCCGCTGCGCGCCAGAAAAGCGAAGGACTGCGGTTACACGGAAAGCGGCGTTCGGCTGAGCTATGCCAGCTTCTCTTAGGCCGAAGTACGTTAGCGGCAGGCCTTGATCGCTATTGGCTATACCGATGTTTTCCGCGGGAGCGAAGGCTACGGTTTTTCCGTTAACCGTCAATGTTCCATCCGCCAAAGCACCACGGGGGTCACTAACTCCAACAACAATTCCGGCTCGGGTCCAGTCGAGTACCGCGCCGTCAGGGGCTGCGGAGGGCACCCCAGTAAGGTCGAATGTTGCATCGAATTTCAAATCCGCCTGAAATACCGGAACCTTGAACAGTGAACGTCGGCGTTCCTCGGTGCGGATTTTTACAACGGCATCGCCTTCGGTCGGGAATACTAAATACGCCCCAAGCTGGGGCGTAGCGCCCTTATAGAGTGGGGGAAGGCTATACGGAATTGACAAGGTGGGCCCGAGAAATGTCTGCTGCCCACCCACGCGAAGCGCCGATCTCCCCGATTACATCTTTGGCTCGTTTGGTCCGCTCCTGGACAAGGTTGTCCACAAAGAGTGCGGGGATTGTCATAATCAACGCGAGTCCACTGACGACGAGTAGTTTGAGCCCCATGGACCGGGACCTGTTCCAAATTTGCAGATTGGGCGGTAAAGACGGAGATTCGCTCACTCGTGGCCCCTGTTGTCGCCGCTTTTATAGCTCATCCTTCCGAGTGAAGTATAACCCGGCTAAGGTAGGGGAGTCATATCTTCGCTCTGCGGCAAACCGTTCCGCGTAGAATGGCGGCCTGCTTGAGCAACTTCCGATTCTTAAGGTGCGGCACGAAAAGTCAAAGGCCGCGGGCAGAGCCTGTCCTGAGCGAAGTCGAAGGAAGTGTCCGCGCCAAACGAGTCAACCTCCCCATGGGCAGCTTTCCACGCTTAGAATGGGGCGCATGCGGGTGCCCTTGTGGCTGAAAATTCTGTGGACGGTATTCGTGATCGCGTGGGTTCCCATTTACTGGCATCAATACGGGATTCAGAACTTCTTATTTTTTTGCGACTTGGGAAACTTCTTCATAACAGCCGCGCTATGGATGGAGAGTTCTCTATTGTTTTCATGGCAGGCAACCGGGCTGCTGCTTTTTCAGACGCTGTATTCAATTGATCTGATTGGAGCGCTGCTCACTGGCAAACATATTATTGGCGGAACGGAATATATGTTTGATCCACACCTGCCGCTGCCAATCCGGGCGCTGGGGCTTTTTCATGTGATCACGCCACTGCTTCTGCTATGGGCGGTCAGGCGTATCGGCTATGACAGGCGCGGATGGAAATTTCAGACACTGGCGACCTGGATCGTTGTGCCGATCAATTATTTCTGGCGTCCGCAAGACGATGTGAATTGGGCACGGGGATTATTTTTTCGAGAGCAGCATGCGGTGCCTGGGATGGTTTATCTGGCGACGTATTTAATCGTCGTGCCGTTGGTGGTGTATTGGCCGACGCATCTGTTGCTCAGGAACTGGGCTACGAGGAACGCTAATTCCTGAGGGTTTTTCCGGTTTTCAAAGTGTACTGAATTCTCTCCTGCGTCTTGCGCTCGCCGCACAACGACTTGAAGGCTTCCCGCTCCAAATCCAAAATGTATTGTTCGCTCACCGGAGTTCCGGGAGAGACAGGCCCGCCGCACAAAACTTCCGCGACTTTGGCGGCGATTGTTACTTCGTGGTCGCTGATGTAGTCGCCCTGCCGCATGAGGTGCACTCCCAACTTCAGAGCCGCCAGAATATTTTCGCCCGGGGCCGGGATATCGGTCCGCGGCTGCGGAGGCTCATATCCGGAGCGCACTAATTCTAATGCGCGAGCTTTGGCGTCAGTGAGGAGACGGTCGCGATTCATGGTGATGCTGTCGGATTCCCGCAGAAAGCCGAGTCCGCGCGCCTCGTGAGCTGATGTCGCCACTTTCGCGGCGGCGATGGTTTCGAAGGCCTTTTTCATGGCCTCCATTAATTCGACGGATTCGCCGCGTCCGCCGCTGCGAATGGAGGTTGCGCTGTCTATCGCCCGCAGCAGCATCTCCTTGCAACCACCCGCGCCGGGGAGCAGGCCCACTCCAACTTCGACCAATCCGATGTAGAGTTCGGCGTGCGGTTGAAGCGCGGGAGCATGAAGGGAAATTTCCGCTCCGCCGCCGAGCGTCAAGCTGAACGGGGCGACCACGACGGGTTTCGGCGAGAATTTGACTGCCTGCGTCATCCCCTGGAAGCTGCGGATGGCGAGGTCCACGTCGTCCCATTCCTCTTCCTGGATAGACATCAGCAGCATCATCAGATTCGCGCCCACGGAAAAGTTCTCGGCATCGTTGGTGACCACGAAGGCATCGAAGTTCTCGCCCAATCCCCCACTCTTTAGCGTTTGGGAAATAAGTTGAACGATGTCGGTTCCAATGGAATTCATCTTCGAATGAAATTCGATGCAACCTACCCCATCACCAATATCAATGAGAGACGCCCCGGAATTTTTCTTCACCACGCCGTTAGACTTCTTAGCGATCTCCACCGACCATACCCCGGCGGGAATTTCGAGAGGCAGGTGGCGCCCGGTTCGAAGATCGAAGTAGGCGCGCCGGAATTTGGCGGTTGAATCAGCGGCATACCAGGAATTATTTCCCGAGGAAATCAACTTCTCGACATTGGAAGAAACAGATTTGCCGTCTTTCTTCATGCGCGCCACGGTCTGCTCTACGCCCGCGGCGTCCCACAATTCGAACGGGCCTTTCTCCCAATTGAACCCAAGCTGCATGGCGCGATCTATCTCAACGATGGTGTCTGAAATTTCGGGAATGCGGTTGGCGCAGTATGTCCAAAGATCAGACAAAATAGCCCAGAGAAAATCTGCGGCCTTGTCGGATTTGCCGGCTGGAGAGCCTGCGCCAGGTTCGAATCCCAACAACATTCTTACGCGAGCGCCGGTTTCTTCCACATTCTTCGCCATTTCAAGCGCGGGGAACTTCGGCTTTTGGCGAGGATGGTATTCGAGGGTCTTCCAGTCGAGGGCCATGCGTTCGTCGTTTTTTGCCTCAGCCGATTTGACCTTCTTATAAAAACCGCCTTTGGTTTTATCGCCGAGCCATTTTCGTTGCAGCATCTGCTGAAAAAATTCCGGCAGCTTTAAATCGCTGCGTTCGTCGCGGACGTTTTGCATGTTGCGCGCAACGTTGGCGAGAATGTCAAGGCCGACCAGATCAATCGTCCGGAAGGTGGCGGATTTCGGCCAGCCAAGCGCCTGGCCGGTGAGCGCGTCCACTTCTTCGATGGTCAGGTCTATCTCCTGCATGAGACGCATGACGTTCAGCACAGAAAACGTTCCGATACGGTTGGCGATGAAATTCGGCGTGTCTTTGGCGAAGACGATGCCTTTGCCGAGATGGGTATCCGCGAAATGGGTTACGGCGTCAACGCAAGCCGGGTCGGTTTCTGCGGCGCGGATAATTTCCAGCAGGCGCATGTAACGGGGTGGATTGAAGAAATGGGCGCCGAACCAGCAGCGGCGGAAATCATCCGAAAATCCTTCTGCAATTTTCGCAATGGAAAGCCCGCTGGTATTAGAGGTAACGATGGTTCCCGGCTTGCGGACGGCTTCGACTTTTCTTAGCAGACTGCGCTTGATTTCCAGATTCTCAACAATGGCTTCGATTATCCAGTCGGCGTCGGCGAGACGCGACAGATCGTCCTCGAAATTGCCGACAGTGACCAGCCGCGCGAGGGAAGCTTCCATGAAGGCTGCGGGCTTCGATTTTTTTACGGCTTCGAGACCGCCAGCCGCGATCGCATTGCGAGCGGGAGAAGCCAGGTCAAACAAATAGCTCGGAACGCCGGCGTTTGCGAAGTGCGCGGCAATGCGGGATCCCATGGTTCCCGCGCCGAGAATCGCAACTCTTTGGATTCTTTTCATGATGAGGCCTAGATGGTATGCCTTCCGCCCTTAGCAAGACCAGCGAAGTTGTCCGGGAAGCATACGGGAATAATTTCACACCGACTTCGCGCGATGCCAAGCGTGCACTAACGGAACGGTCGTCCTTTAACAACTCCTTCGCCCTCACGAATCGTAACTAACTGACCGGCGTTCAAATGGCGATACGTCTCGGTTTTTCCTGTCGGCCAGTGAATCTCGATATCCGCGGTGGTGGCGTTGCCCAATCCGAAGTGCAGGCGCGGGTCGTTCGATGAAATGTAGCTGGATTGGCTGGTCACGCTCTGGGCCTGCACTTTTCCTCCATAGCGGACCAGAACGCGCGCTCCGATCGCGCTGCGGTTGCTTTTGGTCCCTTCGAGACGGACTTTCAGCCAATGATTGCCGGACGGAACGTCGTTGCGCAAGAGGGACGGCGGTTCGTTCATGTTCATGATGAGAATATCCATGTCACCGTCGTTGTCGAAGTCGCCAAAGGCGCATCCCCGGCTGGTATGGCGCGCGGAGATTCCCGAGCCGGCCTCGTCGCCGAGTTCCGCAAAGGAGCCATTGCCAAGATTGCGGTAGAGAATGCGCGGACTGTGGGCGGGGTACTTGGTGGGGTAAACGCGCTCCAGTTCAGGATAAACAGTTCCGGTGGCGACGAAAATGTCCGGGTATCCATCGTTATCAAAGTCCACGAGGCCTGTACCCCAGCTAATGAAGCGGCGTTCGGGGCTTAGGCCGGCCTGGGCGGTAACGTCGTCAAACTCGGCCTTGCCGTTGTTGCGGTAGAGGCCGGTGGATTGGTTCTGGAAATGGGTTTTCACAATGTCCAGATGGCCGTCCAGGTTGTAGTCCCCTCCTGCGGTACCCATGTCTACCGAAACTTCATTCCACTCGCCCCAACCCGCGCACTGAAGTCCCGATCTCATTTTCTGTTACAGGTTTTTAACACAGCATTCATATCTCATTAACCATCGCGCAAGCGCCTCCCGCTAATCTTGCCGCACCTTCAAAGGAGGTCAAAATGTCTTTTCGCCGTTCTCTCCCCTTGATTCTGATGGTGGGCGCCCTTACCGGCGTGTTTTCTGCGAGTCCCGCCGCAGCGTCCCCCAACAAAATTAAACGCGTACTGCTGATCAGTATTGATGGCATGCATGCTCTCGACTTCGCAAACTGCCGGGCCGGTGTTGATGGCGGCTCTCCATATTGCCCGAACCTGGCGAAACTTGCGCACAACGGCGTCAATTACCTTCAGACACTGACGCCGCGCCCGTCTGATTCTTTTCCCGGGCTGACCGCGCTGGTGACCGGCGGCCTGCCGCGCACCACCGGCGCATTTTACGATGTCAGCTATAACCGTGCATTATCGCCTCCGACGAAGACTACTCCTTACGGAATCGTCGGCGGAAAAAACCTGTGCCCGAACGTCATCGGAACTCAGGTCGGCTACGACGAAGAAATTGATAAGGACTTGACTAAACTCAGCGCCGGTGGAGGCATCAATCCCGATTACCTGCCTCGCGATCCGAACAATGGCTGCGCCCCTGTTTATCCGCACACCTATCTTCGCGTAAACACAATTTTCGAGGTGGTGAAGGCTTCAGGGGGATACACCGCGTGGTCTGACAAGCACCAGTCTTATGAGCTGACGAAGGGGCCGAGCGGAATCGGCGTGGATGACTTTTTCGCTCCGGAAATCAATTCGCCCGCGGTTCCGATTCCATCGGTACCGGGATGCAATCCGCTGCCGGACACAACTTCGCTCGCCGACTGGACCTCCAGTTTTGCCAACATCAAATGCTACGACACGTACAAGGTGCAGGCCATTCTCAACGAGATTGACGGCAAGACTCACGATGGAAAATCCACGGCATCCGTTCCGACCGTTTTTGGAATGAACTTTCAGGCGGTCAGCATCGGCCAAAAGCTCAATGAAAAGAGTATTGGCGTGACCGGCGGCTACACCGACGCGTTAGGCACTCCGACCGATGCGCTGATGGGGGAAATCACGTTTGTGGACGCTTCCATCGGAAGAATGATCGAAGAGTTGCAGGATCAAGGTCTCTATGACTCTACGCTCATCATCATCACGGCCAAGCACGGCCAGTCGCCCATTGATCCCAACCGTTTGCTACGCATTCCCGGAGACAACTCTGCTCTTGAGCCGCCGTCGCAGGTGCTTTCACCGAGCGGGATCGGGCCCGGATTCCCGGTAGTGCAAGCCCTCGAAGATGACGTGTCGCTGATCTGGCTCGCGGATCAAAGCCAAATTAACACCGATGCGGCATTGTTGAGTGCGAACCTGAACCTCACCGGAGGAGGAGAAGTTCTCGCCGGGAAAAATCTGGATTTGATTTTCAATAGTCCGCTGGTGGACCCGGCCACACCGGATATCATCGTCACTCCGAATATTGGAGTGGTGTACACCGGTGGAACGAAGAAAGTTGCGGAACACGGCGGCTTCGCGCAGGACGATCGAAACGTGATGCTCCTCATCGCTAACTCCCACTTCAAAGCGTCAACCTTTGACGACCAGGTGGAGACTCGACAAGTCGCTCCCACGATTCTGAAAGCTTTGGGATTGGATCCACATCAGCTCAAGGCGGTGCAGATTGAGAAGACGGCCGTGCTGCCGGGGCTTCCGTTCTAGTTCTGGAATATTGATCAGGTCGTGATTTAGCGGGGGGCGAACAGCCTCCCGTTTTTTTTGAGTAAAATTCCGAGGACGCCCGTCACTCCATTGAAAATTTAGTGATCGGAGCGATGCAGTGCCGGGCGTCCTCGCCGTCCTTACGATAATCAGGCATCCGGCACGGGAGGACATCCGGGAAATTCTGCCAGATACGTATTTCCGATGTATTGGAGATATTTTATTCCGGGGGCGCTGGTGAAAAATCCGTCTAGAGTCATGGTACGCAGGGCAGCAAAAAACTCTATTCCCTGACTGAGGCTCGCATCCGCCAACGCATTCTTCCGATACGCGATCAGGTCAAGAATCTCTTTCTGCTGCTCCGGTGAGCATTGCATGTATGGCAGGCCATAGCGATCGGTACAGGTTTCATCGAGCCACATGAGGCCGCCGCCCAACGTCAGTTGATATTCGCGGTTCTCACTGGTCACGAGATCAATGAACTCGGGAGCTCCGCCTTCGATTGCGCCGCCGGAATCGGCGTCCGCTGGAATGATGGTTTGGCATAGGGCGGTCAGCGTCTTGTATTGTTTCGCAGGAAAGAATTTTGGGGCATAGACGCCAGTAGGCGACGCGGCCTTCTCGGAAGCCACCATTTTATGGATATACTCGGCGGCCTCAAGCGGAATCGCGCGCAGGACCGAACCGGCAAGGACTCCCTTGCTCAGAGACTTCAATACGTCGCGGCGAGAGATATTATTCAACATAAATAATGACCACGTGGGGACAGCCGCCCTCGGCTGTCCAGCCGAGCAAATCTCGGCAGCCACAAAAAGCCTAGCGGAGCGCTGCTCCGTCGGACAGCCGAGGGCGGCTGTCCCCACGTGGCGCTACACGTTTCCTTTTCTTGCTTCGTCCAACAGATACTCCGAGGCTCTCCACGATAGGGCCATAATGGTGAGCGTCGGATTCTTATCTGCATTGCTTACAAAAGCTGCGCCATCGGTCACGAACAAATTTTTCACGTCATGCGCCTGGCAATATTGATTCAAGACTGAAGTTTTCGGAGTTGCTCCCATGCGGGCGGTACCCAGTTCGTGAATGATCACGCCGCCGTCGGCGATTCCATAGGGATTCGAGCCGTTGGGCTTCGCCTTGGAATGATAGACTCCGCCGCCGGCTTCGACGATAGCGCGAAAGGTCTCCTGCATGTCTTTCGCCATCTTGATCTCGTTGTCGCTCCATTGCCAATGAAAACGCAGAACCGGGATGCCCCATTCATCCACGGTTTTGGGATCAATTTCGCAATAGCTATTCTGGTTGGGAATCATCTCCCCACGTCCCGCAAACCCAATATATGTGCCATAAGTGCTGTGGCATTTCTGTTTCAGTGGAGCGCCGTAACCTTCGAACTGTTCGCAGACGCCGTCGAATTCTCCGACGCTGGGCATGTTGCGGCCCCCGCCAACCTCGATGTGGTACCCGCGCAAGAAGTCATTCTTGCGATCAAACTTCCACCAGGGCACGTACATGTGCATTCCGCCGACGCCGTCGTGATTGTGCGGAGGCATTTTTTCCAGTTGCGGAAAGTATCCCGCGCCGGAGCTGCCGACCGAATCGGTTAAGTAGCGGCCGACCACGCCGGAAGAGTTTGCCAGTCCATCAGGAAATAGAGTGGACTTTGAATTGAGCAGCAGCCTGGCGGACTCGCAGGCGCTGGCAGCCAACATGAATGCTTTCGCATTCACCCGCCGTTCAGACCGCGTTGCCTTGTCTATGTAACTGACTGACTCGCATTTGCCATCCTTGCCAATAATTATTTCTCTGGCCATGGCGCCGGTGATGAGCGTGAATCGGCCGGTTTTTTGCGCCGGGGGAATCATGACCTGGCTGGAACTGAAATTCGACGCGCTGATGCAGCCCCGCCCGCACTGCGCGCAATAGTGACATGCCGGACGGCCATTCAGCGGCTTAGTGAGAATGGCCATTCGCGAGGGAATAAATAGAATGTTGAGCTTGTCGCAGGACTTCTTCAGGATGGTCTCGGTGCAGCGCATCGTCGGCGGTGGCAGGAAGACTCCATCCGGGGCGCTGGAAATATTCTCCTTTGTGCCAAAGACGCCGATATACGACTCGACCTTGTCATAGAACGGTGCAATATCCTCATAGGTAATCGGCCAGTCGTCGCCCATGCCATCGCTGGAACGCGCTTTGAAATCCACGGGCGCGAAGCGCAGCGCGATTCTTCCCCAATGGTTGGTGCGGCCGCCAACAATGCGGGAGCGAAACCAGCGAAAGCGCGATCCCTTGGCAATGGTGTAGGGTTCGCCGTCAATTTCCCAGAAGCCATTGGGCGCGAGGAATTCACCGAAACCAAACCTGTCCTTTTCACCAATTCCCGCGCCACGGTGGGGAAGCTGATACGGCCAGACGTGCTCCTTGAAATCTCTCGCGGGATCGAGCGGCGGACCCGCCTCGAGCATGACAACGTTCAGCCCGCCCTCTGTAAGGACCTTTGCCGCCGTGCCTCCGGCGGCACCGGAGCCGACGATGCAAACGTCATAGACCTTTGGAGAGCGGATTACTTGCGACATTTCGTATCCGTACCTGCTCACGAAATCTGTCGAGCTTTGCTCGACCTGGACAGCCGAGGGCGGCTGTCCCTACGCAATCTTAAAAGCGCAAAGCCTTCATGTATTGATAACTCGTCCTGATGGACTCGAACGGGCTCTCCGGCTTGTCGTGCTCGACGATGTAATACTTGATGCCCGCCTTATCCGCGTGCGCGAATATCCGTTTCCAGTCAATCACGCCGCTGCCGACTTCGGTCATGTCTGCCAGAGAATCGCCGAAATCCTGTTTCCCCGAAGCATTAACTTTCGGGAGCTTCTTCATATCTTTCACGTGAACCAGCGGAAAACGCCCGGGATAGCGATCGAAATATTTAACCGGGTCCTGGCCGGCGATCGTTATCCAGCAAAGGTCCATTTCCATCTTGACCAGGTTCGGATCGGTCTCTTGCAGCAGGATGTCATAAGGTAATTTCCCGTTCACCGGAAACCATTCGAACCAATGATTGTGATATGCGAACTGTATTCCGGATTTCTTGCTCATCTCTCCCGCATGATTAAATGTCGCCGCAGCCTGGTTCCAGCCATCCGGTTGTGTGCGAACGGCGTCATCAATCCACGGATTGACGATGTAGCGATGCCCAAGCATTTTGCTGACTTCAATCACCTTGGGAAAATTTTCCGGCGATAAGCTGACGTAGTTCACGTGGGTGGAAATGGCTGCCAAACCGTGGCGGTCAAGAGAAGCTTTCAGGTCCTCCGGCGAGTGAGTGAAGTACAAAATCTTTCCGCCATCCATTGTGAATCCGGCAAGCTCGACTTCCTTGTAGCCGATGGCGGCAACTTTTGCCAGGGTTCCATCCATGTCCTGCTGCATGGCGTCGCGAACGGTGTACAACTGGACCCCGATATGCTCCGCCCGATGCTGTTTTTCGGCGAAAGAAAATTTGCTGCCGAAGACGGTTGCGGCCGTCGTGGCTAATGTTGTAGTCAAAAATTCCCGGCGATTGATCGCCATTCAAATCCTCGCTTTCCGGTTCGCAAACAGCAGCAACGTCCGGTGGGGCACGGGACGCCACCGGACGGGCAATACGCCCGTCCCTCCGTTGAAGCAGCCGAGTTAAGAATCCGTGCCCAGCAATTCACTGCGCACATTCTTCAACACGTAAAGCGCACGTTCCACACCGACCTCTCCGGGAAGAATCGGGTCTTCGTTCTCGATGCTCAGAATACCTTCGTAGCCAACATCCATGTAAGCGCGGACGATGTCTTTCCAAGTATTGGCCCCGTGCCCATATCCTACGGCGCGAAAAGTCTCTGAAGCCTCGGGAAGATCCTTAACGTCGGAGGCGAAATTGAGCACGCCATACTTCGCCACATTGTCATGGAACATGACAGTATCTTTCATGTGCGCATGATAGATCGCGCCCTGCCTGCCGAGAAAATGTATTACCTCGACCGGATCGCACCCCTGCCAAAAAAGGTGGCTGAGATCGTTGTTTGCGCCAATTTCCTCGCCAACCGCCTCGCGCAATCGCATGAGAGTTCGCGGATTATACACAACCTGATTGGGATGCATCTCAAGCGCGAGCTTGTGAATGCCGTGTTCGCGGGCGAACTTAGCGGCCTGCGTCCAATAGGGAATTATTTTCTCTTTCCACTGCCAGTCCTCGACTTGGGCAAACTCAGGAGGCCAGCGATAAGTCACCCAGTTCGGCATCGTGTCGGTCGGACTGCCGCCGGGGCATCCTGAAAATCCTACGATGACCTTCACTCCCAAGCGCTCGGCTAACAATACGGTGTTACGGAACGCCTGCACGTCGCGTTCGGCATGTTTGGGATCGGGATGCACCGGGTTACCATGGCAACTGAGGGTCGCGACGAGAATGTTTCGATCTTCAAACTTCTTTTTCCATGCCCGTAATTTTGCAGGATCATCCAGCAGCTCCTGCACCGGGCAATGGGCTGAGCCGGGATAGCCGCCGGTGCCGATCTCGACTGCTTCAATACCCATGCCGGATATTTTGTCAATAAACTGGTCAAGCGTCAGCTTGTCGAATACCGGATCGAAAACACCGATGGGAATTTTGCGGCGCGATCCCGCTAATGGCATGCTGGAATCGTCCGCGGCAGCGACATTCATTGCAGATGCCCCCTTCGGCGCAGTCACGGCGGCAGCTAACATTCCGCCGGTAGTGGCGAGGAAATTTCTACGGCTGGGAAGATTGGGTGGTGAATTGCGATTCATTCGATCCTCCGGAAATTCTACTCCAGATAAATAATCGTCGGCTGACGATTATACGCACTAGCGATCAAATTGGTCAGCTTATCTTCGAGACGCCGCTAAAAGCCATCCTTGCGAGAAATTCCTTTTCCCTCGGTGCATTCGTAAGCGCGTCCTGCGACTAAATTCTTATATTCTTCGGTTTTCCCACTCGGCCACTCGATTACCACGCGATCAATGTTGCCCCGCTTACCGACTCCGAAAGTCGTCGGCAGTTCGGATTGCGAGAGGTAACTGGAGCCGCTTTTCACCATGCGCATCTGCATGGAGCCGCCATGGAATATGCGCACAATCGCGCCAATAGCGTCCCGGTTGGATGTAGTGCCGACCAGATGAAATCGAATACTGCGATTCCCCGAGATAATGTCGTTGCGAAAAAGATAAGCCGGCCCATTGTTGGTGGTCAGAAGTATGTCGGAATCTCCATCGCGATCGAAATCGCCATAGGCCAGGCCACGCCCGACCCTGGGCTCGCTGAATCCACCGCCGGTTTCGCCGCCAACTTCCGTAAAAATGCCTTTGCCATTGTTGAGAAACAATTGCGGCGGCTGGGCGTATCCCACATTCCTGACATTACGCACCGTGTCGTCAATGTGCCCATTGACCGCGACGAGATCCAAAGAGCCGTCCAGGTCAATATCGGCAAAGACGCAACCGAAACCGAGAGTATTTTTGGACGCGAGGCCGACTCCGCTTTGCAATGCGACGTCCTGATAATTTCCATGCCCAATCGGCCGGTAAAGACCAATCATTTCGTTGTCGAAATTTGTAATCGCGACTCCCGGGTCGCCGGAATTCTCGAAATCCGCAACATCCACTCCCATGCCCGCGCGAGCTTTTCCGTCGGCGCTGAACGCGATGCCGGCCTCAACGGCAACATCCTTGAAAATGCCGTTACGCTGATTGGCGTAAAGCTTGTTGGGCTGGGTGTCATTTGCGACCAGCAAATCAGGCCACCCGTCGTGGTTGTAATCGAGCATCGCCACGCCCAGCGATTTCGAGCTATCGTCGAAGATTCCGCTGGTTGCTGTGACCTCCTCGAAAGTTCCATTGCCGCGATTGTGAAAGAGCCAGCACGTCTCCCCGTGATAGGCTTCGGGCGTGCAATAGGATTTATGTTTTCCGTCCCAACTACAGAAGACGTCCAGCTGCGGCGACCACTTTACGTAGTTGCAAACGAACAAATCCAGAAATCCGTCCCGATCAAAATCAAACCACAACGCGGAGGTGCTGAAAGACTGATGGGCGCTCAGTCCGCTGGCGTGTGTCACATCTTCAAACGTTCCATTGCCCCGGTTTCGGAACAGGCGATTCTGCCCGACGCACGTGACCAGAATGTCGGGAAATCCATCGTTGTTGTAATCTCCGACGGCAACGCCCATGCCGTACATTTCGACGGCCAACCCCGCGCGGCGGGTCACGTCGGTAAAAGTTCCGTTGTGGTTATTGCGGTAAAGCTTGAGCGTGCTGGTCTGGCGTTTGTGTCCGGGCCAGTCCATGCTGTTAATAAGAAGAATGTCCTGCCATCCATCTCCGTCATAGTCGAGAAATGCGCAACCGGAGCCGAGGGTTTCGGGAAGAAGCTTGCCTCCATAAGCTCCACTATTGTGCCGGAAGTGGATGCCGGCGGCGCCGGTCACGTCAGCAAACTGAAATCCCAACGGAGCAGGCTTTGGGGAGGCATCGGCGGGGACCTTGGGAACAATCAGAGCAGTCGAGGCAAGTCCGGCCACACCCCGCAGGAAGGAGCGCCGGTTCAAGGCAAATTCACCAGGCCGCTGCGAATGGCGTAAGTAACCAGCTCGGCCGTTTTATGGATTCCCAGGGCATCCATGATATTTGCGCGATGCACCGATACGGTGTTGGCGCTGAGGCCGAGCTCCAAAGCAATTTCCTTGTTGGACTTCGCCTCGCAGATAAGCCGCAGAACTTCCAGTTCGCGCGCGGTGAGTGCGCCGCTGCCCTCGCCCTTCAACGTGGCGGCTCGCTGCAATCTGGGGTCGAGAAGGACCTCTCCCGCGGCGACCCGGCGGATCGCCGCTGCAAGATCCAAATCCACCGCGCTTTTTAAAACGTATCCCTTCGCGCCTGCACTCAGCGCCTGTTGCACCCAGGTCTCTTCACTGTGCATGCTCAACATCAGCACTTTGGCCTCCGGATTGTTCCTGAGTATTTCACGTGTGGCGTCGAGTCCGTTGCTGCCGCTCAGAGCGCAGTCCATCACGGTCACGTCAGGATGAAGAGAAGATTCAAGCGCAACCGCCCCTGGCCCGTCACTGGCCTCGCCCGCCACAACAATATCGGACTCATCTTCCAGCATTCGCCGAAAGCCGCGCCGCACCAGGTTGTGATCGTCAACCAGCAGAACCGAAATCTGATTAGCCATGGGAATCCGTTTCTCGCGGCGAAGGTGGCTCAAACGGCCGGTCTTTTAGCGGCGCCTCTTTGGGGACCCGGAGGCGAACCAGAGTGCCACCCTCGGCAGGCTTCAGAAATTCGATCGTACCATCGAGCAATTCCGCGCGTTCATGCATGGCGACCAGTCCAATGCCGCGCCGCTGATTCGTTGCCAGACCTGAGCCATGATCCTCCACTTCGAGTTGTACCTTGCCGGGAAGAAAAATCAAGCGAACCCAGACCTTTTCGGCGCCGGAGTGCCGCACCGCGTTGTTCAAGGCTTCCTGCAATATTCTGTACACATGAATCGCCGAATTGCCATTGACGGCAAATGGAGTTCCTGATTTTTCGTAGGATATTCTAATGCCGGATTGCCTTTCAACGACTGGCAGATACCAGTCGAGAGTGCTTTCCAAGCCTGACTCTTCGAGCATTACCGGGTGCAAAGCCTGGGAAAGACTGCGAACTTTTTCAAGACTGCTCTGCGCGATTTCGCGGACCTCGAGAAGATCAGGCCGCAGGGGCGAGCCGGCGGGCAGGTGATTTCCGGCCCGGCCTAACATGGATCCCATTGCGGTAAGAATCTGGCCGAATTCATCGTGCAATTCCCTCGAAATGTAACGCAGGGTCGCTTCCTGAGTTGAAATCAATTTTTGCGCCAGATCGCTTCGTTGGCTCGAGAGCGCCGCTACCTGTGCGAACAATCTCCGGTTCGAGCGGATTACATACAAGCTGGTGAGTAAAATGGCGACGAGTATGGCCGTAAGAAATAAATAGACCTGTCGCTGCACGCGTCCGTAAATGTCTCTGATGCGCTGTCCCGCTTGCTCTTCACTCTCGTTATTCTGTACAAGCAGGCGAGATACGGCGGTGCTCAAAGCCTGCTGCCGTGCCAGGAGTGAAAAGCGAATTTGCTCCCGCGCCTCTTTTTCTTTTCCAGCTCGCGCCAGTGCAAAGGTCCGGTCCACGGCATCCCAGAATTGTGATAAGAAGCTCTGGAGATATTGCCTTTGTTCCGGCGTCCTGTCCGCGATTGCGACCTCCTGTTCCTGTCGCAGCGCGTCGTCCAGGTCGGTCCTCATGCGCTGAAATTGCGCGGACCATGCCGTTAGTGGATAAGGTTCGTCATTGTCCAGCATGTCGCGCATGGCAAGCGCCAGCGAGTTCAGTTCATTTTGAATCCGAAGCAACTGGAGCGAATCTTTGCGGTTGCGGTCGGCCAGGTCATTCTGCAATTGCCGCAGCCGGGAAATTTCCAGGGTAATGTAAGAGGAGTACGCCACTACTGCAATGATCGTGACAATGAGACCGATGAACAGGAACGGGGTTGGAGAACGTACTGACGATCGCTGCACGCCGCAAGAATATAACGGCATGGTGAAACTCTCAAAGTCCACGTAGGGACGGTCGCCCTCGGCTGTCCATGCCGAGCAAAAGCTCGGCGGGCGCTAGGCAAAGACTACCCCACTCGCGCGAGGTTCAGGGCGAACCATTTCTTGTCGTCGAACCAGGTTCGGTCCAGCGAGAAGCCCGAGGACATCAACATTTGATTGATCATCGCCATCGTGTATTTGTAACTGTTCTCCGTATGGATTCTTTCGCCGGCGAAAAAATTGACTTTCATATCCAAAATGCCCATTGAGACAGTCTGACGGCAACCGCTTTGCAGAAACATTTCCATGCGGGAGCATGTCGCGTTCCACATTGCAACGTGGCGAAATGCGTTTACATAGAACGACGCGCCAAGCTCACGGTTGAGGCGACGCAGAATGTTTTTATTGAATTGCGCCGTTATGCCCTGGGCATCGTCGTACGCAGGAATCAGAATTGCGGGATCCTTCGCCAGATCGGTTCCCAGCAGCAAACAATCTCCTCGACGAAGTTCCTTGCAAACTCCGGTCAACATCGCTATTGCGGCTTCATGATCGAAGTTGCCAATGCTGGAGCCCAGATACAAAACCAGCTTGCGTCCGGGGATATCGCGCAAAAACCCAAACCCCTCGCTGAAATCCGCGACCACAGGGCGTACGTGAGCGCTCGGAAACTGCGCCTTGACCTGCGCTGTCGCCACCTCCAACGCGGAGGGTGAAATATCCACGGGAAAATACGAAGTTCGAATCTGCCGTGCCGCCAGAGCCCGCAGGAGGGTGCGGGTCTTGGCGCCGGTGCCTGCTCCCAATTCAACAACCGTGGCATTGGCGCCAATCGCCGCGGCGATTTCGGTATCTCTCGCGCGCAATATTTCAAGTTCAGTCCGGGTCAGGTAATACTCAGGCAGGCGTGTAATTTCCTCGAATAAAACCGATCCGGGCCCGTCATAAAAGAGCTTCGAGGGCAGTGATTTCGGACTGATCGTCAGCCCCTCTTCAACCTCGCGCGCGTAGGAGGGTAAAGCAACGAGTTCTCGAGCAATCATCTGGCCAACCTGATGCCCGAGAATTGCCAGCGCGCGTGCGGCGGAAAGAAATTGCGATAGGAGGCGCGGATATGACTCGCAGGAGTTGCGCAGGAGCCGCCACGCAGCACGAGCTGGTTGCACATAAACTTGCCGTTGTATTCCCCAATCAGTCCTTCGGCAGGAGTGAACCCGGGATAGGCCACGTAGGGGCTGGCGGTCCACTCCCACACATCGCCAAAGGCCTGCTGAAATCCATCGCCACTGGCGCGACGCGGATGAAAAATTTCATCTTCCAGCAAAGTGCCTTGGGAGAGATAACGCGTGGCACACACTTCCCATTCTTCTTCAGTCGGCAGCCGCGCATCCGACCAGCGCGCGAAAGCGTCAGCCTCATAGTAGCTGACATGGCAAACCGGTTCCGAGGGATCCACTGGCTTCATTCCCGTTCCCGCAAACGACCGCCAGGAGCCGTCGTCGCCGCTTTCCCAAAAAAGAGGTGAATCCCAGCCATGCGCGCAAACCGCGTCCCACCCATCGGACAGCCACAATTCAGGCCGCCGATAGCCGCCATCTTTCATGAACGCTAAATATTCAGAGTTCGTCACTTCGCGGGATGCGATTTGAAACGGACGCAGAAGAACGTCGTGCCGCGGCCCTTCGTTATCGAATGCGAAACTGTCGCCGGCGTGGCCGACGGAATGAATTCCCCACTCAATATCAATCCAACTCAGCGCCTTGGCTTCGTTGGAACCACCCTTAGAATCGGGAATGAGCTGAGGCCGCAAAGGGCTCGACCAAAGCGCGTGCTTAATATCGGTGAGGATCAGTTCCTGATGCTGTTGCTCGTGATTGAGCCCCAATTCGATCAATTCCATGACCTCCGTTGGGGAAGAACTATCACTAAGAAGCGTTTCGACCGCCCGGTCAACATGAAATCTGTATTGCTGAACTTGTTCCAGCGACGGACGGGACATCAAGCCTCGGGAACCGCGATATGGATGTTTACCCAGTTGCTTGTAGTAGGAGTTAAAGAGCGTTTTGAATTCGGGGTTGAAAGGCGTATATCCGGCGGCGCTGGGTTCGAGAATAAAAATCTCGAAAAACCATGTGGTGTGAGCCAGGTGCCATTTGGTTGGGCTCGCGTCCGGCATGGACTGAAGCATTTGGTCTTCCGCGGAAAGCGATGCCGTCAGTTTCAGCGTCATTTCCCGCACCTCGCGGAAATGACTCAGCAAACTCCCGGTACGACCGCGCCTCAGTTCTTTCTGTGCCGCCGTTCCCATAGCCATTCCTCAATTGAAATTGTATCCGGCAAACGCGCAGTCACGAGTTATAGATGACTCGGCTTCCATAAGGATGCTGGAAAGAGATTTTATGTTGTTTTAAGACCGCTTCTCCGCCGCTTGTCCCATCGAGCCGGCGCCCGGTCGCGAAAAATTTCTTTCATCCATTCATAGAGTTTTTCAATCAAAACTAGGGGTCTGCTCCCGGATCGTCCGGCCACAATAGCGCGTAAGTTTACCTTGTTTGCAGGACATATTCGTAGGACATATTCGCAGGACATAGACAGGAGTTCTTCGTTGGATGTACCCATTTACCAGGTTGACGCATTCGCGGAGAAAATCTTTGCAGGCAATCCCGCGGCTGTATGTCCGCTGCACGAGTGGCTTGACGATGCCGTAATGCAGGCCATTGCTGCCGAGAACAATCTTTCGGAGACGGCGTTTTTTGTGCGGGAGGGCGATGATTTCAAACTCCGCTGGTTTACTCCCCAATCTGAGGTTGACCTTTGCGGACATGCGACGCTGGCATCTGCCTTTGTTCTTTTCAATATTCTTGCCGCCCAAGATTCTTCGATCCGGTTCCACACCCGCAGTGGAGTTCTAACTGTTAGCCGGGATGGCGGCCTGATCTCGATGGATTTTCCTTCATGGCCGCCCGAGGAGTGCCCGAAGCCGCCCGCGAGCTTAGAGAAAGCACTGTCCCCTGATCGATTCATCCGATCAGCCGCCGTTCTCCAGGGCAAGAGCAAATACTTTGTGATTTACGAGAATGAAGAGCAAATCTTAGACATCAGCCCAAATTTCCAGATGCTTAAAACGCTCCACCCTTTTAGTGTGTGCGTCACCGCGCCGGGGGGGGAATCAGACTTCGTCTCCAGATATTTTGTTCCGAGTTATGGAATTCCGGAAGACTCGGTGACCGGCTCCACTCACAGTTCACTGGTTCCCTACTGGTCCAAGAGACTCAATAAGGGAAAGCTTCACGCGCGTCAATTGTCGAAGCGCTCTGGGGATCTCTGGTGTGAACTGAAGAAGGATCGTGTAACACTGAAGGGCAAAGCCGTGCTTTATTTGACCGGTTCGATTTCGATTTAGCGCAACTGCGGAAACCCCTTCAAATCTCCTTCTCAGCCCTGCGCGTTTTTCCTCAGCCTGTTAGACTGCTTTTACTCCAAACGGTGACACCGTCCCATGGGCGCAACCAGACAAATCCGCTCTCGCCTGTCTGAGCCCCGCTTACCCGACTCAACGGCCGAGCTCACCAATCTCATTCGCCAGGCTTGCCTGGTGGCAAAAGACTCCGCCTCCAATACCACTGAATTTGTCGAGAATTCTTCCAAGATGGCCTTTCTTGCGGTGAAAGATTGCGAGAAGGAGTTGGATCGCATTGAGCGCCAGGTGGACGAGAAAATTACCAGCGCCATTACCGACGTCACGGAATCCGAAGCGCGCGAACTTCTCGCCTGCCTTAAATTCATAACCGATCTCGAACGCATCGGAGATTTGACCTGGTCGTCGGTCAAACGATTGCAGCTCGTGACTTCCCGATTTTTACCATTCGATAAAAGGGATTTGCTGGCAATGTCCACCACGCTCCAGGCCATGCTGGAACGCATTCATCAAGGTTTCGTCGAACGCGAAATTGAGCCCGCCAATTGGGTATTGCAGAATGACTCGAGGATTGATGAAGCCTGCCACGCCATGTTCAGGCGGCATCTCGAGAGCACGGACCGCCGTCCGCGAGAATACAGTACGAGTCTCCTGCTCGTGGCGCAGGCGTTCGAGCGGGCCGGGGACCATGCGAAGAACCTCGCCGAAGAACTGCTTCATCTGGTGGAAGGGCACAGCGTCCGCCATGAATTGAAGCGACGCAGGCCGGAAGCCTAGGGTGGATCGTCCGCGGCCGTCATCAAGACTGAAAGAACTGACCCTTCTCTCGCTCCTCACCATGGGAGCCTTTTTTATCCATGGCTATCATCCCGGCGTTGAAGATGCCGAAATTTATCTGCCCGGTATTGAGAAGATTCTGCATCCCGCGCTTTTTCCTTTTAATGCCGAGTTCTTCAACGCGCACGCATCCCTAACCCTCTTCCCGAACTTGATCGCGGCTTTGGTTCGGATCAGCCGTATCTCGTTGAGCATGGTGCTGCTCGGGTGCGAAGTAGGCTCTATCTTTTTGTTGCTGCTGGCATGTTGGAAACTAAGCGGCGAATTATTTAACAATCGGCAGGCCCGCTGGTGCGGTGTGGGGTTAGTAGCCGCGCTACTTACGATGCCCGTCGCAGGAACGGCACTCTACGTCATTGATCAATACACTAATCCTCGAAACTTGGCGGCATTTGCGGCGGTTTTCGCGGTTACAAGCGTTCTGAAGAAGAATTATGTGGCGACGGGCCTTTGGCTGATTTTTGCCGCAGCCGTGCACCCGTTAATGGCAGTCTTTGCGCTGTCATTTTGTATGCTTCTGTTATGGATGAATAATTCCGACAAGCTGGTCACAGCCGCAGCCGTTTTATTCCTTCCGCTGGAATTCTCATTCCAAAAGCCCTCAGCCGCCTACCACGAGGCAACGCTGTACCACACATTCCATTACATCCTGAATTGGCAGTGGTACGAATGGGTCGGCATTATTGCGCCGGTTGCGCTGTTTTGGTGGTTCGCTCGCATCGCGCGTTCCCGACATCAGCGAAATTTGGAACTTGTGTGCCGAGCGCTTATTATCTACGACCTAATTTATTTCGCCGGGGCTCTGATAGTTTCGATTCCTGCGCGCTTTGAGAGTCTGGCGCGATTGCAGCCCTTGAGGAGCCTACATCTTCTTTACATTCTTTTACTGGTCACCGGCGGAGGCTTGCTGGGCGAATATATCCTGCAAAGGCGCCTATGGCGATGGGCAGCGCTATTTCTTCCGCTCTGTGCGGGCATGTTTATCGCCCAGCGCGAACTTTTTCCTGACAGTCCTCACATCGAGTGGACACTTGACGCCCAAAAAAATGATTGGGCGCGGGCATTCGTATGGGTTCGCGAAAATACTCCCATGGATTCGAGGTTTGCCCTTGATCCGCAACATATGGGCATTCCAGGCGAGGACGGTCATGGCTTTCGCGCGATCGCGGAAAGAAGCATGCTGGCCGATGCCATGAAAGACAGCGGCGCGGTCACAATGTTTCCGCCCCTTGCGGAGGAGTGGTTTGCCCAAGTCCAGGCTCAAAGTGGATGGAAGCATTTTCAATTGCGGGACTTTCGCCGATTGCAGGCCAAGTACGGGGTGAACTGGATCGTGGTGCAGACTCCAGGCTTGGCCGGGCTGAACTGTCCGTACGAGAACGCCTCTGTAAAGGTTTGCCGCCTGGACTAGCGGCTTTGCTGCGCGAATGGACCGCAATCTGTTAATTTAAAGGTACTGCACTCTGTTTGCTGTTTTGCGCTGTATCCAATAAATGAGCCCAACCTCTGTAGCGAGGAAGATTAGTGCCACAACTACAATTCGCTGAAAAATCGGAATCACTTTTTTCTTACTGGAAATGGAACACACAACTTTCCCGCCTGGCGCGTGATTACCGGGGCAACGCTCCCGGTCCCCACATCTTTTTGCACGATTTTCTGGATGCCGACATTGCGCGCGCCATGGCCGACGAGTTTCCCGCCCCTCAAACAGAAGCCTGGACGCAATACAAGCACCAAAACGAGAACAAACTTGGACTGAACAAGCGCCTGCTGTTTCCGCCAAACCTCGGAAGAGTCACAGACGAATTGAATTCCCCGGCATTCGTGGATTGGATTTCTGAATTGACCGGCATTCCGGGGCTTGTTGCCGACCCTTCCCTCGAAGGCGGCGGATTGCATCAATCAAGCCGCGGCGGATTCTTGAACGTGCACACCGATTTCAGCATGCACCACTACAACAAGAATTGGCGTCGGCGCGTGAATCTGATTGTTTACCTCAACGAGGGATGGGACGAGCAGTGGGGAGGCGCCATCGAACTCTGGGACCGCCGGATGCAACATTGCGTTGCGAAGTATCCGCCATTATTCAATCAGGCGCTGATCTTCAACACCGACGAAAATTCGTTTCACGGTTTTCCCGAGCCATTGACCTGCCCCGAGGGCGTCTCGCGCAGTAGTCTGGCCTTGTACTACTACACGGTCGAGAAAGGCGGGAAATTCGCCGCGCGATCCACCAATTACCGGGCTCGACCGGGAGATGGTTTTGGCAAGTCGGTTATGATCTGGATGGATAAGAAGGTTCTGGATATTTATTCGCGGGCGAAGGCCAGGTTTGGATTCTCCGACGATTTTGCCAGCAAGCTATTGGGGCGAATTTCAAAGAAGAAGTAAGTGATGGATGTGCACCATGCGCATGCGCGCAATAGGGGGTAAGGATCGCGATGAGCGCGGCATGGATGACGCGGTAGATTTGCCTCACGCAGTTTCGCGACGCAGGCGATCAGAAAAGGTAAGGCACCAGGGCGGCCGTCTTGTGGGCGTAGGTGGCATACGTCTCCCCAAACTGGGAGCGCATCCACTGCTCCTCCATGCGGAACTTGAGCCAGAGCACGACGAAGATAAGGACGAAAGCGATCAACCCGCGCACCTGCGAGAGCGCAACCACAGTGCCAAAGAATCCAGTCAGAATGCCGGTGTAGATGGGGTGACGGACCACAGCATAGGGACCGGTAGTGATCAGCTCGTGGCCCTGCTTGATGGTAACGGAGCGGCTCCAGTTGCTGCCGAGGTGCTCGCGCGCCCAGATGGCGAAGAGAAGGCCGGCGACAGTGACGGCGGCTCCAAGCCAGAAAGGCCAAAAGCCACCCGGCCAGAGCTGAAGGTAAAGCCAGGGAACCGGGATGCGAGTTGTCGTGAGGAGGACGATCGCGATCAGGAAGGTGATGACGCGCAGGATGCGCGAGGCGGCCGGCTCGAGACGCCGCGTGGTTTTGGTATCGGCGGCTTTGATCTGCCAGTAGACAAGAAAGGCGATCCAGATCACGGGAAAAAAGGATTCGTAGAGCCAGAGCATTCGGGACCTCCAGGGCGTTAAATAAATTGTCCCGCGCTAGACAGCACGGCCGTCTTTCCTGACAAATCGTTCAATCATCGTTCAGTTCCAGTGACTGCGCCCCGCGCATAGTAGCTGGGAGCTCCGGGTTCAAGCTTCCGCCCGCGAGAATTAAAAATTCTGAAGTGCGCGATTCCAATTCTTTGCAGAAAGAACTGCATGGTCGTCGCGATTACTCCCAAACCATATTTCACGCTCCGGCTAAAGTTGATGGAGGAGGCCTCCTCGAAATACTTTGTGGGGCACGAGACTTCGCCAATCCGAAACTTGAAGTGCGCGCATTGCGCGAGCACTTCGTTGTCGAAGATGAAGTCGTCTGAGTTTTCCAGCAGCGGCAGCGTCATCAGCACATCGCGGCTGAAGGCGCGATATCCGGTATGGTACTCGGACAACTTGATGCCCAGAAACAAGTTCTCAAACGCGGTCAGGAGGCGATTCGCCACGTACTTGTAGAGCGGCATTCCGCCGCGCAAGGCTTGCCCTCCGATGATTCGCGACCCCAGCACAACGTCATAGATTCCGTACGCCACCATGCTTGCCATCGCGGTCACGAGCAGCGGAGTGTACTGGTAGTCTGGATGCAGCATGATAATAACGTCCGCGCCCTCGGCCAGTGCCTCGCGGTAACAGGTTTGCTGGTTGCGTCCGTAGCCATAATTGCGGTCATGTATGAAGGATTTCAGTCGCAATTCCCGCGCGATTTCGACGGTTTTGTCGGAACTGTGGTCGTCCACAAGAATTCGAATGTCTACCGCCTGCGGCAATTCGCCGACCGTCGCACGCAACGTTTTCTCGGCGTTATAGGCGGGTAATACCACGGCAATACGTTTGTCGTTAATCATTAATCTCTAATTCACTTCCATCATTCGTCATTCTGATAGTCTGTCGTCGAAAATTTGTTTCCTCTCGGCAATTGTTCAGCATGTACAGTTGGGAATGATATCTACCGCTTGAACTCTGACTGCAACTATTGATATGCCTCTCAGCGCAGATCTTCCCCCAGACAAACATCCTGTCAGCGGCGTCAGTTTACTCTACATGGACTTCGTAATTACCGGCGTGGTTATGACGCTTCTGGGCCCAATGCTTCCCATGCTATCAGCACGGTGGGCGCTGAATGACGTCCAGGCTGGATACCTTTTCACGGCACAGTTCGCGGCATCCATGGGCGGAATGTTGCTGTCAAGCGTGCTGGTGGAACGCTACGGATATCGGATCACGCTCTTGTTCAGCCTTCTCGTTATGGCAGCCGGCGTGGCCGCCCTGGCAAGAGCTAATTGGATGTTCGGACTCGTTTCTGTTTGCATCTTCGGACTCGGATTCGGAATAAATACTCCCGCCGCAAACCTGCGAATCGCGCGGACGAATCCAACCCGGTCAGCCTCAGCGTTGAACCTGCTGAATTCATGCTGGGGCATAGGGGCGATGGCGTGCCCGCTGCTGGTGGCATCAGTGCAACGATCGCGGCACACTTCTCAATTCCTGTATGGTACGGCAGCCGCACTGATTGCGCTTGGCGCGTACTTGTTGGCGGTTCGATTCACCCTGGATGGAAAAGGCGAATCCGAATCGCAGGCGTCAATCCCGCAATCTGGGGTCTGGAATAATTCCTTGCTGCCCATTGTCGCGGGAATATTTTTTATATACGTGGGCACGGAAAGTTCGATCGGCGGATGGGTGGCGTCATACGCCCGCCGCATTGATTCACGAGCATTGTGGGCGATCACGCCCTCGTTTTTTTGGGGAGCCCTTCTGCTGGGCCGATTCTCCGCCCCCCTGGCATTGCGTCGTGTGCGCGAAACGAGCCTGGCCACGGCAGGCCTCGCGCTCGCCGCGGTGGGAGTTCTGACATTGCTGGCTGCGAAAGGCATGCCAATGGTCATGGTCGGCGCCGCAATCTCCGGCTTGGGATTATCGTCAGTCTTCCCGATAAGCGTTTCTCTGCTGACTCACTGGTTTGGCGACACCGCGCCGCGAATTAGCGGAGCTATTTTTTCGGGCGGCAATCTCGGAGGAGCCGTATTGCCATGGGTTGTGGGCGCGCTTTCAACCCATTTTGGAAGTCTCCGGGCAGGCTTCATGGTCCCGCTACTCGGGTCGCTTTCCATGCTGGCGTTCTATATTTCCCGAGGAAACCGTCCCGTCATTACGAATGCCGCCCGCCAGGAGGCCCTGGATTCGTGACAAAGGCTGCCTTGCCAAGCAGGTAACCCGTTGAATATGAAGTGCGTCATTTGGACATTGCCTTCCGTACCGTAGGAAACTCCTAATTCCCCCTCGACAATAGAAGATCAAACGCGCGTCTGGCGCATGGTTAACCCCCATCCTGCGCATTACCACTGAATATGACCGACAACTTGAACGGAATTCCCGGACCCGAAGAACCCGTCTGCGACGCCTGGCAGCGGGCGCTTCAAGTGACTTTCGGAATATTCTTTGTCGCGGTCACCATAATCCTCGTTTACTACGAAGGGCCCCGCGCTTCTGACGAAGACCTTCAGGCTCAAGTACATCAACTGTCGGGCCAGGTCGAACGGCTGAAGCAGGAAGAAGCCATGCCGGCCATGGTTTTGAATCGCTATCGCGATTCGATTTGCTACGTATTTGGAATTTATCGTGTCGGATTTCCGGGACGAAAGCCCTCTTTTCGCGCCCGAATCTCCGGAAGCGGATTCGTGGTTGCCAACGGATTGCTGGCCACCAACCGTCACGTCGCCGAACCCTGGTATGAGGATGCGGAATCAACCGCGCTGATCGCAAAAGGCGCCACTCCTCAACTTGAAAAGCTGCTGGCTTTTTTCCCCGGGCGTTCCACTCCGGTGAATATCACTCCGCTGGCATGGACTGCCGAAGGCGACCTGGCGATTTTGCAGATTGACGATTCGGAAGCCGTTCGCCAGCTTCGCCCCCTTCCCTTCGCCGACACGCCGGCCACTCCCGGAGAAATTGTCACTGTAATTGGCTACCCTATGGGAATTTTAGGGATGCTGGCGAAGGCGCCTCCCGCGGTGTATGAGCGGCTTGCATTGAGAAATGACGACCAGCGGGCGGCGGATGAACTCGCGGCGCTTTCGCTGATTCGCCCCTCGGCCACCTGCGGACATCTCGGAGATGTAGTGGGCGAAAAGCTGGTTTATGACGCGCCTACCGCACATGGTGGAAGCGGCGGTCCCGTATTCGATTCCCACGGGAAAGTCATTGGAATTAACTCGGCTTACATTGATGGATTTTCAGGGGGAACATTGGGAATTGCGGTGGAGGCCCTTAGTCCATTGATTGACGCCGCGCGCAAACATCAACTGCAATATGCCAGATTGAACTCGCCGGCACAGAAGGTGTCTCTCTCTACTGCGATAGCGCGGCCCTAATTAAGTGATGTTTTGACCCCCGCTAAAATTCCTCGCACCAAAACAATCAACAATCCGCAATCAAAACTCATAATTTATCCGCCGTCCATGATGAAATAAATTCTTCCCATGGCAAAGCGTGTCAGTGCGGACGGCTGGCTTTTTACCGTAACCCTCCTTCTGGTTTTCATAGGCCTGGTTATGGTGTTCAGCGCCTCCGCCGTGATGGCGAAGGAGCGCTACGGTTCCCCTTATTTCTTCCTGTTGCGTCAGATAGGATGGGCATTCGTCGGCATCGTCGCCATGGTCGTCGCCATGAAGATTGATTACCGCCGCTACAAGCACCCCGCCGTGGTGTTTTCCTTGCTGGGCGTCACGGCCCTGATGTTGATCTCAGTTTTCTTTCTGGATCGCGCCCACCACACTCATCGCTGGATTCACTTTGGAGGATTCTCTTTTCAGCCCTCCGAGATGGCCAAGCCCGCCATTATTCTCTTTCTGGCGTTCTTCCTGGAGAACCGCGTCAAATCAATGGATGACTGGCGAAATACGCTTTTGCCGGCCATCGTTCCGACTTTATTTTTCCTGGGCCTTATTGTATTTGAGCCTGATCTGGGAACCGCCATTGCCTGCGCCGCAATCACCGCCGCGATATTGTTCGTTGCGGGCCTCGACTTGCGCTATCTCGGATATGCCTGCGCCGCCTCGATCCTGCCACTGTATTTCCTGATTTTTCACGTGGCGTACCGGAGGGATCGCATTTTGGCATTTCTTGATCCCTATTCCGATCCGGAGGGGCGCGGCTTTCACATCATCCAATCTCTCATCGCGGTGAGTACCGGCGGAATAACCGGCGTGGGCTTGATGGAAGGGAAGCAGAAGCTGTTTTATTTGCCCGAACCACACACGGACTTCATCTTTGCCGTTACCGCGGAAGAACTGGGTCTGGTCGGCGCACTCATTATTGTCATGCTCTTCTCGATTTTTTTGTGGCGAGGGGTTCGCGCCGCTCTCCGCACCCAGGACATGTTTGGGCGGTTTCTCGCAGTCGGCATCACCAGCATGGTCGTGTTGCAGGCGTTCATCAACATCAGCGTCGTACTGGGCCTGATGCCGACGAAGGGAATTCCGCTTCCCTTCATTTCCTATGGAGGATCGTCGTTGTTCATTACCCTGGCCTGCGTTGGTGTTCTGTTGAACGTTACAAAACAAGCCGAGTAATCGCGGATGGAATTCCGGTTTATAGTCACAGCATGCGCGCAATGATCGCGGGAGGCGGAACCGGCGGACACGTAATCCCCGGCCTGGCCATCGCGCAGGAACTTAAGAGCACTTACCACGGGGAGGTCCTCTTTGTAGGCACCGCTCGCGGCATCGAAAATCGCCTGGTACCCGCCGCTGGATTTCCATTAAAGCTCGTGAAGGTCGGAGCGCTTAAAAATGTCAGCGCCGCGACTCGCCTTAAGACCATGTTTGATTTGCCGCGAGCGGTCTGGGAATCGAGACGAATATTGGCAGAGTTTCGCCCCGATGTCGTCATTGGGGTCGGCGGATATGCCTCCGGTCCGGCAATGGTGGCAGCGATTTTGCGGCGAATTCCTACCCTTGCGTTTGAGCCTAATGTTGTTCCGGGATTCGCCAATCGCGTGGTTGGGCGTTTCGTTTCGGAAGCGGCTGTGCACTTTGCGGAAACGGAGAAGTACTTCCGCGGTTGCCGCGTAACCGGCGTTCCGGTGCGTCCTGCGTTTTTTGACGTGAGAACAAGCCGCCAGGATCATTCCAATCCAACTCTGCTGGTGTTCGGCGGAAGTCAGGGCGCGCATGCCATTAATCGCGCGGTACTAGATTCAGCAGCCTTATTTCGCGCTCGGATTCCCAATCTTCACGTCATCCATCAGACCGGAGAACGAGATTACGATGACGCCCGGGCAATATATGCACATTCGAACCCTGAAGCCGAAGTTCACCGCTTCATTGACGATATGCCTGCATTCTTCGCTCGCGCGGACTTGCTTCTATGCCGGTCCGGAGCAAGCACGGTGGCGGAAGTAGCCGCTGCGGGTAAGCCTGCGATATTCGTGCCCTTCCCGCGCGCCGCCGACGATCACCAGAAACGAAACGCGGAGACCCTGGAGCGATCCGGCGCGGCACTCATGCTTGAAGAGTCCAAACTGACTCCAGAAAATCTGGTTGAGACTGTGTCTTCGTTGCTGAGCGATCCGGCGCGCCTCACAAATATGGGAGCATCTGCCCGGAGCCTCGCGCATCCCAACGCGGCGCGGGATATTGTCGCCATCGCCGCGAAACTATCGGGGCAATCAAAGTGACGAGATCCGAGGGGATTAATCACTTTCCAATCACGATTTTGCCCGTTCCCATGTTGTCGTGCCGATCATAAGCGCGAACTACAACCACGTGCTCCGTGGATGGCGCGCTGCCGGCTCCCGAATTGCCTATCGGCGGCAAATCAGCTCGAAAGTCATAGCTTTCCGTCTTGGAATCAGAAATCTGTCCTACTGGTTCGACCAGTTGCCAGTCTCCCGCGTCCACGGAGTACTCAGCTTTTTGAATGGGCGAGAAGCCGTCAATTGCGCGGAAAGTCACATGGAGTTGCCTGCCTTCGAGGGCTGCCTTCAGATCTTCGACTCGAGGAGGCGTCGTATCAATCTCGAATCGCGCGCTTTCTCTTTCGGCGGTGAGTCCCTGGCCTGGCGAATGGGATGGCGCGTCGGAGGCTACAACTTTGATGGTGTAAGCGCCATCAGGAATAAGAGACGAATCGAACGAATAGAATTTGTCGGTCAGGCCGTCTTTGAGCAGCAGCCAGCGGTCCTCGCCTTCACCGCGATAATAAATGGAATACACCATGTCATCATCGTTGTCATCGTGGACGCTCCACCGCACCCCAATCGAGCCGCGATCGGCGGTCGGCGATGGCGGATTGTCGCTGTGCTGCGATGTGCCCGGCGTGCTTTTTCCGCTATCGCCGGCTCTCGATCCCGGCGGGTAACGCACTCCCTCCTCAACAACCACCGCGTCGAAATCGGGCGCAACATTCCTCGACAGATAATTTATCGTCACGCTCTCGACCCGGGGGGCGGGGTTTCCCGCTTGCAGCACGGCTTTCCATTGGATGAAGCGCGCCGGCGGGCTGCCAATTTCCGCATCCTTCTTCCATTCGACCTTCTTCCATTCGACCTTCTTCCATGGACTCCAATTGCGGTCGGGATTGTCCACGTTGCCGCTCCGCGCGAACAGTTCTACATTTCCGCTGCCCCGAAATTCCATCCGCCCCCAACGGGAAAAGATGTGAGCATCGAATACGTCGCTGACGTAGGTGCCGCTCATGTTTGGGGAGGCGCCAAGGAGAAATATTTTCCCCAGATTGCTGCTCGACGCATAAAGGCCGCCGTTTGGCCCTGGCGCAAACGCCGTGACCTGGCTGGCACTGGCTGTTAGCAGGTCGGTGAACTTATCCTCGCCGCTGATCTGAAAGATGTGACCACGATTTCCGGTGCCCGCGAGCAGCTCTCCGCCGGGACCAAAAGTAAGCGCGTACACAAGGTCATTGCTCGATGTCCAGATGCGTGTTGGCACGCCCTCAGTGCTGATGCGGTAGATTTCCGAGCCGCCCGCCGAACTTGAGCCAAAATTCGTGAAGTTCCCAGGCGCAGCCGGCGCGGAAGGCATCGCGTTGCCCATCGAAAGACCCATGCCAGGCTTAATGTTGAGTTGCGCCAGACTGGATTGTGACGCGGGAATAGACACACTGGGAGCGCCAATTGGTCCGCCTTTCTTCTCTCCCACCCCCGCCGCGTAGATATTTCCGCTTTCGTCCACTGCGAGCGCTGTAATTTCTTTTTTGGGCGCGCTGTAAAGAACGAATCCTTCTCCATTAGGAGAAATCCGGTAAATCAATCCACTGCCGTCCGACCCGGCAATCAGATTGCCTTGGCGGTCAAAGGTTAGGGCCCGGATATGCGCTTCGTCGCTCTTGAAGAAGACACTGTGATCCCCCTTGGCAGTGACTCGAAATATTTCTCCATGATCGCCGGTGGCAATATACAGGTCCCCGTCCTTATCGAGCGCCAAGTCCCATATATATTTGCTGCCAGGATCGAAGAAGACCGTAGATGTCCAGGTGTCATCCGCTGCCGGTGATTCCTTGTCCGATTTTTTCTGATGGCTGTGTGCGGTTCCGGCCGGTTCCAGCCGATAGACCTTCCCGTCCGGATTCGTAGCCGCATACACCGTTCCATCCTCACCCACGGCAAGCGCTTGCACTTGTAATTCCTGCGACTGAAAGATGGCGGAAGACTTGCCGTCCGCTGTAATCCGGTAAACCCGCGCCGGCGTCCCCGTGGCCGCAAACAAGTTTCCATTGCGGTCGGCCACAATGGCCCACACATATGGAGAAGGTGTAGTTGCCACCGCTTTAAACGTAGGGGCAAGTTCGAGTGTCCCGTTACTGCGGATGGCCACTCCCTCGGTGGTTCCTTTGATCATGTCCTCGAACTTCGATTGTTCCCATGTTCGCGTCCCTTGCGAAAAGGACAACGCGGCGACTAGAAGAAACGCAATGAGAAGCGTGAAATTGCGAACGGTAGTCACGGGCGGTTCCTCCTGGGCTGGAAAAATCAGGGTACCATGCGAGTTCCGGATTAGGGAGGGGAGGGAGGGCTGTCGGGAACTGCTCGGAACGCTATAAAAGATTCGGTTATTTAATGTTGATCGTCAGGACTTGCGCCCCGGCGACCACACAATCAAGCGCAGGCGTCGAAGCTTCATTTACCGAAGACTCGCCCAATACCACCATATCCTGCGTACCTTTCATTCCTTCCATCACGTTCATGATCGAGAAGGGAAGCGTCGGCATTATTTTGTCCGCAACCATGGCTTCCGGGTCGGCTTCGAGTAATGAGACGTAGACGCGATTGTTGACATGTTCTTTATTCAGTTCGGCAATGGTGGACGCCAGGTCGAGCCTGGATCCCACCATGGGAGAGCCCGGATGCAAGTGATCCAGAGTATCGCTGTCGCTGACCAGTATGCGAAGTGGGCCTTTGGAAGTCGAGGACGGAATGTGGATTGGAATATGTTCGACGAATCCGTCTCCGCGGTATGGCCGCAGCATCACTTCCACCAGGATATCGTCGCCGGGGCGCGCCTCGGTCCCCGCGGTACGCGCACTCTCAATCCGCGCCCACCGGCGTTCATGTTCCACCTCGAAGTCGAGATGAACACCGCGAATCTCCGGAACCGAGTAGGGATTGTCGTAAATTCTTCCAAATCGTTCGCCGACGGCCATGGAAGCGAGCGCGGCGGCAGGTTGGCTTCCATCCCCGGCCGAAAAAATGTCCCTAAGCGATACTTGGGGAAAACCATCCACGCTGATTGCGCCAGTCATACGGTATGTGGCTTCGTCTCCGTAGTCGTTCACGCCATGCAGCGCATTAAAGATCGTTGCCATCATGGCCACTGGGCTTAAACGCGCATTGTTCAGGATTTCGTAATGAAATTCCTTATCGGCCACGCCACCGTGAATGGTTAAAGTGACAGGAATCATCTCCGGCTTCTTGCCGAATTCACCCAGGATCCCATTGTGGCGATCCTGCACAAACGCGCCAACCGGCTCGGTCGCATTTACGATCTTGAAAGAATTCAATGGCGAGGGCAGCGTAGCCAGTACCTCGGCTTTCGTCATTGGCAAATCAACCAGGCCGAATTGCATCAGAGGATGGCCGCAAGCTAAAAGGTGTCCCGCGTCAATGTACGTCACGGTACAAGTGGCGGTGATATCCATGTCGCCGCGCACCAGAACCGCGCTGATTGCGGAACCGGGAACCACGGGCTCCGGCTGTTTGGCGTCGCTGATCGAGCCGACTCCCATCACGGGTACGATTCCCGCCTCCGCAAACTGGGGCGCAAAGAGCTTGACGCTGTCCTCGGAAAATCCGCTGAAGACAAGCGGAGTTTCGATGGGACGCAGGTAGTTGGCAAAATTCACTATGGGTGTATTGCCCAGGCCGGGACCGGAAGTCTTGCCCGGAGTTTCAAGCTGAGCCTTAGCCTCGATCGGTCCGGGCATCGGACTCGAATCCATGGCGTTGATCTCGAGCATCTCGGAGATCGGCGTGACGCCGGCGATAGGTTCTTTGGAGAATTCACCGATACGAAACGCCAGGGCCCCGGCCAATTTGCCGTCGAAGTAAACCGGACTGCCGCTCATTCCCGCAACTACTCCGGAGTATTCAGCCTTTGCACCTGAAAGCCGAACCAGAATGATGTCGCCTTTGGGACCGTTCGCGTTCTTCAAAATACCGAGGACTTCCACTCCCATGGGTTCCGGCTGAGTCCCTTGAAAAACCGTGTACGCGACGCCGCGCATGCCGGCGTGTATCTGGCTTACAGGAATGGTTTGAACAGGTTTCGGACTGGGCTGGCTTATGCCGGGGAGGGCGGACACAAACACCAAGGCGCACGCGAGAATAACTCGTCTCATTACATTTCCCCGAGGACCGCCAACCGGTCCATCAAAGTTAAAACTTCGCGCTTTTCGTTGCCGGTAGGAGAGGAGAAGCTAAAGCCCGCAAACATCCCATTCGCGAAGCCGTGCGTCTATACTAGCATAAGACTTTTGAGAGGTTGCATGTTTTCTACGTCCACGAACCAAGCCCACAGCCGTTTCTCAGTGGGTTATCTTCCCATCTCCTTGTGGCTGTGTAGCTTATTGCTGTTTGCATCGTCGGTGCAACAGCCCGCGCAGGCCCAATCCTCGACTGCTCAAGGTCCTAATCAGCAGGAGGCACCTCCTGCCGCCGGCGGTCCGCAGGATGAAACTGGCCCCTACGCCATTCCAAAAAAAGCCGAGGAGCCGCCGCCCCCGCCTCCCGAGAGGCCGAAGAAAGTGGAGGGCATCCCGGATTACTCCATCCGCATGGACGTGCCCCTCGTGAATGTGGACGCTCTGGTCACCACCAAGGATGGCCAGTTTATCCCCAATCTGAAAAAGGAGAATTTTCGGGTTTACGAAGACGGCGTGCCGCAGGCAATTGATAACTTTACAGTTTCAAAGGCACCGATTACGGCGGTGTTGCTGGTCGAGTTTGCCTCGACCGATTACGGCTTTCTGATTGACGCTCTGCAAGCCTCGTACGCCTTCGCAGACACCCTGAAAAAGAACGACTGGGTCGCGGTTGTTTATTACGACATGAAACCCCATACCCTGGTTGATTTTACCCAGGACAAACAGGAAGTGATGGGAGCCCTGAATCAGTTGCGTATTCCGGGGTTCTCCGAGACGAATTTATTCGACGCCCTGTATGACACGCTGGATCGCATGGATCGAATCGAGGGCCACAAGTACATTATCTTGATCAGCAGCGGCTTCGACAGCTTCAGCAAACTCAATCTGAATCAGATTACCAAGAAGATCAAGACCACTCATGACGTAACTATTTTCGCCATCAGCATTGGATGGTTGGAGCGCGAATACTTCGAAAGCCAGGGCGGCGCCGCCCCCCATGGCATGGGAATTCCGATTAGTGAAATCGATTATCTTCAGGCCGACAACGAAATGCAGACCTTCGCGAAGCTGACCGGTGGCCGCTTTTACCAGCCCCGCTTCGTGGGCGACATGGTGGACGCATTCCGCGACATCAGCGGTGACATCCGGAATGAGTATGCAATCACTTACCATCCCACAAACACAAAGATGGACGGCACATATCGCAAACTTAAAGTGGATGTGGTTGCCCCCGACGGCGGTCCGTTAAAGATCCGTGACCAGAAAGGGAAAGACGTGAAGTATCAGGTCATCGCAAGGGAAGGCTATACAGCGAAGCACACGGTCGAGTGAATGCTGTCAATGAACGTGGGCCACGCGGTCCAAAAGAAATAAAAAACCTACGCCAAGAAATACCACCAGCGCCATTTTAACTCCCGGTTCACGGTTGACTTCTGGAATGAGATCGGACGCCGCCACGTAAATCGTGACCCCGGCCGCCAGCGGCAGGCCGAAGCCCACATCCTTCCTTAGCAGCGCCATGGTGAGCACCCCCGCAAACGTGGCTGCCCCTAGAAGCGCCGAAGCTCCCCATGCCACACGCCGGCTTTGTCCGCTTGCCAGCATCACCGAAGCCACGGTAAAGCCCTCCGGAATCTTATGCAGAAAGATCGCGATAAAGATTATCCAACCGAGCCAATTGGAAACCAGGAAGCCCGACGCGATCGCGATCCCGTCGAAAAAGGTATGAATCACCAATCCGACTACGACGGAATAGCCCTTGTGGGCATGCAGAAACTCCTGTGCGTGGGTCTCTTCGCCGAAATGAAAGTGCGGCGTCACCGCATGTTCGAAGAAATGAATAACGAGATAACCGAGCAGAACCAGAAAGGCGGCGTCTTTCCCGCCCAGCGCGAGGCTCTCGGGAAACATTTCAACAATGGCCGTCGCCAGCATGAAACCCGCGCCCAATGCGATGAAATACCGGAGATAAGCGCGCTCCCAATTCTTCTGGACGATGATCGCGCCGCCAAAAAGATCAGCCCCGGCAGCGGTGAGGCCGAGTAAAAGACTCAGGATGATCGGGTGCATGCGAGCAGGAATAATATCAGTTCGCAGTTCTTACTTTTTAGTTTATGCGGCTGGCCGAATGGCCGAGACCAAGCCATTCAAAATTTTCCCGACTTCGGCGGCTTTGTCTAGAAGCCGTTGGCCGCGCTCGGAATCAAAATAATCCAAATTCTGCGCGATGATCAGCTGAGTCTCCACTTCGACCAGAGCGCCTCGCGCCCTTCCCAGAGAATGAAAGAATTCGTTGGATGAATATCGCGCCTGCCCTTCAGCAATGCTTGTGGGAATGGCAACCGCCGCCCGTCTGAGTTGACTCGCCAATCCGTACGTCTCATCTCGAGGAAACGTTTTTGTTACTCTATAGACTTCCATCACAAAAGCCATTGCCTTCTGCCATGCGATCAGTTCTCGATAAGATTGTCCCATGCAAGCAATTTTGCACTTTTACGGACAAGGAAAGATGTGACGAATGAACATCTGGAAACTGAGAACTAAGAACTAAGAACTGGTGTTTTATAATCTCTATCCGCTGTGGCGTATGTGCATAACGTCCCCGTCCTGCACAATGTAATCTTTGCCTTCCAGTCGAAGAACTCCCCGGGAGCGGGCATTGGCCTCCGATCCCGCTTCGAGTAATTGGTCCCAGCGGATGGTTTCGGCGCGGATAAAATGCTTCGAGAGGTCGCTATGAATCGCGCCCGCGGCTTCAACCGCGCGGGTGTTCACCGGAATCGTCCAGGCTCGACACTCGTCCTCGCCAATTGTGAAAAAAGAGATCACTCCCAGCAATGCGTAAGTCGTCCGAATCAGGCGAACCAATCCACTTTCAGCGAGGCCATAGCTGGAAAGGAATTCGGCGGCGTCGGCATCGCTCATCTCCGCCAATTCTGCCTCCACTTTTCCGCAGATTGCAGTGGCTCCCGCGTTTGGCCGCGATGCCGTTTCCGAAAGTCCAAATTTCACGACCGCGTTCTCCAGTTCTTTTCCCAGTTCCATGCTTTCGTTTACGTTAAGGACGTAAAGAATCGGCTTTTCGCTGAGAAACATGAATCCGCGTAATCGCTTCTTGTCCTCCGGCGTCATCTCCATCTCGCGAAGCGGACGCTCCGATTCCAATTGGCCTTTGGCCCGAGTCAAAAGATCGAATTCTTTTTCCAGCTCCGGAGAACGCATCTTTTTGAGGTCTTTTTCTAAACGCTCGAGCCTTTTTTCGATCTGGCCAAGGTCGCTGACCATGAGATCAAATTCGACATTCTTAATATCGCGCAGCGGATCAACCGGGCCTACATGAGGGATCGCGGCGTCGTCAAACGCCCGCACCACATGGGCCAGCGCGTCCACATTGCGGAGATGCCGGATGTAGCCACTCTCCTTCAACGCATCCTGTCCGATTGCTCCGACGTCAACGTATTCGACCGAAGCGTGCGTCAGTTTCCTGGGATTGTATTGGGCGGCCAAACGGTCGAGCCGATCGTCCGGTACTTTTGCCACGCCGATATGCGCCTCGCGGGGATTGGCGGATGCCTGCTGCGAGAGAGCCGCTTTGGTTAGGATGCGGAACAGAGACGTCTTTCCCACCTGGGGGAGGCCAATAATGCCAGTTTTCATAGAATGAGTGATGATAGCAGGCAAAGAAATGGAGACGTTGCGGATGCCGCAAAAGATTGCGGAATTTAGAGCGATAATTGTGCCAGATTCTCGACCGCTGCAAGGCCGCAAAGGATTTTGGGGAGATCACAACAATAGGGCTTGCGGACTGCCGGGTGCGGCAACAAGATATGTCAATGGAGGGACGCGAATCCCGCCCGTCATGTCGGGTGAGCCATGCGACTCTCCATTAAAATCCGGGCGAACTAATTTGCGGTGTTCATCTAAACTTCTGCGGCGATCTGGCCGCAGCGTTCGATGTTGATATCCCACAAGCAGGTCTCAGTTTCCGTGCTTTCAATTCCCAGGCTGCCCGACTTGCGAGTACCCGCCTTCCCAATCCACACCACTCGGAACTGAGACTTCTCTTCTCCTAGTTGGACATCGAGTACCTCGCCAAGCCGGACTTGCCGCCGCAATCCCTGGATCAGAGCCCCGGCGCTGCTGATACTGGTAGCTCGTGCCGTCTCCATGAATGGCATGGTGTTCGCATCCAGGCCCCAGACACGGACAGGAAGAACTGCCTCGACCCTCGGGTTGCGGCGGCGATCCATGCGGTAGATGGTAGGGTCAAGGAGCGGATAAGAAAACTTACGCCAGTTACATCCGAGGGTTACATGCAAAGAGAGACTCACAACAGTTACGTGGGAGGAGTACCCAAGTTTGCCGCTGCGCTGATATTAATCGAAATCGGGCATCGAACATGCGCCGGGACCGCGCTCATCCCCGCAGGCGCCACATGGGCCACTGGTTGGAGTCTCGCTAAAGCCAGCGGAACTGGACTTCGAGGAAACCGCGAAAACGGAAAGCTGGGTAGTTAGCTTTTTCCCACGGCATTTGGGACATTCGGCCTTCTGATTTCCGTACACCAGAGCTTCGAATTCATGATTACAGTTTGAGCAGACGTATTCAAAAATCGGCATTTCGTATCCTCCAAGGCAGACTGGCGTCGCTAACTCCATTTAAAATCAAATGGTGTCGAAACCGCAATCCCTAGCTGGTGCGTTTCTGCCACGTCGCGGCTTGCGGGGAGGCCACATCCAAACCCTGGCAAGCTATTTTCTCTCCCGCCAAATCGCGCTGCCCGCTCCTGAAAAGCGTCTCATCGAGGTCGAGGCGGGCACAAGGGTTCTTTGCGATTGCTACTGGCAGAACGATCGCGCAAAGTCTTTGACGGCAATCGCGGTGCATGGCCTCGAGGGTTCGAGCGATTCACAATACATGCTTGGGATTGCGAACAAAGGCCTGGCTGCGGGGATGAATGTAGTGCTGATGAATCAGCGAAATTGCGGTGGAACGGAGAGTCTCGCGCCTACGCTTTACCATTCCGGGCTCTCACAAGACGTCGCCGCAGTTGCCCGCGAACTGATTGCCGCGGAGCAGATTCCCGCATTTGCGTTGATTGGCTACTCTATGGGAGGTAATCTGGTTTTGAAGCTGGCCGGCGAATGGGGTCGTGGCGGTCCATCACAGTTCCGCGCCGTAGCCACCGTATGCCCCGCGATGGATCTGGCAGTTTCGTCGGATGCTCTACATCTTCCCGGCAACCGGCTTTATGAAATTTATTTTATGTGGAAGATGCGGCGCCGGCTCCGCGCAAAAGCCAATCTGTTTCCCGACTCATTCGACGTCGGGCGCCTTCGCGGGTTACGCAGTTTGAGGCAATTCGACGACAAAATTACCGCCCACTACTGCGGATTTGACAGCGCGGTGGATTATTACGCGCGGGCCGCTGCATCGAATCTGGTGGATCGCATCGCTGTACCGACTTTGATCTTGCACGCGGCCAACGATCCATTTATCCGCATTTTGCCCGAAACGCGAAAAAAGATTCTCGCCAATCCCAATATCACATTCGTCGAGACTGGTGATGGCGGCCATTGCTCTTTCATTGCCGACCGCGACGGATACGACGGCTACTGGGCCGAAAGGCAAGTCATAGAATTTTTGCGCCAATTCCACTAATGCCCGCGTAGGGACAGACTGCCCCCACGTGAGTCTTTCCGAACTCCTATACAATCACCCTCGATGAATCGCGGTGTGAAAACTGGTCTGCTGATCGTTCTCCTGATCACCGCCGCTTCATTTCTTCTCGCCGAGCCGGTTTCTCAACTTAAACCGACTGATTACGTTAACGATTTCGCCCACGTTCTCGATCAAAATACCATCGCCCAACTGGACGACATCTGCCGCCAGATTGACGAAAAGGCTCACGCGCAGATTGCGGTCGTCACAATCAAGTCACTCGACGGTTCCGACATTGACAGCTACGCCGTTGACCTTTTTCATAAATGGGGAGTCGGCAGCAAGTCCACCGACAAGGGAGTGCTAATTCTGTTGGCGGTACAGGACCGCAAGTACCGCATCGAAGTCGGCTACGGACTGGAGCCGATCCTTCCGGATGGCAAGGTTGGCGGCTTTGGCCGCGAGGCGGTTCCCTCGCTCAAGCAGGGCGATTACAACGCGGCCGTCTCGCTGATGACTTCCCGGGTTGCAGACGTCATCGCGCAAGACGCCGGAATTCAACTGACCGGAAATCAGGTTCGCGCGCCTGCGCCCGAAGAGCGGCCGCAAGGCGGAATCTCGCTAGGCGGAATTATTATTGGCATCATTATTTTTATAATCGTGATGGCTACTCCGCTTCGCGGCATCCTTTTTTGGATGCTCTTATCCGGGATGGGCGGGGGGCGAGGCGGTTTCGGAGGCGGTGGCTTTGGGGGCGGAGGGGGTTTTGGTGGCGGGGGAGGCGGTTTCGGAGGCTTCGGCGGGGGCAGTTCCGGCGGCGGCGGCGCCAGCGGCGGCTGGTAGAAAGAGCGAGGTAAAAATGATTCCCGAAAATCAACTAAACGAATTCGTGAGCAAGATGCGCTCAGCCGCAGGGGACAATCTGCGCAGCGTGATCCTTTATGGCTCTGCTGCAACCGGAGAGTTCCATGCCGATTTCTCCAATGTCAACCTGCTTTGCCTCTTCACCAAAACATCATTCGCCGCGCTCTCTGCCATCGCTCCCGCGGTGAAATGGTGGACCGGTAAGAAACATCATCCCCCTCTGGTTATGACCGTCGAGGAGTTGAGCCATTCAGCGGACGTATTCTCCATCGAGTTGCTGGACATGCAGCAGCGCCACCGCGTGCTTTTCGGGGATGACCCGTTAGCGGGCCTGCAAATTCCCATGCGCTTTCACCGGGAGCAACTGGAATACGAACTGCGCGAGAAGACCATTTTCTTGCGCCAGCAGATACTGAGATTTTCGGGCCACGACCGTGAGCTTTGGGATCTGCTGCTGCATTCCGTGTCGGCCTTCACCACGTTATTCCGGCACGCCCTTGTCGCCATGGGAGTCGCCCCTCCGGTTTCGAAAAGAGAAGCTGTGCAGGCTCTCTCAACGCGCATTCAGTTTGATCCATCTTCTTTCAACCAGTTGCTCGACATTCGCGAGAAGAAGGCCGAACGAAAACAATTTGATGCGAAAGACATTTGTGGCCGTTATCTGACGGCAATTCAGCAAATAACCAACGCGGTAGATACAATGCTGGAATCACCAAAATCGGCTTAAATCGTTATCGGCGTTTGCAAATATTTGGCTTGGAACCGCGATGAAACCGGAATTCAGGAGGAGATAAATGAGCAAGGGCCTGATCGTAATCGGAGTGATCGTATTGATCGTGCTGGTTGTCGGCGGCCAATATGTCACCGTTCACAACACACTGGTCGCCAAGAATGAAGCCGTGAAATCAGCGTGGTCGCAAGTGGACATCGTTTTGCAGCGGCGCGCCGACCTGATTCCAAACCTGGTTGAGACCGTGAAGGGATACGCAGCGCAGGAAGTAACCGTTTTTGGCGACATCGCACGGGCCCGGTCCGCATTGCTTTCTGCCGGAAATCCCACCGATAAGATTGCCGCCAATCAACAACTGGATGGCGCATTGGGACGCCTGCTTCTGATCGTCGAGAACTATCCGCAACTGAAGTCGAATGAAAATTTTCTCCGCCTGCAGGACGAGTTGGCCGGAACCGAAAACCGCATCGCCGTGGAACGAAAGAGATACAACGATACCTTGCAGGACTACAACACCTACATTCAGCAGTTTCCCGCGAACATCTATGCCAATTGGGCTGGATTCAAACCCAATAGTGCATATTTTGCCGCAACCGAGGGATCACGAGCGGTTCCAAAGGTGAACTTCGCGCCTCCCAGCGCCACGACAGCGCCTCAACCGGCGCCCGCAAAATAGTGCGACTGGAAACCGGTTTGTGTGCGAGCGAAAAGGACGATGGAGCGACGGGCGTCTCGCCCGTCCTCCGGAAGGGATTCCCGTCCGCGAAGCGGCGCGGAAGCGCATCCTAAATTTCACGTGGCAACCGGTAATGGCGCAGGCTGTGCCTGCACCGAGGGTCGTGACTTGAATCGCGTTCGCATTACCGACAACAGCAGCATGGCCAGAAAAATTATCAGCAAGCCCAACGAAGCCTTTCCGATGCTGTTTGCCCGATGCGGCAAAATCGAGAACCGTCCGTACACAAACTCAATATGGACCCAGTACACTAGCAGAGACGTTCCTCCCAATTGAATCAGCGGACTGAATCCCCAATCGCCCGCTCCCCACCTGCACCAACTTTCAGCTGCCCAAAGAATCAGCAGAAGAAATCCCACGCGGATCAGGAAAAAGCTGGGGCTCGTGTGCCAGAAATCATCCGTTGCGTAGAGATGATAAGGCTCCGCTTCGAGCCTGCGCCCCAGGAAAACAAGCCCCGCGCCGGATAGCCCTGCGAAGGCGAATATCTTCGATCCAAGCTCTCGCGCCCGATCCGTCAGCAGCAACGAACCAACCGCCAAGCCGAAAAATGCGAACGCGGCCCACGGGAAGATAGGGAAGAGCCATGACTGTGGCCGCCCCAAATTGTGGACGCCGTTGATGTACGACTCAAGCGGCCACGGCAGCCAATCAGGACGCCACGAAGTCCACATCAATGGGCTCAGCATCGAAATGGCGAGGGCTATCGCCGCGGCAATGCCGCTGATTCGAATTTTGGCGAAATCTCCAACACCGCCGGAAGAGAACGCCCAGACAATTCCCAGCAGCATCAACGACACGCCGATTTCATTCAGAATGTCCACCCGCAGCAGGTCGCTCCACGGCGCCCATCCCCAGGCGATTACATACTCCTGCACCCGGAAAAGAATGCCCAACCCAAGAATCTCCGCGCCGCGCAGGATCGTGGTACGCGCAATTCGATTCACTGGCAAGCTTTTCCGGCGCAATTTGTCGGTGACCAGAGCGAATGATATTCCCGCAAGGAACAGAAACAGGGGAGCCGGAAACGTTCCGCCAAGTTGGGACCAAACGAAAAACGGGCTCCGCCGCGAACTATCGTTCAGCCACGCGTCATAGCAGTGAGTTTGAAACATCAACACGCAGGCAAGGCCGCGCATCCAGTCAATGTAGGTCAGCCGGGAGTTTTTGAGCGGAGGCATTCTGCGTGTGGAAGGCAGTCTGAACAAGATACCGCGTGGGATATCTATTCGTGTCGGGGGATTCGGCGAAAGAAACAAAAACCGGCGGAGATCCGCCGGACCGTGCGTCGCTGGCAATTCTAATTTTGTATATTGTGTCCCGTCTTATCCGACATGCCGAAACGCTCGTACTTCGCGACGTCAACATAGATTGGGATGCGCCGCACTCCAGTCAACGTAGGCACAAAAACGCACCAGCGTCCTTCATCTTCCGCGAAATTCAGAAAATAATCCTGCCCATTTACTCTAAATTGCAATTTGAATCTCCTCTCCTGGACTGCTAAACAATCCACCAAATGATCAGTAGTAAAAGGGGCGCCCCTGTGGCGCCCCTGCTGAAAACTGGCAACGGAAAACTGAGAACTGGAAAACTGCCGCCTTACTTCTTGTCCTCCACGTCCACGTACTCGGCGTCAATCACCCCTTCGTCTTTCTTCTGGCCATTGCCCGACGCACCGTCAGCATGTGGATCAGGTCCAGTTCCGGCGCCGGGCGCGCCGCCCTGCGGCTGAGCAGCTCTGTACATCTGTTCAGCCAGCTTGTGCGAAGCCTGCGTCAGAGTTTCGCGGGCGCGGTCCATCGCCGCCTTGTCGCTGCTTTCCAGGGCCTTCTTGGCGTCGGCAATCGCGTTCTCGACATCGCCTCGCTCGGAGCCCGAGATCTTATCGCCCTGTTCCCGAAGCATCTTTTCCACGCTGTAGACCATGGAATCGAGCTGGTTCTTGGATTCGATCTCCTCGCGCTTTGCCTTGTCTTCGGCGGAGTGCGAGTCGGCTTCCTTCGCCATGCGCTCAACTTCATCCTTGCTAAGGCCTGAAGACGACGTGATCGTGATCTTCTGATCTTTGCCGGTGGCCGTGTCTTTCGCGGTCACGTTGAGGATGCCGTTGGCATCAATGTCGAACGTTACTTCGATTTGTGGAACGCCCCGCGGCGCCGGCGGAATCCCGGTCAAATGGAACTTGCCAAGCGTCCGGTTATCCCGCGCCAGTGGTCGCTCGCCCTGCAACACGTGGACTTCAACCGAAGTCTGACTATCCGCCGCGGTTGAAAATGTTTCCGTCTTGCGAGTTGGAATCGTGGTGTTGCGCGGAATCATCGCCGTGGCCACACCACCCAGAGTCTCGATGGAAAGCGACAGAGGGGTCACGTCCAGCAGCAGAAGATCTTTCACTTCTCCGCCAAGCACACCGCCTTGGATTGCCGCGCCGACTGCGACAACCTCGTCCGGATTGACGCCCTTGTGCGGCTCTTTTCCGAACAGTTCTTTCACCAGCGCCTGAATGCGCGGCATACGAGTCTGCCCGCCGACCAGCACCACTTCGTTGATCTTCGAAGCATCCACGCCCGCATCTTTCATGCACTGCTTGCACGGGCCCACCGACTTCTGGATGATGTCCTCGACCATCCCTTCGAGCTTCGCCCGCGTCATCTTCTTGACGAGGTGCTTCGGCCCCGACGCATCCGCTGTGATGAACGGCAGATTGATCTCGGTTTCCATCGTGGTCGAAAGCTCGATCTTCGCCCGCTCGGCCG
>JBOGLA010000020.1:0-47589 GCA_050746185.1 Terriglobales bacterium | reverse complement strand
TGTTGTGCCGCTTCGGCCATGGGCAGCAGACTGCACGTATCATTGGCTTGGTCGGTCACTTGTTGCGCCACAATGATCCCGTGTTCAGCATCGACTGCGGTCTGCACATTATAGGCGGGAAGCATGCCTTGAGGTGTCTTCATAAAACCGACTGCGGGTTCGGCATGCCGCCGCAGCTTTTCTAAAGCCGCTGCCACGGCGCTGTTGTCTACGCTCGCTTCGTCCTTCCCATCCGCCGCTTCCAGACTCTCCAGATAACGCTCCACCGCCGCCCTCTCATGCACGCTGCTGACGCTACTCACCGCGCGAAATTTCGAGCCATCAACGGCTATCCATTCTCCGCGGATCAGCCCCACCGAACGCGCCAACTTCACCAACTCCGCCCCCGCCTGGGTCACCGCCTGGCGATGCATTCGGCGAAACTCGGCAATGCTTTTGTGATCCGGACAAAGCCGTCCTAACAACCACATCAATTCCAGATTGCGCCGGCATTCGTTCTCCAGCCGTCGCGACGAACGAATCTGTTGTAGATATCCATAGAGATACAGTTTCAGCAGGCCTCGAGGATCGTATCCCGGACGCCCCGTCTCCGCCGCTTCCGCTCGCACGAAGCCCAACTCTTGCATATCCAGCCGCTCCACGAAAGCGTCGATCACCCGACAGAAATGATCCTCAGGAATCAGTTCTTCCAAGGTCACCGGAAACAGTGTCCCTTGCGTCCGCGCATCCCCTTCGATGAATCCCATGCCCGCCATCTTGCCATCAATACAATCTCCCCGCTAGTAGTTTCGTAACAACCTCGAAAACGAATGAGTGGGGCACCCGGCAAGTGTGGTTGTAATTCACTAGAGCCGTCGGTGCCAGAGGATTGGACGTGTCAATAAGAGTTCGCATGTCCCAATCAACAGGAGCGGGAGTACTCTCAAGTGGGTCCGTCACGGCTCCATCAAAATGGACCTGAGTCTGATATGAATACGGATAGCTTATGTCAAACGCACCGGAGGGGGTGGCTTTGGCTGCGGCATTCCATAGATGGCAGTCGTTTGGAATACCATCTTCATCCCCGGCGGACAGTGTGCTTCCGTTAACCGGCGAGCCCTCGCCATAATTCCTTGATTGTCCGGTATCTGTAAAAAAGTTCGTATAGTGCTGCGCAGTTGAAACCAGAATCGATTCCGCAGTCCGATAGGTGCCGCGGTTCGCGTCACCCATGTAGATCTTGCCGTAAAGGGTGCTCCCGTAGAGGCACGGTGTCGGCCCGCTGACGTGATCGACCGGTATATAGGAACTGTAGGCGACATTGAACTGACTCACCGTTCCCGACGAGCCACCTCCAAACGAACGGGTCGGACAACTGTTCTGGTAACAGATATACCCCTCTTCGATCGGCTCGTTAGAGACGAGTGCAGAAATCGTGGCCGATCCAGCACTCATTCCGGTCACCAGGCCGCTTCCCACGGTTGCCACGGGGGTATTATTGCTGCTCCAGGCGCCGCCGAGGTTGTATTGTCCTCCAGAATTCCACGTGCCCATGAAGTTAAGCTGTTGGGTCGCGTTTACAGGCAGCCCAAAGGAGCCTGCGACAACTGCTGCCGACGAATAGCCGTCACACTGTCCGCAGCTTACCCCGCAAGTGGCTTTGCGGACGTTGTAAATTCCGGCCTCGGCCACGATCATAATGTGCTGATTCTCGGCTATGCTTCCTGCGATTTTCATTCCGCCTTCCCGCACGACCGCGGGAATGATATTTCCCTCAGCGTCGGGGACTTGCGTCTGGATGATTTCCGAAACGTTGAACGTGCGCGAGACGCGGGCTTCAAGGTGAAGCGGCAACACGTAGTGTCCGCGCGAGCCAGAAGAAAAAGATTGACGACGGCGATAACAACAGAACGTCACAAAGTGACTCTGTCCAGATTCCCTGAAATCGCTTCAATCCCCAAGGCACGCCGCCAGCTTAGTCCTCAGCAATGCCCCACTCAAGCCAAAACAAGGCTTGAATGGGCCACCAGCCAGCCACTACAGATTCCGGCCTTCGCCTGTCCACCAAGTTTTCCACTCATTTGTATAGAAATCCGGATTTTGATCAAACAGGTACATACTCGGTGCATAATCGCCACTCTTCGAGAAGATCTCCGCGAGCGTGATGACCGCCAAATATCGAATATCGGAATTAGGATCATCGAGGCGCGCGACCAGTGTTTTGGCACTACCTGGACTCCGGATTTTTCGTAAACCAGACATCGCCCCCAGCTTAATAGACAATATCTCGGAGGAAGTGAGCGCCTCAAGCGGCTTTAGCTCCTCGGGGTCGCTCACCTGTGACAGCTCTCCCCCAACGCTTAGGATTGCATCAGGCGTGCTACTCATCTCATGGGTGCGCAGGTAGTCGACCAGCGCTTGCGCACCCCCGGGCACCCTGAATTTCAAAAGAACGGCGATTGAGGACAACGCAATCTTGGGGTCGGAAGACGCCCTAAAATTCCGCACGTCCTTCAGAGTCTTTGGCGCAAGTTGGTCAAAACCTTCGAGAATACGCATTGCGTTATACTGGTCACGGCCATTATTCCCCTGAAGGACGCCCGCCAGCGCCGATTGAAGCTTCGACAACCCGGTCCCGTCCTGCGGTGTCGAGAATGAGGCAAACGCTGTTACTCCTATGAAACGATCGGTAAACTCATAGACTGAATTCGAGGTGAGTTTGAGGAACATCAGTCCCGACTCTGACGATAGTAGTCTCGGCATCGACCCAGTTATTGGTATCTCCTCGTCAAAGACGACCCTAATGTCCACCTCTGCCGGAAGTTGCGCCGAATCCTTGTATGAGTCATCTACGCGTACCTTGGCCTCGACAAGGCGCTTGGTAAACGATTTCCCTGGCCGCCCGAGCTTCTGCTCGTCGAGAGTTCGAAGGGACTTGACGAAACAGCTGCATACCAGGTCTGATGCCTCGAACACCGGCGCTACCCTCTCCGTGCCGGGAACAGGCACGACATCGGCGAAAGTATTCGCACAAAGCAGCAGCGCAGCAAACTGAAAAATGACAGTTCTCATTTCGTGAGCCTATCTAACCGGCGACGTGATTGATAAATGTCGACCGTGATCTTGGTATCGCTGCAACGTGTCGCTCTGCACCTCCACCCCCTCCGCCTCCGTCTCGATTCCCGCGAACCACGCCTGCTGGCCATGGTCGATCTTAACCGATCCGTTTTGCGGGGGGAGAGGTGACGGAGTAAGGGCACCAGGGCTCGCGATCACACAAATCTCATCGACAAATTGTCCGTTGTAATTGGCCGTACCGGGTTTCACGGAGTACGTCGGCCAATTGTTCCCAATGTAGTCATCCGAAATGTTAGAAAATGACTCATTCATTGGCGCGAAGCCCATCGCGGTCCCGAAGAAGCTCATCACAGTGTACGGGAGCTTAGTTGAGTATCCGTCACTTCCACCGTCAGGATTGTCACAGCTGGAATTGATCGATGCGCCATTGTCGGCTATTGTCCCAACTACGAGCTTATACGGAGAATCGATGCTGAGGCTGTACGAGGTCTGCACACTCGAGTTTCCATTTGTCGGTTCAAATTGTAATTGCACTGTGACGTCATTCTGGGCGGTGCTGTAGCTCGTACTCGCTATCGTAACGGAGGTTATGTTCTGCCCCGAAGTCGTGCCCTGCAGAACGGCTTTGGAACTCCCGCTGGTAATACTCCACCCATAAGTGCCACTCCCGCCGCCGCTTGCAGTTAGTGTGGCGCTCGTCGAACCGAGCGTAAAACCGGAGGGCGTGGGGATCCCATTGCCGAAATACCACAAAGGTGTATTTTGCGAGATTTTGGGAGTTACGGTTCCCGACGAGCCACCTCCAAACGAACTGGTCGGGCAACTGTTCTCGTAACATATGTACCCAGCTTCAACGGGCTCGTTATTGACCAGTGCTGAAATATCGGCAGTCCCGGGACTCTTTGCCGTCACCAGACCCCCGCCGACTGTAGCAACCGAATTATTATTGCTGCTCCAGGCGCCGCCGAGGTTATATTGTGTTCCAGAATTCCACGTGCCCATGAAGTTAAGCTGTTGGGTCGCGTTTACAGTCAGCCCAAAGGAGCCTGCGACAACCGCTGCCGACGAATAGCCGTCACACTGTCCGCAGCTTACCCCGCAAGTGGCTTTGCGGACGTTGTAAATTCCGGCATCGGCCACGATCATAATGTGCTGATTCTCGGCTATGCTTCCTGCGATTTTCATTCCGCCTTCCCGCACGACCGCGGGAATGACATTTCCCTCAGCGTCCGGGACTTGAGTCTGGATGATTTCCGAAACGTTGAACGTGCGCGAGACGCGGGCTTCAAGGTGAAGCGGCAAAACGTAGTGTCCGCGCGATCCGTCGGGCAGCGCGAAGAACAATGTCAGGGCAAAATCCTGAGCTTCGTCGGTTGGATTCCATAACGTGACCATCGTGTCATCGCCGTTGCCCGTGCTCCAGTACTGGAATGACTTCGACCCGCTCTCAGACACGGTTCGAGGGACAACTTCAAAGACGTAAGTATTCGTCTGGTCCACGCTGCCCGCCGCCAAAAGAAGGTCGCCGGGCTTTGTGTTCGCGTCAAGTACCAGGTTGAAAGTGCCGTTGAACGTCTTTGTCGCCGAAGCCAGCCCGGCTTGCGTCAGCAATGCCGCTCCATCCAGACTCTGGGTCTGATGCGGCTGAAGGCTGAGCGGCGCAAGCTGCGCCGAGTGCGGGAGCCCGCCCGCCATCCACCACAGCGTCGGCGTCACCGAAATCGGTGCCGACGAGACGTTGCGCAAGACCGAATATGGCGTGAACGTCGTCCCTGCGGGAAACAGCATCATGGGGTCGGCCGCGCCCGCCATCAATCCCAGTTCCGCAATCGTGGTTGCGGCTGCGGTGGACGGCGTTACCGGCCCGGCGGCGAAGGGCAGATTGGCCGAGTATCCCACGGTTGAATCTTCCAGCCCTCCGTTCACGATCAGATTGTCGGTGGTGGCGTCGGAAGCGATTTGAATGCCTCCCTGCGTGACCGTGGCGGAAGCCAGTTCGGCAAGATCCACCAGCTTCATGCCCTGCGGGGATACGGTTACCTGATGTTGGCCGAGCGAGTTCGCCTGATTGTCTATAACAGTCACCGACACCTGAATGGGCCGAGAAGAAATGTTTGCGAGCGCGATAAACCCAGTAACGTTCCTTTCCTGCTTCCACCACATCCCTTCCATTACATTGGTTGGCGTCTTAGTCACGGGATTAACGATCTTGAGGGGCGGGGGAGCGGTGGTTTGCAATCCGTAGGTAAAGATCAGGCTGTGTGCCGTATCTACGTTGCGAATGGTCGCGCAAAATGGGTCCCAGGGCCAGTTGTACTGAATCTCTGCGTACCCGGAGAGGGTCGCGAAGGACGCAATGCCGAACTGCCGAACTCCCTGATTGATGTCAATAATCGCGTTTCCCGCCGGCGGCAGCGTCACATCAGGCAACGTGTATTTTACGCCGTTGCTCAGGTGCAGGATCGGCGTGACCGTGACGGGATCAGTCTCCACGCCATTTCTTAGATAGATCGCGGACTTCCAGTTAGCGTCGGTCATCCATAAGCCGCCGATCATCGAGCGCTGCATCATAGGCGTCAGCCACTTGACCTGCTTGTCTGCGCGCGGTGGAATGGCGCGGTGTGGCGCCATGACTTTCGGACGCTGCGTTTGTCCCATGGCAGAAAATGATGAGGAAATGAAAAGGACGCTGAGGGAAAGAACAAAGAGCAGTAATCGGCGTCGCATGTCGGCCTCGTCGTAGGAAAGAGAAACAGGGCCCGTGGAGTGGAGATAAGTTTGTACGTCCGAGAGGTATGGATGTCAAGTTAAAAAACGCGGGGAAGGACATTCTTTCTACGAAATCCGAACAAAAAAGTTTTAACTTGGTTAATCCGAACACCATGGGGCCGCAACTCGCAGTTCAAATGGCGCCGCGTTAACGATTAACGGAATAAACCTTTGACGGAACACTCCTCCGGTCGGACACATGCGAGACGAGTCGCATATCTTCATCGGGCATCACTGACCTGGGGTCCTGTTCGTCAGGCTCTTGGGAAACCAGGTTGACGGCGGTTTTGGAATGCCATAATCTTCCCTAGTTACTCTGGTCATGCCGGAGTGTCGGCCCGATTCAAGGGCTTCAACACCAAGGGCTTCCGGGCAATTAGGAGCGGGAAATCAGATTCCCTATGACGGTGAAACAGTACAACGAAAAGCTGGTTATGCCGCATCAGACTGAGTGCGGCCGGAAAAGGCGACTTGACGGACGCGCGAAAATCGCAAGCCCACAAGCTTTCTGAAGTAGAACTGATCGAGCGAGCCAAGCAGGGAGACGCAGAAGCCTTTGAGGGCCTGTATAACCTGCATAAACGGCGTGTTTACTCGCTATGTTTGCGCATGACAGCCAATACGGCGGCGGCCGAAGACCTCACCCAGGAAGCTTTTCTGCAATTGTTCCGCAAGATTGGAACCTTTCGGGGCGAATCCGCGTTTTCCACCTGGCTGCACCGCATGGCGGTCAACGTGGTGCTGATGCAGTTGCGCAAGAAGGGCCTTCCGGTGGTTCCGCTCGAGGATACGATCGAGACCGAAGAGGAGACTCCAAAAAAAGAATTGGGCGCTCCGGATCCAAGTCTCGCCGGATCCATAGACCGCCTTCAATTGCAGCGGGCGGTCGAGGATTTGCCTCCGGGCTACCGCTCAATTTTTGTTCTGCATGACGTGGAAGGCTACGAGCACAACGAGATTGCTGAGATTGTAGGTTGTTCGGTAGGGAATAGTAAGTCGCAGTTGCACAAAGCACGATTGAAATTACGCGAGCTTCTCAAAACGAGCAGAGCCGAAAAGGCCAGAAAGCCGTGAGGAGCCCGAGCGGTTCGGGGAGAAGTTATATGACCTGTGAAGAATTCGAACGGGTTCTGCCGGAGATCGAAGGCGAACGATCAATCGAGCAGGAGTCTCATTTAGATTCATGTTTAACCTGTTCAGACCTGATTGCCGACTTAAACGCCATTTCGCAACAGGCACGGCTCTTGCGGGATACGAATAATAATGAAGACGAACCCAGCCCGCGCGTCTGGAATTCGATTGAGATCGCGCTGCGCCGGGAAGGATTGATTCGCGAGCCGAAATCGGCTCCCTTCCTCATTCATACTTCCCAGAAACGCCGCCCGCGTCTTGCGTGGCTGATTCCGGCCGCGGCGCTCATGTTGCTGACATTCGGCGTCGTACGGTACCAACGGGCGCCGGCAGTGACTTCTCAGCAGGCTTCTGTTTTGCCGGATACGCCTCAAATCATGGAGTCCTCCAGCGCGGACGACCAGCAGTTACTTCAGGTGGTGTCGAGGCGAATGCCCGCGATGCTGGCCTCCTACCGAACGGATCTGCGGGATGTAAACTCTTATATCCGGGACGCGAAGGAATCGGTGAAACTGAATCCCAACGATGTGCAGGCGCAGCAGGGTTTGGTGAATGCGTACCAACAGAAATCCATGGTGTATGAGATGGCGATGGATGGTTCTCTGCAGTAACCTTAAGGGCCGGCGGGTTTCCGGGGAGTTGATGCCATGACATTGAGTAGCAGGAACACGGCAAAGTTGGTTGGAATAGTGATATTGACTGGGGCGGTCTTTGCCGTGGCAGAGACCCGTCAGCAAATTCATTTCAAGGTGGGTCGCAAGCCCAGCGTCTCCATCAATAATCAATATGGCCCTATTTCCGTCAAGGCGGGTGCCCGCGGAGAAGTGGTGATAAACGCAGTTCTGCATTCTGACAAGGTCGAAGTTGATCAAACTCATCGCGGCAACCGGGTAGACATTGTCTCTCACCTGCTGGCGGGAGCCGATCCGAGCAGCGGCCAGGTAGATTACGAAGTGCTGGTTCCCGCGGACGCCAATGTTACCCTCAGTTCGATGACAGGCCCATTGCATGCGGAAAAACTGCGCGGTGACGTTGTGATGGAAGGAAATACCGCGACCGTTGACGTGCGCGATGTAAGCGACGGCCATGTGCACGTTAAAACCTTGAATGGCCCCGTCACCCTCACCGATATCCGCGATGGTCATGTGGAGATCACGTCCCTGGGCGGGGATGTGGTTTTGACGTCAGTGGATGGGCCGTTGGTGCAGGTGAATTCAAGCAGCGGCAAGATTCATTACGACGGAGATTTTGGTGGGGGCGGCGAATATTCTTTGACCAGCCATAGTGGGGATATCGAGGCCACGGCGCCCAGTTACGCTTCGATTGATGTGACCGCCAGGTCCGAGCAGGGCCAGGTAGAAAACGACTTCCAGTTGCAGCCCAGGCACACGTCGTTCCCTATAAGAGCGGGGAGTGCCTTCGCAGGCACCATGGGGAAGGCCGCATCTTCGGTTAAGTTGTTTTCCTTCAGTGGTAAAATCCATCTCAAGAAACGCTAACAGTCAGGATAATCAGGCATACGCCAGCCGTATCTATTCCAGGGAAGCATGGGAAACCAATCTGCTTCGCTATCGCGTGTGAATTCCGGGCTATCCGAACCTCGTCATCGCGTCATCATCCTCGTTGGCTTTATGGGTGCGGGGAAGACGGTCGTAGGAAGAGAACTGGCGGCAATGCTGGGTTGGCCCTTCGAGGATCTGGATGATCGAATTCAATCCCGCGAAAAGCGCACCATCGAAGAAATTTTTCGGGACTCGGGGGAAGCGGAATTCCGCCGCTCCGAGCATCTCGCGTTTCGTGAGCTGCTTTCGGAGGCGGAGTCGGGTTATCGAGTGATTGCATTAGGAGGCGGCGCGTTCGCGGTGGCGGAAAATGTGTCCCTGCTGCAAGACAGAAATATTCCTACTGTGTTTCTGGATGCGCCGATAGGCGAATTGTTTCGCCGCTGTCAGCAGCAGGAAATTAAGCGTCCATTGCGGCAAGGCGAGACGCAATTTCGCCAATTGTATGAAACCCGGCGTCCTCTTTACCTGAGCGCCACCTGCCGGGTTGAAACCGACGGTAAAGCCGTCGCCCAGATTGCCGCAGAAATAGGAAGGACTTTGGGTCTCTTTCATCCAGATAATTCTGCCAGATTCTCAAACCGGGAGATTGAGAGTGATATTTAGGAAAACAGTACCGCCAATTCTGGGATTTCTGTTAATCGCCAGCTTTTACGCGCCGGCCAAGGAAAAAGATGTGCCGACACAGATGGTTGATTCGGGATCCTTTGGCGTGTTTATGAATGGAAGACGCGTGGCGACCGAGACCTTCAGCATTAAGCAGGGGCCGGCTGGGAGCACAGTGACTTCCGAATTCAAGGCTGATGGCGCATCCGGCACGGCTACACAGGATTCCGACCTTCAACTCAGCGCGGCGGGGGATCTGCAAAAATACGAGTGGAAAGAGATCAGCCCGGGCAAGACGGAGGCCGTGGTGTTGCCCAACGATAATTTTCTCATCGAGAAAGTGATTCAGAATCCTGGAGACAAACCGGTGGAGCAGCCATTCATGCTCCCAGCATCCACCAGCATTCTGGATGAGTATTTTTTTGTCCAGCGGGAAGTCTTAGTGTGGAAATACCTCGCCATTGGCTGCCGCCAGGATAAGGGTCAGGTGCAGTGCCTGGCGAATCAAAAAACTCAGTTTGGCACCTTGGATCCTCATTCCAGAAGCTCAATGGCCGTCAGCGTGGAGTTTTCCGGGAAAGAGAACGTTAAGATTGGGGGAGTGGACCGCCAGCTCAACAAATTTACCCTGAGAACTGAGAATGGCGACTGGTTCTTGTGGCTCGACGATCAATTCAAGCTGCTCAGGATTTTGATTCCGGGAGACAATACCGAAGTTCTTCGCGACTAGCTTCGACTTAAGACATTTCAATGTCCCTGATTGATGCACGCACCAGCCGGGTTCTGATCACGGTGTTGCTGTTCGCGCTGGTGCTGGGATTTCTATACGTCGCACACCACACTCTAATCGCATTCCTGTTCGCTGTTTTCTTCGCTTACCTCGTAGATCCCGCCGTCTCTCGATGTGAAAAGTGGACGCACAGTCGCGGTGCTGCAATTGCCGTGATTTATGTTCTTCTGCTCGCGCTGCTGATTACATTTTTCTTCTTTGTCGGGCCGCAGATTGGCCGCCAGGCGGAAAAACTCACCACCGCCCTGCCTGCTACCCAAGGTAAAGTCACCAGCAGCGGAATCGGTGAAATCACCGAAAGGATTGGCAACCAGCATGGCTGGAGCCGGGCCACAATCAATCGCCTGAAAGAGCTTTTGGATCAGCATCAGAATCAAATCGTGCAGCTCGCGCAACGCCTCGGTCTTCGAGTTGCGGAAGTCGCGCAACAGTCATGGCTGATTATTGTCGTGCCCATACTGGCCGCTTTCTTTCTTCGCGATGGCCGCAGCTTTGGCGATGAGGCGCTTTCGCTGGTGCAAACCAAGCCCCAGCGCGAATTCCTGCAAGGCGTGCTCGACGACATGAATCAGATGCTGGCGCATTTTATTCGCGCCCAATTGACCCTCGCGGCTCTGTCGTGGCTTGTTTACACAGGTTTTATGTCCGCTATGAGCGTTCCCTATGCCCTCGTGCTGGGCACGGCCGGCGGCGTCATGGAGTTCATTCCCGTCGTCGGTCCGCTGGTGGCCGCAATAGTAATTATTGGAATCGCGCTGCTGATGACTTATCCCCACTGGCTTATACTGATTATTTTTCTCGCGGCATGGAGATTGATTCAGGATTACGTGATTTCGCCGCGCATCATGGGCCGCAGCCTTGAATTGCATCCTCTGGCCGCTATTTTCGGCGTACTCGCCGGGGCAGAAATTGCCGGAGTGCTTGGCGTCTATCTCTCGATTCCAGTGATGGCCAGCCTGCGAATTGTATGGAGGCGCTGGCGATTGTACGCCGAAAAAAAGCGCTTCGGTCCGCTCAACGAATATTCTTTTGGCACCGAAATCACCCCTCATCAGTAGCCGAAGATGCGGATTGGCGGCCAATGCTCGAATGTGGCGGCTGGCCCACTGTTGTAAAATTCCAACATACTTATGGCGAACAAGATTCCTGTAGGAATTCTCGGCGCAACCGGAATCGTCGGGCAGAGGTTTGTCCAGATGCTTGAGGGCCATCCCTGGTTTGAAATTGTATGGCTGGCCGCCTCAGACCGCTCCGAAGGCCGCGAGTACGGAGAAGCAGCGCGTTGGAAATTAAAGACGCCCATCCCGGCGCAGGTTGCGGCGATGCGTATTTCGCCCGCAAAGCCCGAGGGCGCTCCCAAGCTAATTTTCGCGGCGCTCGATGCCTCGATTGCAGCCGAGCTTGAGCCGGTATTCGCCGAGGCCGGGTGTGGCGTGATCACGAATTCCAGCGCGCTGCGAATGCAAAAGGATGTGCCGCTGGTAATTCCCGAGGTCAATCCGGATCACATTAAATTGCTGGAGTGCCAGACGTGGCGAAAGAAGTCCGGCGGATTCGTAGTCACCAACCCTAATTGCTCTGCCATCGGTTTGGTGCTTGCGCTTTCCCCTCTAAAAAACGTCTTCGGAATCGAGACCGTGATGGCGGTCACGATGCAAGCCATAAGCGGCGCCGGATACCCCGGAGTAGCTTCCCTGGACATCCTGGGAAACGTAATTCCATACATCGGCAAAGAAGAAGAAAAGATGGAGGAAGAAACCCGGAAACTTCTGGGCAAGCTGAACGGCGCCGGAATTGTTCCTGCTGATTTTGCCATGAGCGCGCAATGCAACCGGGTCGCGGTCGAGGACGGTCATACCGAGTCCATCTCCATAAAACTTAGCAGGAAAGCGCGGGCCGAAGAAATTATTGACGCCTGGAACAATTTTCGCAGTGTGCCTCAGGAATTGAAATTGCCCAGCGCGCCCCCGGAGCCGGTGCGATATCTGACCATCGCTGACCGCCCACAGCCCCGCTTCGATGTTGAATCTGGCAACGGAATGACGACTTCCGTTGGTCGCCTGCGGCCGTGCGGCGTGCTGGACTGGAAGTTTACTGTCTTGTCCCACAACACTATCCGCGGCGCTGCCGGAGCTGCCTTATTAAATGCCGAACTGCTCAAGGCGCATGGTTATTTGGATTGATGTGAATCTCTTAAATTCCCGCAACATCCCTCTCCGAAAGCCGCTGCCATGATCGTCATGAAGTTCGGCGGGACATCCATTGGCGACGCGGAATCCATAAAGCGCGTGGTCGGCATCGTCGAGGGCCGGCTTCCACAAAAGCCCATCGTGGTGGTGAGCGCGATGGCCCAGGTGACTGATCAACTTTTGAAACTGGCCGGCGCCGCGGGCGCCGGCGAGCGCCGTGCCGCGCTCGATATTTCCCGCGCGCTTCGGGAACGTCATTACAATACCGCCGGCGAACTTTTGGGGACGTCCTTATTCAGCCGGCTTCACGGTGATCTGGGAGAGACCTTCGAAGCCCTCGACGAATTAATCCGTGGAATCAGCGCTGTCGGCGAACTTACTCCGCGCACTTCGGACCACATAGCCTCATTCGGAGAAATCCTTTCAAGCCGGATCGTCTCCGCCGCCCTTTGCTCTAATAACATTGACTCCGAACTCGTGGATTCGCGCGAGTGCATTGTCACCGACAATGCCTTTACTCGCGCCACGCCGCTTTGGGATGAAACTAAAGAGCAGCTTCAAATCAAAGTTCTGCCATCACTGGATGCCGGCCGTGTTCCGGTGATGGGCGGCTTTATCGGGGCCACGAAAAATGGGATCACCACGACCATCGGGCGCGGGGGTTCGGACTTCTCCGCCGCGATCGTAGGCGCAGGCCTGGGCGCGCAGAGAATCGAGATATGGACCGACGTTGACGGCATGATGACAACCGATCCGAATTTATGCAGCGACGCCCGGCGCATAAAAATCATCAGCTTCGACGAGGCCGCCGAGTTGGCATACTTCGGTGCCAAAGTGCTTCATCCGGCAACGGTCTTGCCCGCCATCCAAAAAAATATCCCGGTTCAAGTGATGAACTCCCGCAATCCTTCGTGCGAAGGAACTCTGATTACGGCGCGCACGCTGGAGTGCAGGAATGTTTTCAAGGCGATTGCAGTAAAGAAGCGCATTACAATTGTGAATGTCGCGGCTCCACGCATGCTGCTGGCTTACGGATTTCTGCGGGCAATCTTCGAAGCTTTCGAACGGCATAGAGTGCCGGTAGACGTGGTTTCAACTTCTGAAGTCAGCGTATCGTTGACGGTGGATTCTAATGAATCCATCCCCGCGCTCGCCGCGGATCTCGCTAAACTGGCCGACGTAAAATACGAAGGCCGCAAAGCCATCGTTTGCCTGGTCGGCGAAAACTTGCGCGAAGTTCCGGGAATCGCGGCGCGGGTGTTCGGAGTATTGTCGGACGTAAAGATCCGGATGATATCGCAGGGTGCGTCGGAAATTAATCTGACGTTCGTGATCGAGGAAGACGCAGTACCCGCAGTCGTGCAGCGGCTGCACCGGGCATTCTTTTCGGAGTTGGATCCCGCTGTGTTCGATTGATGCAATAATTTCGTGCCGCATATGAAGATTCTTCTTTTGGGATCGGGAAAGACCGGATCAATCGTGGCAGAACTCGCGGCCTCGCGAGGCCATAACGTCGAGGCCTTGCGCAGCGCGCAAAATCCGGATGGCTCGGGGTTGACCGCGGAGAGGCTCCGAGGGGTCGGCGCGGTGATTGACTTCACCACGCCTCACGCTGTTCTGCGCAACATCGAGGCCTGCATAGCCGCAAAGAGAAACGTGGTCGTCGGCACCACCGGATGGGGTCATGAACAAACGAGAGTTCGAAAACTGGTGCAGGATGCCGGAACCGGCCTCGTTTACGGAGCGAACTTCTCGATCGGCGTGAACCTTTTTTACGACGTGGCGCGGACGGCCGCCGCCGCACTGCGCCACCAATATTCCGGGCAGATTTTCGAACGCCACCACGCCAACAAGAAGGATGCTCCTTCAGGCACTGCCTCGGAGCTGCAAAAAATAATCCGCGAAGCTTCCGCCACCGACCTCGAAATTACCTCATTTCGCGAGGGCGACGTGGTCGGACTGCACGAACTGGTGCTGAACTCCCCGAACGATACGATATATCTGTGTCACGACGCGAAATCACGGCGTGGATTCGCGGAAGGCGCAGTCAGGGCAGCCGAATGGCTGGAGGGAAAAATCGGCTGCTTCGATTTTCGGGACATCTGGCGGGATGTGTAAACCGAAACCCAGAAGTGCTCATGCAGTCCCTATTGAGGCACCTCTTCTAACTGCCCCTTCTCCATCTTTTCCTGACATTCGATGCAATGCCTCGTCCACGGGACCGCTTCCAGGCGTTTGGCATTAATCTCTTTGCCACAGGAGATGCATTCGCCAAAGGTTCCTTCGCGCATTCGCGACAAAGCGCTTTCCACCATTTGCAGGAGTTGGCGGTCATTATTGCTCTGGTGAAAAAGGAACTCCTTGGTATAAGAGCTGGCGGCGCGGTCAGCCACGTCTTGCGCCGCATCTTCGTCCACGCTGCGTCCGTCTTGTTCTATGCGGCTGACCATGCGGCGTAACTCTTCCTGCCGGGTTTCCAGCCGCTTCTTGAAATATTCGATCTTCTTCTTTTCCATAATTTGCTTTTTCGCTATGCCTGGGAATTACCAGGCCTTTCTGATCTCCCATCGCCGAAGCATGTTGAGCGCTCAAAATGAGATGCATCAAACCGCGCCGCGGATTCGCCGCGGAGGTCTGGCGCGCGGTTACGGCTTTGTCTGAGGGGATCCGGCGGGCGGAATAATATTTCCAGCCGGCGGATTCTGCGGCTGCGTGAGTTGTGCTCTTACCGCATCAGGCAATTTGTTCGCGTTGGCTAGCATCACGCTGACCTGCCAAATCTGCTGGTCAGAGAGCGACTGGTTGAACGCGGGCATGCCCGTCAACCGGATGCCGTTCGCAACTTTCCAATACGTTTCTCCGGGTTCGTCGTCTGTGACTCCCTTGCCCTGCAAAAGCTTCGGCGGCCGGGGAAACATTCCTTTAGCGACGCCGCTGGGATTTCCATCCGAAAAGCTGTGACAAATCGCGCAGTTGTCCCGATAAACCTGAGCCCCCGCCCGGAAGGTGGATTCATCCGCGGTAATCGGGACGTTGTGAGGCATTTCTTTCGCTACCCTCGCATCAAGCGCCTTATGGGCAAGCATTTTTTCAAATGGCATGGCCTGCGCGGCCGTGGCTACGGGCGCGTTGCCACTCGCGAAATAGAAGTAAACCCCCACCGGTATGGCAATGAGACCGAGGATTAACCCAAATAGAAACGCTCTCACTTTCATCTCCTGATTCAAAGATAGAGTGAGAGTTTACACCCTTGTCAGAGGGCGCCGCCAACGCCGTCGTCAATAGCTGTTGCTGAGAACCGCGAACTGCTCTTTCTGGGGCTTCCCGTAACAACGCTGAAGGTCAACGTAGGCGTCCTACCGCGATTTCCGCCGGATGCTCTTCGCCCTTTTACTCCAATTGTTTACAATGGGAAGCCGTTTCGGAAGCCTCGAAACGGAACGAATCTTGGAATCCGAAAATCACAACTCGGGGACCGTCCGCGAAGTTTACTGGCGGGTCGAGGGCAGCCTGCTCGAATTGACCACGGTGCGCCCCGTCGGCTTTTTTACCTGGAATGCGCAGACATTTTCTGAGCGCTGGCAACGCCGCGGGTTGGTGTTGCTGATGGCGGCGCTGCGGCCTCTGCTGTATGCCTGCAATCGGAAATTTGCCACGCGCGTCGTACATACTGTGCTACGGGGAGTAAGCCGGGACAGGCTGGATTTACTGGGCGAAGAATATTTCAAATACAAGTTAAAACCAATCCTGAAACCTGAGGGAGTGCAACGCCTGAATGAGTTACGAAACTCTGGCGCCGATGTTGTGCTGGTGAGCCAGAGTCTGGACGTTATCATGCGTCCTCTGGCGGCTCACCTCGGCTTGACTCGCGTCATCGCGAACCGCCTCGAATTCCGCGATGGCATCGCCACCGGGCGGCTGCTCGATCCCGTAATCCGGCCGCGTGGAGTATTTGCCCGGATTACAGGCACAGGTGCGGACGGCAAGCGGGAGCCGGAGCAGCTCGTTTCCGATCTGGGACTCCCGGGCGTCGCGGCTTTGAACGCCGCGGTGATTCCCGCCCGGCGTCAGGAAGTCAATCTCGATCGCACTATTGTCCGGCTCAGCGGAGAAGCGTCTCACGCTCCCCTTTCGATTCGAAAGACACTGGCTGGCAGGAACGTCATGCTGGTTGGCGTGACCGGCTTTATCGGGAAGGTCTGGCTCGCAAACACCCTTATGGATTTGCCCGAAATCGGGAAAATTTATCTGCTGGTCCGGCGGCAGAAATCGAATCCAGCGCAAAGCCGATTCGAAAAACTAATTGAAGAATCACCGGTATTCGATCCCCTGTCGCGCCGCCACGGAGCGGACCTCGGCCGCTTCATCGGGGAGCACGTGGAAGTGATCGAGGGCGATGTATCGCAGCCCGGCCTCGGAATCGCGCCGGAATTTGTCGGCCTTCTGCGCGAAAATTTGGACGTGGTCATCAATAGTTCCGGGCTTACGGACTTCAATCCAGACTTGCGTGACGCTCTGGCCACGAACGTGGATGCGGCGCTGAATATCCTGGAGTTTGTCCGGGAATCGGACCACGCCGGGCTGCTTCATCTTTCGACATGCTACGTTGCCGGGACCAGGGACGGACGAGTCGCCGAGAAGCTGCGCCCTGATTACACGCCCGCTTATCTGAAGAATAGTGACCTGAAAGATTTTGATGCGGAGCGGGAATGGCATTCGCTTCACGAATTTGTGCGCTCGGCGGAGGCCAGGGCTTCCAGCCCCGAAGTCACCGAAGAACTTCGGAAACAGGCCATGGTAAAGGAACATGCCGCTAAGGATTTGCATGGCGCTGCGCTCGAGAACCAGATCCGCAAGAACCGATTTCGCTGGTTGCGTAATTATTTGACGGAGGCCGGCACGCGGCGGGCGAACGAACTGGGCTGGCCAAACACCTATACGCTGACCAAGAGTCTGGCGGAATCGTTAATTTACAAATTCGGCATGTCCAAATCAGGCGCTGAATTGCCGGTTGCGATCGTGCGTCCGGCGATCGTAGAGACTTCGGTGGAGAAGCCCTTTACCGGATGGAATGAGGGAATCAACACCTCTGCGTCGTTGTCATACCTGTTGGGAACCTACTTCCGGCAATTGCCGACGAATGAGCGCAAGCGCCTCGATATTATTCCCGTAGACTCGGTCTGCCGCGGGATGACCCTGATCGCGGCAGCCATCGTCGAACGCCGCCATGATTTCGTGTACCAGTTAGCTACCTCGGTCACGAATCCATGCGATATGCGTAGGTCAATCGAGTTGACTTCGTTGGCCCACCGCAAACATTACCGCGCGCAGGAGGGTCTGGAATATTGGCTGCGGCTGCGATTCGATGCGATTCCGGTATCCAAACAAAGGTATGAACGCATGTCGGCGCCAGCGCAGAAGGCAATCATCAAATCCATTCAGCGGATCATGGCGCCCCTTCCGTTGCGCAAGCCGCTGGCAAAGGCAGAACGCAGCCTGGAAAGAGTCGAAAAATTAATCGAACTGTTCAAGCCTTTTATTCTTTTCAACGAACAGGATTTCGTCGCCGACAATGTCGAAAAGCTTTCTCACGCGCTCGTTCCCGAGGAAAGGGCCGACTTTGGATACGACACCTGCTTGATTGACTGGTGGGATTACTGGATCAATATTCACATTCCGGCGCTGCGCAAGTGGACTTATCCGCTGATTGAAGGCCGCCCGGTCGAGGCACGGCTGCCGCGCAAAGTGCAATTTGAAGTTGTAGCCGGCGAAAATGCCGACAGTACGAGACCCGAGGTGGTAAGAACAAAAGTAGAAGTAAAGACCGGAACAGACGGAGCATCGTGGCGATTTTCCTGACCGGGTCTACCGGATACATTGGCGCGCATGTTGCCGCGAACCTCCTCGATCAGTACGGCGCATCCTTGAATCTGCTGATCCGGGCCCGCGACACGCAGGAGGCGGAGTTGCGGCTGTGGCGGGCCCTTCAGTTGCACATGGATTTCCCGCGTTTTTATGAACACCTTCAGACCCGCATCCGAATCTTTCGCGGTGATTTAACCGGAGCTTATTTCGGCCTGTCGCGCGACGACTATGACCGGCTCATCCACACCACCGATTCGGTCATCCACTGCGCAGCATCGCTGAATCGCAAATCGGAAAAAGCCTGCCTGAACGTAAATCTCAGAGGCACCCTCGAAGTGCTTCAGCTGGCTTCACGCGTAGATCACTATCATGGGCTTCGCCGCTTCAGCCACGTCAGCACAGTCGCCGTCGCGGGAAAACGCGACAATGAAATCGTAAAGGAAGAGAATTCCATTGATTGGGATCGTTCGGATTACGACCCCTACGCTCGAACAAAAAAATTCTGCGAGCACATGATCCGGCAACTGCTTCCCGAAACGCCGATCACAATTTTTCGTCCCAGCATCGTTCTCGGCGACAGCCGCCGCGCCGAGACTACGCAATTCGACATGGTGAAGGCATTCGTTTTCCTCGCCGGTCTGCCGGTACTGCCCTTTCGCGCCAGCGACAAAATTGACATTGTGAATGTGGATTTCGTGGCCGACGCAATCGCCGCGCTTCATCAGAAGGAAAGCCCGCAGTATGACACCTATCATCTATCGTCCGGCGTTGGCTCTCAGACGTTTCGCGAATTGACTAATTCTCTCGCGGCAGAGCAGAACAAGCGCGGTCCGATATTCATGCCGTGGATGGAGGGCCCATTTTCGTGGACGGTGGATTTTCTTGCGAATCGGAAGGGATCCGTGGCCTATGGCGCTTCGTTGATGAAAGTTTTCATGCCGTATCTGGTTTGGAATACGGTTTTCGATAACACGCGCGTCACTACGGAACTCGGCCGGCGGCCGGCGCCCTTCTCCCAGTACAGTTACCCGCTGCTGAAATTCAGCCGCGAGTCGAATTTTTCCTACCCCTACCAGGCGTGGCCCGCGAAGGCCGGAGGCTCCGCCGCATGATGGATTTCATCCTGGAAACCTGGGTGAGTTCAAACATCCAACGAGCCAAAGCGGGGTGGATGCTGGGGAAAGGGAAGCCGTGGCAGCCCGGAGAAAAATTGAAGCTGCTGTTTGCGGGCTACAACGGCACGCGGAATACCGGCTCGGACGTGCGCCCCGAGGAAACTCTGCGGCAACTGCGGCATATTCTTGGCGCAGGCAATGTTGAATTCAGCGTGATGAGTCAGGATTTTCAACTGACCAACGGCTATTTCAAGGGCTCGCAGCAGATTTATCTGCCCGACATCTTTCCCCCATTTCTTGCGCGCGAAGTTCCCAAACACCACGGCGTGGTAGTAGTCGAAGGTTCCGCATTCAAGAGCAAATTTGCCAACGCGCTCACCACCATGATCATCGGATCGCTGGGAATGGCCGCGGCTCAGAATAAACTGGCGGTCGGATACGGCTCCGAGGCGGGATACATGGATCCGTCCGTGGCGAAAATGTGCGCGCGTTACTGCAGCGATTGTTTCATCATCACGCGCAACGAAGAATCCCGCACCGTGCTTCGCCAACTCGGCGTACCGACCGAACTGGGAACCGACACCGCATGGACCTTTGATCCACTTCCGCCCGAGTATGGGCGCAAAGTCCTGCTGGATGCGGGATGGGATGGCAAGCTGCCGGTGCTGATGGTGTGTCCCATCAATCCTTTCTGGTGGCCGGTCAAACCATCTCTGGCAAAATACGCCGCCCGCACCTTGGCAGGCGCCTATAAAGAGAGTCACTACCGGACCGTTTACTTTCACAAGTCGGGCCGGGAAGTGGAACAGGCTTTCGAAACTTATTTGACGGCGATTGCGAAGGCCGTGGACGCATTCCGCCGCCAGCGCCGCGTCTTCACCGTAATGGTTGCCACCGAGCAACTCGATGCCCGCGCCTGCCAGCGCATTTCAGAAAAATTAGGCGGCGTTCCAGTGTTCACTTCCGCTGATTACGACATGTTCCAGATGGTGAGCATCCTGCGCGCCGGGCATATGATGGCGTCCTCGCGGTTCCATGGAATCGTAACTTCCATGCCCGCGCTGGTTCCGTCGGCGGGCATCACCATGGATGAACGCATTCGCAATCTTATGCGCGACCGGGGACACGAAGATTTGCTCATGAACGTGGATGATGCGGACCTTGAGCAGAAGCTTCTCGTCGCGCTCAATAAATTGGCGACTGAGGGAGAAGCCATTGCCGATGGAATCGGCCGCACCGTGGTCCGCAATTTAAAAGCAATGTCACGCATGGGCGTGTATTTTGAAGAGGAAGTGCGGCGGCGCTATCCGGAGTTCTCCACTCGCAAAGGAGAGTGGGGATGGGAGGATTATCTGCCTCCGATGAGCCCGGGACTCCATAAATTGATCGAGACCTACAACTGAATCTTTTAAGATTTGTCATTCCGAACGGCTTCCAGCCGTGAGGAATCTGCATTTTGTTGAATTGCAAAACAGTTGAATTGCAAAACAATTGCAAAACAAAGATGAGTTTTCTCGAAGACATATTTTCGAATCTAGCCGCCGCCGATGAGACCACTGTGCTCCGCGAACTCCGCGACGGCGAAGAAGTCTCCGTCAACGGCCGCCAGCTGCTTGCCTTGGTCGGGAAAGCACGCGCCTTTCTCGCCGCTCAAAACATTCCCAGCGGCGAACGTTGCGGTCTGCTCGCCTCCAACGCCATTTGCTGGGTCGCAATGGATCTCGCGATCATGGCCGAGGGACTGATTGTGGTCCCGCTTTATGCGCGCCAGGCCGCTTTGGAATTGGTGGGCATGATGAAGGATTGCTCTCCGGCGCTGATTTGCTGCGGGGATGCGACCTTGAGGGATGCGATCGCGCAAAACTGGCCGCAAGCTCCGCCGCAATATTTGTTCGACGACGTATTCGGCCCCGGGGGACAGAGTAAAGCTGCTGAATCGCGAACAGGAGCGCCCGCGCCACCCGAGCGCTCTCCACATCAGAATTCTGATCCGGTCGCAATTATTTATACGTCTGGAACATCCGGAGAGGCCAAGGGCGTGGTCCTTAATGCCGGAAATTTACGGCACATGCTGACTTGCACATCGAACTGGTTGCCGAAAAACAAAGATGGTCAGGATCGCGTGTTCCACTATCTTCCATTTTGTTTTGCGGGGTCATGGATCGTACTGCTGAGTTCTCTGTTGCGGCGAGACCTGCTGATGCTGAATACCGACCTCAGCAGGCTGCCCTCCGACATGCGCTCGTCCAGGCCCGATTATTTTTTGAACGTCCCCGCCTTGCTTGAGCGAATGCGGAAAGCCGTTGACGAGCAGCTTTGGAAAACCGGAGGGTTAGCGCTCAGCATTTATAGCCGTGCCAAAAGCGCGTGGTTCCGCAAACATGAAAATCAGAAAAGCCTGATGGATTCGCTTTGGCTTCAGCTGGCGAAGGCAATCGTCTTTCCCACGATTCGCAAAAAGATGATTGGGCCCGATCTGAAAGCCTTAATCTGCGGATCGGCTCCCCTGAACGTTGACACTCAACTTTATTTCATGATGTTGGGCATTCCTGTGTTGCAAGTCTACGGTCTCACGGAAACCACCGCCATCTGCACCATGGATGATCCGAACCGCGTCGCAGCAGGACGCGTGGGACCGGCGATCAAGGGCATCGAGATGAAGCTGGGCGAGGGTGACGAGATCATCGTACGCGGGCCCAACATTTTTCCCGGATACTGGAATCGCCCCGAAGAAACCGAGAAAGCGTTACTGAATGGTTGGTTTCACACTGGCGATCAAGGAGAAGTAAACGCCGCAGGAAACTGGCGGATTATCGGCCGCATCAAGAACCTCATTATTCTGGGTTCAGGCCATAATATTTCGCCCGAACCAATTGAAGATGAGTTGCTGCAAGCTTTGCCCGCAGCGCAACAGGTGGTCCTGGTTGGCAATGGCCGCGGCTATCTTTCCGCAATCGTCACCGGGCCGGTAACACCGGAAGCGGTGAAAGCCGCTCTGGACGAGGCAAACGCGGAGTTGCCGCATTACAAGCAGGTGCGGGCTTTCCATATTTCTCAGCAGGCATTTTCCATTGACAATGGTTTGCTCACCGCCAACGGCAAATTAAAGCGTGATTTGATCGCGCTGCGGATGAGAACCGAGATTGATACCATGTATCAAGTCGAGCAGGCGTCATGAATGGCTTCCGGGGCGAATCGCTTTCGTGGAAACTTTCGGATGGAGTGATCGAGTTGGCGCTCCATCGCGATCCCTGCAATGAGATTGGTTCAATCACGCTTGAAGACCTGGAACGATTTGCAACGGCAATTGAGAGCGCCGAAGATGAAGCTCGCGCAATTATTATCTACAGCACTCTGAAATGCGGATTTTGTGCGGGCGCGGACTTGCGGGAGTTGTATCAGCGTTCTGAAAAAATGGCGGACAGCGTCGCCGTGCAAGGCATCCGGGAGTTTCTCGAGCGGATTCACCGGGTGCTGAACATCATTGACGCCTCGCCTTTGACCACCATCGCCGCGGTTCACGGAGTAACCTTCGGCGGCGGATTTGAGCTGGCGCTGGTTTGCGATTTGATTATTGCCGACAAGACGGCGCGTTTCTGCTTTCCGGAATTGCGTTTGGGATTGATCCCGGGCTTCGGCGGAATTCCCCGCCTGAAGCGGGATTTGGGCAACGCAGTGGTTAGAGATTTGCTCCTCACCGGGCGTAGCTTCAACGCCACAAAAGCTCAATCCGGCGGACTCGTCAGCCAGGTGGTTGCCGAAGGCGAAGCGCTGACGGTCGCCCGCGCAACTGCCGCCCAGCTAAAAAAATTTGATCGCCGGACCGCAGCGGCGGCAAAAAAGTTCATCAAGCCGATCCCCTATGAAGAATTGCGCCAGGAGATTGACTTGTTCTGCGAATTATTCATGCATCCGGCCGTCCACGGAGGACTGAGAAGATTTGTCGAGAGCACCGACGCGCAGCCATATTTGCCGTGAGTTTCCAGCCGTTGAGTCGGAAAGAGAAATAGTCAACTATGCGTACATCTGACCAGACGATAGACGAAGTCCTTAATCTAGCCGCGACTCATTTCAAAGTGCCGCGACAGAACCTTAATCCCGACGACGATTTTTTTAAGACGCTGCGCATAGATAGCCTCCAGGCGCTCGACTTGCTCACCCGGCTGGAGAATCATTTTGGAATTGAATTGCCCGACTACGAATTACAGGGAGTCTCCGACTTTCGAACCCTTGCGGCCCGGATTCAATCGCGCTTATAGAATGTCGTGTTGATTCCCAGGAGACGTATCCGTTATTCCAACCCGCACACCAAGGCTTCCATCTACAATCGGTACTTTGAAAACAGACTGTGACACCCTGGGATCGCGAAGCATAAGTCAGTAATTTGCCCATGCTTGACCTCGACCGATACGGATGCTTGGGAGCCGCCCTGCGGGACGCGCTCCAGGCCTACCCGAGCGAGCTCTGTTTGATCGAATCAGACAGGGACAAGGAAAAAACGCGCCTCACCTACTCCGACTTCAAGGATATCGCCACGCCCATTGCCCGGGCCCTGGAAGATGCCGAATTCAAGCACGGCGATCGCGGCGCGATCATTATGTCGAATCAGTCGAAGTGGCTGATTTCAGCGTATGCAATCTTTCACTGCGGCGGCGTGCTCGTGCCTCTCGACTACAAGCTCACAGCCGACGAGCACTTGCAGTTGCTGGCACATTCGAAGGCAAGCCTTCTGGTCGTTGAATATTACCTGTGGCGCGCCATCACCCGCGCGCCGGAGTTCAAGAACAGGAAACTGAAAACGGTTCTGGTCACGGAAGCGCCTCCGGATGCCGATTTGGCCGGCGCGATTCGTTGGGAGGACTTTCGTCGCAAGGGCAATCCTGTATTCGTGCCCCGCCAATTGGAAGATCCCGCCTGCATTGTGTACTCGTCGGGAACCGGCGGCCGCCCTAAGGGATGCGTGCTCACGCATGCGAATTATCTCGAGCAGTGCAAATCCCTGACCGCGCCTTTCCCCTTCAAGCCGGGCTTGCGGTACCTGAGTATCTTGCCCACCAATCACGCCATTGATTTTATGGTTGGATTCATCGGCCCATTCGTGTGTGGCGCGTGCGTGGTCCATCTCCGAACACTTCGTCCAGAGTATGTTCGCGACGGCTTTGTCCGCTATCGCATCAATTACGCCAGCCTGGTTCCTCTGGTGGTGAAGAATCTTGAACGCGGAATGAAGGCGAAGTTCGACGCGTTGCCGAAAATAAAATTGCGGATGTTGCAATCGCTGATTGCGGTAAATAGAGTCTTGACCTGGCGCCGTCCTCACGTGGAGTTGAGCCGCCGCCTGCTGCCGCAGGTGCATAAGGCATTTGGCGATAGATTGCTGGCGCTGTTTACCGGCGGCGCATTCATGGAGGCATCCACTCTGCAATTCTTTTACGACCTCGGCATTCCAATCGCCAATGGATACGGCCTCACCGAAGCCGGCACCGCGCTTACGCTCAACGATTTCAAGCCGTTCCGTGCCGATACAGTGGGCAAGCCGCTGCCCGGCGTCGAGCTTCGTATTCTGAGTCCCGACCCGGAAGGCGTCGGCGAAGTTGCGGCGCGCAGCAAGACCGTAATGTCGCACTATCTCGACGATCCGGAACTCACCGCTGAGACGATTGTTGACGGCTGGCTTCTGACCGGGGATTTCGGCCGCTTCGACGACTCCAGGCACTTGCAGCTCTTCGGCCGCAAGAAAAACATGATCGTCACCGAGGGCGGCAAAAACATTTATCCCGAGGACGTGGAGGCGGCATTCGATAATTTGACAGTGAAGGAATACTGCGTCTTCGCGGCAAATTACATCTGGCCCACCAAAACTTTGGGGCAGGAGTTACTTATTCTCGCGTTGCGGCTGGATGCGAATCAGGAATTATCGGAAGCGCTTAAACTCGAGATCATGGAATCGAATCGTAAACTTCCGGATTTCAAGCGCGTGAAGGGATACATCGTATGGGACGAAGACTTCCCTCGCACCGCTTCCATGAAGATCAAGCGCGAGATACTGGCGGAAAAGATCGGCAAAAAGCTAACCCGGGAATCCGCCGGCTTGCAGATTTAAGGAAACTTTTTGCTCTTAGCCGTTAGCTGTTAGCGTCTGGCTAGAAGCTAAAAACTAAAAGCTAACTTGTGACTGACGAGACTTTTCTAGCCATCGTGAATCCAGCGGCAGGCGGTGGACGCTGCCGCAAGCTCGTTGGTCCGGCGCTTGACCGCCTGCGTGCAGGCGGAATCAAAATTGATGTGGTCGAAACGGTTGCTTCCGGCCATGCCACCGAAATAGCGAGGCAGTCATACGCTAGCGGCCGCACAAAATTTATCGCCGTCGGAGGCGACGGGACTTCATTCGAAATTATTAACGGACTTTTTCCCGAAGCTTTGACCGGAAACCGTCCAACGCTGGCGTTCCTTCCGCTCGGTACGGGAAATTCTTTCCTTCGCGATTTCAGTGATCGCGGCGCTGGTTACTCCATCGAAGCCTTGTTGGCCGGGCGCTCCCGTGCGTGCGACGTATTGCGGCTTACTCATTCCAGCGGAGTTTTGTACTACACCAATCTTCTAAGCATGGGTTTTTCCGCGGACGTCGCCACCATGCGCGCCCGCTACTTCGCCGGATGGGGCGAACTAGGATATCAGTCATCCATTTTCATTTGCCTGGCGCGGTTCCGTCGCCGCGCCTTCCCGCTAACCGTAGACGGCGAAAACAAGCTCGACCAGCGTCCCTGCCTTTTTCTTACTTTCAGTAACAGCAAATTCACCGGCGGCACCATGATGATTGCCCCCAAAGCCGAAATTGACAATGGATTGATCGAATACGTGCGATGGGGGCCGATTGGGAGGGCAGGGCTGATCAAAAATCTGCCGACTCTTTATGACGGTACACATATCAACCATCCCCTTGCCGAGCGGCGCGCGGCCCGGCGAATTGATTTTGCTTTGGACGGTCCTGTTGACGTCATGATTGACGGGGAAGTGCTCACCCTGCGGTGCCAATCGCTCGATGTTCTCCCCTCCGCTTTGGACGTCGTGGTATAAGGAGCATTGCATGTCCGGGCCGGACGAAAAAAAAGAGACAGAGACAGAGACAGAGACAAAGACGAGTGCCGGGGCGCATACTGTCTCCGGCACGCGCGTCCTTATTATCGGCTTGGTGATTTTCGCCGCTTTCGCGGGCTGGGCATTCTGGTTAAAGCGCAGCCGCGCCACCCGCTATAACCAGTTCGCGCAATGCCTGGCCTCCAAACAAGTAAAAATGTACGGACTCTACTGGTGCACCCACTGCGCCGACCAAAAAAGGATGTTTGGCTCCTCTTTCCAGTATGTTCCTTACATTGAATGCGGAATCAAGGGATCACGGCAGGAGGCCCCCGAGTGCGTCCAGGGTCACCTGAAGAATTTTCCGACCTGGGATTTTTCCGGAGTGCGCCACGAAGGCGTTCTCCCATTAAATGACATCGCGGAGCGAAGCGGATGCGCCCTTCCGCGCTTCTAGCCGATTTACAAGGGCCGCGCGCTCTAAACCGGTACGCTGACGAATTTGCTTTTGGAATCAATGGGGCGACGGGCGTCCCCGCCCGTCATCATCATCATCGGCAATGCGCCGCTACGCAATGATTTCTCGACGACGAATTCTAACCGTAATCGCTCTTCTCTCCGCCGCCGGGATGGCATTATCCATGGTTTCATTGCAACATCACTACGTCTCTTCGACGACCAGCTTCTGCGACTTTGGGGCAAATTTCAATTGCGACATCGTGAATCGCAGCATCTACTCTGAGATTTTCGGCGTCCCCGTGGCCCTGATCGGACTTCTCGGCTACGCCGCCTTGCTGACTTTCGCGCTGTTTTACCGCAAAAGCGAAGATGCGCCCGTATTTCTCGTGGCGGCGTCCTTTGCAGGCTTGGCCTTCGCCCTTTATCTCACTTATATTGAAGCCTTCGTTCTGGACGTGTGGTGCGTGTTGTGCCTGTCTTCCCTGGGGCTGATCCTGGCAGTCGCGTTTCTTTCCGCAATGCTAATGTGGTATTCGCAACTGCGGTCTTAGTTCTATTGAACTCTTCGTGCCCAACTCCGCCATTCCCGATGCAGCCAATCCGCCCAAGCCAGAGCTTTCCGTTGTCATGCCCTGCTTGAACGAAGAAAGCAGTGTTGGTTCCTGCATCGAGCAAATTACCCGTACAGTCGCCGCACACAATATTTCGGGCGAAGTAATTGTCGCCGATAACGGCAGCACCGATCACTCCCCCGAAATCGCTCGCCGCATGGGAGCCACTGTCGTTTCGGTCGCGGACAAAGGCTATGGCAGCGCCCTGAGGGCTGGCATCGCCGCCGCACGGGGTCAGTTTGTGATTATGGGCGATGCTGACGGCAGCTACGACTTTTCCCAGATTCCTGCGTTCCTTGAAAAATTGCGATCCGGTTATGAGTTGGTCATAGGCAATCGCTTTTTGGGCGGAATTCAAACTGGCGCGATGCCCGCGCTCCATCAATATTTCGGGAACCCGCTGCTCAGCGGCATCGGGCGCTTGTTTTTTAAAACTCCCTTCCACGATTTCCATTGCGGCCTGCGTGGCTTAACCAAAGCGGCTTATGAACGCCTCGGCATGCGCACCACGGGTATGGAATTCGCCAGCGAAATGGTAGTGAAAGCATCGCTCTTAAATCTCAGCTGCTGCGAGGTTCCAACCACACTTTCGCACGATCAACGTTCCGGCCGCTCCCATATGCGAAGCTGGCATGACGGCTGGCGGCATCTGCGGTTCTTGCTCTTGTACAGCCCCCGCTGGCTATTTCTTTACCCCGGCTTGGCCCTACTGTTGACGGGCTCAGCGGCAGCTCTCTGGCTGCTGCCTGGGCCAAGGAAAGTGGGCCAGGTTTTTCTCGATGTCCACACGCTTCTCTACGCCGTCGCCGCTATTCTGTGTGGCTTTCAGGCCGTAGTCTTTGCATTTTTCACGAAAATATTTGCCATCACCGAAGGATTGCTTCCGGCGGACCCACGGCTGAACCGTGCATTCCGAATCTTCAACCTGGAAAAAGGACTCCTCGCCGGCGCGGCATTGCTGATCTGCGGCCTCGTCATTGCCTGCTATTCTCTTCTTCTTTGGAATCGGACCGGCTTTGGTCCGATGAATCCGGTGGTGCTGGTGCGCCTTGTGGCTGCGGCGATCGTGACCATCACGCTGGGGGTTGAGATTATATTTTCCAGTTTCTTCCTGAGTATTCTTGGCCTGGCGCGCAAATGAGTTTCCTTGGCCGCCTACATCGAACTCTCATCTATGACCGGCGCGTAAGCCGTCTCTCCGAACTTCTCTCGCAGGTCATCCCGCCTGAATGCAGTCTGCTGGACGTTGGGTCGGGCGACGGAAAGCTCGCCTGGACCATCGTGAAAAATCGCCCCGACCTCAGCATCGAGGGAATTGACGTGCTGATTCGAAACCAACCATGGATTCCCGTGAAGCCTTTTGACGGCAGGAATCTCCCTTACCCCGATTCGAGTTTTGACGCGGTGACGCTGGTTGATGTTTTGCATCACACCCTCGAGCCTTTGGCGTTGCTGCGGGAGGCGCTTCGCGTATCCCGCCGCTGGCTTGTGGTGAAAGACCACGTATTGCAAGGGCTTGCCGCGGGCCTCCGGCTTCGTCTTATGGACTACGCTGGGAATGCTGACCACCGAGTCGCCCTTCCCTATAACTACATTTCCGGGAAGCAATGGCAAGACTTCCAGCAGATGCTGAAACTCAGATTAATCGAAAAGAAAACCAGGCTGAAATTGTACCCTTGGCCTCTTGACTACACTTTCGGATCCGGCTTGCACTTCGTTGCCCTATACGAAAAGAAAAAACCGGGTATTGCGTAGAGGTAGAGACGCAGCTTGCAGCGTCTTTTATTTGGCCTGCTGCCCATTTGAGGGTAGAGGTTCGAGCCGCGGCGGAGATTGATCCGCATCGAGCATCCAGACTTTCCGGTCTTTAAAGTATCGCAGCAGTTCTCTATTTCCGGCTACCCCCATGTCGCGCGCCCATACGATTTTTGATTTATCAATATCGGCGGCGTTGTAGACCCATTCGTCGGAAATATCGTGGGTCTTGTCATAACGCACGATTACCAATTGGTCTCCCGGCAGATCGTCAAGTTTCCGCACAATTCCGGGACGGCGGACGTTGCCGGGCGAAGCAACAGTTTTTCGCCACCAGTCCGCCGGTACTGCAATCAGTCTTAATACGAACATCGCAACGCAGACCATCAACATCGCCCGTACCACGGCGCCCCCAAGATGGAATTGCCGGCGTCGCCAATGATCAAAGTGCCGCATGCACTGCACAATGACGACGAAGATCACAGCCACCGCAGGTGCAAAGTAGTGAATCTGCATCCACGTCTCCACTAGAAGAGCTAACATGAAGAATGCGCCGATAAGCAGCGGATAACGCATCCGACGATCACGGCGCGCATACGGAAAGGCAAGCACGAAGATCGCCAGAGCGGAACCCACAAAGACCAGCCAAAATAAAAGAATGAGCTCCAGGGTTCGATCCCAGAGTCCCGCCGGCGTGCGTTCATCTTCGAAGACTTGGAGATAGTGATCGTAGAAATCCTTCATGACCGCATGGTGATAGACCGGTTCAGGGCGCGGCTTTTGCCAAAGAAACAAAGGCGCCCTTGCATAAGTCTGTTGATTTACTTCATAAGGCATTTTGACCGCGCTTCCGGTAACTCGATGGTTGTAATAACCAGTCGCAAGTGCGGCCGGAATCAAAACAAACGCGATTGGAACAACGAAGCGCCGCAAAGAGACCGCAAACGGTGGACGATTTTTCCCGGTAATCCAGAACAACAGAATGACGGCAACTGGCAGGCTGAGCGCGAGACCTTCGTAGGGGCGGCTATTCGCGAGGATCGCCAGGCCCACGCCCATTGCAATTCCGCTTGTCGCACCAGGTTTCCGCATGACACGCGGCAGCGCTCCGAAAACGAGTGCGCCACCCAAAGCAGGGACGGACCCGCCCCAGTAACTGTTCATCCAGTAGCTGAAAACTCCAAATCGGAGAAATACCAGCAATGCCCCAAGCAGCGCCCATCCGGGCGGAAGCCATCCCTGTAGCGCCCAACAGAGTGCGGCACACATTGCCGCCGTGCTCAACAGCACGCCGATCCAGGGATGCCCGAGAACCTGGCCCAGAGCCAGCACTAACCCCTGCGCGGAGGGATACATGGACGTATACGTCGGCTGCTGGATGATGTGGAAACTTTCGAAATGTATCCACATGGGATGAGGCGGGTTCGTGAGCCGGCCGTGGGCAAATGTGTCGGCGGCCAGAAGATAACTGAATTCGTCCTGGATTGCCGGTTGTGGAATGCCAAGGACTGGAATCAATGCCGCGCGGACGCCAAGAGTAAGGAGCCCAATGGCCAGGACAGAGACTTTCTTTCGTCGAGCGAGCTTGCGAAATTTTTGCTCGAGAGGGAGAAGGAATGTAAATGTTCGCCGCTTGCGGCGAAACAGCAGAATCCAGATCAGCGTCGCGATAACCAGGCCGAATTCAATAATGATTGGAGACCAGTTCATGCAAGAATCCAGGAAATCCGGCCTTGGCCCCCGGGCTTATTTTTCCGCCATCTCCTTTTTTGCGGCTCGATTGTTTGCTTCCGTTTTGTCGTCATCCAGCTTTTCAAGAATTCCGCTGGCAACGTCCATCATTTCCTGGTCCACCGTGCGGTTCTTGGAAATAGCCTCCTGCAGCGGAATGGAGGTGATTCTATTTCCCCGCAGCGCCGCCATGCGCCCAAACTCCCCGCGATGAACCATATCAATCGCACCGAGCCCGTAGCGCGTGGCCAGCACCCGATCGAAGGCGGTTGGCGTACCGCCGCGCTGAATGTGTCCCAAAACAACGGTGCGAGTTTCAAAGCCGGTGCGCTTCTCAAGTTCTTTCGCCAAAGCGTTACCGATCCCGCCCAACCTCGCATGGCCGAATTCATCTTTTTCGCCATCCAGAGTGACTGGCCCGCTTCCGTCCGACTTGGCCTGCGCGAATTTCGCGCCTTCCGCAACAACCACAATGCTGAAATAACGCCCGCGGGAATGTCGCAGGCGAATCGTATCGGCGACTTCATCAACATCAAACGGCTTTTCCGGAATCAAAATAACATCGGCGCCGCCGGCAACCCCGCTGTGAATGGCGATCCAACCGGCATCGCGTCCCATCACTTCGACCACCATCACCCGATTGTGAGCCTCCGCCGTGGTATGCACGCGGTCAATGGCTTCCATCACGACGTTGATTGCCGTATCGAAGCCGAAAGTGTAGTCCGTGCCCGCCAGGTCATTGTCAATGGTCTTGGGCACGCCCACCACGTTGAACCCTTTGGCGGAAAGCTTGCTGGCGACGGTGAGCGTATCGTCTCCCCCGATTGCAATCAGCGCATCAACTTGATTTTTCTTTAGAGTTGATATGCACTGATCCAGTCCGTCCGCTTTTTTTGCCGGATTGGTGCGCGAAGTGCGGAGAATCGTTCCACCCCGCGGAAGGATTCCGGCGACTACCGACAAGTCCAGCGGGACCGTCATGTCTTCCATGACTCCACGCCAGCCCTCGAGGAAGCCTATAAATTCGTCCTCGTAGTGAAAACACCCTTTACGCACCGCGGCGCGTATGACTGCGTTGAGCCCGGGGCAATCACCGCCGCCGGTAAGAATGCCAACTTTCATCATTTGCTCCTGCGATCTGGTTGCTTATTCAGGTTGAATGGACAGAAGCGCCTTGCGATTGTTTTCGAGCTTCTGCATTGTGCGGCGAAGCTAAAGATTATCATTAAGCGGATTATCGCGGCAAAAATCCAGCATGAATCTCCACCGCACCATGCAACTGCTAGAATCCCGCAATGTCATTATCAAAGAAGCGCGTAAAAGCCATCAAACTCCTTCTCTTCGACGTGGACGGAGTCCTCACCGACGGCAAGCTCTTCATCTTCCCCGCTCCCGCCGGAATTCAGCAGAGCATGCAACAAGATGCTTCGAAACACGGCGGCAAGGGAGGCTTCGGCCTTCACAGTGAAACCTACATCGAGGCGAAAGGCTTCCACGCGCATGACGGCACCTCAATTTCGCTGGCGCGGCTCGGTGGCATCAAGACCGGACTGATTACAAAAAGAATCTCGGAGACGGTCGCTCTTCGCGCCCGTGATTTAAAGCTCGAATATGTTTATCAAGGAATCCGTGACAAACTGACGGTTTTTCAAGAGATCATCAAGCGCGCCGGTATTAAGTCCACCGAAGCGGCCTTCGTCGGCGATGACGTGATTGATCTTCCTGTGATGTGGAATTGCGGACTCGCAATAGCCGTAGCCAACGCCCGCGACGAAGTCAAGAAAGACGCGCATTACATAACGCCGCATTCCGGAGGAGACGGAGCTTTGCGCGATGCGGTCGAATACATCCTCAAGGCCCAGGAAAAGTGGAAGCAGGTCGTTAAGAAATATATTGGAGAGCGAAGCGCGAAGAAAACTAGCCGTTAGCCAATCTGTGTCAGATTTAGCCGCGAAGCTTTAATGCGGAATATCGAAGCGGCGCGGTTTGCGCCTAAATGCTGACTGCAAAATGCTGAATGCTGAATAAATCCAAAGTTTTAGATATTTTCTCCCGCATCGGGGGCGAAAGAATTGTTTTCACAAGAACCCTTAGCCGTTAGGCTTTTTGGCGCGGGGGACGTCCTCTCTAGGCGCGCAATGTGCGGGTATGTTGGGTTTAGCTGGAAGACAGGATCTGGAAGCGGTTTCTTCACTTCCGCCGGCTGCTTCCTATCGCGCGGATTCGCAGCCGGCGGATGATGTCTCCCTACTCACCCTGTGCTTTCAGGAGCAGTTTGATAAATTCAACCCTGCGCCACATAAAAGTTTCGACGGCGATTGAAATTTATTTCACCCTTACTCTGGAATCACCGCTGGGTGAGACGCCATCAGCGCCGCGAACCGGGCATCGTTCCTGAGCGCTGCGAACTCGGGATCCTTATAAACGTCCTGAACTCCCTTGTATCCCTCTTCCATCGAACGTCGCAGGTACTCCAGAGAACGGCTGTTATTCCCCATCTTCGCGTACAGGCCTGCCACCACATAATCGTAGTGCGCCTGATCTTGCGGGGAGGAAATCCGTCCCGCCACCCCATTGACCGACGTACGCTCAAAAATGTCGGGATCAAGTTGCAGCGCCTTCGCATACGCCACGGTGGCCGCTTCAAACTCCTTGCGGGAAAAATACGCCGCCGCCAGGTTGCTGTAAAACGATGCGGAACTGCCGTTTATCTGAATAGCTTTCTTGTACTGTTTCAGCGCCTTCCCGGTTCTCTTCTCCAGGTAATACACCACGCCCAGATTGTTATACGCGTCGCCCGAAGTCCGGTCAGCCTTGATGGCCCGGCCGAAGCTTTTCGACGCATCACGATATCGCTGGATCTCCAGTTGCACGATGCCCATTTTGTTATACAGGCGGGAGTTGTTCGGACTTTTAGCGAGAGCGGCGTGATAGTAGTCAACTGCGTCAAGATACGATTTTCTGGCCCGCATCAGGTCCGCGGTTTTTTCTAATTGCTCCGCGGAAGCCGACGCCGATGGCGTTCCATGGCCCGGCGGATCCACCTGGACCTGCTCCGAAGGGGACGCTTGATCCCCGAATGCCCTCATCCCATAAATTGTTTGAATTAGGAGAAAAAGAAGAACGAAAAGGAAAGATGCGCGTCGCATAAGCCCACCTCGAAACCTGCGCTGCTGGAACCTCGCATTCCTTAGACTGTCACCCAAAGACTGCCGCGATCCAACTCATCCGGTCAGTGGGGGGCCGCTCCGTTCTCATCAGCCGGCTTGGGCTGAGGATCAGCGGCTTTGTCGCTCTTAAAGATACCCGTAATCTTGCCCAATAAGCCCTTTTTCTTTTTTGCCGGGTCTGCGGCAGCTGCGTTCGGATCGGCGCCGGCGCTCGTATTGCCTTGTGGAGGAGGCAGCGCCCTGTCATTTCCCAAGCCGAAGATTTTTGAAAAGAATCCGCGCACTCCCCCCTGGTCGCAGGTCGCATTAGGCTCGGTCCCGGCAATGAATGCAGCCGTGTAAGTTTGTGGACACGAGGGCGTCGCCAGCAGATTCGTCGTCTTGTCGAGTTGAACATCTACGACCCCGCTGGGCTGGTTGAACGGCTTTACGTCCGAATACTGCGGCAACGTCGTCGCCTTCTTCATGAATTCGGCCCAGATAGGCAGGGCCGTCTGGGCTCCGCTCAAGCGGATATCGCTGTAATCGTCGTATCCCACCCAAACTATGCAGAGAAGGTTGCTTGTATATCCCGCGAACCAGCCATCATGCGAGGTCCCGGTTTTTCCCGCAGCCGGAGCGCTGAACGCGTACCGTCCACGAACATCGAATGCAGTGCCAAAATTCAGCACCCCGGACAACATGTCAGTCATCACGAAAGCGACTCTCGGGTCCAGAACCTGGCGCTTCTCCGGCTGGAAATTCATCACCACATCGCCGTCCGAGTTGCGCACCGAATTTACCATCACCGGAGAAATTCTCGTCCCACCGTTCGCAAAAACCGTGTAGGCAGCCGCCATGTCCAAGGGAGTCGCGTCGTACGCGCCCAGTGCCATTGCCGGAGTGGGCTTCACCGACGTTATCCCTGCGGCCTTGGCTAAATCCGCCACTTTGTCATAGCCCACCGTCTGCGCCACCTGCACCGTGGCGTTATTCAGCGACATCGCAAGCGCGTATCGCGTCGTCACCTCGCCGTGATATTCCTCTTTATAATTTCGCGGCTCATAGATTTGATCGCCGTAGGCGAACGTCGTGGGCTGGTCCACCACGATGGATGCCGGCGTCATCGCCGGAGTAGTGCCGTCCAGCGCCGTATTAACCGCCGCGGCATATACGAATGGCTTGAAAATGGATCCCGTTGGCCGCTTTGCAACCGCGTGGTCCAATTGGCTGAATGCATAATTCCGTCCCCCCACCAGCGCCAGCACCTCGCCCGTGTGCGGATCCATGGCAACTAAAGCAACTTGCGCTTCCGGTCCAGGTTCGACCCTGGTTTCGTATTTATTCCTACCAATTCTCACCCGCCGGGTACGCAGCTTCTTGACCTGCGCGTCCACCAGTTTCATCCCGCTATCTACCGCCTGCGCGGCGGCTTGCTGAAGATTCGGATCAAGCGCTGTGTAAATCCGATAAGACTCGTCATTGAGGTCCCGTTCATTCATCTTGCCTATGAGAGTGTCGCGAACCAGGTCAACGAAATACGGGGCATCGCTGGCTTCCACATTTGGCGGGGCCAGCTTCAGCGGAGTGGCTTTCGCCCGCTCGGCCTGCTCTTCGGTGATGGCATGAGTCTCCACCATGCTGTCCAGCACCAGGTTGCGCCGGTCCAATGCCCGTTCCGGATGCCGGTACGGGGACAAATAACTTGGCCGCTGAATAATTCCGGCCAGAAGAGCAGCTTCCGGCAGCGTAAGGTCCTTCAGATCCTTGTTGAAATACGCGCGCGACGCCTCGCCAAATCCGCTGATCGCAAACGATCCCCGTTGTCCCAGATCAACCCAGTTGGCGTAAATTTCAAAAATCTTCTGCTTGCTGAATTTCTGCTCCATCTCTTCAGCAATCAGCATCTCGATCAGCTTCCGCCGGATGGTCTTCTCCGGGCTGAGGAAAAATCCGCGCGAGAGTTGCATCGTGAGAGTCGAGCTCCCCTGAGCGTAGCGCTGGTGCGTGAAGTCAATCCAGGCCACTTCAGCCATGCGGACAAAATTAACCCCGCTGTGCTCGAAGAATCGCCGGTCCTCGATGGCCAGCACGGCGTCAACCACAACCTTGGGTATGTCCTTATATTTAACGATCTGCCGCTTCGACCGCTGCTCGGAATCGAACAGCGATGTAATCATCTGCGGCTCCAGTTCATAGGCCTGAAGCTCGCCGGACTTGCCCGTCATACTTTCTATCTTGCCCTCGCTGACGCGGATCGTCGCCGTTTCCGGGCTGTGGTAGGATTCCGCGCCGGGCTGGACTTCAATTCCGCCGGAAAGGAGGTGATAAGTTCCAATCGGTGACTTGCCGCTCTCATCCGTGTATCCGGCCTCCCGCAACTGTGTGGCTATTTCGCGGGGACTTATTTTTTCCCCAACGTAAAGCCGGGCAGGTATGGCGTAAATGGTTGCGGAATTGTTGAAAACTTCGCTCTTAAAGCGGCGGGCGATAATGCGGTCGTATTTCACATAATAGTAGGAAAAAGATCCGCAGATGCCGACTGCAATCACAATGAACGCCAGGACAGCGGCCTTAACCACCGGATCACTCGGAAGGAACCGGCTATTCTTGCCCCGCCTCTGCTTTTTCGGAATCCTGAGTTTGATGGCCACTTTGAAAACGGAACGCGTACCGCCCGAATATAATTTGCCGCGGGAAACTCTAAAAAAAATCCCGCGTTCCGCAAAGATGCGGAGAGATCAAGGCAGTATATCTGTGGTTATTCTAAATCAGGAATGGCGCTCAGAAAGCACCCCTGTTTTCCGTGTTGGGGTCGAAATGTAGATCGAACGGGTAACCGGGAATGTCCAAATGGACGGTATAAGGCGCGTCTATTGTGATCATGCCCCGCCCAATATCTCCAGCACGGCTTACCTTAATGCCATCTTTGGTGATGGGAATGTCATAACCCTTCGCGATTTTGAACACGGAATCCTGAATGTCGGCTTCAGTCTTGGGTGTGTAAGTACTGGTGAGCGCTTCGGTTTTGAGGTCGCCCTGGAATTCGTACTCCGTGTAATAAGGCGGGACGACTTCTATTCCCATATAGATCGCAGCCGCGATCACGAATATGCCGAATGCTAACTTCATGGCGCCCCTCTGACCTCGCCCAGCGTGTCGCGATCCGCTCAACCGGCGGGCCGCGCCCTTTGCTGGAAATATTCCGTTATTGCGGCGATGCTAGCATCCTGCATTTCGCGTGTCGAGCGCAGAACGACCTCCACGGTGCCTTCGGTAACCTTCTTTCCCACCGTGACCCGGTACGGAATCCCCACCAGGTCCGCGTCTTTGAATTTCACCCCCGGACGCTCGTCGCGGTCATCGAGTAACACGTCGTAACCAGCCGATTCCAGGCGTGCGGCGATCTCAATAGCTGTGTTCAGCAGATTCTCGTCCTTCACGTTTGTCGGTGTGACTACGATTTCGAACGGAGCAATCTGAGGCGGCAGCCAGAATCCGTTCTCATCATTGCTTTGCTCAATCGCCGCCGTCAGGATGCGTTCGATGCCAATTCCATAACTTCCCATAATCGGCGTAACTTCTTTGCCATTTTTGTCGAGAACCCGCGCTCCCATGGATTCGGAGTATTTGTATCCCAGCTTGAAAATGTGCCCGACCTCGACCGCCGTATCAATTCGAAGAGGCGCGCCGCAATTGGGACACATCTCTCCAGCAACCACTGAACGCAAATCTGCATATGCAGTCGGCTGGAAATTGCCGCCAGGAGTAATGTTCTTCAGGTGGTAATCCTCTTTGTTCGCGCCCGAGATCAGATTCGCACGACCCTTCAGCGCTTCATCAACCAGCAAGATCGGACCATCTGCTTTTAGGTCTTTCGCCCACTCAATTCCCATCGGCCCTAGAAACCCCGCCGGAGAATTGAAAAGTTGTTCGATCTCCGCCGGCTCCATCGGGCGCGTTTCTCTTCCCTCCAGAATCGAAGCCATCTTGGCTTCATTCATCTGGTGATCGCCGCGCATCAGCAGGACCACCGGTTGAAGCGTTGCTTTCCTTTCGACATCCCTTCCTGCGATGGAGTGACGGGCGTCCCCGCTCGTCCAAACGACCATGAACGCCAGCGTCTTGATCTTATTCTTCGGCGAAACTCCGAGGTATCGTGCCACATCCTCAATTGTCTTTTGTCCGGGCGTATGAACCTCAACCGGTCTCCCATCGCCTTCCGTCGCTAAATCCTGTACCGGCTCAAGCTTCGATGTAGCCTTCTCCATGTTCGCCGCGTAACCACATTTATCGCAGCTCACAACCTGGTCTTCGCCGGCCGGAGTTCGGACCATGAATTCTTCCGATTGCGACCCTCCCATGGCGCCCGAATGTGCGTCAATGACCATGTATTTCAACCCGCAGCGGTCAAAAATGCGGCAGTAAGCATCGCGGTGCTTTTGGTAGGAAACGTCAAGCCCGGCGGCATCAATGTCGAAAGAATATGAATCTTTCATCAGGAATTGCCGCACCCGCAGCAGTCCGGACTTCGGCCGTGGCTCATCGCGAAATTTCGGGGCGATCTGATACCAGATTTGCGGCAGTTGCTTGTAGCTGCGCAATTCTTTGCGGGCGATCTCCGTCATGACTTCCTCTTCGGTCATGCCCAGGCAAAGATCGGCGCCTTTGCGGTCTTTGAGGCGAAAAAGATTATCGCCCATCACCGACCAGCGACCGCTGGCTTCCCAAATCTCGCGTGGATGCAGCGCGGGAAGGCAAAATTCCTGCCCAACCTTGTCCATCTCCTCGCGGACAATCGCGACGATCTTATTGAAAGACCGCTGCCCTAGAAAGAGATATGAATAAATTCCGGCAGCAAGTTGCCGGATGTACCCGGCACGCACCAGGAATTTGTGGCTGGCGACCTCAGCGTCAGCAGGCGCCTCGCGCAAAGTGGGGATAAAAAGTTGTGACCAGCGGTGCATGGTTGCTTTAGTTTCGACCGATTAGAGAGAATTCTGGATTGTAAATGATTACGTAGGGACAGCCCGCCCCCGGCTGTCCATGCCGAGCGCAGCTCGGCTCTCTTGAGGCTTTATCGCATTTAATGAATTAGGATGAAGCGATGAGCATCAAACCCGAAGACGATCCGCTACTTGCGTTGTATGGTTCCGGCAAAGACCTTTGGGCCGACGAACATGCGGATGAGTATGTCCCCGCCTCCGCGAAGGTTGGGATGAAGCCACCGAACCTCGAGAGACTCCCCCTGACCAGCCCCTGACACAACACAAGTAAAGACTACCCGAACGCTTGATTAGCCGCTGCCCCAAAGATACAATCAGCGATAAATGCCGAAAGCTCGATATCGTTACAACATCATGCTCCGCCCCGAACCGGAAGGCGGATTTACGGCAATTGTGCCGGCCCTGCCAGGGTGTGTGACCTACGGCAGGAGCTTGGCCGAAGCTCGCAAACTCGCGAAGGACGCCATATCCGGCTACATCAAGAGCCTGAAAAAGCACAGGGAACCGATTCCAACCGACGATGAAACTCTGCTTGCTTCTCTCGACTTGGAATATTCGCACTAAAAATCTTGCTTCGGGCTTTAATATAGCGTGCCCAAACTACCTTCCGTTTCACCTCGCCAGGTAATCCGATTCTTGGAGCAAAATGGCTTCGTTCTTGATCACGTCTCCGGAAGCCATTACATCTTTTACCATTCGGTGTCAAAACGCCGTGCAGTAGTGCCGCGGCATAATCGAGACCTGCCCAAAGGAACTCTTCTCTCGTTGCTGAGGGAAGCAGGTTTCACGCGGGACGAGTTTGCAATGTATTTAACGAGCAATTAGTGACTGTTGTCGTGCTTCAATTAACCGGAGATCATTCGAATCAGTAACGCCCGCGTCCCCCCCCGCCGCCGCGCCCTCCTCGGTCGCCGCCGCGATCCCTTCCACCAGCACCCCCGCCACCGGCACGCTCCACCTTGGGACGCGCCTCATTCACATTCACTGCCCGTCCGCCCACCTGAGTTCCGTTCAGCGCCGAAATTGCCTTTTCGCCTTCTTCGGCATTCGTCATCTCCACGAATCCAAATCCGCGTGAGCGGCCAGTGTCCCGGTCCGTCATGATGCTGACTCGATCCACCTGACCATAAGCCGCAAACAATTGGCGCAGGTCATCTTCCGAAGTATTGAAATCCAGATTTCCCACAAAGATATTCTTCAAGCGAGTGCCCTCGAAATGAGCTATCTGATTGTGCTTACCTCGGCGGAAGCTGGCTGTTTATCCTCGCTTGATTGCCGGAGTCTTAGAACAGTCAAATGCGGCTGGAAGTATAGCAGGTATCCGATTCGCGCAACCTGATTCTTCGTTTTCGGTGGCGCCCTGATTCAATCAACCACCAAGGACACGAGTAGCACGAAGGCTCAAATCCGACCGGGTTTCTTCGTGTACCTTAGTGTCCTTAGTGGTTAAAACGACCCGCTTCCACCGGCCCCAGACACTTCCTTCGCCGCAATGACTGTATTGCAATGGATTCCCACCGTGTCCTCTATTCGACACGCATATCCGCCCGCAAACGTCACCATGATTGGAATCGCGCGGGCTTTCGCCACCTGAAACACCAGCAAGTCCCGCCGTTTTAGACCTTCCATCGTCAAACTCAAACCGCCCAGTTGATCGTCGCGATAAGGATCAGCCCCGGCAATATAGCAAATCAGATCGGGGGAAAACTGCCTTAGTCCGGAACTTAAAGCGTTATCGAGCCACGCCAGATAAGCGTTGTCGCCGATGCCGTCCGGCAGATTCACATCAATCGAAGATGGAGGCTTCCATCGCGGATAATTATTCTCCTGATGAAGCGAAATCGTGAATACGTCGCCCGCATGATTCTCTTCCTTCGACGCACCCAAAGCCGAAGCCGGCTTTGAAGGCAAAGTATCTCTTGAAGTCCGAGTAGTTCCGAAGATGGCAGCCGTCCCATTGCCCTGGTGAACATCGCAGTCCACCGTCATGGCGGTGCGAATTTTTTCATCGTGCTGCACTTTCCGGATGGCGACCGCGACGTCGTGAATCATGCAAAAGCCTTCCCCGTGATCCGGAAACGCGTGATGAAAGCCCCCGCCAATGTTGATGCCAACCCCGTTCTCAAGCGCGCACTTTGCCGCCAGAATGGAACCTCCCGCGGCCAGCCAGAATGCCTTCACCAGTTCGCGCGAGTACGGAATTTCCATCTCAATCTCTTCCCGCGCTGAAAGTGCCCCTGTCGTGAGTTTTTGAATGTACTCCGGCGTATGCACCCGCAAAATATCTTCATCGGCCGCAGTTTCAGGCGTAACGAAGTCGGAAGCGTCCACCACGCCCGTTTCGATCAGCCGCTCCCGCACCAGCCTGTATTTTTCAGCGGGAAAGACGTGGGTTCCTATCGGAAGATAGTAGCCATCGCTATAAACAAGACGGAAGGGAAGCATGTTGCATCTTAGACCCGGAAAGAAGTTCCGGCATTCTGGGTAGCGGGTCAGTTAGATTGTCATCCTGAACAAGCTGCCCTTTGCGCGTGAAGGATCTGGGCGAGCCGCGCGAAGCGTCGCGTTTGTTTGCGACGCAACAATCGCGCGTCTGGCTCGCATCCTTATCAAACTGACCCGCTGCCCGCGCAGTCTGCTACAAATACATAGCGCGATCAGGCGCCATGCAGCAAGTTCATTCGTGAGGTTCCTCGTTTTGTCGAAGCGTATCGAAGATTACGCAATGATCGGAGATTGCCATACCGCCGCCCTTGTCTCGAAACAAGGCTCGCTTGATTGGCTCTGTCTGCCCCATTTCGATTCGCCCGCGTGCTTCGCCGCGCTGCTCGGAACCGCTGACAACGGCTACTGGTCAATTTGCCCCGCCAGTGACATCCGTAGTGTTACCAGAAAGTATCGCGAGGGAACTCTTATCCTCGAAACTGAGTTTGAGACTGACGCGGGGGCCGTCACGCTCACCGATTGCATGCTTCCCCGCGATGGCCAGCCCGAGCTCATCCGGCTTGTCTCCGGCAAGCGCGGCCAGGTGCAGATGAAACTCGAACTGGTAATCCGCTTCGACTATGGATCGGTCGTGCCCTGGGTCGAGCGCACGGAAAACGGTATCTCCGCAATCGCCGGTCCCGACATGGTCAGCTTGCGAACTCCGGTTCCGCTTCGAGGTGAAGACTTCAAGACCCTCGCGGACTTTACCGTCGCCGAAGGGCAGGAGGTTGCATTCGATCTCACCTGGTATCCCTCTAATTTGCGCGAGCCTGAGCCGCTCGATGTCCGCGCCGCGATTAAGGAAACAGAAGAGTGGTGGCTCGATTGGTCTCGGCGTTGTCAGTATCAAGGAGAGTGGCGTGACGCAGTGCTGCGTTCGCTGATCACTCTCAAAGCCCTCACATTCTTTCCCACCGGCGGAATTGCGGCCGCGCCAACCACTTCCCTTCCGGAAGCCATTGGAGGAGTGCGCAACTGGGACTACCGCTTTTGCTGGGTGCGCGACGCCACCCTCACCCTCCACGTACTCATGGACGCCGGTTACCTTGAAGAGGCACAGCGTTGGCGCAAATGGTTGCTGCGTGCCGTCGCCGGCCATCCTTCCGAACTGAACATCGTTTACGGGTTGCGCGGAGAACGCCGTCTCACCGAGTTGGAACTGCCCTGGCTCGCTGGATACGAAGGCTCGAAACCGGTACGCACCGGAAACGCGGCTTACAAGCAATTTCAACTCGATATCTTTGGAGAGGTTGCCGACACGCTATTTCAATATCACAAGGCCGGTCTCGATCCTCCGGATGAATCGCGCGAGGATGTTGCCCAGGCTCTGGTCGAATTCCTGGAAACTGCATGGAAGCGTCCCGACGAAGGCATTTGGGAAGTCCGCGGACCTCGCCGTCATTTCACCCACTCTAAGATGATGGCCTGGGTGGCCATGGATCGCGCCATCAAGTCTGTCGAGCAGGGATGGTTCTCCGGCGGCATCGCCAAGTGGAAGGCTGTCCGCGAAGAAATTCATCAACAGGTTTGCCGCGACGGCTTCGATTCTAAGTTGAATTCCTTCGTGCAGTTTTACGGATCCCAGCACCTCGACGCCAGTCTCCTCATGATGCCGCTGGTGGGATTCCTGCCGCCGGACGATCCGCGAGTGCTCGGAACCGTGGCCGCGATCGAAAAACATCTCACGTCAAAAGAAGGCTTTGTCGCCCGCTACACCACCGATCCAAAAGTGGACGGATTGCCTCACGGCGAAGCCGCATTTCTCGCCTGCACCTTCTGGCTGGCCGACAATTACATCTTGCAGGGACGCCGCGACGATGCCCTGCGCACCTTCGAGCGTCTGTTGGCGATTCGAAACGACCTCGGCCTGCTCTCCGAAGAATATGATCCCGATGCAAAGCGCCTTCTCGGCAACTTCCCCCAAGCCTTCTCCCACATCGGCCTCATTAACACCGCCATGAACTTCCATCGCAAATTCGGAATGCTCCAAAAGTAGTGGGCGGTGCAACCCGAGTCAGGCGATGGAGCGACGGGCGCTCACAAACTTGGGATGACGGAATCTTCCGCGCATCGCAGACATGGAGATTTGAAGCCGTTCCACGAAACTACTACCATCTAGCCATGCTGGCTGAAACCGCAAGCCCTTCCACATACACGCCCATCCGCGCCCCCCGAGGAAATCACCTTACGTGCAAAGGCTGGCAGCAGGAAGCCGCCATGCGCATGCTCATGAACAATCTGGATGAAGACGTAGGCGAGCGCCCGCGTGACCTGGTGGTCTACGGCGGCACCGGACGCGCCGCGCGCAATTGGCCCGCCTATCACGCAATCGTTGAGTCACTGAAGAATCTCGAAAACGATGAGACTTTGCTGGTGCAATCCGGCAAGCCGGTCGGCATCTTCCGCACTCACGACTACGCGCCGCGCGTGCTGATCGCCAACTCCAACCTGGTCGGACACTGGTCCAACTGGGAGAAGTTTAACGAACTGGAACGCGCCGGCTTGATGATGTATGGACAAATGACCGCGGGTTCGTGGATCTACATCGGCTCGCAGGGCATTGTGCAGGGCACATTCGAAACATTTTCCGCCGCAGGTGAAAAGCATTTCGGCGGTGATCTTGCCGGCAAGCTGATCGTGAGCGGAGGAATGGGGGGCATGGGCGGCGCACAGCCTCTGGCGGCCACCATGACCGGCGCCGCCTTCCTGGGAATTGATGTGGACCCCGAACGCATCAAGAAGCGGCTGAAAAGCGGATATTGCGACTTCATGGTCACAACTTTGGATGAGGCTCTGCGCATCCTGAAGAATGCGATTCGAAAAAAGGAAAACATCTCAGTCGGCCTGGTAGGCAATTGCGCCGACGTTATTCCCGAGCTTGCCCGTCGCGGGGTCGTGCCCGATATTCTCACGGATCAGACATCAGCGCACGATCCGCTCAATGGATACGTCCCCAACGGAATGACTTTCCAGCAAGCCGTCGAATTGCGTGAACACGATCCGAAAAGTTATCAAGAGCAATCGTTGGATTCGATAGCGCGCCACGTCGAAGGCATGTTGCAACTGCAAAAGATGGGATCGGTAACCTTCGATTACGGAAATAATATCCGCACATTCGCCTTTCAGCGTGGAGTCAAGAACGCATACGACTTTCCCGGCTTCGTCCCCACATACATTCGCCCGCTTTTCTGCGAGGGACGCGGCCCTTTCCGCTGGGTAGCCTTGTCCGGCGAGCCTTCCGACATTCACGCCACCGACGAACTGGTGCTGGACTTATTTCCAGACAATCGAATCCTGCGCCGCTGGATCGAACTGGCCCGCAAGCGAATCAAGTTTCAGGGATTGCCCGCGCGAATTTGCTGGCTGGGATACGGCGAGCGGGCGAAGTTTGGATTGGCTATCAACCAGCTCGTGAAGAAGGGAACACTCAAGGCGCCAATCGTGATGGGTCGCGACCATCTCGATTGCGGCTCAGTGGCGTCTCCCTATCGCGAGACTGAAAGCATGAAAGATGGCAGCGACGCGGTCGCCGATTGGCCGCTGCTAAATGCATTGCTGAACACCGCTGCAGGAGCATCCTGGGTTTCCATTCACAACGGCGGAGGAGTCGGCATCGGCTACTCTCTTCACGCGGGTCAGGTAACTGTAGCCGACGGTACAGAAGAGATGGCGAAGAGGATCGAGCGAGTATTGACCACTGACCCTGGGATGGGAATCATCCGCCATGCCGACGCGGGCTACGAAGAGGCAAAGAAGTTTGCCGACGATAATGCCGTCAGAATCCCGATGCGCTAAGCGGGGGATGAGCTAAGCCTGTGTAGCGCGAGCGCCGGCCGCATTTGACTCAATCGGTGAACCACCATCGGATTTCATTCCGGAACCATTGCCCGACTTTGCTGCCAGCGGCATCGGCGCAGGGGAAATCGAACCCTGATACTTCGCCCGCGCGGCCATCAGCTTTTCCAGGTCACGGTCGCCAAGCGGTTGCTGGCAGCCCAGCAAATGGGAGATCAGAGCAATCTGCGCGAAATGCTCGACCGTTTCCATCTTCATGTACGCCCGGTGCAGATCGGCGCCGTACGTGACAACCCCATGGTTCGACATTAGTATCGCATCGTATTGCGGAATCAGCGGTTGTAACGCCTCAGTCAATTCAGGAGTGCCCGGCGTCCCATATTTTGCCAGCGGAATTGATCCCAGGCCGATCACCACTTCGCAGACCAGAGGCTTGTTCAAAGCCATGCCGGCGGCAGCAAAACCCGTCGCCGTTCGAGGATGAGCATGCACAATCCCACGCACATCCGGACGCAATTTATAAATCAGCAAGTGCATTGCAATCTCGCTGGAAACGTTATTGCGCCCCGAAATCCGCTCGCCGTTGACATCAACGATGACTAAATCAGAAGGCCGCATCATGCCTTTGCACATCGAAGTTGGCGTCGAAAGTATCCGGCGCTCATCAAGGCGTACCGAGAGATTTCCGTCCATCGCCGCCACGTAGCCGCGCTGATGCAGCATCTTCCCGAACTGCACGATCTGGCTCCGGTATTGGCCCTGGCTAGGCATGGATGGTTACCGCGGGGGATACCGCTCGGTTCGCGTATAGTACCGCATCGAATGACGCGAAACAATCCTCAAATCACAGTCTCGGCCAAATTTCTCTCGTGTGTTGCGGGCACTTCTCCACCCGGCTACGTCCTGTCTCTGGCGTCCACGATGGCGGCGTATGCGGTCTCTGTTGCTCTTGCGCCTAAGAGCTACATCGTATTTCCGGCGTTGTCGTTGGCGTGTGGAGTCCTGTGATCGTCAACCTGATTCGCCATTTCATGCGCCGCTACGATCTCGTCAGTCTGGAAGACAAGTATCGGCGGCAGGGCTACAGCTTAACGACCGCACGATGACTACTCAGGACCAAAGCAGCCGTGGCGCAACCGCCAGCGCCGACCAGAACGGCAAGGTATTCCTCGCATTCAGTTATGGCAAGCGCCAGTGCTTGATTTGCGAACAAGTGTTCACGCGACAAGGCGCTGCTGAACACGCCAATGTGGTCTGCTACTTATCAGGCGGGGGTGCGGCCACCGTCATACCATGACGCCTGAAGACGTCCATCATCTTCGCACGGTCCGGCGGACCGCCAGCAGCAGCGCCGATTACTTCAGCAGCTTCGCGAAAGTACGCGGGGCCCATTATCGCGGGGGATATGACGGCGAGCTGTTTCACATCCTCATTGCCGAGGTTATCGAAGCGGTGCACCGCGCCTCGGGGGATGCACACCGCCTGTCCGGGACCAACCTCGATGGGTACGCCGTCAACCGTCCACGTAAGGACGCCCTCGATACCGTAGAGAATCTCCTCGTAGGCGTCGTTCTTGTGCGCAGGTGCCGCCAGCTTCTGCCCGGCAGGGACGAGAACCTCGAAGACTGATGCGTTGCCGTTGGAATCATCGCCCGTGAGGAGGAACCGAATTCCTAGCGGACCAATCTTGATGGTCTCTTCCGATGGATTGACTCTGGTCGTACGTAGCTGCATACTCATCCCCTTTGTGCTCAAGCTTGCCGGATTCACTGACCCGTCCAAGCTTTCTCTGTCCGATTCGGCGAACAATTTATCGGGGGCTCGCTACTTGGGCCGGGCGGCGATGGGCGGGCCGAGAATGGTTATGCCGTAGCACGTGCCGATGGCGTTGATCCCGGCGACATCGCCGGGGTCGGTCATGAAGCGCTCTGCCAGTTCGGCGAAGTAGTTTTCGATGCCCCCCGGAGGGCAATGACAAGCATCCTTGCATCCTGATCGGTGGTGTTCTGAAAAATATGGGGAATGCCCGAGGGTGCGTGAACAAAGTCGCCGGGATAGGCCTGAAACGGCTTCCCATTTACCTCGAAGACAAGCTCGCCAGTGAGAATATAGAAGAACTCCTCGAAGTCATGGACGTGGAGCGGCGGGCCATGATGAGGCGGGCTGACGTCTTCAAGCACGGAGACGGGGCAGGCGGCCGATCCGGCCGACAGCTTCACAAATGTTTCCTTTCCGACAAAACGGATAGGCGAGCCAGTCTGGCTCTCGCCTGCGCGGACCACGATCTGCTGCTGCGCAGGAGCGGTGGTTCCCGCGATGGCGATTTGAGGGTTCATCGGAACCTCCGCCCCGCAGCATAGAACCAGCGGTGTCGGAAGTCCACAACTTTGTCGACTGGCTGGCCGGGTGCCCCACTCATTCGCGCGCGAATGAGT